>JADGAV010000060.1 GCA_015231825.1 SAR324 cluster bacterium
GGTTGCGTGATTTTAGCAATTCCACTATATTTTCTAATATTCTGATACTCACAGAGTATATCCAAATTAACGACAGCAGAACAAAAAAATTCAAGCTACGCCCACAGCCATTTTTATCAGATTCTTCAAAGTGTTGGCGTGCCAACGTTTGAGAATGGGCGAGCCTGATTTTAGACGTTCGCATCGAAAAAAAGGACAATTTTATGCCAGAAATATCAAGGTTCTTTGGAATCATTATCAGAATGTTTTATGATGAGCATAGTCCTCCTCATTTTCATACTGAATTTCAGGGAAATAAAGCTGTATTTGACCTCAAAGGAAATATGATAAAAGGGGATTTGGGTTCAAAGACTGCACGAAAATTAGTAAGAGAATGGGTAGATTTGCATTCTGATGAGATCGCTCAAAATTGGGAATTAGCAATGAATGATAAAGAACTAAAGAAAATTGATCCATTGGATTAAAGGAGAACCAAAATGTGGAATATGAATGATGTAAAAGAAATAGAATATAAAAGAAACTATGTCTACTACGTAGAATTTGATGATGGGACGAAAGGAAATATAGATTTTTCAGAATATTTGAATCGAGGGCCTATTTTCAAACCACTGGCCGATTTGTATTTTTTCAAGCAAGCAACTATCGAAGGTGGAACCATTGCGTGGCCAAATGGTCTGGATATAGCTCCAGAAACATTATATGAGAAATGCGAACAAATCGTTTGAGAAGGATTTTTTCCCTGCGCTGCGCTTGCTCAAAAAGCTCTCAACTCGGCGTTCGATTCAAAAATATTCAAATTCCGAAAAATATATTTGCTGATCTTATTCACTTGAGATATTATTGTTAAATAATACTATTGTTCTAAACTATCATTTTATAATTCATTTGGATTTAGGACAAGAAGAATGATTAAAGAATTCTATAGCATAGAAACTAAGAAAATCTGGGAAGGAAAGTTTTCAAAAAAATTACCTACAGATATTCAAAGAAGCGGAATAGCTGTAGATAAATTAGCTCTTCTTCATGCTGCAGATATTCTTGAAGATTTGAAAGTACCACCAGGAAATGAACTAGAACCATTAACCCATGATAGAAAAGGTCAATATAGTATTAGGATTAACAAACAGTGGCGAATCTGTTTCACTTGGAGAAATGGACATGCCTATCGAGTAGAAATCATCGATTATCATTAGAGGTTTTATGGAAAAATTCAATCAAATGTCTCACCCTGGTATCATTGTAAAAAGAGAATTTATGGAACCTTATGGTGTTACTGCATATCGGTTATCAAAAGATGCTAAAATCGATAACATGACTGCTAGTGAAATCATAAGAGGAAAACGATCAATTACAATAAAAACAGCACTCAAATTAGCTAAGTATTTTGGAGTATCAGATAGTTATTTTATCAATTTACAAAAAGAATATGACATGAGAGAAGTGAGAAAGAAAATAGCTAAGGAGCTAGATAGCATCAAAACTTTTCAAAGTGCATAAAATACAACAAATTGAATCAGTAAAAATCGAACAAAAGCATTCAAGGGACATCAAACAGCCGAAACTGTCACACAGTTGGTCAAAAGGTTTTCAGTTTTTCACCTCTAAAAAATTCAGTGTTGCTGTTTGATGTCCCTGATGCAGACGTTCCCAAGGCCCTCCGCTTCGCAAAAAGGGGACCTTGGGAATGACGCGCTGCCCGGTACCCGTTCTCCCAAATGGTTCTCAATGCTTTTCGCTTCGCTCTCAAGCATTGAGGACCAATTGTTCGACCGGCAAATTCTCCCTATAATCGCCCAGCAAGCTGTCCATTATAGGGCAAACTTGCCGGTCAATTCGGCATTCGAATAAACCTTGTGAGAACACTTGGGTTAATTATAGAAAATTCAAAACAAAAAATAGATTAGGTATATGCGCCAATTCATTTTTTTAATTATTTCATTGATTTTGTTTTCTCCGCTTTCATTGCTGGCGGATGACGTCAGTATCAATTTATCAAACGAGGAGCGAAAATGGCTGAAGAACCATCTTCAAGTCAGGGTTGGAGGACAGATGGATTGGGCCCCGTTTGATTTTGTTGAGGATGGCAACTGGAAAGGGATTTCAAAAGAAATTATTGATCTCATTGCAGTAAAAACAGGCCTGAAGCTGGAATATGTAACCGGATTAACCTGGAAGACATTGCTTGATGATTTTAAAAAAGGAAAATTAGATATCTTACCGGCAATTTATTATACAAAGGAAAGGGAGGATTTTACTCGTTTTACCAAGTCCTATTTTAAAATCAGAGATTATGCTTTTGTAAGGAGTAATGAGTCGAACCTGCAAAGCATTGAAGATCTGAGAGACAAAAAAGTCGCTGTCATTGATGGATATGCCATCATACAAAATCTTAGAAATAAATGGCCAGATATTGGATTAGTTACAGTGGATTCAATGACAGAAGGCATAGATGCTGTTCTATTGAAAAGGGCGGATGTCTATATTGATGCCTACCCTACTGTGATGCACAACCTGACTTCTACTATGCAAAGTGGACTCAAACCCACTCTTCCTATCGATTTTTATTCCAACGATCTTCATATTGGCATTAATAAATCAAAACCTCTTCTGGCGTCGATCTTCATTAAGGGGATGGAGTCTATTTCACAGAAAGAAAAAAATGTCATTTTACAAAAATGGATGGCAATGCCTGCAAAGGAAGGTTCCAGCGCCACTGAAAAACTCATTCAACTCACCGAATCGGAAAAATCCTGGGTTGCCTCGCATCCCGTAGTCAAAGTGGCTAATGATAATGAATGGGCTCCTTTCGATTTTTTTGAAAACGGAAGAGCAAAAGGTTATAGCATGGATTACCTGCGTATTTTAGCTAAATCCATTGGTATTCAGTTAGAATTTGTACAGGGAGACTCTTGGGATAAACTCATTAACCAATTTGAAAGCAAGAAAATTGATGTAATCACTGCTTATGAAGATAATTCTGAACATCGCAAATCCGCCTTGTTTACAGAGCCATTTCTAAAAACTTTTGAATCAATTATTATACGAAAAGAAACACAATTCCTTCGAGACTATAAAGATTTGTATGGGAAGAAGGTGGCTGTAATCCGTGGGTATGACTTTGAGGAGGTGATAAAAAAAAATCATACAGATATTAAAATGATTCTGGTCGATTCTCCGTTAGAAGGACTTCGAAAAGTATCTTATGGTGAGGCCGATGCTTTGCTGGAAAATACGGCTGTCGCAGAGTATTTGATCCTACATCATGGTTTCACTAATTTGATGCTTGCGGGAAATCCCTCTTTCCCGGGACTGGAAGTAGGTGATAAGATTTCTATCGCTGTTAGAAAAGACTGGCCGGAACTGCATTCTCTTTTTACAAAAGCGATGCGGAATATTCCCGAAGATAAACTGGTTGAGTTAAATAGACGCTGGTTGGGATCGAATAAACCTGAGAAGCCATCAAAAATTCAACTCAACCAAGACGAAACCTCCTTCCTTAAAAAAAATCCTGTCATCAAAGTCAGTAACGAAACGAACTGGCCCCCCTTCGATTTTGCGGTTGATGGACGCCCTCAGGGATACATGATTGATCTAATGAACCTTTTGGCACAACGTATTGGTATCAAATTAGAGTACATCACCAGTGACAGTTGGAGCGGACTACAAGATCAGTTCAGACAGAAAAAACTGGATGTACTCCATTCCATCAACAAAACACCAGAGCGGGAAAAACAAGGACTGTTTTCATTACCCCTGTACCATTATAAAAACTATTTTATCATCAAAAGAGGGACATCAGACATTCAAAGCATAAACAATTTGAAAGGAAAAACAATTGCGGTTCCCAAAGGCTGGGCTTATGAGGAGTTTCTTTCCACCCATCATTCTGAAGTGAAGTTGCTCACCACAAAAGATTCCCTTTCAGCTTTCCAGGCCGTACTCGATGGAAAAGCAGTTGCGACAATCGAGAGTCTCCCTGTGGCCAACTACATTTTTACCAAGCATTATATATCAGAATTGAAGATATCTTCCTGGTTCAAATCCTTTGATTCCAATACGAGTCGCAAACTACACATTATGGCTCATTTTGATCAACCTGAATTAATATCCATGTTCAACAAGGCTATGGCTTCCATGACTCCAGGTGAGTTATCGTCATTGGAAAAAAAATGGATTGGAGAGATTTCATCACCAGAATCACAAGATCAGATGAAGTTGAGTGAAAAGGAACTGTTATTTACCCAAAATCACCCCCAATTCTTTTTTAGTGAAGTTGATCGAGCTCCACTTTCCGTAATTTCTCCATCGGGAGATTTTGATGGTCTGATCGCTGATTATCTCAAATCCATTTCCGGAAAAGCAGGGATTCAGTTTAAATACATGTCTAGTGAAAATTGGGCTGGTGTGCTGAAAAAGTATGAAAATCAAGAGATTTCAATGATTCCCAATATTTCCCGGGATGACTCGATCAATCGAAAAATCCTTTATAGTAAGCCTTATATCACCTTTCCGTTGGTGATCGTTACGCGGGAAGATGTCAGTTTTATAAAAAATATGAGTTCTTTGTACGGAAAAAAAGTGGCTGTTGGAAAAGGTTATACGAGCGCACAGTTTCTTACTAAAGTACACCCTGAAATAGAACTGATCGAAACTAAAGATGTTCCCGAAGGGTTATTAATGACATCAAACAAGGAAGTCTTTGCTTTCGTAGGCCATTTGGCAGTCGCTGTGAACTATTTGCAAAAGATGGGATTAAAAGATTTAAAAGTTGCGGGCGATGGAGGGTACACCTATGAACATCGTATTGGGATTGATCCGGCATACCCTGAATTGCTTTCTCTCATCAATAAATCTTTAGATACAATGAGCGCTTCTGAAAAGAGAATCGTCTATGATAAATGGCTTCCGGTTGAGTTCGAAACTACTGTCGATTACAGTCAGATATGGAAGTATGCATTCATAATTTTGATAGTTGCCTCCAGTATATTTTTGATTATCCTTGTTTGGAACCGCCGTTTGGCATCAGAAATTGTAAGAAGGCAAAAAGTTGAAATTGAACTGCAAGGCGCCAGAGATATTGCGGAGGAAGCGACCAAAGCCAAATCCGATTTCCTTGCTAATATGAGTCATGAGATCCGTACACCTATGAATGCAATCATTGGAATGTCATACTTGGCACTGCAAACAGAACTCAATAAAAAGCAACGTAATTATATTGATAAAGTGAATCGTTCAGCGGAATCTTTGCTCGGTATTATCAACGATATACTGGATTTTTCAAAAATCGAGGCCGGAAAAATGGACATGGAGTCTCTTGATTTTCGTTTGGAAAATGTTATGGACAATTTAGCCAATCTGGTTGGTTTTAAAGCTGAAGAAAAAGGAGTGGAACTTCTTTTTGACCTGGCTGCAGACGTTCCTATGGACCTGGTTGGCGACCCTTTGCGATTGGGACAAATTCTGGTGAATCTGGGCAACAATGCAGTAAAATTCACCGAAAATGGGGAGATTGTGGTTCTAGTAAAGGTTAAAGAAATCACAGAAGATTCCGTCACTCTTCACTTTGCTGTTCGTGATTCAGGCATTGGCATGACACCGGAGCAACAAAATAAATTGTTTCAATCATTTTCTCAGGCAGATAGTTCGACTTCTCGGAAATATGGCGGCACAGGATTAGGATTAACGATTTCGAAACGTTTAAGCGAAATGATGAACGGGGAAATCTGGGTTGAAACTGAGGCGGGCAAAGGTAGTACCTTCCAATTTACAGCGAAATTTGGTCGGCAATCCAAGGCATTCGAACAAAAAGAAAAAGCAAAACTTTCCGAACTTCAAGGATTGTTCGTGCTGGTGGTGGATGATAATGCCTCTGCTCGCGAAATTTCGGTCAATATTTTGGAATCGCTGGGTTTCAAAGTCGAATCTGCGGCATCTGGTCAAGCGGCTCTGGATCGTATAGGACAAAAAGAAAAACCTTTTGATTTGATCTTAATGGATTGGCAAATGCCTGGATTAGACGGCATGGACACCACCCTTCAGATTCAGCAAAAAAACTCCGCCCCACCAATCATTCTGGTTACAGCTTTTGGTCGTGAAGAAGCTTTAGAAGAACAGAAAGAGGCAAGGTTCAGCTGTGTACTGACGAAACCGTTCACACCCTCCGATTTACTCACTGCTATAATGGAAGCGTTAGGGTATGAAGCAGAAGGATATGGTCGGGGATCAAACTTAGGAACCGACTTAAAATCAATCCTGAAAAAATTACGAGGAGCGAAGATTCTCTTAGTAGAAGACAATGAAATCAATCAAGAATTAGCCATGGAACTGCTGAGTAATAATGGCCTGATTTCAAAATTAGCCGAAAATGGTCAAGTAGCTCTGGATATTCTAGAGCAAGAGACCTTTGATGGAGTGTTGATGGATTGTCAGATGCCGATTATGGATGGATACACTGCTAGTCGGAAAATCCGTGAGCAGGAAAAATTCAAGAATTTACCGGTAATAGCGATGACAGCTAATGTCATGGCTGGTGATCGAGAAAAGGTCATTGACGCAGGAATGAATGACCACATCGGAAAGCCGATTAATGTGGATGAAATGTTCAGCGTGATGGCTAAATGGATCGTTCCAAGCAAACTTATGGATGAAACTATTGAAACAAAGACTGAAGTAGAAAAAACAAATTCTGAAGATACAAAGGCTGAAGAGGGCTTTCCACCCCTAGCAGGCATTGATATAAAAAAAGGGTTCGCAACAACTCAGAACAATCACAAACTTTATCGTAAACTGCTGATCAAATTTCGTGATAATCAACGAGATTTTCAAAGCAACTTCCATAAGGCACAACAAGACAGTGATCCACAGGCCGCAACCCGTTGTGCTCATACCCTTAAAGGAGTGGCTGGCAGTATTGGAGCTATTGGCGTTTATGATAGTGCTCAGGAACTGGAGTCGGCATTAAATGCCGGAGAAACAGATGAAAAGATTGAAGGGCTTTTAACGAAAGTTGTATTGGCATTGGAGCCTGTTATAATGGGGCTTGAAGCCTTAGATCATCCTGTCGTTGAGGGTGATAAGAGAAATGAAGGGGTCCTCAAAAAAATAGATGCTACGATTGTAAAACCGCTCATAGATGAGTTAACAAACCTGCTTGAGGAGGATGATACCGATGCGGCAAAGGTCCTTGAAAAACTGAAGGAACTTCTTAAAGGTCCTGACACTGTTGAGGCCCTAACTAAAGTTGAGCAATGTATCAGTGAGTATGATTTCGAAGAGGCGTTGGAACATATGAAAATTGTTGCACATCAGTTCCTGTAACAATTGCAAATAGGGGCTTTGCACAAAAAATCGAACAAATGAATGGAGAAGGATTGCTTACACTGTGCTCCTCCCTCGCTCCGTTCCAGCAAGCTCTCATTTCTGTCGTTGGATTCTAAAAATTCATATTCAAAATCTCCTCGCTTTGTTTAACAAATGTAACCCAAAAGATTACGTTGTTTGCATGATACGATCATTTGTACATAAAGGTTTAGAAAATTTCTTCTACAATGGAACTCTGAAAGGTATTCAGGCTAAACATGCTTAAAAATTAGCTGATACACTAGACCGCCTAGATGCCTCAATGAGAATTGAGGATATGAATTATCCTGGTTCCAGTTTGTATCCGTTAAAAGGAAAACTAAAAGGGCATTGGTCTGTAAATGTTTCAGGCAACTGGAGACTTATTTTCAAGTTTATAGATGGGGATGCTCACGTTGTCGATTATTTAGATTATCATTGAGGGAGTAAGTTATGAGAAAAAGAAATCGAATTCCCACACATCCTGGGGGTATCTTAAAAAGGCATTATTTAGAACCTCTTTCAATCAGTATTTCACAGCTTTCCGTACAAATTGGTGTGTCTCGAAAAACACTATCAAAAATCCTTAATGAGAGAGGAAAGGTTACTCCTGAAATGGCTTTGAGGCTTTCCAAAGCTCTTGGAACAACTCCAGAACTTTGGTTAAATCTTCAAAACAAATACACATTATGGCATACAGAAAATGCAATTCCGGAAATAGTTAAAATCGAACTAATTGAAGGGATTGAAAAAGCATCTTAATTCAAGAAATCATCCAACAATTCAATGCACCATATTTCAAACCCTGCGGTTTTGAAAATGGTGATTTTTGCATTAATATGGTGTCAGGCTTGTATATTTGTATTGATCAGTAATTTTATTTGTTCCATAAACTCATCTTCAGCAGCAGCATTGAATTTTTAAAATATCATTCCATGAACAAAATTGAGACGTGACCCCTTTCTGCAGAATTTCCGATTTACATACCGATTTCCAGTTGCTATATTTTCATGTAACTTTTTAGTTTTCCTATGTAATTATATTGAACGAACAAATATCGTCGGGAGGGGGGATGATGATGAATACAAAAAAAAGATCAGCCCTAATTGTAACAATTGCGTCAGTAGTTTTGTTCGCTGGTATCTTCGGAAGTTTTTTAATGCGTTCTTCGGATGTACAGGCAGAGCTGATAGAAATAAAAGTTTACAAGCAGCCTGGTTGAGGATGCTGCGAAGAATGGGGGGCCCATTTAGAAGAAAACGGATTTAGAGTCAAAATGGTTTCAGAAAATAATCGCAGTGCGCTTCAGGAACGCTTGGGAATCAGACGCCAATACGGTGCCTGCCATACCGGAATTATTGGAAAGTATTTCTTTGAAGGACACATTCCCGCGAAAGACATTCATCGGCTGCTGAAAGAAAAACCGGATATCAAAGGGTTAACTGTACCGGGAATGCCTATGGGATCACCAGGAATGGAGGGTAATCGAAAAGAATCTTACCAGGTGCTGGCTGTCGGTCAGGATGGCAGTTCCACGGTCTGGGCGGACTACTGAATCCTGAAGAAATCTGAAATCGAGTTCGTCCCATTGAAACAGATCAAAACATCCTTGAGTTTTAAATAGAGATAATGTCAGGCTTTTTCAATTGTATCTAGTTAAGGAGACAACGTCTATTTGATCGTGCCCTTTCAAATAGACGGCTTTTGAATTTATGGGTCTTCAGCAGAATTAGGGGATAAAACGAAATCAGAAATCATCAACCTCTTATTATGAATTGGTTTAAAGCAAAAAAGGAGTTTTCATCAGGTCCCGTTGAAGGTTTGTTCCCGAAAATAAATCTTGTTACAAGAAAATCTTGTGGTTTTCGGAACTACGATATCCTGAAAATAGCCTTATTTCATGCAATGGATGATCTTCCTGGACCAGAATTAACCCACAGATTCTGCTAAGGAGCTAATTTTTTAAATCCCTTTAGATTCTGTAATTGGAGATCTCAGCCAGTATAATTTAGATTTACTTGGAAATTGAATAGCACAATTATGACGAACATGCATGAAGACTAAATTGCCTGTAAAACAGATGGTTTAAATGGTTAAAATCAAACCATGATTTTGGAAAAAGAACTACAGCCGAACAGCCCAACTGGATAATTGATATGAAAAACAATATTATCATCATGATATTTTGGGTTTTAGCAATGGGTACTTTGTTTGGAAAACCGATATTTGCTGAATCAACAAAAGACATATCGGCTTTAAAAGTCAAATCTGAACTCGTCACGGAATTTCATGATGCTTATAAAAATGAAATTATTCCCAATGGAAAAATTAGGGAGTTTTTCATCGAGGCGATTCCTGGAGAAATAGAGTTTGTCGCAGGAAAAAAAACGAAGGTCTGGACATACAACGGAAAAGTCCCGGGGCCTGAATTGCGGATTCAATTGGGGGACACTTTAAAAGTAAATTTCAAAAACAGTCTTCCTCAGTCGACGACGATTCACTGGCATGGGGTTCGGGTGCCCAACGCCATGGATGGTGTTCCAGGGATTACCCAGCCGCCGATCCCACCAGGCGAATCTTTTGCCTACGAATTCACGCCCAAAGATGCAGGAACTTTTTGGTTCCACCCACACGTAAGAACCAGTGAGCAAATTGAAAGGGGATTGTATGGAACACTTATCGTTGAAAACCCTAAAGAACCTCAATATGACAAAGATCTGGTATGGATTATCGATGACTGGGCCATCAACCAGGATTTCCAAATTTATCCTCATTTTAACACCCATCATGATTTGATGCATGATGGACGGTGGGGCAACATGGTTACTGTCAACGGAAAAACAAATCCTGAGATTTCAGTCAAACCAGGTGAAAGAATCCGTTTGAGACTCGTTAATGTAGCCAATGCTCGTATTTTTAGACCATTTCTTGGGATTCTTTCTGCCAAAGTTATTGCCGTAGACGGAATGTTGGCATCTGCGCCTATTGATTTTAATGGCGATCTTCTTGCTCCAGGGAATCGGATCGACTTGGATCTCACAATTCGACCATCTCTCAAAGGAACAACGATTCCAGTCCAAGATAATTTGACAAACAATCCATTTCTTCTGGCAAAAATTGTTGTCGGAGAAGAAAGAGTGAACACATCTGGTTTTTCAGCACCTGCTAATCTTAAAGTGCCGGAATGGAGCAAAGCACACCAGCTCCCGGTTGACAAAGAATACAGGCTCAATGCCCGAAGAGGAGGTGATTTCGGCATTGAATGGACCCTCAACAATAAGGCATTTGGGGAACATAAGGTACTAAATTTACACCACCGACAATTTTACAAAATTCGCTTAGTTAATGAATCAAGCCGTCTTCATCCCATGCACTTACACGGGCAGTTTTTTAAAGTGCTAACTAGAAACGGGAAATCCGTAACCGAAAATTTTTTCCGGGATACAGTTCTTGTTAAGGGAAACGAAACTATAGAAATAGGTCTCATTGCAACAGATCGGGGACATTGGCTAACTCATTGTCACGTTTTGGAGCATGCTGAAGCGGGTATGGGAACGGTGCTTCATGTAAATTGATTGCGAATTTAACCCCTGGAGTGATCAATTGCTCTTTTAAGTCACTTCTGGTTTCATCAATTTGACTCACCTATCAGATTACCAGAAGTTCATGATTCTAAAATTTTGAAGTATCACGATTCTTATATTTTTTCTTATGAGTTTGGTTTTTAATAAAAATAGGACGTGGATTTTATTGCTATCCTTGACAATTCCATACTTAATTTTTTTGTTTTGCGAAAATTTCCATCTCCATGACCACACTGAAGATCCTAGCCTTGTTTTATTGACTGCTGAGGTGGAACATCTCCCTCAAATTACCCTGCCAGAATCTTGCTGTTATTCGAATTGGGATATTTTGTTGTCTCCAAACCGACTTGCCAAGGTTTTATTGCTAATAACAGCAATTTTTCTCACACTCTCCTCTTTTTTGAGAGGATTTCTCCTTGTAAAAAACCCAAAATTTTATCACTACTATTCCCTTGGACTCTTCTCGCCAAGGACCCCATTTGCTCTAAAAACGCTCCTCAGAGTGTAGAATACTCTTCTCCAATAGACTACTATACCCCTGAACTTGGGACAGACCAAATAATTTTATCTTTGGAGAAGGCATGAACCGAATAATCATTTTTCCATTTCTTATTGTTCCCTTTTTTATTTTTGCTCATGGGAATGAAACCCACAAAAAGGAAGACGAGCCAAAAAAAACTGAAATAAAAAAGCAGGCTGTAAAGAATTCCAAGTCCGAGCAAAACAAAAAAGAGCAAACATTAAAGCAAAAGCCGAAGATCGTTAAACCAAGAATTGAAGATCCCCCTTCCAACATCTCCGATGCTAAGCACAATACTAATCCAACTCCCAACAGTTCCACAATTAGGCACAAAACGGTTCCAAGTAGAAAAATGAATGTCGAGGAAAAAAGAGCACTCTCGGATATTGAATCTATTGCAAAATCCTACCAAGAAACCGTCCAGCCAATTTTTGAAAAGAAATGTTATAACTGTCATAGTAATACGATCGATTACCCATGGTATTACAAGATTCCTGGGATTAAACAAATCATCAATCATGACATTGAAGAAGCAAAATCGCACCTAGATCTATCGGATGGATTTCCATTCGGAGGCCATGGTTCACCTCTGGACGACCTGGGTGCAATCGCAGTATCTGTTCTAATCGACAATATGCCTCCACTTAGGTACAAAATTGCTCACCAAAATTCCTCCTTGGAAGTAGAAGAAAAACTGGAAATCCTAAAGTGGGTGGTTGATTCACAAAATAAACTTATAAGTGAATAGCGGCTAAAGTAGATATAGAAATTATATCGAATAGAAGTCTATGGAATTTCGAAGCTAGAAGCGCATTGTCGTTCTATTCTCTTCAGAATGAGAGGCAACATACTCGGTGAGAATTCAATGAAGCGAGCAGTATATGGCTCCAAATCAGACCTTTGCCGGAATCTCTTTGTTAAAAAAATTTATGTCTTCGTTTAAATCACAAAGTACGTGAGGTTAAATTAATATTGCATCTCCTATTTTTTAAGGAGCGACACAGAAAATTCTGATGCTCTGAAAAGAAATAGAAGCCAAGGTATATGGCAAAAATGTGCAAAGCACAGTGATATTTTAGGTGGAGAGCAGCATAATTTGTTGCTCTTTCAGCTAATGATTGACCCAATAGTTCAATCAGTTTTGATTTTTCATTTCCTTGTAAGTCGATAAAAACAGAGGCACACTTTCTTCGAGGATTAACCATATTAAGAATTGATTTCATTAAAAACTTTAGCAACCTCATCTTGTGAATATGGTTTTGGAATTACCCCACAGAAGCCATATTTCTTATAATTTGACATAACTGGATCGTTTGAATAGCCACTGGAAACAACAGCTTTCACATCAGGGTTTATTTGCAACAATTTCTCTATTGTTTCTTTCCCTCCCATTCCACCGGGAATTGTCAAATCAAGGATCACAAGTTTGAATTGCTTGCCGGACTGGAGAGCAGTCCGGTAAATTTCAATGACTTGTTCTCCGTCCTTAGCATAATATGGTTCGTATCCCATTCGATTGAGCATCCGGCCCACCATTTTTAAAATGGGTTCCTCATCATCCATAACAAGTATTTTGCCATGACCTGAATTTGCTATCGTTAATTTTTTGTCAACTGCTGGAATTTCATTGTCTGAAGCCGGAAGGAAAATATTAAAAGTTGTGCCTTCATCTAATTTTGATACGGCCCCAATATGGCCTCCGTGGTTTTTAATAATCGAGTATGAAGTTGATAGTCCAAGTCCACTGCCAGTCTGTTTCGTAGTGAAATAGGGATCAAAAATATTAGGAAGGTTTTTTTCTGAAATTCCGACCCCCTGGTCTTCAAGAATGATTTTGATATATTTTCCGGTTGGCAAGTGAATAGTATTCCCTTTTTCAATTTCTATATTCTCTGATCGTATTGTGATAATACCGCCAATTGGCATGGCTTGAGAGGCATTGATGACCAGGTTGCTGATAACCTGATTCAGCTGACCAGCATCAACCTCAGCGCTCCATAGATCATCTGCAAGGTCAAAATTGCATTTTGATTTAGCACCTCGCGTTACAAATATTGCGGAGTCTTTAATTAATTTGTTAATATTTGTTGTCTTTTTTATGGGTGCTCCCCCTTTTGCGAAGGTAAGGAGTTGCTGGGTTAAATTTTGTGCTTTTTTGGCTCCTTCCTGAATGTCAGACAGCACCTCGACAATTTCCTCATTTTCACTGTAATCGTTTAATAGATAGGAGACATTACCATATATAATTCCAAGCATATTGTTAAAATCGTGTGCAATTCCTCCTGCCAGAGTGCCAATGGCCTCCAATTTCTGAGTTTGGAACAAGTGGGCTTCTAATTGTAAATTTTTGGTTTCCGTCCGTTTGAGTTCAGTGATATCCATAGAAGAAACGATAATCTCAAACATTTCTCCATCTTTATCAAATTGTGGAGTGGCCTTGATTATCGCCCAGGTGGGTTCAACTTTAGAGTCTTTTACTATCCCAACAATATAATCCCAGAGCGGCCTTTTTGTCTGCTTAACAATATTTACAGGATACTCATCCACCGACATAGGTTTATTGTTTTCATGAATAAAAGCCCAGCCGGGATCTATAGTGCTTTTTCCCAATACCTGATCTGCTGTCATACCAAGAATATCCAGAGCAGTAGCATTGAATTGAATAATCCTGCTTTGTTTTACATCGTGTACAACGACTCCGGCCTGGATAGATTGTAAAAGATTGTTAAGCCTGCCTTCACTTTGCTTCAGTAACTCTTCGGCCCGACTGCGTTCATCAATTTCTTTTTCAAGGCGTTCATTGGTCTCAACCAATTTTGATGTTTTGTATCGAATTGATTTTCTCAACACTATGTTGAAAACAACTAATATAAAAGAGACTAAAATAATTACCAACAATGCCGTTATCAGCCATGGAGGTATAATTTCATTGGGCTCATATGCGTTTATTCCTTTGTGAAGACTCTGATAATAGATCGAATTCTTATCTGTTTTTAATTCGGAGATACCTTTGTCCAATGTCGACAAAATTTCTCGATTTTGATTCTCCTTTGCTGCAAACTTGAATTTTGCTGGAGAGAACACTATTGGGGTTTGTTCGACATCATAATTGCTAGCAAGTTCTATGGCGACGGTATTTAAAAAGAGTCCGACATCAACTTCACTTTTTTCAATCGCTTCGAAAATCTGGGTGTAATTCTCATTTTTGAGAAATCGACTGCGGATGCCGAATTGATCCAAGAGCTGTTGAAAAGCTCCAGAAGCTCGGCCTCTATTTAAAACACCGATGGTTTTATCTTGAAGATCGAATATCGTGTCAATCGGAGAATTATTTTTCCTATAAACAACTCCCCAATCCAAAAAAAGATAATTTTCGGTAAAATCCATTATCTTGTTTCTGTCTTCCGTTTGAGCAACGTTGGTCAGAATATCAATCTCTCCGCTTTGAAGTCGAGAAAGACATTCCTGCCATGATCCCGGTATGTAGTTTATTTCCCATTTCTTCTCCTTGGCAATATGATTCAGAACGTCGACAAATAATCCCTTGGCTTCCCCCGCTTCATTTATGTATACGAGGGGCTTGAAATTATAGATCCCCACTTTGACCATTCTGCTATCTTGGCCAAAAGAAATGTTTTGAAAATTTAAGATCACGAGGAAAAACAGAGTAAAAAATTTCATGGCAATATTTTCCTGCATATCGGTTACCTTGTTGTAAGAGAATGTCTTTCGGTAAGATTTTTGTCTGCACTACTCAAAACATTGTCTTGTTTTCATTTTTCAATAAGCTGTTTAAATCCTATTTCTATTCGAGGTGTCAGGCTTGTATATTTGTATTGATTAGTAATTTAATTCTTTCTATAAACTCATCTTCTGCCGCAGCATTGAATTTTTTGCAATATCATTCTTTGAAAAGCAGGGATTGACCGGGATTTTAGAAATTATTTTTTGA
>JADGAV010000030.1:0-27103 GCA_015231825.1 SAR324 cluster bacterium
TTTTACTTTTGCGCCAATAACCAATTTTGAAAGAAGATTCATTGATAACCTATACCAAAGGATTAACCACTGTTAAAAATTCAAACCCCTCAAAATCCTTGGTGTTGACCGTATAGAGTCCATCAATTCCATTGTTCTTCAACGTTGCTGCCAGCGCAACATCAAACATTCTTTTCCTTGTCGTTAAAGTTTTCAATATTTCCAAAGTAGTTTCCATTTGATTGTCTTTTTGGTGAATGACTTGAACTCCTGTATCAAGGTAACTTTGTACCACATCAATAGCAATTGGTAGTGAAATGGGGTTTTCTAATTTTTGCCAGGTGATCACATGCAAAAACTCCATCAAAACTTGAGTAGGCATGACAAGGGATAACTTTCCATCCTCATCTTTTTGGTTCATGACCTTTTCGATAAACACCCGTGCTTTTTCATGAAATTCGGATGATATATTGTGAGCATAAACCAATAAATTGGTATCAACCGCAAAACGAGTCATAAAACCCTTTCTGCATAAATATCATCACGATCCATTTGCACCGTTCCATCTAAATCAAACGTTTGGACTCGGAATGGTGTTGTTGAGGACTGTTTTACCCGAATGTCCTGCTTCAGCGACTGCAATAACGCTTCAATAATTAAAATTCTATCCTCAACAGAAGCATGTTGAAGTGTATCCACGATTTCTTGATCAATCATAATCATCTCCTTCCATATTGTTAAAACCCTTCAACCTTCACCTCAGCGATCTCAATGAATTCCGTGATTTCCGAACTGTTTTCCAGAATCTTTTTGTCCAGCTTTTTGGCAAGTGTTAAAATGTCTTCAAATCGGTTTTTGCGATAGAATTGTTCAAACCCATAAACAACAGCTTGTTTACGACAGTTTTTTATTTTCTTTTTAGAATTTTTAGCTTCCAATAACAGTTCTTCAAACTCATGTGATAGAGCTTTGTCCCTTTTTTGTTGTTGAGTTTGTTTTTCGTCCTCACTCATCGGACGACGATACTTGTCTCTTTCTACAATGAAGTTTTGGTCAAGGAGTTCGATCAATTCTGGAACATCATCGTCACTAATGAAAGCAACCTTATTGAATGCAGGTGAAATATCCGAATAAGTTTTTGGGGCTTCCAAAAAGGCATGTAACCAAATAACAGCTGATTTCTCATCGGACACAAACATTTGCAATACTCCCTTGCTGATTTCTTCCATTCCTTCCAACTTTAGTTTCTGCTTATACTCATGGTAAGAACCCAATTGGTCTGAATTGAACCAATATCCATCCTCTTCATCAAACTGATCTTTCAACATTTTGAAGAAGGTTTGAGCATTGTATCGAATGGTGTAACCTCGCTGAACGTAATAAGTGTTTTTATCCGGCAATCAATTAACATTTTAGGCAATTTTTTGCCTGCGTTTTATCTCCTCAAAATGGAGTACATTTTCACGGACATATGCGTGCAACAATCCATAAATTCCTTTGATGTGCCAGAAGGTCCATGACTGAACAGTTACTTTTTCGATATCGAATCGATCATAAAACGCAACTGGAATGGTTAACCCAGCTAATTCAGCCGGTGTTCTTCTGGATTTTCCTACTGTTCGACAGTATGTCCAGATATAGGAATAGTCATCTAGTACTTTTTGATTAAGCTCAATTCCTTGTTTTTTTAGTTTTCTAAACAAATCTTTCCGTAGAGTCCAAAAATAGCGTTCGATGAATCCATTGGCACCTGGATTATAAGGGAGAGGATTCATCATTTTGATTCCTTTACTGATCAAAAATGTCTTAAACTCTCCTCTAAATTCAGATCCATTATCACAGCGAATGGCATCTGGCTTTCCAAATCTTTGAATATATTTTTTTAGCCCCACAACCGCTTGATCTGATGTTTGTGCGGTGGCTTGATAATGGTAGCTTACCTTTGTTTTATCTTGAATGAATCCAAAAATATGTTCGCCTTGTTCCCGAACAACATCTACGCTGAGAGTATGGGCATAGCTCGATTTAACTTTACCAATTTTTTTCAGAATTGGGCGCGCTTTCTCCAAGCCATTGCGCTTTCTCACCTGTTTTACCAAATTTGCCGAAATTTTTTTTCCTGTTATGGAAGCCGCATGCTTAGCTGTCATATTAAAACTTGCCTCAAAATCGTCCTTTACCAGGTGAACAATCAAAACTTCCAACTCCAAAGAACACTGATTGGCGTTGTTCTTTGGAGTATGGACGGCTACGGGCCAATAGGCCAAGCTTTGCCGCGCTATTTGAGCCACTCTATGTCGATTGCTTCCCAGGCAGACTCCGAGATATTTTTGGTACCCTCGGAAGTCGTGGTTTTTTTTACAGCCGATTGAATTCTTTCAGCAACTCTGGATTTTAGATTGTGTGGAAAATTAGTGGTCCACAACAGTTGTTTGCCTTGTTCATCTGCCGCCAGAATCCCATTGACTTCTTCTATTGTCTCTAGAACGGCTCCTTTGAGACGGTTTTCCCTTTGAAGTTCTTTGAGATTTTTCTTCAGAGCTTGAATTTCGCTTTCTTGTTCGGTTAAGCGTTTTTTCATTTGGGAAATTTCCTTTTGTGATTTCATCATTTGGACCAGGTGTAGGGACCACTTTTCGATAGTAGACCGATTGATGATTATAGGCGCGAAGACGTTTGAAATAACGCTCTGCCGGAGCCTGATCAGCAATGCCCATATGAGGGCGAGCAAAATTGTAAAACATGATGTAGTCGTGAATGACTGATTTTGCTTCTCTTATTCCGGAAAATTCCGTTGTTGTCAACAACTCCCTTTTTATCGTTTTATGAAACGCTTCAATTTTTCCCATCGTCTCGGGATGCTGTTCTCTGGCCAAAAGATGATCTATCCCTAAGCTTTTTAGCTCCATCTGAAAGGCGGTCACTCCATTCCATGAGCAAAATTGAATTCCTCGATCCGTGATGATACTTAACGGCTTACGAAAGGATACCGCTCGTTTTAAAAGAGACAAAACTACTGATGAACTCTGCTCCTCACTGACGCTATAGCTAACGATGAAACGACTGTGGTCATCTAGAAAGTTCGTCAGATAGAGCGATTGCGTCCCGACATAGACGTTCATCATATCGATTTGCCACATCTCATTGGACAGATCTCTCTCAAATCGACGAAGCGGCTGGTTGGGAAAAGCACTCTTCAAAGAAGGAACATTTTCTGCCTTCAAAAACTGGCGGATTTGGCGTTCGCTATAAACCAACTTGTTGTTTCGTATTAGGTACTGCCGAAGTTGTTTCACTCCCATATGGGGAAATTGGGCTTTTACTTCAAGGATTTTTATCCGATCTTCCAACTGTATCCTAGTCGCTGCTATCACTCCAGGAATTCCCTGTGCTGCTGCTTCGTACTCCTCTTTTCCACCAGAAAAACCAATCTGTTTTTTCCAGTTATAATAGCTCACAACACTGATTCCTAGATTTTTGCATATTGCCTTGATTGACAATCCATCACTTGTTCTGAGTTGACCAACTTGAGCGATCAACTCCCGCTTTTCATCAAAACTCCGTTTTTTCATTGCAATCTTCTTTCTATTTCGAAGACTGCCGATAAATCATTTGATCTATTTCACAGCGTCAATAAGCGGTTCATTTTTCCACTCACAAATGTTAAAATACTGTGGAATACTGCACATAGTCGTACCTGGACTCCAATTGATGATATTGTGCGGTTCATAGCATATACTGGTTGCCGTTTACGAGAAGCTTTACACGCTGAGTGGTCTGATTTTGATTTAGAAAAAGGGATTTGGTTTATTCGTCATAAACCAAACTGTCCTACTAAAGAAGGAATCGGTTGGTCTCCGAAATGGCATAAAGAACGAGTAGTTCCTTTATTTCCAGAAGCCATTAAGTTGCTCCAATCACTTCCTCGGTATGAGGATGTGTTTGGAAATGTTTTGATCCGTAACGAATCAAGAGGGATTGTTGATCGTAAATTGGTTCCGGCTCAATTTGTTTTCCCTAAGCATGAAGTCATTATAAAGGATGGTATTCGTAATGAACGGTATACTCGTGTTGATGATGTAAAAAAGGCTTGGACTAATTTAAAGAAACGAGCAGGAGTCATGGATTTACAACTGAAGGATTTACGAACCTATTTCAATACGGTTCTCAAGAATCACTTTCAGTTTTCATCGAAGGAAGCTGGATCGTATATTGGGAATAGCGAAGTCATTAATGATAAGCATTATACACCGATACTGGATTCAGTCTTATTGGCGAAGATGCAACAAAACACGCTTGGTAATGTGGTAGGAATACACGGAATAAATTAGGAAGTTTGGAGCGAGAAACGAGGTTCGAACTCGCGACCTCAACCTTGGCAAGGTTGCGCTCTACCAGCTGAGCTATTCTCGCTTTTTAAAAGGGGAGAGAAATTTTAGTGGATAAGCGGCAGAGTGTCAATACTTTTCATTTGTTCTCCTCCTGAATTGGTGATAAAAACGTGTCCTGGCGATGAGATAAATAGCGAGGGACAAAGGACCATGAGACAAAACGAGCGAGGGCCAGAGGACGAGAAGGTGATCTGGAAAAGCTATCTGCCGACTGCGCCCCGCTCGCCTTCCTTTTCTTCCTGGAGCTCTCCTTTTGTCTGGGTGACCTTTGGGATTGGCTGCCTGGCCTCCAGTGGCCTCATTCTCCGCTATGGCGTCAATGTTTTTTTTCTCGATGAATGGGACCTCGCCTCGCTTTTGTTTCAGGGAATAATGCAGGGAGACTCTCTTTGGTCGGCCGTTTGGGAACAAGCCAATGAACATCGCCCGGTCCTCTCCCGTCTTGCATTTTATCTCCTCTCGCTGCTCCCTTCACTGGATCTGCGCTTCCTGATGATTTTCAATCAGCTTCTCCTCTGGTTGACGGTGTTTCCACTCTTTGCCAGCATTCAGGGAAGAAGCAGTCATACGTTCCTGATCTGTTTTTTAGTGCTGGTGAGCTTTCTTTCACCAACCCACCACAGCAATCAATTTTGGTCCATGCAGCTGATGTGGTATGCGATTTGGTTTGGAGGAATTTATTCGTGCTATTTTTTATCCAAACCGAAACTGACAAAGACGGATTTTGCGGCGGGACTCTCCGCTGCATTTTTCGCTTATTTCGGGGGCCTGGCCGGAGCAGTCTGCCTGCTCAACGGTCTGGTAATGCTCGCCCTGCGGTGCGTCTCTGAAAAAAAATACGTCCCCCAACTCCTGCTTTGGCTGCTGTTCACCCTCGGAGCGCTGCTTTACTACTTCTCTGATTTTCAATCCAGCGGGCGTTCCCTGTTCTATTTCGCGTTCCACCCGCTGGAAACGCTGATCTTTGCCTGCGTCATGCTGGCCAATCTTGTCGGCACCGACTATGCTCCTGTATCCGCAGCAGTGGGAGGATTGGGTCTGGTCTATTTTGCTTTCCTGTTCTGGCAGAAGCGATTCGATAGAAATTTATTTATTTTCGGCATCATTCAGAATGCATTGGCGGCAAGCCTGGTTATTTCCATTGGACGCGCGGAATTCCAGCTGGAACAGGCTTTTGCCCACTATGGAATGGTGACCATGCCCTTTTGGATCGGCCTGATCTTGCTGGCAAACCCTCCCCGTCGCTTTCATCGGTTTTTCCTGCTCTTCATCGGCATGATGCTGCTGATCACCTTCAATAAGAAATGGCAGGGACTTGAACGGTCCTATGCCAATCGAGAACGCGGAGTCCAGTGCTATCACGCGGTGATCGCCCATCCGGAATCCATCAACCCCGACATCCTGCCTTTCCGGGACTGCAAGTTCCTGGGACCCGCAGAATTTCGGCAAGACACCATCCAGAAAATTTTAAAACTGAAGGACCTGGGAATCCGCTTTCCCCAAAACACCCAATGAATCCAGCCATTCCTTCTTCTTTTCAACGGAATCTGGAAAGGAGATGCAGTGCAGTACACTCAACTCATTCGTTTAGAATTACGAAAAAATCAGCCGTTCCTCTGCTTTTTTTTATTGACAATAGCGATTTGATTCGATAAATGCATCATGTGGGCAACGAATTTAATGAATTAGTTGCGTGGAGCTTGAGAATCTGAGTTTTCGGTTAATTTGATAAACTCGGGACCTCATAAATTTCATTGCACTGGGTGTCTTGATGGCACCAACCGTTCTGCTGTCAAGTTGGATCGCGGAACTTTGTTAGAGGGATCACCCATCCAGACTGAATATCCCTCCTGGAAGGGTGGAACTAAAAGAGGTGGAGATTAGAGAGGAGGAATCAGAATTCAAAAATTTCCACTTTGGGCTGAAAAATCCCAGGACTTGCTCAACCATTGCCGAATCTTGGAAATGCCTGTTGAGTACATGAACGTGATTCTTTCTTCGAAGAAGCGTAATGCTTGGGGGATGGTTGCAAAACAGGGCCTAGGTTAAATTTATTGAATTAACCATGACCCTGGTGGTTTGATAGCACCGATTTTGCATCTGTGTTGAAAGGTGCAGAAATCACTGACGTCGCAGCTTCCAAATACCGGGGGGTGGGGCGAATCAAAAACTTCGAGTTGCTCCCGTGTTCGTTCAAAGTCTCGATGGTATTCCGGTGGTTTTTCGAATGAAAAGCACGGCGGTTTCAAGAGGCACAGCAATTCTGGTTTTTTTGCATTTTTTTTACTGTAAGTCCTGAAATTGCAAAGTTTCGCTTGCAGATTCTGTTTTATTCTATTAGTAATTTACATTGCTGAGTGCAATTTTTGAGGTTATCCTCTAGGTTTGAAAGGATTCCTTTGAATCAACTAAATAAATTAAGGAGTGGTATGAAAATTAAAAAATTGTTGTTACCTGCATTTGCTGCAGCAGTAGGTATTTCATTCGTTGCGGCAGAAGTTTATGCTGCCCAGGAAAACGTAAATTTCAGAGGACGGGCACGTGGTTACTATGTTTCCAGTTCTTCCAAAGCCAACAGTGATGCGGATACGATTTCCAACACCCAGTTCAAAGCAGATTCCCGCTTTGGAATGGACATGTCTTCAAAAATGGGAGACTGGACTGCTAAAGGCCGTGTAGCCATTGATTCCAGTGGTTTTTCCAAGCGTGACCAGTATGTTATGGTAGGAAACAAGTCTTTTGACGTCAGAATGGGACGCATGTATTTCGGTGATGCCTGTGTAACGGCTTCCTATCCGATTCCTGGTGGAGCCGGCGACTGTGTTGGTGCTGCTTTAGGACGGAGCGAAGGAGTTCAGGTATATATTAAAGGACTTCCAGTTTCCCTGGATGTTTCTTATATGGATGTTGATGACGGTGCCGATGACAAAACCGGTTTTCGTGGAAAAGTTGGTTTTTCCGCAATGAATGCTGATATCGTTCTTCAGTACACAAGCGTCAACACCGCTGAAAACGGCGACCGCAGTGCTGACGGCACCGACGACGGCAGTTCTTCTTCCAACGCCCCGAGTATTATGGTAACCGTTCCGATCGGAAAAGTCACCCTCAGCGGCGGCTATGAAACATGGGCCAACACCATGGACGATGGCAACACCAGTGTTGACACTGGAAAAAATGCTCTGATCGTCGCAGCCAATGTTGAGTTCGGCGCGGACATGTCCGTTGGTGCTATGTACAACAGCACAACCGAAACAGCAGACGACGTTGATGACACAAAGACAGGAACACTGCAGGTTGGTTTTAAAAAGAAAATCGGCGGCGCCACTGTGAACTTGGGTTACTTGAGCTCAAACACCACAGCTGACGACACAGCAGGAAATGATGGAGCCGCTTCAACTGAATTCCAAATTGGAATGGGCTACGCTCTCTAAGAACAATTCTTAAGTGAATTGAATTTCTTCGAAACCCTGGTTTTCTTAACAGAAAATCAGGGTTTTTTTTTACCTATTTTCTTCCCTCCTGAATTTTGAATTCCTGGATTATCGCTCGAATTTCAACTGTTTTCCTTTCATTTTACACAAACTTTCTTTGACTTCTGCATGGCGAGGAATAGGCGTTTGCTTTCCATTTTGAGAGTTTACACCGATATCATGTCGACTCCCGCTTCAAGCAGCCGCCGGTAATAACTAAAACTCTCACATGAAAATTCTCATTTCATGCAACTTCTACTGAACTTTCGTTTAGCTGAACGTCAAGTTCTTGAGGTTATGCTAAAATTATTCGGTGAGCACCCTTATTCGCTCCCACGAAGTGCGTGAGAGCGAGAGGGAAATTGGGAGGAAATTTTTAGATCTAGGCGGAATGCTTAGGGCCATGGGCGGCAAAATCGAATTCTGAAGATTGTTCCGTGTACTGCTTGAAATTTTCAATCATCATTCCCGCCAGTTTTTCTGCCGTTTCAGTATAGGAAGCCTGATCGCTCCAGGTATTGCGAGGGTTCAGTATCGTCGGGTCGATACCATTCACTGTCTGAGGGACAAGGATCTGAAAAATAGGATCTGAGACAAACTCCGCCGTTTCAATGCTGCCGTCAAAAATCCCATCCAGAATTTTTCTTGTAACTGGCAGATCCATTCGTTTCCCCACACCATAGGGACCGCCGGACCAACCGGTGTTCACCAAATATGTATTGACCTTGTGCTGCCTTATTTTTGCTCCGAGGAGTCTGGCATAGACAGTAGGATGAAGGGTGAGAAAGGCTTGCCCGAAACATGCAGAAAAAGTCGCCTGCGGTTCAGTCACGCCACGTTCAGTTCCGGCAACTTTGGCCGTATAACCGGAGAGGAAATGATACATCGCCTGTTCCGGAGTCAACTTGGCCACTGGCGGCAAAACTCCAAAAGCATCACAGGTGAGGAAAATGATGTTCCTGGGATGACCCCCAATACTCGGCGGGGGAACAATATTGTCGATGTGATAAATAGGATACGACACGCGGGTATTTTCCGTTTTCGAATCATCTGCAAAGTTCACTTCATTTGTACCGTCTTTGAAACTGATGTTTTCCAAAAGAGCATCACGACGAATCGCCTGGTAAATTTCCGGCTCCTTTTCAGGATCCAAATCAATGCATTTGGCATAACATCCGCCTTCAAAGTTAAAAATCCCATCATCTCCCCAACCATGTTCGTCGTCTCCAATCAATTGCCGATGGGGGTCTGTGGAAAGGGTAGTTTTTCCTGTTCCGGAGAGTCCGAAAAACAAAGCCGTGTCACCTTCTTTTCCAACATTTGCTGAACAATGCATCGAAGCGATTCCTTTCAGAGGAAGCACATAATTCATCACTGAAAACACCCCTTTTTTCATTTCTCCGCCATACCAGGTGCCTCCGATGATTGCCATTTTCTTCTTCAAATGAAAGATGACGAATACCTCTGAATTCAAACCATGTTCATTCCATTTGGCATCACTGGTTTTACAGGCATTCAAAATGGTAAACTCTGGTTCAAACCCTTCCAATTCGCTCTTTTCCGGCCGAATGAACATATTTTTAACAAAATGAGCCTGCCAGGCAATTTCAGAAACCACCCGAATTTTCATTTGTTCATTGGCATTGGCTCCACATAAACCGTCTGTGACATAGAGATCTTTGCCGTTCAATTGCTTTTTTGCCGTTTCCCAAAGCTCGTTGAAAATCTCCTCGGAAACCTTTTTATTGACCTTTCCCCACCAGATATTTTCGTTTGAAGACGGTTCATCGACAAAATATTTGTCCTTTGGGGAACGACCCGTAAAACGACCTGTATCCACATTGATCGCTCCCAGGGAACTCAACTGACCTTCATGATTGCGGATTTCATGCTCATACAATTGATCGTAGCTCAAATTATGAAAAACTTGTCCAGGCTCCGTGATTCCAACTTTTTCTAAACCAAGAGTGCTTATACTCATTATTTTCCTCCATTTTATTAAACATTTCCTATATCAGGTGATTTGATGGCAATAAACCCTCACCCCCCCGATGAAGGATCTGCACTCTGAAACAAGGACTAAATCATATCTTAATTGTGACGAAAAGGCTAATTTTCCAGACAGAAAAGCAGGACTTTAATTTCTCTTTCACTTTGGTAAAGGTGACGTCTTTTTTCAGCTCCGCTGATATTCACTCACATAATCAGGAACCTGCACCCCATCCACCAGACCGGAGTCCGGGACCGGTGCTTCCGCTGAAATCTTCAGTGGCAGCACTCCCGCCCAGACTGAAATCGAGTAATCTTCTTCATCATCCACGGGAGGACCTGTTCGCACTTTTGCGGATGCCTCTTCAATGGGAATCGAAACCACTGTGGTTGCCTTTAATTCTTTTTCGTTTGCTCCTCGGGCTTCCTTCGATCTCCCCGGTATTATGTGTTCTACCAAAGCATCAAGAAACCGGGCCTTTTCCTGTGGATCATCAACCAGTTTTCCGGATCCCATCAAGACGACTGACCGATAATTCATCGAGTGGTGAAATGTGGAACGGGCCAGGACCAGGCCGTCAAGAAGAGTGACGGTGACACAGACCGGATTCCCGCCGGCGATATATTTTAACAAACGACTGGCTGGAGCCCCATGCAGAACAAGCTGGTCTCCGATGCGCGCGTGAATCGTCGGAATGACAATCGGTGCCCCATCCTGAACAATTCCGACATGACAAATAAGCGCCTCATCTAAAATTTGGTAAATGCTTTCTTTTTCATAACTTCCCCGCTCCGGAATCCGTTTAATTTTTGTTTGCGGCCCTGGTTTAAATTCTGCCATTTTCAGTGCTTCCTTTCTCAATTATGAATGATTTGATCAATTCAGGAAGAAAAACCCTTCTCCCCCTTGATTTGTACAAAATTTTTCTGTACTCCTTTGCCTCTCAGGCAAGGTTTTCACACCGTTTGCTGAAAAGTGCCTGTTCAATACAGGACCTTGTCCGGTTTAATATGACGAGTGGAAAATTTATCCGACGCAGAACGGGACCAATTTTTTTTATTCTTTTCATACCCCTTTCGCCTCCGACCTCCTTCAATCATAAAAGGAATGCTGCCGGACTTCCCACAATTTTTCTTGAAATCAGGTCCCGCTCGTCGGTTCAGCGATTTCATGCACATCCTGTACTTTAAATTTCTATGCCGAGATTATTCATCGCCATCGACTTTCCCTCTGATATTCAAGACCAATTGCTCGAACTTTGCGATTTCAGCCTCAACAGCGCGTCCTGGGTGGAGCACTTTCATTTAACCGTTCAGTTTGTCGGTGAGGTGGATCAGATCATGTTTGAAGAAATAAAAGAGACCCTTGCTGAAATTCAGGAACCCGCATTTTCAATCACTCTGCGGGGACTCGGTTTTTTCCCTCCCAGGAAACAGCCTCGGGTGCTTTGGGTCGGGATTGAAAAAAATGAGGCTCTGCATCATCTGAAAGTTAAGATTGATCACCGTCTGCAAGGCTTGCGGCTTTCTCCGGATAAACGCAAATTTCACCCTCACATCACCCTGGCACGCTTGAACAATCCTTCTGATGATGAAGTGGGTGCTTATCTTTCACGCTACAGTCTCTTTAAAACAAATCCGATCCCTGTGGCAGAGTTTTCTCTTTTTTCGAGTTTTCTTTCTTCACACGGGGCCATTCATACCGAGGAAGCTCGCTATCTCCTTTCCCGCAAAAATAAAACCAATTGGAATTCAGTTGATCACACCCGGGACAGCTAAAGTGAAGCAGGGGATTTCTGCATCAAACATTTCCCCTTCCTTGATTTGCATTTGGTAGGTCCCGTGCATGGTTCCCATAGGAGATTTCAAGTGAGAACCGCTCATATATTCATGTTCCCCTCCAGGAACTAAAATCGGTTGTTCTCCAACCACTCCTTCCCCCTTCACTTCAGAGGTTTCTCCATTGCTGTCACTGATGATCCAATGGCGGCTGATCAACTGGACCGTCTGCTCGCTTCGATTATGGAGACGGATCCGATAAGCAAAAACATAATGCTCTTCATCCGGTTCTGAATGTTCTTCAATATAAAATGACTCCACAAAAACGGTCACTCCCCGAGTTGTTGCTTCTACCATGAATTTTTCCCTGCCTGATAAGAGAGAGGCGCCTAATTTCGCCGATTAGATTCTTGCGTCTGCACTATAAAGAAGCTCGCAATTGAAGGTAAAATTTGTCATACTGAAAAGTCTTCTGTTTGCAGGAGACCGACAAGTTCAGAGTATAACACGTCCGCTATCTGATGAAAACTCTGTTGCTGAGAAAGCTTAAGGAAATGACTCCTGAAATTCGTCTCCACACTTCATATTTCGTCATGCTGCAAGGCTTAAAAGACGCTGCTTGGCCACTGCCATCACAGAAGGAGTAAGCTCAGGAGGAAAGTTTCAGGAAATCTGTTTTCAACAACAGGTAAATTCATTTTTCAGACTCAACCGTAAAACTGGCAGGAGTTTCTGATGCAGACGTGTTGAGTTATTTGCAGGCTGTCGACTCAACGCTTTTTTCCAAACCGATTTGAACAAGGAGGACCCTATGTCAAAGAAAACCATGAAAGTTGCCGTCACCGGAGCTGCTGGACAAATCGATTATTCACTTTTGTTTCGTCTCGGTTCGGGTGAAGTATTTGGACCGGACACCGCTGTTGAATTGCAATTGATCGAAATCGAACCGGCCCTTCCTGCCCTGGAAGGAGTGGTGATGGAGTTGGATGATTGTGCCTTTCCGCTTCTGCAAAAAATCTCCATCACAGCAGATCCCAATGAAGGATTCAAAGATGTGAACTGGGCGATTCTGGTTGGAGCCGCTCCCCGCAAAGATGGTATGGAACGCGGTGACCTGATCAAAGTCAACGGCGGAATTTTTGTTGGTCAAGGAAAAGCCCTGACCAAAGCGGCATCCGATGTCCGGATTTTGGTGGTTGGAAACCCCTGCAACACCAACTGTCTGATCGCAATGAACAACGCCAAAGAAATTTCCAGGGATCGCTGGTTTGCCATGACTGCCCTCGATGCCAATCGGGCAAAATCGCAATTGGCGCAAAAATCTGGAGCTCCCAGTCATCAAATCACCAATGTGACCATTTGGGGAAATCATAGTGCCACTCAGTATCCGGATTTCTACAATGCCAAAATTGGAGGAAAACCAGCCACTGAAGTGATTACTGACTTAAACTGGCTGCAGAACGATTTCCTGTCCACTGTTCAGAAACGGGGTGCGGCTGTGATCAAGGCACGAGGCGCCTCTTCCGCTGCATCTGCGGCCAATGGTGCGATTGACAGCATCCGGAACCTCTCCCAGGCAACCCCTGCAGGAGACTGGTTCAGCGTGGCAGTTCCCAGTGACGGCAGTTACGGCATTCCGGAAGGCATTGTCTACGGCTACCCGGTGCGCAGCGACGGCAGTAAATACGAAATTGTCCAGGGAATAGAACTGAACGAGTTTGCCCACGAAAAAATGAAAGCAACTCTTGCAGAATTGGAATCTGAACGTGATACGGTCAAAGACATGTTATAAAACCGATCATAAAATGTTAATCGATCGATCCGGCGGAACATGCAATGCTGTTTGTCTGATCAACATGACATCTTGATGAAGAGGAGTGTATTATGAAAATTCATGAATACCAGGCAAAGCGTATTCTTGCAAAATATGGCGCAGCAGTTCCCCGAGGTGATGTTGCTGAAACTCCGCAGAAAGCAGTGGAGATTGCCAAGTCACTAGGAGGTGAGGTTTGTGTAGTCAAAGCTCAGATCCATGCCGGCGGACGCGGAAAGGGAGGAGGCGTGAAAGTCTCCAAGGGCCTGAACGCGGTCGAAGAAAACGCAGAAGCCATCCTGGGGATGCAGTTGGTCACCCATCAAACGGGTCCCGAAGGCCAGAAAGTAAAACGAGTTCTGGTTGAAGAGGGGATGGACATAAAAAAAGAATTGTACTGTTCCCTCCTGATCGATCGAGGTTCTCAATCCGTTGTTTTTTTGGCATCAACCGAAGGAGGAATGGATATTGAAGAAGTGGCGGCAAACACTCCTGAGAAAATCTGTAAGGTCTTTGTCAACCCGACAATCGGCTTTCGCTCTTTTCAGGCAGCCGAACTTGCCTACCATCTCAAAGTTGGCGAAATCAATCCCAAACTGGTGCGTCCCACTGCAGCACTGATGACCTCTCTTTACAATGCATTTGTCAATGAAGACTGTTCTCTTGTTGAAATCAATCCCCTGGTTTTGACAGGGGACGGCAGGGTGATTGCGCTGGATGCAAAGATGACTTTTGACGACAGCGGCCTCTTCCGTCACAAAGATATTCTCGATCTTCGGGATCTTGATGAAGAAGAGGCTTCTGAAGTAGAAGCCAGTCAGGCAGATTTGAGTTATATCAAGCTCGATGGCAATATCGGCTGCATGGTCAACGGTGCAGGATTGGCAATGGGAACCATGGATATCATCAAAAGTTTTGGAGGAGAACCGGCAAATTTTCTCGATGTCGGGGGCACTGCAGATCAACAAAGGGTGGCAACAGCCTTTCGAATCATTACCGCTGATTCCAACGTCAAATGCATTTTAGTCAACATCTTCGGAGGAATTGTCCGCTGCGATGTGGTTGCAGAAGGAATTGTTGCTGCATTCAAGGAAGTGAATCTCGACATCCCCGTGGTGGTCCGCTTAGCAGGGACCAATGCCGACAAGGCCGAAGAAATCATTTCCCAATCCGGGTTAGGAAATAAACTGCAGATGGCGATCGGTTTGCGCGGTGCTGCCGAAGCCGCGGTGGCTGCTGCTCGTTAGGGATCCCGGACTTTGACAGGTTTCCATTTCTAAACTTTTAAAATAGAGGACTTATGTCGGTTTTAGTAGATAAAAATACCAAACTTCTGGTCCAGGGGATTACAGGATCTCAAGGAGCATTGCATGCCAGGGGATGCCGAGACTATGGCACCAATATCGTCGCGGGAGTCACTCCAGGAAAAGGCGGACAGGAATTTGACGGCATTCCAGTTTTCAATTCCGTGCAGGAAGCCGTTGATGCAACGGGGGCCAATGCTTCAATGATTTTTGTCCCTCCCGCATTTGCAGGGGATGCAGTTATCGAAGCAGCAAGCGCCAACATTGAATTGATTGTTGCGATCACAGAAGGTGTCCCTGTTCTCGATATGGTCTCCGCAGTCCGTTACGTGCGGGACCAGGGACTTCGTTTAATCGGCCCCAATTGTCCGGGGATCATCACACCGGGACAATGCAAAATCGGGATCATGCCGGGATTCATTCACAAAGAGGGTTCCATTGGTGTCGTCTCACGGTCAGGAACCCTGACCTATGAAGCCGTCGACCAATTGACCCAGGTCGGACTCGGGCAAAGCACCTGTATCGGCATCGGCGGGGACCCGGTCAACGGCACCAATTTCATTGATTGCCTCAAGTTGTTTCAAGAAGATTCCGATACCGAAGCCATCGTCATGATTGGTGAAATTGGTGGAGATGCCGAAGAAAAAGCAGCGGCTTTCGCCCAGGCGAATGTCACCAAGCCCATCGTCAGTTTTATTGCGGGGCAGACTGCACCTCCGGGACGTCGGATGGGGCATGCCGGCGCAATAATTTCGGGTGGAAAAGGGACTGCAGCGGATAAAATGCAGACCCTCAGTGACGCTGGAATTCACGTCCTGAAAACTCCTGATCAAATTGGTCACAAAATGCTCGAAGTGCTGGGGAGATGAACAAAAAAGCCGATGAGGCATTGCCCCATCGGCTTAAAGTTTATCGTTTACAGCGTCGCACCGAGTAATTCTTCACTCAGTTGATGGTGATCTGCTTCTTTTCCGGCTGCTTTGCCTTAGGAAGCGTGATGGCCAAAATACCGTTTTCCATGTTGGCTGCCACTTCACCCCCCTGGGCCGCATCCGGCAAACGAACCGTCCGCCGGAACGAACCATAACTGCGTTCCGTCCAGGAGTAACCCTCTTCTTTCTTGCTGTTTTCCTGCTTCTTCTCTCCCTTGATCGTCAAAATATTTTCCTTCAGCGAAACCTCAACATCTTTTTTGTCGATTCCAGGAACTTCCACAGAAACATGATACGCATTCTCATCTTCCTTTATGTCGATTCTCGGAGAGAAAGAAGCTGAACGTTGTTCTCCTTCATCAAAACTTTTGAAAAATTCATCAAATATCGTATTGACTGCAGGTACTGATCTTTTTGAATAGTAAGGGCTTAACCACATAATATTCTCCTTTGAAATAGGTTGAATTATTTTTTCACAAAACATTAATTAATTATTGTTAGCACTCACTATAGATGAGTGCTAACAACTTGTCAAGAAAAAATTTGAGGGAATTTCAAATTTTTGTTTTTTTTGGAAGCACGGATAAGAGAGATTGCTGAACAAAGGTCTGCGGGAGGATGCGGCAGCTTCATCGCAGGGGGTCGGCCCTCATTTGGAATTGATAAATTCCAGTGAAATCGTTTGACCATGTTTCATGATAAAAAATTTATCCTGAGAAATCCCTTCCCGCTCAAGCGCCTTTTTTAAAAGCCGGGGAGGTTCCTCTATCGGCTCATCGGTCAGTTTAAAAGTCCCCCAATGCATTCCTACCGAATATCGCGACCGCAGATCCTGATGAGCCTTTACGGCATCATCGGGATTGAAGTGAACCGATTTCATGAACCAGCGCGGTTCATAAGCGCCGATGGGCAAGGCTGACAAATCGATGGGTCCGAGGCGTTTTTGAATGTCTGCAAAATCTTTCGAGTAACCGGTATCACCTGCAAAGAAAAAGACAAAATCCGGGTGCTGCAAAATCCATCCGGTCCAAAGCGTCTTGTCGCGGTCCCAGGGGGTGCGGGCACTAAAATGCTGAACCGGAACAGAATGAATCGTCCACTCCCGATGCCGCTGCTGGTCCCACCAGTCCATTTCAACAACATTCTCAATGCCCTGTTCGGCAAACCAGGATTTTAATCCGAGCGGAACAAAAAAAAGGGGCGGCTTGTTTTTTTGCTGATCATTGATTTGTTTGACAGACGTCAAGTCGAGGTGATCGTAATGATTGTGAGAAATGATCACCACATCGATCAGAGGAAGGCGCTCAATCGGCAACCCGACCGGGGTATAACGTTTGGGTCCGGCAAATGAAACCGGTGATGCCCGTTCGGAGAGTTGAGGATCCGTGAGGATGTTCAAGCCGGCAAACTGAAGTAAAAAAGTCGCATGACCGATCCAGGTTAAAGTCGGATCCGTCCGATTCTTCCTCAAATATTCAGGATCGTTTTCTGCAAGGGGGAGAGCCTTTGTTTTGACTTCGAGATCAAAACTTTCCCATTTCCACTTTAAAAGTTCAGTAAATCCGTGTTTTTCATGAGGATAATTGTTCACAAATCCCTCAGCAGTGTGGTGCTTTTTTGTTGGATCGTAAGGAAGCGTCTGACAGGAAGCGCTTGTTGCCATCAAAAACGCCATCCCCATCAAACTTTTCATAAAAAGAGTTTTCCTACTGGACATCAATAAACCATTTGCAGAAGTGAATCAATCCTTAGGTTTCAGCAGTTGAAAAGGATCACAGGCAATCATTCCTGTTTTGAGCCAAGCGGTAGTTCCTGCAGTCTCCCAGGCGGCAGGCGTGTTTCCAGTCTGCGCACATGGATTCTTTTTTGTTCATAAAAAAGAAGACCAATCCGCGATCACGATAGTATCGGGAAAGATCTGATCTCAACCGAATTGCGAAATTGAAACTTTCAACGGCCAGATCATACCGTTTGAGACGGGAATAGGCAAGGGCCCGACTGGCATAACCCTGTGAGGCATTGGGATTGTTGCGGATTTCCTGGTTGAACATCTGCAAAGCTTCTTCGAATTTGCCCTGATCGAGAAAGACATTTCCCAAGTGATGAAAAGCCATCCATGAAGACGGATTTTTTCGCAAGGTGTCACTCCACAGCGTCTCTTCGTTCTTATAGAGACGGCTTTGGTACCAGGTCAATGTCCCCAAAATCAAGACTATCAAAACTATGCTTCCCCCGGGAAGACTTCTCATCAAATGCGACTTTTTCCTTTGAAAATGATCTGAAATCCAAATGCCTCCCTGCACGATTAAAATAAAAATCGGGATGCTCGGCAAATAAACCAGATGCAGCCACACATAAGTGATAGAGAATCCCGCAACATTGAAAAACCCGAGTACGGGAAACAAACTGAGTGCAAAGGCGGCTGCGCCCAGCAATAGCGGGCGGCCCCATGCCTTGTATTTCAGGAAAAGTATGACCGCTGCGATCAACCAGCAGAGCAGAGGGAGGTAGAGGTGAAATTGTTTGAGATCGATTTCCCACTTCGGGTAGACCGCCATATAGGAATGCGGCCACAAAAGCTTTTCGATGTAAAAAAATGCCGCATGACTGGCAATGATCGTTTTTTCAAGGATTCCCGAAGCAAAACCACTGGTTTTCAGACCAATATACTGGTTTTCGACCCAGACACTGAGCAGACCAGAGACAAGAGCCAATATAAAAAAAGGCATCAGATAGTAGTTGTCCGGGATCTTTCTTTTTTTTGAAAACCCGAGCTGGTAAACGACAAGCAGAGCCGGGAACATCACCAAAGATGATTTGCTGAGCAGGGCAATCAGAAATAAAAATAATGATAATCCATACCATTGCCATTTTCTGTTTCTGTCAAAACGGAAAAAACTCCAAAAGGAAAGCAGGTAAAAAAGGCCGGAAAGCGTGTTTTTTAATTCAGTGACCCAGGCAACCGAGACCACGTGTGCAGGATGGAGGGCAAACAGAAGAGCAACCCACCACGCTCCCCGGATCTGCAGTGTCTGCAGTGCCAGCCAAAGCGCGAGAGAAACCAGTAGATGCAGCGAGAGATTGACGAGGTGATAGCCCAAAGGGTTCAGTCCCCAAAGCTGACGCTGAAGCCAAAATGCGCTGCGGGACATGGGCCAGTAATTCCATCGTTCTGTACCCGGGTCAAACCAGATGCGCCATAAACCCTCCGGGGCCGTCATCAAGGGGTCATTGACAAATATAAAGAAATCATCCCAGACAAAGCCGGCATGCAGGGCTGGAAAATAAAAGGCGCAGGTAAGCAGAACCAAACAGAGCAGTTTCACCGAACTTTGACGAAACAGGGGCAGGAATTTCCATGCATTCATCGGCAATCAATCTTTTACTGGACGATGGCTTCAATGATGAGAGAAGTTTCACTGAGTGCATCTTCTCCCTCCAGCTGTTCGGCGATCGTTCTGCATCGCTTCTGAACTTTCTCGGAACCCAACAGCTGCTCAATCTTTTTTGCTACAATGCTTCCCTGATAGTCTTCCTTTTGAACTTGATCTCCCACTCCTAAGGAAGCCACCCGATTTGCATTGTCGAACTGATCATAGATCATCGGTACAATCAAGTGAGGCAGTCCAGCGCTGAACGCGTGGGAACAAGTGCCGATTCCGCCATGATAAACCAGGATTTCTGTATGAGGAAGCAGCAAACTGAGCGGGACATAATCAAAAACCTGAACACTGTCGGGCAGTTTCGTTGGAAATTGCCCAGGAAAAAGGGCAAGAAAAATTGCACGTTTTCCTAACTGCAGAGACGCTTCCAGCGCACCTTCAAAAAAAGTGTCCTCCTGGGTCATCTTGGTTCCCGTCGTAAAAACAAGCGGCCTTTCTCCTTTTGCCAGAAACTCTTCCACTTCCGTTTCCAGACGCCTGCTCGAGCTGCCGTCAAACATGGAAAAACTGGTCATCAGTGCATGATCAGGCCAATCTTCCTGTTCACAAAACCATTCGGGAAACAATGCTACAATTTTTTCAGGAGAATTTCTCCAGGCGAGCAGCGGAACCGAAATGGGTTCAAGACCGATTTTGTCTCGCAAGCCATTCAAGAGCCGGTGCAGTTCTGTGTCGGTTGGCGGAGGATCTGCTTCCCCTTCATGAAAATTCCAGGGTGCCAGCAGCACGGTGAGCAAGGGGACTCCTAATTTTTCCTGCGCGAATCGGGCACCATAAGCCCAGGGAGGGCCAACCACTACTGTATCACCCCAGACAAAGTGTTTGGCAATATAATCAAAAGTCGGCAGGGTTGCAGGAAAATAGAGATGCTGCTTTAGCGTCGGGAGTCTTTTTTCCGGATGAAACAAGTCCGGATGCTTGAGCGCTTTCTGCCCCTCTTCGAAGCCAAGAATTGAATAGAATTCCAGGCCTGACCCGAGAATCAGCTGCTCATCCCATCTGTGACCTAAAACCGTCACCTCATGTCCCCGTTGACGCAGTCTGATTCCCAAAGCGATAAAAGGAAGCACATCGCCCATACTGCCCAGGGTGACCAGTATCATTTTCATCGTTGATTCCTCACCACAGTCCGATGGAATTCAACTTGCCTGTGAAAGAGGAAATTCCTGTGACATCATTTTCAACTCCTCCATGAGACGAATGAATTCTTTTTCATCCGGTGCTTCCATCAAAAGACGTCGCTGGTCTTTTGCCTGATAAAAGCCCCGAATGTATTCTCCGAGGTATTTGCGAAATTCCCTTAAAGCAACCTGTTCCGCTTTAATTTGCCGCAGCAAATAGTAATGTTCAAGGGCGACTGATATTTTGGAAGACAAAGGGGGGTGCGGATATTTTCTCCCGTCTTGAAAAACCCATGGATTGCCGATGGCCTTGCGTCCGATCATGAAGCCGTCCAAGTTTCCCAATCGTCGCAAACCGTCACGGAAATCGGTGACATCGCCATTGCCCAAGACGGGAATATCCAGTTTTTTTTTGAGTTCATAAATCGGCTCCCAGTCGGCTTCACCTTTGAACGCCTGACGATAAGTGCGGCCATGGATGGTGAGCAGAGAGACTCCCGCCGATTCGAGGCGTTTCCCGAAAGGGATCAATTGTGACGCATTCTCCCACCCCAAACGGGTTTTAACAGAGACCTGCAAGGAACAGGCGGCGCGCACCGCTTCAACCAGGCGGCAGGCCAAATCGACATCCTGCATCAAGGCGCTCCCGTGCTGCGAATGAACAATCTTCTTGGCAGGACAACCCATATTGATGTCAATTCCCATCACGCCCCGGTCTTCAACAATCCGGGAAGCCTCCGCAAAAGATTGCGGATTGTTGCCGAAAAGCTGCATGAAAAAGGGATGTTCGGAAGGATGAAAATCCAGGCGCTGACGAACATGATCACTGCGAATCAGACCATCAACGTTGGTGAATTCACTGAACAGAATCACATGTTTGTTGACTTTGCGCACAATCTGACGATAGGCCGTGTTGGTCACGCCGTCCATCGGTGCTAAACAAACATAGGGTTTTTTAAACTTTGACCAGGCCATCCTTTAAAATATAGGGGGAGCAAATGTACACAATCATGCAATTTTATTTGCAGCAGCTGTCAATTGCACGGTTTTAACTGATTCAACTTGAGGTTCATGCTAAACTACCGTACATCACAATTCCTGTCCAGTCCATAATTGGCGGAAATTCCTTACATAATTGATCTCAAACACTCTAAAAAGGATGGTTTCTTTTCTTCTTCCATTTTTACCAATGTCTGTTGGCTTTTTTCCCGCGTTTTTATATCTCCTGCTTTCCTCCACGTCCCTTTGGGCTTCTGAACCGACAACATGGAAAACCATTCCCGGATACGGGGTCAAGACCGACACTTCCGGATGGAACAGTCCAGTCGATCTTCAATTTGTCGACGCTCCTCAAAGCAGCCCCAAAGCCCCCCTCTATTATGTTGCGGAACGTCAGGGTCTCGTCAAGCTTGTCACACAGGATCGTAGCGTATCTGTCTATGCCGACATGCGTGAAATGCTTGGTTCAGGTCAGATTTCATCGCCTGAAAAAGACCCGATCGGTCTGGTGGGTTTGTGCCTTGATCAAGAAAATGGACAACTCTTTTCCACACTGGTCTATCAAAAAAACGGGCAACTGATGAACACGATTGTTCAATTGAGCAGCAACGACAGCCAGATTGCCGTGACGAATACCAATAGTGATGAGATTTCATCCCTGTTTCAGAAGGAATCCTCAAAACCGCTTCCACGCATCGGGGACTGCTGGATCGGTCTTGATCAGAAACTGTATGTTGGATTCAGCGATGGCGATCAGGCACAAAAAACGCATTCGCTGGAGCATCTCAACGGAAAAATCCTCAGAATCAACACGGATGGAACTTCCCCCTCAGACAATCCTTTTTATAAGCCCCAAACACCCGACAAACTTTCTTCGTATATCTATGCTTCAGGACTGCGCCAACCCTTTGCCATCACTGAAAGCATGGAAGCCCAGCTTTATGCAACCGACAACGGACCCGGCGCGGATCGCCTGATCCCAGTTCTTGCGGGCAGAGATTATTTGTGGGATGGGAACAATTCTAGCATTTTAACGAAAAGCATCCGCACCTGGTCACCCGCTCTAAAACCAGATTCGATGGTTTTTCTGAACAGTCACCTTGTTTTTCCCCAGTGGAATCGGCACCTTTTGATTGCTTCGCCGGCGCGCATCGAAGTCATTCCTGTTGACCGCGAGAAGGGCGTGTTGGCTGCGCCGGTTTCCATATTCCAATATTTCAATGCTAAAGAAAACCAAAGCCGCGACCCAATGTCTCTCGCCCTTGGTCCCGACGGGATTTATTTTACCGGGACGACGGAAGGCGGGAAAACTCCTATTCAAAAATTTGTTCTGGACACCTCACGTCAGTCCGAGGCTCCCCTGCAGAAGCTAAGTGGCGAGGAATGGTATGCTCAGCTGGAATGCGACAGCTGCCACCGAATTTCGGGAAAGGGCGGGCAAGCCGGACCGCTTCTGGATGGCCTGATTCCACGTTTGGATCAACGTTTGAATACGAAAAGTTATCTGGAGCAATTGGACCGAATGGACCAATTGACTGAAGAAATGTTTGTCCAGTATAAGGAACGAAGGCAAACACTGAGAAGTCTTGAAGGAAAAGAAAAAATCGAGTTTTGGATTGAATCTCGTCTGACAGAACCACGTTTTGATGCAGTCGACTCGCAGATGCAGAACCTGCACTTGTCTGAGCAGCAAATCGAAGCGTTGACTGAATTTCTGATGACCCTTTCCGGGAGAGCTATCGATCCTCAAAACAAAACGCTGAAACAGCGAGTGGAAGATCTCAAATTCTTTCTGACGACTCATCTTTGGATTTGGCTGAGTCTCATTTTTCTTTTAGGACTGATTCTTGGATTTTGCCTAAAATTTCTCATTCGCTTTGTACGGGGTCGATTTCATCTAAAAAAACGGTTTGGGACATAACTGAATTGACAAAGAAACCTTTTGCAGCCATTCCATTGAGCTGGAGTTGGACTTCGTTCCGGACCTGATGGGGAACGATCACGTGGCCGGCGACTCTGGCAGCGAAAAAGGGAGCTCCTCTTCCGACGGAGCTTTTAGAGGGTTTCTGAAAAAGGCTGAAGTTGAGCACAAGGGGGGCAACCGGCGCAGGGAATCCTTCAATTTTCCATGATGTTTTTTAGCAGACACAAGGATTTTGTCAGCTTTGAAGTGTTGGTCTCACAGCAACACTGAAGGAAGCGTTCAAACAGAAAAATTTAAAAAAACCTATGGCGGAACAATACAAACGGAAAAAACCAAACCCGGTACTTTTCAATAAAAACTACTATACTATTCCGGAAAAAACCAAATCCAATGAAAAAAGTCCTGAGACAGAAGGGTTGCTGCGCTCTAGCTTGACTCTCTTTCTCTTGTTCGGGACCTTCATTATCCTGATTGCTTTTTTTGGTGAATATGGCATCCTGTCCTTTCGCGAATTGGAACAAAAAAGGCAAAATTTGACCGCAGAAATTCAAGCATTGAAAGAACGTGAACAAAATCTCCTCCACGAGATCGACGCTTTGAAAAATAATCCGGAATATATCGAATCCCTTGCCCGAAAAGAGTTGGGTCTGGTGCGAAAAGATGAAGTAATTTATTTCCTGCCGGAAGAATCTCCTCCAGAAAAACCCTAGATTGTTCTCCATCCCTTGCTCCTATGAAACTGAATAAGCTGGTCCAGGGAATCTTTCTCAAAAGGTACAAGCGTTTCTTTGTCGATGTTCAATTGGCAAATGGCGAGGTGGTCACGGCGCATTCCAACAATACAGGCTCCATGGCCTCTCTGCTGCATCCGGGAAATCCGGTGTGGCTGGAACCCAATTCCAATCCTCGGAGAAAGCTCAAATATACTCTTCATCTGCTTCAGGTCCCCTCGGGTGCTCGCGTTTGCGTCAATACCATTTTTCCCAATCAGATCGTATTCGATGCGATCAAGGCCCAGCAGCTTCCTTGTTTCGAAAATTGTCGGGGACTCAAAAAAGAAGTGCGCTTCGGACGCGAAAATTCGCGGGTGGATATTTATCTGGAAAATGAAGGGATTCCGACATTCATTGAAATAAAAAATGTCACCCTTGTAGAAGATTTTCTCCCTGGTGTTGCCCAGTTTCCTGATGCACGGACCGAACGAGGGAGAAAGCATCTCCAGGAACTGTCTCATGAAATCAAACAGGGAAACCGGGGGATCATGCTCTACCTGGTAAACCGGACGGATTGCGAATCTTTCAAAATTGCCGAGCATATTGACCCCGACTATGCCGACTCAGTTAAAAAAGCGCGCAGCGCAGGAGTCGAATTTCTGGTTTACCAAACAAAAATCCAAATCTCCCAGGATCAGGCCACCATCGAAATAGAGAAATCATTGGACATGCAGAGTAGTTAAGCCAGGCGGCCATTTGCATAAACTCAGGGGCCATCATCCCTTTGCCTGCCCAGGTCCAAAAATGATCAGAACTTTTCAGAAATGGGAAAGAATTGATTTTTAGACAGACTGGTGATTAGTTCAGAATAAACCCAACCCTTCCCTTCAGTGGAGAACCCCATGACCTTCCGAGCAGACATCGAATTTGCCAGACAACTGGACCAGGATGACCCCCTGGCCCATTTTCGGGACCAGTTTCACATCCCGAAGCAATCCAATGGAAATGAAGAAATCTATTTTTGCGGAAACTCTCTGGGGCTGCAGCCCAAAATCACCTCGGCCTATTTGATGGAGGAGCTTGAAAAGTGGCAGCGGATAGGAGTCAAAGGACATTTCAGTGAAAACCTGCCCTGGATCTCTTACAACGAAATCCTGGCAGAGAACTCGGCAGCTCTGATGGGAGCACTTCCGCAGGAGATCGTCATGATGAATACCTTGACGCTCAATCTGCATCTGATGATGGTCAGTTTTTTCAATCCAACGGCTGAACGTAACAAAATATTGATCGAAGCCCATGCCTTTCCCTCTGACCACTATGCAGTGACTTCTCATCTCAAATGCCATCGGCTGAACCCGACCGAATCTTTGCTGATTGCGAGTCCGCGCCCCGGAGAAGAACTGATTCGAATGGAAGACCTGGCGGCATTGATCGAGCGGGAAGGTCGCTCCATTGGATTGATTTTGCTGCCGGGAGTGCAGTACTATACGGGTCAGGTCCTGGACATGAAAGAGATCACACGTCTGGGTCATGCACAGGGCTGCACCGTGGGATTTGACCTGGCGCATGCTGCAGGAAACGTTGGGCTGGCACTGCATGACTGGGATGTTGATTTTGCGGCATGGTGCACCTATAAATATCTCAATTCCGGTCCGGGTTCGCTGGCAGGCTGCTTCATCCATGAGCGTCATGCCGCCGATAAAAATATCCCCCGATTTGCCGGATGGTGGGGGCACAATCCTTCAACCCGTTTTGAAATGGGACCCGACTTTGATCCGATTGCCGGTGCTGAAGGATGGCAGCTGAGCAATCCTCCCATTCTTTCCCTGGCAGCAATTCGGGCATCCCTTGAAATTTTCAGGCAGGCCGGAGGGATCACTGCTCTTCGCGAAAAATCAAAAAAACTAACCGGTTTTCTTGAATTCCTGTTGCAGGCCAAACTGGCAGACGAAATCGAAATTATTACTCCAGACCATGAAGAACAACGCGGATGCCAATTGTCTTTGAAGGTAAAACCCGGTCATGTCTCGGGAAAAGAAATATTCTCAAAAATCGAAGCGGCCGGTATCACAGGAGACTGGCGGGAACCGGATGTGATCCGGGTGGCACCAACCCCCATGTACAATCAATTTGAAGAAGTTTACCGATTTGTTGAAATTCTCACTGCCAGTTTTTCAGGCCGCGGATCAGCATGAAATAATTCAATAAGGGGACAGATTTATTTTATTGAAAAATAAATCTGTCCCCAAATAGTTGGAAGGAGCGCTATGTTTCAAATTCTGCAGTTGGACCACGTCGTTTTACGAGTGTCGGACCGTGAAAAAATGATTCATTTTTACACGCAAGCGCTGGGATGTGAAATTGTCAGAAGCTCAGAGAGCGGTGGAATCACAATGATGCGTGCAGGCCGATCAATGATTGATCTGCTAGTATTTGAAGAAAATAATCAACCTGAAGATCTTTCACAGACAAAAGAAAGTCGCAATATGGACCACTTTTGTTTGCGAATCGAGCCGTTTGATGAAATAGAAATTTGTAAGCACCTGTCCCAATTTGGTGTCACTCCATCGCCGGCAAAAACCCGGCTCGGAGCAGAAGGAGAAGGACTGTCAATGTACCTTGAAGATCCTGAAGGAAACACAATTGAATTGAAAGGCCCCTCCTCATAAACTGACTGCTGATTGGTTTTCTGGATTTTCTCCTCATACCGGATACCAGAGGAGGAAAAGTAAAAGAAATGTCGGGGTCATTGAACCCCGTCTTCTGTTGATTATCTACGTAAATTCACTAATAGGAATTCAAACTGCGGAATGATAATATTGATCGCATCATTTGAACAGGGAAGCATTTTTTTCAGCATAATTGATAATACAGGAGAATATTTTCTGAAGTCAGTGGAGGTAGAGTTCTATCAAACACAGATCAGACCATCTTCACATTCGGCCAAAAATCAATTCAATGTCAGGAGATGGCTTGTGGGAAAACGGAAAATCAAATTTCTAAAAATCAATCACGCTTATTCAAATGGGCAGGATGGATTGGTGCATTGATCATTCTTGCCGGAATATGAGGAACCTGGGATCTTTACAGAGATTAGCAGCAGGAGTGATTGCTACAGGCATCTGAGGAAAGCGGTGTCTATCGTGGCCTTTCCGGGAAGCATCGAGTCATGTTAAACTCAACTTCCTATCAATACAGAGAAGCAGGAAAAATGATGGATCCAATGCAGTTTCCATATAAATCACA
>JADGAV010000030.1:27203-29414 GCA_015231825.1 SAR324 cluster bacterium
AATACAGAGAAGCAGGAAAAATGATGGATCCAATGCAGTTTCCATATAAATCACAGTTTGCGGCCTATTCAGTGGCTCACAAACATCCGGAAGGATTAGATCAACTATATTGTTTTTGTGCCTGTGACAGGAGTTTCGGTCATAAAAGTCTTTTGAGCTGCTTTACCGATAACCACGGGGCAAATTGCGGCATTTGCATGAAAGAAGCTTTATTGGCAGCAGACATGACAGAGAAGGGGGCGTCCCTTATTGAAATCGCAGATGTTCCTGATGACACTTACAAAACAGCCTGGTAAAACAAATGCTGAAACGTCCTTTTCTATCCTTGCTGATTTTTATTTCCTCCCTCACAGCCGTATATTTAGTTTATGCCCAGATGGGACGGGGGATGATGCAAAGCATGGTCAGACACCACTATATCATGCGTTATGGAATCAGTGAAAAATACAGGGGAAAAAGCAATCCCATTGCGTTGACAGAAGAAAATTTGGCTAAAGGCAAACAACTTTATTCAACGTTCTGTACTGCCTGTCATGGATCAAAAGGTTATGGTGATGGGCCTGCAGGGAAATCATTGAACCCCCGTCCTGCAAATCTCTCGTCGACTGTGAATCAGCCCATGACCACCGATAGTTTTCTTCTTTGGACCATCTCAGAAGGCGGAACCGCCTTTAAAACAGCGATGCCTCCGTTTAAAGAGGCAATTTCAGAAGAAGACATTTGGAAAATAATCCTTTACCTCTACAAGTTATAGAATAATTTTTGTTGGAGTGAATTGATCATGATCCAAGCAGAATCATAACCTTACCTCTTGTGCCTCGTTCTTTTTAAATCGTGTCATTGAGATACAGGGCCGTTTCGGATTTCATCCGTTCTTTTTGAATCATTCGTGGTTTTTCGTCCCTATTTTCCTTTTAGGATCAGGTCCAATGTACCTGAACCTAAATTGCCTTCAAACATACCAAGGTATCCATTTATCAAGATTACTCTGAAATTTGTCACTCGAAAGATGCATTTTCATTTGGGTTATCAGTAGCGTTTAATATTTCACTGCAACCCCCCTTTAGATCCCAATACTTTCCACGATTTTAACATGATTCCTCCACATTTTTTCCACAATTGTCTGTTATTGTATAAACATGGTTAATGTAAATATCTTGAAAATTTTTGAATGCCAGCGAGGAAGAAAGAGATTACGAAACGATTTATTATTTCAGCATTCGTAATTTTGGCAACATTCCCGTCAAGGGTATTGGCTAACGGCAAAGGGATGATAGGATTTGGCCATCATTCAACGAATTGGTTCAGAGGAATGGGATGATTTCCATACTGATCGTGGAGTTATAGGGATTTCAATCATTGCCGTGCTGGTCCAATGGGCCGCTGCCTCAAAAAGTTGTTTTAAAATGATTATCTTTGCATAATCTTGAAGAATACTGTGCAAATCGAGCATCGGTAAAAAGAAGTTTTTTAGCAAGAAGTTTCAATTTGATATTTCATACAATTAAAGGAGTTTTATGAAAACTGGAATTTATGCAATTTTTATATTGTTGGTCCTGCTCAGTGCTTGCAACAGTGAAACGGTAAATGATGACAATAATTCTTCTGCTGTTATCTATCCTGTCTTCGTCGATGACAATAACAACGGAATCAATGACTATGTAGAGCAGGAAACGCATTACTCAGGATCTCAACAGAGAGAATCCTCAGAATTTACAGATTCGCCAGAATCTTTACCAACCTTGCGGATGGGAGGAATTGGATTGTATGGGCATGCCTTTGCAGATTCCAATGAAGACGGTATTTGTGACTACGATCAGAATGGAAGCAACACCTGGCATGGTCCTGGATTTGTTGACGAAGACAACAATGGGATTTCTGATTATTGGGATTCCAGTTCGCCAATGTATAATCAACATGAAGGAATGGTTTTTCAGGATCAGAATCAAAACCTGATCAACGACTATTCCGAAGAACAGTGGCATCAAGACGAGGCTCATAGCTTTGTGGATGCAGACGGCGATGGAATATGTGACTACGCTCAGGATGGAAGCAACAGTTGGCATGGTCCTGGATTTGTTGACGAAGACGGCGATGGCGTTACGGACTACTGGCAACCGGGGGGAAGAGGTCACGGGCATGGTCCAGGACCGTCAATGATGAGCAAGTTATAGGCATTCATATAAACCATTTTAGTGAAGTCGGCCTTCT
>JADGAV010000030.1:29514-57567 GCA_015231825.1 SAR324 cluster bacterium
ATGATGAGCAAGTTATAGGCATTCATATAAACCATTTTAGTGAAGTCGGCCTTCTTCGGTGCAAATTTATCAAATAAGGGCCGACAGTGCTAGGTTTGTTTCAAAAGTCAACAGAATAACTTGGAAACGAGATGATTGCACAACTGTCTTTCTTTTAAAAAAGAATTCCTGAGAGAAACAGGGTTTTATTTTTATCTATTGGTATTTCTATTTTTTGTATTGAATTTGAGAAGCAGAGAATAGAAAAAATCAAAACAGCAGGGTTTCGATTTGGACGATTCCAAAATAGAGTAAAAGGGGAAGAGGTGCGATGGCGAATATAATCGTGAGGAGGAATCCCTTCCAGGAAAACAATTGATTCATTCCGCAAATGAAAGAAATACCGCCTCCTCCTCCAATGATCGCGTTTCCGGGAATATTGATCAGCAGAGTCAAGATTAGATAGCGGTATTTGTATAAAAAATAATCATAAGGCAGCACAGACACCGGTTTTCTCCTCCAATGGAACCACCGTTTTAATACCTTAGCTGCCTGGTCATGAAACATGCTTTTTAGAGCATCGAGATCAAGCCAGGAGGTCAACCATGATTTTTCAAACCATCGCCCGATGGCAAACGATAAACTGAGTCCGCAAAGCGTCATGAAATATACCAGAAGGATCCCTTCTTTACCAAAGACCAGGATGAGGAACCAACCTAATTCAACTCCCGGAAAAAACGGGATGCTCAGCAGAAGCATATAGGCTATTCCGCCAATCAATAAGGTTTTCCAACCGATGTTTCCTTTCAACCAGGCCACCAATTCTTTGGTTCCCTCCAGATGAAGATACATATACCGGAACAGTATCAGGAAGATGAGAATGGAAATGGCAAATCCGATTTTTTTCTTCAATTCATTTCGTTCTGTTAATTAATTTATTGATTGGCTCACTACTGATGCAGATCTTCTGACCAAAATGATTGATAGTAGCGCATCACTGCCCAAATTTCCTCATCTTTCATTCGTCCTTTCCAAGCTAACATAGTCGATCCTGAAGATTCAAAATATTTTAAAATTATCAATTATTTAGAGTTGAATTGCCTGGAGTTTTTTCATCATTTAACAGAAAATTTGATTCTAAACCTTGCAATATAGATCCAATTTCCTGGAGGAAAATGAAGGGCAAATCGCTAGATTCAAAGCAGCTTCAGTTTTTGTGCAAAACTTTAAAAGAGATGCTCAATCCTGAAGTTGATTTATCCAAACTTGCGGATCAATTTCCCTGGGAGGTATTTGAAGAAGAATTCGCGCCATTATACAATGATAAAGGTCGCCCCGCGAAATCGATTCATTTAATGGTGTCGTTATTGATACTGAAACATCTATATGATTCAGGAGATGAAACCGTCATCAAATCTTAAAATTATTCGATTTTCGAAGAGAGGAAAAAACAGAAACAAAGCTGGTAGTGCAAAAAGAAAAGTACAGACCATCCCCTCAAGATTGGTTCGAGAATTGATACGTGAACTTGAGGCAAAGCGCCAGACTGCCTATGCAGATGAAATAATGATTTTTCAACTTTTTAATATTTTTTACAGAAGTTCACAAAATCAACAGTTTATCCTCTGTTCAATTTCCTAAGACCCATAGCGTTCGAGAATCAGACTATTTTTTCAGGACCGCCTATTTATTCATGAAACCCCATTTTGCGATCAGGCAAAACTTTGGGCAAGGGCTGCGTATTTTTCGAGCAGCGGCAATGTTTTTTCTGCAGACTCCGGAGGAATTGTGAAAAGAACCCGCTTCACTCCAGCATCTGCGAATCCTTGAAGAACTTCTTTTTGGGGGGACGCACCAAATACAGTGACGGGGATCGGCTCACGGTTTGCTTCTTCTGCAAGCCGGTTCAGTTCAGCGATACGCCCCTTGAGGCCTGCGGGTTCAACCCGATTGGGCATCCATTCATCGCCATAACGCACCACACGATTGAGGGTGTTGGGGCCGTTGCCTCCCATCAAAATCGGTGGATGGGGTTTCTGGACCGGTTTTGGCCATGACCAAATCGGATCAAAATTGACGAATTCACCATGATACTCCGCATCATCTTTGGTCCAGATTTCTTTCATTGCTTCCACGCGTTCCCGCAGGACCCTGAAACGGCGATTCGGATCAGTACCATGATTCTCCATTTCTTCCCGGTTCCACCCTCCGCCAATACCAAAGAGCAGTCTTCCCCCGGAAAGAAAATCGACACTGGCCACTTCTTTGGCGAGGGTGATCGGATCACGCTCGACAACCAGACAAATCCCCGTTCCAATCAAGATCTTTTCTGTAACGGCCGCAACAGCCCCAAGGGCAACAAATGGATCAAAAGTATGAAAATATTCTTTTGGTAAATTTCCGCCTCCAGGAAAAGGTGTTTTGCGACTTGCCGGAATGTGGAGATGCTCCGGAAAAAAGATTGATTCAAAACCAAGAGTTTCAGCAGCTTTCCCCAATTCCACCGGGGAAATGGCATAGTCTGTTGGAAACATGTAAATGCCGAATTTCATTACGCTCTCCTTTCAGAATTTGTGACCCGTGACCCTTTGAGCTATTCTTGAAGCTAGCACCCTCTTTTTTTGGCAAGCCGGGTGGGATGTGAGAAAATGCCGTTTATTAGAAATGGTTTGAAAATCAGAAATAGAACAGTCTCTGGAGATTCGCAACTTTTTTCCAATTATTGGCAATATGCCCGGGATTTGGCTTCCAAATAGATTTGGCACAGGCCCAATCGGCAGGCATTCTGCCAATCGGTACAGGCCAATTCATGATGATTCAAAGCGTTGTGGCTCAAACCCCGATTGTTGTATGCATTCGCATATTCAGGATTGAGGGACAGGGCCTTGCTAAAATCGGCAATCGCCTCATCATAGCGTTCCATGCGCGAGAGGGTGTAACCCCGGTTGAAATAAGCATTGATGTGCCGGGGATCGAGGGACAGGACCCGTTTGTATTCCAATAATGCCTCTTCATAACGCATCAAACTGAAATATGAGTTTCCCCGATTGAAATAAGCCTCCACATAGTCAGAATCCAGCGCCAATGTCTGGTTGAAATCGATCAGCGCCTGCTCGTATTTTTTCATCTTGAAAGAACTCAAGCCTCGATTGAAATAGGCCTCCGTATAATCTTTACTGAGCGACAAAGTCCGGCTGTAGTCTTCATAGGCCGATTCAAAGCGGTTCAGCCGAAAGTGGATCAGTCCCCGATTGAAATAGGCGTCAACATATTTTGCATTGAGGGAGAGCGTTTTGTTGTAATCCGCAAAGGCGGCCTGAAAACGGTTCATGCGAAAGTTGACGTTGCCCCGATTGAAATAGGCTTCCGTGTATTTCGGATTGAGCCGCAAGGCCTGGTTGTAATCGCCAAGTGCAAGGTCATAACGGTTTAGATTAAAATAGGTCAGTGCCCGGTTGTGAAACGCCTCAGGATATTTGCGAATGGCCAAAGCTTTGCTGTAATTTTGAAGCGCCTGTTCAAATTGACGATCGTCGGTATAGGCTCTGGCGAGTTCTCCATAAGCCAGCCAGGAATTCGGGTTGTCCTGAATCGTGGTTTGCCAAAGGGTTTTTCGATTTTCATAGATAGAAGCCTGATGCCAGGTCATTCCTCCCAAAAAGAGAATAAAGAGCATTCCTAAACCGGCACTGCCGATACGGTGAAACTTGAATTTTTTGAAATAATCCAGGAATTGAAGGACTCCTTGCAGAAGAAGAATTACAAGAGGAATGCTCGGCAGGTAAACCCAGTGATCGGTTACAAAAGAAAATTTTGTCCAGGCGTTGTTGAAAAACCCCATCACGGGAAAGAGCAAAACTCCGTAGGCAGCCAAACCGAGAAAAATAGGCGATCCCCAACTTCTGTATTTTAGAAGAAGGAGTAACATTGTGACAAACAAGCCAAGAAGAGGAAAATACAGGAAAAAATGACCGGGATCAATCACCCATTTGGGGTAGGTGAAGATAAGAGGATGAGGAAATACAATTTTTGAGAGGTAGAAGAAGGGAATGTGTCCAGCCGTGAGCAGCCTTTCCAAAAAACTGCGCGTGTAAGCTTCCCCGACAGCACCGAATGCATGAATCTCAAACCAGATCCTGGCAGATCCTGCACCTCCGGCAAGAAGGAAAAATGGCAGTAAAATCTGAAAATCGGTCCTGGACCACGAAGTCCGCTGCCAGTAGCGCAAAATTACAAAAATCAGGGGCAGCATGATGGTGGAGGTTTTACTCAATAAGGCACCTGCATAAAACGCCAAAGTGAGCCAATACCAGGTGGTCTTTTTCTTTTTCTCGAAGTTGACAAATCCCCAAAGGGTCAGAAAAAAAAAGACTGCGGCGACAACATTTTTACGTTCAGTAATCCAGGCAACCGACTGCACATGGATGGGGTGAAGGGCAAAGCAAAAAGAAATGATAAGGGCCCCCCGAACATGCAAAAAGCGCAAAATCATCCCAAGCAGTGCCGCCGCCAAACAATGGAATAAGACGTTGCCCCAATGCCCCACCGCAAGATTCAGTCCTCCAATTTGTCTTTCCAGCCAAAAGGTCGAACGAGTGATGGGAATGTAAGGCCAGACTCCATTATTTTGAAAAGGTTTCAACCAAATCGAAAACAAGCCATCGGAGGCGTTGACCAACGGATCATTGATATAGTATTTCTCATCGTCAATGATGGAGCCGGCATCCATGACAGGCGCATAAGCAATCACCGTCAAGGCCGCCAGGAACAGCAGTGCCCCTATGAATCTCAAGTTGTCAGACGTTCGAATCAATTGGAGCATTTTTCAGGGGACCATTATTGAGCGGCAGCCAGTGCAAGAGCAGGGCTGCTGCCGAGCTTCCAGCTTCCTGTGATGGGCTTTCCGCGTTTCAACACCAAATAGTGGTTGGCACTGTCCGCAATCATCCGGATGTCTTCCAGGGGATTTCCGTCAACAACCAACAAATCCGCCATTGCACCGTCCCGCACCCTGCCTTCCTCTTCCAGGCCGATCAGATCAGCCCCATGCGCAGTGGAAAAGACAATCGAGTCCATGGGTGAGATGCCCAGCTCTACCATGTTGGCCAATTCCTCGGCATTTTTTCCATGAATATTGAATGGAGTACCCGCATCAGTCCCCATCGCAATTTTCCCGCCAGCTTTGTAAAACATCATGATCGATTTTCGGTGAAATTCAGCGACACGAAGCGATTTTTCCACTACGTAGGAGGGGATGCCCTGATCGGCGCCCTTCAAGATATTGACGACCGCCGAGAGGGTTGGTACAAGATAGGTCCCGCGTTTGAGCATTTCTTCCACACACTCTTCCGTCATAAAAATTCCATGTTCAATCGAATCAATTCCGCCATGGACAGCGTTCAAAATTCCCTGCGATCCTTGCGCATGACTGGCACTTTTTTTATGGAAACGATGACCCTCCGAAATTCCTGCAGCCATTTCTTCTGCAGAATAATGCGCATCTTCCGGATTGACTCCGGGAGTCATCACCCCGCCTGTCGCCATGATCTTGACCAGATCACAACCCGCGTGAATCTGTTCACGAACCGCCTTGACCACTTCGTCCACTCCATCAGCGACGCGCCCATTGCTGTTGCCGTGACCTCCCGTCATGCAGATCATCTGACCTGCTGCTCGAATGGTCGGCCCTGAAAAATCACCCCGATTGCAGGCATCGCGCACCGAAAACTCGAGAAAGTCCCGACCGCCACAATCCCTAAGCGCCGTAATCCCGCCGAGCACGCTGTTACGAGCATGAAGCAAACCGCGGATGGCGATCTCCCCCGGTGACATTTTGTCGACAACGGCCTTTGGATTCGCTTCCCCCCCCGAAAGGAGATGCACATGACAATCAATCAATCCCGGAAGAAGCGTCTTCCCCATCAGTTCAACCGTTTCACCGGTAAACCCTTCAAATGTTGCCATGGGGGCCAGGCATTCAACCCGTTCGTTATTGACGAGAATGCCATGATCTTCCAATGTACTTCCGGACCCATCGATGACCCGTGCATTCCGATAAAGTGTCTTCATTTTTTCCTTCTATTGATAATTTGTGAGTTCTCCGACAATACAGAAAGAGAAGCTGCCTCAGGACATTAAACCGCGACTCCTGATCGAACCCATCAACTTTATCAAAATTGAGGATCCATACAATTGAGATGGTGAGCAGACGGACAGTCTTTGATTACGTCCAAGAATTGCCTGTCAGGTTGAAACGTGAAGCTGATCTGAAAATTCTTGGCTATTTTTGAGGCGAGATTCCTGTTGATATGTAATCTTATAGGCTTTAAACAATTTTTCCAATCATAATTTTGATTCATAGTTGGAAGAACCCCCGGCTGTTTTGGGCTTCAATCCGGAACCCGACAGAGGCCAGAATTTATTTCCGGAAATGTTGCCTGTTTAGGCCCGTTGTGGTATTCTGACTGCATTGCCAAGAGAAAGTGATGCCGACAATTCTCTGACTGATGAAGATGCGTAACAGAAAATCAGTCGAAAAACTTATATTTTTTCAGTCAGGCAAAGAATATTGACAGGACATCTAAACGTTTTTTAATAAATAAATCGAAATGTAAATTTCCACCCTGAAGAACTGGCAGTTCCGGTTTTGAACAACTTCAACGGACCATCAAACCATCTTCTCAAAGACCGCAACGATACAGGAATTCAGGATGGCGTTACGCGATTGGATTTCGACATGAAAATATATTTCTATACTGCGGCAATTTTTCTTTTTTCTCTCATGATGTTTGCCTGCAGCGGAGCTAATGAGCCCTGCAGTGATTTGGAAGTATTTTGCTCTCGTAACGCCAAAGCTGAGCTATCGGCCAGCAATAAAGATGTAAATCCGGGAGATCCAGTGGAATTCGACGCGTCCGGTTCAATTTACGACAAGATTTCCTGGACTGTCAATGGAATAGAGATTCCCGAATGCAAAGGCCAGGACGTTTGCTCCCAAAGCTGGTACGACACGGGTCAATACGAAGTCAGTGTCAATGTTCAGGTTGCCGGATCCAGTGGAGCAGCAAACTTCATCACGCAAGGGGCTAGTACGCCTGACACCGACGATAAATCTTCAGTGACCGTCAGCGTCACTGAACCGGTTGATACCAGCGACTCCAGCGGCTCAAGCGATTCCGGTGCTTCAAGTGTCACCACCACAACAACCACAACAACCACGACCACCACAAGCACCACAAGCACGTCCACCACAACGACCCTGCCGAAAATCTTTGTCACCAGCAGCACTTACAACGGCAGCCTGGGTGGAATTTCAGGAGCCGATAGCAAATGCAGCAGTGATTCCAACAAACCGGACAGCAATACCTATAAGGCGATGCTTGTTGATGGCAGTTCCCGAAGTACTTCGGTGGACTGGGTTTTAAAAGCGAACACGACCTATTATCGCAGTGATGGAACGACTCCGATATTGACCACCAACTCCAGTGGGACCTTTACTTTCGGCTCGTTGACAAATTCGATCGGAACAGGATCGAACCGGGTATGGACTGGTTTGACAAGTACCTGGGGGACGGACAGCAATCATTGTTCAAGCTGGACCTCATCGCGTTCCTGGAGGAACGGGATGCGTGGCCGTGAGAACAGGACTTCTTCCAGTGCGGTTCGTGACAGCACAGGGGGTTGTGACTCTTCAACAAGGAGTTTGTATTGTGTGCAGCAGTAAAAACTGAAAAAGTCAGTTCAGAGATTTGCTTTTCAGCATAGAAAAATGACCCGGCAAACTACTGCTCCACACAGTAAACATATTTTCTTCCATTGCACCCGGCGGAACCGCTATCAATTGCCGACGAACTAGTCTGTCCGGGATCGCCTTCAATTCCGGAATCGTTTTTGCTGTTGCTGGACCAGCTGTTGCAGTTGCTGGAGACATTTCCCGATGAATTCAAACCTGTCCAGACTTTTGCTCCCCCAACGGCGTTGGTGAAAGGAAAATCAAACCAGCCGCTTGACCCGACCTCGGCCACCAAAGTTCCGTCGCTTAAAATATACTGGGTGTTCGACGATATCACTCCAGTGGTAATCAAGGCACTGTATCCGGCATCACAGAGTGCATCACTGACACTGTCTCCCTTCACTTTGCTGGCAGAGACGGTGATTATTTTGTTGGGGAGGGATTCACTGGAAGATCCTGAAGAAGAGCTGGAAGAACCGGAGGAACTGCTGGAAGAATCGGATGAGGAACTACCGGTGCCTTCTGCGACCAATACGTTGTCGGTAACAATAACTTCCAGTGTCGCTTTATCCGATGTCGATTCTCCGCCTGTTGCCCCCACTGAAAGAATACTGAGAACTTGCCCTACAGCTTCCACTGTGACCTTCACTTCAACTTTATAAGTGCCGGCATCACTGATTGTCTGCTGACAAAATTCCTCATTTTTACAGCTGTAAATTTCATTCCCGTTGATCTTCCACTGAATACTGTCATAAATGGATTCAGAGGCATCAAAGACAAAGGAATCTCCAATCAGAACGATTTTATCATTGACTGAAAATGTGGCTTTGGCTTCTCGAGTACAGAATGGGTCCAGTTCACTGCATGGTTCACCATCACTGCTGCATGCCATCAGAACAAATAAAATCAGAATGATCAGAAATATCAGTCCGAAAAAATGATTTTTTACCACGGCAACCTTTGCTGCTATTGTACTGCGATTATTAACGCAAATAAAATTTGTAGCATTCCAGGACGGTTTTTGGGGAGTTCAAAAATCTATTATATCATGAATTTTGAAAATATGAGAACCTGAATCCTGGCATACTTAAACAATAATTCTTACAAGAGCAAGAGTTCGCAGACGTCACCCGCTGATCAGCGCAGCCTTGATGAAAACACGTTTCTGGAGTGGGATCTGATTGAAATCATAAGCAATTGTGTGAATTTGCTGCACAAATTTCAAATCATTGTGAGGATCAAGTGTGGAGTATTTTTCTTTGAGCTGCAGGACAGTGGGACGCTGATTTTCAGGAGGAATATTGATCATTTGAAACCATGCCTGCAAATGTTCTCCTCCTCCTCGTGCAATCTCTTCACGAAAAAAAGGTGCCGAGACGATTGAAAAAATGCCTTCGGCCCCCAGAGACGTGACGGTAGTAACACATGTTGTGACGTAATACTGCGCCGTTGCGGCAGTGGACAAACCCGTCGTTGTAAAAAGGAAATTACTCCTCCTCCGGTTGATTTCTATTTTCACCCGGTTTTCACTACAATCAAAATCCCAGTCTGCTGAATTCCGTCCTTTTCCGGAGCACGAACTGATGAGCAATGCAATGAGTGCAATGATAAAAATTTTCATAGGTTTATTGATCCTGTTTTTTATTTAATTCTCCGCAATGGGTATTAAATAAAAGCGGATTTCTTCCAAAATGTATAGATAGAACACGGTTGTCTGCGATAAGGAGGAAATGCAAAATGCAAACCTCCTTCCCGGCAACACGATATAAAAAATGATCCGCAAATTCATTTCAAACCGTGGAACCGGAGTGGAACGCAACGTTCCAGATGCGGTGCAGGAGTTTTAAATCCTATACAGCAGATGGTATCATACCGGGAAATTGTCCCGCAAATTGACAAAAAATCAAAGACATTTTTAATCAACCTCTTCAATCTCAAAGAACGGAGCTCACCCATGCGGCAACATCAAGAAACCATTCGTATTCAAACTCGGGGAAAAGCGCTCAGTGACATCACTCGAGAAGTGCAGTCCATCGTCGATGATTCTGGCATCGAGACTGGAATGTGCCACACTTTCCTGCGCCATACTTCGGCCAGCCTGCTCATTCAGGAAAATGCTGATCCCGATGTGCTGCTGGATCTGGAGAATTTTCTGAGCAAGCTTGTTCCCGAAAACGATCCGGATTTTTTTCACAATGCTGAGGGACCAGATGACATGCCGGCCCACATTCGGACTGCTTTGACTCATACCTCAGAACAGATTCCCATTGCTCGAAAAAGACTCTTCCTTGGGATTTGGCAAGGCATTTATCTCTGGGAGCACCGACACCGTTCTCACGTCAGAGAACTGGTTGTGCATATCTTCGGAAATTAAAAAACAACTTGAGATTGTTTGTGATAAATACTAATCGACTTTGAAGGATTCACTCGATTTCAACACACACTTGAAAAGGTTTCTATGTCAGTCAGTCTTCAAAAAAACCAAAGTCTCACTCTGGATTCCAGCAAGTACGACTTGTCCAAACTCACTATCGGGGTCGGCTGGGCCCGAAAAAAGACAAAAAAAGGACTGCTGGGCTTTTTGAAAGGTGGAGATGCCGGATTCGACCTTGATGCTTTGGCTCTTCTGCTCGGCAGAAATGGAAAACTGCGCCACGAAGACGACGTGATCTATTTTGGAAATTTGAAATCCAGTGACCAGTCCATCACTCATTCAGGAGACAATCTGACTGGAAAACACCGCGGAGACAGCGAACAAATTGTGGTAGATCTTAAAAGTATGTCTGAGCGTTATCACAAAGTCACATTTGCCGTGATCATACATGAAGGAAAAGAAAGAGGACAACATTTTGGTCTTTTGGAAAACGCATTTGTTCGGGCGATGGATGCTGACGGTCACGAAATGGTACGCTTTGATCTGTCACACGATGCCGCTTATGACGGCCACGTCAGTATGTTGATGGGAGATCTCAATCGAAAAGCGGACAACTGGGCTTTCAAAGCAATCGGCAAACCTCTGGATGTGGAAAGGATTTCCAGCATAGCTGCCAAATACGCATGAAGAAGGCTGAACAACAACGACTATGACCTGTTTCTTCATTTGAGAATCCCAAAATTTCCTGCCGACATTCCCCGGATTCCAATCCAATCGAAATTCGATCATAAGCCAAAGATTCCCCATTGGAAATTTTCTTATCCGGGAAGCCGCACTGCTGAGAACCGATTCTAGACTATAAATATTCATGAAGGAAAAAAAAGAAGCGTCGCCGAAACAGAGCAGCAGAAAGGTTCCCCCGGCAGAAACTCCAATGATGAGGCAGTACAACGCCCTGAAAAAAGACCATCCTGACAAAATTCTGTTTTTTCGGATGGGAGATTTTTATGAAATGTTTGGCCCGGATGCTGTAACGGCGGCCCGGGTACTCCAAATCGCCTTGACTTCCCGTGATAAAAAAAGGGAAAATTCCATTCCAATGTGCGGAATTCCCTATCATGCCTATGAACAATATTTGAACAAATTGACTGCTTCAGGATTCAAGGTGGCCATTTGTGAACAAATGGAAGACCCGGCTCAAGCCCAGGGGATTGTCAAACGGGAAATCGTTCGAATTGTCACACCAGGGACCACCGTTTCACCGCAACTGATTCATCCGGACCACAATCATTATTTACTTGCAATCCATACCCGCCTGCAGCAAAAACAACTGGGAGTGGCATTTGTCGACGTTTCGACCGGAGAGTTTGAAATCGTCGAATTCTCCACAGCCGACATGCCCCGAATCTATGATTTTCTCTATCAAATTGCTCCGCAAGAAATATTATTCCCGCAAAGTCGATCTCACGGAGAGACTCAGTTTCTGGAAGAATTTACCGGGCAAATCGAGCAACTGCTGAGAAAAAACAAGCAACCCCCCCCTTCCATCAGCTTCATTGATCCCTATTATTTCGATCAGGATGCCACAGAAAAACTGCTCAAATCGCATTTTAAAGTTTTCAATTTATCAGGTTTTGGAGTGGGGTCTTTGAACTTGGGGGTCGCGGCAGCAGGCGCCTTACTGCAGTATCTCAAAGAGACTCAGAAGTGTGAACTGCATCATTTGACGTCTATCAAACAGTATTCTTTTGATCAGTTCATGTTGCTTGACGAAACCACCATTTCCAACCTGGAACTATTTGAAAGCAACAGCGGTTCAGCCAGTCACACGCTCTATGGTGTCCTCCAGCACTGCTGCACGGCGATGGGAAGCCGAATGCTGCGACAATGGCTCCGGCAACCACTGCTTGATATTGACTCCATCAATTTACGATTTGACGGCATTGAGGAATTTCACCGCAACTATATTCTCTGCGAAGAATTGCGCATTCACCTCAAGCGGATTCAAGATATTCCCAGGATATCCGGAAGAATCAGCCTGCCTGTTGTGGGAATCCAGGACCTGGTCGCTTTGAGGGAATCCTTGCTTCCCATTGTGGAATTACCAGAATTTCTGCAGCATTTTGAATCTCCTCTGCTCAACGAGGTCAAAGAACAGTTTGACCCCCTCAATGACATTCTGAATCTTCTGCAGACCCAACTTCTGGAAGAGCCTGCCACCAAGCTGCGTGAAGGAAACTATATGGCGGACGGCATTTCGGATGAACTGGACCAACTCCGGGATCTGTCTCAAAACACCAAACAGATACTCAACGAAATGGTGCAGATCGAACGAGAAAACACTGGGCTGAATTCCCTGAAGATCGGGTACAATAAAGTGTTTGGATATTACCTCGAAGTGAGCAACGCACGCCGCAAGGAAATGCCGGAGTACTATATCCGCAAGCAAACGCTTGTCAATGCAGAACGTTACATTACTCCGGACTTGAAGGAACTGGAAGAAAAAATCCTCGGTGCCGAAGAACGAATCAATGAGCTGGAATATGAGCTCTTTCAGAACCTGAAAAATTCACTGATTGAGCAAATAGACCGCATTCAGAAAACAGCAGAGGATATTGCCCTTGTGGACGTCTTAGCCTGCCTGTCTTATGCGGCGGAAAACAACAACTATGTTCGACCCCGGCTTTTTCCTTTAAATAGCGCGAGAAAAATGAGTCTGAAAGCCTGCCGACACCCCGTGATCGAACAGATTGACTTTGACGAGCCGTTTATTCCCAACGATATTGATTTGAATGAAAAGGATCAGCAGATCATGCTGATCACCGGACCCAATATGGCAGGTAAATCAACCGTCATGCGTCAGGTGGCTTTGAATATTCTGATGGCCCAGTGCGGGAGTTATATTCCGGCAGAATTCGCAGAATTTTCCATTTTGGACAGGGTCTTCACCCGGGTGGGCGCGACGGATAAACTGAGTCAGGGAGAAAGCACATTCATGGTTGAAATGAACGAGGCCGCCTCGATTTTGAACAATGCCACCGAGAGGAGTCTGATCATTCTAGATGAAATCGGCAGGGGAACAAGCACATTCGATGGAATCAGTCTCGCCTGGTCCATTGTGGAACATCTGCATGAACTAGGAGCATTGACGCTATGTGCGACTCATTACCATGAATTGACGGCAGTCGCTCAGCAGCTGGTGCGGGTTAAAAATTTCAATGTTCTGATCAAAGAAGAAAACGATCAGATCATATTCATGCGAAAAATCGTTTCAGGAGAAGCCGATAAAAGTTACGGCGTTCATGTTGCAAAGCTGGCCGGGCTTCCGGAAAGCGTGATCCACCGTGCAATGGAAGTGATGGCCAAACTCGAATCTTCCTCCCTGGAAGCCCACCTTCCCAAACCGGCAGCTTCCTCCAGAAAATCCTCTAAAAGCAAAAATTCAGGGGTGTCAAAAAAATCAGTGAAAGAGCCTCCCTCTTCTTACCAAGCCCAATCCGCCACACAGCTCGATTTTTTCTCCCTTGAGCCTCCCTTCATCCAGGAACTGAAAGAATTGGATCTCGACAACATGACTCCGCTTCAATCCATGAGCTATCTGCACGATTTGATCAGACGCATCAAAAAGTAGGAACTTGCCCCTTTCATTTTCCTGCTTTTTATAAATCTTGCTTTTTGCGGTCAAGGACAGTCAGAAATTCTATATGCGGTGTCGCAGGGAAGAAATTATAAACTTCCTTGAAAACGATCTCGTATTCACGGGTGAGCTGCGCCAAATCACGGGCACAAGTGGCAATATTGCAGGAAAGGTATACAATCCGTTTGGGTTGTTTTTCCCTCAGAGCTCTCAGCACTTTAGGATGAATTCCCGCACGGGGCGGATCGATGATGATTACTTTATCAGGGAGAATGTGTTCTAAAATTTTTTCTGCTTTACTGCAAAAAACAGAGTAATGAGCGAGTTGATTGAGTTCAATATTTTTTCGAGCATAAAAAATGGAATCTTCACTGATGTCCACCATGATGCAGCTCCTGACCACATCGGAGACCGCGATTCCGATCGCCCCCACTCCGCAATAATAGTCCAGGATGTCTTCTCCCGCGACAAAAGACTTTATGGGCAGCAGAGCGTTTTCGAACAAGTTTAGATTGACCTGGAAAAAGCTCATCGGCCCATATTGAAGCGGTTTATTCATCACGGTTTCCGTCAAATGATCATCTCCCTGCTGATGCAGTATTTTTGTTGAAATCGAAGCAGGACTTTGGGGATCTGAAAAATGAACCGCGAAGCCTTTCAGTTTTTCATCTAAAGTAATTCCTTCCAGCAGAGGAAATTGTTCATCTTTAACAAACAGGGCAATTACGATTTCTCCGGCCCGGTTGCTCCGCAGGATCATCGTCTTCAATGAAAACTGCGGGATCCCGTAGCGGTCCATTTCCTCAACGACTCGCAGCGCGCCTTCATTGATGGAAGAATGAGCCAGCACGCAATCCGAAATGGCCTCTTTTCGATTCTGCCCCCGTTTGAAAAAGGCCAACGAAATTTTTTGATCATTTTTTAAAAAGCTGAATTCCATTTTGCTGCGATAATGAAATCGCTGTTCATCAGCCACCATTTTCAAACCCGTGAAATCAAGTCCTGCAATGGAGAGGAAAACTTCCTCGGTGATTTCCTGTTTCCAAAAGTTTTCCTGTTCATAGTCGATCACCTGCCAGGGACTGCAGGATAAAAAATGGTCCTCCATCGGTTCATGACGGAAGCTTGACGGGGTCAGCACTTGAGTGGCAACGGCCTTCGCGTAATCTCGCTTGTCAGTGGTCACCAGGGCTTCCACCCGTTCGCCAGGCAAGGCATTGTGCACAAAGATCACTTTTTTATTGTAGCGACTGAGCCCGAATCCGCCGTTGACCAGTTTTTCAATCTCACATTCAATGGTTTTTCCGCGGAGTTTCATTTCTTTTGAATTTCAAATTCGGCGGTGACATGCTGGAGTCCCTTGTCTCCTTCGTAACTGACTTTCAATTGAAGTTTCTCATGGGGCGTTTTGGTAAAAAGCAGGTGACGAGCCGGATTGATGGTCTCTTTCGCTTTCATCACACGATCGACGTTTTTTATCGTCACTTTCATATCCTGATTTGTCTTGTCACCAAACACAGTTTTTCCTTTGGTATATTCCTTGTGTGAAATCAAGACTGCTTTCTGCAACGGAGTGCCTTCAGCAAAGACAAAAGGAGACGTCGTCAAATCCCAAGGATTGTCTTTATAGCCCTCCAAAGAAGTATCATGAGTCAGAAGCTCGATCCGGAAATTTGTCTGTTTTAAAAAAGTATAAAATTGGGGATCATGGTCAATTTTCTTCCCATCTTTGTCGAGGACATCCACCGCTTTGATGGTGATCAGTTGATCCGTCGGGTTCGTGAAAGCAAATTTCAAGTGATAAACTTTAAAGTCCTGAAATGGATGTTCGACCAGGGCAGTATTTTCGAATTTCAGCGCCTTCTCACAAGCGGCGAACAGAAAAACAGAGAGCAAAAGGCTCATTAAAAAAAAGCGATGGATTGTCACGCGGATTCCTTTAATTTGTGGAGAGGAAGTTGAATGAAGTAAAAAGAATGTTCTTTTAGGAAAAACGATTTTTCTCTCATATCGCGCTTGATATATCAAGCGCGAAGGGCTGAGGACTGATCCGAATGTTGAAGCAGGCCAGGGGGCACTATTGAGACAGCAACTCAGCCTGCCTTTGCGATCCCGTCTCAGCAGCCTTTCGGGAGGGAACCCTTCGTATAAATGACGATGTCATCGGCTCCGAGCTGCAGCTGATCCCCTCTTCGGATAATTTCAGCTTTGGAACCTCTGGCCTGGCTGCCATCTCCCCACTGAATCTCGCTGCCGTCATTGATGAGCATGCCTGAAAAAGTTCTGGCTCCGGGAACTCCCGGTTCGATCGCACAGCCGATAACGGAATGGTCGGCATTGATTTGAATTCCCAAAGTGTAGTTCGGGGTACTGTAGGTATTGATGCCGGACCACTTCCCGACATACCAGGGATCTTCTGGTTCGCGGTCCATTCCTACGGTAACAAAAACATAAATGATGATGGCCAGCCCAAGCAGGCTGACGAATAAAGTCAGATACTTATTCACAGTATTCCTCTGATTTTTGTTGCGGGTCCATGAGACTTGGGGGAGTCCTTGATTCTGAAAATCTATTCCGTATTATTTAACCGTCAAGTTTATCAGAAAATGTGCAATGGACAAGAATTTTGAAGAACTTGTTTGAGAAAAATATTGGATTCCGGTTTTTTAGGCAAAACCCTGTCAGGGAAGAGGAGTGTCAAGACCTGCAAATGTGAATTGAACATTTTTGTGAAAATTTTAAAATTCGAACTGCTGAACGTTCACTTTCATCGAATAGTCTCCAATCAATTCATAATCTTCTACGTCAATGTTCATTCCTTTTTTGACAATTTCCATTTGCAGCCGACTGATTTCTGCCTGCTGCTTTGCCCATTTGAGAATACTTTGCGTGTAATCTTTGGGAAAATGAAGAATAGCACCGAGATAAATCAGATAGTCCGCTTCTTTGGCAGACAAACTATTGTCCACAATTCCGACTTTGGTAACAGCCAGCAGCATCTGCACCGCCAGGCCACGGTCATCTATTTTTATCCTCGGAAGTCTCGGGATTTGTTTGGCTTTGAGCATTCCCATTAATTTTTGAGCTTTTTCAATATTCCCCAGATGAGACAAGACCACTCCCAAATCACTGAGCTCACGTTTATCGATTATCCCATCTGCAACGACCATCCCTGCAATTGCAAGAGTCATCCACTTTTTTTGATCATCATTCAATTTGTCCAAGAAGCTCAAATTCAACATGATTTCCTTTCATCAGTAATTAGAGTGCCGAAAAACATAAGAAATTCGGACTGTTTCAAAAATTACAGGGGCATGCCGGGCGACGTTTGTCGATAGTGCTGACGGGCTTCCTGAAGCACCTGGTCAAACAGGGATTCAAGAAGAGCATTGCAGCCTCGCAAACCGTCCATTACCTGATCGCTCCATGAAAGATACTGCAGTTTGCGATCCAACGTCCAATCGTGCGGAGGACGAACCATCAAATCTCGAAGATTGCAGATTTTATCAGCCATCTTGATTTGTTTCGCCCCCGGACTCGCCGATTGGGCATGAACGATCTGAAGGCGTTTTCGTTCTTGTTTGGGCAAGCTTTTGTCATCGGTGACCTCTTCGACCCATGCCAGTACTTTATCTCCAAAAAGGGTTTGGATTTCCTGGGAAAGGGTTTGAGTATCCTCCAAAATATCATGCAAAACAGCGGCAGCAATCATCTCGGATTCCCGTACCTTTCCATCGGACCAGAGGACGGTTGCCACTTCTATCGGATGGTTGATATAGGGCGTCACCTCATCTCTTCGTCTTTGTTTCTGATGTTTTTCTGCCGCGAAGCGAATGGCCGTCAACAGTAAGGTGATATCGGTATCTTCAAACATAGTCGAGCATATCAATGGAAAGCAAAGAGCAGTGTCTTGCGGATGGAAGCATTTTTCCTTTGTTTTTTTTTGTTTTTTTATGGCATGCTCGGTCAAACCTGCTGAAGGGCCCTTCCCTGCCATGCATTGAACGCTTTTTGCTGCCCTTGGCTAGGTCAATATTCCATAATAAAGCGGAAGCGTACGTCCACCGAGATAAAAAAAATCAAGGGCTTCAGTATTACTATTTGCAGAGAATGCTTGGTCTGTTACAAAAAGGAGATCTTACGTACTTTTTCGCGCACCTGTTATATCATATAAACCGGATTTTTCAATTTGAAGAGTGAAATCATGAAATCAAATCTATGGCAACGGTATCAGGACTTTCTAATTACCAGCAAAACTCTTGGAATCACCCTGGATGTTTCCCATATGAAATTTTCCGACACCATTTTCGAGGAGATGGAAGTCCCTTTTAAAAAGGCATTTGCTGAAATGAACAGTCTGGAAAAAGGGAGCATCGCCAATCCTGATGAAAATCGAATGGTCGGTCACTATTGGCTGCGGAACGCTGCACTCGCCCCAAACAGGGAAATTAAAACGGCGATTGAAGACAATATTTCAAAAATCAAGGAATTCACGGCCCGGATTCATGAAGGATTGATCCGATCAGAAAATGGAAAGCGATTCAGTAAAATTCTGCTGATCGGTATCGGCGGTTCCGCCCTGGGGCCGCAACTGGTCCATCAGGCTCTCGGATCGTATCAAAGAAAAATGGATTTTTTTATTTTTGACAATACGGATCCGGACGGCATGGATCAGGTCCTCAAAGAAATTGGAACGTCCCTGAGCGAAACGCTGGTGCTGGTCATTTCAAAATCGGGGGGAACCAGGGAAACCCGCAACGGAATGCTGGAAGCCCAACACGCATTTCAGAAGGCCGGTTTAGATTTTTCCAAACACTGCGTGGCGATTACCGGAGATGGGAGCCCACTCTTTCAGGTCGCTAAAGGTGAGGGCTGGTTGGAAATCTTTCCCATGTGGGATTGGGTCGGCGGGCGAACCTCACAACTTTCGGCAGTGGGCTTACTCCCCGCTGCACTGGAAGGAGTTGATATCGAATTTCTCCTGGCGGGAGCAGCTGAAATGGATGCATTGACCCGTCAGCCCGAAGTTCAGCATAACCCTGCAGCAATGCTGGCTTTGATGTGGTACTACGCCGGAGAAGGACGCGGTAAAAAAGACATGGTGATTCTCCCCTACAAAGACCGACTCACCTCGCTCAGCCGCTATCTGCAGCAATTGATCATGGAATCTCTTGGAAAAGAGAAGAACAAATCGGGTGAAGTCGTGCATCAGGGGATTGCCGTCTACGGCAACAAGGGCTCTACAGACCAGCATGCTTACGTCCAGCAGCTTCGAGACGGACTGCCGAATTTTTTCGTCACCTTTCTTCAGGTTTTAAAGGAGAGGGAGGGCGAACTGCCGGAAGTAGAACCCGGAACCACATCAGGCGACTATCTGCAGGGCTTTTTACTGGGAACCGAGCAGGCATTGTACGAAAACGACCGCGAATCGCTGACGATTACTCTCAACGAGATAACGGCAACCAGCTTTGGTGCTCTGATTGCCCTGTATGAGAGGGCTGTAGGATTTTACGCTTCTCTGGTTAATATCAATGCCTACCATCAGCCGGGAGTGGAGGCCGGCAAAAAGGCAGCGGGATCGGTGTTGGCCCTGCAATCAAAGGCAATTGAATACCTCAATGAGCATTCCGGTCAGTTTTTCACCCTGGACCAGATCGCATCCCCGCTTGCCTGCCAGGACGATATCAGGGTTCTTTTCAAGCTCCTTGAAACCCTTAGCCACAATGAACGGGGAATTCAAAAAAGACCGGGGACAACCGTTTTCAATGGACGCTACGGTGTTGAAAAACAAATCATAAGTTGAAGCCTTTCCTTTTGTAACGAAATGTTTTCTCTCATGAATGCATTTTTTCAATGGGTACTTTTTTACTTCCAATGCAGTAAAAAAGATGTTAATTGTCACATTTAGGGAAGATTTTGCAACGCTTCAGAAAACGATAAGTCCATTTTTATGACCGTCAACGACCAGAAAATTTTCGATCTTCTGAGAGAATCGCGGTATTTTGAGCATGTATCAGATGAGGAAATTCAGGAAATCCTCATTCTTGCTCAATACCGGGAGTATCAGTCCGGGACGGTTGTTCTGGATCAGGGCTCAGAAAATCACGATTTATATTTTATGATCAAAGGCGCGGTGTCGGTCATAGTCGACGGTGAGTTCATTTACCACCTGCAGCGTAAAGGTGATATTTTCGGTGAAATCAGTGCCATCACAGGAGAGTTTGCCAGCGCAACGATAGAGGCTTTCGGGGATTTGGAAGCCTTCACGATTTCTTCCACGCACCTGCAAAAAATTGAAAACGAGCCTTCCCACAACCTGCACCATCTTTTCTATCAATGGTTTGCCCGCATTCTCGCTGATAAACTCAAACGCACCACGAAAAGAGCCAAACGTTATGAGGAGATGAATCGAAAGCTGGTGCAGGAAAAAGAAGCCCGTCACACAGAACTGGTTCAGGCAAAAGAAACTCAAAAATCCATTCTCCCCAAATCCATTCCTTCCATTCCCGGTGTCCGCACTGCCTTTAAATATGTTCCCATTGATGAAATTGGAGGGGATTTTTATGACATCGTCGAATTGGAAGACGATCAGTTTGGTATTCTCACTGCGGATGTTTCCGGGCATGGTATTTCAGCGGCCCTGATCTCTTTCATGGTTTCCACTGTTTTCAGAAGTGCCGTTTATGACCAGGAATCTCCAGAATGTTTGCTCAATACCGTCAATGACCTTTTATACGAAAAACTGCCCAGCGCCAAATTTGTCACCATGTGCTACGGGATCTATGATTCGGCAAAACGCCTCCTGAGCTATTCGATTGGGGGTCACCTGCCCAGTTTGGTCATTCGTCCGAAAACAAACGATATTTTTTTCCTCAGAACCGCAGGGACTGTCATTGGGCAGTTTCCCAGCAGTATGGTCGATTGCGAAAAAAAGACCTTCCAATGTCTGCCGGGAGACAAAGTTTTTTTCTACACCGACGGACTGAATGAAGTATCGAATGCAAAAAAAGAATTGCTTGGGGACAAAAAACTGATTAAATTTTTTGAAGAACATTCCAACCTGCCGATTGATCAGCTGCTGGAAAAAACCTATGATTTTGCACTGCAGTATTCTGAAATGCAGGGATTCCAGGATGACATGACCCTGATAGGGATGGAAATTCTGGAAGAATAAGCTAAAGCATCCCTCTTTCCTCTCCGCTCAATCCTCATCATCACGGCCAACACCCGGTTCCCGAAACTCTGCGTTCCCCGCTGAGCTTTGTCCATTGCTTTTCCTCGAATCACCTGCGAGAACTACAACGCTTTATAGCGCGACTGGCTTGAGTCAGGTCCATCCGATCTTCAAGCAGTCTCCAGGCGCTCGAAAATGAGGCTTTCCCCGACCGACAGGCAGGACTATTTTTTATCAGGATCTTTCATCGCCTGCTGATCATCTTTCTTCTCGAAATTATGAAGTTAGTTTTTCTAATGCATAGCGTTAGTTTTAATCGTTTGCGCAAAGCTCATTAAAACGGCATAATTAAGTCATAGTTCAGCGATGATTAGTCGAATGACAATTGCAACACATACCCAAACGGAGGCTCAGCCATGAAATCAGTAAATCTAAACGACAAAATGTATTTCTACAATCTCGCCACAATCGATGCTCATCTCAAAACCGGAATTGATGTTGGACGACTGGTGATCAGGTCTTATGACTGGATTTCCCTCTTTGTTTCTAAACTGGAAATGTTTTCTGTATGGATGGATCGATCACGCCAAAGACAGGCACTCTTGAATCTGGATGATCACCTGCTGGCAGATATTGGTCTTGACCGCGATACAGTGATCGGGGAAAGCAGTAAAAATTTCTGGCAAGTCTAGGTTGCAGGCCCTTCTTGAGATGGCAACCCTCAGAGTCTTTCTGCATGGGGCGCCATCATCCTGTTTTTTCTTCTTAAGATGATCCCGCCCCCTGGTTCGGGCATATTATTGAAATGCAGAAAACTTTTTCAAGACACTTTGCACTTCGCAGCTAACTGAGGTTTAACGCGGATGTTGTGCTTGATTCTCTGCAGAAGAACTTTCCCTTTTTCATTCTCCTGAATACTTCCCTCAAACAATTGGTCAAAATTGGATTGCAGCAGCAGGGCAAAGGCCTGATGAGCTTCTGGAGCACAATCCATCAATTCTGCCAATCCAATCAAATAGGGTCCTTCTCCCTTGGCCGCATCTTCCTCGATATTGACATAAGTCTGCATGACATAAAATTCCTGCAGTTGTTCCTTTTGTACAATTCCGCTGTAGTCGCAGCCGGAAGTTTGAGTCACCACAGAGGTGATATGAGAGGTCCCGTTAGTGGTATAAGCGAATGTTTGTGAGACAATCGTTTTATTACCACTGGTGATTTGCGTGCCCAAACCGCAGTCGCCATAACTGGCATACACCATAGAACAGGAAAATAGAGACAATACAATTGACAATAAAGTTTTTTGAAACATCATTTTCTCCGAAGATTGTTATCAGTTCTAATTAAGAAAGGTGTTGACATTGATTTTGAAGACGAGGGTGATTCATAATACTTGTGATTCCCTGCAAAAATATTTCAGTTTGCTGCTCACGGTCGTCCTGGGGAACAAAGATCTGTTCATAATTTTGCTGTGACAGCTGGATAAAATCCTGTTTTGCATCAACAGAGCACCCCATCAACTGGATCAATGAATCCAAATAGGGTCCCTCTCCCTTGGCTACTTCTTCTTCCAAATTTGCATAGGTGTGACTGATATACATTTTCTGCTGTTCAACTTTGACAATACCGGAACTGGAACATCCCATGGTTCCTGTCGAAATGGCAAAAAGATTGGTAATTGCAAACGAACCATCCGTAATGGTTGCAACCGTTTGCGAAACCAGACTATTGTTTCCTCCAAGAATGGTTGGTCCCAAACCGCAGGAGTTTTTTGCGTGACTGCTCAGCGGTATCACAAAAAGAATCAACAATAAGATGGGCCAGCATTTTTTTTTCATAAATTCCTTTCACAGTGAGGTCAATATTATTGAGGTTTAAACACTCTCCGCATTAGAGAGGCGAATCCTGAATTGAGTTCAAAAGATCTTGATTTGAATTCAAAGACCTATAGAATGCAATTGTCATGTTAAAATCATAAATTCAAGTTAAAGTAGTCAATTATTTGCTCAAATGAATTTTTTTTTGATTGGGATACTTCTCCTTTTTTTGGCATTCCCTTCTTTCCTCAAAGCCGAAAATTTCTTCTCCTACCTGGAAAATCTGCAAAAAGCCGCACAGCAAAAAGAGCTTCACAAAAAGAAACAATGGCTCCGTCTGCTGCACTATGCCCCCTTGAAGGTTGATGCCAGCAGTGAGATCGAAGATCTTCGGTTTTTTGCTGCGCGAGATGGGATGGACAATCCTGAGCATGAACTCTACGAAACCATTGAAGCGATCTTTGATCCTGTTTTTGAACGCGGGAACGCCCATGGAATTTGCCGTTTCCCTGCCCGATTCCAGTGGCTCAATCAAGAACTGAAATTCGAATCGAAGCACTTGCCTCCTGTGAACTGCAAGAGTTATCAGGCCTGGCGCCAGCTGATCAAGGCTCAGTCGGTCAGTCTGGTTTTTGCATCCTCCTACATGGGAAATCCAGCCTCAGTCTTTGGACACACCTTTCTCAAATTCAATCAGAAGAAAAATAATCCTTCACTCAACTTGTTGGCCCATGTCGTTCAATTTCAAGCGGCCGTCGATGACAACATTGGAGTGCTGTATGCGCTCAAAGGCGTATTCGGCGGTTATAAGGGGGTCTACGCACTCAATCCCTACTACACTCCAATTTTATCCAACATCGAGTTTGAAGACCGCAGTATCTGGGAATATGAATTGAACCTGACAGACCAGGAGTTAGAAATTCTGATCATGCACAGCTGGGAGATGGCACATACAAACATCCCTTATTATTTTACCCTGGAGAACTGCAGTTACCGTACTCTGGAACTGGTTGAGATTGCGGCACCGCAATATTCTTTAAAAGAACCCTATTTTTTGTGGACTATTCCGGCAACGACAGTTCGGGACACCTTGGAACAGGAAGGTTTGGTCACACGAATGAACTATTTCCCGGCCCGAACCCGGCAGCTTCTGGCAAAATACAATGGACTAACCGAGAAAGAACAAAAAGTGCTTCTGATGCTGGTGGCTGACCCCCGCCTGATTCATTCTGCTCCCTTTTCGCTTTTAGAAACAGAGAGAAGAGCAATGATTCTGGACACGGCTCTGGACTATCTGCGCAGTCGTTTAAACGAGGATCAGGAGGATCAGCAAGTGGAGAAAAACCGCCGCTCCTTGCTGAGGGAACGCAGTCGATTGAAAATGAAACTTGAACCAGTAGTTCCTGACAATCAGGAAAAACCGCTGCAGCAAGGACATCCTGCAAACCGGGTACGTCTGGGTCTCGGCGGCCATCGGCAGGACTCGTTTCAAGAATTTGGTATTTGGCCCGCTTATCATGATATTTTGGGGGACGAAACCGGTCATCTGGAAAACTCTCAATTGAGCGTTCTTGACCTGAAAATAAGGCACTATACAAACGATGAATGGGTTCTGCATCATTTGGATATTGTCAATGTGGTCAGTCTCGCTTCAAGAAATTTAATTCGGACCGACTGGTCCTGGCGGGTTAATTTCGCGGTTGAATCTTCTACAAAAAGAATCTGCCGCAGTTGTAAAAAAACTCTGGGACAGGTAGGAATCGGATACAGTTGGGAAACACATTTCTTAAAAAAAGAAATTTCCTACCTGATGGGGAACGTGACTGCAGAAGCAGACAAGGCTTATAAATATGATTACCTGCTTGGCGGAGGTGTCTTGGCGGGCCTTCTGTTGGAATGGACAGGCGACTGGAAAACTCAGCTTGAGTTTCAAAGCACCCAGGGTTTTCTTGGAGATCCACATTATTATTTTAAAGGGAAAGTCCATCAAAGATGGACTCTGGAACAAAATAAAGATTTACGGTTCGAGCTCAATTTTGGACCATCCGAGGAGTTTTTACTAGCATTCAATTACTATTACTGAATTCAACAAAAACGCATTGTCAGGTCATGAAAACAAAATGGAGCAAATTTCTCATTTCTATTCCACGGACCAATCCGACCAGAAAGTACCCAGGAAAAACCTTCACCTTTTTCATTTTAACAGGACTGCTTTTGGTTTCCGGATGCAATCAATTGTTTTACAACCCAAGTCCCTGGCAATATTTGAACCCACAGCAAATGGGACTGCAATACAAAGATGTCTATTTTCATAGTGAGGACGGCACAAAACTCCATGGCTGGTTCGTCCCCGCCCAATCAAAAAATGCGAAGGGAACCGTGATTCACTATCATGGCAATGCTGAAAATCTTTCTCACTATTTTTTTCATGTATTTTTTATTCCTCAGCAGAATTACAATTTGTTCATGTTCGACTATCGCGGTTATGGACAATCAGAGGGAGAGGCGGAGCCGAAGGGAATCTATGAGGATGCTCTGGCAGCACTGAATTATGTCCAGTCAAGAGCCGATGTTGATTCCACAAAATTGATCGTTTTCGGACAAAGTTTAGGAGGTGCATTGGCTTTGCGTCTGATGGGGGACCTGAAACCTGCTGGAATTGCCGGAGTCGTTACAGAAGGGGCATTTTATACCTACCAGCAAATTGCGGAGGAAAAAATGGCAGAGGTTTGGTTCACAAAACTCCTGAAATACCCGCTCTCCCAATTATTGTTTCATGACGACTACGCACCTGCACCGGTGATCAAAAACATTTCTCCGATACCCCTGCTGATTGTTCACGGCAGCAGAGATGATGTGGTTCCCTACCATCATGGGATCCAAATTTTTGAAGCTGCAAGGGAGCCCAAGTGGATGTGGACAATTGAAAATGGCAGACATATCCAGATGCTCAGCAAATATCGCAGTATTTATCGGGATCGCCTGATCGCTTTTTTTGATCGTTCTATTGATTCAGGGGCCGCTTCGTCAGGACAAAAACAGGGGAGTCTTTCAAAATAGTTCAACAGAAAACTCTATGCGAAGCAGTTTTATATGACGAACTCGCAATACGACGAGTTCTAGTCAAACTGAGACGGCTGCGGAGGATTTTCCGAAATTCCGGAATCTGAGGCACTTTCGACATCGCGGATGTTGATCCAAAAACCGTCTCCTGCAGCAATGCCGGAAAAAACAGGAATTCCTTTGGAGTTCAAGATTTCCGAAGCAAAAGTATTGGAAGAGTAAGCATACCAGGTGCTGTTCTCCCATTTCCACAACACAATCATCCGGGAAGCGTTAAAATCGGATGACGGAGAAGAAGAACTGCTGGAACTGCCCCCGCCTCCACAGGCGTGAAGCGTGAGCAAAATTCCGATACCTGCCAGGACGACTCCCCAGCGAGGAGATAACAATCTGCCTGTCCCAAGCAGCAGTTTCTGCTGCCGGGCAATTTTGACGATCAGGAAAGCAGTGAAAAGCACTAAAACGGAAACAATCCACATTCCTTTTGCCGGAGGAACCCGATTGCCTGGTCCCTGTATTCCTGCACCGAAAGGAGTAGATTCCCGGCCTGCAGACTTTCCGATCATATCAATCACCGTTTGAGCAGAAGTGGCCGTTGCGCTGCCCATCAAATGCCAACCGGTGCCCAAAGCGGACAAACGACTTTGGATCTCATAGGCCCCGTAATCCTCAACACTCAATTGAGCCGCTGCATCCAGGTCAACCCAAAACCCCTCTCCAGGTTCAATTGTTGTGATCTCAGTAGTATTGACGAATCCAATACTGCGAGCCGATGTTCGTAAAGAAGGCTGCTTGCTGGCCCAAGTTTCATTTTTCCAAGTCCAAATAGAATTGGCACTGCTCAATTTTGTTTCCAATTCATCTGCCTCCAAACTGACGTCTGCCGGTAAAGCAATCAGGTTCCAGCCGGCACTGAGGCTGACGCTGGCTGCAGTATTTATAATCGTGACGGCCCTGTTTTGCGCCATTTCCTGAAACGATCCACTACCGACTTTGAGATTCGCGGTTCCTGCAGTCAATGTCAGTTGAGTTTCGGCTCCTTCAAAACTTTTTTCGATTTTGAGGGTCGTGTCATCGGATGTCGGAAGAAGATAGACCGGTTCTGAACTCAAGGCATCTTTTCCCATGAAGTAGTCCTTCAGTTCAGTATTTGTCAGTTCAGCAGCCACGATTCTGCCTCCGGTGTTGCTTGCGGGAGTCAGGGACCACGGCGTGACAATCACTATCGTACCCACCCCGCTCTCATTGTATGTGATATCCACTGCAGCTCCCTGCTCAGCTTTTGGCAGCAGAATCACTGTCGGTTTTGTCCCATTGGGCGGGGTAATCTCAAGGTTTGCTTCAATCACTCCGCTGGCACTGGTGGTGACTTTGGAAGCCACCACTTCTCCGGCAGAATTACTCACCGCAGGGGCCTCAATTTGAGTAGCCCCTGTCGGGCTGATCGAGGTTTTCGCGCCAGCAGGAGCCTGAATTTTAGTGATGACCTGTTTGCCTGACGAATCCACGGCCGTCATTTGATTGGTGGTGCTCCCATCCGGTGCAACCTGAGAAATCGTGGAACGGACCGTTCCGTCGGTGGAAGTAATGGCCGCTGACTGAGTGCTCATATTTCCGGATTCATCAATGGTCGTGATGGCACCGGCGGGTGCCTGCACCTCTGTAGAGAGGAGCTCCCCGGTGCTGCTCACGATTTCCGTCACATTTTTGGCCGTCCCGTCGGCACCAACGTTGGCAACAATATCAACTTTGGATCCATTGGAAAGCGCGATTTGCGGAACTTTAGTCACCAAAACCCCTGTTTCACTGACATCCGTTGTGGCACCATTCGGCGCATTTATTTCGGTATTGACAAGCTCTCCCTGAGCATTGACGGCCTCGGATTTGTTGGCGATCGATCCGTCGGCCTTTATCGTGGAGGACACCGCAGCCGGCTTGGATCCAACAGGAATCTTCACCGTAACAGACCCATCGGCATTGGATACCGTCGTACTGTTTTGCGGTGCCTTCACTTCCGAATTCCCCTGACTGGCGCTGATCGTTTGGTTTTGCGGGTTCGTCGTGCTGATGGGCGGACTCGTCGGTGGAGGAACGGAAATTGTGCTGCCCACAAACGTTGATGAGGTGCTGGTAGTAGAATTGGTCGCACTTGAAGTCGTGGTCGTCGTCGGGGCCGCCGTTGTGGTTGGTGTCGGAGTCGTAAATCCTCCACCGCCGGATGAACCACCACCGCCTCCTGAAGAACCACCGCCTCCTGAAGAACCACCACCTCCTGAAGAA
>JADGAV010000030.1:57667-62644 GCA_015231825.1 SAR324 cluster bacterium
ACCACCGCCTCCTGAAGAACCACCGCCTCCTGAAGAACCACCACCTCCTGAAGAACCACCGCCTCCTGAAGAACCGCCACCGCCGCCGCCCGGTGCACTGCCTCCAGATGAGCCGCTTCCTCCGGAGGGAGATCCTCCAGCGATATTAGAAACCGGAACCGTTGTCGGAGGAGTGGTTGTGGTCGTTGTGGTCAAAAAAGCAAAGTTGGAATTTCCCCCAAGGTCTGCCACTCCATAGACATCGAGAGAGTTCGGGCTGGCAGCAATGTTCTGCATACTGCCTCCTGTCATCTTGAAACGAGCGCCTGACTCGACTATCAAAATCGCTTTGCCGACACTGCCGGGTACCTGGGCTGTTTTCTGCAGGGTCCTGCCGGTTGATCGGATAGAATAGTTTGAAGCCAGGGACGTCTCGAAGAGGGACACATTGGCACCGGCCTGCAGAATTGTTGCATGCGTACTGGAAAGAATCAGCGATCCGCCGCTAAAGGCAATGCTTCCTCCTGAAATGATTCCTCCTGAGTTGAACTGAATGCTGCCTGCATTGCTGAGAATTTGTCCATTGATCAGATTCAGGGAGTTCGCCAGCACCAAATCGGCACTTCCAGTGATAATTTGCTCATTGGCGTCCGTCATCGTCAGCGAATTGGCAATCGTCAAATCGGTCGTCTTCGATCCCAGCATCAGCGTGCTTTTGTGCAACTCCAAACCGGCAATCGTCAAGGCCTGTCCGCTGGTGAGAGTAGAATTTCCGCTCAAAGCCAGCGTTACACCTGAATTGGTCTTCAGGATTGCTCCGCGGGTATCCAGATTTCCCCCCAGCAGAATCGTGGTGCTTGCAATGTTAAAAATCCCCGACGATGCCTTCAGAGAACTGATCATGGACAGATTTCCATTTAAATCAAAACTGCCGCCTCCTTTTAAACTCGCCTTTGCGGATGCTCCCAGCTTGAGATTGCCATTGATAATCAGGCTCGAGGTGCCGGCCACATCAAACACGGTGCTTCCCTGGTTGGAAACATTCGAGTCAAAATATCGAATGTCTCCTTTATCGGATCCGATAAAGGCTTCAACGATTCCATCCTGATTGAGATCAGCAAACATGGGAGAGGCGTAATACCCGACATCGACTCCTTCAAAGACATTGCCCTTTCCCTGCACTGCAGCAAATGAAGGCGATCCGGCATTTCCAATATTTTGGTAGTAACTGATGGTCCCATCTCCTGCTCCAATGAACGCATCCAAATCTCCATCCTTATCGAAATCAATCAGCACAGGAGCCGCTTCATACCCGATATCGAAATTATTCAAAGGATTGGCGCTTCCGGACTGCAGAACAAACACAGGAGACGATTTGCTGCCGACATTTTTCAGAAACCGGGTCCGTCCGTCACTGCCCCCAATAAACACATCCCAATCGCCATCCTGATCAATATCAACGAAAAAAGGATGAGAATAGTAACCCACACGGACCCCGTTGAGCGGGTTGGCATTGCCGAAGAGTTCCACGTAATACGGACTTTTCGGCGTCCCGGTATTGAGGTAGTGTCTCACCTGACCGGTGCTTTCTCCCAGAAAGGCGTCCCAATCCCCGTCATCATCAATATCCACAAAGGCAGGGGCTTCCTCTCCCAGATATTTTCTCAAGGGATTGGCATTTCCATTTTGCCTGACAAATAAAGGAGAAAGCGGCGTTCCGGTATTTTTGAAAAATTCGAGGGGAGGTCCCGAGGCTCCATAGAAGGAATCCAAATCTCTGTCGTTATCGATATCCACAAAAAAGAGTGCGGAATAACTGCCGAGATCCACCCCGTTGAAGGGATTGCTGCTCCCGGTTTTTTCCGTCAGCTTTATGACTCCGGAACTCGCAATGGTCGCAAAATCACTGGAAAGGATTGTATCCGCATCAATGTCCAGAGAGCCGTTGGCGCTGCTTACGCTGCCGAGCAGGTGGGTGGCGGCATCAATGTCGAGGATACCTTGCTCTATGAATATCTGATTCTTCAGGGTGCTGGGATTCGCAATGGTCAGGGTCCCGGTAATCGTCAATTTACCGCCGGCCAAAGTCCCGGCACCTTGGATTGAGAGGGTTTTTTTGGCGGGAATACTGAATTCGTTGTTTAGAATCAGGGTCGTTCCACTGGCAATGTTGAAACCCGCATGAGCATTGCTCGAACCGCTCGCCTGAAAATAATAAATTTTTCCAGTGCTGTCTCCGACAAAAGCATCCTGATCCCCATCTTGGTCAAGATCGGCAAAAACGGGTGCTGCATAGGCCTGCAGCTGAAAACTGAGAGGATTGTCGGCAGCGATAATAAAACGGGCGGAGGTCCGGGTGCCAGCATTTTGAAAATATTTGACACTTCCATCACCCGTACCAACAAATAGGTCAAAATCGCCATCCTGATCGAAATCCTGAAATGCCGGGGCTGATTCGTATCCGATATCGATGCCTTCAGCAGGATTCAAAGACCCGGTTCTCTCGGTAAAGACGGGGGACACCATTGTTCCTGTGTTTTCCAAAAATCTGACATTTCCTGCTTCTCCTCCCACAAAACAATCGAGGTCACCGTCGTGATCAATGTCAACGAAGGCTGGATGGGAGTACAAACCCGCATCAAAACCGTTCATGGGATTCGCATTGGCCGTTCTTGCCTGAAAAACAGGACGGGTGCCATTGCCAACGTTCTCAAAATAGGAAATCAAACCATCTGTGCCCCCCACAAAGGCGTCCATGTCCCCATCATTGTCAATGTCGACCAGAGCCGGAGCTTCCTCACCCAGGTAAATGCCGTTCAAAGGGTTCGAAGTTCCGCTTTGCTGGACAAAACTGGGAAAAGCCGCAGTGCCGACATTTTTATAATATTCAAGAGGAGGACCGAAAGATCCGATGAACAGGTCCAAATCCCCATCGGCATCCAGATCCACAAAAAAAGGCGCTGCATAAGAACCGCTGCTCAAGTTCGCAAATGGATCCGATGCTCCGCTTTTTTTCGAATAAACCAGGACAGGAGGGAAGGCCAGTGCTCCCGCCAGTGTGGTGTCCGCCTGAACATCCAGATTTCCTCCCTGGAAGGTCAAGGGGTTGGCGAGGGTCATCGGATTGCTGATTTTCAAACTCCCGGACAATTCAATCCCTTCTCCCTGAAATGTTCCTCCTCCAGCAATTTCGAGGATTTTTCCATAAGGAATATGAGCCGTATTTGCCAAAGTAAAACTGTTTCCGCCGGCGATATTGATGGAGGAATGGGTGTTCACGGTCAAGGTCTTCAAAATCACACCACTGCTGATTTCAAGTCTTCCGCCCGCCAGCACGATAGAACCGTTGACCGTGCCGGATCCCGTGATCTGCAGCACGGCTCCGCTGCGAACCGTAATGGTGCTGCTGAGGGGAGTGCCGCTTCCATCCCAGGTGACAGTATGTCCATCGGAGATGATAAAATTATTAGAAATTGACTGGCAAACAGACTCGTTGTTGAAAGTGGTCAAATCCAGCAGAGGACCGCTTTGTGTACTGGCGCATTCTGCAATTCGGAGTGTGATGGGAATGGTCAAAATCGGAGTTGCCTGATCATTGCTGGCAATCGTCAAAGAAGACTGATAGGTCCCCATCGCGAGGGACCCTGAGTCGACGCTGATGGACAAATAATCTTGTCCCTGCGGAGCGATGGAACCCGAAAGAGGAGAGACATTGAGCCAACTGGCAGTATCACCCAGGGAGTATTTCAGATGGCCGGTTCCCAGATTCTGAAGAACAACGGTTTGAGACCCTGCCAGACCGGGTGTGAGCCCCATGGAAACGAGAGTCGGCGTGGCGGCAATCGCAGCAGGATTGACTGCCAAAGTGATCGGCACAGATTCAGGACTGCCTGCGGCATTGCTGGTAAACGTGATGCTGCCGGTATAATTGCCCAGTGCTAGAGTTTCTGAAGAAGCAGCAATATCGAGGGTTTGAACGGCACCGCCAACCAGTACTCCGCTCGTCGTCGCCAATTGCAGCCAATCTCCGCCGCTGCTGGTTGTTGTGGCGGCAGTCCATGTGACAAAACTATTGGTGTCGGAATTTGCCAGAGTCAAAGACGTCGTGTGGCCAAGACTGTATCCAACAGTGATGTTCAATGGCGAGGGTGCTATTTGAAAATCGGGAGTCCCCACGGTGAGAACAACAGGAATCGAAGCAGGGCTGTTGGGATCATTGCTCGAGAGGGTAATGCTTCCGGAATAGATCCCGCTGCTCAGATCGGAAAAGGAGGCATTGACATTCGTCCCTTCATTTTTTCCTCCCAGAAGAAATCCGGAACTGCTGGCCAGACTGAGCCAGTTTCCTCCGCTATTAGTTGTGACGGCTGCAGTCCAGGCCAAGCTGTTGCTGCCGGTGTTGGAGAGCGATAGGGTATCCGTTCCGCTGTTTCCGCTCCCGGCATTAAAAGCAAAAGCAGACGGGGAAAATACCAGCTCGGCCACTCCCTGGTAGGATGAAGAATAGAGCACCGCAAGGTTATCAATGACCGTTTTGGGATATTTCAGGTAGTACCAGCGTGATCCGGAGGCGTTGAGTTCGAGACCGACACTCCCGCTGCTCTGTCCGTTCAGCGAGGCATATTGCACAAGGATATTGCCGTCTGCATACAAAACCACCTGAAGATCGACATTGACATCACTGCTCTGTCCATGCACTCCCCAGTTGCTGAATTGAATAATGAACCTTTCAGGACCGGTTTTGCTTTGAGTATAGATGCGAGTGACGCCGCTGAACACCTCCATGTCTCTGTTGAACAGCATGATTTTGGGAGCTGTCGTCGCAGAGTCCGGCAAAATTCCGCTGGGAACCTGACTGTAGTTTTCTCCGAATCCGATATAGCCATTGGATGAAACATGAATTCGGGAATGAGAAATGCCGAAGAATGGAAAAGAAAACCCAATATCCACGGACCCTTGCAGACAATTGTCACAAGGCGTCGTGATTTCTGTACCGGA
>JADGAV010000061.1 GCA_015231825.1 SAR324 cluster bacterium
TGGCCCTCGCCCAATCATTGGGTTTTGCGGTGACCATTGACAAGGAAGACCTTGCACTTCGGGTTGTTAAAAAATACCTGTAACCCCTTCCGACAAGCAAGGAAACAACGGGTGGGAATTCGCCCCACCCAATCCTTTTTTTACGAACAAACGGGAACCACTGCAAATCGGATTTTTTTAGATTATGTGTCCGCTTTTTTATTAAGTATTGTGTCCCTATTATGTATGTGTCCGCTTTTTTAAGTATTGTGTCCCCTTTATGTAGAAGCCGGAGGAAATAGCATGGGGGTGAACAGATTTATCCTTTTTTGAGGGTCTCGAAGTCACCAAACATCATGAACAGTTTTGCAAAATTGGGTTTGATCGCGACTGATCTTTTGATGAGGAGGGCGTGATCACTCCCTTCCAGGGCGTTCTGCAATTGTTCCAGTGCCATTCCTTCAGATTTCATAAGCTTTTTCATTTGCGTAATTTTAGAGTCATTGAACCGGAAGAGTTCCTGATCAAAAGAATCCTTTTGAATTTTTTCCCAAAGACTGATTGTCTGGGGAAGCAGATTCCTGATCGTGTTGACATTCTCACTTGTTAAGGTCTCCGGTGTTTTTTTCAATGCTGAAAGGACGATCCCTTCCATAGGCTCGTGAAATTCTGTCAGATAGTCAACAAAATAGTTGATCCCGTTTCTTTGACGCAGTGCCAGAAAAACGTTGCGTATACCTTCCAGTTCTTCGTGGGCATCTTTGAGGTTTTTTCCGCTTTTAACAATCCGATCGGCTTTTAAAATCAGTTCATCGATGTGGTCAAAATCCTTTTTCCAGGAAAAATCCTTCCTGTTTTTGTCATAGTAGTTTTTTTTAAATCCGCTCCAATTTGATTTCAGCAGCTCCATCGCTTTTTTTGAAGGTCCTGATTTTTCCTGACTCGTCAACGCCAATGCAGGAATATATGCCTGATCAAAAGAAACCATGTCCCGCTGAAGAAAATTGAAGAAATTGCTTTGCTTTTTTCCTTTCATATTCGCCCGGGAACTCCGCCCGTCTTTTTTTGCTATTCCTTTTTGGTCGCCGTGACCCTGCATGCTGTGTACTGAATTCACAGTATTTTTCCCCATCATCTTTCCTGCTCCAGGGTTTCCTGAATTCCCCTGCCCTGTTTGTGCAACAGCGATTCCGCTCAGTACAAAACTGATTCCGGCGGTGACTGCAATCATTTCCTTCAATAAGCGTTTCATAGTTTCTCCTTCTCACTAATGTGAACCTAAAAGATTGATAAATATTTTTTAAATTGAATAATAGAATAACAGGCAATTATGTAAAAAATGTGGAAGAATAGTGGAAACAAAATGGAATTTGATCGATTGCGAGGATCCATGAAATTAAAGCTGTTTACCAAATTATTAGCGGCCTTTTTACTGACGGAGATTTTGATCGTCGGTTTGCTCGTGGGCACAATTCAATTCTATGCTTCAGAGAATTTTTCGAGCTATGTCAACAAGATTGAAATGGAACGGCAGGCAATGGTGGTGACAGCGCTGGAACGCTACATCAAGGAAAATCAAAACTGGCATCAGTTGCGGGGAAATCTGCCTGCGTGGCGGCAATTATTATCCGGGACCTTGCTCCAGTCCGATATCGGCAGTCCGGACCATCCCTCATACGGGCGTCCCGGCAGAGGATCCGGAAGGATGCAGCAAATGCACGGGATGGGAGGGGGTCGAATGATGATGGGACAAAGGCTGACCTTGTTTGACCAGAATAAAGTGCCGGTGGTGGGAAACGCAAACTCTCCTGCTCAGCATATACTGAAAGAAATTTTGAAAGACGGGAACACCGAGGGATATCTTGGGATGCAAATGACAGAAAATCTAACCAATCCGTTGGATATAGATTTCCTAACGCAGCAGTCAAGGGTTATTTATCTGCTGGGGGCAGGGATATTCCTGTTGGCGGCATTGATTGCGTGGATCGTTTCCCGCCACATCACCGCGCCGATCCAGCAATTGACGGAAGCAGCACAGGCATTGGCATCCCGAGAGTTCGGAACAAGAATCCGGGTACAAACAGGGGATGAACTCGGCATATTAGCCGAAAATTTCAACAAAACAGCTCAAACCCTTGAAAACTATGAGCAGTTGCAAAAACACTGGATGTCTGATTTCTCTCATGAGTTGGGCACTCCGCTCGCCATCCTTCGAGGGGAGATTGAAGCGATGCAGGATGGGATCCGTCCTTTGAAAACTGACAATCTGAATTCACTCCATTTTGAAGTCCTTCATTTGGAGAAAATTGTCAGAAATTGCAAGGAATTGACACTCGCAGAAACCAGAGGTATGTTGATTGAAAAGGAACCTTTGAAGCTATTCCAGGTCTTGCAGGAAATACTGGATGTCTATCAAACCCGGTTTGAAGATCATAACATTGACCTGAATGCTCAACTCGACAATGATGCAGAAATTACACTTTCGGGTGACAAGATGCGTTTGGTCCAATTGTTTTCAAACCTGCTTGAAAATGTCATCCGGTATGCCGATTCTCCGGGGGTTTTAAAAGTGTGGGAGACTCATACCAAAGAAACGGTGAATCTGCACTTTGAAGATTCCGGCCCGGGCGTTCCCGAGGAAGCATTACCCCACCTTTTCGACCGGTTTTACCGCTTGGAGCAATCGAGAAACCGAAGTCAGGGGGGAAGCGGTTTGGGGCTGGCCATCTGCAAACATATCGCTGAAGCCCATGGTGGATCAATCAAAGCAAGCAATGCCGCCTCTGCCGGACTTCACATGGAACTGATGTTTCCACTGGGCTGATCAATCGAAAAACTTCCTAAATTGCGATTTCTATGTCTGATTCCCATATTCTGATTGTTGAAGATGAAATCAAAATCATGAATGTACTTCATGATTATGCAGAAAATGCAGGCTTCCGTGTCTCCGAATTGAATCGGGGAGATCGGGCAGTTTCTTTCGTAAAAAAAACACCCCCCGATCTCATCCTGCTCGATCTGATGCTGCCGGGAATGGATGGCATCGAAATCTGCCGTGAGATTCGAAAATTTTCCTCGGTCCCCATCATTATGATCACGGCCAAAGGCGATGAAATAGATCGTTTGCTGGGCCTGGAACTGGGCGCAGATGACTACATCAGCAAACCCTTCAGCCCGCGGGAAGTGATTGCGCGCATCAAAGCAGTGCTGAGGAGAACCCATCAGGAAAGCAAAGAAAAGAAAATTTCTGTGGAAGGAATAGAACTGGATGAGGATCTGCACCAGGTCTGGATTGAGAGTCAGGAGATCCCACTGACCCCAATTCAGTTCGGGTTGTTAAAAACAATGTTAGCACGCCCAAACCGTGTTTTCCCCAGGGACGAATTGATCAATCAGGTCCAGGGCTATGAATTTGAAGGGTATGATCGATCAGTGGACAGCCACATCAAAAATCTACGCAAAAAAATCGCAGCAGTGATCCCCGGCAAGGAAGTGATCAGTTCAGTCTACGGGGTCGGTTATAAATTGAATTCTCCTCCCAAACCGAGCCCATAAAAAAAGCCGGCAGGCTGCAATCAGCCCGCCGACCTTCCTTCTGCCCTGCCCAGGGGAGCGTATTACTTGTCTGACCCTGAATTTTCGTCAGGACTGTTTGCGTAATTTTGTCCCATCGAGTTCATTCTCAGGTAGATCGATTTAGCCTGCTCATCCGTGATCTTCCCGGATTTTGCTGCCTGATCAACAAGCGTCACAACCTTCGCATGCATTTTTGCCTGGAACTCTTCGAAATTCACCTGGAACTCACCGAGCAGCATCCGAAAGGGTTTTGTTTTAACCTGCTCTTGAATTTCCTTGACGGACTTACCACTCAGCTCTGCCAGCACTTCTACTCGTGCATCATTCATTTCAGTCCGCAGCAGCGCTCCTGGTCCTGTTCCTCTCTGAAATTCTGAGGAACCCTGCCACATCCCTCGACCTTGGCCATTTCCAGGTCCCATTCCATGGTGAGCATTGCCATAGCCTTGCCCCATCCCGCGATGAAATTGAGCATTACCCTGTCCCATGCCCCAATGATACGTGCCATTTCCCTGCCCCATTTGGCCTTGATGCTGGCCATAACCTCTACCTTGCCAGTTTCCATTTCCATTCCTCGGGCTGTCAGACCAGCCATGAGCCATCACCAAACCACCAACTGTCAAACTCAAAGCAGCTGCTGCGATCGTCAAATATTTTACCGTCCGTTTCATAGTATTCTCCTTCTCACCTAAGTGATTTCAACAAGTTTAAAAAATGATTTACACTAACCTTGCTAAAAGAATAACAAACAAATGTGGGAAAATGATGGACGAATTATGGAAAAATTGTGGAAATTGAAAAAATTGCTATTTTTTTAATAAATGACAATTTCACGGATTACCAAACAAGCTTCGTCACGCCGGGCTGCTGAACCAGAGCACTGTTTCCCGGCAAGTGACAGGTTTAGAGACTCATGCAGTCTTTTCCTGATTTTCAGGGTCAATTCAAATACCTGGATTTTATCTTGTCCAGGGTGCCATCCTGTTCAATGATTTCAAACGCCTTTTGAAACTGCTCCACTACGCGATCGTCGGTTTCTTTGCTGAATGCGAGGTAATAGAAGAGTCCGCCTGATAACAAATAGGCTTTTTCAACCATCGCATAACTCTTTCCGTCATTTCTCAGTCTGAAGGCCATTTCAAGTTCGCTGGTTGGCATAAAATCGACTCTTCCATTGACGAATTTTCTGTAATTGACGAGATTGGAAGGTACCACCTCCAAATTTTCTCCCTTTGTAAAACCCAGTCGAAGCAGTTCCTCAGTAGAAGCTACCCCATCAGTCACACCCGTCATGTGTTTTTTGACCTCCTCCAAAGTGTCAGATTTTATTTCATTTCTTCCCTTCAATTTAAAAAGCCACACTTCACGGGGAAAAATTGGCCCGACCCATTTAAAAACATTTTCCCGTTTCTTTGTTCTCGTCATGGTGTAAATTAAAACGTTTTTTTCTTCTAAAGCTCGACGGTAAGCCCTCTTCCACGGGTACATTTCAATCTTTCCGCCAACAGGATAGATTTTCGTTTTCTCCATCAGAGCCTCAACAATTTCAGTAGAAAAACCGGTAACTTTTCCATTTTCCTCGTAATTGAATGGTGCATATTCTTCGGTGAGCACCGTGATTTCAACGGCATACACTGAGGCTGTAAAATTCAAGGTCAAGAACAAAAGGATGAGCATTTTCATGTTTTACTCCGATTGAGATTATTGAGGGAAATTTACTGGAAATTTCCTGATGATTACGCCTTATCTAAAATATTTTGTATTTCCCTGATGATCGTCTCAAAGGAATACGGTTTTGTTAAAAACTTTTTTATTCCTATTTCTGCCAGTTTCTCAGGTGTGATCTGATCACTGAATCCTGTCGTAAGAATGATCGGCAGATCGGGCCGGACTTTCAAAAGTTCCTGACTGAGCTTCATCCCCGTCATCTGCGGCATCGTCTGATCGGTGATCACCAGATCAAACCGACCAGGATCTTTACGAAAAGCGTCCAATGCTTCAGTACTGCGAGTCAATCCCAACACATCATAGCCCAGTGAACTCAGCATTTCTCCCCCCAATGTGATGGTATCTTTCTCATCATCAACAAACAGAATCCGTCCTTTTCCTGCAGAAAGCGATTCTGTATCCAGGTTTTTCTGCCGGGCATCTGCTTCAATCGCAGGAAGAAAAATATCAAAGGAAGTCCCCTTACCGATTTCACTTTCCAGGCTGATATCTCCCTGGTGATTTTTTATAATTCCGTGGACGACGGCCAATCCCAATCCTGTTCCCTTTCCTGTCGGTTTCGTAGTAAAGAAAGGGTCAAAAATACGTTTTCGAATTTCGGGAGAAATGCCATCGCCTGTGTCACTGATCGTGATTTTTAAATAATCTCCTTCTCTGAGACCCCGTCCATCCAACTGATCAGAATGGATTTTGCAAGGGAGCAGTTTGACCGTCAATATCCCGCCTTTTTCGCGCATGGCATCGCCCGCATTGGTGCAAAGATTGATCAATACCTGCTGAAGCTGAGTTGCGTTGCCCATCACAGTTTTGTAGTTTTCTTCAATGGTCTCACGAATTTCTATGTTTTTAGGAAGAATAGAACTTAACAATTGCAGAGAGTCCCTGATCAGCAAATCGATTCGCAGCGGTTCATGCTCAGCTTTTTCCTGCCGGCTGAAAGTTAAAATCTGTTTTACCAGATCTCTCGCATGGATTCCGTTTTTATATCCGATTTCTAACATCTTTTTAAAGGAGCTATCGTCGGGAAGCTCATGGAAAGCAATCTCAAACGACATCAAAATAGATTGCAGACTATTGTTTAAATCATGCGCAATCCCTCCGGCCATAGTTCCAATACTTTCCATTTTTTGGGACTGAAAGGACTGTTCTTCTAATCGGAGCCGCTCCTCTTCACGCTCCCTGGATTCGGTTATATCTTCTCCATTGACCACCACTCCGGTCACGTTGCCGTTTTCAAAAAAAGGGAAATACTTGACATCCATGTATTTTCTGCCAATTCCCTCATACTGAAACCAGGATTCGTATTGCACGATTTCTCCAGCCAGGCATTGGTCCAGGTGTGGCTTGATTATCTTCTCAAATACCTCCCTTCCATGGATTTCTACCGCCGAATGACCGACAATTTGGTTTTCAGATTTATTGAGTGCGGTGAGAAAAGACTCGTTGATGGAGCCGTACCGGTAATCTTTATCGAGAAAGCCGATCAACTCTTTGGTGGTGCCAACAATATACTCATACTTTTGCAGAATCCCCTCGGTTATTTTTCGATGATCAATGGCAATTTGCAATTGCTGATTGGCTTTATTCTGGCGTTCAATAGTGGATTCAAGATGTCGAATAAGATCAAGGTTTACCAGAGTAATGGCAAGATATTGGGTGAGCGTTTCCAGAAATTCCCTGTCATGAACCTTAAATTCTCTCTGATCTACATTTTCGAACACTATAAGCGCTAACAATTCTTTATCTTTCCAGGCACTTAAAGTTAATTTATCTTCTTTGAGAATACACCCGGTCAACCGACTCTGTTTGCAATACTCCGCTTCCATTGCCGGAAACTCCTCTGAAAAGGAATGGGGAAGATCATGGATATCATTAAAATTCAAGTAAACTGAGTCCCCAGGAGGCTCTTTTAAAGAAATTTCAAAAGAAATGTATCCTTCCCTTCCATCAGATGCGATTTCCTGAAAAACGAACTGTGCACGAATTCCCGATTTAAAGGGAATCCTCCGCAGAATGATTTCTGTCACTCTTGTCAATGCCTGAATTTTACTGCGCACCGAAGCCAGCAGCAGCGTGCTATCAAGCAGCAACTCCAGTCTGTGATAACTCGCCCTCAAATCGTCTCTTGTTGAAATTAAGTTCTGAACCATTCGGTTGAACGATTCTTCCAAAATTTTCAGTTCATTGCGTCCTTTCGTTTTTATATTGACCACAAAATCATCAAGGCGATCAAGGCTCAACTGTTGTGTCGCATCAGTGAGTGCTGATAACGGACGGCTTATAAATCGACGACTGGCCCATAAAAAAAGAATCCACAATGCGAGGGTTTTAATGATCGAATTGATTACAATGAAATAAAATCCCAGCTTCACTTTCTCAAAAACAACTCCGTTGCTGGAATAGATGATGGCTTCACCAACCCTGATTTCCTTTCCTTGACGGTGATGGATGATTGGAAATGAATGATGAAACAGACCGAGATGACGCCCCGATGAAGTTTCCATTCCGTCAGGACCCACCATGATCAAGTCGCCATGGGTATTCGTTACGACCCCGGAAGCCCCGATCTCAACGCCATGCTCATTGATCAGTTTCGTCCCCACCACGGTCGGGTAGTTGACCATTCCTAAAAACATGGGTTGCAGCTGCTCCAGATTTATATCCCACAACGCCTGCGCAAGACTGGGGCCGAAGGTGTCGCCGATCACTTTCAGTTCAAAAACAATTTTTTTTTTAGTATTGAAAAACTCAGTCCCCAAATGGGCAAATGTCACCGTCAGCGTAATAATAATATAAACAGAAAAAACGACCTTCAGGAGTTGGGTTGCGATGGAATCCTTAATGTGGACAAGAGAAGCATTTGTCATAAATTTGTTTTCCCGGGAAACAATTCTCATGGAGCTGAGCAAACTCCACTGAAATGACTCCCAAAGCTGTTCAGATAAATTGGGCAAGGGAAAAGGTGTCTTCGCTGTGGTCTGATTTTAGTGCGAATCTCCTGCTTGTCCCATGAGAGGAAAAAATCTGGCATTAAAAGAAGCGGCAAACCATCAAATCTACCAAAAAAGCACTTTATATCGACTTTTTTGAAAACCTGATTTTTCTCTTCAAGTTACAACAGCCGCATCCCGAGATCAAGATCAATTTGCCTCTGATGATGAACGCAAAAAACTCTGAATTCCGCTTTTGACTCTCACTGGCGAAACAAAAGAAGAAAGCTTTAATGAACGTCCGTCCAGACAGGTATTTTTCACTTTCGGAGGCATCGTTCACTTTTAGGCAAACCATGATAGCGACTCAAATAACGCGTCGCTTTGAGATTCCAGAAATGGATATTATCGGGATTTCCTGTGAAGTCGGAAGAAAAGGACGGGGCGGCTGAGCAAAAGATCACAAAGAAGGATTGACAAGGAACAATAACTTGGGAGGATTTCTTTAGTCTTTTGAAAAATATGTAATGGGGGCTTGCCTTGGGCTCATCCCCTCAATAAACCGAGGATTGTAAAAAATCTTACCGCTGACTTCTCCCCCGATTTCTTCCAGCCAATCGGCCAGTTCATGATTGCAATTGTGAAATCCCCAGTAAGGACGGTCATATTTTACAAAAAAGACCTCCTCGTTTTCGTTATATACTTCAGTTTGAGCGTTTTGCTCATAAAGCTTCTGCAGGCGGTTCCACAACTCGGAGACTTTGGCCTTTGGAGCCATAAACGGGACGATCTGAACACATCCCTTAAATTTATCACAAATGCTGTCTCCTGCTTCCAGGGCGACCGATTTTCTCCCCAGTGCTCCTGGTGTAAAAAAAGTCATGTTTTTAAACGCGGTCCAGCTGTCACGTTTGTTCAACGCAAACAATTCCCAATCACCGTATGTAAATTCTGTTAAGTGGCCATTTCTGTAAAACGCTAGTGAATGATGTCCCCAAGTCAAATATTTGAGTAAGTATACTTTTTCCATATCCTTGCTTTTTGGGGGAAGCTTCAAGCTTGTTGAACAAGCGCCCAGAAAAGAAAGCACAAGAGAAACAAAGGTCAGCATCGACAGCCGGCAAGCACTTTTTAAAATTGTTTTCATTGCAGTCCTCTGACGAAAAAAAGAATGCCCGCGAAGATTTCAAGTCTGAGGAAAAAGTGATCGATTCCTTCAGGGGACCTCACTCTTGTGACAGAGATTTCGAACAACGCGTTTTACAATAAACCTCGCTGTTGGTCCAGCCTTTTTCATTGCACACATTTTAAATCAGATAAAGAGGGAGATGGTTATCTGATAAGAAACTGAAGATTTGAGATTATTTTCGAAATTTGGAGAAGAATCTCTGATCGATCTTTGAGTTCAAAAAGGGATAATGAAACTTGAGATCAAGTTAAAAACTCAAGGATGAAGATCGAATCAGGGAATTGAAATAAATACCAAAAATGGTACTTTAATTTATTATTGACGAGTGACGTAAAACATCATATTATTTTTTATGATTAAATCATTCAAATGCAAAGACACAGAAAAACTCTTCAATGACTTGGAAGTAAAAAGGTTCAGAAGTATTTCCAGAATAGCAAGAATAAAACTTGAGATTCTAAATGCCGCAGTCTCTTTAAACAGTTTACGGATTCCTCCGGGAAACAGGCTAGAACAATTAAAAGGGAACAGAAGGGGTCAACACAGCATCAGAATTAATGATCAATGGCGTATTTGTTTCTTATGGAAGGAAGAGAGTGTCATTGAAGTGGAAATCGCTGATTATCATAAGGGATAAAAAACATGGCAAAAAAATTATCACCAATTACACCGGGTGATGTACTATCCGAAGAATTTCTAAAACCAATGAAAATTACTCAAAGTCAGTTGGCCAAAGACATCTGTGTACCGGCAAACCGAGTTAGTCAAATCATTCATGGTAAAAGAGAAATTACGGCAGACACAGCATTACGTCTTGGTAAATATTTTGGGATAGAACCTGAGTTTTGGCTTAATTTACAGGTACGATACGACCTGAAAATAACACAACTGAAAGTAGGTGGAAAAATAGAGAGGGAAGTAAAACCGTGCTTTTCGGACTCCGTGCATGATCTCACTTCTGCGTGATTTTTATGTAATATCTATTTTTCTGCATATCCTGAATATTTTGTGTGTTATCTGGTTAGATAATCGTAATAAATGATGTGGATTGTATAATATTTTAATTCGTATCTGTTTTTATGCAGAAACTGCTCAATAACTTGTTATCCCTGAAAAATCACAGACCTGATTACCTTCCGATTTATCATTTCTTGATTAAGCCATTGACGCATATTGCAGATATGAGAGATATGAAGTTTGTGAATTTCCGTTCAAGTAATTTAGAGAGAGATAAATGGAACTTGTTGAAACTCCAATTTTTACCCAAATTATTCAGAAGCTGATAGAAGACGAATTCTATCGAGAGCTTCAAAACACACTAATCCAGGCAACCGATTCCGCATGCACAGGATGGATGGCGAATAAAAATGCCACCCACCATGCACCCCGAACTGGTACGGAACGTAACACAAGACCTACCAATATTGCGTTGATTCCATGCAGCAGGATATTCACGATATGGTAGCCTGTCGGGTTCAACCCCCACAGGTGGTATTCTATCCAGAGTGTCGTAAAAACAAGAGGGTAGTATTGAGGCGTTTCTGTTGTAGTCCAAATTCGCCACAAACCGTCAATAGTTCGCAATAATGGATTATCTGTAACATAGTCATTATCATCCCAGATAAAACCGGCCTGAGTTGCAGGATAATAGGCAACAAATATCAGGATGATAATGCCTGATATGAGAAGAAATAATAGGGTACGAGATGAATTGGGCTGAAAGTATACTTTAGACGGCATGCTCTTTTGTAAAATATTTCTTATAAATCATCCAATGGACTGAGGACTCCATGCCCTCCCTGTTGCAGAATGTGAGTATAAATCATCGTAGTTGAAACATCCTTATGCCCCATCAAGGCTTGAATGGTTCGAATGTCTGTACCTCTTTCCAACAGATGAGTAGCGAAGGAATGTCTAAATGTATGGGCACTGATCCGCTTCCTTAAGTCTAATTTCTTTGCAGAAGCCTTAATGGCTTTATTTACAACACTGGGATCAACATGATGTCTCCTGATTTTGTCACTTCTGGGATCTGAAGCCAAATTTCGAGAAGGAAACACATATTGCCAGCCCCATTCTTGAGCGGCGTTAGGAAGCTTGCGAGCCAGCGCGTACGGTAAGTAAACCTCTCCATATCCCTTGGCTAAATCTTGTTGATGCAGTGTTTTGACTTTGGCTAAATGATTTTCCAATAATGGAATGACAGTGCCCGGGAAAGTTGTCACCCGATCTTTAGCCCCTTTTCCAGAACGGACAGTCAGTTGTTTCATCTCATAATCAATGTCTTGCACCCGTAATCTTACCGCTTCCATGATCCTGAGACCACTGCCGTATAACAATTTGACAATCAATTGAGGCACCCCCTCCATTAAATTGATGACTTGACTCACTTCCACACGAGTCATTACTACCGGAATATTCTCTTTTTTAGCGGCCCTGACTGCGTTGATCTCTTCGGTTAATGGAACTTTCAATACCTTCTTGTACAAAAAAACTAGTGCGTTCATCGCCTGATTTTGGGTATTGGGGGCAATGTTCGCTTCAACCGCCAAGTGTGTTAAAAATTGTTCAATCTTTTTTTCTCCTCCCTCTAAATCATTTTTGCTTTTCATCTGATGATATTGAACGTAACGCTTGATCCAATCACAATAGGTTCTTTCTGTGTGAATGGAGTAATGCTTCAGTCGCATGAATTCTCGTACTTCATCCAGCAATTTTTTCTCTTTTTGTATTGACATTCCGCCCTCACCTAACTCCTAATGAATCGATTCATAATATGTTGAAAACATACTTGAATTTTTTTGATACAAAAGACAAACTTAATCGCCCTGATAATTAAATAAATTGTTATTTATCAAGGCAAATAATATTGTCAATTAATGGTTCGATTTGCAGAAACCAGATAAGTAGGAAGAGGTATAGATAAAGTGACCCACATCAAGAACGGTAACAATGGAAAATAAAACAGAGGTGCATGGATCTTTTATATATGGAATTACTGAGACCTTTCAGAACCTCAGTATTATTACACAATCAGATTGTGATAAACTAATAAAAGGCATAAATCCTAATAATTGGTATCCCTTATTACAGCTCAGGAATATTTTCAAAGTAATTGAGAAGGGAAAAAATATTCATCCTCAACTGTTGTTTCAGGCAGGGGCTGCTATGATGCAATCTTGGTATGACAATGTTGGTAAAGAATTAAATTTAGGTAGTATGGGGCAAATCAGGCTACAGGATGATTCTCAAGGAATTAAAGAGGTTGTTAGAAATTTTGATGAGGAAAAAGTGTATTCAAAGTTGCTCACTTTTGATGAAGAAAAAGGATGCGCCATACTTGACGTTTCATTTTATACTTTTTTCCCAACGGAATTTTGGAGGGGGGTTTATCATCATGAGCTTTTAATGTGGGGAGATCTTGATTGGCTGGAGATCGGAATAAAAACTTTAGCCGCTGATGAAGATTACACAAGAAATCATATAACATATAATTTTAGACTAAGAAAAAGTGAATCGTTAGATAAGGAAATAGATGAAATTATCAGTAATCTAAGTCCAGGTGAGAATTCAGAACTTTCATCTGAAATTAGTAATGAAATCGTATGGAAATATAAAGGTCTTCAATCTCAGTTTAATATTGAGAAAACTATAAATACACTGACAAACAAATTGTTCGGTGATTCTTTTAATAAACAGCATCAGACCGCCATTGAGCTGCGGAAGGCCACACAAACAGCCGAAAAAGCATATCTAGAACTTGAGAAGAAAACAGTCGATCTATCCAATGAGGTTCAGGAACGGAAAAAAACGGAAAAAGAACTACACGAAGCCAAAGAGAAAGCAGAAGAAGCGACGAAAGTAAAAAGTGAGTTTTTGGCTAATATGAGTCATGAAATACGAACCCCCATGAATGCCATCATGGGTATGACACACCTAGCTCTAGAAACAGATCTCACTCCCAAACAACAAGACTATTTGAAAAAAACCCATAGTTCGGCAACCTCACTATTGGGACTCATCAACGACATCCTTGACTTCTCCAAAATTGAGGCTGGTAAGATGGACATGGAATCTGTCGGTTTTCACCTTGATGATGTTTTGGACAATGTTTCGACATTAATCTCGATTAAAGCAGAAGAAAAAGGACTAAGGCTGGTTTTTGAAACGCTTACATCAACCCCCAAGTTTTTGGTGGGAGACTCTCTAAGGCTGGGACAAATTCTGATTAATTTGTCAAATAACGCTGTAAAGTTTACTGAAAAGGGATCAATCACCATAGAAACAGAATTGGTTGAAGAAACAGGAGAAAATTATACCATTCAATTCACAGTTCGGGATACCGGTATCGGACTAACGAAGGAACAAATCGGGAAACTATTCACATCTTTTTCCCAAGCTGACAGCTCGACCACTAGGAAATTCGGTGGAACCGGTTTGGGATTAACCATTAGCAAACAGCTGGTGGAAATGATGGATGGGAAGATCTGGGTAGAAAGCGAACCGGGAGAAGGAAGCTCTTTTATTTTTACAGCAGTCTTTGGACATGGGAACGAGGCAGAAATAACGGCTCGTTCACCACAGGAAGGATTTGATACAGAATCATTACGATCTATCCAGGGTGCTCGGATTCTATTAGTGGAAGACAACGAAATCAACCAGCAAGTAGCGCAGGAAATATTGGAAAAAGCTGGTTTTGTCATTGATGTTGCTGGAGACGGAAAACAGGCAGTGGAAGCAGTGGATAAAACTTTCTATGATTTGGTGTTAATGGATATTCAAATGCCTGTTATGGATGGGTATGAATCAACGAAAGTGATCAGAAAAGAATCTCGGTTCAAGGATCTACCCATCCTTGCCATGTCGGCTAGTGCTATGACACAGGATTTAGAAAAAGTCACCACAGTAGGAATGAATGGTCATGTGGCCAAACCCATCGAACTCAAACAGCTATACTCAGCCCTCCTTGAGTGGATAGAACCAGGAGAGAGGGAGTTACCGGAAGCTGTGATTGTGAACGGAGCACAGGAATCATCGATAGAAAATAATATGGAATTTCCCACAAACCTGCCTGGAATCGATACAAAAACAGGTTTGGAGAGAGTCGCTCGGAATGACAAACTCTACCGGAAACTCTTAAAGAAATTTTCCCAAAATCAGGCTAACTCAACCGAAGAGATAAAAAAAGCACTGAAGAACAAAGATATCGAATTGGCAATACGACTTGCTCACACGATAAAGGGCGTTGCGGGAAATATAGGCGCAATGGATCTTCATGTTGCAGCTCGTGATCTGGAGTCTGGTATTCAACAAGATGGGGCAGACGTTGCAAAAATCTTGCTGGAATCGGTTCAGGTACATATGGACCAAGTGTTGGCTTCTATTGCTGAGATGAAAAACGAAAGTGGAGAATCAGCAGCAAAAAGTGATGATTCTTCACCCCTTATTGATCGTTCAAAAATTAAATCCATCATAAATGAATTAGCCCAACTTTTAGAAGACGATGATACCGGAGCTACAAGTGTTTTTGAATCTTTCAAAAGGTATTTGAAAGGGGCAGAAGTTGAAACGGAATTAAGTGAACTAGAACGATTAATCGGTGAATATGATTATGAAGAAGCATTGGAATGGCTAAACTGTATTGTTGCAAAACTAGATCATACAATTGACGCGAAAAAATCGAACAAATGAATGGAGAAGGATTGCAAGGATGCGAATTTTTCTCCAAAGTTTGATCTAAGTTTAGAAAGGCATTGCCTTTAATAATGTTCAGTGTCCCCCTTGCAACCTCTCATTCACAGCGTTCGATCCTAATTTGATGGTTTTGACAGCGATGGTAAACATTGAATTAAATGA
>JADGAV010000031.1 GCA_015231825.1 SAR324 cluster bacterium
CAATTATTTTCCTGACGTTTTTGGTCTTCCAGGAGGTTTTGGTTTCAAAACTCGACCCGTAATTTTTTCAGCTTTTTTTATAAACTTGTCATTGCCAAAGGGCCTTCCGGTTCTGAATGCCATTCTCATTTGATCTAGTTCTACTGAATCTTCTTTGAGAAATCGTTTCCAATCACTGGCAGTACCGTACCAACTGCTGGAACTGACAAGTGGATCAGTTCGGATCTTTCCTGTGTGGAACCGAGCACTCGACCAACGGTATTCTTCAGCTTTTCGGCACATGTTTGCCCGTACAGGGTTGCGTTCAACATACCGGGCCGCCTCGCCGAGATGTACTCGATCCAAAGGGCATGAATAGAATCGACCCTGGAATAAGTACCCCCGTGTATTTTGACGGATATTGACCGATCGGGTATAGAGGCGGTGCGCCTCACCAATTCCTTGCCGCAAACTGCTTTCATGCTTAGGAATAACAATCAAATGAACATGATTGTCCATCAGACAATATGAAAGAAATTCCAGTCCCGCGCGCTCCCCTTGTTCTTTCATCAAACGGAGATAAAGTTTTTGATCTCCCTCATCAAAAAAAATATTCATCGAGCGAACTCCCCTTTGTGTAACATGATGCGGGATTTTGGGAAGAACGACTCGCGACAATCTAGCCATATCATCTTTATTAATTTAAGGTTGAGTGTTGCACTTTTGCGGAAATTACAATTCTACTTTTGTATGTCGAACAGCTTAAAGACTAATTTTAAGTATTGTGTCCCCTTATAACATGAAACTTGATCAGCAGCAAATTTAATTTGATCTCTGTGATTAAAAAAGACATCCTGGACTGGATTAATGGCGGACAGGCGGATTGATAGCGCGAGGACCCGCTGGAGGTTTAAATTGACTTCAAACGGCTTGTCTTTACCAGGTTTATCGGCCAAACTGAGAGGACTTACGGGAAGTATCAGTCTACGAAGCAAACTACTGGGCATAAGGGTAATGCTCAGTAATGAATAATCTGCAATTCAGGAAAAGAAACGTAATGAAGGCATTAGAAGGAGTGAAAGTAATTGACCTGACCCACATGTTGTCGGGGCCCTACGGTGCCATGCTGCTGGCCGATATGGGGGCGGACACGATTAAAGTGGAACCTCCGGGGCGAGGAGAAGGAACCCGAAAATTACTCGCATCTGATCCTAAAAATTCACTGCATGGGATGGGTGCCTATTTCCTGACTCTGAACCGCAACAAGCGCAGCGTCTGCATTGACCTGAAATCAGAGAAAGGACTGGAATTGTTTTATGAACTGGTCAAGCAATCCGATATTGTCTTTGACAACTTCAGTGCAGGAGTGACCAGGAAATTGAAAATTGATCACAAATCTTTATCAGCGATCAATTCGAGGATCATCACCTGTACTGTAACGGGATTTGGGGAAGACGGACCCAATCCAAACCACCCCGCCTTTGACCAGGTGGTGCAGGGGATGGGGGGAGGAATGTCCATCACCGGTAAACCGGGGGACTCTCCCTTGCGAGCCGGGATTCCGATCGGCGATCTGGCTGGAGGGATGTTCGGGGCAATGGGTGTCTTAGCGGCTCTGCAGTCAAGAACAGTGACTGGACGTGGGCAGCATGTTGATATTTCAATGCTGGATTGCCAAATTTCAATGCTGAACTACATGGCGACGATGTTTTTCCTTTCAGGAGAGAATCCGGGGCCTTTAGGGAACGGACATTTTGTTCACGTCCCCTACAATACTTTTGCCACCAGGACTCAACACATCATCATCGCCGTCATAACTGACAATTTCTGGATCAATCTTCTGGAAGTGCTCAACACACCTGAGCTGGATTCCGAAAAATACCTCACACAACCGGGACGGTTTGAAGATCGTGATTTCATCAATCAAAAAATACAGGAAATCTTTAAACGCAAAACGGCGGAACACTGGTTGGAGGCTTTACGAGAGAAAAGGATTCCCTGTGCGCCTGTCAACAATTTTGAGCAAGCTTTAAACGACCCACAAATCAGACACCGAAACATGGTGGTAGAGGTCAATCATCCTCAAACAGGATCTGTGCAAATGCCCGGAAATCCGGTAAAAATGTCTGACACTTATGAAGATTCCTTCAGTCCTCCGCCTCTTCTTGGAGAGCATACCGATGAAGTCATGCTCAACCGGCTTGGAATCAGTAAAGAAAGGCTGGCAGAATTGAAAGCTTCAGGGATTGTCGAATAAATCTGACACGTTGGAAAGTCAGGCCATACCTGGAGTACAGCAGGTCAAGAGCATATCGCTGCATTCGCAACAAATTGCAAAACAGAGGAGGAATACGATGTCGAAAACAGAAATCGTAACAATCAATGAGGTCGGCCCTCGCGACGGATTGCAAAATCAGAAGGTCCCTGTCAACACTGCGGGGAAGTTGGCGATGATCCACGCTTTGGTCAAAGCTGGAGTTCGCCATATTGAAGTGAGCAGCTTTGTCTCTCCCAGGGCGGTCCCTCAAATGGCCGACGCTGCTCAGGTACTGGAGGGATTGCCCGCTGAAGATGAAATGCATTATTCAGTTCTGGTGCCCAATCAAAAAGGTTATCAAAGAGCAAAATCTGCTGGTGCAAAATCTGTTGCTGTCGTCTTGTCAGCAACAGAAGTCATGAATCAAAAAAATATCAACATGTCGTTAGCCTCTTCTCGCACCGTCTGCAACAGCGTGATTTCTGAGGCGAAAGAGGATGGACTGGAAAGTCGTGGATACATCTCCGTCGCCTTTTCCTGTCCGTTTGAAGGGCCTGTAGAACCAGGCATCATCTTGGAGCTTGCACAAGAAATGCTTGAAAGCGGCGCGGACGAGATCATCATCGCCGACACTATCGGGGCGGCCTGTCCGGCAGAAGTGTCCGGCTTGTTCCGACTGCTGACGGAACGATTCGGTGCCAACACAATGGAAAACCGCTTCTCAGCTCATTTTCATGATACCCGCGCAATGGCATTGAGCAATGTCTGGGCAGCCTTGCAGTGGGGGATTCGTAAATTTGACAGTTCCATCGGCGGATTAGGGGGATGTCCTTTTGCACCTGGGGCCTCAGGGAATCTTGCCACCGAGGATGCTGTTGTAATGCTGCATCAATGCGGTTATGACACAGGAATCGATATCAAAGGCCTTATGAAGGCAATCGAAGTTTCGGAAAAGTTGATTCAACATAAATTGGGAGGGCGCATGATGCCGTGGCTGAGTTCCCGGAAAAATATATGAATAGAGCCAGACTTCAGCAGAAATTTCAAAAACAGAAATTCGTTTCCTGGCACTAAAATCCCGTTTTTTTGAACCGGGATAGGGGCAGGAGTAAAACAGGAGAATGAAAAAGTGTAAAAGAAATTCTGAATTATTGAGTCGCACCGAATTGAATTTAGTGGCCGATCATCGACAGGTCTTATCGTTCATTGCTTGCTTGTAGCGCCGACAGTCTCCCAATTGACAGGCTTGATTCCAATCAGCGCAGGCCAGTGTTTCATTTCCTGCGAGGTGATGAAGGTAACCGCGGTTGTTATAGGCGCCCAAAAATCTTGACTCAATCTGCAAGGTTTTGTTGTAGCTCTGCAATGCTTGCTGAAATTGTTGGAGCTGGAGATAAACCTGTCCCTGATTGAAATGAGTTTCCGCCACCTGAGGATTGAGCTGTAAAGCTTGAGTAAAATCCTGCAAAGCCTCCTGGTAGCGTTCCAATTCCGCATAAGCCGTGCCCCGGCTGTGATAAGCTTTGGCATAGCGCGGATTGAGCTGCAGGATTCTATTGTAATCAGCAAATGCCCGGTCATAATTCCCCTGCTGCGCATAAGTTTTACCGCGATTATAATATGCTTCCAAAAACTCCTGATGCAGATCGAGGGCCTGTTTATAATCCGCAAAAGCCTGGTCATACTGCTGAAGTTGAGAATAAATCGCACCACGATTGTTGTAGGCATCCGGACTTTGGGAATTCAACCCGATGGCCTGGTCCAAATGCTGGAGTGCCAGCGGGAACTGATTTTCTTCCATATACACTCTCCCCAGTTCCTGATGGGCCAGCCAGGCATTCGGAAAGTCAGCGAGTGTCGCCTGCCAAAGCGTTTTATGATTCTTGTATTTTCCTGCCTGATTCCAGGTGAGGATCCCGAGCAGAATGAACACCAGGCTTAGCAGCCCCAGGCCAAGAATTCGAGCCGGTTCAGTTTTTCTCCTTTCAATCAAATCCTTAACCCGGATAACCCCCTCAACGAGCAGAATCAAAAGAGGAATACTGGGAAGATGAACCCAGTGGTCCGAGACATAGGAAAATCGTGTCCAGCCAATATTAAAAAACGACAGCACCGGGAACAGCAAGGCCAAAAAAGAACCCAATCCCAAAAATAGAGGACGACCCCAGCTTGAGCCTTTCCAGACAACCGTGATTCCTGCTACACCGAGGCTGAGCAAAGGAAGATAGAAAAGGATTTGTGCGGGATCTACCTGCCATTTGGGGTAAGTAAAAATCAAAGGGAAGGGAAACAGGAGCTTTTCGATGTAAAAAAAAGGAATATGTCCGGCAATCAGCAAGCGCTCCAAAAAACTCAAAGTATAAAGCGAGCCCTGGGCGCCATAGGTGTGCGTTTCAACCCAAATTCTGAAAATGCCAAAGCCGAGAGCCGCCAGAAAAAAGGGGAGCAGATGAAAAAAATCAGTTTTCTTCCACGAACTGCGCAGGTACAATCGACAAAAAAGAAAGAGGACCGGCAGCATGATGCTTGAAGTTTTGCTCAAAACAGCTCCCAGAAACAATAGTATTGTCAGACCATACCAGGACCCCGTTTTCTTTTTTTCATAATGTAGAAAACTCCATACTGTCAGAAGAAAAAATACTCCCGCCACCCCATTTTTCCGTTCGGCAATCCAGGCTACAGACTGGACATAAATGGGATGCAGTCCGAATAGCAGCCCAATCCAAAAAGAACCTCGAAATTGGAATTGCCGCAGACCCAACCAGAGAATAAGTGCCGCTGTTAAATGGAGCACCACATTGATCCCATGCGAAAAATGCAAATTCAATCCTCCCAGCTGACGTTCCAGCCAGAAAGTTGATCGTGTCACTGGGATGTACGGCCATTCTCCCCGGTCACCCGGTCGATGAAGCCAAATTCGCAGAAGCCCATCCGGTTCATTCATGATGGGATCTTCTATATAAAAGGGAGAGTCATCGATGATAAATCCTGCCTCGATGACAGGAGAATAGGCGAGCGGGATCAAGATGAGGAGCAGGAAAAACCCTGCCAAAAGCGAAGATTGATCTCTGTTCATAGTCATTCAGCACGGGTCATTTTCCGTGCCCTGCCTTCTCATGCATGGTGAGAACTGGTGCGTCTGCATTTGGATCCGGAATCGACAGAACAAGGACCATCGGGGCAAGACGCGCCTTGCAACAATATTGATTTTCGCCTTTTTAATCGGTGAAGTAGAACGAGAAAGCCTTCACCTACCCTGAAATTGAGGATTCCGTTTTTCAAGAAAGGCCGAAATTCCTTCTTTGGCATCCGAGCTGCGTGCCATTTTGGCGATGGCCTGCGTCTCATTTTCCATTTGCGATTCCAGACTTTCCGTCATGGAGTGCATGACCAGCTCTTTGACCACCCCGTAGGAGAGAGTGGGGCCAGCTGCCAGCATTTGTGCCATTTTCTCTGCCTCGTTGATCAATTGCTCATCTTGGCAAATCTTGTTGACTATCCCCCAATTTAAGGCTTCAGTAGCACTCAGGATACGATTGGTGATCATCAGTTCTTTGGCTCTGCGGACTCCAATCAAACGGGGCAGGTAATAGGTAGAACTTCCATCTGGAGAAAGCCCGGCTTTGGTATAAGCCATTGTAAAACGTGCCGATTCCGCGGCCATCACATAATCTCCGCAAATCGCGAGGCTCATCCCGGCTCCGGCAGCCATTCCATTGACAGCAATCACCAAAGGTGCATCCATTCTGGCAAAACGGCTGACCGCCGCATGGAGATACGTCGTCAACTCCACCAGTTCAGCAGAAAGCCGATCTCCTTTTTCAGAAAAACTCCTTAGATCACCACCTGCAGAGAACATCGGTCCCTTTCCGGTCAGTAAAACGGCACGGGTATTTTCTGATTCATGACAATCGATTGCGACTTTCATCAATTCCTCTCCCATTTTCATGTTGAGGGCGTTTGCGTTTTCTGCTCGATTCAATGTAATTTTTTTGACTCCGTCCTGCTGCTCAACAACGATCGTTTCATAATTCATGATGTTCTCCTCCCCTGTTAATTTCCGAGTTCACCCGCGGCATGCACGAGCATATAGGTTGTCACAACATGGGCAACCGGATCTTCGATACCCTCATTGTAAATCCGTATATCACCGACCGACTGCCGTTGTCCCATTTTCAGCAAAATAGCTTCCGCAATCAATGCACCTGGCTTGACTCGTTTGAGAAAACTAATATTTAGATTAGAGGTTACTGATTTCAAACCCTGCTCCCCCATATGAGCAATCACCATCATATACATAACAGAATCAGCAAATCCCATCAAAGTCGGCCCGCTCACTGAGTTCCCCGGGCGCAAATCCATTTCTGTACCCGGCGGGCGTTTGACTTTGATATAGGTAGGACGGATTTCCAGAATCTGGAGCTCGCTTTTTGGAAACGCTTTCAGGAAAAAAGCCTGCGTCTCTTTTATATTCAATACATCCATATCCCTGTTTTTTCCTGCATTTTAATGTTTCTTGGCCTGAAGACGTTCCCTTGGGACCGACTCTCTAAACCATACACAAAACAGTCTTCAACTTCAATCATATCCTGGAAGCAGTGGAGAACGGACAGGACATAAAAAACATTTTGTTTTATAATTTTTTAATGTTCCTTTAGAATGGCCAGACTTTCCCGGAATTCATCCCAGTCATTTACTTTTCGCGCAAGGATTCAATGGACGCCGTCACATTGCAGAATCGCATAAAGGGAACCTTTCCCGATTTTCTTGGAATCAAATTCCTGGAAGTGTCAACAAGGACAATTGTTGCAGAAATGGTGGTTCAAAAGGAGTTCTGCAACTTTTCCGGATATATGCACGGAGGGGCAGTCATGACCTTTGCCGACACCTTGGGAGCCTTGGGGACGATTGTCAATATGCAGGAAAATTTCAGGACCACAACCCTCGAATCCAAGACTAATTTTTTACGCTCAGTAAATGAAGGGGAAACGATCACTGCAGAATCAAGGCGGCTGCACCTGGGAAGAAGTACCATGGTCTGGGAAACAACGGTCCGCAAAGAAACAGGGAAATTAGTCGCGGTGGTCACTCAAACCCAGATGATCATGGAAAGAAAACCGGGCAAACAAAAATAGCAAAGCACTCAAAAACAGGGGATATCATGAAATTGAAAGACAAGATTGCGGTGGTGACCGGCGGTGCCGGCGGAATTGGCAAAGCAATGGCTCATCGCTTTATTCAGGAAGGGGCCCGGCAGGTGATCATTGCCGATTTAGATGAAGAAAAGACGCTCGCGGCTGCCAGAGAAATCGGAGCGGCAGGCATCAAGGCGGATGTCCGTGTTGAAACAGATATTATCAATTTGGTGGAAGAAAGCGAAGCAAATTTCGGCCCCATTGATCTGTTCTGCTCAAACGCAGGAATATGTATCCTCGGCGGAATTGAGGTTTCTGATGAGGACTGGCAGAAGATCTGGGATATCAATCTGATGGCGCATGTCTATGCCGCCCGAACCCTCATTCCGAAGATGCTCGCTCGTGGAGGAGGATACCTCCTGAACACCGCCTCGGCAGCAGGCTTATTGAGCCAGATCGGGTCCGCTCCATATTCGGTGACCAAGCATGCTGCGGTTGCTTTTGCGGAATTTTTATCCATCACTCACGGGAAGCAGGGAATCAAAGTTTCAGTACTTTGTCCCCAGGCGGTGCGCACCGAAATGACGGCCGGAATGAAAGACGGCGGAGTTGCCGGAGTCGATGGGATGCTTGAACCGCACCAGCTCGCCGAAACGGTTATAGAGACTTTAGAGGAAGAGCGATTTCTGGTTCTCCCGCACCCGGAAGTGTTGACATATATGCAAAGAAAAACATCCGACTATGACCGCTGGCTGGGAGGAATGCAGCGCTTACAGGAAAGGTTTTCAGAACAATAGTTGATATTGGAGAAATGGCATTCTTCCACCCTGCCCTAATCGCAAACGATCAGGGGCAATTCAAATTATGTGGAGAGGCATCAATCTCATGCGTTTAACCTTTACAAATCCTTTGTGACTTGTTAGAAATCTCGAACTCTATCAGCTACGCCAACACATCCCGACAGCATTGAAGGAGATTTCTTGAAAGCTCCAATTTTTGACTACATCAAAGCGAATTCGCTCAGCGAGGTTTTTGACCTGATGGAAAAGTGGGGAGAAGACGCGCGCATCATTGCCGGCGGGCAAAGCCTGGTTCCCGCCATGAATTTCAGATTGACGACCCCCTCTCTGTTGATTGACATCAACGGAATAGAAGAGTTAAAAGGCATCACTCACTCCCAGTCCACCCTGAACATCGGTGCCCTCACACGGCATTACGAGCTTGGGACTTCTGAAGAAGTTACTAAACACGCTCCTCTTTTGAGCAAAGCTGTTCCCCACATTGCTCATGAGGCAATCCGATCGCGAGGAACGTTTGGCGGCAGCCTCGTCCACGCCGACCCTTCAGCAGAGATTCCCGCTTGCGCCATGGTATTGGATGGTCGATTCCAGCTTCAAAGTCGTCAAGGATGCAGATCGGTGTCGGCTCGCGATTTTTTTAAAGGCTTATTTGAAACTGCAATGGAGCCTGGTGAAATTCTGGTTTCTGCAGATTTCGACGTGAATGAGGACGGGTATCAATCCGCCCTTTGTGAATTGGAACGCCGCCAGGGAGACTATGCAACAATCGGTGTTGCCGCTCGTGCGAAAACTGACTCAGGAAATCTTTTCGATCTGCGACTTGTTTATTTCGCGCTTGAGGATAAACCCATATTGGCTAACCATGCAGCAGCAATTTTAGAAGGAAGCCGAGGAGACGAAGCCGCAATTGCTGCTGCAAAAACGGAGCTGACCAAAGATCTGAATCCGATAGGAGACCTGCACACGTCTGCGAACACCAAACTCCACCTGGCAAAAGTTCTGTTAGAACGTGTCGTTAAAAATCTGCTGAAACATGCAAAGGGAACCGATGACTGAGAAACTATACCCGCTCACCTTCACATTGAATGGCTCAACCATCACACGCCATGTCACATCCAGGCTTTCCCTTGCAGATTTTCTCCGTACAGAAATGAATTTGACCGGAACTCATGTCGGATGCGAACATGGAGTCTGCGGGGCCTGTACGATTCGGGTTGAAGGCCGTCTTAGCCGCAGCTGCCTGATGTTTGCCATCCAGGTGGAAGGGATGACTGTCGAAACAGTAGAAGGTCTCAATGCCAGCGGTGAACTGCATTCATTGCAAGAGGCATTTCACGAACTCAACGCTTTGCAGTGCGGATTTTGTACCCCCGGAATCCTGATAACGGCCGCTCAATTGTTGCAGGAGACGCCCCTACCGAGCCGAAAACAGATCCGGGATTACCTGTCTGGCAACTATTGCCGCTGCACTGGTTATCATGCCATCGTTGATGCAGTGGAACAAGCATCTCAAAAACAGGCAGAGAGGAGATAAAAATATGGCCAACCAGCCTTTCAGTGTGCTCGATCGCCCCAACAGCTACATCGGTAAAAGCGTTCCGCGTCCTAATGCCCGTCGATTGCTTGAAGGTCGCGGCCGTTTTGCAGACGATCTCAATCTTCCCCGCATGCTTCACACTGCTTTTTTACGCAGTCCTTTTGCGCATGCTCGAATCATCAAAATTGATGCAGAAAAAGCAAAAGCAGCGCCGGGAGTGATTTTGATTGCAGATGGAAAAGATGTCGCTACACACTGCAAACCCTGGGAAGGCACCCTCGCCCACTTTCCGGGCATGAAATCCCCGCTTCAGTTCCCCCTGCCCCTGGAACGTGCTTGCTGGCAGGGAGAACCGGTGCTTGCCATTGCTGCAGAAAGCAGAGCCCAAGCCGAAGATGCCATTGATCTGGTCGAGATCGAATGGGAGGAATTGCCGGTGCTTGCGGACAGTGAAACAGCCCTGGATCCAGACACTCCATTGATTCACCCTGAATTGGGAGACAATCAAACCTTCAATCTGATGCTGGAAAATGGGACGGTTGATCAAACTTTTGCTGATGCTGAGAGGATCATTGAAAAAACATTTCATTTCGGACGCCATACAGCCGTCACAGTGGAACCACGATCTCTGATTGCTGATTTTGACGACAGCGAAGGACGTTTGACCGTTTATTATTCTTCTCAATCTCCCTACCAAATGCAGGATGTTTTTTCCCGTCACCTGAATATCACCGAGGACAAAGTCCATGTGATTTGTGAAGACATTGGCGGTTCATTCGGTATGAAGCTCCATGTATACGGAGAAGATTTGACCACTTGTGCTTTAAGCATAATGACCGGGCGTCCCGTCAAGTTTACCGCCGATCGCTTTGAGTCTTTTGTCAGTGACATTCACCACCGGGATCACCGTGTGCATGCAAAGATGGCAGTCAGCAATCAAGGAAAAATCCAGGCAATGGAAATTGATGACCTAACAGGAATCGGTCCGTATTCTGTCTATCCGCGGACCAGTGCTGTGGAGGGAAATCAGGTCGTTCGCCTGACAGGAGGTTCCTATCAATTTACCGACTACCGGGCAAAACTGAATGTGGTTTTTCAGAATAAAAACGTGATGTGTCAATATCGGGCGGTTGGGCACCCGATTGCCTGTTCCGTGACAGAAGGTATGGTGGATTTTGCTGCAGCGGAGCTGGGTATCGACCCCGTGGAAATGCGAAGAAGAAATTTGATCAAAGATGATCAATATCCTTACACTTCCCCTACCGGATTAATTTTTGAAAAGCTTTCCCATCATCAATCCCTGGAGAAAGTGCTTGAGATGATGGATTATGATGCCTTGCGCGCCGAACAAGCCAAATTACGCGAACAAGGTATCCACCGAGGAATTGGATTGGCAACTTTCATTGAAATTACCAATCCGGGTCCTGCTTTTTACGGTCTGGGAGGTGCCCGCATTTCAGCCCAGGACGGCTGCATGATGAAACTGGAACCCTCCGGAAAAATTTTCTGCTCAGTCAGTGTCACCGAACAGGGACAGGGGACCGAAACGGTGATGGCCCAGATCGCGGCATCTGAATTAGGAATGCCCCTGGATGATGTGAGGATGTTAACAGGAGATACTGAAAAAACGCCTTATGGAGGTGCGACATGGGGTTCGCGTGGAGTCGGAATTGGAGGAGAGGCGGTTTTGCGGGCTGCTCGCGCTCTGCGAAACAATCTGCTTGAAGTCGCCGGTGCCGTCTTGCAATGCTCAGCGGATCAGCTGGATATTCAAAACAGTCAGGTGATCGATAAAAACACCGGCACAGAACGACTCTCGGTTGCGGAAATAGGAAGGATCGCTTATTTCCGATCCGATACCCTGCCACAGGATTTTCACCCTCAGCTTACAGTGGCCCGGCACTATGTTCCTCAGGGTCCCCCGTTCGCTTTCACAAACGGCATACAGGCATCTTATCTGGAGTTGGATCAGGAAACTGGTTTTTTCAAACTGTTGAAGCACTGGGCTGTTGAAGATTGCGGCACCCAGATCAACCCGCGTCTGGTAGAGGAACAAATTCGAGGAGGAGTGGTACAGGGTTTGGGCGCAGCACTTTATGAAGAGTGTTTGTACGATGAGCAGGGGCAGTTCCTCAATCCGACACTGGCCGATTACCTGGTTCCAATGGCAGCAGAAATTCCAGATATTCAAGTGGGTCATGTTGTCACACCGACGGCATATTCCGAACTCGGAGCCAAAGGGGCCGGAGAAGCAGGAACTGCCGGTGCAGCTGCCGCTGTCATGAATGCTCTCAATGATGCGCTGCGGCCTTTCAAGACCGAGCTAACGAGAATGCCGTTCACGCCCGAACGGATTCTCAGGGCATTGGGGAAAGTATAAAATGGAATGGCTTCAATGTGCTCCGAAACCAGTTCCCTGAAGCGAAAATATAAAAATGCTCTGCACATCCCTGTGATCTTCTTCTTTTTCCTTTTTTCGGAAACAAGGAAAATTTTCTTCAGATCTTCGCCAACTGCAATCAATGCCTGCAGTGAGCAGGGTTGTTACTCCCATTTTTCGCCATTCCTGGACAACCGTAGTCAGTATAGATGGAAATTTTATGATTGACCTTTATTTTTGGCCCACTCCCAATGGATGGAAAATCACCATCATGCTGGAAGAGCTGGGATTACCCTATCAATTGATCCCGGTAAATATCGGGCAAGGTGATCAATTTAAATCAGAATTTTTAAAAATCAGTCCCAACAACAGGATGCCTGCCATCGTCGATCATGATGCCACTGGAGGACCCATCTCGGTTTTTGAATCCGGAGCAATACTGATGTACCTGGCAGAAAAAACAGGAAAATTCATGCCATCCGACCTCAAGAATCGCTACGAAGTGATCCAGTGGGTTTTTTGGCAAGTCGGCAATTTGGGCCCCATGGCAGGACAGCTGAGCCATTTTGTCAACTATGCTCCTGAGAATAATCCCTATTCTCTGGAACGTTATCGAAACGAGTACAACCGCCTGTTTGGAGTGATGGAACGGCAATTGGAAAATCAGGAGTTTTTAGTTGGCAGTTATTCGATTGCAGATATGGCCTCCTTTCCCTGGATTGTTCCTTATAAACGATTTGAACAAGGATTTGATGATTTTCCCCGTCTCCGTCTCTGGTTCGATACTATGAAAAGGAGACCTGCCGTAAAAAAAGGCGTGGACACCGGCAAGGAATTGCGGGAATTGGACAAAAACAGAGACGATAAGTCTCATGAATTGCTGTTTCGCCAGACAGCCCGTTCTGTCACCGAAGCCGTAAAAAAAAGCTGAGGCAGAATTCCAGAATAATTCCATTTTCTGAAAACCGAACCCTCCTTCGAAAATCCTCAGTTCCTTCATACAGACAATGGATTTGCCTCCCGGCAAACTCTTCTCTACTGAAATTCAATAAAAGATAGATACCAATTCCAGATTTGTAAATCCTGGCATTATTCCTGCGATATCTTTTCACCACCGCTTTTCACGGATGCTTCATTCACAACCTGTTTTACGCTACGGGTGCGGGTAAATAAGACTTGCCAATTGCAGGCAAAGTGAGAACATCTTAACAAAAGGAAGATTCCTTCAATTTCCAAATTTGGGACGGGATGGTTATGAAAAAATCCTTTTTTCAATTTTTACTGATCGGAATCGGGTGCTTTTTGTATTGGCAGGAATGCTCGGCCAACCCCACAATTATCATCAGCAGCGAAGTTCAGCCCGTTCGCGAATTGCCTGGCGGACATCTCATTGGAGAAGCTTTTCAGGGGCAGCAATTCGAAGTCTTAAAGCATGACAATGACTGGCTCAAGATCCCTTTTCGCGCCATTTTGCGGGGATGGGTACGTGAAGAATATATTGCAGCAGATTCCCAACAAGAATTGGGTCATTCCCCATGGAAAAAAGGCACGGCTGCCGTTGTTTCGGCCGACATTCTGAAGGTTCGAGAATCCCCGTCTGCACGCCAAATATCCCGCGTTTATCGTGGACAAGCACTTGAAGTTCTGAAATCCCAGGATGGCTGGGTGCACATACAATATCACATCAATCAAGGGGGCTGGGTTCATAAAAATTTTGTAAACTACGAAGGAGAGCAATCCTCTTCTGAGAAAATGACACCCGGCCTCTCAGCTATTGAATCCGACTCTTCAGAATCGAAAAGCACCCTAACAGCCGGTCCCATCACGGAGAAAGGGATTCCGGAACTGCTCATTTTGTTTGACCAGTCTGGTTCGATGCGACGCCATATTTCTGAACAGTCTTTCAAAATTTGGATTTCCTCCATTGGCCGTTTTTTTGAATTCCCCTTCAAAATTAGTCTGGTTGGTTTTGACTATGAACTCCACAGACTATCGACCAACATTATTCGAAGTGAGAACGACCTGTCTTCATTCTCAGAGACACTTCAGCAAATCGATTTGAACGGTTTGGCAACCGACCTGGAGGTTCCATTGCGTGCCATCAATCAGAGAGGAGATGAAGATCTTCTGAAAGCAGTACTGATTGTCACAGACGGTGAGCCGGAGGTGTGGGACCAGAAAACGGGTTTTATCAATCCCTACCTTTTCCTGGATGATCGATATGGGGATCTTTCATCCCGATACCAGCATCTGAAAGAATTCGGATTGTCTCCGCAGGATCTCTATGAAAGTTTAGGAACGGGCTTTCAGCAGAGGAATCTGAAAATCATTGAGGGATTGCTTCCCCTTTTGTCCGGAAAAGCCAGAAAGAAAATTATTATCTGGGACACCTCAGCCGATTCAGATATTCTGGAGCGATGGGCTGAATTGATCGATGCGGTTTATATTCCACTTAAGATTTCCAACACAGGATCCTCGGTCAACGAGTCATGGGACCGCTTGAAAAACAGTCTCACAGTTCATATTCCAGAAAAAGCGAAATCACAGGAAGCGACGTTAGCTGAGCTTGAAACAAAAAAGTCAGATGCAGTTGAAACTCCTTCGGCGGAGAAAAAGCCAGTTGTGGAAAGCCCTTCTGCGGAGAAAAAGCCAGTTGTGGAAAGCCCTTCTGCGGAAGTGCCGACAGAGAAAAAACCAGTTGTGGAAACTCCTTTGCCGAAACCAGTAGTTGAAGAAACACCCGAGATCAAAAATTCACCTGTTCTCATTGTCAATAAGCCAGAAGCTGAAATACCTTTACCTGAATCAACATTTGAGATCACTCCTCCGATTTCAACATCAACAGAAGCATCTCGGGAAAAGCCGGAAGTCGCGGAAAAACCAGTGCCGCAACCGATCTTCAAAAATACAAGCGAACCTTTAAAAACAGAGGCACCCACACCTGAAAAAACACTCTATGAAAACGAGGTCGTGGTCGATGCAGGGCTGAACACCAATTCAGGCAACGAAAACACTGCAACAGAGAGTCTGGTGCAAAAGGAACCGGAAACTGAAAGCCCAGCACCAGAAACGAAAACCGAAGCATTGCTCAAGCCCGAAATTGTTTTAGACATAACTCAATCCACATTACCGGAGGAAACAGTCGCCCCCCCCCCTCCAACGTCATCAGAAGAATCTCAGAAAGAAACAAAGAGCTCGGCTGATGCCCGAATTGTAAAAGTTTCAAAAAATGAAAACACAGCGGACGGATGGTCCGGCTATTCCATAGGAATCATCCTGCTGTCAGGGCTCGTCATTTACCTGATTGGACGTTATTTCAAACGGAGCGGAAAATCCAAAACCGAAAGTCCTGTCAAAACGGAAGAACTTCCGGTTGACACCTCGCAAGACACCAATTTACCTGATAGAAAGGAAATATTTACATACATAGACAATCGGGTCGAATCGGCGGAAGAGGAAACGGAAGACTACGTTCGCGCCTTAATGAAGCGCGCATCAACGAGCCTGAAAATGGACAAGCGACTTTCAGTACGGATCAATGTCCCCGAAGGATCAATTATCGTCAATTGGATTGATCAGAAAGGAGAAAGAAAATCAGCTGGGGCGGTTAATATTTCAATGCATGGCATCATGCTCGACACCAATTCTTGTGATGCCGAAACGATAAATAGCATCGAAATACCAGACAAAGGAATTTCTATTGAAGTGGTCCGGTCCGAAGTGTCCCAAAGGGATAACAACAATTGTGTTGTTCATCTACTCGAATTCAAACGAAAAACAGAAGATCAAATGCTGTGGATAGAAACCCAATCTAGCATCAACGTGGAGAACTAAATGGAGCGATCTAAAACCGACGCTGAATCGAGAAGGCGCCCTGTTGAGGATCGCTCGGAAAAAGAAAGCACTTCTGCCAACAAGAACAAAATAAAGGTAGAAATCACCAATGGATCGAGGTTAATTATGAACCTTTTAAATCTGTATCAAAAACTCATGTCAGCCAGCAGTAGTGAAATCTCCAGAGAAAAAACAAGGGACGATTCAATTGAAAAATTCGAAACTGATGAAAAAGTAATCATGGAAAATGAGGGATTGTCTGGAAGTCAAAAAAGATACGTTGTCCCTTTCTCGAATGAAGCATCTCAATTGTTTTTAAAGGAAAATGATCTGCGAATGGAACTGATGGGTCTTGAAGATGAAATAATGGAGATTCACGAGGCAATCAGCAGCCGACTTGACAATGAGATCGCAATAGAACGGTTCAAAGTATTGTCTGAGATTGAAACTTGGGCTTCCGCTGAAAAACAAAGAAAACATGAGGAAATCGAAGAGGAAATGCACCTGCAAAGGAATTCGGCCCAGGAAGAAGTCAGACAGTGGATTCAAAAAGAAAAAGAACGTTTGCAGCAGCAGATCGAAAATGAACTGAGGCAAAAATTCAATGAGATTTATTCCGAACAGACACGTGAAGCAGAAAAATCCGTCGCCCGCTTGGAATCGACTCTTTCCGCTCTGATCTTTAAAAAGGAAAATCAGGAGAATGAGATCAGAAATCTCGAGGAAAGATACGCAAGAATTCGTGAGGTGCAGTCATTGGAACTTGAAGCGGAAATCAATGCAAAACGCAAAGACGCTGTGGAAGAAATCGAATCCTGGCTGAAACAGGAAAAAGAAAGGCAGTTCAATACCATTGAAAATGAAGCTTCGACTCAAAGAAAAAAGGTTGAAGAAGAAAACACCCAATGGGTTTTTCGGGAAAAAGAGCGTCTGCAAGCCCAAATAACCGAGGAACTCTCCGAAAAACGCACTGCTGCCAGAGCAGAAATAGAAAGCTGGACTGCTGCTGAAAAGGAAAAGCTGCGCAGTCAATTCAAAAAAGATCAGGAGATTGAAACCGCGTACCTGGAAGAACACCTGGCAAAAACCCGTGAAAAAGGGTTGGCCGAAATTGAGGCGGACATTTCAGAAAGACGGACTGCAGCTGAAGCAGAATTCGACCAGTGGTCTTCAGAGGTAAAAGAAAAAAAGAACTCTACTCTAGAAAATGATGTTTCCGATCTCAAAAACAAAGTAGAAAAAGAAAGTTCCCAATGGGCGCAGGAAGAAAGAGAACGCCTGCAAAAAGAGATCGAAACTGAAATTGGCGAAAAACGTGCCGAAGCAGAAAAAGAATTCGAGCGTTGGAGCCAACTGGAAAAGGAAAAAATAAAAGAGAAGGCCTCTAAAGATCAAGAAATTGAAACTGCTTATCTTGAAGAACATGTTCAAAAAGCTCGAGTGAGCCGTCTTGAGGAAATTGACGAAGAGGTCAATGAAAAACGAAAGGCTGTTGCTGCTGAAATTGAATCCTGGGCCGCATCAGAAAAAGAAAAAATGCAACTCAAATTGGATGACGAAACTCTCGTCCAGATGCAAATTGCTGAAGAGGAAGCTTCAGCCTGGGCGAAGAACGAGAAAGAACGCCTGCAGCAGGAGCTGGAAAATGAAATCGAAGAAAAACGAACGGGGGCTGTGAAAGAAATCGAAACCTGGTCCTCCACTGAAAAGGAAAAACTGAGCGGCCAGTATGAAAAGTATTATCTTGAAGAACTGCTCAAACTCAAGGATGAATTGTACACGAAAATGGACGAGGAACTCAGCAATATTAAAACCTTGTTTGCCGACTTTTCTAATGAAGAAAAAAAACAGGCGAAAGAAGACATCAAGCGCTTCATCATGAAAAAACTAACAGCGAGTCCTTAAAAACAGAGGTCCCTAAAAAAGCAGCATCTCCTGTTTTCAACAAAATAATGCATCACAAAAAACAACCAGCATCGAATTCAAATGACAGAAAATCTCTCCAGCGAGGAAAATCTGGCCCCGCCTGAACAAAGCGGTGATTTGATCAATTCGGTGAAAAAGAGCTTTGTTGAGTTCCGTAAGGCATTGCTCAGCAGTCCTGCAAAATCAGACACCGATCCTGTTGTCATTGAAAAAATGACGGGGCTCAACCAGGATCTGGCAACTCTTGCCCAGCAAAATGACGATTGGCTGGATGATCCTTCCCGGCGGGAGCTGCAGATCCAGGCACAAACCATCGTAATTGCCTACCGGGCATTGCTCCAAAACATAAACCAACAAAAAGATCCAAAGACGATTGATCTCGAGCAAACCTCGCAGCTGATTCACCGTTTAGAGGATCTCACACGCAAGGAATATGCATCACAGGCGTCGATCCGTCAAAAGATGCTGCAGGAGCGGGTCGCTCTTGTCAAATTAATCGGAATCCAACCGGGAGAAACGATCACCAACAAACTTTTGGATGAACGCTTCACCGCATTTTACCAAAAAAACAAAGAGGAAATCTTCAATCCCAAGGACGTCAATCGACTGCAAAAAGCTTACCTTGCCCTGGTGGAGGCTGGTACACTGATGAACCAGGTAGCGACTACCTGTAAAGTCTCTGAATTTCAAGAGACGATGCAAAAGATTACGCAAACTCTGAAGATGGTCAATGCACCGCTTCAAGAATTGATTCGCGCCAAAAAAAATAACCCTGATTTTAACGAAAGGACAGCTCTTACGGTTTTCTGTCAGAAGGTCCAGCGAATCGAAGAAAATACCGCAAAACAGATCAAGGAGCATAGTGAAATTATTGACTCCAAAAAATCGTTGCTGGACGAAATAAATCCTCCGCAAGCGGCAATTTCTGACAATGCGTCCATTGCTTCCAGCGAACCGCAGGAAATCCCAGATCCTGCAAAAAATAAATTGAAAAAACCAACGGCCTCGCTCGAAGATCTTCGCCTCTCAACAGTAGATATCAGCAAACCACTATTCCCGGAACAGATTTCAGACGATATCGTCAAGGAAGCTTTGGAAGCCGGTTTCTTCGAATCCTTTGGGACTCAACTCTCACCGCGTTTTCAGTTTATCATGGCCTATATCGGCCGTTATCCTGAATGGCAGGCCGTTTCAAAAGAAGCAGACTGCCTGAGTTTGACTGCTGCGCTGTCGGAGTTGGAAATTGGAGACTGTCTATTTTTAAGAAAGCTGGATTCTGATGGAGCAGTGAGGGGGTTCTGTTCTCCTGAAGAGTACCTGGCAAACCGGATTCGTGCGAATCCTTTATTTAAAAATGCATCTGACTATTGGGAGCATTTAAAAATCTGGATAGAAGATCTGGCGCTCCATGCCTGTTCTATTTATGAAACCAAGGCAGCGCTCCTGACAAAAAATCCGGAACAAATTTCCTTGGAGCAGTTGGAAAAAACTTTGAACCCCTGCATGGATCTTCTTAAAAGCATTCCCTTTTTTCAAAAAGAAGGCCGCGAAATCTACCGTCTGCAGGATGTAGATCAAGGTTTATACCGTTTTTTTCTGACACTAATTCTGGTACGAACTCAATTTCGAAAAGTGAGCACACCCTGTCTGGCCTTCATTGCAGACCCCGATCAGGTCAACTGGAATCCCCGTTTTTTGATGAAACTCAAAAAAAGCGGGGTTGCTGATTTGCTGGAAAGGAATTTTCAAATCTTCAAAACCGATGAAAATCTGATGCGGCAGATTTTCAAAAATTTTGATGCCGTAAAAAGCAAAGAAGGCGGAGAAATGCCTTTTGCGGCTCTCAATGAGCGGGGTAGTATTGACGTTGATCATCTGATTCGCCTGGCCAAGACGCTACCGGCAAAAATTTATTACAAGCTGGCGGAACTGGAACACAGGGTTGACCTCCGATATGAAGATGATACCAACAAAATCGAACAAGTCATTTTCAGTAAGATTAAATTCCTATTGAATTTGATCACTCGAGAAACCGATCAACAAATTTCAACAATTGAGCACGCACGGGACCGTTTTTATCATTTCCGTTTTTTTCCACGTGTGGAGCCCCCTCATGATCATTTGATCAACAAACTGCCCGGGTTTCTCAGAATCAATCTCGGAAATCTCAAAGAACCTTTTAAAATCAATCCAAAAACAGGAAAACTCACCCTGGAACTGGAGTCCTACAAACTGCCACTGGCAGATATTCCAATCCCCATCCTTTCAATGAAAATTGATACCCTCAAAGATTTGCATGCAATTCTCAAAGAAAACTCTAAAAACTTTTCGGAACTTTCTGACCAGAAATTGTTTTTTCAAATACTCGATTCTCCTGACCAGCATCTGCACAATCATGATTTGGAGGGAAGAACAATCAATGAAGCCATAAAACGAGGCCTCAGCAAAGCCACTCTGATTGAAGAATCATCACGGCAAATCACGACCTTGTTTGTGGGTGAACAACGAAAACATGCTATGTTTTGCACAAAAGAGACAGAACAGCGGCTGGCAAAATTAATTAAGGAGTTTGAGGGGTTTCTCCAAGAAAAACTGACATCGCTGGAGAAACTTCCAGGGTTTTCATTCACTTCTTCAAGATAAGCTTACTGCACAGTTTCGTTCAGTTTATTTTCATCAGATCTTCGCCAAATTGACTGATCAAAAACAGCAGGCTCAAAACGAGTTCACCTGGACGCTTGTGCTTTACATTTAACACAGAGTCGACTTTCCGGCATCAACTGCAAGCGTTTGAAAGGAATTGATTCCTCACACTCCAGACAAAACCCGAAATCAGGATCGTCCACTTGCTTGATTGCACGCTCCAATTGCCCACGCTTGACTTTGGCATTTCTCAAATGTTCCTCATTGATACTCTTGGTATTGATCGCATCCATACGAGTCAAGCGTCCTATGGCATCATCCGGAGCAATCGGTTTCGTTGCTTCCTCAAGTGTGTCAATACTGCTTCTGATTTCTAAAAGATCGGCCTGCAGTTTTTGTTTGAGTTGTTCACGTTCGTCAGAATTCATCAGAATCGTTCCCAAGAGATTATTGGGGTCATAGGAAGAGTTTCAAGCATCATCCAGCATGCGAACTTGCCGTTCCAATTCAAAAACATGTTCATCCATTACTCCAATCGAGCGCAATTTTTCAGACAGACGCATCAGATACTCGATGTTTGGACCGCTGGGACCGGTTGAGCGATGAATCTGTCGGGCAATTTCTGTATCTCCGGCAGGCCCCAGGTACTCCGGATTGTCGGGGTCAGCTACATAGACATACACGCGACACGAAACTTCACAATCATCGCTTTCATGAAAATCCAGCAGGTACCTGCTGAACCCTCCCTTTTCACGATAGTCAAGGTAGGAAAATATCGAATCCAGGTTTTTTTCTTCGATACGATAGGCGATCCCCCAGCAAATGGCCTGAGGATCATTCAACAAAGTGGCCACTCGACCGGGTGAGCCTGGTACCCCCCGGTGGTCTGTTGAACCTTGATAGAAACGTCGCGACCATCCCCGGATATAGCCCTTGCGTTGTTCCACATACGAAAATCCGGGCTTCCAAATGAGTGAACCGTACCCAAAAATCCACTTCTCATCATTCTTGTACAATGGGATATCCTTTACCGATCAATTAATAGAAAGTGTTTCTCCAGTCGGTTTCTCTTTAAGCCAGCCAGAGAATACATTTGATTTCTGCAATGATCAACTCAATCCGCGTGAAGAAAGTCCAGAAGTTTCCACTTCAATTTAGCTGCCGGGCCTGAACAATTTCTTTTCGAAAATCAGCTGGATTCTGATGTTTTCAAAAAGCCAGGAATTTGGAATATGCTTTTAAAAAAGATTGCGTTCCCGGAAGAGCCTGTGGTAATTGATCTTGGCAAAGGAAAATGAAGACAGGTACGAATCTGTCTCGAATAAAGGCATGACGAATGCCCCGTGAACGATGGTCCCTGGCAGTGCTCACGTCGCTCACCGATTACGGGATATTCCACAATAAATCGGGGAATTGAACTTCTAAATTATGATTGAAAATTTTTTCCCCGAGCTAAATGGCAGTTCATTTACCCATCAAATTATAATTACCGATTGCAATCCAATGACTGCCAAAAAAAATGCAAATTCAGGTAAAGAATTTTAGGCAAACAGCATTTTCAAAGTTTGCTTTCCGTTTAAAATTAGGATCAAGATCAATTGTCAAAAGACACGAAGGAGAATATCAGGATGAACGAAATCATCAAAAATTCACGTTTGGATTTGGCCTGTGCTTTGCGTTGGGCCTATCGATTGGGATTTCATGAAGGTGTCTGCAATCATTTTTCGCTGGCGGTTCCAGAGAAGGATGGCCAAACGATGGGCAAACTCTTTCTGATCAACCCTTATGGATGGCACTGGTCCGAAATCACGGCATCCTCTTTGGTGCTCTGTGATGAAAATGGAGTCGTCCTGGAAGGGAATAACACCGTTGAAGACACAGCCTTTTTTATTCATAGCCGCATTCATAACACAGCCCCTCAAGCCACCTGCGTGCTTCACACTCACATGCCTTACACAACGTCGCTGACCCTGCTTGAAGATGGACGCCTGCAAATGTGCGAACAAAATGCACTCATGTTTGATGATCGTATTGCCTATGATGACGACTACGGAGGACTGGCCCTGGACAGTCAAGAGGGAGAGCGCATTGCAGGAAAGCTGGGTGAAAAGTCCGTTTTGATGCTTGCCAATCACGGAGTGATCACGACCGGTCCGAACGTCGCTGAGGCATTCAATGACCTCTACTATTTGGAAAGGGCTGCCATGTTTCAGGTTCTTGCCCTTTCGACCGGAAAAAAGTTACGTATGATTTCCGATACAGTGCGGGAAAACACCCGTGCTCAATTTGAAACAGAGGCATCCCAGGTTGCCGCCCGTCACTTTTCTGCACTCCGCCGAATTCTCGATCGTGAAGAACCCGACTACCGGGAATAGTTTTTTCCAGATGTGTTCTCTAATAAAAAATTTCCTAAAAGAGACGGAAGAAATGTTGAAGAATTTTATACAATGAAGCATCCACTTTTTCAGATTTAAGGACCGATGTCTCTCACCAGAACCTGGCTGCTGGCAGCCCGTCCCAAGACCTTGTGGGCCGCGATTTCACCCGTTTTGATCGGAACCGCCATCGCCTACGCAGATGGTTTTTTCCACGGACCTTCTGCACTGGCAGCATTGCTGGGAGCGGTCTGTATTCAAATCGGGACCAATTTTTCCAATGACTATTTTGATTTCATTAAAGGAGCCGACACCGAGGAAAGGGTCGGGCCAATTCGCGCCACTCAAGCCGGTTTGGTTGAACCAAAAACGATGCGTAATGCCTCGATTCTGGTCTTTGCTATGGCAATGGTTTTCGGGGTGTATTTGGTAGGGAGGGGAGGTTGGGTGATTGTTTTGATTGGTCTCGCTTCAATCCTTTCAGGAATGTTCTATACAGCCACCCGATTTGCATTGGCCTACACGGGATTGGCGGATATTTTTGTATTGATTTTCTTTGGGCCAGTTGCCGTCGGGGGAACTTACTATGTCCAGGCACTAAGCATCTCTCCGGTCGTCTTGATCGCAGGAATTGCACCAGGCCTCATTTCTACAGCAATATTGACTGTCAACAATCTCAGGGATATGAAGCAGGATCTCGCTGCAGGAAAAAACACAATGGCTGTGAGATTTGGTAAACGATTCGCCCAGGTTGAATATTTACTTTCTCTCTTCGTTGCCTGCCTTATTCCAGTCCTGCTCTACGCTTATACCAATACCCACTTCTGGTCCACAGCTGCCTTTTTGACCTTTCTGCTTGCAATTCCAGCCGTAAAACTGGTTTTCACTTTTCAGGAAAGTACGGAATTGAACGAGACTCTGGCAACTACCGGGAAACTTTTATTGTGTTTCAGCCTGATCTTTTCTATCGGCTGGCTTTTCTGATATTCCATTTGCTTCTAGATAAACCAAAAGGAATAGCTGAAACTTCAAAACTTTTTGAAGTTGATTTCTGCGGCAATCAGATCGCGAAGAGTTGTTTGAAAAAGACTTTGCTCACTCAACTGAAAGTCTGTGAGACTTGGCTTTAGCTTTTGAAATACCTTTCCTGAATTATCCAGAGCTTCGGAGCGAAACCAGCTTCGCTGAGACTGAAGGAGGTTTATGTGGAACGAAATTCATCCCGTTTCATCTGAATATTTTTTGAAAAGTTGAGCATTGACAGGCAGATCAAGAGTCGAGGACCAGACCGGGGTGGGAAAGTGACAGAATAAAACACGCACCATCACTTTCCCGGGGTGCTCATGGAAGAGGCACAAAAGGCTCTCTGCTTTTTAATCTTTTCAATTGTTTGTGACAAATTTCGCATCTACCTGGCCAGCCCGCCGGGTCACGGTGCTTCCTAAAGATCCGGTGGTGGTTGACATGGAGTCAGTGAACTCAGGATAAGCACGCAATCCAAATTCATGCGTATCAACTCCTTCATATTCCAACTCTTCCGAGATCCGAATTCCAAAAGTAATTTTCAGAATGGCCCAGACAATCAAGCTGCTTGTGAAAACAAAAACGCCGATTACCGCGATTCCTTTGATTTGAGCAAGCAAAGAGACATCAGGATTAAAGATCCCGACTGCCAATGTTCCCCAGATTCCGTTTACCAGGTGAACCGACAAAGCTCCCACAGGATCGTCAATTTTCAATTTGTCAAAGAAAGGAACAGCAAAAACAACCAGGACCCCACCAATCGCTCCAATCACGATCGCCAGTCCCATGGAAGGATAATCCGGCCCTGCTGTGATCGCGACAAGGCCTGCCAAAGCACCGTTGAGCACCATAGTTAAATCGACCTTTTTATAAAGGAGCTGAGTTAAGATCATCGCGATCAATGCTCCTCCACAGGCAGCCATGTTCGTGTTGGCGATTACCGAAGAAATTGCATTCGCATCAGCTTTGGAACCCAATGCCAGCTGAGATCCGCCGTTGAAACCGAACCAACCCAACCACAAAATAAATGTCCCTATAGTGGCCAATGGCAAATTCGCACCGGGAATCGGGTTGATTTTTCCATCCTTTGAATATTTCCCCTTTCGGGCTCCCAAGAGGAGTGCTCCAGCTAAAGCGGCCCATCCCCCAACAGAGTGGACGATAGTGGATCCAGCAAAATCTGAAAAACCGTCAATCCAGCCTCCCAAAGCGGTACCTCCCCAGGTCCAATGCCCCTGGATCGGATAAATCACTGCACTGAGAACCAAAACAAATGCCATGAACGGCCAAAATTTGATTCGTTCTGCCACCGTTCCTGAAACAATGGAAGCGGCTGTTGCAACAAACACGACTTGAAAGAAAAAATCAGAAAGGCCGCTGTGATCACCGTCGGCGGCACTGGACGTCAGAAAGCCGGATCCGATAAATGAGTTTCCGGAACCGTACATAAAATCATAGCCTACGACATAGAAGGCCACACAGGCTAGAGCATACAGAGTGATATTTTTTGTTAAAATTGCAGTGGTATTTTTAGTCCGTACCAGTCCTGCTTCCAGCATCGCAAAGCCGGCAGCCATCCACATCACCAAAGATCCACTGATCAATAACCAGATCGTATCCAAGACATATTTTACATCAGCAAAAGATTCCATTTTGAGCACCTTAATAGATTTTTTTTTAAAAGAGAAATCTGACAAAAAAATTAAACTACCAGTCCTTCTTCAGAACTTGTGCCAAACCAGTTTATACTTGTTAAGGCACTGTATTTATTGATCTAATAATATTTGAATTGAAGTTGTCAAATCTCCTTTTTAAGATTAAATATTAATCATGTGATCAAAAAATAGACAGAAAAGATTGCGATATTTAGCGGCAAAGTGTGCCTTTATTCTTGGCAGAGAAACCGGATTTTCCGTGTTAAATGAAGGACAAGGCGAACGGGCCAAGATGCTTTTAACTTGCGTAAAGAGACCTTTTTTATGTATCCTTCGAAAATCAAATACCTCGTTGGAATTTCTCGTGCCACTCAACACCAGACCAATTGATCGTAGACTATGAGTTACAATATTAAAATTGATGAGTTAGACAAAATTTCTCTTGAAACCAGGAAGGAAGGAACGATGGAGGACGGATATTACATTGCCAAAGACTTCTATGGTTCTGAAAAATATGTCATAGTACAGGTCTTAAAAGGCGATGACAAAATTTTACGGGCTTGGGATTGCGGCCAAAGTTGGGCATACCACCTGGAGGATCCCGATCTCGATTTAAGAGGGCCCATCCAATTCATTTAAATGAAAATAACTCGTATATATTCCGGGAGCGATGGAGAATCTCACTTTGAAGAGATCGAGATCCCTTTGGACGTGAGAAAAAATTACGGAGCCCTATCCCGGATTGTCAAAGTGACAGGGATCATTTTCCGTGAAACGAGTGAAGATTATAATTACGACTTTCATAATGCGCCGAGCCGCAGATATATAATCAATCTGGAAGGCGGGGTGGAAATTGAAGTTGGAGACGGCAGTAAACGCATTTTTAAGGCAGGAGACGTTTTTTTGGCAGAAGACACAACGGGAAGAGGCCACATCAGCCGCGCGGTAAATCAAGAAAAACGCAAATCGATCTTCGTTTTGCTGGATTGACAAAAAAATAATTCTGACCGGAGCAGTGTTCTCGGGAGAAAAATTTAAAGACTATCCTTTCTTCATCCTGATCAGGACATCCGCCACCTCCACAAAGCCTGCACCTCCTTCTTTTTTGGAAATAAATTTTGGGGCATCAAGGAGTTTTTCTTGATGCCGAGCCACGTTGGCCACTCCGACAGAATTCGAAAAAAAGGCGAACATCGGGGAATCATTGGGCGAGTCCCCGACAAAAACAAATTCAGATTCCGAGGCATTCAAATCCACTTCAAAACACTCGGCCAGCAGCTTGCGAGTCATGCCGAGCTTATCATATTCGCCAAACCAGCCATTGACGTGAATGGAACTCATTTTGGCCGTTGCACCATTTTCCTGGAACATCTGAACAATCCGTTCCACGGCTTCCTCTGACAAAGGTTTGACATCCTCACAAAAATCAATCGCAAGATCGGCTTCCCGATAATTCTGATCAGAGGCGACTGCCGTGCCCGGAATCTCTTTTAGAATCAAGTTTCTCAGTATTTCCAGTTTTTGACGATTTTCCTTCCGTGTCGTTGGATCATGCAAAAACCGTTGGTGCATTTTTTTAAGATCGTGATCGTACCTAAAATAGAAAGCGCCATTTTCACCGACCACTGCATCTACAGGCCACATCCGGGCGATATGATCGCACCACCCGGCCGGTCTTCCCGTGACAGGGATCACAAGAAAACCATTGTTTTGCAACCGTTCCATCGCTTCATAAGCTTCCGCCGTCAGACGACCGCGGCTGGTCAAGGTATCATCAATGTCGGTTAACACTCCGCGAATTCGTATAGATTCTTTTTGAATTAACTGATCAAGTGGGAACATATCAATTCACTGTGAAACAGGTTCATCCTGACTGACCTTCAGGCTTGTTGTTTTGAATTGCTTTGCGGAAGCTTTCGACATCGTCAAGGTTTCTTTCCAAACGCCGGCAAAATTGCTGAAAAGAGATTTGGCGGGTGCTGGAAGCATTCAATTCCTGTGAAGAAAATTCTCTGGCATCAATCCCATACTCTTTGAGCCATTCCAGCCAATCGTTAAATCCCCGGTAAAGATCCTCCGGAGGAGACACAAAAGGTTTTAGTGAGGGGATTTCAAAGTCATTGTCGTCGACTTGATCCGAATCTTCAAGCTCCTCCGGCAAAACTTCCGGAATGAAGCCATCTGCATACTGATCTGAAAACTGCTGGAAAAATTGCTTAAATTTCTGTCGGTCATCAATGCGCGTTTCCAACCGTCGTCCAAATTGCCCAAATGAAATTCGACGTTTACTCTTTTCTTCAAAAGATGAAGACGCCAATTCCTGGAGATCCATGCCATTAATCAAAAACTGATGGACCCAATCACTGAACGAAAGATATATTTCTTCGAGAAGCTGAATTTTGTTTTCTGCGGGGACTGATTCCAGCTCCGGAACCGGTTTAGGATTTTTAGCAGACTGACTGATGATCAGTTCTTTTTCCATCATTTGTGCTTTTTGCAAACCAAGCCGTGAAGGTTCCTGCGGGGGAGAAGGACGATTCATCGATGTGTGCTTCACAGAAGAAATCCGGGATTCCAGAAAATTCACCTGTTGCTGCAACTGTTTGAGGGTATGGGAGAGTTGTTTGATTTGATCCTGCATCACCGGAATTGCCGAGTTTCCGGAAATTTCTCCAGCTCCGGGAAAGATCACAAGATTTTGCGCCTGCAGCCATTCCGGATCCGTCATTTTTTTCAGCCATTCCGGGAAGTGGTAAAGGTCCTTTTGGCAGAGACTTAAAAAGTTTTGATAGTTTATTTCGCCACCCGGTGTCACATTTTGCTCGCTTGCAGGCAGGATCAGTCCTGCCTGGGCAAACCATTTTTTCCATTGATCCCAGGTCTTTCGAGTTTCTTTCTTCAGCCAGTAGGCCTGCAGCTGTTTTTCAAGTTCGCTGATCGCAGTCTTCATGGTTTAATCAAAAAGTAGTAAGAAATGGCAATTCCCCGACTGGTTCAGGGGAAGGAAATACTGGATTGAAATTGCTGGTGGAATTTATCGTAAAACACAGGACTTAAGAAGAACCCTGGTGGCAGCATTTTTTATTTTCGAACGCCTCCTTCGACTGAACTGACAAAATCGATGAACATCTGAACTTCCTGCAAGTGGCCATATTGTTCTTTGATCGAGCGCATGGCATCTTTTTCGTTCATTTCGGAACGAAAGAAAAGGCGATGGACATCCATGATGTTGTTGATCGCCTCCCTGGAAAAGCCCCGGCGTTTCAACCCGACAATATTCACTCCTTTGACCTGGATACGATTTCCATATCCTGTGGTATAAGGAGCAATATGTTTGTCGATCGTGGTTCCAGCACCGATGTAACTGTAGGAACCAATTCTCACAAACTGGGTGATTCCTGTGAATCCACCAATGGTGATATGATCATCCAAAACGATGTGGCCCGCCAATCCCGTGTAATTTGCCAGTACATTGTCACTGCCGATTTGACAGTCATGAGCAACATGAACGTAGCCCATCACCAGATTTTGGTCACCAATCGTCGTCTTTCCACGGCCCACTTCGGTTCCCTTATGAATCGTAACTCCTTCACGGAACGTATTGCTTTCACCAATGGTAAGCATGGAATCTTCATGATGATATTTGAGGTCCTGGGGATCTGAGCCAATCGAGGCGAACTGGAAAAAGACATTTTCTTTTCCAATCGTTGTTCGTCCCTCAATTACCACGTGGGAACGTAAAACACAGTCGTTGTTCAGGGTCACCTGGGGGCCTACAATGCAATAGGGGCCAATTTCTACATTGTCGCCAATTACAGCTCCTTTTTCAATGATTGCTGTAGGATGTATTTTGTTCATACTCCACCGAAGATTTCGATCATGATAAAAAACAGAGACTTTGCTGACAGGAAGGGATTTTTCAAGTCTCCAAGACACGGAAGCTAATCTGAGAAAAGACAATTCAAAGTAATTTAAAACACTGGAAAGTCAAGAGCAAGCTAGACTTTTTCTCAGCTTCTTCGAGGAAAACAAGACCTCGGTTTGCGATTTGCATTTCTCACAGACAGCAATTTTATGAATGGACTATGATATGCATAAATTGTGCTTAGACGATTTCAGGCAATGAATTCATCTGACGCTAAATGATGATCCAAAGGGGTTTTTATGAAAAGAACAATTTTTCCTATATTGCTTTTACTACTCTGTTTGATGGCTGCCAGTTCTCACGGAGCGACTGTCTATCTCAACAGCGGGGAGTCCTTGATCGGAAGAATTCAGGGGATGGATGACAACACCCTGACACTTGAATCTGATCGAAGGTTTGGCGTGTCCCAGGGAGTCCTGCAAATCGACCGGGCAGACATTCGTTTGATTGAGTTTGACGGCATGCAGCGTGATTTATCTCGCAAATTCGGAGTTGGATACTATCACCGAGGCCCGGTTGCTCAGGAATTCAACATCGGGTCTGCCTCACTCAAATACTGGTTAAACCGCACTGACGCGGTTGATATGCTGGTCGGGTATGGGGGGACTTCTGATGGGAACGACAAGGTGCAGGAGATTTTCAATCTTGAAATGCGCTACACCCACGTTCTGCTTCAGGAAGGCAACCAGGATATTTACTGGGGGGGCGGCATGGGATTCGTCAGCGTCACTGATCGGGAGACGAAAACCGAAGACACAGGAATCAATATTCGAGCTTTACTGGGAATTGAATTTTTCTTTGTCTCCTTTCCAAATCTGGGAATTTCAGGCGAATTGGGAGTCACCAACCAGAGCGTCGGCGACCGCACCTCGTTTGGGGTCTTCACCTCGGGATTTCCAACTATGGCCGTGCGCTACTATTTTTAAAGAAAGCGGATATAGTCGATTTGGACAGCATGGAATTGGAGCAGATCTATCCATTGCTGTCGTCCTTTCTTGCTTCCAATAGCCAGCAGGACGATAGAGTCCTGAAAAATTTCAAGTACTTCTTCAGGAATCTCGTCTTCTATCCCCCAGGCAGGAATGTCCATCACCGTGCGTTGAGGCGGCCCCGGACGATTGTCTATGAAACCCAGGACCGGAATTTCCAGTTCTTTGCAAAGGGAAGCAATCTTTCGCCCTGATGGTCCGGTTCCGGCAATAATGACCCCCTTTTTATTTTCAAGAAATCCACATTTAAGGAAATAATGCAGCTTGGCATGAAACATTGCCGGGCGTTTATATTTCCAGTCAATCCGAGAGAGGCGTGTGGGTGAATCCTTTTTTTGGACCAGAAATTCCGGTACTTTTCCAAATCCTGCTTGATGCTGGTAGGCTCTCAGTAAAAAATCATAGTCTTCCGCCCAGGGATTCTGACGATATCCCTTTAACACTTCAAACAATGCCCGCCTGGCGAAAAAAGTAGGATGCATGATTGGTGATTCGACAAAGATTTCATCTTTGATTGCCTTGTCTGAGATCAGAGAGTTGCTCCATTTTTGATAGTTCGTCATCTCCGGGATACCTTGCACCAGGGATCCAACCAGGGCTGTTTCAGGATGCTGGTTTAGAAAGAAAAGCTGTTTTTCCAATCGTTGCCTATGCATTAAATCATCCCCGTCCATACGGGCAATGTACCGGCCTCTGCAATGCTTTAAACCCGCATTCAAGGACTCTACTATGCCTTGATGAGGATTGCGGAAAAGCTTGATCCGTTTTTCTTTCAAAGCAAAATTTTCCAAAATTGTTTTGCTTGAATCTGTAGAACCATCATCAAGCACTACCAATTCAAAATTACGAAAGGTTTGCGCGAGGATGCTCTCGATGCAGTCATTCAAAGTTTTTTCATCATTGTAAATCGGCATCAAGACCGAAATTTCCGGATTTTCCATGAGTTCTAGCTGCTGTTGGGAAATACAATTCAATTGAAATGAGCCATTGTTCTCAAGAAATTATCATGTTCCTTAAGACTTATCAGCACAAAGTTTTTTTCGGCAACTTCCGAAAATATTGACAATTACAGCCTTTTGCTTTTAAATAGGACCAATTAAGTACTGATTAAAATTTGATAAAAAACAGACAGTGCTCAAGCAAATACAAAATTCTGGCGGGCAGAGCCCGCCTATTCATTAGCATGACAAATTGGTTAAGGAGCGATTATGGAGATGGCAGAATATCTCAAACGGGCGAAACATCTTTTTGAAAGCGTTGAGAACAAGCTCGACGAATATGAAGATGACATGGATTATGATCAAGTCGACGGAAAAATTGAGATTATTTTTGAAAACGGAAGCAGCCGACTTGTAGTCAACACGCAGCGAGCCATCAGTGAAATTTGGCTGGCAGGCGGAGCCCGCGCCTGGCACTTCAAATGGATTGATGAAAAGCAGCAATGGTTGGCTGAAGCGGAGCAGGAAGAGTTTTACCAACTGCTTGCCCGCCTAATCGAAGATCGTATCAAAAAAAAGATCGTTTTCGACTGACCGCTTAGTATTTATTTTCATGCAGGCCGGATATTGTGACCATCCGCATTGCCACCAGCAATTTTTATAAATCCTATTCACCGAGAAATATTTTATGTCAGGAATAAATCCTTATATTGAGACCTCAGAAGCTACACTTCCTCAGAACAATTATAAAATTCGGTTTTTACCTGAAGATGTAACGATCGAAGTGGACGCCGGTCAGCTGAACAAAGCTTCTGAAGGACGTTTGGGATCGATATTGGACCTTGCAGAGAAAAATGAATTGGAAATTGATCACTCCTGCGGCGGCGTCTGTGCCTGTTCCACGTGCCATGTGATCATTCGAGAAGGACTGGACAGCTGCAATGAAGCATCAGAGGACGAAGAAGACATGCTGGAGCTGGCTCCCGGACTCTGCCCTGAGTCCAGGTTGGCCTGCCAATGCATTCCCGATGGAAGCCAGGATATTGTTGTGGAAATTCCAGGATGGAATCGTAATTTGGTCAAAGAAGTCCACTGAACAAGTTCAGGATGGACAGACTTAATGCCGCTCATTTTAGGTTTCCTGAATTCTTTTTTCCCCACGCAAAAAAATAAACTTTGAAAACCCCAGGAACGGCATAGTTGGAACCGTCCTCTCTGTTTTTTAGACACAGAGGGACGTCACGACCAGGCAAATCGAATTTTCAGAAATAAAAATTTATTTCAATACACTTAACCCCCTGCCGGCCTGGTTGAGTGTACGAAATTAATGTGATATTATTTGCTCTTTCGTAATCCAAATTTAATTCAACCCTGAAATCGAGAAATGTTTAGTGAAAGTCAATGGGCAGCCCTATCGAACAATTTGGCTGGAAGGAAAACTCGTCAAATTGATATACCAACCACAGATTCCTCACAAATTTGAAATTCGTACCTTGCAGTCCTATCAAGAAACAGCGCATGCCATTCAGGAGATGTGGGTTCGTGGGGCACCTGCTATAGGGGCTGCAGGCGCTTTTGGAATGGTCCAGGCCGTGCTGGCCGCCAGTCCACATAATTATCAAAGTTTTGTTGCAGATGCGGCAGAAGTGCTTAAAAACACCCGACCCACTGCACAGAACTTATTTTTCGAAATTGATCAGGTCTTGGCTTGTATCAAGGCATCAAATTCCTGGGAAGAAGCCTGCCAAAATGCAGTTGCACAAGCCAATCAAAGCGCAGATGAGAGTGTGAAGGCCTGTGAGAAAATAGGAGAATTTGGCGCGGAATTATTAAAAGACGGCGACTCTATCTTGACCCACTGCAATGCAGGATGGCTAGCCTGCGTGGATTGGGGAACTGCACTGGCACCCATTTATCGGGCAGCGCGGGACGGCAAAAAGAATTTTGTCTATGTGGACGAGACCCGTCCCCGGGGACAAGGCACTCGCCTGACTGCATGGGAATTGGGGCAGGAAGAAATCGATCATGCGATTATTGCAGACAATGCTGCCGGTTATTTCCTTTCCGGGAATAACATTCAAATCGTCTTTGTCGGTGCCGATCGCATTGCTGCCAATGGAGATGTTGCGAACAAAATTGGAACATTCTCCAAGGCGCTTGTTGCTTCTGAATGCAAGGTACCTTTTTATGTAGCCGCTCCTTTGTCCACCATTGATTTTAACTGCAATTCCGGTAGTGAAATTCCCATAGAAGAACGTTCTCAGGAGGAAGTCCTCAATACCTGGGGACTTTCGGAACAGGGGGAATTTATCAGTGTGCGCACCGCTCCTGCGAAAAGCGCTGCAAAAAACCCTGCATTTGACGTGACGCCTGCAAAATTCGTCTCAGGCATTATTACGGAAAAAGGAATTTTTCATCCCAGTGAACTTCACCAATTGAAATAAAAGGTTGCCCATGCAAGATTTGAAAAGCAAAGTCCGTACTATAATGGATTTTCCAAAACCCGGAATCCAATTTCGCGATATCACCACGTTACTGGCCGACCCCGAAGGTTTGAAAGGGACCATTGACGCCCTCGCCGACCGCTATCAGAACACAGAGATTGATGCTGTTGCAGGGATTGAAGCACGTGGTTTTACGATTGGTGCCGCATTGGCGTATCGGCTGAATACCGGTTTTCTGATGATCCGCAAACCCGGGAAACTGCCTGGAGAGACCATTGGAATTGATTACGAACTGGAATACGGAAGTGACCGTGTGGAAATCCACGTGGACTCGGTTGCCAAAAACAGTCGAATACTTATGATCGATGATCTTCTAGCAACTGGAGGAACCATGGAAGCTGCTTGTCGTTTGATTGAAAAGGCTGGAGGAAACGTTGTAGAATGTGCCTTCGTGATCGATTTGCCGGATCTGGGTGGGAATCAAAAATTGTCCCGGTATCCTGTTTTCTCCCTCATAAATTTCGAGGGAGAGTAGATTTCGATATTTTTAAATAACGTGCCTTTTGCAGGGAATTGAAGTAAATATTGAGAGGAACTCACTAAGAAAAAGGGCTTCTGGAATAAAAGCTTTCGGACCTCCGCCTTCCCTGTTGAGCTGTAACAAATAGACCTGAAATCCAAAAAAGAAGAATTTTGACTAGTCCATTCTCCCACAACAAGATTTTTCAAAACCGTCAATTGAGAAAATAAATGACCGAGCTTTCAACATTACGACCCGTCCTTTTGCCTATGTTGCCTTTGAGGGAGGAAGTTGTTTTTCCTACGATGACGCTTCCCTTCTTTGTCGGCAGAAAACCTTCGATGGAGGCTCTGGACAAGGCCCTGGCTACGGATCGTCAGATTTTTGTCATCACTCAAAAAAATTCTGCAACTGAAACACCGGGAGACGATGAGCTGTTTGATGTGGGGACAATCGGAAAAGTGCTGCAAATCATGCGTTTGCCCAATGGTACCGTCAAGGCTCTTTTTGAGGCCAAACAGCGAGCTCACATCCTGGGCACTCAACTGGACCATGGCAGTTACATGGCGCAGGTTGAACCCATTTTCGACCAAATTGAAGATGAAGACGAATTCAATGCATTGGTTCTGAGAGCATATATCGCATTGGAAGGTTACCAGAAAATTAGTAAACAAAAGATTTCCGAAAAGAAGCTGGAGAGCATCAAGCAGACAGAAGCGTCTGACCTTGCCGATTCCATTGCTCCTTTGCTGGAAATTGACAGAGAGCAGAAAAAAAACATCCTGGAATGCCTGGACCCCTATCTCCGTTTGGAGAATGTCTGCCGTATTCTTGAAGAAGAACTGGAAGTCAGCAAGTTGGAAAGCCATTTGAAATCGCAAGTCAAGGATCAGATTTCAGGCAATCAAAAGGAAGATTATCTCCAGGATCAGCTTCATTCGATTCAAAAAGAGCTGGGACAATTTGATGACAGCCGCACCGAGGTCGACGAACTGGCTAAGCGCATCAAGGAAACGGAGATGTCCAAAGAAGCGGAGGAATTGGCACTCAAGGAGTTGAAAAAGCTGAAGATGATGTCTCCCATGTCGTCGGAATCAAATGTTGTACGCAATTATCTGGATTGGCTGGTTTCGATGCCCTGGAAAAATCGTACTGAAGACAACTTCGATTTAGTGACTGCCCAGCAACGGTTGGATGAAGACCACTATGGTCTGGAAAAAGTCAAAGAAAGAATTATCGAATATATTGCGGTTGCGCATTTAAAAGGGACCTTGAAAGGCCCCATCCTGTGCCTCATCGGTCCTCCAGGAGTGGGAAAAACCTCCCTGGCAAAATCTATTGCTCGTGCTTTGGACCGCACCTTTGTCAGAATGAGTTTGGGGGGAATCCGGGATGAAGCAGAAATTCGGGGACACCGCCGTACTTATATTGGAGCACTTCCGGGAAAAATTATTCAATCGATTCGAAAGGCGAAGACCAACAACCCGGTTTTGCTGATGGATGAAATCGACAAAGTCTACCAAAGTCCCTTGAGCGACCCGGCCGCAGCATTGCTGGAAGTACTTGATCCGGAACAAAACGACACATTCATGGATCATTACCTCGAGGTAGAATATAGCTTGTCCGAGGTCCTGTTTGTGTGTACTGCCAATTCTACTGAAAATATTCCTCCTCCCCTGCTTGATCGGATGGAAGTGATCCAGGTTTCAGGCTACACCGAATTGGAAAAGCATCAAATTGCGACTCGATTTCTGGTTCCCAAGCAATGCGAAACCCATGGTTTGACGGTTGATCAGCTCCGATTTCGAAATGTTGCCATCAGTGAAATCATTGAACGTTATACAAGAGAAGCAGGTGTTCGCAATCTGGAGCGGGAGATTGGCAAAATCTGCCGAAAAACTGTGACCCAATTGGTTCGAAAAAAATCAGAAAAGAATATTATTGTCACACCCAAAATAGTGAATCAACTCCTGGGAGTTCCTGTTTTTCAGCATGATTCCAAGGAAGAGACCAGCAAAGTCGGGATTACCGTAGGTTTGGGAGTGACTTCGATGGGAGGTGAATTACTGCTGGTGGAAGCCAGCCTGATGCCGGGGAGCGGCAAACTGTCTTTGACCGGAAAATTGGGAGATGTCATGCAGGAGTCAGCACAGGCGGCGTACTCCTATGTCAGAGCCAATGCTGCGATGCTCGGATTAGACGACGAAATTTTCAGTAAATCCGATTTGCATATCCATCTTCCGGAAGGAGCGATCCCCAAAGACGGCCCCTCGGCCGGTTTGCCTCTGATTACTTCAATCGTCAGTGCCTATACAAAAATTCCAGTCCGGCATGAAGTGACGATGACTGGAGAAATCACTCTGCGGGGACGCGTAACGGAAATCGGCGGGCTAAAAGAAAAACTGCTGGCTGCCAAACGCGGTCGTCTCGAAACCGTGCTCATTCCACAGGACAATGAAAAAGATCTCATTGACATTCCGGATGAAATTAAAAAAGGACTGTCGATTCATTCGGTAGAAAATGTGGAAGAGGCCCTTCGGTTTGGTTTAGAGCATTTTCCGCAGGCTTTCAAAGAAGACCCGTCCGGAGAATATGGAAAAGAAACTTCCCAATCTGAAATGGTGGCCGGTTCTCTTTAAATCAAAAGTCCTGTCACGCCTTTTTTTTAAATATCGGATTGCTAGAGACTTATAGGAATGGGGATTAGTATAAAACTGCTTGATTGACGGGCTTTTGTTCACTGTTTAGAATATCGGTTCTGGAGAAAGGATGATCCCCCTGCGGGAAAATACACTTCACTCCTGAAGAAAATCAAAGCAATTCGTAACGACTTAAAGCCCTCCTGACATCGGATGGATTTTGGACATGAACTACCTGCAATCCTGCTTCACGTCCTCCTACTATGTTTTCTTGAGTGTCATCGAAAAAAAGGATACTCGATAAGTTATATCCAGTTTCAAGCGAAATGAATTCGAAGGCGGCTTTTTCTGGTTTTCTCAATCCCATCTCGGAAGAATCAAAAATTCGTTCAAAGGCCGATACCACTTGCGGGTACTTTGCTGTCCAAAACACTTTGTGGACAAAATTGGTATTGGTGAAAGCAAAGCAGGGCAGTTGGTTTTTGAGAGAGAGAATCGTTTTCAAGTTTTCATCAAAAACACCGGTGTAGATAGAATTCCACCCCTTGGCAATCTCCTCATCAGACCCTTCCAATTCCATCACATTGCGAAGATGTTTAAAGTATTCAGTGGCATCGATTTCACCTCGTTCATGTTTTTCATAGGCAGCGTCCATTTTGAAACGGGAGCGAATTTCATCAATTGAAAGTCGTGAATGACTCTGCCAGTTTTGGAAAGCATTGTTGAAATCAATGCTGATCACCACCCCGCCCAGATCAAACAGCAAGGCTTCAATATTTGATTTTTCTGTCATTTTTAGTTTCTCATCAGTTCAAAAAACGATGCAGCAAAATAATTTTGTACCAGTCAATCATGAATTTCCAGGAGGTATTTTTTTAGATCACCTCCACACCAAACGCTTCGAATAAGACTTCAGGGCTCGTTTCAGGAAAGTTCCCGATCACTACCTTTTCCAATCCATTTGCTGATTTTATGAAGAATTATCCCAGCATCCGATCACGGACGAAAGCCAGCAAGTCATGATACCCGGCAATAAACTGTTTCAAAGTGTGGATAGTGGCGCCATCTCGAATAAATTGTTCCGGCTGCATCCCGGATTCATCATAAGCCATTTTGAAAGCGTCAAAATGACGGTAAAGGGCATCTACAATTTCCGGATCAACCGGATCTTCCATCCGTGGACGAATTTCAATGTCTGAATTGTTGAATTGATTCCACCAGGGGTAGGGGATTGTCAGCACCACCTCACCACCGATGAATTGCGACCATTGCATGTGGTTTCGATAAGCAGCTGACAACAAGGTTCCCCGATAACCTCGTTCCCTGAAAATCTTGTAAGCTTTCTTGAACACCGCAATGCCAGCCCATTCGAGACAACCCGGATCAACCGAAATCTTCTCCTGCGACATCACCCGGCGCAGGTTATCATCCAGTCGACCGACCATGATCGTCACATAAGGCCTCATTTGAGAGGTATCAACACCGTTTTCCCCGGCTCGTTTTAAACCGCGCTCAATAGCCTCTGCACAAGCAATAGCCTGGGGTAAGGTCGAACACACCGTTCCGTTGACCACGATTCCCGTAGAAGTCATTTCTTCAATGGCTTCAATTCCTGTTGCTGTAACCGGTGCCTTGATGGCGATGTTCGGTGCAAGAGCCGAGAGATACTTGGCCTGCTCTACCATTTTGTTTTTATTCGGATAGTTCATGGGGTTGACCTGCAGTGAAAGCCTTCCTTTTAAACCGCGACTTTCTTCAAATACAGGTTCCAAAATTTTTGCCGCACGGATGCCAATCGTTTCTATCAATCTCCAGGCAATTTTTTCTTCGGTATCATTGGGATTGTCAAGAATCAGGGCATCAATCACTTCCATCCAAATTTCCTGTTCCCCTTTAACAACGCTGCCGACAATTACCGGATTAGAGGTCGCGCCAACGGCTCCTTGAGCAACCGCTTCGCTCAATTCTTTCAGACTACAGGAGTCATTCCAGAAATCGGTCGCCGTTTCGCTGGTTAATTTCATTTTTGACTTGTTCATAATTGCTCCGTTTTGACGATGGCTCTAGACTTGAACCGGCTGATTTTTCTTGAGAGATTTGAGGGCGGCCAAAGCAATTTTCAACGCGGCCAATCCGTCATTGCCAGCAACTGGAGACGGTACATCCTGAGAAAGATAATCAAAAAATGCATTCGCTTCCTGCACGTAGGCATCCTGGTAACGTTCCAGGAAAAAATACAATGGTTTTTCTGTGATGACTCCCGTCTCGGTCGACAATACCGTTTGAGTCGGCAGCTTGTTTTCCGTGGCAATACTCCCTGAAGCCCCAAATACTTCAACTCGCTGATCATAGCCATAAACGGCCTGCCTGCTGTTGTCGATCACTCCCAGCACATCATTTTCAAATTTTAACGTTACAATGGCAGTATCCACATCTCCGCATTCTCCAATTTGAGGATCAATTCGGTTGGCTCCCGCTGCAAAAACTTCTTTCACTTCAGACCCGATTAAAAAGCGCGCCATGTCGAAATCGTGAATCATCATGTCCAGAAATATTCCTCCAGAAATTTTTACGTATTCTATAGGCGGCGGGCTGGGATCACGAGAGGTAATACGAAGCACATGCGGGTCGCCAATTTTGCCTTCCGAGAGGACTTTCCTGATTTTGGCAAAGTTTGGATCAAATCGGCGATTGAAACCGATTTGAAGCTTCACACCGCAAGATTTCACTTCCTGAAGACATTTTTCCGTGGTTTCCAAATCCAGAGAGATGGGTTTTTCACAGAAAATGTGCTTACCCGCCTTTGCCGCTTCGATTATCAACGGGACATGAAATGGAGTTGGAGAACAGATAAAAACAGCATCAATCTCAGGATCGTCCATAATGCCTTGATGGCTTTTGAGCATCATGGTGTCGGCGCTTTCGATTTCAATTTGATCAATATAAGGGTCGCTAACTGCCTTCACTGAAACATGAGGCAGTTTTTTCAGGTTATTCAGGTGCAAGAGCCCGATCCGTCCCGCTCCAATCACACCCACAATATATTTTTTCACAGGTTTCCTTTTGCTAAATACTGTGGATTAATAAATTTTCCCCATGCATTTTCGCCAAGCCCGGGGGTTGGCAGATTCACAACTTTTTGGCATGAAGCACAAGGCATCTCAATTAAGTTAAACTGCTTCATTTGAAAAAGGGATGAAGAAATTTTCTTTTATTTTTCGTCACTTAAATAGGCCTGTCACAATTATGAACTATTTTAAAGAAAAAAACAGTGGTTTTTTGTCCGGATTTTTGAATTTTTTCTTCTCCAGATTCGTTGGACACGGCCGTGATGTAAAATCCTAAAATGGGGAACAGCAACCCAAAAAATCAAATAAGCACTGGTCTCCGCTGTCACTATTTGATATAGAAGTTTAACCGGAATTCTTTAATGAAAATTAGAACCCCCGCAATATCTAACCGATTTGCCAGAACCACTCCCGGCAAGTCGTCAGATCTTTAAGACTTATTTCACAAGGACTCGAATAACTGCGAAAAAGGAGGAAAAATGCCATCAAAAGAAACAGCGCTGAAGGGTAAAATTGCTGTGATCACCGGAAGTACACAGGGATTGGGGGCAAGCACAGCTCGTCTTTTTGCAGAAAGAGGGGCTGCTGGACTGATCATCTGCGGCCGAAATCAAGTCAAGGGGGAATCCGTGGCTGCCGAAATTTCTTCCAAAGCTTGTCCTACCCATTTCGTACAGGCCGATTTGGCGAAAGTAGAGGACTGCCGCAAAGTGATTGCAGAAGCTGATCGGCACTTCAGCAAAGTTCACGCACTTGTGAATTGCGCAGCGGTGACTGATCGTGGAACAATCCTCAACACCAGCGAGGAACTGTTTGACCGCATGATGGCCATCAACACCCGTGCCCCGTTTTTCCTGATGCAGGATACGATTAAAATCATGCTTCGGGAAAAAATACAGGGAACCATTGTGAATATTCAGAGCATGTCAGCCCACGGAGGGCAGCCTTTCATCTCGGTTTATTGCACTTCCAAGGGTGCCCTTTCTGTTCTCACAAAAAATGTCGCCTACAGTCTTTTACGGAACCGTATTCGCGTGAATGGCCTGAACATCGGCTGGATGGATACCCCCGGCGAAGACAGTATCCAAAAAAACTATCACGGCGCAGATGATTCCTGGCTCCAGAAAGCGGAAAGTCAACAGCCTTATGAACGTTTGATAAAAGTAGACGAAGTGGCCCGGACAATTGCCTATCTTTCTTCCGAAGAATCGGGAATGATGACAGGATCGATTATTGATTTTGATCAGTCTGTATTGGGTTGTTATGACGGCCCTGCTCACCCTGATGAAGCAATGAGCCTCGAATAGCAGACTTGATTCAGGTCAAAATCCATTGCGTCACCGAGCAATGAATTCCGTCCTGAAAATGGGAGGAATGGGTTTTAATCCATTGCGTGTTTTATATTTCTGGGACCTTTTTATCAAATATTGTTTTTTGTTTTGCCGTTCCACTGCGTTCTTTGCCGCTCTGGATGATATCCTGAAAGCCTCTCCCAGAGGACCGGCCTGCCGGAGGGTCAGTTGCGGATTCTTCAGTGCCTGAGAACCCGCTATCTGCTTTCCATATTGGTTGCGTTCATCAAGCTGTTTTTGTTCTTGCTGCCGTCTATAATATTCATGCTGCTGCCTCAATCGATTCCATTCCCGCCGCTGTGCGTTTCGTTCTGCCGGTAGAGGTTTTTTTGTCTTTTGCCGAAACAGTTTGAGCAGCTGCCTTTCCTGGTAAGTCTGCGCATAAATTGTTGCCTGAGTTCCGAATCCTGCCAGACCGAAAAGCATGATCATCAAAACGATAAAAATTGGCATGTGGCATTTCCTCTTAAAGTGGCATTAATTTTTTTAAAACGATTAGAGGAAGCGTCCTGCTTTCTTGTTCAAATCAATTTTGTCAATCGTCTCCTCTTCTCCTCCTAACTTGACTGAGAGATCTTTGTCAAATCATCAGAGAACTTTTGAAACTGCCAGGAAAACCCTCCCTCCTTTGATCTTTACACACCCCTTATCAGATGTTATCGTCTTCTTATATTTTGATTTGAGCATTCACTTTGGACTGATCCGGTACGATCAAGAATGACAAGCCCGGCGAGAGCTGTTGCGTGTCAACTTCAGCATAAGAAAACACTTCTTACGCTTCGCATCCTGCAAAAAGAATTTGTACTGTCAAAAGCGAGTCAGGGATGAGGATTGCTGCGAAACAGGAAGCACGTTTGGCATCCACGCGAATTAACTGAAAAATAAATTTTTGGAAGGCACAATGAAGCATGACTTTATAATTGTCGGCGGCGGCTCAGCAGGCTGCATTCTCGCTAATCGATTGACGGCTTCTCCTGACAACAAGGTTTTGGTGCTGGAAGCCGGTCGGCCTGACTCATGGTGGGATATCTTCATTCATATGCCTGCCGGACTGTCCGTGCCGATTGGCAATAAATTTTATGACTGGATGTATGAATCCGAACCGGAACCTTTTATGAATGGACGCCGGATTTATCACGCACGCGGCAAAGTGTTAGGTGGATCCAGCTCCATCAATGGTATGATTTTCCAGCGTGGGAACCCAATGGATTACGAACGTTGGGCCAAGGATCAAGGCATGGAAAACTGGGACTACTCCCACTGTTTGCCATATTTCCGGCGTATGGAAAACTGCCTGGCAGGAGGAGACGATTTTCGGGGGGAAAGCGGTCCTCTCAAATTAGAGCGTGGCCCCGGCAATACTCCCCTGTTTGAAGCTTTTTTCGAATCAGTAAAAGAAGCAGGCTACCCGTTAACCAACGACGTCAATGGTTTTCGACAGGAGGGCTTTGCTTTGTTTGACAGAAATATTTATAAAGGACGACGCTTGGGATGTTCCCGGGCATACTACCATCCTGTTAAAAATCGCAGTAATCTCCAACTGGAATGCCGAACTGAGGTAAGCAGGATTATTTTTGAAGGGAAAAGAGCGATTGGTGTTGAATACATTCAGGGAAACGGCGCAACTCAAACAGCCTTTGCTTCTGAAGTGATCTGTTGCGGAGGTGCATTCAATTCGCCACAGCTGCTTCAGCTCTCAGGAGTGGGTAATGCCAATGAGTTGCAGTCCCTCGGCATTGACATTGTTCAAGACCTGCCCGGCGTTGGTGAAAACATGCAGGATCATTTAGAGGTTTACATTCAGCATGCATGCAAACAGCCTGTTTCTATGCAGCCTGCACTCAAGTGGTACAACAAGCCATGGATAGGCTTCCAATGGTTATTCGGCAAAGGCCCTGCGGCCAGCAATCATTTTGAAGCAGGTGGTTTTGTTCGCAGCAATGAAGAAGTCGCATACCCCAATCTTATGTTCCATTTCCTTCCGTTAGCGATCCGTTACGACGGTTCCGTTCCAAGAGAGGAACACGGTTACCAGGTCCATGTTGGACCGATGTATGCCGACACCCGGGGTACTGTCAAGATCAAGTCAAGAAACATCAAAGATCATCCATCCATAAGATTCAATTATTTATCCACCCCCACAGATCGCAAAGAGTGGGTGGAAGCAATTCGAGTCGCACGCAATATCTTGGCACAGCCTGCTTTTGCTGATTTCGACGGCGGGGAAATTTCTCCAGGTGCAAAAATCGAATCGGAAGAATCCATTCTCGATTGGGTGGGCCGCGATGCTGAAACGGCACTGCATCCATCCTGTACCTGCAAAATGGGTACTGACTCAATGTCTGTGGTCGACCCGCTTACAATGAAAGTGCACGGGGTTGAAGGACTCCGGGTCGTCGATGCTTCCGTCATGCCCTACATTCCCAACGGCAATATCCTGGCGCCTGTTGCCATGCTCTCGGAAAAAGCAGCTGATCTGATCCTGGGAGCAACACCGTTGGAAGCTTCTGAAATAAAATTCTATCAATACAATAAGTCCACTTGACGAATCAGACCAATCCAGACAATCAGAAGAATTCCCTGCTTACCGTCTTCGAAAGACCTACCAATGCCACTCTCCACGATGAAGTTTTCATTCTGCACAAATGCCGGGCTGAAGATTAAACAAGTTCTTTTCTCCAAACTTCGACTTTTTTAACTCAGTTCCAATTTCAAAATTTCATTTTCCAAATCACATTTTTCTTCTTTTATTTTGCCTGGCCTTGATCATTTATTCCATCCTTCATGGCAGGCTTTCCGGAAATCCCCACTCAAATGAAGATGTCGCAAAACGTTAAGGATTTTCCATTCCTTGTGTTTTTCAAAAAAATGTACTACCAACAACCTGATTATTGAGCCTTGTTCAAAGATTTCATTGAAGAAAAATAAATCCAGAAAATTCAATTGCGAGCATTGAAGCTCGTTCTATCACACTTTGCTCTTTCCCGACTCAAGGATTTGAGCCGCTACAGGGCTGACTCCGAGGAAATTACTATGAGAATGCGAACGTTTCAATTGGCTATCGTCCTTAGTTTCTTATCCATCCTGATTGCGCCCCCTCTCCGGGCAGCCGATCCTGAAAGCTGCAGAACAGTGAAATTTTCAGACGTGGGATGGACTGATATCACCGCAACGACTGCAGCGACTTCGGTTGTTTTAAAAGGCTTGGGATACACACCAAAAACACAGATTTTGTCTGTTCCAGTGACTTACGTCAGTTTAAAAAACAAAGACATTGATGTTTTTCTAGGAAACTGGATGCCCACTATGGAAGGTGACATCAAACCTTATCGAGAAGATGGCTCTGTTGAAACCGTGGGGGTAAATCTGAATGGTGCCAAATACACGCTGGCTGTTTCTAAGGAAGCCCATGATGGAGGGCTCAAAGATTTTGCTGATCTCAATAAATTCCGCAAAGAGTTGGGAGGGAAAATCTATGGAATCGAACCCGGAAATGACGGGAACCGACTCATTCAGGACATGATCGATAAAAATACATTTGGTTTAAAAGGTTTTGAAGTGGTTGAATCCAGTGAACAAGGAATGTTGGCTCAGGTGGGTCGAGCTGCTCGGCGTAAAACCTGGATCGCTTTTCTGGGATGGGAGCCTCATCCGATGAACGCAAACTTTGAAATGGCTTATCTTTCAGGGGGTGATGATATTTTCGGTCCTGATTTTGGAGGAGCGACCGTTTTCACTAACGTTCGTCAAGGATATACAGAAGAGTGTCCGAATCTGGGCATCTTTCTCAAAAACCTCAAATTCACACTGGCGATGGAAAACGAAATCATGGGGGCAATCCTGAATGACGGTCAGGACCCTGAAAAAGCAGCGACGGCATGGATCAAGAAAAACCCGTCCGTTCTGCAAGCCTGGTTAGCCGGAGTTCAAACATTCGATGGGAAAGACGGGATGGGGGCCGTGAACAAAGAATTTGGGCTTTAAAACCATATTCAGGCGGATAATGAATGGATTGGCTCACTGAACAAAAAATTCCTTTGGGAAAATGGATCAAGGTTGGGGTTGATATCCTGAACGATCACGCTGCCGGTGTTTTTGATTGGATTTCGCTGGTCCTTGGATCCGGCATAGAAGGCATGATTTATCTTATGCTGGCGTGCCCTCCCCTGATTTTGATCGGTTTATTCACTGCTTTTGCCTGGTGGCTGCACCGTTCCCTCAAACTGGCATTGACGATCATTGCTTCATTATTACTGATCATCAATCTGGGTTATTGGGAAAGCACAATGGAAACCCTGGCCCTTGTGGTGGTTTCAACCCTGGTTTGTTTGCTTGCCGGAGTCCCTTTGGGGATTGCAGCTGCCCACCGTCCGTGGCTCTATCGGATACTTCGTCCAATTTTAGACCTGATGCAAACGGTCCCAACTTTTGTTTACCTGATACCGGCCCTCATTTTGTTCGGACTGGGGGTGGTTCCCGGTGTCATTTCCACAGTGGTGTTCGCAATACCTGCAGCAATACGCCTCACCCATCTCGGCATTTCCTCGGTTCCCAAAACGATGTTGGAAGCCGTTGAATCGTTTGGTGCCACGCCAAGACAGCTTCTCTGGAAAGTAGAACTTCCACACGCAAAAAAAACGATTATGGCAGGGATGACACAATGCATCATGCTCTCGCTCTCCATGGTGGTGATTGCCGCTTTGGTGGGGGCAGGGGGCTTGGGAAAGCCCGTGGTTCGCGCTCTCAATACGGTCAATGTCGCCATGGGTTTTGAAGCAGGATTGGCCATTGTCTTGATTGCCATTCTTTTGGACCGGGTTTGTAAAACACGGGAGAAATGAATCATGAATGCCGTTGAATTCAAAAATGTCGATATTGTATTCGGTCCTTCTCCCAAAAAAATCCTCGCACTCCTCGATCAGGGGCAAGATCGAGAAGAAATTCTTAAATCCTCTGATCATACCGTCGGTGTTCATGATGCCAGCATCAGTGTAGAAAAGGGGAAAATTTCTGTCCTGATGGGACTTTCCGGTTCTGGAAAATCGACGTTATTGCGCTGTGTCAACGGATTGAATCGCCCCACTCGCGGTCAAGTTTTAGTCAGAGATCGAGAGACCATGATTGATGTGGCAAGTTGCGACAAACACACCCTTCATCGTTTGCGCTCAGAACGAATTTCCATGGTATTTCAACAATTCGCCCTGTTGCCGTGGCGAACTGTGGAAGAAAATGTCGGATTGGGTTTGGAACTGAATGGCATCTCCAAACACGAACGTCACGCCATTGTACAAAATAAACTAAAGCTGGTGAATCTCGAAGAATGGGGGAACAAATTCGCACACGAGCTTTCGGGCGGAATGCAGCAGCGTGTCGGTTTGGCAAGGGCATTTGCCACGGATGCCGACATTCTTTTGATGGACGAACCCTTTTCGGCACTGGATCCCTTAATTCGAAACCACCTCCAAGATGAACTCCTGGACTTGCAAACCTCTCTGCAAAAAACCATCATTTTCGTGAGTCATGATCTGGAGGAAGCCGTTAAGCTGGGAACGCATATTGGAATTATGAAATCAGGAAAGGTTGTTCAATACGGCACACCTGAAGAAATCATCCTCTCGCCCGCCAATGAATATGTGGAAGCTTTTGTTTCCCATTTAAACCCGGTCAATTTGCTAAAAGGAACATCCCTGATGACGCCCCTTGATCAATTAAAGCGGGAAGGGCAGGAATACTTTTTAGATCGATGGGGATCCTACCGTCTGTCTTTGACCGGTGGCAATCCAATTGTGAGGCGTGCAGGTCAATCCATTTCCGTGATACCGTTCAGTGAATTGAATAAGGATACGGATGCAATGCAGGAGACCATGCTGTTGGCAAAACCGGATTTCAATATGAAAGCTCTGATCGAATACCTCTGGGCTTCGGGAACTCCTGTTTTGATGGAAGAAGAAGGGAAAGTGGTGGGAGTGGTCGGCGAGGAAGAAATTTATCAGGGAATTCTTCATTCACGAAATCTCAAACAATCTCAAATACAGTAGAATTTTTCTCTGTTTCGAACGTTTCGTATTAAAAAATTCAATCAATCTTCACAGCTGCGGACTTCAGTATGAATTCCGAATTAGGGAGAGGGTCGATCTTGCATTCCGGGCAATGGAACGAAGCGAGGAAGGAGCCTTGGCCACACCCGGTCAGGTGGCGAAATTGTGTTCATGATTGAGTCATTCACTCTATCACAACAAGCAGTCTTATTTTAAACGCTATATTCATTCAACATTTCGATCCAAAACTATAACGTTCAGATCTATCTAAATCAGCTTTTCCCGGTAAACATAGCTGTAGGTGTGATGACATCGTGGACAGACCGGCTTCCAATTTCCAGATTCTCCGCATTGCCGACAGCTATAAAGGTGTTTCAGCAGAGCATCAGAATCGACGATGTTATGAAACGCCTGGAGCTGCTTTTCCTGATCTTTTTCTTTATTCGCAATCAAATAATTCAAGGCATGAAAAAGCAAAGGCAAGGTTTGATATTCCGATCTCAATTTCTCTAAAATGGTTTGGGCTTGAGCCATCTGATTCACCTGGAAATATAAACGTGCCAGCACCAACTCGACATAGAGAGTCGAAGACGTAGATTGGCGAAGTTCCTGCAGCATCGCCATCACTTTTTCGCTCCGCCCCGTCTGATGAAAAATCGATTCCAGTTCATCCAGAACTGCCGGGGCCGCCGTTTTTTCATAACAGCGTTTGAGCAAATCCGCCGCCTTGAAATATTGTTCTGTCTGACACAATTGCTGGGCTTCTCCAATTGCAAGAGGAACCCGGTGAAACTCTTTAAACGAAGATTTGCCCGGGAGGTAGTTTAAATTCGATTCAAGAAAAGCTCGCGGGTTTTGTTCGAAGCCCTGAAGCAAATGTGCTTCATGTTGAGATAACAGTTTTTCCGAGACCAGACTTTTGGGGAACTTACTCAGAATTTTCTTTTCTTGTTCTACACATTTTTCCCATTCTTCCCGCTGCTGATAGACCTGTCTCAAACCATCTGCCGCAACCGGATGATCGTTCTCAATTTGAAGAAGCTCCTGGCAGAGAATTTCCACCAAACCCCATTCTCGAGTTTCAATAGCCAGTTTTTGATAGGAAAGCAGGACCTGCAGATTGCCAGGAAACTGTTGTTTTAACTCCTGAAATGCTTCCAGCAAATACGCGCTGGATTGCTGGTACCGCTGTTGCTCCAAATATTGAATCCTGATATGCAAAGGAAGGGAGTCTGATCGCTTCAATCTGTTGAACGCTGTACGAATGGATTTAAAATCCAGGCGTAGACACGCATCGTAAAAATGATGAAGCCGCTGCTCTCTTTTGGTGTTCTGATATCCCAGCAAAGCTTGTTTGGTCCGTTGGACAAGACGACCGGGATGAAAAAAAAACTGATACAACCATGAAAATGAAAATCCAAAAATAAACATTACGAAGATGATAATCCAGAGAGACAAATGCACGTTCTGCCCGCCGAACAGGTCCAAATGGACTTTGTGATTGTTCAAATACATAAAGTATCCGATGATGCAGAGAAAGATTAAAACTCCGCATAAAACAACAATACGTCTCATAAAGGCAATCTCATAAAAGTTTATTAATGGTGATACGATTCCTTATTGATGATGGTAAATGCACGATAGACTTGTTCAAGCAGAAGCAAGCGAACCATCTGATGGGTGTAAGTCATTGAAGACAGGCTGAGGAAACTTGCACGCTTAAAAAGCGGCAGGTCCAAACCAAAAGCGCCTCCAATAACAAAATTGACTTGTTTATACTCTGTTTCTTTCAATTGCTCCAGTTTTTGGGCCAATTGAAGAGAAGATTTTTGATCTCCCTGTTCGTCTAAAACGATGATGGATTCGGAAGGAACAATTTTTTTCAATATTGTTTGCGTCTCTTTTTTCCTCCACAATGCCTGATTTCCTTGTGAATAATTGGCGGGTTTAATTTCTAAACACTCTACGGAGACATAGTGCTTGATTTTCGATAAATAATTATCGATCCCTGTTCTGAGGTAGACTTCCTGCGTTTTTCCAACCCAAATAAATTGAACTTGATACATGCTAACCCAAGTGGAATGCAAAGTCTTGAGGAGAAAGTTGATTTTTACTAGAAAACAGGAAGGGATTCAATTTATTTCTCAAAAAGACGTTCCTTCCTCATGACACTCTTTTTTTAAAATATTGAGGAATTTGGACTGGTTCTATTGTTTGAATTCCTGCACACTGGAATGAAATTAAATAAACGCAAAATTTCATTCCGTCACAAGAATTAACTTTACCGAATATGAGGAGGGATTGTGTTTCGTTTCATCATTTGCTTTACCCCGGTGATATTGATTTTTCTTTGTTTCTCAGGAATTCTTGCAAGTCCGCGGGAAGATCCCCTGATTGAACAAATCGTGGTGGCATCGACACAACAATCAATTTCAGAAGAAGAACTGATACAGAAGATGCTGGCAGTCGACGTGCTGTATTTTGGAGAAAAGCATGACAACAAGAGACATCATGAGATCCAGAAAAACCTGCTGGAATCGTTGATTGCTCAGGGAAAAAAGCCGATTTTGGGTTTCGAATTTTTTTATCAGCACCAAAGCAGTGACTTGATTCAATTTATTGAAGCAATGCCATCCCCTTTTCACAAAAAACAGGCGTCTCCCGAAAAAGCAGAAAAGCAGCTTCGGCAGCAATTGGGATGGCAAAATCGTTCTGATGAGGATTGGCATTATTATTTTTCACTAATAAAGCTGGCAAAACAACACCGTTTATCAGTCTTTGGCGCCGATCTTCCAAAAGGACTCGTCACACGAATTTCCCGGGGAGGTGTGGAAACGCTCAACCCGGTTGAGTCCCGTTTGCTGAATCCCACGGGTTTCGAGAATGAAAATTACCGTCAGCTGATGTATGAAAAGTTCAAGGACAGTCACTGCGGGTGGAGTTCTCCAGAACTTTCAAGAAAACTGTATCAATCGTGGATCGCCCGCAACGACGCCATGGCCCAAGCGCTTGCAGCAATGATCACCCCGGAAACAGGCCCCGTGGTGCTCGTTGTTGGCGGAGGACATATCGGGCACAATATGGGAGTCTACGAACGGGTGGAGCATCTCCATCCTGGTGTCAAACAGCTGAACTTCGGCATGATTGAGATTTTTATGGAACCTGCCCCGCTGGCGGATTACCTGGAACGCCCTCAAGTTGAAGAAATCACCTATTTGCCGATGCATGAAATTTACTGGTTTACCCAACGTGCCGACTATGAAGACCCCTGTAAAAAATTTAATATGAAGTGATACATCCTTTGGTCACCACCGTGATCCTGACTTTATTTTTCACCTCCAACAAAGCTTTAATGCATCGAAGTCCTCGTGCTGGGGACGGGATTCATCTCCATTCATTGATTCAGGCAACAGAGAAATTGAACTTAGTCCTTCATACTAAAACAGAGACACTCCTGACCTTGTCGCTGCAACGAGGAATTCGAACCTTCTTTTTTCTTTTCGGCGTTTTTTTAAGCAGCGTGATGGGAATCACTTACGATCCAACGGATTCCAATATTGGTCCTCTGGTTCTGATTTTCGCATGTTTTCTCCTTGGACTTTATAAGGAAGCATGGATTTTTAACGCCGTTACCCGAGAAATCGAACAACAACATGGCCTGCAATTCCTGTTCAAACGAAGAACACTTTCTATGGATCAATTGGAATCGGTACAATTGAGCCGGTTTATCAAAGGGCAAGCCGGTTTGGAGGCACAGCAGAGTGTGTTTCAAAGAAAGCGGCTATTTCAACCTGAATATCACAGACTGATGCTTGTCACAAAAGAAGGGGAAAAAATCGTGGTTGAAATCCTCAAAATTGCACAAGGAGAAGCTTTGCTGCAGAAAGCCAATGCCATTGCAGGGCTGTGTCAGGTTCCTTTAATCCAGGGGGAAGAGGGATATTCATGAAGGATCTTCACATTTGAAGCATGCGACATAATGCTCAGGATCTGTTGCTTTGATTTCTGGAATATTGTCAAAACAACGGTCGGAACTGATCGGACACCGGTCACAAAAATAACAACCTTTTCTTTCAACATCAGGAGAAGGGACATCTCCCTTAAGGATGATCCGCTGACGGTTTTTTTCAATTTGCGGATCTGGAACCGGCGCTGCAGAAAGCAGGGCTTTGGTGTAGGGATGTTGAGGGTTTCGATAAAGGGTATCGGCATCAGCGATCTCTACAATTTTTCCAAGATACATCACCGCAATTCGGTCGCTGATATATTCGATCACTGAAAGATCATGAGAGATAAAAATATATGTCAGACCAAATTCCCCCTGCAGCTCTTTCATCAAGTTTAGAATCTGAGACTGAATCGAAACATCCAGGGCGCTGACAGGTTCATCGGCCAAGATGATTTTCGGCTGCAGTGCCAGCGAACGGGCGATACCAATTCGCTGCCTCTGACCTCCGGAAAATTCATGGGGAAAGCGATTTTTATAGAATCGGGAAAGTCCCATCCGTTCCAGCAGCATCTCGACTCTCGAGGAAATTTCCTGCTTTGACATTTTCAGCATTCCGAGTTTGGAATATATTTCCATCGGTTCAGAAATGATGTTGCCCACCGTCATTCTCGGGTTGAGGGACGCGTAAGGATCCTGAAAGATGATCTGCATCCCTTTGCGAATTTTCAGGAGTTCCATTTTGGAAAGATGCGTGATCTCATTTCCTTCAAATAAAACCTGACCGGCAGTTGGAGGATAGAGCATGGAAATTGCTCGAATCGCGGTTGATTTTCCACAGCCTGATTCTCCCACCAGGCCCAGCGTTTCGCCTTTGTTGACATGAAAACTTATTCCGTCTACGGCACGGATTGAACCGACCTGCTTTTGAAAGAGCACCCCTTCCATAATCGGAAAATGCAATTTCAGGTCATTGACTTCAAGCAACGGGGCTGTCACGAAACACCTCCTTCTTCTCATGATAAAGCCAGCATTTGACTTCCCTTTTCTCACCAACAGGGATGGCCTCCGGCATCTTTTTGGTACAAATTTCCATGGCAAATTCACAACGCGGATAAAAAGAGCAGCAGTCTGGAAGATTGATCAGGTTCGGCGGCTGCCCCTCGATCGAGTAAAGTTTGTCTTCTCTCCGCTTTCCCAATTTGGGAATGGAATTCAGCAATCCCTGGGTATAAGGATGTTTCGGAGTTTTGTAAAGTTCCTCAGTCGGTGCTTTTTCAACGATTGTGCCTGCATACATCACGCAGACGTTGTCGCAAATTCCTGCCACAACACCAAGATCATGAGTGATCATGATAATGGCTGTATTGAGTTTGGCAGAAAGTTCCTTCATCAATTCAAGAATTTGAGCTTGAATAGTCACATCCAATGCCGTTGAAGGTTCATCGGCAATCAGGATTTTCGGTTTGCAGCTCAATGCCATTGCAATCATCACTCTTTGACGCATTCCTCCGGAAAACTGATGAGGATAGTCATCGACCCTTTTTTCCGGTTTGGGAATACCTACCAGTTTCAGCATTTCGATGGATTCCTGATGGGCGCGTTTTTTATCCATGTTTTGATGAAGCATGAAAACTTCAATCATCTGGGTAGAAATTCGCAAAAACGGGTTGAGACAGGTCATCGGATCCTGAAAAATCATGGAAATCTTGTTCCCGCGAATCCGCCGCATTTGATTTTCCGGAACATGAACGAGATCCTCTCCCTCAAAAAGAACTTCTCCACCGACAATTTTTCCCGGTGGTGAAGGAATCAGCTTCATCAGTGAAAGGTTGGTGACCGATTTTCCTGATCCTGATTCTCCAACAATGCCGAGGGTCTCCTTTTCCGCAAGTTCAAAAGAAACATCTTCCACAGCCTGTACAATGCCGTCGTCCGTTTTAAAATGGGTTTGGAGTCCTTTGACCCTCAATATGGTTTCATCTTTCAAGGCGGGTCTCCATCACAAGCGATTTTTACTCTTCGGATCAAGAGCATCTCTCAGCCCATCCCCAAGAAAATTCATGGAAAACAGGAAAATTACCATCGCCAGAGAAGGGAAAAAGAGACGCCAGGGATAGAGCGCCATTCCTTCCACTGCGTCTCCCACCAGAGATCCCCAGGAAGCAAAAGGGGCGGAAATGCCCAGGCCCAAAAATGAAAGAAAGGCTTCTATCATGATAAAATGAGGAATTTCCAGAGAGGCAAAAACGATAATAATTCCAAAAGTATTCGGCACCATGTGCTTGAAAATAATTCTCCGGCTGCTGGCTCCAATGGACCGGGCCGCTTCCACGAAATCGGAATTTTTTAAAGAGATGACCTGTCCCCGTACCACTCGGGCCACGTTCAGCCAACTGACCAATGCAATTGCGAAAAACAAGTTGAGGATGTGTTGTCCGAAAAGCGCCATGAATATAATAACAATCAGAATATAGGGAAGGCCATACATGATATCCACAAACCGCATGACGAAATAGTCTATTTTACCTCCCAGAAATCCTGAAATAGAGCCGATAATTATCCCAATCAGAACGGAGGTGAAGGTGCCGACCAACCCGATTGCAATCGACACTTGACCACCGTATATAATCCGGGAAAGCATGTCGCGTCCGTGATAATCCGTACCAAGAAAATATTGACGTTCATAAGTTTTAATGGTCTTGCCATCGATGACCATCGTTTCTGTTTCTATGGTGCGACGCAGTTCTGCCAACTGGGTTTTTTCTGCATCATTCAAGAAATTACGTCCTTGCTTTTGAGCAATCCTTTTCAGTCGGAATTCCTTTTTTTCATAAACCAGATCGCCTGCTGTTTTTGTCAAAGAAGGAGGAAGGTATTGATGGTCAAGAATTATTTTTTTGTAGGAATGAATCGGGAGAATCGGAGCGCTAAGGCAGATGAGAGCATAAAAAATGATCACATAAAGGCCGCCAATAGCCATTTTATTTTTCTTCAACCGGCGCCAGGCTTCCTGATTGAGACTGATCCCCTCGATGGCCTGATTGAATTCGTTCGTCCCCTCTTTCACGTTACGGGACTCCCTGATGGGACGCCATGAATCGCTGGTGAACTCGATGTCTTTTTTCTCCGGGGGCAGCGGAGTGATGCCATTGGGAGTGATGTCAGTCATGGAAAACTCCTACTTGTAGGTAATCCGCGGGTCAAGAAAAGAATAAACGATATCGACAATGAAATTCATTATAATCAGGATGATCGAATATACAATCACAGTCCCCATAATCAACGTGTAATCCCGGTTGAATGCGGATTGGACAAAGAATTTTCCTAATCCCGGAACTCTGAATATTTGTTCGACAACCACAGACCCCGTCATGATCGCGGCAAAGGCTGGCCCAAGATAACTGACTACGGGCAGCATCGCCCCCTTCAAAACATGCTTGAACATGATCACCGGGCCCGAAAGACCCTTGGCTCTGGCTGTGCGGACGTAGTCGCTACGCAATGTCTCGATGATACTCGCCCTGGAAAGTCGTGCCAGGTAGGCGAAATAATAGGAAGCCAGGGTGACCACCGGCATCAGTACCGTAATCCAGCCGGCCCGACTGTCCACCCACCCGGAAGTTGGGAGCCAATGCATTTTTAACGCAAAAAAATACATCAGAACCGGACCAATCACAAAAAGAGGGATTGAGATCCCCATCACCGCAATCGACATGAAAAAGTAGTCCACCCAGGTATTTTGTCTTACGGCACAAAGAATTCCGGAACCAATCCCTAAAAATAAAGCGAGCCCCATCGACATTGAACCCAATAAAAGTGAAGTGGGCAGACTGGAAACAATGAAAAAGTTAACATCATGATCGGGATAACGAAATGAAGGCCCGAGGTCCCCTCGCAGAATATCGAGAAGGTAACGTCCGTACTGCATGACGATGGGCTCGTCCATGTGGTACTTTTTTTCAATATTAACCAGAATCTCCTGGGGGACGGCCTTTTCTTCATCAAAAGGACCGCCCGGCGCCAGGCGGATCATGAAAAAACTGATCGTGATGATCACAAAAAGCGTGGGTAGCAACCCCAAGAAACGCCTGATAAAATATTTACCCATGCCTGCTCCTGGAATATGTGTGCGGCAAATGTTTTCGGCAGAAGCTAAACAAACCGGAGTTTGAGGATTTAAAGAGAGCCGGATCCGGCTCTCTTTAAACTGAGGAAGTGACTATTTCATGAAAATATCTTTGGTGGGATGCCAATCCATTGTGTTGTTGTACCATCCTCCCCATTTGTTCATGTTGATCATATTTTGGGAGGTATATCCGTAAATCGGAATCACAGATTGGTCGTCAGTAATGAAGAGTTTTTCCGCTTCTTGCAGCGCCGCCATTCTGGCCGGACCTGCTTCCATTGAAGCGGCTTTTTTGATGAGATTGTCAAATCCAGAATTACTGTATTTTCCACCATTCATCCCGGCTCCGCTGACGAACATATCGAGGAAGGTATTCGGGTCCTGATAATCACCAATCCAACCCGCACGAGCCACAGTGAAATCGCCTTTTCTACGTGTATTGAGATAAGTTTTCCATTCCTGATTCATCAATGTCACTTTTAAACCAAGATTCTCATTCCAGGCCTGCTGGACATATTCAGCAATTTTTTTATGAGCTTCATTGGTGTTGTAAAGAATTTTGAATTCAGGAAAGCCCTTACCACCGGGAAAACCGGCATCAGCCAGCAGTTGCTTGGCCTTTTCTACGTTTTCCGCATCTCCCAGAGAAGGTGTATAACCCGCCATTGGAGGAACCATTGACAGGGCGGGCGATTCGCCTTTTCGGGTAATCTTTTCTACAATGTGTTTTCGGTTAATAGACATGGAAAGCGCTTTGCGGACACGAGGATCATCAAATGGCTTTTTCTCATTTTGAATCACATAATAGTAGGTTCCCAGGTAGGGTCCCGACTGATAGTCGTCTGACAGTTGTGCTTCGCTCAGTTGATCAAGCGGAATTACCGTTGCCCAGTCCGACTCTTTGTTCAGGTACATGTTATAGGCCGTATTGTTGTCGTCTGTCGGCAGATAAACCACACGCTCCAGATGAACATTGTCTTTATCCCAGTATTTGGGATTGGGGACTGCAGAAAGCTGCTTTTGGGGTTCCCATTTTTCCAAAACGAAGGGGCCATTGCCAACGAAATTTCCTGGCTTTGTCCAGTCTTTTCCGTGTTTGTCAATCACATGCAGGGGTGCAATTCCGAAGGAATAGTGAATCAACGCGCCAAGCACATAGGGAAGCGGACCGACCAGATCCATTTGGAAAGTGTAGTCATCAATGGCCCTGATGCTGACAACATCCTTCATTCCCTTTTTTGAATTGTAATCCTCCGCACCTTTGATGAACATGGCCGGGAACCAGGCGTATCGTGCGGCAGTTTCAGGAGCGAGCAAGCGGAGCCAGGAATCAACAAATGTTTTTGCGGTGATCGGCACTCCATCACTCCAGGTTGTTTTTCTCAGTTTGAATGTATAGGTTTTTCCTCCATTGCTGACAGTCCAGCTTTCTGCAACACCCGGCAGGGGGCTGGCATCTTTTGGATTTGCCGAGATCAGCCCTTCAAACAAGGAAAAAAAGATTCGATGCTCCGGCACTCCGGAAATTTGTGCGTGATCCAGGCCCTGCGGTTCTGCACCATTGGTAATGATTAATTCTCCTTTATTGGCAAAAGCATTGCCGAACGGCATCAACGCCAAAGCAAAAATCGCAAACGCGATCAATATTTTTTTCATATAACCTCCAAAAATGAAGCATGATTAAACATGGAAACCTGGAATTCGTCATTCCCTGTTTCTTTCTCAGAACCCGCCCTGGTAATGTGACACCAACGGCATTATAACAAAATTAACACTGCAGTATTACTGATAATACCGAACTAAGTCAATCTAGTAATACAATCTCAAAATGCCTAATTTATATTTCCTAATCATCATCAATAACCATTGCCATAGCAATCGCGGTTTCTGGACAAAGTTCCCGGAATTCCCCCGTCATACGAATTGATTGAGGAATAAGATTCCTTGCTGTTTTCTCAAAACCGGCATTTAAGAAAAATTTTTCTGCGGTTTCGGTCAGCAAGAACAGTTGCTTGATCCCTTTTTGACGCGCATACGCCAGAATCCGGGCAAAGAGCTCGTTTGCCAAGCCCTTTTTCCGATAAGAAGAAGACACGGCAAGTGATCGGAGCAATGCATTGGTGTTCAAGATCTCAAGACCGACGACACCTACCAGCTGAGAACCGCTTTTTGCCAGGATGAATGACGGAAGATGCTCTACTAAATCCTGAAAGGGCAGATCGCATTCAGCCAGTAACGCTTGAACCGAGGAGAGATCCTCAGGTCCTGCAAACGAAAAAGTGATTTCACTCATGGTAATTTTTCACAATCAACGAGCCAAAAGCGCAGAAAAACTTTTTAGCCGGAGAAAAAACCTTTATTTCAAACAATGGAGTCCCAGATACTTATAAAATGATAACGATTTATGCAATCTTAGTTTTTAAAAGCAGAAAATCAATCCATTTAATGGAAAAAAACTGCATTGAGGTTAGCAAAATTTTTCGGTTTCTGAAGGGTTTGGGATGAATCTACAATTGAGATGGAACCTAAACAAAACCAATCAATCTGAAGAAAAGGAGGTGAAGTCAATCAAGCCATTTCAAACTTTGAGAACAGTGGTTAATGCTTGAACTAAACAACCTTTCGTCCAATCCACGGTGTTTTAAGAGATCTAATGGAGAAGAAAACATCAAGCTTGATGGAACCATCCGAACCAATAACTCCCTTTTTTTAGAGAGTTTGTTTTGCGTGGAGTGGGTATTGAATTGATGGGGTCTTGCAACAATTTGGAAGACTGCAAACGAGGTGATTCGAAATTGTTGTTAAATAACTATGCACCATCGCAACCCAAAATTTATGGAGTTTATCCACCACAGGAGTATCTTTTTACGCAAGGCCTCTACCTTTTTATCCTTCTTAAAAGAATGGTTTGATGTTAATCTTGATTCATGAAGCGAATTTTTTCTGTATTTCAGCCCAACAAACGAATAGAGGCGGATTGCTTGCACTACGCACGTTCCTCACTCCATTCCAGCAGCCTCTCATCCTAAACGTTATCTTCTAAAAAAATCCCCCAACATGAACAAAGAAAATTGTTTCATCATCACCGGTGCACCAGGTAGCGGAAAGTCCGCGATTCTTCACCAACTGATCGAATTAGGGTATTTAGGAATTGCAGAACCAGCTCGTCAGATCTTAGCCGAACAACGGTGCATTCGCGGAAGTGGAATCCCAGATAAAAATGCTGATTTATTTATTCAACTGATGTTGTCGAGAGCCATTTACGGGTATCGGCAGATTGAAGAAACAGAAAGGCTAATCTTTTTTGATAGAGGTATTCCAGACAATATTGCTCACGCTGCACTGTATCAGATTAATTTTGAATCTGGCTGGAATGCGGCCAAACACTACCGATACAATTCTCTTGTGTTTTTCACCCCAAATTAGAAGAAAATCTATGAGAATGATGATGAAAGGACTATGACATTCAAGGAAGCAAGTGAATTTGGGAACGATATTCGAGCTACTTACCACAAATTAGGATGTACTATCGTAGATCTCCCCTTCGGTTCCTCTAAGGACCGGGCTGAGTATCTTTTAAAAACTTTGCATGAGAGATAACATAGAAATAGACCGGAGCCATAACACAGCGTGTTTTGCTGCGATTCATGAAAATTGTAGATACAAAAGTCATCTGTCAATTTATCGTTGACATGGTTCGAAGGCACAAAAATGAGTAAGAAAAAGCCAAAAAGCAGTAGTCGATTCAATTTCGGTTCATGGGTGCCAGCATCATCTTTATTATATTGGTGGTCATCCTTTTGATTCCATAAGTTTTTAAGGATAAGCCAAGAGTCTGACTTCATGGACCTGATTTGTCTGAAATCGAATATATTGAGGTGTTTTTTAACAATGGTGATCTGAAATTATCCGGGATGCTTATCGTACCAGAGGGGGAAAGACCTTTTCGGTAGCTGTTATCATTCATGGATCAGGAACCAGTCAAAGAAATAGTAAATGATATCTTACGATAGCTAAACATTTGCAGGAAAATGGTATTGCGGTATTGCTTCCTGATAAACGAGGTTCGGAAAAATCTGAAGGTGATTGGCGAACGTCAACATTTGAAGACCTGGCAGGAGACTGCATCAGTGGAATAAATTTTGTGAAAGCACAGAAACACTTTGATGTTTCGTTCACAGGTGTTATTGAATGAGTCAAGGGGGGTGGATTGCCCCGCTCGTAGCTACAGTAAGCGAAGACGTTACGTTTGCAGTCAGTATGTCTGGTGCAGGCGTAGCCCCAGATGAACAATTGATGTATGAGGAAATTAACAATATTACTGATATGGGAACATATCGTCTTGTGGCAGATCACAAGATGCCCATATAAAAAATGCATAAACACGGGCTTTTATCACTGCCGTACTGTCATTAACAATTGCAAATAAACAGATGAGGAGGAAAATGCTAAAAATAGCCATTGGTCACACTGAAGAAATCGATTCAGATGAAGCAGCAGAAGAAATTTTGGAACAATGCAAAGCAGAGTTAGGAGAGGAAAAAGCAACAGCAGGAATTCTCTATGCTTCTATTGATCATGAGTTTGATTCTCTCTTAAAAAAGATCAATGAAGAACATCCTGATATTGAACTGATCGGATGTACCACAGATGGAGAATTATCTTCCGTTATAGGTTTTGCAGAAGATTCAGTTACGCTTATTTTGTTCAGTTCCGATGAAATTGACATTAAAGCAGGAGTAGCTGACGGAGTTTCCGAAGGATTGGAGCAAAAAATTGCAGACTCAATAAAAAATACCAAAGATCGTTCTGATAAAGAATTGAAACTGTGTATTTTAAACCCGGTCAGTATTACATCAAGCGGCGCTGTAATATTAGAAATTTTTAAGCAAAGTTTAGGTGAAAACTTCCCGATTTTTGGAGCTTCTGCGGCTGATCAGTGGAAATTTGAACAGACTTATCAGTTTCATAAAACAGAGGTATTAACGGATGCTGTACCGTTTTTACTGTTTTCTGGAAATTTACTGATAGGGTCAGGAGTTGATAGTGGCTGGACACCTATAGGAAATCCGGGGAAAGTAACCCGAGTGGAAAATAATATTTTATACAGTATTGATGATAAAACCGCTGTAGAGTTTTTTCAACATTACCTAGGAGAAAATATTACACCATTAGGAGAATATCCGCTTGCAGTATTTGAAAATGAAGAATCAGACAAATTTTACCTGAGAGCTCCACTCGCTTCAAATATGGATGATGGTTCCTTAGTTTTTGCTGGAGACCTGACATTAGGAGCTAAAGTGCAAATTAGTCACACAACACGAGATCGTATTATTGAAGCCAGTGAAAGATCGATTTCTCAATCATTTGAGAGCTATTCGGGAAAGGAACCTGAAGTGGCAATATGTTTTTCCTGCTCAGGCAGGAAACAGGTATTAGGAACACGAACTTCAGAAGAATATGAACTGCTCAAAAAAGTTAACCCTGATTTAAAGGTTTTCGGACTTTACGGATACGGAGAAATAGCTCCGATTTATCAGGACAGCCCTTCTCGATTTCACAATGAAACATTTGTAAGCCTCCTTCTGGGAACTAAATAATGCCGGACGAGAAAGAATTCAAAAGTCTGCAAAAAGAAATAAAAATTCTAAAGAAAAAACTAAACCGTTCTGAAGCGAATCGAATTACGTTAGAAGAAATGTGGGATAGAAACTCTCGTTTATTTGAGACGTTTAATCAAGAAATTGAAAAGCAACGAGAACTCATTCAACAAAAAAGTGAACAGTTGGAAGCATTGGCGACTAAGTTAGCAAAATACCTTTCACCCCAAGTATACAATTCAATCTTTTCCGGGGAACGAGAGGTAAAAATTGAAACCTACCGGAAAACCTTAACCATTTTCTTTTCCGATATCGTGGGTTTTACCTCACAGTCTGAAGAGATGGACACAAATGAGTTATCACTATGGTTAAATCAATATTTGGATCGAATGGCTGAAATTGCCATTAGGTATGAAGGCACACTTGACAAGTTCATAGGTGATGCAGTCATGGTATTTTTTGGTGACCCAACATCGGAAGGTGAAAAAAAAGATGCTTTTAATTGCGTTAGTATGGCAATGGCTATGCGACAGGAAGCAAAAAATCTAGGGATTAAAATTCGGATAGGAATTAATACTGGAGAATGTACTGTAGGAAATTTTGGATCAGAAAGCAGGATGGAATACACAGTTATTGGAGCACCTGTTAATTTGGCTTCCCGATTGGAATCCAATTCAAAGCCGGGGCAAATTTTAATATCTGATGCTACTTATGATTTGATAGGCAATTTCGTTCAATGTGAAGAACGGGAACTTATTAAAGTGAAAGGAATCGATAGAGATCTAAAAACATATTGGGTAACTCAGGATTTGCTTGCTGCGGAAACCCAGGCATAACAATAAAATAGAGAAGGTTGCTTAAAAAATAGGAGATGCAATATTAATTTAACCTCACGTACTTTGTGATTTAAA
>JADGAV010000004.1:0-23003 GCA_015231825.1 SAR324 cluster bacterium
GAAAACTGGACAAATATGGGGCAACAATCCGTGCCAGTGATTGGCATACCGATGGAAGTTTTAGAATGACCCCCTACAGCTATACTATTTTGTATTCACTGGAGGCTCCCCAAAAAGGCGGCAACACGGATTTTAACAACATGGTGTCGGCCTATGAAGATTTAGAAGATGATCTAAAGAGGCAGATTGCAAAATATTCTGCGTTTCACAGAAGAGGCGAAGGTTGGATGGCAAAGAATTCACCCCCACCTCTTTCCAAAGAGCAAAAAGAGAGTGGCGCGTTCGAAGGAAATTCTCATCCAATCGTTATCAAAAATCCCATCTCTAAAAAGAAAACATTATATATCAATCCGTCGCACACCAAAAAAATCAACGAGCTTGAAGAGGCAGAAAGTAATGCCGTTCTGAATAAATTAATGGAATCCTCGATCAAAGCAAAATATCAATATTCTCACTCATGGGAGAAAAATGATTTGGTCATTTGGGACCAAAGGGATCTGTTGCACAGAGCATCTCAACAGAAGGTCATTGACGAAAAAAGGATTATGATTAGGTCGATGGTCGTCAATAAACCACATCGACTCCCTTGAAATAATGATTCGTCAAATTTCTGGCAGTCGATTTTTTTGAAAATATACGAATCAGCTATTATAACTCTATGAATTGGCAAATGCTATCGTTACGGTCACAGTCTTCACAAAATTGTCGCAGTGATATGAGAGATAGGATCAAGATGATCAACATGGTAAAAGATAAATTTAGGAATAAGTTTTAGAAAAAGATTGGTATCGAGAATTGGTGAAAAAAGAATTTGAAAGATAATACTAAAAGATGACAAATTTCACAATAACGCCAAATAATGCGGCCTTAGGAGCAAAAATTTCAGGCCTTGATTTGAACATCGCATTTTCAAAAAAGGCCAAGGATGTGATTCAAGCATCATTGCTCGAACACAGCGTTTTATGGTTTCCTGAACAATCTCTTTCAAAAAATAATTTGCTCCGATTTAGTGAAAATTTCGGTCAGCCTGTTCCGCATCCAACTAACTATAGAGATCAGGATCGAGAGGTTCCTGAAATCACCATTGTCTCAAATGTCGTAGATAAAGGAAAGCCATTGGGCGCATTGGGAAATGCAGAACTCCAATTTCATGCGGATCTGGTTTTTTTAAACACACCAGGATCAGTTTCGATTCTTCAGTGCATTGAAACTCCGGAACATGGGGGAGAAACTTCCTGGTTGAGCCTGATTAAGGCCTATGATGCGCTCAAACCCGAGATGATTAATCAGCTACGTGGTTTGAAGGTCAGATACAAACACAACAATAAAGCCTATAATCCAGATCCTCTTTCCTGCCATCCTTTGCTTTGCACCCACCCTCTTAGTCAAAAAAAATTTTTGTTTTTTAGTCCTGGTTCTGCCAATGCTATTCAGGGGGTGGGAATTGAAGAAAGCAACTCTTTGCTTGATACTCTTATTCAGCACACGATCCAGGAAAAATTTGTGTGGCAGCATCAATGGAAGAAAGGTGACGTCTTAGTTTGGGACAATCGGACCACACTTCATCGCCGCAATAGCTTCGATTCGAAGCAGCGTCGTATTATGTACCGGACTCAAATGCTCGGCACTCTCTCGATTTAAAGAGCTTTCCATACGTCCCTCCATTATATTTTTGAGAAATTCTTTCCTAAATATTCCAATAAAATTCTGCTTTTACATGATCAAGCATCATTCAATTTTCCAGCCAGTTCGCAATCAAACTATGATTTGCACTGGCTATGGGCTGCAACAATAAAATATCTGCTTCGAGTCGAAATCAAACCGGGCGTTAATTGTCAAGTTTGCTCGGAGTTCAAAGCTGTGCTATTTTTACATTGCACTCTGTTCAAGGAATTGGACAGGTCGCCCGGTAGAGTATTTTTGGGATGTTTACATTAGGGGCAAGAGCAGCAGACCTTTCAAGATCATATAACTAGGAAAATGGGATAAATTTATAGGAAATGGAAAAATAAATGGATTTCCCTCCCCTCCCTTTGCCTCAATTGACTTGTCCTCAATGTGCAAGCAAGACGGTTTCGCTCATTCCTTTGCAGGGAAAAGAAGAAAGCTGGTTTGCGGGCATCACCTGCCAGGCTTGTGGGGAACAGGCATTTTTTCAGATCGAAGCACCAAACCTTGATCAGGCGGATTATCCGGATTCTTCGGAATGGTCGCACTCCACGTTTTTGAAATTGCAGAGTGAATGGCAGGAATGGCTGGTTTTCAAACGACGGCATTTGCGTCAAGCTCCTTATGTTCCCCGACAATCGATCAAAGTTAGCCTGTTTTTGCTGATCGTAATTAGTCTCGGTGCTGTTTTTTTCCTCGTAGATCAGTATCATTTACTGGGAGTGGTTTTGGAAGACCGGGTTTCCCGTCAGCAAGAGATCAATCAATATGTTTCCAAGCTCTCCGAATTGCCCTGTTTTTCATCAGACATGCTCAAGCAGATTCGCACGGTCCCTGTTCATTACACTCCAGAAAGTGTTTATGATCACAATCAAATTCAATATGGAGAAACCGGGCAGTACTGGGGGAAGCTTCAAATTAAAATTCACCGCTCCAATTTCTGGTTTTTTGGCTGGCCTAAAAAATCTCAGCTGATCAACACCCTCATTCACGAATTTCGACATCGGGCCAATCCCTGGTTGGGGCATGATGCCCGATTCTACGAACGTGTCAATGCAGACACTCAATGTGCCTTAAAACATTGGAAGTAGGAATGTTCCAGGGATCATAGAGCATTCAGTTGGCCATACTTTCCAACGCTTTTTCGAGGATGAGCAAACCCTCTTCCATCTCCGAATCTTTAATGTTGAGGGCTGGAAATATTCGGATGGCATTGCCCTGGGTCTGACGGACAAAGAGATGTTGACCCTGACAATAGTCGCTGATTTTCGTCGCTGTTTCTGCATCCGAAAGTTCCATCAGAAGCAGCAGCCCCTGACCTCGAACCCTGGTGACGAGACCGGGGTATTTCTGGATCCAGGTTCGCATCCGTTCCAGGGTCTGATCTCCCAATTTGATCACATGAGAGGAGATGTCGTTTTCTACCAGGTAATTGACGACCGCATAGGCGACGGCGCACCCTAAAGGATTTCCGCAATAGGTTCCGCCATGATCTCCCACTTCAAACTGCGCGGCAATATGATCGGTGACAGCAAATGCCCCGATCGGGAAGCCACCAGCAATTCCCTTGGCCATCGTCATAAAATCCGGTTCAACCGACTGGGAACTGATCGCAAACAGCGGCCCGGTTCTGCAGAATCCGGTTTGAATCTCATCTATAATCAACAGGCTCCCGTTGGCTTTACACATTTTTGAAACATCTTCGAGATAGTTTCCTGATGGAATCTGCACTCCGCCCTCTCCCTGCACCGGTTCAAGAATAACAGCAGCCGTATTGCTGTCCATACTGGTTTTGAGAGCGGCAATGTCATTGAAGGGTACAAATTTATAATTGGGCATCAAAGGATTGAATTTGCTTCGGTGCGATGCCTGACCCGTCGCTGATGCTGTGCTGATAGTTCGGCCGTGAAAACTTTGTTCTGTAGAGATGACATCGGATCTTCCCGTAACTTTACGTGCCATTTTGATTGCTGCGTCATTGGCTTCGGCTCCGCTGTTGGAAAAAAAAACACGGGTCAGTTTGGCAGGAAGAATTTTTGCGAGCAGATCCAGAAGTCGAGCTCGAGCCGGGGAATAGGTCAATCCGGAATTAGGATTTTGAAGTATTTTTTGACCTTGCTCCTGAAGTGCATTGGTGATCGCAGAGTGAGCATGACCAATGCTGGTCACTCCCCATCCTGATGTGAAATCGAGGTACCGAGTCCCTTCTTCATCCCATACGTAAACCCCTTCTCCCCGATCAATAGAGATTTGAATTTTGTTGAAGAAGGGGGGTGTGTGTCTGTCTTCAATTTCAATCGTTTTTTTGCTCGTCATAGGTCAGATCCTTTCAGATTGGTTTACAGTATTTCCTGGTGATGCAGTGTTTTCACAAATAGGAATTTCGAAACAGAATTATTACGGTTCATCAGTTGAAGGTGATTTTTTAGTGTTTTTCTACAAAAGGGTAAAGACGTTCTTTTGCATCAGATGGCAGTTCCATTTCAGTACACTCTTGATAGAGTGCCTCGAATGAGGTTTTGATCGGAGTGCTGGGAAAAAACTTTCCCCGGTTGATTTCTCGAAAATAAAACCGTTGCTGCTGGATTCGAAAGCACGCCTGCTTTCTCTCGAAAAATAGTGAATAGGCACCTCCAGGTTTCTGGATAGTCAGAACCCATACCTTCTGAATTTTTCCTGAGAGCTTTTTCACACTGGAAGAGGCTGATGTAGTCTGATGTTCATGAATATATTGGTAAATGATTGGAATTTCATTGGTCAGTGAGGCGCGTCTGACACATTTGCGCAATTCAGCAGGAATAGTATAAATCACTCTCATTTCCCCAAATCCGGACCGTGGCAGAAAACCGTAATATTTGCCTTCCAGAGCTACTTTTTCACAATGCGCTTTTTGTTTGAATTGCATTAATCGACGATAGTGTCCGGTTTCAAGAAGAATCGACCAGGCCTGGTATCGTTGAGGAAAGGGTTTTCCTGTTTTCGGATGTTGGTCGACCCAGGAATAACGTTTTTCAATTTCATCAAAATAAACAGTAGAGACGATACAAGTCTTTAAATCCGGGCGCAGGGGAATCTTCAATTGCGCCGAGGATAGATAAAAGCCACTTTCCGCTACCTGGTGGCACTCTTTGCGGTTTGCAAATACCAGATGCTGGGACTGCTCGCCGGTTCTGAGGGGAAGCACCCACATTTTTTGCTGATTTTGACGCCATTGAAAAAACTCTACTGTCTCGCGTTGATAGCATTCTTCAATTTTTTCTGCATGCGCTTTCTGTTCACAGGAAAACTGATCCAGAAAAGGACCTTTTAAAGCGATCACAGCCCTTCCATCCTTTTGATTGTAGTACCAGGCAGTCCGGCGTCCGCTGAACGGGACATATGTGATCGCCTGAATGTTCATTGAGAGCAATAGAACGAAAAGCAATCCGATTGTAATACCCGAAATCAAATAACGTTTGAGGCTCATTCAGAGATTTGTTATGATTTTGTTTTTGTTTTGTCCCTGGTGATTTTCTTTGTGTTTAGTAACGACTGCAAAGGTGAGACAGCATCCCTATCCCGACCGCTTTCTTTGATATTTTTCTGTTTGAATGATAGCCCTGTATCAATCAGGAATCGTAAATTGAGTAATCAGCAACTGAAATAAATTTGTTAGTAATTGTCCAATGAGTGACGATTTTAGGAGAAATTGATGAGTGAACTACTGTGGCGACCTTCTCCAGAACAGATTGCCTCCAACCAAATTACCCGTTTGATAGAACGGATTCAACGAAATTATGCGTTGGCTGACGATCAATATTCAACTTTTCACCATTGGTCAGTGAATCATCCTGAGCAATTTTGGGAAGAAGTCTGGCAGGAATGTGAAGTGATCTCTTCAAATCCTTACTCCCGCGTGATGGGGGAAGCAAAAATGCCCGGAACGAAATGGTTTGAAGGAGCACGGTTTAATTTTGCAGAAAATCTGCTCCGTTTTCAAAATGAGACTCAGGAGGCAATCTGTTTTGTCGATGAGCGGGGACGGCGGCAATCGTTGAATTATCAGGAATTGACTGAAAAAGTGTTTCAATGTGCCGCAGGCTTGCGGGCTCATGGAGTTTCTGCAGGTGACCGGGTCGCTGCTGTGGTTGCCAATTGTCCGGAGGCTATTGTTGCTGCACTGGCGACCAGCAGTATCGGAGCCATTTGGTCTTCCTGTTCCCCGGATTTCGGTATCAACGGAATTTATGATCGTCTGGGTCAAATCACACCGAAAATTCTCATCACCATCAATGGCTATCATTACAATGGCAAGACGATTGACTGTTTGGAGAAAATCAAAAGCATTGCAGAAAAAATAGACTCAATCCAAGAAATAGTAATCATTCCTTTTATTGATGGATCATCGAGTTCAGTCGAAAAATTCCAGACTTGGGAAGAACTCCTGAGTATGACGCAGCCTCAAATCTATTTTGAGCAGCTTCCCTTTGATCATCCGCTTTACATTCTTTATTCTTCAGGCACAACAGGAATACCGAAATCAATTGTTCATGGGGCCGGCGGTACGTTACTCAAACATCTGACAGAACATCGCTATCACTCCAATCTTAAAAAGGGAGACCGCCTTTTTTATTTCACGACTTGCGGTTGGATGATGTGGAACTGGCTTGTCAGCGGACTGGCTTCGGGAGTGACGATCATTTTGTATGAAGGAGCACCGACCTATCCGGATATTGGTCATTTGTGGAAAATCATTGACGATTTGCAGATCACTCATTTTGGTACCAGCCCCAAATTTTTGTCTGCTGTCAAAAATAGCGGATACGAGCCTCAAAATGATCATTCTCTGAAATCACTGAAAGTGATGCTTTCGACTGGTGCTCCTTTGTCAGAAGAAATGTTTCACTGGGTATATCGAACAGTTAAATCGGATCTGCAGCTTTCCTCCATCTCGGGAGGAACCGACATCATCGGGTGTTTTGCATTGGGAAATCCGAACCTGCCGGTTTATGCAGGAGAACTTCAATGCAAAGCCATGGGAATGGATACGCAGGCCTACAGTGATTCAGGAAATAACGTGCTTGGGGAAAAAGGGGAATTGATCTGCGCGACACCGTTTGTTTCCATGCCGATATATTTTTGGAATGATCCAGACGGCAGCCAATACCACAATGCATACTTTGCGAGGTTTGAGGGAGTTTGGGCTCATGGAGATTTTATTGAAATCACAGAACGCGGGGGAGCCATTATTCATGGCCGCAGCGACACGACCTTGAATCCGGGTGGTGTTCGGATTGGGACTGCAGAAATCTATCGACAGGTGGAAAGCATCAAGGAAGTACATGATAGTATCGTGGTGGGACAGTCCTGGAAAGATGATGTTCGGATCGTCCTTTTTGTCGTACTCAAGCCTGGCAGCGTTCTCGATGAGGAACTTCGTCAAAAAATAAAAACCACAATTCGTAACGGGACCACCTTCCGTCACGTACCGGCATTGATCCATCAGGTACCTGGAATTCCACACACCATCAGTGGGAAAAAAGTAGAAAAAGTGGTTCGGCAAATTTTGGAAGGAGAGGCTGTCCTCAACAAATCTGCCCTGGAAAACCCGGAAGTTCTCGATGCCTATTTGCCGTTTAGGGCCTGATTTCAGCCAATTTCCCTGTTTCAGGCAGTTTTAACGATTCGATACATGAAGGCAAACTTTATTTCAGCGATCGTGGCAAAAACAGGGGAATCAATAATTTAATTTAAAAATCAATGTGTCAGCACCGCTGAACGAGTCCGGGCTCATTGCTCCATTCTCGATACTGTAAATTTATTCTGCAGGAACCGAGTTGAGTTTCTCCTGACTGAAAGAACTGACACGAAAATAGTTTTCATAAATTTTTAGAAAGGAACAACAAGATGCTCAATATTTGGGGAAGGCGTAATTCATCAAACGTGCAGAAAGTCATGTGGACTATCGGAGAACTGGGGTTGGAGTTTAAGCGGCATACAGTTGGTGATTCATTTGGCGGTCTAAAAACCGAAGAATACAGGAAACTCAATCCCAATGCTGTGATCCCGGTAATAGATGACGATGGCGTGATTATTTGGGAGTCCAACGTGATTGTTCGCTATCTCTCAGCGAAATACGGTGAAGGAAATCTTTGGCCAAAAGATCCTGCAAAAAGAGCTGTTGCTGATCAATGGATGGATTGGATGCAGACCACTGTTGGAACGGACTCAGGAATTATTTTTATGGGCTTGGTAAGAACGCCTGCTGACGAGCAAAATCATGAAGCAATTGCTGCCGCTGCCAAGCGTTTGGGGTATTCTTATGGGATTCTGGATCGGCATCTTGCAAGTTCCAAGTATGTTGGAGGAGACTCTTTTTCCATGGGGGACATTCCTCTCGGGGTAAACCTCTTCCGGTATTTTAATATTGCGGTCGAACGACCGGAACTGCCCCATTTGCAGGATTGGTATCAACGGCTTTTGGAACGACCTGCTTATCGTGAGCATGTTGCTTTTCCGTTCGGTTCCTCCCTTGAAGAGTGGTTGGAACTTGAAAAAGCAGGTCGTTAGGGGATTAACCGGTAACTTTGGATTCGATACTTTGCCAGACTTCCGGACTGACCCCTGTTTGAAGCCACCCTTTCGCCATTTCAAAAACAGGGGCAGGAAATGCCGTTTTGATCAACTGGATGTAACTTGCTCTCGAATTTGAATCGAGGTTCATAACGATCCAGGGAACGAGCTCTGCCAAATCTTCAGGTTTAAAAAATGCACCGATTTTACCCATGATTGGCAATTGCTCCGGCGCTGAGTAATACTGATCCATCAAAGGCCAAAGTTCCCGCTCTTCCTTTTCCATATGGGAAACGAGCGATTCTTTGTAGAGAGACGATTTCGTTTTCAGATCTCTCAGAAGACTCGAATCTAGAGTCCCGGTCGAGAGAAGCTGTTCAATGTTTTCTTCAAGCAATTGCAGTTTGAGTTTTTCTCCTTTGTGATCTTCAAAATAGGAATCCGTAATCCCTTGCTGCTTTTCTTCAAGGGCAGGGAATAAGGCGGCATCTTCACTGTCTGCATGAAGTGTGATCAATTTTCCGAGGATTTCAAGTTTACTTTGCAGCACCTTTGTTTTCTCATTTGAAAAAGATTCACTAAGTTCGGAAAACTCCTCTGAAATTTCCGACAAACCATTTTGGATTGCACGATGAACAAATTGTAATCCGTAGACCGGTCCCGGCATACTCTCCTTTCTTGTTTATTTGAAAGATTGAAAATTTTGGGAATATCGGCAGCCCTGAGCTAACCTGAAGAGATGCTTTGTTAGCGATCACTGCATCGTATTTTTAAAAATCTAAAAGTTTCCCGGATGTTTCACTGTGGAGGCGGTGCAGGCCACTGAATAAAGGGTGGATTGGGATTTTGGTCCGGAGGAAGATAAGCAGGTGCTTTGCCTCCTTTAGCACCTAAACTTTTGATGTAGCGGTAAATCGCCCGTAAATCCTGATCGCTCATTGCCATCAGGTTGAACCAGGGCATTGGAGGTTTTGCTTTCTTGAATACCTTATTGTTAACCCACTCATCTTCTGAGATCTCTTGAAAATATAATCTCAGATTAGTGGGATAAGTCGTGCCCCAGGGGCCTCGATATCCCAATATGTCTCCAACAAGCCAATCTGATTCTGGAACTTTTCCTGCTTTTGGTGCATACATTGGCGTGTGACAATCATTGCATCCGCCAATTTTTACAAGATAGCGGCCGGCATCTGTTTCTGTACTTGCTGTCACCTTCGGTAGATCGGCCGCCCAGGAAACCGCAGCGACAAAACTGATCACGATACTCAGGAATAATCCTGAAAATAATTTTTTCGTCATGATGATCCTTTATGATAAATTTCTAACAAAAATGAAGAATTTTGTGTTCCCTCCATTCCCATGAAATGAAACACATGAAAAGCATGGATCCTTTAACACTCTTCGATGCCAAGTTTCAATAGAATTAAAACCTGGAAATATAAAATTACAGTTTTTAATTTCAAAAAATTGCTTTACAAAGCATCTCTGCAAGTTCAGAGCATTCAGAGTTTCGGAATGTAAAACATGGATGAGAACAATCAGCACAAAAAGACCTGTGTTCAATAATAATTGTCAATACCTGAAAAAAATTAGTATTCTACTGAAACAAAGAATCGAGCCTCATTGATCATCAAGGAAGCGAGTTGCAGTGAGTGAAGAAACGTCTTAAATTCACGTTTAGAAAACCTTAGAATTGATCAAACTGAGCAAACTCTGCAGTCAATCTATCGTCAGACATCTGAAGTCGATCCATTGAGGAGTCAAATGAAAGAGTATTCAACAGCAACTCTACTTGCACAAGCTGGTCATTTCGTTGATGAGTTGACAGGTGCTGTCACTCCACCGGTTCATCCGTCAACAACCTTCGCTCGGGATGAAAATTATGAATTGATGGGGGCATATCTTTACGGTCGCGAACAAAACCCCACTAATGAACTGGTAGAGCAACTTGCCGCAAGTTTGGATCATGGGAAAGAAGCGATGCTTTTCTCTTCAGGAATGGCCGCAATTGCATCTGTTTTTGAAACAATCAATACAGGGCAGCAAATCGCGGCGCCGGGCATCATGTACTATGGCGCTCAAGATTGGCTCCGATGGATCTCTAAAAAAAGGGAAATTGATCTGAGTTTTTTTGATGCCGGGGATCCAATGGGATTGCGCAAAGCCCTCATTCCAGGAAAAACGGCTCTTGTCTGGATCGAAAGTCCTGTTAACCCGAGCTGGGATGTCATCGATATTGCGGATTCTGCGAAGGTCGCTCATGAAGCGGGTGCAATATTAGCGGTCGATGGTACGGTTTCGACTCCAATAACTACCAAAGCATTGGAGTTTGGCGCCGATATCGTTTTTCATTCCGCAACAAAATATCTCAACGGGCATGGCGATGTGAATGCAGGAGTATTGGTTACAAAAGTGCTCGATCAGCGCTGGGATGAAATAAAATATATCCGAAAACATGTCGGGGCGGTCCTGGGACCTTTTGATTCATGGCTGCTTCTCCGCGGTATGCGGACCCTCTCTCTTCGATTTGAACGGGCCTCCAGCAATGCGCTCAAAATTGCACAATATTTTGAAAATCACCCGAAAGTGGAAAAAATGCTGTACCCGGGATTGGAAAGCCATCCGGGACATCTGATTGCACAACGTCAAATGACGCATGGATTTGGAGGAATGCTCTCGATCTGTGTCAAAGGAGGATCAGCAGAAGCGGTCTCTGTGGCAACGAATCTGAAACTGTTTGTCTCTGCAACGTCGCTGGGGGGCGTAGAAAGCCTGGTAGAACATCGTGCTACTGTTGAGGGACCCTTGAGTCGTGTTCCAGAGAACCTGCTGCGTTTTTCGGTAGGAATTGAAGAAGTTGAGGATTTGATATCAGACCTCGAACAAGGATTGAATGTGATCTGACTTGCATCAGTTGATTGCCTGCACCATACGAATCCTGACTTATTAGAACAAATAAGGAAAATTTTTATGACTGAAAACAAAATTCCAGAAGGGTACAAAAGGGCTGCATGGACCGGTCGTGCTGAGGAGATGGTGGGGCCTTTTTTTTACCGCAAGAAAGAAAACGGCCGGATAGAGACGGCTTTTGTGGCAGAAGCTCGGCATTGCAATGGATTGAAGGTGGTGCATGGCGGAATTCTGATGACCTTTGGTGATTACTCTATCACCATGCAGGCCTTGAGTGGTGTCAGTGAGTCCTGCACGACCATTTCTTTCAACTGCGAATTTGCCGCTCCCGGCCATCAAGGCGATTTAATTGAAGCAAATGCAGAAGTGCTTCGGAGAACGGGCTCTCTTGTGTTTTTAAGAGGAAAGATCTTCGCGGATGAGCAGATTCTTCTCAATTACAGTGCTATTGTTAAACGGCTCCGGTTGGAAAAGTAATGAAGTTTTTAGTCCATTTGTGCCGCATGGTATCTTTCTGAAGAATCTAATCGCCAAAACCTCGAATTTTTTCCGTTGAATTAAAAATACTTCAAAAGAAGAAAGCTGCATTTTGAATTTTTGTTCTCAAAGCATTTTATTGCTTTGATTTCTCAAATCCCTTATTTCCCATCGATTTGCTGAAACAGCGGAAATGAAATCCTGCAATGCCTTGTTGAACAGGTCAGGTTCCTCAAGATTCATAGAATGACCAGTTTTTGGGAAGACCCATAGTGCAGCGGACGGTACGGTCTTTTTTAAGAAAAGGGTTGCCTCGAGACTGGGATCGTCCTCATCTCCGGCAATCAGCAATAAAGGCACTGCGAACTTTTTTAAATCTTTTTCCATTTCGGCAAACCCTGGACGTTGTGCCTGAACTCCCCGTAGTGTTTGAGCAGAGCCGAGGGCGGAGTGCTCCGAAAGCCTTTTGGCAAATGCGAGCCATCCTCTGGGGTCTTTCTTTTTGAATGTCAGTCGCGGGGGAGTGAGGGCGTATGTACCTCCATTTTCTCCAAAGCCTTCATTTTCAAGAAGATCTGCCCGCGTCCTTGCTTCTTGTTGGAGCTGCTCATGATTTTCCGACAATGCCCCGTATCCCGTTCCGGCCACTGTTATGGAAAACGCCATTTCGGGGTACCGAATACCAAAATGAAGGGCGGCAAATGATCCCATTGAAAGTCCGACCACATGCGCTTTTTTGAGTCCCAATCCTTTCAAGACATTGGCAATGTCATCAGTGGCCAGGTTTTGAGAATACTCCTGTTGCTTCTCAGGAATGTCTGAGGGGGGGTAGCCTCGTGCGTTGTATGCGATGCAGCGATAACGTCGGGAAAAATAACTCATCTGCAGCTCCCAGCTGCGCAAATCATCAGCAAATTCATGAATAAACAGAATCGGTTCACCGCTTCCGGCTTCTTCAAAATATAATTGGACTCCGTGGGATGTTACATAAGGCATAATAATTTTTCTCCTCCAATACGCGTGACGGGTTGGTTTTAACAATAATTTTGAATCATCAGCAGTGTGGACAACAAAATGATCGAAAAATTTTCATTCTTGACTGATCTCCACAAAATAACATTTTGACAGGCAGTTCACTGCGGTTTGCTAAAGCAAAAATGCAAGCAAATGCACTTATTTGAGAGAACTCAAATGATTCAGAATATTTCCCTGCATTTCATGCCATTCCTCTTTACCGAGAGATTCTTCATCAATGAGCAAATGATGAGGAATCCATTTGCTCGTAGAAAATGTCCTGCTTTTTGCGACCTGAAAAACCTTCCAATTGTTTAAGTTTCTCGCTGCGATATACTGCTTCACTCCATTTGCTGAGATCAATTCGTCCCTGGGATCAAGAAATATTCTGGTAGGAATATTGATTGCAGAGGAAGTTTGCTGCACATTCGCGATGGATTGAAAGAGAGCCAAATAAGCCGCGACTGAAGTGCTGGGACTGACGCGGTATGAACGGGGTGCAAAACTTTTAAGCTTCCATTGCGGGAATCGTCTGAAAAAATTGAGCAAATAGGCTGCACGTCGAATCGCCAAAGGCGGCGCCAGCAAAATCATTTGTTGAAAAGGTGTCTCTTTTTCTGAAAACAGTTCCAGCCCCAATAAAGCACCTAGCGAATAAGACACCAAAACACAGGGAACATGTTGCTGTTTTGCTTTTTTTCTGACTTCCTGGAACGCCTGCTTTGTTTCGTCCATCCAAATTTCGTGGCAGCGGGAATTCAAGTCGTACATGGTTGAGCCCGTCTCCTTTGCACAGGATTCATTAAAGTCCCTGCAGTGGCCGCTTAAAGTAAGGTTTAAGGCAGCAATACCTATGGGGTTGATGGTGTCGATCAAGCCCCTCATTTTCTCTGGACGAAGATTCAATCCATGAATAACGAGCGCTACCCCTTTCCATTTTTTCTGCTTCGGAAAAAACCAGATGTTTTTACTGTTTTCAGGCGGCAATATTAAAAACTCAGTCAGTTTCCAGGTAACAAAGAGCGATTTTTTTCTGCGTGGTATTTTCTTGACCTTGACTTAGAGGAACTGTGACATCACAGCGAGGTCGTTTCTTCTTGTCCAACCTGTTTTCTTCCAGAATGCAATCGCGTTTTCATTGTCTGAGAAGACAAAAATGTGGCATTTGAAAATACTATAACGTTTTAGCTGTTCCAGAGAATGTTCCACCAATAATTTACCAAGTCCCTGATTTTGGTACTTGGGGTCAATAGTCAGATGGTGAATGTAACCCCTTCTGCCGTCATGTCCGCATAAAACCACACCAATGATTTGATCTTCTTTGAGCGCAACAAAACTAAATCCCGGGTTTCGCTCTAAAAACCGCGTGACTCCCTCTCGCGAATCACCGACACTGAGCCCAACCCCTTCAGAGGATTTCCAGAGCTTTTCAATTTCATCAAAATCGCCGCTCAATAGTGCTCGAATTTGAGTTTTCAAAAGACTCCTGTTTCGGGGATCAGTATCCAGCCTTGAGTTGAGTATCGGGTTCGCTGTGGTGATTTTCGTGTCGATGTAGATGGCAACTCGGGCAAAATGTTTATAAACAGCGCTATACTTCCATAGCAGCCTGATGGTGTTTAAAAAGGGTCGAGTTGAGGATGTGAACCAAGTTGTTTGCAGAAACAGGCCGGGGAACAAGAAAGTTACTGGACGAATAAAGTTCATTTTTCCGGATATTTGCGTTTAATTTCAATTTGTTTTCCTCATGGGTGAGGAGCAAAATCGGAAAATCATCTGTGTGGGAACGTATGGTTCTCAATATATCAATGGCCCGATCTTCATCTTTATGAATAGCAATAGCTAATATCAAAATAGTTCCCATTTTTACCCATTCCCAGACCTCCTTTTTATCTTTTGCTTCCACGATTTTGTCATAACCCAGGGACATAAAAACGTCCTTCATCTGTTCCCACAATTCTGCGTGATCGGAAACCAGGAGCAGGTGCTTTTTATTGTAGCGAAGCAGCATGGTGTTTTTGACAAAAAAGCCCATTCGAATGTCATGATCTTTAATATGATTCATAAACCATTCAAGCATGAAGGCTGTTTTATTTTGAAGCTCGGAAATATCAAGATCCTGTTTGTACCGGGTCAGCATTTTTTTATAATCTTCGATGTACTCTTCATGTGCAATTTTGTGTTCTGAAAAACGAGGGTAGCCGAGCTTTTTCATCTGTACTTCTTCTGCTTTAAAATGCTCAACAACATAGTTCTGCAGAAAGACCAGCATCTCCCTGACTTCTGAGTCTTCCTTGTTTTCCTGAAAGGCGGTTAAATAGTTTGAAAATCGTCCAATCAGAGTTTGGTGCTGCTCATCAATAAATTGGACGAAGCAGGAATATGCCTGCGTCCAGCGTATACCGCTGAGGTTTTCAATTTCATGCGGTTCTGCTGAATTTGGAATATTCATTTCGGAAACAGTCTCTTGAGCTGACTCGCATGTTTTTAAAAATTGACCCAATGGGATATCATATTCGCGAATATGTTTCAAAAACCAATCCAGCATTGAGGCTAGCGTTTTTTTGAGTTCGGCAATGTCATGATCCTGCCTGTAGTCTCTGATCAGTTTTTTATAGGCATCAACATATTCTTTGTGGGAGATGGCATGATCTTCAAAATGAGGATATTGATTTTGTTCCATCAACTGCTCTTCCGTTGCAAAATGTTCCTTTATGTAGTGATGAAGAAAAACCAGCATATCTTTTATTTTTGGTTTCGTTCCTTCTTCGTTAAAGGCTTCGATATAGTCGGAAAAATGACTGATCAACTCTTTATGCTGTTCATCAATTGCCTCGACGAAGCAAGTTAAGGCATGATCCCATTGAATTTTCATAGATGCGTCTCCTCCTGACTCAGGTCAGTGCTTCATAAGCTTTGCTCAGGCGTGAGGCAATGTTGATACCCTGCGGGCAAACGGCGCTGGCCCTGGCAAGCTCTGAACGGTTAAACTGACGAGTTTCAATCGGAATATTATGAAACAATTCCCGTGCTCTTTCCTCTTTTCCATAACATTCGTAATACATCAGGAAACGCAAGGGATCAGCGATTGCAACTTTGTTTTGAAGGACCGACTCGCAGTATTGGGAGCAGCCGTTGCAGGCGTAACTGGAAGTCAATGCTGCCAACTGATTCAGCTGGTGAAATTCGTTGGCAGAGAGTTTTTCTTCAGATTTTGCTGCAGCAATATTTTCCCGCACCACCCGGAGACTGTCCATTTCGGAAACAATCGAATCGATCCGATCATCGGCCCAAACCGATTTTAATTTCGCTTGATCGATACTAAAGTTTTGTGAGGTAAACTGCACCACTTTTTGGATATTTTCTGGGACAGAACCATAGGTTTTCATGGCAATTAAGCCGATTCCGGCATTTTTGCAGGCATCGATTGCCCGATTCAATTCGAGATCTCCATATCGGCGAAAATTATAGCGAAATAAAATTGCATCAATACCGCCGACTTTCGCCGCTTTGTTCATCAATTCCGCGACATTGCCATCATGACAGGAAAAACCGAAGAAACGGGTTTTTCCAGATTTTCGAAGTTTGTCTCCAAGCACGAGATAATCTTTATCCAGCATGTCCTCATCGTTGATACCGTGCATGAAATAGAGATCAAGATAGTCGGTCCCTAATTCCTCCAATGCTTCATCCAGGTCTGAAGCCAGGCCACGGGGACTGCTGCTGCCCGACTTGGAAGTTATCCAGAGCTTTTTGCGGTCCCCAATCTGCTTGATGAAGTTGTTGACAGCCTTGTGTGAAGACCCCCAGCCATAGGAAAGGGCGGTGTCGATAGCAGTCACACCTTCTTTGAAACAGCGATGCATGATTTTGTCATAGACCGGATCAAGACGTTGTGAAGCACCCAGCATCAAAATAGGTACTTTGGCTCCAGTACTCCCCAATTCTTTGTGAGGCAACATCGCTATGCGGGAGTCCGTTTTTGTCCCGCTCCGTGTTTGTGCCACTGCCAGGGAAGCTGCTCCGACTGTGCTCGCTGAAATGACTGCAGTTTTCAGGAAATTTCTTCGTCCGATTTTTTCTTCATTCATTGTATCTGCTCCTGCTCAAAATTTAATTCATGCTGCTGGGGAAATAGACAATCAAAAAGATTTTTTGAAAAGTGACGGGCCTCTGTACCGTTTCATACACAAAGGGGAGCTCGTCGTCAAAAAAATCCTTTCTGAATTCAGTAAAAATTCACACTTTTTCTGGATTGCTGCGAAATTTTAGTAAAAGTCTGCGGCTTTTTGAGCGGCTTTCTCCTACCGCTGTGACATAAACCGCCGGGCGATCCTGCACCGGACATTCCGCCTGACAAATACCACAACCGATACAAAGATCCGGGACAATGAAGGGTTTGTTCAACAGTACCATGTTGCCGTAGACATCTTTGGCTTCTTCATCAATCGTCTGAATTGCTTTGGGGGAAACCGGGCAGACTTCTTCACAGACGACGCAAGGAACTTGATTGGCCCAGGGGAGGCAGCGGGTGGTATCAATAAATGCTGTTCCTAAAACAATGGGTCCATCTTCAGAATAATTTCCTTTTCCCAGCTTTTCAGCGACCGAAATTTTTCGTATGGCACCAGTTGGGCAAACTTCTGAGCACAAATTGCATTTCAATTGGCAGTGCTTGATATTGAAATTCATAATCGGTGTCCACAGTGTTTCAAATCCTCCTTCACTAAAGGTAGCCGGTTGAAGTACATTTGTGGGACAAACATTGATGCACTGATCGCATTTAATGCATTTTTCGAGGAATTCCGGTTCTGCCACCGATCCGGGAGGTCGGATCATGTCGGGGGAAAAATTTTCATCAGTGGCTAAACCATTGTTTCTCAATAAAGGGAACGCGATGACACCAGCAACACCGGCAAACAGCAGTCGACGTTTGGAAAGATCTGGTTGGAGAAGCGCTTGTTTTTTGTCAAGCTTGAACATTGTGAATTGAAGTGCGTCTTCCGGACAGTCATCCAGGCAATTCATACAGGAAAAGCACTCGCTCACTCTGACTCTCCCTTGCGGATCGGATGCTCCTTCGCAGCGAGTCAGGCACAGATTGCAGTCGGTGCATTTGGCAACAGTCCGATTAATCCGAAAAAGAGAAAACCGGGAAAGGCTTCCAAGGAATGCACCCAAAGGGCAAAGAAATCTGCAAAAGAATCGAGGTTTCCACAGGTTGAGCGCCGCAAAAAGAAGGAAAAACAATCCGGCCCAAAACGAACCGACAAAAACACGATTTGCCACTCCCGGAGCAAATTTCAAGGTATTGAGCCAATGCGCATCAAATCCGGTTTTATTTGATACCGTGTCGATAAGCATGTCTGAGGCAGGAGCAACAAATAGGGCGAAACCACGATACATCATTACAATGGGGTCCAGCAATCCGATCTGCAGTGCTCCCAGTGACGCCATGATGAGCAGGACAATCAAAATTCCATACTTTAAATATTGCGCAGATTGATAGCGGTTTTGTTCAATGCGCTTGGTGGCAGGGTTTGTGTTGAAAAGCCAGCCTATGAATTGATGAAGGGTACCATAGGGACAGATCCAGTTGCAAAACACTCTGCCAAAGAGAAAGGTGAGTAAAATGATGGCTATCGCCCAACCTAAAGATCGGTAGACATACCCTGTTGAAAGAACCGTAGCAACAGTAACAAGAGGGTCCATTTCGAGCAAACGGGAAACTGGATAACCTCCAAGACGGGAAGTCCAGGTTGCCCAGATGGAAAAGAGGAAGATTGCAAAAAAAGCAATTTGAGACACAATGCGAATATTGGTCAAACGCAACAGCCGTCTGACTTTATTGTTCGGATTGTTCGGAGTATTGCTCATGTCACCTCTCTGATACGCCCCTGGTATTTGATGGATCCGCTGCCTTTTTCTTGTGCTTTGTAGAGGTATTGGGGAAGCTCGCCCTTTCGATTGAGGAGATTTTCAAAGGCCCATGCATCCATGGCAACCGGATCGATCCCGGCAACAATAGTGTCTCCGTCTTTCACATCAGATGGATCTCCGCCAGTGGGACCGTTTTTCATGAGAACGTGAGTCCCATCCAATATGCTCAGCGTTGGTCGGATCATGATGGAAAGGTCTGAAACAATCTCATGGATATCCTGATGGAATTGGTTGCGGCGCCCTCCCAGGAGTCCATACCAGTTTTTAACCCCGAGAGATGCATGGCAGAGGTTGTGGTCTTTGACCGGAGCAACTCCTATCACTTTATTCACGTTTTTGAATGGTCTTTTAAAAAAAGGCCAATTCTCGATCAGGGTGGCGCCGGGAGTGTTCAAAACCTCAAAGGCATTGTTGTCTGGCAGATAGACTCTCGCCCCCGAGCGTTCAGAAGCTTCCTGTATGCCACTTTTTGCAAAACAATCGGCAGGAGATTCAATCGGATTGTCTGCTACACGCACCTCTGCTGCCCGGCAATCCACCAGGAGGAGCTGGACCAACTCATTGATGATTTGAGGATTGGTGGTGGCTCCCATGTTGGGGGAACGGTCAAAGGCAACATTGGGTTTGATCAGTACGATGTCTCCAGGTTTGACATAATGTGAGATACCGCCAATGGCATCCAATGCTTTCCTGAGTTTGCTTCCTGCATGCCCTGTCCTTCCTAAACCAATCTCAAATTGCCCAATTGCTTTTTCGACTCTAAAGTCCGGGAGTTGGAAAGGAACTGTTTGGGGGAAGCTGCGCACACCCGTTGCATCTTTGAGAGAAAACGGAAAATCTTCTGGAGCAAATGCCAGGTAGGCTGCTGCTGTACTCGCAGCAGCAACACCAACTCCCTTCCTGAAGAGATCACGTCGCTTCATAGGCTCGCTTTGATAGTCGGGATGCGGGTAGATTTTCTTTTTAGCCATCTTCAAATTTATTGACGAGTTTTTTCATAATAGAGGCAATTTGCTCGGGGTTGGCAGCATTTTCTATTCCGAAAATATAAGGACCCTGTCGGCTGATGACGAAATAGTTTTTCAGATACTCATGAAAAAGTACGGCATGGGTCTCTCCTTCTTCCTGGATTTGGAAATCATACTGGAGTTCTTCGAGGAGAATGTCAAAAAGTTTTCTCGACTCATCAGAAGTGGCTTCCTGATGAATGAATAAACGCGTGTTTTGCTCCGAATTCAAGCGTCCAAACCAGAAATCTCTGGCAAAGTCATATTGAAACACATTCTGTTTTTGAAATGAAATCAAAGGGAGTGGAATGTTCATGGAATCGTGTAGAAATCGAAATTCTTTAGGAGTATCATCCTCCTTTTCTTCAAGAGAAGAGAAACTGGTAAGAAGTTGAAGAGCCTTTTTCCGGATTTTCTCTGATGACTGATTTCCTGCAATTCTAAAGAAAAATCGTCCTTTTCTCCCAATCGCTCCGGCCGGTGTCGAAAAATAGATCACGGGTCCTGCTTGCTCAATGATCTTGTCTTCAGACAGGTGATCTGAAAAAATCCCCATGCTCCCACCCATGTCTCCCTGGTCATAAAGTTCTATAGCGATTTCACTGTTGTCCCGGTTGGACTGCAACCCCAGGTAGCTGAGCACCTGGAATCCTTGTTTGATAAATTTCTCTGCTTCCCCATTGATTTTTTCGTAAAGATTCTCCTTGGTGAATTCTTTAAGACGTGACGAAATGCTCCATTCCCCATCAATTACCGAAGCAGGAAAAACTCCTGGTTTTTCAGGAGGAGAACCAGCAGCAAGAGTACCAGGTTCTTGCCAGATCTTCAGAGGAGGAGGGAACAATTGAGGAGAATTTGTTTTCTGCAGAAGTTGGTCCAGAGAAATATCCCGTTCTTCCGGATTGTATTCGTTTTGCTGGCCGATAAACCAGACTGTAGCCCCCGACAGCAGACATAGCAAAAAAATGCCGGAAAGGGTTTCCAAGCACGAAATTTGCTTGCGCAGCACACGTCGCTTTTTGGAGTTAAATATACGGCCTTGAGCCATTAAGATCCTCACACAGTAAGGGGGAATGGGGAATTTCCCAATATCTTGAATAGAATGAAAAAGTTAATGTGAGGAAGATCAGGCGGGGAATCCCCTCAAGGATTTTGTGCGCTTGAAAGAAAAGGTATTATCGTTTTTTCTTGTCTTTGATTTTTTTAAATATTTTGTTGATTATTGACGTACGTCTGTCTGTGAAACTCAGGGTATGACGCGGTGACAACTGAGCAAGCCAGGGTTCGTTCTGATCTCCTGTTTTTCGGGGTTTTTGAGGCCGATACAGTTGAAACACATCCGCACTCATGATTTCGGAATAGGCTCCGCACTGCTCACATTCACTGACGTAATACCCATCCACTTTTTCGGAATGGAAAAGCAGGACTTCCGGATGTCTGCAGCGAGGACAGGGGCCCAGGTCTTTAATAGGTTTGGAAGAATCAATGGGTTTCATGGAATGCGTGCCAAATTAGACCGCAGATTCCCCAATTTCCCCTGTTCGAATACGTACGGCATGCCCCAAGGGTAAGACAAATATTTTCCCATCTCCGATTCTTCCTGTTTTCGCAGCAGATTGAATGGCTTCTATGGCCCTGTCCACATCATGGTCTGCCAAAATTAGCTCAATTTTGATTTTTGGAAGAAAATCAACAATGTACTCTGCACCACGATATAATTCGGTGTGTCCTTTTTGACGGCCAAACCCTTTGACTTCACTGACAGTCAATCCCTGTATTCCAGCATTGCTGAGACTTTCCTTGACTTCTTCCAATTTAAAAGGCTTAATGATGGCCTCAATTTTTTTCACAAGAGTACTCCTAAAATTGAATGTAATTTTCTCAAGATTTTTCTGTATGGATCAAAACGAACTGTCTCGAATAATAAACCAATATGCGATTTACTTGCAAGTTGAAAAAGGTTTGCAATCGGGAACCCATACCGTCTATTTAAGTGGGGTTCGCTATTTTTTTTCGTTTTGTACAAAAAATTATCAGAAACTATTTCTTTCAGAAAACTGGGGAATTGAGGAGATCGGAGTGAGGGAACTGGAATTCTTCTTCCGAGAACATCTTGAAGTGAGGCAGTGGAAAATCAATACCGTGATTTCCTACCTGACAGGGATCCGTTCCTTTTTCCGTTTTCTTCATGAAAAAGGCATTCTCAAGAAAAATCCTATTCTCCGATATACAATGAAACAGGAGGTCCAGGAACTGGTAATTGCCAATATTGAGGAATCGGAAATCAAACAGCTGTTTCTAAATCCTCCTGAAGAAAGTTTTGAGGGCTACCGGGATCGTTTGATGCTGGAAATGTTTTATGGCCTTGGGATCACCCCGACCAAACTCACCCGGATCGAAAAAGTGGAGTTTGATGAACAACAACAGCAGATTTCAATTTATTCAGGAAAACAAATCCGGACACTTCCCGTTGCACCACCTGCAGCAAAAGTACTTCAGCAATATCAGTTAATGCGCCAAATTATCATGGAGCACACAGAGCATCAGACGACCGCCTTTTTGATCACTGAAGATGGAAAAAATCTGACTCGTAAAAAGATCATTGATGCATTCAAAAAAGAGCTGGCTCGAATCGGTGTGATTGGAGAACATGTTCAAATGCTGAGAAACTTATCCACCAAACACTTTACAGAACATGGTGCTGATGTACGGTCTCTGCAAACCCAACGTGATATGAAGTCATTCCATTCCCTGGATCTGTTCAAAGACGAGTCCTTCAGCACGGTCCTCGAGCAATTCAAAAAACTCCATATTCGGGAAAATTCCTCTTCTGAATAGAATCTAAATCCTTTGACTCACGTCTCAGTACATCTGAAGAGTTTCACAGAATATTACATCAGATTCGTTCAATAACAACCACTGGAATTTCACGGTCAGTTTTGTTTTGATAGTCGGTATAGGGGGGGTAGAGGTCCACCATTTGTTCCCATAATTTTGTCCGTTCAGCCCCTGAAACCGTTCGGGCATTCCCTTGAAAACGGTCAGCAGCCACCTGAAGCGTTACTTCCGGGTGGGCAGTCAGGTTGAGGTACCATGCCGGGTGCTGCGGAGCCCCTCCTTTTGAAGCGATGACGACATAGGAATTGCCGGTTTCTCCATAGATCAGCGGAAGGAGTACCGGTTTTCCAGAACGACGTCCTGTGGTGGTCAGGAGCAAGGTCGGGATCGGTCCTTTTCCGCCTGCAAAAGTCGAATCCCACATGTGCCCGTCAGCTCCGTTGCTTTTTAAATACCTTTCTGCGTGATCTTTCATCCATGTGGGAAGTTTGTCTGAAATTGTAATCTCACTCATACGATTCTCCTTGTTTTTTGATTGACGGTTCCATCTGCTTCAGATTCTCTTCACAAATTTATGATCAAGTCTTTTCTTGGGAA
>JADGAV010000004.1:23103-27055 GCA_015231825.1 SAR324 cluster bacterium
TTCCATCTGCTTCAGATTCTCTTCACAAATTTATGATCAAGTCTTTTCTTGGGAAAGTTGGCATTGGCAGTGTATACTCACTCTTCTCCTTATTTTCTGCGCATTCCTTTGGTAAAGACTTTTCCCTGAATGATTTTGTGAGAGGGCCTGTTCCCGATCATCTGAAAACGGGCAAATTCCTGGTCGCATTGAGGACACTTCAAATCGCCGCGGGTGCGATCCTCAACTATCCTTTCCAACAAACACTTCACCAATCCTCCGCGTCCTCCTTTGTGATACTTGTAGAGTAGAAACTGACATTTTGCACAATGGATTGAGATCGTCCGAAAGTTGCGGCCATGCTTCATTTTTAGAAAACTAAGTGTTTGTCCATTTTGCCGGTCGTTTTTCAATAAAAGCAGCAATGCCTTCGAGGGCATCCGAAGTTTTCATTAAATCATCCAGGTAAAGGGACTCCACCTGCTTTACGAAAGCATTGAAGTGGGCGAGGATTGGAATGCGGACGGCTTTATTGGCTTTTCTTAGGGCAACTGCACTTTTAGGAAGTATGATTTCTTCGATAAATTGAACAACGGTTTCATCGAGTAATTCTGGTTCAACCACCTTATTGACCCAACCCCAGTGAAAGGCCTCTTCGGCAGTGCAGTTCTGCCCGGAAAGCACAATCTCAGCGGCTTTGGTTTCGCCAATTTTGTAGGGGAGGAGAATACTTGCTGGAGGAGGAAAAACCCCCAATTGGATTTCAGGCACTGCAAATTTGGCCTTGCTGCTGCAAATGGTTATACCACAAGCCAGAGCCAGTTCAAATCCGCCACCCAGGCAGAGGCCCGAAACTTTAGCCATTGTGGGAATTTCCATGGAGAGCATCTGAGTCATCAATTTATGAAATGAAGGAAGCATCTGCCCAACCAATTCTGCTTGATGCTCCTCAACACTGGCACCATAAGAGAAGTGTTTTCCTTCTCCTGAGAAGAGTATCAGTTTCACATCTTTTGTTTCCCTGGTAATGAGCTCCAAACGTTTCAGCTCCGCTGATATTTCGGCAATCATCTGGGCAGAAATAATATTTGCTGGAGCAGGACCAATAGTGATTTCGATAACCTGACCATCAAATTTCGGTTTTACCTCGATCAACTCGTAAGGCATTCCGTCTCCGTGCTGCTATGGTTAAAAATTTTTTTCAATGTGATCTTGAGTGTTATGAGAAGATTCCATTTTTTAAAAAATCAGGCTTTTGGCAAAATACTCTCGGTCAATTCATCGCTCCAGGGAGTACCCTTAGCCAGTTCACGACGCAGTTTGAGAAAGTCGGCTTCCCGATTGTGTTTGGGCCCTTCATTGAATGCCCTGAAACCGGCCCGCCCTTCAGTCATCATGTTCAGGGACAACCAGGAACGATTCGTTTCGCAGTTTGTCTGCCAGTGCTGCAGCTTTTTCTTACGGACCGATTCTATGGTTTTTGCCAGACAATCAGGCATGGTCATCGCTAAAGAATAGGCCATTTTGTTGACCTCGTGATCCAAAAGCGTCAAATCTACAGTACAGGCATCGGCAATTTTTTTCGCTGCCGCCCGTTCTTCTCCGGTTTTGAAGGTTCCAAATTTAGGATTCCCCCAGGCATCACTTTCTTCCATGTGAACAAATGGATTGGCGATGTAGGTTCCGTCATCCTGTTTGAGGACAGGAACAATTTTGTTGATTAATCCGAAGCGAACTGCTTGCTGAGCAGACCAATGTTCACAAAGAGTGCATGATTCCATGGCGCGGTTGACTCCAACATAGAGATGCAGAAAATCGGTTGAGCCTCCATCTGGAGCAGAGCCATGCTTGGGGCCTGCCTGACCGTATCTGGCCGTGTCCGAAGAAACGTGGAAATCGCAGGCCATGCCAATCTCCTGTCCCCCGCCGACTCGCATTCCATTCACCCGACAGATTACTGGTTTGTCACACATCAGTATCCCCGTAACCATGTCGTTGAATAGACGCATATATTGCTTATATTCCTGGGGATTTCCTGCATAGTATTCTGCGTACTCTTTCGTGTTTCCTCCGGTACAGAAGGCTTTGTCGCCCACTCCGGTAAAGACAACAGCAACAGCAGATCGGTCACAGGACGCTTGACGGAAAGCCAGTATGATCTCTTTGACTGCCCCGGTAGTATACGAGTTATACTGCTTGGGATTGTTTAAATAAATCCAGTAATTGTATAGCTGTTCTACTTCATTTCCCTTGTCATCAATCAACGGTTTTTTTTCAACAAGGATTTCCTGATAGGTCGTTTCAGCAACTAGATGATGATCTTTCATGGGGACTCTTTTGGGTTTCAATTTTACATTTATGAATCTTTTTCAGCTCGATCGTTTCTGCCAAAAACACTTCAAATTTTAAATTTCAAAAGGCTGTTTCCAAGAATGATTCGGGATTGAATAGCCATCATTGGATGGCTTTCGATGACTTTACTCCCGCTTTAAAATCTGAATTTCATATTTCTGCGGTTTTAGATTTATCCAGCAATTCAGCTTCATTTTTATGGAGCTGGTATGAACTGACAAGTATTGTTGACGAGGAATATTTAAGAGTCAACTCTCTGAATTATAAATACTACGATCCGAGGGTTTGTCAAGGAGATATTAAAACGAGGCCGATGAGACAAATGGCGGAAGTATGGTATTTTGTTGAAACATTCTCCAGAAGACGGCATAGTGTTTTTTGAAAGAAATGAAAACACTGTACTTTGAAAAACTAGTAACTGGATGTTTGATTCAATTACAATGCAAACAATACCAAAAAACTATCAAACACGACTCTGAAATTGAATGAAAAGGAGAAATCAAGACATGAAATCTTTTAAAATTGCCCTCTATCCTGGAGATGGAATCGGACCGGAAGTTTTGGATCAAACAGTTCGCGTTCTCGAAGCCGTAGAATCACAAATGAAGACTTTCACTCTGGAAACGACTCAGTTTCCATGGGGAGCCGACTACTGGATCGAATATGGTCAAGTTGCTCCTCCCGATTTTTTGGATCTGCTTCGCCCATTTGATGCGATATTGCTCGGTGCCATTGGGGATCCTTCTCGTATCCCAGATCATGTCACGCTTGATCCGTTGATTCAAATCCGACAACGCTTTGACCAGTATGCCTGTGTTCGGCCTGCACGATTGTTTCCAGGAGTGCCCTGCCCATTGACCGGCAATCGGGAAATTGATCTCGTTGTGATCCGGGAAAATTCTGAGGGTGAATATGTCAACAATGGCGGGCGTTTTAAAGCAGGCGCTGCCGAGGAATTTGCCCTGCAAACTGCTATTCATACACGTCGTGGCATAGAACGGATTTTACGATTCGGTTTTGAGATGGCGGCTAAAAGGCGCCAGCAGCTGACGATGATTACCAAGTCCAATGCATTGAGGTACGGGATGGTGCTATGGGATGAGATTTTGGAAGAAATCAGCCCCGAATTTCCTGCCATTCGAGTTGATAAACAGCATATAGACGCAGCGTCCATGAATTTTGTACGCAGCCCGGAAAAATTTGATGTGGTGGTCGCTTCCAATTTGTTCGGGGATATCCTTTCTGATTTAGCGGGTATTATTACGGGAGGTTTGGGCCTGCCTGCAAGTGCCAACATCAATCCTGAAAGAAAGCATCCATCCATGTTCGAATCCGTCCATGGTTCTGCTCCGGATATAATCGGTCTGGGAATTGCCAATCCAGTTGCTGAAATTCTCAGTGCTGCGATGATGCTGGATTGGCTGGAATTGAATACAGCAGCGGAATGTATTCGAAGGTCTGTTGAATCCACACTCAGACAAGGGGCCGCTACTCCCGACCTGGGAGGACAACTGAATACCGTTCAGATGACGGATTTGATTATTAAAAACCTGGAAATTTGAGATTCAAAATCAATCTCTTGAGTTAAAATCGAATGTGTTTTTGATCTGCAAATTTTATT
>JADGAV010000004.1:27155-272872 GCA_015231825.1 SAR324 cluster bacterium
CAAAATCAATCTCTTGAGTTAAAATCGAATGTGTTTTTGATCTGCAAATTTTATTTTCTCCCCTTGGCTCTAGTCTCAGTCCATGCTGATTTTCATATAACAGTATTTAAGCCACTGCGTGAAGAATGAATTGCGGTGACTGCGCCAGTTGTTGACAGGTTTGTTGAAATCAAAATTGACGCAGGGGGGAACTTCTGGATTGTCTTTGTCGCGTTCGGCTTCAAAAGCCAATCGTTGTGAGTTGTACTCGGGATGTCCAGTGTGCATCAGGTAACGATGATCTGTTGTCTCAAAAATAACATAACCGCTGTCCGTGTTATAACCTAACAGATTCACCCGGCCATCCGCCTGGGCTTTCTCCAGTTCCTGATCCTCAATTCCTGCATGAGTACTGAGTGGACACCAGAACATATCATCCATTGAACCTGTAATCGGATGATGCGGATCAAGGTTTTTTATCTCAAAAACCCCAAATTTTTTCTGAGGAAAACTAACCTTCACAATCCCTTCCAGATATGCCAATGCCAGGGCCCCCCAACAGATGCCCAGCGTGCTTGGATATTTCTTTTTTGCCGCAAGAAGGATTTCACTGATTTCATCCCAGTATCGTACTTCTTCAAAAGGAAGGTGTTCGATAGGTGCTCCTGTGACGATCAAACTGTCCAGTTCCTGTTCGCTGATCGCTTCTTCATAACTGACATACAAATCATCAATGTGATTTTGATTTGATGTTTTGTAGGAGTGAGAATTCAGGCGAATCCAGACGGGATCAATTTGAATAATAGAAAGCCCGAGAGGATGTAAAAGATTGAATTCGTATTTTTCCCCATGCGGCATTATATTCAAAATACCGATGCGCAACGGACGGATATTTTGATGAATGGCCTCTCGACGCAAAAGACTGGGGATATTGTTGCTTTCCATCATCGCTTGTGCGTGGGCATTGTCTGGCAGTACAATCGTCATAGGGCAATCTGTTCAAGGAATTTTCAGGTAAAAAAGAGGCAGTTACACCAGGCTCAAGGCTTGATCAAGATCATAAATTAAATCATCAATGCTTTCCAGGCCGATGGACAGACGAATCACGTCAGGACCTGCTCCTGCCTTGGCTTGCTGTTCTTCACTCAATTGTCGATGGGTAGTGGAGGCTGGATGAATGATCAAGGAGCGAGTATCTCCTATGTTTGCCAAGTGAGAAAACAATTCAACACCCTCGACCACTTTCACCCCGGAATCATAGCCTCCCTTGACCCCGAAGGTGAATACGGAACCGGGCCCCCTGGGGAGGTATTTTTGCGCCAGTTCATAGTATGAGCTTGATTTGAGTCCAGCATAGGAAACCCAACTGACCGCAGAATGGGAATCCAGAAATTCAGCAATCGCCCGGGCATTGGCAATATGGCGTTCCATTCTCACCGGCAAAGACTCAATTCCAGTAATGGTGTAAAACGCATTGGCGGGTGAAAGACATGGACCAAAATCCCGCAGTGCAACTGCCCTTGCTTTGGTGGAAAATCCAAAATCTCCAAAGGTCTCGTAAAAGGTCAATCCATGATAGGCTGGTTCAGGCTTCGTCATCGATGGAAATTTGTCGTTTTGCGCCCAATCAAATTTGCCGGATTCAATCAAGGCTCCCCCCAGAGAAGTTCCATGTCCGCTGAGAAATTTTGTAGTCGAATGCAGCACGATGTCGGCTCCCCATGCAATCGGTTGGCATAAGTAGGGAGTGGCCATCGTATTGTCGACAATTAAAGGAATGCCGGCTTCCTTTGCAATGGCAGCCACGGGTTCAACATCCACAATAATTCCTCCGGGATTGGCCAGGATTTCGATGAATATCGCTTTGGTTTTGGAGGTAATCGCTTTACGAAAATTTTCTGGATTGTCCGGATCCACAAAATGGCATGTCCATCCCAGTTTCTTGAAACTGAGACCGAATTGCGTGATCGAACCGCCGTAAAGATTACGCGATGCAATGAATTCATCCTCCGGACCCAGCAATGTAAAAAATGTCAGGAATTGAGCGGCATGACCGGATGCAGCACAAACCGCCGCACGGCCGCCTTCCAAACTGGCCATTCGTTCTTCCAGTACCGAAACCGTAGGATTGGTCAAGCGGGAATAAATAAAACCGAAGGTCTGGAGATTAAAAAGATCCGCAGCATGTTCTGCATCATCAAAGACGTAGGAACTGGTTTGGTAGATTGGTGTATTTCGTGCTCCCGTGACGGCATCCGGTCTCGCCCCGGCATGAATTGCCCGGGTTTCGATGCCAAATTTGTGTGCTTCATTCTGTTTCTTTTTGCTGTCTGCACTCATACTCGAACCTTAGGACGTTTCGAAGAGATGATCCCGGAATTGACGCCGCTCCATCCCAGTTCCCCGAACAGACGACCGTATTCTATTTTAACACATCGATCCATAACCACACTCATTTTTGCTGCTTCTGCCCGTTGCGCTGCTTCATCATGACGCACTCCCAATTGCATCCAGATTACAGAAATCTTTTTTTCCGAAGCCAGTTCAATCACTTGATCGGTGACCATTTCAGCGGCTTCTGATGAACGAAAAATATCGACCATTTCGAAGGAAACGGGAATGTCAGCTAGATCGGCATAGACTTGTTCTCCGTTTATTTCTTTCCCTGCATAGCGCGGATTGACAGGAATGACGTGGTAACCTTTTCCTTGAAGGTATTTCATTGCAAAGTTGCTCGGCCTGTTCCAGTTAGCGGAGCATCCCACCATGGCAATGGCTTTTGTTTCGATCAAGATTTTGCGGATGAAAGAGTCCTTGTAGTGCAGTTCTGACATGTCTCCAAGTCTATATAAAGTTCAGATGATGAATCGGATGTTTGGCTATAAAAAATAGCGGTATTTTCCAAGATGATCAATTTTTTTATTGTTGGACTGACTCATCATTTGATCGAGCGGTTTCGGTGCAGCTTGAAGATACTCACGAAAGAATCTGATCTTGCTTCAAGTGTGTGAATGACTCCTGTCCCCGACTTGAAATGGGCAGCTTTGCTTTCGGGGATGCGCTCGTTGACTTATTGAATTTGTTTGCTGAATTGGATTTCACCAGGTCCCGATTGGATCGATTTTGCTATTTTAATATGCTGCAGAATCAATGCGATTCAATATTTAGATAAAAAACATGGGTGGGTAGGTTTCTTTTCCTTACTCGACTTGCTATCTTGTGCGCATTTGCATCCGGATCTTTGAACATAAATAGAAAGAAAGGAAAGTATGTTTTTTGAAACTAAGAACGGCATGAAGCCTCCGCCCTTCAAACGTTCAGTTTACACGGCTCTCGTATTGCCACGTCCAATTGGCTGGATCAGCACTCTCAGTAAAGGAGGGATTATAAACCTGGCCCCTTTCAGTTTTTTTAACGCAGTTTCCGGTGATCCGCCCTGTGTGATTTATTGTCCGAACGGTTGGAAAACAGGCTTAAAGGAAGCGAAGGATTCCTTGGTCAATGTTGAAGAAACAGGAGAATTTGTATTCAGTATTTGTACTTTTGAGCTTCGTGAGCAGATGAACAAAACTTCTGCTCATGTGCCGAGCAGCGTGGATGAAATGGCCCTCGCCGGCTTGGAAGCTGCAGATTGTAAACTGGTCGCTCCTCCTCGCGTCAAGGCTTCTCCCATTGCGCTGGAGTGCAAATATCTGCAGACTGTCAAACTCCCGGAATCCCGCGACAAGAGTCCCAACAATATCGTCCTGGGGCAGGTGATCGGAGTTCACATTTCTGATGAAGTGATTGTCGACGGGATGATAGACGTTCGTAAAGTCAATCCTCTCTCGCGCTTGGGATATCTCGACTATGCAACTTTAGGAGATGTGTTTTCAATTAATCGTCCGGATTGAATCTGAAAGTCTGACGGGAAGTTGCTTTATTTCTAAAGATTTATTCTTAAAATCAGTGGTTTGAAAACACCTTTGCGGCCTTCTCGAAGCAGGCTCAAAGAGAAAAATTTAAATTTGGGCTCGAAGTATCCCGGAGATCCAGAAATTGATGAATTTATTGAGAACAGTTTTAAAATTTATGCCGATAAAAGGAAAGAAATGAAAGCACGTTTTGATGAGAGAGCAAAAGATTGGGATACACCGTTGAAAATGATTAGAGCCAATAAAATAGCCGAATTTATGAAAAAAAAACTTACTTTTAAAGGATCTTTGAAAGGGTTGGAATATGGCTGTGGAACAGGTTTACTGAGTTTCGCCCTACTTTCACAGTTTCAGCAGATTACCCTGGCAGACAGTTCAGAAGGCATGCTGAAGGTGCTCGAAGAAAAAATACGTGCAAGCGGTACAAAAAAAATGACACCCATCCTGCTCGATTTGATGGAAGATCCGCCCCCGGCAGCTCATTTTGATTTAATATATTCTTTATTGACGTTTCACCATGTTCCAGACACGGAGCGGATTCTCAATATTTTTCACTCAATCCTCACCGATGAAGGAGAAATCTGTATTGTTGATCTGGATAAAGAAGACGGTTCCTTTCATGGGGAAAATCTCCAGGTTCATCACGGCTTTGATCGCAGAGAATTGGAAGAAAAGGCGGAAAAAGCAGGTTTTCAAAAAATTCGTTTCGAGACCTGCCATTCCATCAAAAAAGAAGCGAGAGGCGAACTGCAGGAATTTCCTTTGTTTATGATGATCGCTCAGAAATGAAGCCGTGGCTCATCTCGTTTCTTCGCCTTTCCACAAGAAAAGAAAGATCGAATCTTATATCCAATCCTATCTTGTCCTGATTATTACCATTCTTTCGGCAAATTACTGCAGCTTCAGAAAAGTGAATCAAAAAAGAAATGTTAGTGCAATCTTTGTTGTCGTGCTGCTTCAATGGCCGAATGCATCCGGTATCATTTAAGGTAAAATTTTGGGAAAAAATTTGTTGCTATTTTCCAAATTCATTGTACAAATGTGCTGATCTGGCGGAAAAATTCCTCGTTATTCCAAAAAAATGAGTTCCGGTTTGGAACCGTTCAAATTAATTTCTTGATGACTCGTTGGTTCGACGGAAAAAGTGGAGATAAATATGGCAGTTGATACGTTTTCAGCACATCGTCATAATGATAATATGTTGGTGGTTTCGCCTGAAAGCACAGCAGTACTTGTCATTGATATGCTGAATGATTTCTGTATTGCTGGAGGGGCGATGGTATTGCCTGGTGCTGAAGTGCTCTATCCGCCTCAAAACGCAATTTTGACAGCAGTTCGGGAATCTGGGGGGACCGTCGTTTTTGTTAATGACTGTCATCATCCGGGACTCCGGGAGGATCGAGAATATTCGAAACGCACTCCCCATTGCGTCACCGGCTCTTGGGGAGCTCAAGTGGTAGATTCCCTGAATCGCCATAGCGACGATTTTCAAGTTGCAAAACATCGTTATTCCGGTTTTTTTGGTACCGATCTCGATCTAATTTTGAAAGATATGAGGATTGCTACATTGATTGTGATTGGGGTTGTAACCAACATATGTGTGCGCTCGACAGTGCACGATGCTTTTTTTAATGGCTATCATGTTGTAGTTCCCGAAGATTGTGTTGCTGCTACCGGACCGCGAGAACAGGCTTCAAGTTTGTATGATATTGCCACACACTTCGGTATTGTTTCAAAATCTGCTGATGTCATCAAAGGCCTTCGGGAAGGTGTTCCAATAGTCAACTTGATAACTGATGATTGAGTCTTTGTGGCTTTTAAAAATTTATTAACAATAATGTGAGGGAACAAAATGAAATTGGTAAATGATATAAAATTAAAGGCAAAAACTCGCAGACATCTATTCGCTTCCTTCATCGGTCTTGCTCTTTTGGGACTCTTGGGGACTCCTTTCATTGCTTCAGCAGCAGATCCAATCAAGGTTGGCATCCTGCAGCCATTTTCCGGCGGATTGGAAGTGATGGGCAATCAAGGTGCCAATGGAGCCGAACTTGCCTTCAAAGAAGCAAATGAAGCGGGTGGGGTTCTGGGAGGAAGAATGTTCGAAATTATTCGTGCTGATACAAAAACAGACCCAAAGACCGCAGTTGAAAAAACCAATGAACTCATTCGCCGTCATAAAGTAACAGCCATCATTGGTCCTGTGACCAGTGCAAATCGAGATGCAATACAGCCGACGCTTGAACGTTACAAAACGCCTCTTCTGTATGCGACGGATTATGAAGGTGATGTTTGCAGTCGCTATATAATTGGTTACAGTGCACTGCCGGACCATTGGGTAAAACCATTAATTCCTTATGTCTTGGAAAACTATGGGAAAAAATTCTTTCTGTTTGGCAGCGACTATGTCTGGCCTCAGAAGATGAACAAGTCGATCAGCGACGTTGCAAAAGCAAATGGAGGTACAATTGTCGCAGAAGAGTATTCTCCTTGGGGTGTGAAAGATTATACGGCCACCCTGCGAAAAATTTCAAATTCCGGGGCTGATGTCGTGGTTTTGACAGTGGTAGGAGCGGATGCAGTAACATTTGTCAAGCAATTCACCGCAGCAGGGATGAAGGACAAGATTCGGATTGTTTTTTTCGGCTTTTCAGAAAATTATATTGCAGGTTTAACCCCGGCTGAATCCAATGGAATCGTCACTGCATCCAACTTTACTTCCTCATTGGATAAGCCTGAGTCGAAAGCTTTTGTAAAAAAAGTTCGAATGGCTTTGGGAGAGGACGCCATTGTGAGCAACACTGTTGATGCCCACTACACGCTTGCAAAGTTTTTCATTGCCGCCATCAAACGGGCAGGCTCACCAGACAAAGAAAAAATCATTGACAGCATTGGCGATCAAACCATGATGTCAGGAAACGGGGAAGTGCATTTGCGAGCCTCTGATCGCCATACGGATTTAAATGTCGTTATTGCGGAAACGATCGATGGAAAATTAATCGTCAAAAAAGATATTGGTCGAGTGGTTGCCGCAAATCAGTGTAAGTGATGAGGGCATAAATGCCGCTTGGTTCAACCACGAATACTCCTTTGCTTGAAATTAAGGAGTTGTCAAAAAAATTCGGCGGTATTGTCGTATTGGAAGGACTGTCCCTATCACTTTCATCCCAGGAATTACGCTGTATCATCGGGCCCAACGGTTGCGGAAAAACCACGTTGTTTAATGTAGCTACAGGGGCCCTCCCTCCAGATGGCGGCTCTGTTTATATCAAGGGGGAGGAAGTAACTGGCCTCCCTTCTCACGAAATCGCCCGTCGTGGTATTGTCCGTAAATTTCAGGTACCGGGAATCTATAAAGATTTGTCAGTAGTTGAAAATTTGGAAGTCCCGCTGAATGCCTCAGCAAGCAGATCTGCATGGAAAATTTTGACAGCAAAACCTCGACATTCGCGAATGCTTGAGCTTTTAGATATTTGCGGTTTGTCTTCGAAAGCGACAGTATTGGCAGGTTCCCTGTCCCATGGAGAAAAACAATGGTTGGAAATCGCCATGTTGCTGGCATCGGATGCAGAGTTGATTTTGCTGGATGAACCCACGGCTGGAATGTCTATCCTTGAAACTGAGAAAACGGCAGAACTAATAAATCGTCTGCGTCATCAATTCAACAAAACAGTTCTGGTCATTGAGCATGACATGTTCTTTGTTCGGCTTCTTAATTGTCCAGTGATGGTTATGATGAACGGAAGCATTCTCCGGGTTGGCCCGTATGACGAAATTCGAAAGGACCCGAAAGTGATTGAAGCCTATTTGGGGAGGGCAGGGTGAGTTTTTTCTCGGCACGTAATCTTGTGGCAGGTTACCAAAAGGAAAGCCGTGTTCTTAACGGAATTGATTTCGAACTTGACCAGGGAGAAATTGTCGCGTTGATTGGCCGTAACGGCATGGGAAAAACCACCTTCCTGGAAACCATTACCGGTCATATTGCTCCGTCCTCTGGAATGCTTCTGTTTCGCGACGTTGACATCACGGCAGCCCAACCTTATATTGTTGCCCGAGCTGGTATCGGATATGTCCCGCAAGGGCGGGAGATATTCAACGAATTTTCGGTTGAACAAAATCTTTTGATGGGAGCAATTGGCAAACCTGAGCTGGCTAACAAAATTCCTGATTGGGCGTTCACAATATTTCCTGTATTGGCAGAACGACGCAAACAAAGGGCAGGCACTCTTTCGGGAGGACAACAGCAGCAGTTGGCAATCATACGTGCCCTTGTGGGGTCTCCAAGCCTTTTGCTGCTGGACGAACCTTCAGAAGGTATACAACCCTCAATCGTTCAAAATATTGGTACAACAATGGCCAAAATTGCAGCGGAAAGCGGCCTGACCATTCTCCTTGTCGAACAAAATCTGGAGCTCGCCATCTCCCTCGCCAATCGCTGCGTGTTTATGGAAAATGGTCGGATCGTTGAAGAAGTAGAAGATATTTCCAGACTGCGAAATGATCAGGAACTGGTTCACCGCTATCTCTCCGCCTAATAAAGTGAAGGACAGACCCTAATTTTTTGTACAGAGCCATTTTTATGGAACTCGCCTTAATTATTGGACTGGATACCTTGAATTTTACATTGGGGCTCTTGTTGGTCACTATGGGCCTGGTTGTAATTTTTGGTTTGATGAACGTCATCAATATGGCTCATGGAGAGTTTTTTTTGTTGGGGGCTTATACGATGTATATGGTCCAGCAGGCAAAGATGCCTTTCTGGACTGCTTTGTTATTTGCTCCGATATTGTTGGCAGTGATTGGTTTTTTGATTGAGGAATTTGTCATTCGCCATGTCTATCATCGATTTATCGACACCATCCTGGCAACATGGGGGATTTCTCTAGCCCTCAAACAAGCAGTGATCGTCATATTCGGTCCCAGCTCCCAGAGTATCAACAATCCTCTGCCTGAACCCGTTGAAGTTTTTGGGGTGGTTTATCCCGGTTACCGTCTCTTCATTATGGGGGTGTCGCTCCTGTTGGCAACAGGAACGTTCCTGTTCTTCTATCGTACCAACATAGGTTTGGCTGCACGGGGAGTCATTGCCAATCGAGCAATGGCCGCTTCGTTGGGCATCAATACGCGCTTTGTAGATCGGGCGACCTTTGCTTTTGGAGCAGCCACTGCCGGGTTAGCAGGTGCGGTGATGGCCCCAATTATGAGTGTCGACCCGCAAATGGGGGTCGGATTCCTCATTCCTGCATTTCTTTCAATTTTAGTCGGGGGCACAACGTCCCTGCTAGGTGCTTTGTTGGGAACCGGCATTATTGGAACTTCAAGCACCATTGTCTCCAGTATTTGGTCGCAAGTTGTGGCGCAAGTGGTTGTCTTTGGGTTGGCCATTGTCATCATTCGTTTGTTCCCTGAAGGTCTTACAGGACGAAGGAAATAATTTGAAAAAATCAATCGGATACATCTCCTCCTGCGGGATTTGGATTGCTTTAGCTTTGGCGCCACTTGTTCTCGACGAATGGGGTGTGAGTCAATTCGCCCAATATATGACCTATGGGATATTTGCACTAAGTCTTGCATTTATCTGGGGTCAGGCAGGGATATTATGTTTTGGGCAGGCCATTTTTTTCGGTCTTGGTGCTTATTTGATGGCGTTGACGACCCTTGAAAAGTTTAGCTGGTTTGGAGGCTCTCAGGCAATCGGCTTGATTTTAGCGGTACTTGGTCCAGGTTTGGCAGCACATGTTGTTGGGCAATTGTTATTTAGAGGCCGGGGATTATCAGGGGCCTATTTCGCGATTGTGACGCTTGCCACGGCAGTTATTGTGGAAATAATTGCCCAACACTGGAGCTACATTGGCGGATTTAATGGCCTGCTTGGAGTTCCGCCGCTAGTGGTAATCTGGCGTGAAGGTCTGGATGCCTTTATCACCCCAATGGAAAATTATTATACGATTTTTTTTAGTGCACTTCTGATTTACCTCGCTTTGTTGGGGATGGTCCGTTCACCTTTAGGAATCGTTTTAGCGACTTTGAAAGATGAAGAATACCGAACACGCGCCTTTGGATATAACATTGCAAATCTTAAGATTATTGCCTTCACCTGCTCTGGGGCCGTTGCAGGAATTGCAGGGGGCTTGTTCACAACCCAATTTGGTTTCGTTTCACCTCCATTGACCGGTTTTGCATTGTCCACCGAAGTGTTGATCTGGGTTGCTGTCGGCGGGAGAGGTGTTTTGCTGGCAGCATTTTTGGGCGCTATCGTTGTTCGTTATATCGAAAACGTGCTTTCCGATACCCTGGGAAGTTATTGGCTGATGGCACTAGGGACTCTTTTTATTGCTGCAGTTGTTGTCGCTCCTCGAGGTTTGTTTGGAAAACTCTTGCAATTACCCCTTCCTCGACGGTTTCGTCAGTTTGTTCCAAAGAAACTGTGATCTCTTGAAAAAGGGAAAAATTGAGCAATTCATACTTTTTCAAAGTTTTCTCTATTTATGAGGAGAACCCTTCAATTACGGTCCAGCCGTTCTCTTTCTGGATTTCGTACAGCATTTGGGAAATTTTTTTTGGAGCAGTATTGCTTCTGCTGATGGTAAGAAAGGATCTTAATTTGGACTCGATTGTCACGAAAAGGCTGCAGCTCCGACTTATGAGCGAAGAATTTTTAACTCGCTGTCTGGACGATAAAGAGAAGGCTGAAGAAATGGCAGAATTCAGCATCCCGGAGGATTGGTATGAAGAAAAAGCCTTGATGCGATTGCGCAGAGATCAATGCCGAAACAATCCAAGATATCAGATCTGGTGTCTCCGCTCTGTCATTTTGTGTTCCTCTGCAGAAATGGTCGGTCATATCGGCTTTCACAGTGAGCCCAATCCGGAGTATCTGAAAAATTATTCAATCAACGGAGTAGAATTCGGCTATACCATATTCCCAAAATTTCGCGGGAATGGATACGCGATGGAGGCTGCTCTTGGAATGATGCTGTGGGCAAAGCAAATTCATCATATCGAAGAATTTGTGATCACGGTCTCTCCTTCCAATCTCTCCTCGCTCGCCATTTCAAAAAAAATGGGATTTGTAAAAATTGGCGAACATGAAGATGAAGCTGATGGATTAGAAGAAATCCACCTGCTCAAAAGCGCTGCTTTGAAAAATCCGCTTTCTCTGTGAAAAGAATGCTCCTCGAAAAACCTGCATTTCCACAATTTTCATTCTTTAAAACCAGCAACCCTGCATTTCTTTTTATTTTGGCACTGGGAAGTATGGAAGTGCCGGTTTTTATAGGGTTTCGTCCCAACACAGGCATTTTTGCCTTGGGAAGTTTGGTCGCTTTTCTGATCTTTCTCCGGCTATTTCAACGTCATTCATTTTCAACAGTTTTACCTGTTATCCTCAATCAGAAATTTTGCTCTTTTCTGTTTGGATGGGTTGCCTTGGGATGGATTGTTCTTGCCGTTCTGAAATATTATTCATTGGACTACTACATCTGGGATATTGGAATTTTTTCAAATAATATCATTAACTTGCTGGAGTCGGGACGATACTTCAGCTCCGTCCTCGGTATTCATGGCTTTGCAGACCATTTCACTCCCAACCTGATTTTACTTGCTCCATTTTTTAAAATTGCACCCACTGTGCTCTGGCTCGCATTTTTGAAATTGACGGCATTTCTCGTCACCACCTGGTTCCTTTATAAACTTGGAATTGCTGTTTTGGGAAAACAGTCGGTATGGATTTATCTGGCACCCATTCTGTGGTTGATCAATAAATACTACGCATTCACACTCCGTGTGGAATTCCACCCTTCTTCTCTGGCCCCTCCTTTCATTGTTGCTGCATTTTACTTTGCCTCTTTAAAGAAGTTCTCTTCAATGGTGGTCTGTCTGATAATACTGCTCGGATTCAAGGAACATCTCTCGCTGATATGGCTTTCTTTGGGTGGTTTTTTGATGGGAGAAAAAAATTACAAGGCTGCTGTTTTTTGTGCGGGCACCGGACTTGCTGCCGGATTTTTAACCTATTTTGTGATCATGCCTGCCTTTTTTGAAGGGGTGGGAGAATCACTGCATCATCAATCCCGCTTTGCGATTTTTGAACAAATTCCCCGCAAGTTTGAACTTTTGGGATGGTGCCTTCTTTCGGTCGGCCTGATTCCTCTCGTCGAATGGAAAAACTGGTTGATGATCATTCCTGCATTCGGACTGACGTGGGTTACCAAAGATCCTCCAATGCTGGAGTTGAATTACTATTATTATGATATTTCAATAACGGTGGTCGTGGTCAGCGTGATTTATGCAGTCAGAAAACTTCAATTCAGTTCAGTATCCAATCCATTTTCTCCCTCGATCATGTGGATTTTGCGAGTCGGACTGTTGATGTGCATTTTGCTGGTCAATACCTATACTCCACAACAGACCGTTGTTCGGAGAATCCCAACAGAAAGCCATCGAAAAATCCTGGAGGAAATTCGGCAGTACAGAGAAGAACTGGAAACAGGAAAAGAATTGTGGTTGGATGATCAGATCGGAATCCATTTTATTCGCTTTCCTCACCTGAAGGCGCTTCCGATGGGGACCATCAAAAGCTATCAATCACTGCTGGACGCAAAAGAGGAAAGAAGCGTTGTTTTTCTCAAAGATCCAGAAATGAGTAATCTTGCAACAGGGGTTCATCCCCGGCTGCTTGCCGATTTAGAGAATTTGGTTCATCAGGGATGTTATCGAAAAAGGTCTGAGTATAAAAACCTTTTAATTTTTGAAGCAGCCGGCCATTGTATTATACAGAAATGAATTGAATGCAGACGAAATACTAAAAATTTATTTTAAGGAGACAAAATGATCAATGCAGCAATCTTTGGACTAGGCAAATGGGGGAATATCCTCCTTGATTCTGTGCAGGGAAAAAGCAGTAAAATTCGAATTGCTGCTGTAATCACCAGAACAGTGGATAAATATGAGGAATTGGCAAAAGAAAAGGGGTTTTCGTTGGTCGATAACTACCATACCGTCTTGGAAAATCCCGACATCGACGCCGTAATTTTAGCAACGCCCCATTCATTGCATGAGGAACATGTCAAAAAGGCAGCGGCCGCAGGGAAACATGTCTTTGTCGAAAAACCTTTTACCCTGACAAAATCAAGTGCCGAGAGAGCAGTGCAGGCTTGTATTGAAAATAAAGTAGTCCTTGCTGTGGGTTTCAATCGACGTTTTCTGCCGGCATTTATCGAAATGAAAAAAATGATTGCTTCTGACAAAATAGGGACGATTCTGCATATCGAATCTCAGTTTTCAGGTCCATCTGCATACCGAAGAGACCCCAGGTCATGGCGGGCAACTCGTTCCGAAAACCCCGGGGGAGGAATGACGGCCAGAGGGATTCATACGTTAGATCTTATGATCCATCTTTGCGGAGAAGTAAATACACTGTCTTCCATGAGCGGTCGTCGAGCCACTTCCGGAGAAGTGGATGACACAACTGCAATGCTACTACAGTTCAAAAACGGGAGTACCGGGTACCTCTCCACCATTATGGCAACTGGAAATTTCTGGAGGATCCATGTTTTTGGATCGAAAGGATGGATTGAAATGAAAGGGATGCAGTCTTTGACAGTGAGTGACCTCGACGGAATTGTTGATTCAGTGCAATTTGATGATTTGGATACCGAAAAAGCAGAATTGGAATCTTTCGCTGAATCGATTTCGAGTGGAAATCCTTTTGTCGTCACACCGCAAGAGGCGATTCATGGAATTGCTGTTCTGGAAGCAATTGAAGAATCGGCGCAGTCGGGTCTCCGGGTTTCGGTTCGCTAACAGTCGGCTAGATTTCCAGTTCCGGATCTTAAATTTCTCCTGAATGCTCGTCCTGGAATGTTTTTATGCATGTTTTGACATGCAAATTGATCGCCGCGCCGCTTGGCTTATGCAGATTATCAATTATTTGCCGGGTTTTTTTGCAGGAGCAGGTTTGCTGTTTGATGAGGATTTGGGCTTGTAGGAAAAATAGAGTGCCAAAGCTATGCAGACCAGCAAAGCAATGGAAATTGGGCGTGTCAGCACAAACATGACGGGCGAGCCGTTTGACACAATTAAAAGGTCTCTGAGTCCGTTTTCTGCAATCGGCCCCAATATGATTCCTAATAAAATTCCTGCAGAAACAAATCGAAGCTTGGTGAGAAAATATCCCATCAAACCGAATGCGAACATAATCCAAATATCGTAGTAGTTGTTGCTCCCTGCATAAACCCCGATGATGCTGAATATTAAGATCATCGGACCTATGATTCCCCGCGGGAAAAGAGTGAGATAAGCCATACTGCGGGCCAGGAATACAGCGATGAATCCCATGACTACATTGGCAAAAATAAACCCCCACATGATGGTATAAATCACTTCCGGTGAATTTTTAAAAAGCCTCATTCCCGGCTGCAATCCATGAATCATCAGGGCACCCAAAATGACCGCAGCAGAAATCCCTCCTGGTATCCCTAAAACAAACATGGGAATCAGAGAGGTACCTGTCACTCCGTTGTTCGATCCTTCTGTTGCCGCGAGTCCCTTAATTTCTCCTTTCCCGAATTGATCTCCCCACTTTGCTCTTCGAATTTCCCAGGCATAGGCAATCCATTGAGCAACACTTCCTCCGGCAGCAGGGATGATGCCCATCACGAGTCCGGTTGCCCAACCGCGAATCAAAGACCATCTCAAATAGTAGATTTCTGAGAATTTGGGCCATATATTCCAGCTCAATTTTTTTACTCCGGAGATATTGGACCTGGCATCCCCTTCACTCAACTCTAGACCCTGGGCAAAAGCAAATAGCCCGATAATGGCCGGTAAGATATCAAACCCTGATTCCAAACCAATCACATCAAAGGTGTACCGGGGAAATCCAGAATATTGGTCTACTCCGAAGGTGCTGAGAAAAAGGCCAAGAAGGCCTGATATAAGACCTTTGATCACGGAACCGTGAGATACTGCTGCAATTGCGGTCAGTCCAAGAATCGCGACCAGGAAATATTCTGATGGTCCAAAAAGGAGGGAGACTTTTGCTAATGGGGGAGCCAGCAGCAGGAGAACAAAACCGCTTATTATTCCTCCGACAACTGACGCAAACGTTGAAATGCGGATCGCTTCAATAGCTTTTCCTCGCTTGGTCATTTCGTAGCCTTCAATGGCGGAGGCCGCAGAGGCAGAGGTCCCGGGGGCATGCAATAGAATGGCGGAAAAAGAACCTCCATAAATCCCTGCCGCAAAGCATGAGACCATCAGGATCAAGGCTGTTTCCGGAGGCATCTGGAAGGAAACAGGGATCAGCAATGCAATGGCCATAGGAGGGCTGAGACCGGGTATGGCCCCAATTACCAGGCCAATCACCACTCCCAATAGCATCGCCCCAAAATTTTGCAGGGACATGACATTGATCAGATAGGGCAGTGCATCTTCCCCAAACACGTATTGTTCCTCAGTAACGTTAAAATAATATTCCGCCGGGCAGCTCCGCCTTCAAAAAAAATACAAAAAAGGCGTACATGGCGGGAAATAAAATAATGGCTGTCAGTAAGATCGCTTTGTAGTTGCGGATTCCAACCAATAGGGTAGCTACAAGTAAAAAAAGGATTGATGAAGAGAAGTATCCCAGTTCAAATATTGCAAGAACGTAGACAAAGGTGACTAAAATCAACAGGAGAGGTTTTATTTTCTCATAACTAAAATTGATTTTTATTTTTTCAAGATGTTCAGGATCTTTCTTAAAAAATGACTCTCCGATGAGAAACAGGGATAAAACAACGGTCCCTCCTGCTGCAAAGAGTGGAAAAGTCCCTCCTTCAGCAGGAAAGTCCAATGCTAAATATCCAAAAAAAAATGAAAGACCAATACAAACAATCCCGGTAATTCGATCACCCCAATATCTCTGCATACTTTTCTCTCACTGCAATCTTGTGAGCTCAAAGACTAGATCAGTCTCCGCCGTTTATTCATGGAATGGTTATTTTTCGGATTCCCAAAATTTGACCTCTTCGACAATTTTCTGGGAAGCATTCAGTGTGTTCCAGAGATCATCACCGGATTTAAACAGCAACGGGTTTTTATTTTTAATTTCTTTCATCACATATTCTGGGTTTTCAATGGCTCGTTTGATTGCTTCGAGATAGATTCCCCTTTTTTCCTCAGACATACCGGGAGCAGTTGCTAATGTTCGCCCTGCATAGGAAATATTTTTCAATCCGGTTACTTCAAAAAAGGTGGGGACAGAAGGCAGATTGGGTGATCGCTCAAGGCTCAAAACCGCAATTGGTTTCAGCTTTGCGTCCATCATGTAAGGAATGTAGTATCCGACGTTGCCGGCCACAGCATCGGTATGCCCTCCAATCACTTCCTGAATTTTTTTACTGTCTCCGTTGGCATAGACTTTACGGACTTTAAAGTCGGGGAGAAACTTTTCTGCGAAAGCAATTCCCATATGATCGTCTGAACCGACAGCTGTAGTGCTCATCACCACTTTATTTGGATTTGCTTTGACATAAGCAAGAAATTCTTTCAGAGACTGAAAGCGTTCATCTCCTTCTCTTACAGCCCAAATACAGGGATCAAGAGAGTGCCAGGCAAGGAAATTAAATGATTTCAAAGTTTCCTTTCTTTTCATCCTGGGGTCCAGTAATGAGAGGACATGGGGGAGATTGACCACACCTAATTTGTGATCGTCTTTTTCAGGATCCCATTGAGCCATTTGAGACCAGGCTACCCATCCGCCGCCGCCAGCAATATTGATGACATTGACGGGCACGCCCAACTCTTTTGAAAGAAATGGAGCAAAAAGACGAATGGTCCGGTCAGCTCCTCCCCCTGCTTTAAAGGGGACAACCATCTGTACCGGTTTGTTTGGAAAATCAGCCGCCAACACGTTAACGCCATTGATTGCAATCATCAAAGCAACTGTGATTGCTGTTGCAGTCAGCAATAAAAATTTTTCACTTCTATTTTTCATTTTGACCTCCTGGTTGAATTAAATTGATTGCCAGCCAATAGTACTGCTTTCCGAACAGGCAAGGATGGGTTGAAGACTTGCTTCAAGTGAAAAAATCATCATTTAAAACATCAAAACAGAAAATTTAAATTTCCTTGGATAGGGCTTCCCCTTATAGTTGAGACAATCTCTTCTTGTCAAGAAAATAAGATCGTCAGTTGCTGGTTCCCGAAATGTCTGATCCCCACGATGATTTAAAACGAAAATCTGTACAAAAACAGGAGATGATGAATTGGAAAGAAAAAATATGAGGAGGAATGTGGGAGGGGATATGCACACATTTGACGACGTTTCAGATTTTCAGCATATCCCTTTTTTAAAAGTGAACTGCTTATTCTTCTTCCGGGACTCTTACTACCAAAACGGGCACCTTGCAGCGCCGGACCACTTCTTTTACGGTATCTCCCATCATTGTGGTTCTCAGTGAGCCGTGGCCATGGTTGGCCATCACAATGAGATCATAGTTTTCAGATTCTGCCTGTTTGATAATCTGCTCAACCGGATCACCCATTTTTACAACAACATCGTATGCAACATAGGCATGCTCGTTCAAAACTTCTTTTACTTCGTGATAAAATTCACCGATACGCTCCTTGATGATTGCATTGTCCCGTTTTCTGCTGACAAGCGTATCAATGGCTTCATTCAGATTTTGTGATTTGATCTCTTCCCATAGCTTTTCAGTGATGTAACCAAACAAACCACGATCCAGTTCTGGACCTCCTTTGACAACATGAAACACCGTCAGTTCGGCCCCATAGTGGTTGGTGAGACTGGCTGCATGATGAAATGCAAATCGTCCTGATTCTGAGAGTTCTGTGGTGTAAAGTATTTTTTTATATTCGATTGCAGGAACCTCGGAAGGAACACTCATTTTTGCCTTTCTTTCATTAAGTCAGTAAGCTCGCAGTTAAAAAATTTATCATCTAGGAAAACATGTTTTTTAGCGGACGAATCCAAATTCCGCTCAAGAGCCAGGAATACCCATAGGTGATGATGATGATTGCAACAAATGTGACCAAAATATCCGTTGCACTTCCATTGAGAGAGAAACCAGGGACATATCCAAACAAAAAGGGTCCGAGATAAAGGAACTTTGCGAATTTGAAGGCGGAAAAAGCGGTTTTCCACATGTTAGCCTTCGCAATGGTAGCTCCCGCAAAGGCCGCAATACAGACAGGCGGCGTAATATTTGAATCCTGAGAAAGCCAATAAACAATCATATGGGCTGCAATTTCATTCACACCCAAATGAGTCAGAGCGGGCACCGCAACAACAGCAGTAATCAGATAGGCTGCGGTAACGGGTACGCCCATACCCAGCACCAGCGATGCCAATGCAATGAGCAGGATCGTCAGAAATAGAGAACCTCCTGCCAGTTCGATCACTATGTCGGCAAAGGTCAGCACCAAACCACTGAAGGTCAAGACGCCTATGATGATGCCGATTACGCCGACTGTCGCACCAATTTTTAGGCTGCTTTCGGCTCCAGAACGGGCAGCCCGCACAAAACCTTTTAGTTCGAACATGCTTTCTTCACGGGAATCCTTGCGGAACCAGTTGTAAGCGAGGGCTCCTAAAAGCCCAAATATGATCAAGTGACTCGCTGAAAGGAAAGTGGAAATCTCTTTCAGTGTTTTGCTGTTGATGATTTCCGAGACAACCGCTTCGTTAAAAAGGAACATTAAGACCGCAGAAAACATGAAAAAAACCATTACAATTGCCAGGGTCGGATCGATCCTTGTTTCTTTCGTTTTGTAGCTGACTGCAACACAGGTTGCCAATCCCAGAACAGCAGAATATCCCGGAGAGTAGCCGGTCAGCATCAAGACAGTGATGATAACGAGAGGAAGAATGTAGATCCATTCTTTTTTTAAAATCTCCATGGCACTTTCCGGAGACTTTGGACCGACTATGTTCTCTTTTTTTGCCTCAAAATGCACCATCATGTAAACGCTGAAAAAATACATGAAGGCCGGGAAAACCGCGACCAGCATGATCTGGGAATAGGGAACCCCGGTCAGTTCCGCCATGATGAAACCGCCGGCTCCCATGATGGGAGGCATGAACATTCCGCCTATGGACGCGGCCGGTTCAATTCCTCCTGCAATATGAGGCTTGAATCCTGCTTTTTTCATCATCGGAATAGTAAATGCTCCGGTAGAAACCGTGTTGGCGATGGCACTTCCCGAAATGGAACCAAACAATCCGCTGGCAATAACAGATACTTTGCCCGGACCGCCAATTTTATGTCCCACGGCAGCAAGTGGCCAATCTATAAAAAACTTTTGCGCCCCGCTTTTTTCCAGAAAGGCGCCAAAAAGGACAAACAGGAGGACATAAGTTGCCAATACATTGGCCATGATGCCGAAAACCCCATCACTTTTGTAGAATATACTGGTGCAGAGTTCCGGAAATGATTCCCCTGCATGAGAAATTATTTCAGGTGCATAGTCGCCATAGACACCGTAGAGAAGCATGATCACACCAATGACGACGAAAATGTTTCCTACAACCCTGCGTGCTAATTCAATCCCAATCAAAACCCCGACCATAGCGATTGCCATGTCCAAATCCGTTTCTGCTCCTGTCCGGTAATTGATCGCCTCAAAATTAAAGATCCAGTACCCGACGGTGAAAATCGAGAGGGTGATCAATCCGTAGTCTACAATTCTACCGATCTTCGTTTTGGACTGGTAAAGCAAAAAGACCATCACGTAGGTGACAAGGACGTATATCCCCCGATGATACTGGGTGGCCATCGGTTGAATGACTGCAGAAAAGACGTAGAACAAGACCAGGAATAAAGCAAAAACGTCAAAAATGATTTGTTCAGGTTTTTTGAGGGTTTCGTACACTTTTTCCTCCCGCGGATAGTGTTAAAAGCAGTGAAAGACAGGCGTCCTGTGAACGCCTGTCAGTATCTTCCATTCTAACAACTATAAAACCCCTTTTTCTTTCCAGAATTTTTCCGCTCCCGGATGGAGTGGAGTGACAATCCCGGTGACGCCGGATTTGATGCTCATGTTTTTGAAGGTTTTCTTTTGACCGACCATGTGCTTCAAACCTTCGTCTGTGTAGATAGCAGAAAGGACCTTGTAGACGGCATCTTCAGGAGTTTTTGAACTGGCAACCCAAAGGGCCGAATCCTGAAAGGAAGGAGATTCATAGTCAACTCCCTTATAGGTTCCTGCCGGGACTGAGAGTCTTGAAAAGTAAGGATACTTTTCAAAAAATTTGGAGTTTTCCGCCCAGTTGCTCAAATTGACCAAAGCGATGTCATTGGTTTGAGCAGCCATGATCACTGCGCCGCTGGGGAAGGCGGTAAACAGCCAGAAAGCGTCGAGTTGATTGTTGCCGAATGCAGCGGCAGCATCATTGTATCCCATTGCATTGCGTTCTACCTTGTCCCAAATTCCTAAATGGTTAAAAAACAGTTCACAATTGGCGAATGCTCCAGAACCGGCATTTCCTACGCCAACTTTTTTGCCGGCCAGATCGTCTGGACTTTTAATTCCGGAACCTGCCCGAACAACCAATTGAGCCGGTGCACCATAGAGGAAAGAAACCGCTAAAACATCTTCGTATTTTTTTGTATCACCTTTCATCATTCCGTTTTTGCCCAGATAAACATGGCCGGAATAGACGACAGCAAAATGGGATCTTCCTGAATTCACTTTTCTTAAATTTTCAACAGAACCTGCAGAAGATTGAGCCTTGACAGTATAATCAGCCAATTCCTTGACCGGTTTGTAGACCTGTACTGCATTTGCAACAACCTGGAAAGTTCCGCCTGCAGGGCCACCTCCAAACACGATTCTTTTTTTGGCAAACGAATTTGGCGCAAAAATTAAGAATCCCATCAAAAATATGCTGATTATTGAAGTTGCCCAAAATTTTTTATTTTTCATGATTTCTCCTATCGTTTTTTAAAAGCTGATTACTCTATTAAAAAAATTCGGTTTTTCTAAAGAAAAGACTCACAAAAGAATTGTACTTTGACCTCCTTTCCTGACCAGAAACGAAAATGCAATGATGCCCTTTCATGGATCATAAATGAATGAACAGTACGAATTCTGTCTTCTGCAAATGGAGAACCAAGCCTGCCTGAACCGAAGCGTTGGATTGGGACGGAAGAAAGATAGAGTGTTAATTCAATACTTTGAAAGTATGAATTGCCCTCTAAATGCAAGTGTCGTTGATGAATAAAAATCGGGTTTTGGGTGGGATTCCACCCATTTTTGTAAAAAGGGAGGGTGGAGAACGACTCATTTTTCAAGGAAAATGGAGTGAAATCAATCAATTTCATTTATAGTTTAGCCGGTCCAGACCGTATTTACGCATCTTGTCATAGAGAGTTTTTCTGGGCACACCCAACGCGGCAAGCGTTTTTGTAATGCTGCCTTGATGGCGGTCAAGCTCGTGTTCAATCACACTCCGCTCAAATGCCTGAACCTGTTCCGGCAAGGTAATTCCAACTGCCGATTCATATCCATGAAGAAGCTCTTCCAGGGCGTGACCTTCTCCCAGTAAAACATAGCGTTCGGCAACATTGCGGAGTTCGCGTACATTTCCAGGCCAGCTATGACCCATCAAGGTGGAAATCCAGTCTCCAGTGAAAGGAACTGCATCACGTTTGTAATGGGTTGAAGCCACCAGAACAAAATGCTGAAATAAAAGAAGAATGTCTTCCTGCCGATCTCTGAGGGGAGGAATTTCGATTGTGACGACGTTTAGCCGGTAATAAAGATCTTCTCGAAATGTTCCTTGCGCACAGGCTTCCCTCAGGTCGATTTTGGTCGCAGTAACGACCCTCAAATTCAATGGAATTACTTCGTTGGATCCCAAGCGTTCCAAACTTCTCTCCTGAAGAACACGCAGCAGCTTTACCTGAACCGACATCGGCATACTTTCTATTTCATCTAGAAAAAGGGTCCCTTCGTCTGCATATTCAAATTTTCCGACCCTTCGGTGCTGGGCTCCTGTGAAAGCCCCGGGCTCGTAGCCGAAAAGCTCACTTTCAATAATATTCTCAGGCAGGGCTCCACAATTGACTGCAACAAAATTCTTTCCCTGACGATGGCTGCATTCGTGAAGATAATGTGCGACCAGTTCCTTACCCGTCCCGGTTTCTCCCATGACGAGTACATCCGCATCGACATCTGCCACTTGAGCCACCATCTGACGCAGACGCTGTATCGGCAGGGTTCGGCCAATGATTCGGGGACCAGGGGCATTTTGCAGCATGAGTTCCTTGTGAAGTCCGCGATTTTCCAGGGTAAGAATTCTTTTTTCCATGGCACGTTTGACAACATCAACCAGCAATTCAGTTGGGAAAGGTTTTTCTATAAAATCATAGGCACCGTCTCGAATTGCATTGACGGCCATGGATATGTCTCCATGACCCGTAATCAGAATTACGGGAAGATCCCTGTCTATAGCGAGAACGTGTTTCATGAATGACAGGCCATCCATCTGGGGCATCTTGATATCACAGACAATCACACCTGCCCATTCAAACGAAATTCCCGGCAAAGCGCGTTCACATGATTCAAAACATTGAACCTCGTACCCTGCCAACTCAAGCGTTTGTTTTCCTGCAATCCTGATATGCTGTTCATCGTCGATAAAAATAACGGGATCCTTTGTCATAAATCCCCTCCCTCACGTGAGGCTGCATGAGGTAATTCCACCGTGAAAATTGCTCCTCCTTCGGGATGATTGTCTGCCTTGATGGTTCCGCCGAGGCCGTCGATAATCTGATATGAAACGGCCAGACCGAGGCCAAGCCCCTGTCCCGATTCTTTTGTTGTAAAAAACGGATCAAATATCTTTGGCAAAAGCTCATTCGGTATTCCCGATCCGGTATCCCTGAGGGTCGTGGTCACCTTGTTTTTGTTTAACCCGGCTTTTAAATACAATGTGCTTTCTTCACCACTGGGTAAGGCCTGCAAAGCATTGTTTATCAGATTGACAAAAACCTGTTCCAGACGAACCAAATCGCCTAAAACAAAAAGTTCTTCTTCTGGAAAGTCTTTGATGATGCGGATTTCTTCGGGATTAATTTGTGATTCCAGCAGATCCAGGGAATCTTCGCAGACAGCCTTTAGTGAGACAGCAATGGATTGCTCCGGTGATTTTCGTGCAAAAATTTTCAACTGCTTGATGATTTGAGCCATGCGGGCAGTGAGTTCAGATATTTGGGAAAGATTCCAATGAGCCTCCTTTTTGCGCTCATGGTCAAGAAAGCTTCTTGCATTGTCGGCATAGGAGCGAATGGCTGAGAGCGGTTGATTCAGTTCATGACTGATGGCAGTAGACATCTGACCGAGCCCTGCAAGTTTGGCGGCATGAATCAATTCATCCTGAGTCTGATGTAAAATTTCTTCAGTACGTCGGTGTTCCTCAATCTCTTTGGTCAACCGTTCGTTGGTTAAGGAAAGATCAAGAGTTCGTTCCTGAACCCGCATTTCCAGTTCGTCACGGGCTTGCCGCAATGCTTCCTCGCTCGACTTGCGTTCCGAAATGTCATAAACCGTGAGGATATACTGGTTTGCTTTCTCTCCCTGCATGTGCGCTACAGAGAGTTCTATAGGGAATATAGAACCATCCTTTCTGACACCGGAAACCTCAACAGCAGGTTTGTCCTTTTCGACTCCGTTCACCGATTTCAACGAAAGCAGCAGCTGCCGGCAGAGATCCTGGTCTTTTTGGTGAATGAACTGAGTGAATGGCTTTCCGGAAATTTCATTGAAAGAGTAGCCGAACAGTTGTTCCGCAGTTGGATTGAAGTATCTGATATTTCCGCTTTGATCCATCGTGATCAATCCTGCGCGGGTGTTATGGATAATGGTACGAATGCGTGCCTCACTCGCTTCAATTGACTTTCTGGCCTCCAGTTCGTAGATCATTCTTTCACGAACACGATGCCTGCGCTGAATCAGGTAGAGGGTCGTCAGGACAAGAAGAGCAAAAATGATTCCCGCGAAGATCATTGCTCTTTCACTCTGTGCTTTGACCGGATCAAGTTTAGAGAGGATATGGATGGTCCAACCGGCTTCGACCATTTCAATATTTTGCATAAGATAGTCAAGACCGTCGGATGCAGTTTTAATCTTCAATTCCTCTCCGCCACCAGTTGTCCTGATTGTGATCACGCTGGCGTTTTCACCGCTTGGCTGCTTGGAAAGGATTGGAAGAGGAAATACATCGGCATTGCCGTAGCGCAAGTTTGATTTGATGCGCTGCAAAACTTTGTCTGGGAGAAGATGCAGGGATTTGAATTTCCATTGTGGGTTTGTTGTAAGAAAAATGACGCCATCCGGATCGCTGACTATGAATTCGTCAGGGCCGCCGCTCCAGGCCGTTTCAATTGACCCCATGTTAATTTTTACCACGACGATCCCACGGATTTCCTCATCTTTTCTGATGGGGTAGGCAAAGTAGTATCCACGTTTATTTGAAGTCGATCCCAATGCGAAATAACGGCCCAAATGCCCCTTCATTGCTTCTTGAAAATATGGTCGGTAATGAAAGTTTTTTCCGACAAATGGTCTTTCTGTATCCCAATTGCTGGCCGCCACCGTCAGTCCCGTCCGGTCCATCAGGTAAATATCAGAAGCCTTTACAATCTCGTTGATCGTCTTCAAATATTGATTGACTGGGTTGACTGCAGAAAAATCATCCGGTTGATCCAAAGGAGCAATCAGTTGATCATCGGTTGCCAGGAGTTCCGGGAGAAATTCATATTTTACCAGTTCCCCCTGCAGATGAGCTGCAAATAAATTGAGACGATGCCTTGATTGGTCCTGCAGGTTTTTAAAACCCGTTTGGCTTGTATAAACGGATGTCAGTCTCAAGACGAACAATAGCAATCCGACCCCGAGCACAAAGGTCAATAGAATCTTCAAATAGCGGAATTTTACTAGCATGGAGGCCTCTTTCATTTCTTCTGAATCCATCTCACTGATTAAATCAGGAAGCAATCGTTATATACACTCAATGTCTCTGTCGAGTCAAATTTGATGCGTCACGGTGAATGGATTGCGAATAAACGCCGTCTTTTGGCAGTCGGCCTTTAAAAATGAATCTTTGCACAAGCCGATTCAGACTTTGACAAGCATTTCACTGAGTTTTTACGGGCCTTCCTTCTGCGGGCGATAATAACCGCTTTTCAGGCATTTTCTCCTGAAAGGCATGGGGAGTTGCCCTTGGATAAGAATGGTTTTAGATTTTTCGACTGATAGCTGAATTGCCGATTGAGGTAAGCAGGGATTGAAAAAATTCCTGTTGAATATTTTTTCAAACTGGGTACTCTCACTCGATTGTTAAAAAAATAACAGTTTCCTTATTCAAGTTCGATCATTTCTATTGGTTCTTAGCAATTCTCTTGAGGAGAAGTTCCATGGGTTTACATGCAGGGCGTCATTTTTTACAAATACCTGGGCCAACGAATGTTCCAGATCGTGTTTTAAGGGCAATGAGCATGCCTACCATTGATCACCGGGGAGCGGAGTTTGCTGAGTTGGGCAAGACGGTCCTCTCAGGCATCAAACGCATATTCAAAACGAGTGGTCCTGTCGTGATCTTTCCAGGTTCCGGTTCAGGGGCCTGGGAGGCAGCATTGGTCAATACGCTCTCCTCAGGAGATCAGATTTTGATGTTTGAAACCGGGCATTTTGCAAACCTCTGGGCGGCGCTGGCAAAAAATCTGGGCTTAAAGGTGGAGATGTTGTCAGGAGACTGGCGAAGCGGGGTTGACGTCGAGCAAATCAAAGCAGTCCTCGCCAAGGATCGAGAAAAAAAAATTAAAGCTGTGGCAATTGTACACAATGAAACTTCAACCGGTGTAACCAGCAACGTTAAAGCAGTTCGCAGTGCTATTGACCAGGCAGAACATTCTGCCCTGTTGCTGGTTGATACGATTTCCTCATTGGGATCAATAAACTACTGTCATGAGGAATGGGAGGTCGATGTCACGGTCGGTGGTTCTCAAAAAGGTTTGATGCTCCCTCCCGGTCTTGGTTTCAATGCGCTTAGCGAAAAAGCATTGGCAGCCTCTGAAAATGCTTCGTTGCCCCGTTCCTACTGGGATTGGAAATCCATGCTCGGCCCCAATCAGGACGGTTTTTTTCCCTACACGCCGGCAACGAATTTGCTCTACGGTTTGCGGGAGGCAATTGAGATGCTGGAAGAAGAAGGTTTGGATCAGGTTTTTGCCCGTCATGATCGTTTGGCTGAGGCAACAAGGCGCGCCGTCAGGGCCTGGGGCCTTGAAATTCAATGCCGCAGTGAAAAGGAACACAGCAGCAGTTTGACCACAGTCAGGATGCCGGGTGGCACTGGAGCAAATGCTTTACGCGGCATCATTTCAGATCATTATGACATGTCACTGGGAACAGGTTTGGCAAAATTGTCGGATCAGGTTTTTCGTATTGGACATCTCGGTCATTTCAACGAACTTATGCTGGCAGGGACGCTCTGCGGTGTAGAGATGGGGCTCACTTTAGCCCAAACTTCTTTTAAACCGGGAGGTGTTGTTTCGGCGCTCGATTATCTCGCGGAAACAGCGCAAGCAAATCCTTCATAAAATTTGCTTGGATTGACGGGGGGCATCTGTTTTGTCCCGTCGATCAGAATAGTGCCAAAGAGTGTGCCCATCCTGGAAAATCAAATCAATCCTGAATTAGGATTGCTTCGTATCAATTTTCTTCACACCATGATGCTCTCATTAATCCACTATGAATCATGAAAACAGCACTTTAGCGACCCGTTTGAAAAAGGAACTGAAAGGCGATGTTTTATTTGACGCCTTCAGCCGGGGTCTCTACAGCACAGATGCATCAATTTACCAAATAGAGCCGCTCGGAGTAGTGGTGCCGAAAAGCGACACTGATGTCGTCGCGGCAATCAGGATTGCAGCGGAAGAAGGAGTCTCGGTACTCCCCCGTGGTGGCGGTACTTCTCAATGTGGTCAAACAGTCGGGGAGTCGCTGGTCATTGACTTCAGCAAATATTTAAAAAAAGTGATTGAACTCAACCCGGAAAAACGAACCGTGGCGGTCCAACCGGGGATCGTGCTGGATCAGCTCAATCAGATACTCAAGCCCCACGGATTGTTTTTTCCTGTCGATGTCTCAACAGCAAGTCGTGCGACCATTGGAGGAATGACAGGAAACAACAGCTGCGGTGCGCGCTCCATCCGCTACGGCAACATGATCCACAATGTGCGTGCAATCGAGGCTTTAATGGAGGATGGTGAACTCTGCCGCTTCAGCCAGGTTCCCGGTAATCTTGAGGAAATCAACGGGTCACCGCGTTATCGGCGTCTGATCGGGCAGCTTCGTGGAATTGCCGAGCGGGAAAGAGAAGAGCTGGAACGCCGTTTTCCAAAACTCCTGCGTCGGGTCGGCGGCTACAACCTCGACAGTTTGTCCTCCGCCGGTCACAACATGGCGCACATGCTTGTGGGGTCAGAAGGGACTCTCAGTACTTTCACTCGGATCGAACTCGAAATACATCCAATTCCTAAACATAAAGTTTTGGGAGTCTGTCATTTCCCGACATTTTACCAGGCAATGGATGCTGCCCAGCATATTGTGAAATTGGATCCGGCTGCGGTAGAACTGGTCGATCGCACGATGATTGAACTGGCTCGGAAAATTTCTCTTTATCAGCCAACGGTTGATCGCGTCATTCAAGGCAGGCCCGAAGCTATTCTGCTGGTAGAGTTTGCCGGAGATGATTTCGACCCTCAAGTCACCAAACTTCAGGAACTGAAACAGTTGATGGGGGATCTCGGTTTTGCAGACAGTGTGGTCGAGGCGACTGACGCTTCTTATCAATCCGATATTTGGGAAGTCCGCAAAGCCGGACTCAATATCATGATGTCGATGAAAGGGGATGGAAAACCGGTTTCCTTTATTGAAGACTGTGCTGTTGCGTTGGAAGATCTAGCCGAATACACGGACCGCCTGACTCAGGTATTCACCAAATACGGAACAACCGGCACGTGGTATGCGCATGCTTCTGTGGGTTGTCTCCATGTGCGTCCGATTTTGAATATGAAAGAGGGAGAAGACGTCAGGAAAATGCGGGCAATTGCTGAAGAAGCATTTGAAATGGTACGTGAATACAAAGGCTCTCATTCCGGAGAACACGGGGATGGATTGACTCGCTCAGAATTTCACGAAAAAATGTTCGGTACCCGCATCAAACAGGCATTTGAAGAGGTGAAAAGGGCATTTGATCCACAAAATTTATTCAACCCGGGGAAAATTGTCAATGCAGGACGCCTGGATGACCGATCGCTTTTTCGCTACAAACCCGACTACCGGGCTCAATCCCTTGAAACCGCGCTTGATTGGTCAGAATGGAATGGATTTGCTGGTGCGGTGGAAATGTGCAACAACAACGGCGCCTGCCGAAAATCGGGTCCCGGAGTGATGTGCCCCTCTTACCGGGCATCAGGAGACGAACGTCATTTAACTCGAGGTCGTGCCAACAGCCTTCGCTTGGCCATCACAGGCCAATTGGGAAAAGATGCCTTTGTTTCTGAGGAAATGCACCAGGTTATGGATCTTTGCGTCAGCTGCAAAGCCTGTAAAAAGGAATGCCCGGTGGGAGTTGATGTGGCCCGCATGAAGATTGAATTTCTTCACCAATATCAAAAACAGCACGGTCTTCCCCTTAAAGATCGCTTGTTGGCATATCTACCGCGTTATGCGCATCTTGCCGCACGAATGGCACCGCTGGCAAATTTAAGAGACACCATACCAGGAATGGCACAACTCAGTGATCAGTTTCTGGGGCTTAGCGTTCATCGAAGATTGCCTCAATGGAGGACTGACTTTTTTTCAGGGAGTGAGCAGAAAGAAACTGATTTGAACAAGAACAGAGGACGCGAGATCGTTTTATTGGTCGATACCTTCAATACCTGGTTTGAGCCTGAAAACGCCCGTGCGGCACTGAAGGTTCTGAAAGCAGCGGGGTATCGGGTTCACATACCGCAGGCGTCCAAAGAGCGATATCGTCCGTTGTGCTGCGGGCGAACCTTTTTAACATCAGGGTTGGTGGAAGAAGCGAAAAAAGAGGCAATCAGGATGCTGGAAACACTCGCTCCTTTTCTTGAAAAAGAGATGCCTGTTGTGGGCCTGGAGCCTGCCTGTCTGCTTGCTTTGCGAGACGAATTTCAAGCGATCTTGCCCGGAGGGGAAACTGATCGCCTGGCTCGGCATGCGGTTTTGTTCGAAGAATTTCTTGCAAAGGAGCTTGCTTCTGGCGATCTCCAGCTGCCTCTGAAAGCTCTGGCTCAGAAAAAGGCCCTGCTGCATGGACACTGTCACCAAAAAGCATTTGACGCGATGAGTGCCGTAGAGAAGATCTTGTCCCTCGTGCCGGAGCTTGAAGTTGGCACCGTGGAATCCAGCTGCTGTGGAATGGCCGGTTCGTTCGGTTTCGACTCCGAGCATTTTAAATTTTCAATGAAAATGGGGGAAATGAGCCTTCTTCCTGCAGTCAGATCTGCGGCTGGCGATACCCTGATTGTTGCAGATGGCACCAGCTGCCGTCAACAAATCAAAGACGGTGCCCAACGCCAGGCCATTCATGTTGCCCGTGTGCTTGAAATGGCACTGGAATTCTGACTCTTCCAATGAGTGTTCAACGAGTAAAATACGGACTTCTCTCCTTCAAGCTTTCCGAAGACGTTGAAAAATCCAAAAACCCTTGACTTTCAAGCAGCTCCTCATCCGTCGTTTCCTGGTATCACTGAATAATACGATCAAAAGTGAGCAATGAATCGATTGTCTGCGCCAGATTTCAGCATTTTAGATGAAAAATTGTCTTCAAAAATAATCCCGGCAGCAATCTGCCGATCGATTTGCCGAATGTTCAGGCGGGAAATGCCCTGTTCCCTCGGGGGGTTGATAAAAACAGGTACACTCCAAGCACAGAAAAAGCAATACCCAGCCAGGTTATCGGCCCGAATCGTTCATCAAAGAGAAGATAGGCTTCCACCGTGGTGACAGGAGCCACGAGATAAAATAAACTCGCAACCCGTTCTACCTCTCCATTTTTTATCATGAAGAGGAGCAGCAAAATGGCGCTGATCGATAGACCGAAAATCAGCCAGGACAGGGCAAAAATGAATTGCATGCTGAACTCAATTTGCATTGTTTCAAAACTGATTGCACCCACAGCGAACACGGAAACGGCACCAACATACTGCATAAATGCTCCTGAAAGCAATGGCGCCTTGGAACAGAATTTTTTTTGATAGAAGGTGCCAAAGGAGATTCCAAACAGGGCAAGTAAAGAAAAAGCAAGGGTTTTGAGGCTGATGCCGGAGGTCAGATCTTCATTCTGAAGAAGTCGATCACCGAGAACAACGCAAAAAATTCCAACAAATCCAAGGATTAATCCAGAGTACTGACGTCGTGTGAAAGATGCTCCCGTGAAAACCTTAACAAAAATCGTAGTCATGATCGGCTGCAATCCGACAATGACAGCACTCAAACCGGCGGCCATTCCAGCATCGATTGCAGAAAAAACTCCTCCTAGATAAGCCGCATGCACCAAGGACCCGGAAATGGCTAAATGTCCAGCCGCAGACAGGCTGGAAGGCCATTCTGCTCTTGTGAAGAGAATAATGCAGCCCAATATCATTAATGTGAGCAGCATACGCAGCAGTAAAAACGTAAAAGGCTCTGAATAGGGCAGGCCAAACTTTGCTCCGATAAAGCCAGTGCTCCACAGCCATACAAAAAGCACGGGAATGATGGCGATTAAAAATTTTCTGATACTTTCCAGATTGAATCTTTCCACAAAAACCTTTCTTTCGGCAGAAGAATCTTTTGCGTTGATTCAAAAAATTCCAGCTATTGAAAATCGTAACTGATGCTGCGAACTCAGGTATAGCGAAGGCCTTGGAGTGCAGCAGGAAGGTTTGAACCATGATCTTGCCGGTTCATGTTTCTGCAAATAAAAAACAGCGGACCTGATGGTGTTCATTGATTTTAAAAACAGGAGGCCTCTGCATGGCACATTGATCTTCACGCAATTCACAACGGTCATAAAACCGGCATCCTTGCGGCAATTGGTCCAACGGGGGGACATTTCCGGCAATAGGGGTCAATTTGTTCTTTTGATTTTTTTTGGGACGCGAACGCTGCAGAGCCCGGGTATAGGGGTGGGCCGGAGAAGCAAACAATTCTTTGGTGCTGGCCCATTCCACAATTTCGCCGGCATACATAACAAGAATTCTGTCCGCCAAATAACCGACCACATCCAGATCGTGCGAAATAAAAAGCAGCCCCATTTTAAATTCGCGGCACAATTCTCTCAGTTGTTCCAAAATTTGTGCTTGAATGGTGACATCCAGAGCGGTGCTTGGTTCATCAGCAATCAGCAGTCGGGGACCGCACGCCAATGCCATTGCAATCATGATTCTCTGACGCATCCCTCCTGAGAGTTGATGCGGGTAATTTTGTGCCCTTTGTTCCGGAGAAGGGATCCCTACTTTGTCAAGCAAATCGATAATTTTTTTGTTTTCGCTTTTCCGATTTCCCGGGTTATGTTCTCGAAGGACTTCCCTGATTTGATCTCCAACCCGCATCACCGGATTCAATGCTGTCATCGGTTCCTGGAAAATCATGGCAATTTCTTTACTGCGAATCTTCCGCATTTCCCGTTTAGTCAGGTCAAGCAAATTAACGTTGTTCCAGAGCACTTTCCCTTCCATTTTAAGCAAGGGCGGCGATGTAATCAGCTGCATGATTGCGAGTGCAGTCATCGACTTCCCACACCCGGACTCACCGACAATTCCAAGCGTTTGTCCATCTTCAAGGGAAAAAGATATCTTGTCAAGAACCTGAATCGGCAATTTCCCTGATGAAAGATAGAGATCCAGATTTTCAAGATGCAGGCTCATGAATCGATTTTTGGATCAAAATAGTCACGCAAAGCATCACCAAGGATGTTGCAGAGAAGGACCATCACCATGATGGACAAACCTGGAAAAATGGAAACGAAGGGCGCTTCAAATAAAACGTCTTTTCCTTCAGAAAGCATCACCCCCCAGCTTGGGGTTCCGGAAGGGACGCCTAAACCCAGAAAACTGAGACTTGATTCAGCAATGATGGTCCCTGCCAGGTTGAAAGTGGCCTGGACAATGACCGGTTGAATAATATTGGGAAGAATGTGACGAAACATGATGCGATTGTCAGAAATCCCGGAGGTACAGGCTGCCAAAACAAATTCCTGTTCCCTGACAGAAAGTACCTGACCACGCACCAGGCGCGCATAACTGACCCAGCCTTGTGCCGTTAATGCGATCACCACATTGTTCAGGTTGGGGCCTAAAACAGCGACGAGGGCGATGGCTAACAAGAGCCCGGGAAAGGCCAGCAGTATATCAACGACCCGCATCAGAACAGTATCGAGCCAGCCTCCATAGTATCCGGAAATCAGGCCGATGAGCACTCCGATAGTCCCGGAAATGCCAATCACCCAAAAGCCGACGTACATTGAAATTCGTCCTCCATAAAGAAGACGACTCAGGATATCACTGCCATTTTGATCCTGGCCGAGAGGATGCTCCCATGAAGGCGGTTTCAATTGCTCACTCAGTGAAATCGTCTCGGGGTCGTAGGGAGCGATCCATGGTGCCAGCGAGGCAGGCAGGACGAAGAGCATCATGAAAAGAATGCTCAGGCATAATATTCGGCGGTTTTTCCAGATCATTGCAGACGAACCCTCGGATCAACCAGGGCATAAGAAAGGTCAGTCAAAAGATTGACAAAAACATAGCTTGTTGCAATAAAGATCACACATCCCTGCACCAGTGGGTAGTCACGAGTCTGAATCCCTTCTATCAAAAGCAATCCCAAACCGGGCCAATCAAAAATATATTCCGTAATAATCGCTCCGGAAAGCAGCACTCCAACCTGAAGGCCGATGACGGTGACGACCGGAATCAAGGCATTCCGGAAAGCGTGCCTGGTCACGATCTGAAATTCAGAAATTCCTTTCGACAACGCGGTACGGATGTAATCCGTCCCCAACGTTTCTATCACTGAAGAACGGGTAATCCTGGAAAGAATTGAAGCCAGGGCTGTGCCTAGAGTGATTGCTGGAAGAATCAGGTGAAGAAAGCTTCCTCTTTCATTGACCGGCAGCCAATCCAGTTGAATCGCAAACAAAAGAATCAGCATCGGGCCCAACCAGAAATTGGGAATTGATACCCCCAGCAGTGAAAAAAACATTGCCAATTGATCAATCCAGCTGCCGCGCTTCACTGCGGAAATCAGGCCGAGAGGAATTGCCAGTCCAATCGCAACGAACATAGCGCCAGCCATCAGTTCTAAAGTGGCAGGCAGGCGTTCGACAATATTTTCAAGAACAGGTTCCCGACTGTGAATCGAAATGCCGAGATCACCTTTGAATAATCCGGTCAGATAACGCCCGTATTGCTCGTAGACTGGTTTGTTCAGGCCCAGCTGCTCGCGCAGTTCATCTTTGTCCGCAGAGAACGCGGAATCCCCCAGCATAAGTTCGACAGGGTCTCCCGGGATGAGGTGGATTAAAAAAAAGACGAGGGTAATCACTCCTAAGAGAACGGGGCAGAGCAGCAGCAAACGACGCAGGATGAAACCGATCATATCATGAAAAATGAAGTTGCAGGAAAACTGGAGTCATATTGCGAGGGTCGTATCATTTGCCGGAATTTATCAGATACTCAATGAGTTTATTGTTCACTTTCGCATTTTTGAGAGCAATGATTTCATTGGGGGCAAGGGGCAATGAAGTCACCCCGAACCGGTCCACCAGCATTTGGACGATTTCGTCGCTCAAGGGTACAGATTTCATTTTGATCAGAAATGCGACATCAATATCCGGGATAAAGCTCAAGTGGTATCGGAGCAGAAACTCTACCAAATTGTTGGCGAGTTTTCGTCCTTTTAAAAAAATGATTTCATCATAGGTGAAATAATCGTTGTTTTTTTCGATCTGTGCCTGGATCAGTTCTTCTGACATTCCTGCACGAATCATCTTTTCAACGTCCAGGTATGACAATGCACTTGCCGTGCTGAGCAATCCCCAAAGGTAGAATATCTGGACAAAGAAAAGGATCTTGCGAGCTTTCATTTGACTGCACTCAATGTGTGATCCCTGATCAAAATTGGGAAGGATCAGTGGCTCATCCAGGAAGGACGGTTTTTCTCGAATGTCGAAATTCGATTTTCGTGCTGCATTGTCCAGCCAATATCATCCATTCCTTTGAGCAATCGTTCTCTCGCAAAAGGATCTACCTCAAAAGGATAGATTTTACCTTGAGGGGTAGTAACCTGCTGCGATTCTAAATCCACTGTCAGCTGAGATCCTTCAAGAGATTCAACTTCTTCAAATAATGCCTGAACCTGCGAGCCCGGCAGAATGACAGGCAAAATACCGTTTTTAAAACAGTTATTGAAAAATATGTCGGCAAAACTGGGGGCGATGATGGTGCAAAATCCATATTCCAAAAGGGCCCAGGGTGCATGCTCCCGACTGGAACCGCAGCCAAAATTATCGCGTGCCACTAAAATTTGTGCTCCCTGGTAGCGAGGATGGTTCAATACAAAATCTGGATTGGCTCGGGTCCCTTCGTCATCGAGGTAACGCCAGTCATGGAAAAGGTGCTGACCGAAGCCGGTGCGTTCGATTTTCTTTAAAAACTGTTTGGGGATGATGGCGTCAGTATCGACATTGACACGATCCATCAATGCGGCCACTGCTGTGATTTTTTTAAATTCTTGCATTTGGGTTCCTGTCTGATTGAGGAGCTCTTCCCCGGCAAAGCTTGCTCCAGGAAGGCTTGTGATTCTATATATGTAATTTCATAAAATAGCTGTATTCTGGACTTAAAATCAACAACGCGTTGATTTATTGACTGCGCACGTCGACAAAATGTCCGGCAATCGCTGCAGCGGCGGCCATCAGAGGACTGACCAAATGAGTCCTTCCTCCTTTTCCCTGACGTCCTTCAAAATTTCGATTCGAGGTGGAAGCACATCGTTCTCCCGGTTTGAGCCGGTCATCATTCATGGCCAAACACATGGAACATCCCGGTTGCCTCCAGTCAAAGCCGGCATCCTTGAATATGACATCCAATCCTTCTTTTTCCGCTTCCTGCTTGACTTGTCCGCTTCCCGGGACAATCATCGCATAAACATGGTCAGAAACTTTTTTCCCCTTGGCGTATTGGGCAGCCGCCCGTAGATCTTCTATTCTGGAATTGGTGCAGGAACCGATAAAAACCCGGTCGATCTGAATATCTTTAATGGCGGTGTTGGCTTCCAGCCCCATGTATTTCAACGCTCTGATTACCGCTTCTTTTTCTTCAGGGTCTCGCAGTTCTTCAGGGTCCGGGACTTTTCCGTTAATATCGGTTACCATCCCGGGGTTGGTACCCCATGTCACTTGCGGTAAAATGTCGTCAGCGGTCAGTTCGACTACCGTGTCAAAAACTGCATCCGCATCTGAGGGCAATTGCTTCCAGGCAAGAAGGGCACGTTCAAACATTTCTCCTTTTGGTGTGTAGGGCCGGTCCTGCAGGTATTCAAAAGTCTTTTCATCCGGTGCAACCAGGCCTGCCCGCGCACCCGCTTCAATGGTCATGTTGCAAAGCGTCATCCGTCCTTCAATGGAAAGATTACGGATTGCTTCTCCCGCATATTCGATGACGTAGCCGGTTCCTCCATTGGTGCCAATTTTTCCAATCAATGCCAGAATAATATCTTTGGAAGTGACACTTTCCGGAAGTGTTCCATTGACTTTGACCAGCATCGATTTTGCTTTCTTTTGCTGCAATGTCTGGGTGGCTAAAACATGCTCGACCTCTGATGTCCCAATTCCAAAAGCAAGGGCTCCGAATGCGCCATGAGTGGCAGTATGCGAATCACCACAGACGATCGTTGTTCCAGGCAGTGTCAAACCCTGTTCTGGAGCAACGACGTGAATTATCCCCTGACGGATGTCACCCAGGTCAAAAAGAGTGATTCCAAACTCTTCACAATTTTCCCGGAGGGTTTCGATTTGCTTCGCGGCAATGGGATCACTGATTGGTTGATCCTGATTGATGGTCGGAACATTGTGGTCCTGCACTGCAAAGGTCGCATTCGAGTGGCGAACGGTCCGTTGTGAAAGGCGGATCCCTTCAAAAGCCTGCGGAGAAGTCACTTCATGAACAAGGTGCCGATCAATGTATAAGATCGTATTCCCATCCTGTTCATGGACGACATGTGCGTCCCAGATTTTTTCAAACATTGTCTTTCCCATAGTTGTCCTTACTGATGATTGTGTTGATTGTTCAATAACATAGCCTGCTCAGCACCACCTCTGTGGCTGTTTGTCAAAGAAAAGCGGTTTTCGTTGAGGCAGGGTATTTTTAGCATTTATCTGTGCCCGCGTAAATTGAATTGTCGGAGCATGGCATTGCTGCAATATAAAATTCTGGTAAAATTGAGGAAACGGTGCCGAGATAAAAAATAATTGGGAGTTCTGCTTACGATTTTGCTGCGATGACGGTGTTTCGGCCAGATTCTTTGCCAATATAAAGACAATCATCGGCTTTCTTCAAAAGTTCTTCGATATCACTTGCATCATCAGGAAAAGTTGCCACTCCCAGTGTGACTGTCAGATTTCCCAGCGGCTGCTGTTCCTGCATCGGAAATTCCTCATCCTCCATGGCTTGCCGCAGTTTTTCTGCAACAAGAGTCGCGTTGGCTTTGTCGCAGTTCGGCAGAATCATGACGAACTCCTCTCCTCCAAATCGTGCAGCCAGGTCGCCTTTGCGAACCGATGAGGCAAAAACGGATGCAACTCCTGCCAGCACGACATCCCCCATTTGGTGACCATGGGTATCGTTGTAAAATTTAAAATTGTCGACGTCGGCAATGACGAGAGAAAAAGGTTTCTGGTTTTCAGGATAAATAGTAAAAAGTGCTTCAAGGAATTGATCCAGACGCCTCCTGTTGGCCAATCCGGTTAAACGGTCAGTGTCCGCATCTTGTTCAATCAGGTCCAGTTCCCGTTGCTGATAATACCCCACTCTTGACTTGATGATACTGTGTTTGAGGTCAAAAACAGCGAAGGGTTTGGCCAGCATTTCATTGACTCCCAACTTCATCAGTTTTTCACGTTCCGCAACATCACTGCAAAGCCTGCTGATTGCAAATATCGGGATGCCATGTATTTTCAAGGTTTTAAAGGCTGATTTTATTGCTTCTTCCTGGGTCTTGAAGTGATGTTTGAATTCGAGGTCGACGATATACAAATCAAAATTGTGATTCATTGCATCATCCAGAAAAACCGTCATGTCGTCAAATTCGCTGACAATGGCTTCGCTCCATTCAGTGCGGATGACTCCTCCAATAATCAAACGGTCATTATAATTTTCATCAATGACTGCAATTCTTGTTTTTTCAGGTGAAATTACACGGCTGTTTTTACGCACTAACGATTGTGCGGTGGTGATCCTCAGTTTTTCTGCCAGGATATAGGAAAACATCAGATAGAATACGGGAACTGTATCGGACTGCTCATCGACTGCAAAAACACGTTGAGAAAAACCGATTATTTTTGTCTCAGTTTCTGCAACAACTTCAGCTGATCGTGGGCCGGGAGTAAGAATTGCCATTTCTCCCGCAATGTCTCCAGGAGATTCTAAGCGTAAGATAAAATTGCCATGCGACGAAACGGCCAGTGAACCTTCCAGCAGGATATAGAGTTCCGGAGGAGAATCATCCCCTTGATGAATCAGATGTTCATCTTTTTTCAGTAATAAAAGATTTCCAAGTTTTAAAATATTTTTCAACAAGGTCGAATTGATCGACTTGAAGTAACGCCCTTCCTTAAGGATTTCAACGAATTCATCCAGATTTGGATGTGCCTGGTCTGTGAATAGAGGAAAGCGCTGCATGAGATAATTATTTACAAAGAGAAAGATGGAATTTAAAATGGAGATGACTTATAACGTATTTCTTCTCATTTCTCAAAACGTATTTCTTCTCATTGACTCCATGAGATAAACAGTTACAAAATAAAATTGCAGATGGTTACTTTTCTGGTTTTAGGGGGAATTCCTGTTTTGTATTGGATCTGGCTGTTTTATGTTGCCAATCGCTACAAACGCTCGAGCGTCAAATTCCTCATAATTCTTTTTCTTGCAGGATCGCTTTGCGGATTATTCGCCCTCACCTTAAACCATATCATCGAAAAATACACGATGTTTTGGTCCAATTCCAATGAAACCATTACTTTATTCGGACTTGTTTCCGATTTTCCGTTTTATCGACTCGGATTTTGGTTCATGGTCGGGTTCAACGAAGAATTCGCGAAACTGATGGTGCTGCTGCTCATTGCATACCCTTCACGTGATTTTCAGGAAAAATTTGATGGAATTCTCTATGCAGCGGTCGTTGCACTGGGGTTTGCAACCCTGGAAAATGCCTATTACGTGGAGCAATACGGATTTTCGGTATTGGTCATTCGCACCGTGGTCACGCTCCCGACTCACATATTTATGAGTGTGCCAATGGGGTATTTTCTCGCACAGTCCTTATTCTCTCTGAAGGCGCACGCCGTCCCCGGGCGGGTCCATTTCGATTCGGTTAAACTGATTCTCATGGGGTGGGGAATTGCCGCCCTGCTGCATGCGAGTTATGATATGCTTCTTTCACTGGATCTAAAGTGGCTGGCTTATTCCCAGGTGCTGATGATGGGAGGAGTGACGGTCTTTTTATGGCAGCTTTGCCTCAGGCAATCGCACTATGCGCCCTCAACTGACGCAGCAAGACTGCTGGTCCGTCAGAAAATCGGGTAAACTTGAGCGGGTTTGCTGCTTAGAGGAGGTTCATTTTTAATTTGGCAATCAAACGAAGCAGTTGATCCCTCAGATCCGGTTCCTGATTGAATTGCTTATAGGCCATAAATGAATGTTCTAAGCCGGCATACACGACATCAGTGTCATGTTGATTCTCAATTGTCGACTCCAGCAGCATGATGTATGTCTCAATCTCCTCTGGTCGGTTGGATTGATTGAGATGGTCTCCGATGATGTCGATTGCCCGCATTAGATTGGGAGAGTTTTTACTTTCAATAGCCACTGTCGCCAAACGTTCCAGAGACTCCATACGCTGCGGTGTTTGACGTGCTTTTTCATACTCGTTCAGTGCAATCATAAACGCCATTTTTTCTTTGAGTTCCTTGGCTTTGGCGTAGTTGGAATTTCCTTCGGAAATTTTGTTGAGCTCGCTAAGAGCCATCGGATAATCTTTTGCTTCAATCGCATCCTGGGCCTTTTGAAGCGGAATTTGCTGAAGGAGCTGAAGTCCCTTGGAATAAACTGGCGAATCCGGCTCGATTTCCCTGACCAATTCACTGGATTTTTTATACTTCTTTTCTTCAAGTGCCTTTACTGCTTCCCGGTAGTTTTTATCTGAGTCAGAAGGTTCATTCCCTCCACCAAAGAGGCCGCCGATCATGGAACAGCCTCCAATTCCTGAAATAATCACGACAATGCAAAGAATCCGATACAAGGTTTTCACTTTTCCTCCTGAAGCATACTTTATTGGGGGTCAAAAATGATTGGAACCGTGATTTTCCTTCCAATGCTCATCAATCACAAAAGCCACTGCACTGAAAACGCAAGCCACGGCAAAAATGGTAAGAATTAGGGATAATTCCATAAAAAAACTCCTTGATTAAAATTGAAGCAAAGATCGAGCCTTCTCAATCGTTTGAATTAGAAAAATTGAAATTGAGTCCACATCGCCACCTGATTCCTAAGAATTTTCTGTTGATTCTGCGTTCCTGGGTTCAATGGAAGCCATCAGAATATTGTGCAGTCTTGGCCGAAATCGATGCATCTCTGCTAATTTCTTTTCGCGGGAAATGTGAACACGATTGGTCAGTGCAATCACAGCAGTTCGAGAAGGAAGATGGAGCCAGAATGAGGTGCCTGTAAAACCCGTATGCCCAATGCTGCCGCGTGGGAAAAGCTCTCCACAGCTCATATATCCCCATCCTTCGCCGCTGATGTCCCATCCCAATCCGCGGGGAGCCAAAGTATCCGGATTGTGGTTTCTGGTCATGATTCGAACGGACTGGGGAGAAAGAATCCGTGCTCCATCCAGTTCACCACCATTGAAAATCATTTGACAAAATCGATAAATTTCCTGTGCCTTGGAAAAAAGCCCGGCGTTGCCTCCCTCCTCATCAAAAACATAGCAGTTTTCATCATGAACAACACCTCGTAGCAGTTTTTTTCGGTAAGGGCAGTACTCGGTTGGTGCGATTTGGTTTTCAGGAATATGTTCGAGTGGTGAAAAACAGGTGCTGTTCATCTGCAGTGGTTCAAAAATCTTGCTTCTCGTAAATTGCGCGAGGCTTTGACGGGCAAGACGGCGAATGATTTCTCCCAAAATCAGGAATCCCAGGCAGCTGTATACCATTTTGCTATTGACGGGGTGGATCAAGGGTACCTGCATCAGTTGAGTCCAGGCATCGTTTTTATTGCTGATGCTTTCAAAAAGGTTGGCCCAGGCAGGAAGTCCTGATGAATGGGTCAGTAGATGCCTGATTGTGATTTTCTGTTTTTCTTCATGCTTGAATTCCGGGATAAATTCCACGACACAATCTTCCAGGTTCAGCAGGCCTTGTTCCTGCAAAATCATTATCGCTGTTGCCGTTGCCATCGGCTTGGTCATGGATGCGATGTCGAAAACAGTTTCTGTTTGGAGCTTCGCGGCGTCTTCTCCAATTTCCAGCTTGCCCCATGCCTGATGCAGATAAACATCCCCATGCGTGGCAAACAGCAATTCCATACCTGGAAATACCCTGTCCTGGATCTGCCTGTTGATCAATTCATCCAGATTTTGACGCCAGGTCGGGTTGAAATTGACCTTGATGATGTTGCTCATCAATTGAACTTTCTTGATGAAATGTAAATAAAAAAACTTCCTCTTGTTCCAATTAAGAGGTAGGTAAAAGAGGGAAAATACTTGAGTTCAAAGAATTTTCTTCTTGCTCCACATTCGGTCCGCCTCCTTTGTCTCAATCAAGCGCATGATGGTACAAGATGGAAGTTTTTTTGTCATCCTAAAAAATATGTGACCTCATCATGAAAATTAGAGAATCGATCCTCAAACTAGGAAACTATAAACCCCCTTTGGAAGGACGCAATCCCAAAGATTTCCTTTTGATGGATTTCAATGAATCTCCTCTTCCTCCACCGGCACATGTGATCGAAGCATTGGTGAAGTATATTCAAGACAACCGATTGCAGACCTATCCTGCCTATGGAGATTTTTTAGCTTTATTGGGAGACTATGTCGCGATAGATCCAGGGCACCTGATGTTAACGAACGGATCTGACCAGGGCATCGATATTTCTCTTCGGGCTTTGTTGAATGAAGGAGATGAGATGCTTATGGCTCAGCCGGGATTTGCCATGTTTTTTCAAATTGCCGGCACCCTCGGGGCCCGTATTGTTTCTCCGCAATACAGGAGTGATATGAGCTTTCCTTTTGAGGAAATAATGGAAGCAGTCAATCCGCGAACCCGTCTCGTTGTCGTGATCAATCCAAACAACCCGACAGGCACATCCGCGAGTCTTGATCAGATTCGAATTCTTTTGGAAAGCTTCCCGGAAACAGCGATTTTGGTGGATGAAGCCTATTTCGAATTCACTCAACATACTTGTTTGAGTCTGTTGTCTGAGCACCAAAACCTGATCATTGTGCGGACATTTTCGAAAGCGTTTGCCATTCCCAGTCTGCGTTTGGGTTATGTGATAGCTCACCCCTCATTTATAGGCCAGCTCTACAAAATCAGGGGACCCTATGATGTCAATATGGTCTCACTGGTGGCAGCAAGAGCCCAACTGGAACAGCCTGCCAAATGGCAGACGATGATTCAGGAAATCATGGAAGAAGCCAAACCGATGCTGGAACAGTTTTTTAAAGAACAGGGGATCCGGTTCTATCCTGGAGAAGCAAATTTTATGCTGGTGGAACCAGACAATGTGAAAGAAGTTATAGAATTTCTCAAAAATAGAAAGATTCTGGTTCGACCAATGCGGGCACCCATCGCCCAAACATTTCGTGTTAGTCTCGGAATGACGGAGCAAACTCAATGTTTCATTGACGCATACAGCGATTATCTGAAAATTTGAATGACCCGTCCCTGCTCAATTGAAAGGATCCTTGCCAACTCACTTTGATCTTGTATTTCAAGGTAAATTATGCAAAATTGACTGCTTGTTTCTTTTAAGTATTACAGTTTCTTTGGCGACGTAGCCAAGTGGTTAGGCAGAGGTCTGCAAAACCTTGGACACCGGTTCGAATCCGGTCGTCGCCTCCAAACACCTTCCTCATGCCTGGGTGGCGAAACTGGTAGACGCACAGGACTTAAAATCCTGCGAGGGCAATCTCGTGTCGGTTCGATTCCGACCCTAGGCACCACTAAATCCCGGCTATTCAGCCGATTTTTCATCCCTGCTTGCAATTCGTTATCAAACACAAACAGCTTCGCACAGTAATGTGTGCAATCGTGTATGAATAGCGAAGAGTGATCCAATGACCTTAAAGGCAAAAGTGCGATCTCGATTGCCCCTGAATATCGTGGCAAAAAAAAACGAAGCGCTCATGGTGAATTTTTTTTTTGCACGAGGCGATTTTGTCTCCACGGTAGGTCTGGACGAAGAGACAATACTTGAATACATCAAGAAACTGGAGAAGGAAGATGAACCATATGATCAGCTTGTTTTTTGAACCCAGACCCCTCGGGGGTACCAGATAAATGGCCTTTGAGACGCTCATCTTAATAAGCCTTCGGCTTCCGTTGCTCACTTTAACTGTTAGCGTGGAATTATCAGTAAAGGCTGATCAAAGTTTCAGGGTTTAGTCATCGAAGTGGACTGGCAAGTGCAAGAAGTTGGACTGAATGTGTGATCGGGGTGGGTTGAAAAATTCAAACAAATCAGTAGGTGATAAAAGCTGAAGTTTGTTGGACAAAACGATTGCTAAGTCATTTTTCCCCAGTACTCAAAAACCTATGAACCAATTCACTTGAAGTGTAGCAAAAAACCTTTCTTAGACAGAAAAACGCGGAATCTCATTCGAAGAAATCGTGGCTGCTTTTGAATCTGATTCATTTGTTGGTATATTGCAGCACCTTTTTCTAAACAATCAGTTTATCATGATCGTCATGGTGGATGATTATCCTTGGGATCTTCCCAACGTGATACTTGAAGATGGTTCTAAGATTTTGAAAACCGCATTTCCGAATCGAAAAAGAAAATGAGAAAATATCAAGACCCTAAAATGTTCGAGCCGTTCAATGAGGACGAATCAAAATCAATGGCTGAAAGGGAACGAGGGGAATGGTTGACAATACCAGACGAGTTGTTTAAGGAAAGAAAGCAGAAGCTTGCGCATGTATCCAAGTAAACTTTTAAAAAAACAGAGCGTTCAGCAATCAGGCTGTCCAAGGCAGAATTGAATGGATTGAAACTGCTGGCAGCAAAAGAGGGAGTAGGTTATCAATCATTGATCAGCTCTATTCTGCACAAAACAGTAATCGCGCAAATCAAAATCCATTAGACGCTGACAACTCCATTGCCAGTATAGGGATTTTTAGAACATAGGAAAAAACGACTTTAACTGTGATTCAAATAATTGAAGAGGAATGATGGTGTCCAGAGGACTAATTGGTGGGAAGGCATGCTGGTTGGGGAAGAATTTACAGGATTCGAGGAATTGGATCCATGAATTCAGTGTCAATGAAATTAACGAAATCGGAACAGCTTTCAAGAGCGTACAGATGAAAGCTTTGTCGCTGGAAAAAATAACTATCGAAGATTTTCCCTTGCCATCTGTTTCTAACAGGCTTGCAGAAATTCGTGATGAGCTTGAGGACGGACTCGGTCTGAAACTTTTGCGGGGATTCCCTACCGACCAATACAGTGTGGAAGATCTGCGTCTTATTTTCTGGGGACTTGGCCTGCATATTGGAACTGCTGTTTCGCAAAGCAAACGCAACGATTTTATTGGAGATGTGCGCGATATCGGCACTGGATTGGGTGGTCCACGGTTTCGAGGTTACACCAGTAATGGAGAACTGACCTTTCATGTTGATGCTGCGGATGTCACCGGTCTCTTTTGCCTGCAGACGGCGAAGCAAGGCGGGCAAAGCAAGATTGTCAGTTCGCTGGCTATTCACAATGAAATTCTGCGCACACGTCCGGATCTGCTGGAAGTGCTTTATCAGCCTTTTTACTGGAGCATGCAGGGGAATGAATTGCCTGGCATTCCTGCTTATTACAGGCAACCTGTCTTCGCGCTTCATGAAGGGCATTTTGCTTGTCGCTATACGCCTACCCACATACGTTCTGCAGAGCTGGCAGATCATCTTCCAGATTTAACCCCACTACAAAAGGAGGGGCTCGAATTGATGGAAGAAATCAGTGAGCGCTCCGAATTTCATTTGACGCTGATGTTTGAATCAGGAGATATCCAGTTTCTCAACAATCATACAACGATGCATAAAAGGACGGCGTTTGAAGACTATTCCGAAATGAATAAAAAACGGCATCTGTTGCGTCTCTGGCTATCCCCCCCAAACAGTCGTCCGCTGAGCGATGGTTTCAAACCCTTCTTTCGGGATGTCAATGCCGGTGCAGTGCGGGGTGGTTTTCCCGGCGAAGGCGACCCTCAATTCTCTACGATCCCGCTGACTGCAAATTCATAAGAAAATAAATCCGTCCCCTTTTTATGGGATTCAAGTGACAGAGAACCAAAATGGAGCAGTTGACTCAACAGAAATCTTGACTGCATGCATTTAAAAGAAGATGCTTAAAGAAAGTAGAACATGCACAAATAAATAAAAATCAATTCCCGGTTAAAATCATTCCAAGCAAAGGTTAAGTTATGGCAGAAATTCTCAAGGAACAAAAAAAAACTTTCCAATTAGAAGAAGCGACGATTGATGAGCTGCATGCTGCGATCAAGTCCGGTCAAACAACCTGCGTGGAGATTGTTCAGCGCTATATAGACCGTGTTCGAGCATACAATGGAGTATCGAGTGTGCTGGTCACGGAAGACGGTGCTCCTGTCCCGGAAGCAAGAGGAGTCGTTCGTGCAAATGCTGCGCTTCAATTCCCGACTGAAACTGTCGAAGCTTCCAAAATTCTTCCCGACCTCGACCAATATAAGGGACCGCCTCTCGAATATGGCAGGATGGAGCCAACGGCTTCAGATCAAGATGTCCAGCAGCAATTCGGGATGATTACCGGAATTCCAAATGCGGGTCAGGTGAATGCACTCTCCACCCTCAACATACGAGGCGAACGATCCGTTACCTGCCGGGGTGATTTTGACAGGCACCCGTCTGAAGGTCCACTCCCCGACGGCGCACCCCCGGTTTGCGAGATGTTCCGGCGCTATCCCGATGCGCTTGAGCAGGCGGCAGAGCTTGATGCAACCTACGGGCGAAATCCCGATCTTGAGAAGTTGCCGATGTACGGCGTCGTCTTTTCATTCAAGGATCCCTTTGATACGAAAGACATGCGGTCTACGGGAGGAGGAGACACGCAATACGATATCGATTTTCCTGCGCGAGATCACCTGCTCGTCGAGCAACTTCGCAGCAAAGGCGCAATCATCTTTGCGAAGGCGGTCTGTACGGAATATAACGGAAGAGCAGGCAATCCTGGAGGGCGCCATGAGCCCAACAAGGTGCTTCCTTCAACGCTTGGTTATCAGCGCAGCACCTGGGGCGGCAATCCCTCCAATCCCTATGACACAAAACGGTCGGCTTCATTGGGGTCAAGTTCCGGGTCGGCCCTGTCGGTCAGCACCAATTTGGTGATGGCGAGCCTGGGGGAAGAAACACGTGCTTCGACGAGGGGGCCGGCTAATCATAATGCTGTGGCATTGATCCTGCCTCACAAGGCGATGCTTGGTTTCGATGGAGGTGCAATCGGAGCAGACATTCATTGTGACCGCAGTGGAATTATCTGCAGGACGATCGGCGATTGCGCCAAAGTTCTGGATGCCCTTAAGGATCCCGCAGAAGGATTTTATGATCCGCGAGACCCCTTTACAACCGTGCCGCGCTCATCGGTGCTGCAAACGCACTATGCGAGCCATGTGAAACCTCAGAAAGAGGCAAATCCACTTGCGGGCTTACGTCTCGGAATTATCAGAGAATCCATGGTCTATCCGACAGGTTCAAAAACCGAAGAACCGATTGTTACCGCTGCCGGAAAGGAAATAAAGACGATCCTTGCTGACAAGTTGGGAGCGACGCTCGTGGAATCGGTCGATCCCCTCTGGAAACCGGACCCGGACATCGAAACAATGAAAACGAATTTCAGGCAGGCCCTCGCGAGACTGGTGCCCGTGTTCATGCCTGACTTACTGTTCCGGCTTGGTGCAGATGGTGAGCCCATCTTCAAAGAATTTGCGGAGTCAATCATTGCGACCGAGTTCATGCCGGGAAAGGTTTTTGGGACAGGATCCATGAAGCCGATTGATTATTTCGTGGAACTTGCCGATGAAAGAATTCCTCCTCCTTCGAACCTGGACCTGGCTACAGTCCAGCAGTGGACTGTGTCGATGAGCTTCCGGTACCACATTCATCAGTATCTCTCACGGCGTTCCTCAGACTGGAAAGCGCTGGGATTCACCGAGACCCTTGTCGATTTTCCCAGCCTCAACGCACGGTCAAAATTTTGGGGAGACGATCAGCGAGCGAACTTTAAAAATTGGGAGGAAGTGACTGACCCCCGCAATCCTCTGGGAGAAAGGCAGTCTGTCAATGAGCGCATCCTGCTTCGTGAACTGTTACGCAGGGTTGACATGATGGTGATTCTCGAAAATCACCTTGATGCGCTGGTCCGTCTGCACAGCCCCTGGCCGCCGGCTCTGATCGGTGGTGCACCTCAATATGATACTCCTCACAACCTTCGCCCTGAATCATTGAATGGACCGAATGCAGGATTGACTGAAGTGCTGATCCCTGCAGGCTATGTCACAACGGCCTTTGACCCGGTATTTGCACTAAGCGAAGACAGGACCCGCTACATTTCTGCGCCCTCCAATGTTCCGACTAAAATCCCGGAGCCGGGTTTGCCTTTTTCCCTGGTATTTCGAGCGGAACCTGGAAAGGAAGATGTCCTGCTGAAAGTTGCTTCTGCCTATGAGGCTGCTTCAAAACGCCGAATTCCTCCACCTGCTTTTGGAGGATTGGATCTCTAGCCGAATCTCAAAAAGGCCTGAGAGGAGTTCTGCCACTGAGGTGGACTGATGCGTCAGCTTTCGAAATATTCAAAATTGCAAGGCTGCCGAACAGACATATAAATGAAAGGATTTCTACAGGAAATGGAACAATAAAAAATAGTTTTACCGTTTTGGATAAAATTATATTTCGAATTGGGCGACATTGTCTTCGTTCCAGGCAACACCGGATCCTGGGGAGTCCGAGAAAACCGCGGTTCCATTTTCAATAACGAGAGGTTCTGCAATGATCGGATTCCACCAGTCGGCGTACTCCAACCAATGGGCAGTTGGGGTTAAACACATGAGTTGAGCACTGATCTCCGGCCAGAGGTGGTTCGAGAGGCGGATATTGTGTATTTGTGCAAGAGCGGCAGCCCGCATCCAACCCGTTACCCCTCCAATCTTCATCACATCAGGCATCACAAAATCGGAAGCATGAGCTTCAATGGCATGTTGCATGTCAGGGGCGCCCCACCAGTTCTCCCCACATTGGATCGGTGTTTTTGCTTCTTTCGCGATGTGGGCATGACCCAAATAGTCATGGGCCAACGTCGGTTCTTCGACCCAGGTCAATCCCTCCCCATCAAGAACCCGCAGTCGCTGCACCGCATCTGCCGGTGTGAGGGACTGATTATAGTCTACCATGATTGCAACATCCTTTCCCACTGCACTCCGCATTGCGCGGATCACAGCAAGGTCCTCGCTCACTGTCGGATACCCTATTTTCGCTTTGACTCCCTTGAATCCCTGTTTTGCCCACAGTTCTGCTGTTTCTGCAGATTTCCTGATGCCGTCATAGCCAACGGCTCCATAGGCGGGAATGGCTTTTTCAACGCCTCCTAAAAGTTGAACAAGCGATTTTTCTTCTCTGCGCGCAAAAGTATCCCAAAGCGCCATGTCAACGGCAGCCAGCGCCATTCCGACCAAACCCTGGGTCCCCAAAAGCCGAAATCGCTTTGCCAGCTGTTGCTCCAGCTCGACTGGAGCTAAAACGGAATCCACTATAAGCGGTTCCAGATTGCGGATGAGGGCGGCTGCCGGCTTGAGGGCGGCTGGCGTGTAGGTGAAGATCAGACTATGCCCGGTCAGGCCATCTTCAGTAGTAAGGTCAGTCAGTACAAGAGGAGATTCAGAAATGACACCGTTGGCCGTTTGATGAGGATCGGACATGGGGACAAGTACGGTGCGTACTTTGAGGGATTTAATTTTTGTTTGAAAATTCCTGGAATTTGTTTTCATGAAGTCGCCCCGATTTTATCTGTCTTAAAGAAACTGTTTTTGAAAATTCAGATCAGGCATTTTATACCGGACTGTCACGCTCAGTGTCCTGGTTAATGTTTTTCACAGACGGATTTTTAATGACTTTTTCTGAGTTTTTGGCGAAGGCTCAGGGGGGAGATTGGATGGCTGTCGATCACAACAGAAAAGGGGGCAAGCGCGTCACTCACTGCATTGCTGACCGCTCCAATCGATCCCATCACTCCGCCTTCAGCCATGCCTTTCAGGCCAATTGGCGTGCGCCGGTTTGGTGTTGCAACAGAAATAATTTCAATCTCCGGTAATTCGGAAGCTGTTGCCATCATATATTCTGAAAGTAGTCCGGTCTGATTGTATCCGCTTTCGTCATAGATCATGTGTTCAAACATGGAACCCGACAAACCCATTGAAATTGCTCCCAATTGCTGCCCTTCGACGATTTGAGTGCTGAGCACATTTCCGCAGTTTTCAACAACAAGATAACGTTCTATTTTGACAATCCCGCTGTTTACTTCGACCACTACCTCGCAAAAGTGGCATGAATTCGAGTATGTCATCGGAGGTGGATCATAGGCTTTGGTCACTTCAAGACCGGGTTCCATCCCGTCAGGAAGGCTGGTTGGATCGAGATAGGCCGTCCGGGCAATATCACTCAGAGTCAACTCGGTTTCCTGGATTTTTCCATCAAAAAACCAGCAGACGCGCCCCTCCTGAATAGACAAATGGTCTGCTGAATTCAAGCCGAGCAGCTTGGCCGCAATAGCCAGCGCTTTTTCCCGGACAGCTGCTGCTGCAAGATAGACAGTGCCGCCTCCGGCAGTTGCTCCGCGCGCTCCGCGGGAACCCATCCCATAGGGAGCAACATCTGTATTTCCTAATTTGATGGCAACATCTTTCGGATCGACACCGAGTCCTTCTGCTACCGCCTGTGAAAATGCTGTTTCATAGCCCTGCCCTGTACTCATCACTCCTGCGGATGCGCGCACTTCTCCTGAAGGGTCGACTTTGACCCAGGCACATTCATGACCTGAACCGGGAATTCCGGCGGCCTTGTAGAATTTTGACCCATAGGTCGTGGACTCGACGACGGAGCAGATTCCGATTCCTCGATAGACACCGCGTGTTCGATCATCCAGCTGTCGCTTTCGGAAATTCTTATAGTCAATGCTTTCCAGTCCTTTTTCGAGGGCAGTGCCAGGATTGATATCTTCCATGGTTTCGCCTGTCGCCATGGTATGAGGATAGGCGCTGTCGGCAAGCATGTTGAGGCGGCGTACCTGAACCGGGTCGAGTTCCAGTTCCCGGGCAATATTGTCGATAGTGCCGTCCATGATCCAACTCGTAATGGCCATTGGTGCTCGCATGGGTCCGTTGCCGCATTTATTGGTGAGCACCACTTTTACATCGTAAGCATATTCTCCAATATCATAAGGACCGGTGAGGATCATTGCGACAACCCGGGCAAGGTAATTTGCTGGATAAAAGCAATAGGCGCCAAAATCTTCAATCAGTTCGAGCATCAAGCCAATGATCCGCCCGTTGCTGTCAACCGCAGCCCGAGTTCTTGCAAAATCCTCCCGTGCATGAGAGGAGGCCAGCATGTTCTCCATTCGGTCTTCCCGCCAGCGTACCGGACGCTTCAGGTGCCGGGCCAGAGCTGCAACAATCAGTTCTTCGCGATAAAGGGCGATCTTCTGCCCGAATCCTCCACCAACGTCTGGAACGACAATCGTGACCTGAGATTCCCTGAGTTTGAGGCGACCCGCAAGCACTGATCGAAAAGGATGAGGAGCCTGATTTCCGATATGCATGGTCAGGTGCTGCGACCCTTCATCCCATTCTGCAATACAGCCCCGTGTTTCGATAGGCAAATGCGTTTGACGCGCGGTCGCGAAAGTGCTTTCAACAATCCGATCTGCAGCCTTCATGATTTTCTGGATACTTTTTGTTTCAAAGGATTGGTGGGAAATCATATTGCTCCCCAACTCTTCGTCAACAAGCGGGGCATCCTCTTCCATCGCTGCAAACATGCCGGTTACTGCTTCCAGCGGTTCGTATTCGACTATAACGAGTTCTGCCGCATCTTCTGCAAGATAGCGATCGGTGGCAATCACACAAGCTATCAGGTCGCCATAGAAACGAACTTTATCCTTGGGAAGAGCTGTCATTTCGATCGGGAGCAAACCTTCAATCGGGGGTGCCAGGCGAAGTGTTGTGGTCCATTCAGAGAGATCTTCCGCAGTGACAATTGTGATCACTCCGGGGGCCGCACTGGCTTCAGCGGTATTGAGAGCCGAGATTTTTGCGTGGGGATAAGTGCTCCGGACGAAGCAGGCATGGAGTTCGCCCACGACATGAATATCATCGGTAAAGCGTCCATGACCTGTCAATAAGCGGCGATCTTCTTTACGAAGTAGGGTTTTTCCTGCATTCAGAAATGCAGTTTTGTCGTTTGTCTGATTCATAGCGAGGCGATCTCCTTATCCTCTTCGTGCCCGCGGAGAATGGTTTTTTGGACCGCTTTGACGATGTTCTGATACCCCGTGCAGCGGCAGAGGTTGCCAGAAAGTGCTTCGCGGATCTCCTCTTCTGACGGATCGGGATTGCTTTTTAGAAATGCTTCCATAGTGAGAACAATTCCGGGTGTGCAGAAACCGCATTGCAGACCATGTTCTTCGTGGAGCATCTGTTGCAGAGTTGAATAATCACCATTTTCATCGGCAACATCTTCAATAGTCCTGATCGATTGTCCTCGGGCCTGAATGGCAAACACGAGGCAGGAACGTTGCGGTTTTCCTTCAATCAACACCGTGCATGCCCCGCAGACTCCGTGCTCGCATCCGACGTGGGTTCCTGTCAGACCGATATCGTCGCGAATGACATCTGAAAGTAACTTGCGCGGTTCGACCAAAACCTCGTAGTCCTGTCCGTTGACATTCAAGCGGAATGCTGTTTTGCTCATTGGTTAACCTCGTTGAGTTCCCTTAAAAGCGTCCTGCAGCGCATCAGTGACAAGAATTTCCACCAATTCACGCCGGTATTCAACATCGGCGTTGTGGTCATCGACCGGATTGCCTTCATTGCACGCAGCTTTTGCCACTTCTCGAATCCAGTTTTCATCCGGAAGATGCGCGATGGATCCTTGCTCAATCTCATCCAGTCGGATAGCCGTCGCTTCCATGCCGCCCAGGCAAAGGCGAAGACGCTTGATGCGTCCGGATTGATCCAGGGTCAGGCATGCAGCCACGGCGACAATAAAATAATCCCCACGGCGTCTGGCGAAGGGTTTAAAAGCCCAACCTTCGTTTTCTTCCAGACAGGGAAAACTGATCTTGGTCAGGATTTCCTCCGGGGCCAGATCGGTTGTGTAGATTGACTGAATAAAATCTCGAGCCCCAAGTGTTCGCTTTTCACCCGACAATTGGGCTATTTCCATTTCTCCATCCAGCAGTATTGCGATCATCGGCCATTCTGCTGCCGGATCGGCGTGGCTCAGGGAACCTCCGATAGTGCCACGTTGACGGATGGCATAGTGACCAATATGAGCTGCAGCATTTGTTAAAATCGGGCATGACTGCCGTACTAATTCTGATTGGAGAATGTCTTGATGACTAGTCAGCGCCCCGATTTGAAGGAGACGGTCCTGGCATTCGATTCCATTGAGAACCGGGATATTGTTGATGTCAATCAGATGATCAGGTTGAGCCAGCCGCAAATTCATCATTGCAACCAAACTTTGCCCGCCTGCAATGATTCTTGCTTCTTCTCCGTATTGGTTCAGGAGTGCCAATGCTTCATCAAGACTGTGAGGATCATGGTAGGTGAATGGCGATGGTTTCATGGAATGGACTCCCCTATGCCCAGATCAGATTCAAGGTGCTTCGTTTATCAAAAACATGCAACCGGTTTATATTAACGGCGAGATTGACCTCATCGCCGTCTCGATGACGCAGTTCTTTGCCCACCCGGAAAAATACTTCGCTTCCTTCAATATGCATACTGAGGTATTGCTCGGAACCCATTGGCAAAACCGTGTCGACCAATCCGGCTATTCCCTGGCCAAAAACGGCTGCGTTTTTCTCATCAACGTCTTCAGGACGTATTCCAAGAATTACTTCGTGGCCTGCATATTGTGCAATTTTTTCAGAAACTTCAGCGGAGAAATTGATCGTAAAATCTCCTTTCCTGAAGAGCGTTTTGTTTTCCTTGACCACGATGCTGCCTTCCAGCAGATTGATCGGCGGATTTCCCAGGAATGACGCAACAAACAGATTTTTCGGATGTTCATAAATTTCGTCCGGTGTTCCGATTTGCTGCACAATCCCGTCCTTCATGACAACTATGCGATCCGCTAGTGTGAGTGCTTCGGCCTGATCATGGGTGACGTAGACGAAGGTCGTCTGCATACTTTTGTGCAACTCCTTAATCTCGGCGCGCATAGAGATTCTGAGCGCGGCGTCAAGGTTTGACAATGGTTCATCCATTAAAAACACAGAAGGCTGCCGCACCATGGCACGTCCGAGGGCGACGCGCTGGCGCTGGCCGCCACTCAGTTGACTGGGGCGTCGTTGGAGGAGATGGGAGATTTCCAGTCTTTCTGCCGCATCACGAACCAAACGATCTGTTTCAGCAGCATCGTATTTGCGCATTTTCAGGCCGAAACCAATATTGTCATACACGTTTTTATGCGGATAAAGGGCATAACTTTGAAAGACCATTGCGACATCACGCTTGTGGGGAGGCATAAAATTGACGACTTGATCGTCAAAATATATATCGCCTTCAGATAAGTCTTCAAGCCCGGCGATCATGTTCAGCGTCGTTGTTTTACCACAGCCTGACGGTCCTAAAAGGACCAGAAATTCCCTGTCATGAATATCAAGGTCGAGACAGTCGACGGCTTTGACAGCCCCGTAGTACTTGGTGACATTGTCGAAAAGAATACGCGCCATTCTATAGTCCTTCTATCCTTTCACAGCACCGGCTGTTAAGCCGGATACGATGTATCGTTCAAACATGACGGCCAGCACCACCGGGGGGATGACTGCAATCACGCCAGCGGCATTGATGAATGAAAAACTGATTGTGAAATCAGATGTGAAGCCGGCAACAATGATCGGCAAGGTCTGTGATGCTATTGTCTGAGTGAACATCAACGCCAGCAGAAACTCATTCCAACTGGTTAAAAATGCGAAAAGCATGACCGCGACAAGGGAGGGCAATGACAGAGGAAGAAATACCTTGTTCAAGGTTTGCAGGCGTGAACAACCGTCGACACGTGCCGCTTTGTCGAGTTCGTCAGGAAGCGATTCAAAAAAACTGACAAGTATAAATACGGTGAAAGGCACAGTGACGGCCAGGTAGGTTACAATCAGCGAAGCAATATGATCGAGTAAGCCGAGATTCTTGATTACCAGAAAAAAAGGCACGACCAGGGCAATATCAGGAATCACCCGGGTCGTCAGGATCGTGTAAATTGTTCCATCTCGCCCCCAAAATCTTATTTTGGCCATCGCGTATGCGGCCGGGACACCGACAAACAGATTCAGCATCACTACTGCGATGGAAACGAGAAAACTGTTCCACATGGATGGAAGGAGGTCTTTCGCCGTTGAAGGGATATATCCGCCACTGACCGGATCAGCTTTTTTGCGTGTATCATAAGTAACTTCTTCAAACTCTGAGAAAAATATCGCTTCAAAATTTTTCAGGGTTGGTTCGTCCGGAATCCAGTGCGGCGGTACAGAAACAATTTCAGCCTCTGTTTGAAACGATGAAGAGAGCAGCCAGGCGATCGGTCCCAGCACGTAGGCCAGCAGCAGAATGGAGAAGACGAAAATCGAAAGATTACGGAGACGAGCCGTCGTTTGAGATTTGTTGCGGTAAATTTCTGAACGGGCATCGAAAGTGGTCGGTTTCATGTCCTCCTCATAATTTGCTTCCTAAAGTGCGAATTATAAAATATGCCAGAGCAAATGTGACAAGGGCCAGGATGTAGGACATGGCACTGCCGGTTCCGAAGGAAAGATTTCTAAAAGTTTCCACATAAATCTGCCATGAAACCACATGCGATGCCTCTGCCGGACCGCCTTCTGTCAAGAGGAAAAACAAATCAAAATGACGAATTGCCATCATGGTTTCGTAGATCATGACCAGCATGAAACCCGGTTTCAAAGAGGGAATTGTGATGTGAATAAATCGTTTAAAAACATTGGCACCGTCCACTTTGGCGGCACGGTAAAGGTCTTCCGGGATCGATTTCATCGTCACCAGAATAAGAATTGCTGCAAGCGGCACTTCCTTCCAGACAAAGGAGTTTGAAATCAGAGGGATCGTTTTATCCGAATCGCCGAGCCAGGTGATATAGCTGTCGATAATGCCCAGTTGAAATAGCAGTCCGTTCAAGGCACCGAAGCCGGAATCGTAGATCCATTTCCAAAGTAAACCGTTGGCAACCGTGGGTATGGCCCATGGGATCAAAATGATGGCACTGAGAAGACGTCTGCCTCGAAAAGATTCGTTGAGCAATATAGCGATACTCAGGGAGAGGACTAAAATCGCTGCCACAGACATAACAGTGAACGATACGGTTCGCGAAACCGAGGCCCAGAACAATTCGTCAGACAATACCTTGATGTAGTTGTCAAACCAAACGAATGGAACCCGATGCGGACGAGTCAGTTTGAGATTGAAGAAGCTGGTGTAAAAGGAATAGAGAATTGGAAAGACGGCAACAATTGCCAGCACCGACATGACCGGAAGGATAAAAAGAGCAGCACTTCTTGACTCATAGTCGAAGCGTCGTGCCAGACGGAATTTTATATCGCGTTTTGGGCTGGATCTCATTTCACGTTCCAAGAAGCCACGTACCGCCTAATAATACAAAACCGGAAAAAATCTTGTCCCGGCCGTTTTTCTGACCGGGACAAAGATTGTTTGGAGAGGAAAAACAAGGGTGCTGTTACCCCATTTCCTTTTTCAGTTCATCCCATTTTTTACCCGCTTTGGCCATGGCTTCTGCAGGTGTTGCTTTTTGCAGAATTGCCGCTTGCCAGGATGATCCATGGACTTCGTTCCATTCACCAAACCAGGGAGTTACGACATCTTTTTTACGGGCAAGTGCCTGTTGTTCTTTGATGATGTTTACATCAGCATAGGAATTGTAGGCATTTTGAACGTCTGCATCGTTAAATAAGGGTTTGACACCAAAACCGGCACCGATGTCGGTAAACAGGTACTTCTGGAATTTGTATTCACCGTTGGCCTTTCCTCCGAACCATTCGATCAGCCTGGCTGTATTTTCCGCTCGGGTTTTATCGGCTGCAGCGGAAGCACTCATCCCGTGGAAGCGCATCCACCCTACTGTTGCGTGAGAACCGTCCATACCCATCGGCATCAGGGCTTGCTTGACACGTCCTGCAATCTTGGATTGCTTGGGATCGTTGAGGGTACGCATACGATATTTTGGTTCCAGCGCAAAAGCATGATTACCTGAAGCAAAAGCCTTCAAGCCTGTCAATTCACCGATTTCAACGCTGGCTGGTGAAACAATTTTATGCTTGTGGACAGCGTCAACTACCCATTGCAGGGCTCTCACTGCTCCTTCCTTCGGATCCTGCATGATGGAATTGCCTTTATCATCTGTGAAATTTCCCCCATGGGAATAGGTCATTGCTGCCAGGAATTCAATCAGCCAGCTTTCCTGGGCAAGTGCCAACATCAAGGGATACTCTGCAATACCGGCATTTTTGATTTTAAGGCATTGTTCGGTGACTTCATCCCATGATTTCGGCGGGTTCGAGATCCCTGCCTTTTTCAGTGCTTCATCATCATAAAGGAATGCCATGAAGTCCGTGTAGTAAGTCAGCCCATATTGACTTCCCTTGTATGTCATCGAATCGTTGCAGAATTTTTCTGCTTCAGCATTGTACTTCATCAGGTTGTCAAATTTATCAACAGGCTTGATCCACCCGGCCTCGGCCCATTCCGGCAGCCAGGCGTCCGATACCCACATCATATCAATGGGAGCATTGCCGACGAATTTGGTGATCAGGTTGTCTCGATACTGTGCCCACGGAGCATTAGAATAATTGACGTTGATTCCTGTTACTTTCTGAAATTCTGCGACATGACTTTTGACAAGGTCAACTGCGGCAGACCATGCCATGAAATGAACCGTATCCCCTGCAGCCATTGCCTGAGTGATCAGACCATTTGCACCAAGGGCTCCCAAGGCCCCTGCAGCAGCAGTTTTTTTTAGAAAATCACGACGATTTAAGTTTTTGAATTGATTGCTCATGGCCATACTCCTGTTAAATGAAAAACATTACTGTTAGTGACCTGCTTATCCTGAGGTTTTCAGGAGAAGCGATCCGGACACCGCTTGTTGTATAACTTAAGGCATTATATAGAAAGCTGACAAACACGATGGGATGATAACATTGGAAAAACGGCATGTAAAGGCATATTTGAGTCAGAAATTAGGCTTTTTCCTGCCGCATTTGTGGTCAAATTTCACAGCTGAAAAATAAAAATTTTACCATGAAAAAGTTGGAGGTTTCCTGATTTTTTGATCTGGCCAAATATTCCTCGAAATGTTAGCAAGGTCGACAATCCATTATCTATCCTTGAGCACTATTGCAGTTTCACAGACATATCAAACTGAAAAGAATATATACAATTCGGGCTGCTGCATTAGGACGGTGACCCGGTGCGCATTTGCTTGTATGCAAAGTCGAAACTGACCTCGCCGTCCTGGAGTCAAATGGAATAGTCTTCTGTCCGCTCAATGCATAGGGGAAAAGGCAGCAGGCAACAGGATTTTGTTTTCCTGCTCAACCAGAAACTCGAGAGTTGGGGGAGGCCAAAACTCGCTTTTTCCAGCCTCTTCACGAATTTTGCTACGTTCGAGCAAGTCCTTGTAAGGCCAGATATTCACCCATTTGTTCAGTCCGCCCATTTCACTGTACATTCCAGCGGCCATCGGAGAATATTTTTCACGATGCGGAACCGCAACTGCCCATCGTTTGAGTACTTCTCCAATTGATCCTGGAAGGAGGGTATAAATCCTCATTTCATAGGCACTGCCGAGAGCCTGATCTCCTCCTAAAGGACGCATGAACTCAGCCGGAGTATAAATCTCAGATTCCATTTTCAAAACCAGGCCCTCATTCCTGGGCGGCCAATTTGGATCTTGGGCCAGTTCTGCACGGATTCGAGTTCTTTCTTCCAGATCCTCATAAGGCCAAACATGGATAACCTGGTTCATTGGTCCTATTTCAGTGTGCCAGAAAGCGGCCAGTTTGGAATATTTTTCACGATGAGATAGGGCCTCAGCGAAATTTGCTTCATATTGAGCAATCCCACCAGGTTTGAGGGTGTATGTCCGCATTTCATAGATCATTCTGACTCCTTTTTCCAAAATATGTGCGTTTCTGAATTTTTCGAAATAACGTGCAAGATCTGCAGATCCACATAAGAATCTGCCGCTTTTTTCAGGCCTTCCCGAAAACTAAAATTTTATCCACCCAACACGGAAAATCCTGTTAAAACATAAAAAACGATACCACTTGAAATAAGGCAAGTAAAGCAGAAATCTCAGCGATTTCTTTACTTTTTTTGTTTTTAATTAGAGGATTTATCAGTGCAAAATTTTTAGTTACAGGCAGGTGTTTGTGTCGATTAAAAATCTTTTTTTATAAATTGCAAAGCAAATCTCTGCTAAAATAAATCAGTGTCATTGTTTCGAATAATATAGCCTTGCATTATTTTTAATACGACCTCTCATAGAGAAAGACTGAATAAACAGGATTTTTAATTTAAGAGGCACAGTGGCCAGTCAATCACTGCGATGAGCAACCCATTCAACGCCGGCAAATTGCTGGAGCTTTATCCAAATCTGATGATGAATTGGAAATTTGTACCCTATCAAACTTCGCTCAATTGGGACAACCTGGAACGAATCCATGACCGGAACGGGCATCTCTACAAGGACTGGGCAGTTCTCTTTGAAGCATTTCCGGATCGGTTTATGGTGGGCAGTGATGCCCGTTTTGGGATTAAACGATTTTCTGGAAAACGCTATAGAAGAGTCCTGAATAAAATCCGCGTGCTGCTTGGGAGCATCGAATCGACTGCTGCAGAGATGATCGGCTACAAGAACGCAGAACGGATTTTTGGCCCCCTATAAGGAAGCATGATCAGGTATCAAATCAGGATGAAGCAAGAACTGATTTACAAGCAGCGGTTTCCGGTCAATTGACTGAAATTAATATTCTTGGAAATTTTTCATAAATCTTTTAATATATGCGCTGCTTTCGAAAAAATGAGCCGACAGCTGCTTAGACCAGTGGAGCTGCAGTTGCCTGTAATATTTCAAATTTTAAAAATCAAAACCTGTCCGAAAAATCGGGCATCAACATGCTGCTGCACAAATCTCAACGAAAGACGTTTTCCGACGTCGATCCGGATACGGGTTTCAGGATTCTTTGGGATTTTTTAAATTTTTCAGCAGTAAAATATCAAGTATCTCCCTTTTGAAATGAGAGGGAATGTATCAGGAAAAATTATGAAAAAAATACTAATCGTTTTGTTGAGCCTTTTTTTGTTTGCCTGTTCCAAACCCAGTGAGGAAGAAGAATTCAAGGAATCGGAAAAAACATACATAAATACCGGTTTTGTCGCGGCAGTCGCATTTGATAAAGTGGAAAGAACAATTTGTCTTGGCGTTCTGCAGAATGATGAAAGCATTGTCGCTGCCGATGTTGCAACCATAAAAAAAGATGATGTTTTGAGTTTTCGAAGTTCCAATGAATTCATACTCGTCGAAGATGCTCCCGGGGATATTGAACTTGATGAGAACTGTGTTTATGTCGAGAGAGGATATGCCGACAGTCCGAGAGAAGATGTAGAAATCGGAGTAATCGCATATAAAATTGATGCTGAATTGAAAGATGAAAAATAGAATTTTGGTTGCTAAACCTGTAGAAATCCATTCCTTCGAAAAGGATTAAAAATGAGAGAAGCCGTTATCGTATCAACTGCCAGGACTCCGATAGGAAAAGCCTATCGGGGCGCATTCAACGATACTGATTCACCAACGCTTGCCGGACACGCAATCCGCGAGGCTGTTCGCAGGGCAGGAATTGAACCGGGAGAAGTCGATGATGTGATCATGGGCTGTGCGCTTCAGCAGGGATCTTCCGGATACAACATTGGCCGAACATCCGCCATTGCTGCGGGTTTGCCGGTGACGACTTCAGGAATGAGCATTGACCGCCAATGTTCTTCAGGAATGATGGCGATTGCCACGGCAGCAAAACAAATTGTCCATGATGGAATGCCGATTGTGGTGGGAGGCGGTTTGGATTCGATCAGTTTGGTGCAAAATGAGCATCAGAACCGATACAGGGCCAATGATCCCAATGTCCTGAAGATTTCGGGGGCTGCTTACATGCCGATGATTGACACGGCAGAAGTAGTTGCCAAACGCTACCATATCAGTCGAGAAGCACAGGACGAATATGCTTTGCAGAGTCAGCAAAGGACAGCTGCTGCGCAGGAGGCAGGCAAGTTTAGTGATGAAATTGTGCCGATGTCATCCTCAAAAACTGTCTTCAATAAGGAAACTGAAACAACCCTGCAGGAAGAAGTCTTCTTGAAGCATGACGAAGGGAACCGACCGGGCACAACCCTGGAAGGTCTGCAAAACCTAAAACCTGTCCGGGAAGGGGGAGTAATCACTGCCGGCAATGCCAGTCAATTGTCAGATGGAGCATCAGCCTCGGTCCTGATGGACAGCAAACTGGCAGAACAAAAAGGATTGACTCCGCTCGGCGCCTACCGGGGAATCGCAGTTGCCGGATGTGAACCTGACGAAATGGGAATCGGGCCGGTTTTTGCTGTGCCGAAACTACTGCAAAGGTTTGGCTTGAAAATGGATGATATTGATCTTTGGGAGCTGAATGAAGCCTTTGCGGTGCAGGCAATCTATTGCCGTGACAAGCTGGGAATTCCTAATGAAATTTATAATGTCAATGGCGGTGCTATCTCCATCGGACATCCCTATGGCATGAGCGGCGCCAGGATGCTGGGTCATGCTCTGATAGAAGGAAAACGTCGGGCTGCAAAGTATGTGGTCTGCACCATGTGCATTGGTGGCGGAATGGGAGCCGCCGGGCTTTTTGAAGTATATTGACGAGCTTTGTCAGTATTTTCGTCAAAATTGATTTCTGCTGGTATTATTGAAAAAAATATTCTGAAAGTATTCATGAAGGAATAATTTTTCCCGGATTCAATAAATTTTCGGGATCAAGTGCCTTTTTGACTTGTGCCATCACGGTAATCGCGTCGCCATGCTCGCGTTTCATATATTTCAGCTTTCCATGACCGATCCCATGTTCACCTGTGCAGGTTCCCCCCATTTCAATGGCTCGCATTACCATCCGGTGATTGACAGTATGGGCTTTTTCAAGTTCTTCTGAGTTGTCCGGGTCTACTAGAAAAATCAGGTGAAAATTTCCGTCACCCACGTGACCGACCAAAGGGGCAAGCAAATTGGCATCATCAATTTCTTTTTTAGTTTCCAGGATGCATTCTGCAAGACGAGAAATTGGAACGCAAACATCCGTGGGCCATCCCGTTGCTCCGGGTTTGAGTGCAATGGCTGCATAGTAGGCGTCATGACGTGCCTGCCAGAGCTTGGTTCGCTCTTCCTGCTTTGTTGTCCATCGAAAATTTTCCGCTCCATTGTCCTTTGCCATTCCTCCGACCATCCGGGCAGTTTCCGAAACAGACTGTTCGGTTCCATGAAACTCAAAAAAGATGGTTGGCAGCACGGGGTAATCCAGGTGTGAGTATTTGTTGATCGCATCCATTTGAACCTCATCCAGCAACTCAATTCTGGCCACCGGGATCCCGAGTTGAATGATTGGTATGACTGTATTTACTGCTGCTTCTAACGTTGGAAAAGAACATACAGCAGCAGAAATGGCTTCCGGAATACCATAAAGCCGAAGCTGGATTTCAGTAATTATGGCCAAAGTGCCTTCAGACCCGCAAAACAAATGGGTCAGATCATATCCGGCTGCCGATTTTCGTGCTCTTCCTCCAGTCTGAACGATCCGGCCATCGGATAAAACGACGGTTAAGCCCAATACGTTTTCACGAATCGTCCCGTAGCGAACGGCATTGGTTCCCGAAGCACGAGTTGCAACCATTCCGCCAAGTGAAGCATCAGCCCCAGGATCAACGGGAAAGAACAGACCGGATTTGCTTATTATTTTGTTGAGCTGCTTTCGCGTAACTCCCGCCTGCACCCGGCAGTCCAAATCTTCCACATGGGTTTCAAGAACCCGGTTCATTTGCGTGAGATCTATGGAAACACCACCTTCCAGAGCTGCAATTTGGCCCTCCAGAGAGGTGCCGGTGCCAAAGGGAATCACCGGAGCTTTGTATCGATGACAGATTTTGAGAATGTCGCTGACCTCTTCAGTGGTCCGGGCGTAGGCTACCGCTTCAGGCGGATAGGGAGTGTGAAAGGATTCGTCTTTGCCATGCTGATCACGATCTGAAAGAGAAGTTGAAAACCGTTCGCCTAATAAGGTGCGGAGTTCTTCGAGACAGTCATTGTGAATTGGTGTGTGGAGAGGCATTTCTATTGTCAGTTTAAGTTTGAAAAGATTTTATATTTTTGACTCAGTTTTAATTTTGATTGAACAATTTCCTTTGGTGAGATGCAGAATTTGCTTCTCAGGAAAGAACGATTGTGATTTGACTGCCGCAGTGCTTTTTCAGAAACAAAAGTTTTTCAATTGTGCCCATGATGATCATGCCTGACCCTTGCAGGGCATCGGAATTTCAATTGCTCCAAGCTTTAGCCATTCAGCATTATACGAGAACTGGAAGGTATTGGCAAAAAATGAATTTATGGTAAAGGAAATAAACAAAGAATCAATCGATTATGAAAATACAAAGTGATTTTTGTAGAAATCAGTACCTGAATAGGAGAGAATGTTTTTGATTCAGAAAAATCTCAGGACACTCTGAAAATCTTCGAATCCAAAACCAGGTACAAAAGAAGAAACGGCAAAGTTCAGCTCTTTATTTAAAAACCTTAAGACAACTTTGCTTCCAGGAACAGGCTACAATCCGGTCGGGTTGTTTTCTGATTGAAATGATGAGTTTTGAATGAAAACTTTTGAAGTAATTTTTCCAATCTTTTTAACCGGCATGATCGGCTGGTTGCTTGTCAAATCAAGAATCATCAATGAGCATGAGAGAAACGGACTCTCAAAAATTACGTTTTTGGTTTTTGTACCAATGCTCCTGTTTCAAGGAACATATTCGGCAAAGGACTTTGGAGAGATCAGTGCGGGGTATGTGTTGGCTTTCTACATTCCTGTCTTGAGTCTCTATCTTTTGTCACGGATAGTATTTAATAAATTTCTGTTTCAAAGTAAAAATGAAGCCTCATTTGCAGGCCTTGGAACAAGCTATTCCAATGTCGTCCTGGTTGGCATTCCGGTTTTGCTGAATTACTTGGGGGATGCCGCAATTGTACCCGCATTTTTCATTATCTCGGTTCATTCGATTATTCTATTCACGCTCACATCTTACTTTACCGAGACGACAAAAAAATCATCTCCCGGCTTTAAAAATTTGGCACGGGCGTTAATTTTTGCATTGAAGAATCCGCTTGTTTCAAGCCTCATGCTGGGCATTTCCTTCAACTATTTTGACATTGCCCTTCCCGATACAATTGTCTCTGTAATCACGCTGGTCAGCAAAGCCGCCCTGCCTTCCGCATTGATTGTCCTGGGGGGTGCTTTGGCCGCTTATCCGCTGGTGGCCAATCTTCGTGCTTCATTGATCATCTGCGTTTTGAAGTTGGGAATTTTGCCTTTGCTGGTCTGGTTGTTTGCGACTCGTCTATTTCACCTCAATTCGTTTTTGTCTACCGTGATTGTCGTTTTGGCATCGACTCCCGTGGGAGTCAATGTCTATGCACTGGCTCGTGATCATCAAAAAATAGCACCGGTAATTGCCGCCAGCATACTCCTCTCGACTCTAATGGCTATTTTTACCATTCCCTTCTGGCTTTATATAATTCGCTGAAATTTCTGTGACCCGGATGTTTTCGATGTTCGCTTCCTTTTATTCTTTCCAAAATGAAGGGAAAAAGAGTACGACAACCGAGAACATTTCTAATCTTCCTGTCAGCATACTGAGCGAAAGAAACCACTTTCCACTATCTGAAATTCCTGAAAAATTGTGGGACGGTCCTACCTCACCAAAGCCCGGACCGATATTCATCAGGGTTGCAATCACTGAATTCATTGCACTGAAATAGTCCATATCATCCAGGAGGACCATTAGCCCTCCTCCTCCCAGGACCCAAAGGATGTTGATGACAAAATAACTCACTGCAATATCAACCAGTTGAGAGTCAATGTTATTTCCATTGATTTGAATAGGATAGACTTCCAAAGGCCGGAGCAGTTTTTTAATCGTTGCATTCAGATGTTTGAAGATGACAGCATAATGAATGATTTTTATTCCGCTGGTGGTCGAGCCTGCGGAGGCACCAACGAACATGACAACAAAGAGAAACATTTGAGCAGCCTGCGGCCAGAGTTCATAGTCTGTTGTTGTGAAGCCCGTTGTAGTTAAAATTGATACCACTTGAAAGGTCCCATATCGAATCGATTCCATAGGTCCTTCATACATGTGCTGATCCCATAGATCCCAGGATACAATTGCACAAAAAAACAAGGTAATCCCGATATACCAACGAAATTCCGTATTGATTTTTACCAGTCCCCATTGCCGTTTGAGAATTTGATAGTGGAGCAGAAAAGTTACACCTCCGAGGAACATGAAGATGATTGTTATCCAGTCAAAATAGGCGCTGTTGTAATGCCCGAAACTGGCGTTTTTAGTGGAGTAACCTGAGGTTGAGAGGGTTCCAAATGCGTGACACATTGAATCAAAAAGAGGCATCCCTCCCATCCATAACAACATCGTATTGAGGAAATTTAAACCCAAATAGATAATCCAAAGCCGGATGGCAGTTCCCTTGACCTGCGGATTGAATTTTTCTCTGGTGAGCACCTGGCCTGGGCTGGCTTCGGCTCGGTAGAGGTACATGCCCTCCATTGAAACGAAAGGGAGAACAATGATTATCAACATGATAAATCCCATCCCTCCCAGCAGGTGGGTAAAACTTCGCCAAAAGAGGAGTCCATGCGGCATCGATTCAATGTCAGATAAAATGGTTGATCCTGTTGTGGTATAGCCTGACATCATTTCAAAAAATGAATCGGTAAAGGAAGGAATCGTACCGTGAATGACAAAGGGAAGTGCAGAAGCGGCCGATACCAATATCCAGCCAATTGAGGCAATAAAAAAACTGTCTTTGATGTTCAATGTAGAGTGTCGTCTGAAGAACCACCAGAGAGGAAATCCGGCGCTGATGGAAATTACCATTGAAATCAAAAAGGCAGCAATATCTCCCTGGTTATAAATGAGGGAGACGATCGCGGGAAAGATCATCATACTTCCCGTGAAGATCAACAGAGAGCCCAGCACATAGAATATAGTAAAAAAATTCATAAATTTTTAAGAAGAAGCAAATATCAATTGCGGCTGTTTCAAATTGCAAGTAGACTTTGAAAACATCACGCTTATGGATCACAGTACACAATCCAATGTCGTTTGCCAAGAGCTATTGAAATGCAGAAGAATGTCATTATTGAGACACCATTTTACAAGTATATAAGCTATTGAATAGACGAGGTAAAATTCAATATTTTGTCAACTGTAAAAGTCTTTTTGAAGATGATTTTTCAATCAATAATTTGTCGGCACTGATTCGCTATTCGGAAAGGAATTTCTTATGAACGGAATTCATGATTTGGGAGGTATGCACGGTTTTGGACCTGTTGAACAGGAGGAAAATGAAGTAAAATTTCATTATGAATGGGAACGGCGTGCATTTGCTCTTACCTTGGCGATGGGGGCCACCGGGGCCTGGAACCTGGATATGACCCGATTTGCACGGGAGAAAATGGATCCGGGGGAATATCTCAGGACGAGTTACTATGAGCACTGGTTGTTTGGGCTCGAAACTTTGCTCAATGAACACGGTTTGGTCAGTAAAGATGAAATCGAAAAACGCATGCTTGAAATTTCCAGTCAGGAGGAATGATGCGATTGTTGATGGCGGATCAGGTTGTTTCATCTCTAAAAAGAGGATCAAGCGCCCGTTTGCCGGACTCGATTGATCCGAAATTCAAGCGGGGAGATCTTGTGATTGCGCGTAATATACATCCCCGGGGACATACTCGAATTCCGAGATATGTAAGAGGGCATCAAGGAATTATCAATAAAGATCATGGAGTTTTTATTTTTCCTGATTCCCACGCTTCAGGAAACGGGAGGAATGCCCAGCATGTCTACAGTGTATGTTTTTCTGCACAGGAAATTTGGGGCCAGGACGCCTCTGTAAATCAAAAAATATTCATTGACCTTTGGGATGATTATCTGATTGCTGGTTGAACTTATGGAAAAATCGTCGTCAGTGCAAAGTTTTAAACTGCTGCCTGCTCAGCCTCGTGATGAGGAAGGACCAGTCTTCAAAGAGCCCTGGGAGGCCCAAGCTTTTTCCATGACTTTGAGATTATTTGAACAAGGGTGCTTTAGCTGGAAAGAGTGGGCCGAATTTTTAAGTGCAGAGATTTCCGCCGCTCATGAAGAAGGTGATCCAGACCTCGGTGATACTTACTACCATCACTGGCTGGCAGCTCTGGAAAAGATTCTCGCAGATAAGGGAGTGCTTCATTCTGAGGAACTGATCCAGCGGAAAAAAGAATGGGAGAACGCGGTTCTGCGCACCGAACACGGCAAACCGATCCGTATTGAGGAAAGTCAAATCCATGCTCATCCGCACAAAAATTCAGAAAAAGCGATTTCTGAACATCCTTATATTGAGACAATCAGGAGGTATTACCACGGTTGCAATACCGCTGATGTTGCATTGATAAGGTCAACTTTTACGGAAGATGTTGTGCATTACTTCACCCATGCTCCTCCGGTACGAGGCGGTGACGCACTCGCGCATTTTTGGTCTGTTGTAGCACCAAAATATAAATATTTCTTTGTCCTTGACCATGGAATCGTGCAAGGCATGGAAGCAGTGATCGAATGGACTTTGAACCTGACTCCAAAGGAGACTGGAGAACCGGAACTCATTCGTGGAACCGAATGGTATATTTTTCGAGACAACAGAATCGCCGAGGTTCGCGCGTATTATTTAAATCGACATGCCCCTTATCCACAGAAAAATTTTGAGCTTCTGGAATTCCCTTATCAAGAAAGAGGATATTCGTTTCATGTTTGAGGATCCGCTGCCTTGGTCAATGTTGGAGCAAGGTGGCAGGTGTCATTAAAACGCCTCACAATCATTTCCTCCCCTGACACGATAATTTGACTGATTGAAGCATTGTCGACGTGCTGGAAGGCGAAAGGACGAGATCCTGTGGCCAAAGATAAAATTTGCCCGATCACACCTCCGTGGCTGACCAGCAGCACGGTTTGATCCGGATGAGCAGCAGTGATTTTGTTTAATGCCACTTTAATTCTCGCGCGGAGAGCTTCGGTTGATTCTCCTCCTGGAATCAGGCCCCATTCCTCTTTTTGCTGCATTTCCAGAAAGGCAGGATCGGATTCCGCTGCTTTGATACGAAACAAGCCTCCTTCCCATTTTCCCAGATGAACCTCACGAAGATCTGCTTCGACCTTGGGTTTCAGATTGCTCAGGTTCACCAGAGGAGCCGCTGTTTCAGCTGTTCGCCGCATAGTTGTTACATAAACCGCGTCGATTTTTTGAGAATGAAGCCTTTTTGCGAGTTTTTCCGCTTGAGCTTTTCCTCTGGACGAAAGCTCGGGATCGCCTTGTCCGTTGACCAAATCAAACGGGTGAGCCAAACTGGCAGCTCGTGATTCACCATGGCGGACCAACAGCAGTTCTGTTGCTCCCGATGGGATGGAATATTGGGGTTGGCGATAGATTTTTGTTTGACTCATAAAATGTTTTTTTGGTGATGATACATATTATTAGGCGAAGAAGCAGCGAATGACTGATTTATCTTCGACCTGAACACGTACTGAAGCTTTTAGTATGGTGTCTCAGGGCAAAATCTGATACTAAATGCCTTCTTGATTGAGCTCTTATTCACAAAGAAAATATCTTTTCCGGGATTTTACATCCAAAACCCCTTACAATCAATGCGTTGTTTATTTAATATGGAGTATGAAAAGCAATGGATCAACATTTAGATACTGATCAGACTTTAGAATTACACGTTAAAGACGGTTTCATTCAATCTTTATCCAGTGAAAATCTTTCCTGGTTTGTCGACGCGATACAGGGAATGATTCTCGCCGACCGTCGTGTCGACGAACACGAACTTTCCTTTCTTCGTGAAATTATTTCTTTGCTTTCAGACAAAGAACAGGCAGAGCGTTTAGTGGCAATGATTCGAGAACGGAAACAGGCAGAACTGGATTACGCGGGACAGATGAATCGGGATATTGCCTTTGATATTCTTACCATCCTTGTCAAAGTTGCCTTGGCAGACAGCAAATTGAGCTCAGCGGAAGCTGTATTTTTTAAGCAAGCATGCCGGCGTTTGGGATACGACAATGCATTTTCCAGAGATATGCTGGTTTGGGCGCAGAAAAAATTGGAACTTGAATCCGAATACAAGCGTTTAAAAACGGTTTCCGGAGCCATCAAAGACAATTTCAAGCGGGGACCGCAAACCGTATTGGATGCGAAGCAGGATCTTCTTGATAAAGGGAAAAGGATGGAAGAGAAAACGCTGACGGCAAAAAATAGTTCGCTTCGTGGCAAATATGTGGATTGTCTGGTTTGCAAACAACCGGAGATTCCTTTTTGGATTCTGAGAAAAAAAAGCATGAGGACTCAAGCCAACATTTTTGGAGTTTCTGTCTACACGTCTCCTGTGGGAGATAAAGATTTTTGTGATTACAATTTAATGCAGGTTGCCGTTTGTCCAAAATGTTGTTTTGCCAGTAATGATATTCATTATTTTAAAGGTGATGATGAGATGGCAGAAGGGTTTGAACCTGAAAAATTTGCAAAAGAATGGTTGACCACACTACCGGTTCGTCAGAAAAAACGACCTGATGATCTAAAATCGCTGAATGCAGAAGAACGATCAGTTGAGATGTCTATTCTTTCCTATGACTATGCTATTATGACTTTTGAACTACTGCACAAAATGGATAAGCAGCATGAATCTCAGCTCAAAATTGTGGGACTGCAGATGATCCAGGCCGAGTTGTTGATGAATGCAGGAAAGCGTGATGCCGCAGAGGCAAATCTCAAGAAATCCGCTGAGTCTCTTGATTCGGTATTTTCCTATTTGGAAGGAGAATCAATTTTTCGCTCTGCCGCACTGCTTTGTTTGATCAAAATGTATTTCAAAGACTATGCAGCAGTTGGACAATATATGGGATTCTTAAAAAATTATTCATCCAAAGAGGAGCTGGACAAAACCTCCATGGAATACAAAGTTTTTACGATTGCAAACAATCGTGTTGATGCGGCATATTCAGAACGAGAGTCGTATGGATTTGACAAATTGAAAAGTTTTCACCTGAGTTAGGGATATTAAGATTGCTGCAAATTGTGACTGGGCGAAAAACGCTGCAGGGGCCTGATTATGTTTGAAGGGCTGAACGCATCATCTCTTTTCGCAGTTTCAGCTGCTACTATGTTTGGTCTGACCGCTCACGCGATCAAACGAGGCATAGCGCATGTGGACCCGCAAACAGCGTCGGTTGTCTCAATTGCGACAACCCTGCTTTGTTTTCTTGTTTTTGCTCCTTTCTGGATAGATTCTGCTGACTGGAATTCATCGGCTATTCCTGTTTTTGCAGTGATAGGATTGATCCAGCCTGCTATTTCGCGCTACTTCGCCTACGAAGCAAATCGTCGAGTTGGACCAACGATTTCCGCAACGTTCACTGCGGTGACACCGTTGATTGCAGCGGTTATTGCGATTACTTTTTTGGGGGAATCGCTTAGCTTGGGAATTGCAATGGGAACTTTGATCACCGTGGCAGGGATCTTGACTATTTCCTGGAATTTTCAGGGAGCAGGCACAATGCTGCGGGGTGCCCTTTTGTTTGCCCTTGCTACTTCGACAATTCGGGCTTTAACCGCGAATATGGGACGATACGGCATGACAGTTCTTCCCAATCCTTTAATGGGGGCATTGGTCGCCTTTAGCGTTTCTCTTTTGGTAGGGGTGAGCATCTATATTTTTCAAAAGAAACGTTTACCTGGTGGGATTCCGAAAGTTGGTATATTTTGGTGTGGAGTTGCCGGAGTGATCAGTGCAATTGCAGTCATTTTTCTCTATTCCGCGCTGCTTTATGGATCTGTTTTAACAGTTTCTCCGATTCTCGCCACAGCCCCTATTTTCACGTTAATTTTTGCGTTTCTCTTTCGAGTCGATTCGCCTACTCGTCGTACCGTTTTTGGGGTTGTCTTCGTCGTGATCGGCGTAGTCATAGTGATTCTCCGACCAGGAGGATAGTTGGTCAAATCGTCCAAAATCAGGGGCATGTAAATGGTCTCTTTGAATTTTCTGCCTTTCTGGCATAGCTGAAAAAAATTCTATAAATGGTCGGGATGTACGTACCCATGAGCAGAGAGACCCATCTAAAACGGGGGTTTTGTTGTGAAAGCGGATGTTTGCATTGTCCCTGGGACTTTTCAAATAAAGGAAACCCTCCGATTTCGAAAGAAGAAATTAAAAAGTTCAATATTTCTCATCTTCTGGAAAAGAAAAACTTTGAGTGCGAATAGAGTACGCCTTCTTTCAAGGGTGAAAGCTTTTCTGTCTGCTGTGGTGGTCCTTCTGAGAGGAAGTGAAGTAGCTATAAAAAAATTGACATGCTTCCATGCATTCGATACTACGGGGTCTTTTGTTTAATTTCCTTGTTGGTTCAGAAAAAATTTTGTTGTTGAAAGCTTGCGTCAACTCTAATGTCTGCAAAAACAACTTTTCGATTTGACTCAACGCTGCAAAAAGGAACAACAATGATTGAAAATCAAAAGCATTTGTTTAAAATTCCAGATCATATTACCTATCTTAATTGTTCTTATCTGTCTCCCCAATTGCGTAGCGTGAGTGAAGCGGGTCATCAGGGAGTGGCTTTTAAGGAATCGCCCTGGGAACTCTATCCCGAAAATTTTTTTACTACTTCTGAGGATGCAAGGCGTCTTTTTGCTGAATTAGTTGATGGGAATACCGATGATGTTGCGATCATTCCCTCCGCCAGTTATGGCATTTCAGTGGCCGCCAGGAACATGAAAGTGGCCGCCGGAGAAAAAATTATTGTACTAGAAGATCAGTTTCCTTCCAATGTCTATCCCTGGAATTTGCTGGCAAAAGAAAAAAAGGCAATTTTTCAGACGGTTCGACGCCCTGATGATGGTGATTGGACCGCGGCCGTCATAGAGGCAATGGATGAAAAAACTGCGGTAGTGGCTCTGGCTCATTGCCACTGGACGGATGGGAGTTTGATCGATCTAATAAAGGTGAGAGAATTTTGTGACCGGTACAACTCATCAATGGTGATTGATGGAACCCAATCTCTTGGAGCAATGCCTTTCTCAGTTAAGGAAATTCGCCCTGATTTTTTGATTGGCGCCGCTTATAAGTGGTTGTTGGGACCTTACAGTCTGGGATTTCTGTATGCCAATCCTGACTACCACGAAGGAGACCCGATTGAATACAATTGGATCAACCGAAAAAACAGTGAAGATTTTTCAGGGCTTGTCAATTATCGTGACGAATACCAACCGGGAGCTCGTCGCTTTGATGTCGGGGAACGAAGCAATTTTGCCCTGATGCCAATGGTCGTGGCAGCACTTAAGCAGATATTGGCATGGAAAGTGCGAGAAATTGAAGCGAGCTTGACGGTGCTGACCAATTACGCTGCCTGCGAAGCAGAAAAACTTCAAATGACGGTCGCGCCGCCTCATTTGCGTTCGAAGCATATGCTGGGAATAAGATTTTCTGATGGTGTACCGGAAGGGGTCGTCAAACAATTGGCTGACAATCACATTTACGTCAGTGTGCGAGGCAGTTCTATTCGAATATCACCCCATTTGTACAATTCTGAAGGTGATATTGATCGATTGTTTGAAGTGTTGAAAAAATAATCAAGAAGCCCTCTCAACTAAAAAAACTTTTAAAATAAAACAATATCTGGAGGAATTCTCATGAATGATCGTCTCAAACCATTGACCTTGACTCGAGATTTATTGCTTTATGATACCATCAACCCTCCTGGGCAGGAAAGGAAGTGTGCCGAATATCTAGGGAAATTGCTGGAAGATGGTGGATTTCAAACCGCTTACTATGAGTACGAAGAGTCACGAACAAGTCTTGTTGCCCGCATTGAGGGAAAGAGTGATAAGGCCCCTATTTGCTTTACCGGCCATATTGACACGGTTCCCCTGGGTGCGGCTCATTGGAGCAAAGATCCATTTAGCGGTGAATTGGACGGAGACAAAATCTTTGGAAGAGGATCCACTGACATGAAGGGGGGCGTCGCTGCAATGGTGCTGGCTGCGATAGAAATCTCAAAATATTCAAGAGGTGAAGCGGGAATAGAAGTGGTTTTAACCGCCGGAGAGGAATACGGCTGTGTTGGTGCTCATCATCTCGCACAGACAGATGGTGCGTTGGGAAAAGCCGGTGCTGTTGTCGTAGGGGAACCCACTTCAAATTATCCATTGATCGGTCATAAAGGATTGGTGTGGCTGGAAGTGCGGACGTCGGGAGTGACAGCTCACGGTTCCATGCCTGAAGAAGGAGTCAACGCTATTTTTAAGGCGGGCAAAGTGATCAATAAATTGGAGCAGTTCCGCTTCCATGAATCTCCTCATGAGTTTCTGGGAAAACCGACGCTCAACGTAGGCACTATTTCCGGGGGTTTGAATATCAATTCGGTTCCTGATCAAACTTCAATCTGCCTGGATATACGAACTATTCCCGGACAGGAAAATGATGAAATCAAGAAACGCCTGCAAAACTATCTTGGAAATGAGGTTGAGATTCTCACTATTGTTGAATCCAGGAATGTGGCCAGTGATTCGTCCAATGAGTGGATACAGGAGGTTTTCAGCATCATGACCCCTTATCTTCACGAATCTCCACAGCCTCGAGGAGCGACCTATTCAACGGACGCCTGTGCCCTGACTCCCGCCTACAACAATCCTCCGACGGTGATTCTTGGTCCGGGTGAACCCGATATTGCCCATAAAACCGATGAGTTTTGTTATACCAGCAAACTTGAAGAATCCAAGGAAGTCTATCTGGAAATTGCTAAACGATGGTGCCATTTGTAAATCAGAATTCGCCTATGAAGAAATATACAGTCGGGGTGATTGGCCTTGGAAACATGGGAAAAGGAATCGCTAAAAATTTTTCAAAAAAAAACTACCATCTGGCGGTTTGGGATGTCTCATCTGCCGCATGCAAATCTTTTAGAAAATCAAATTCGGTTCAATTTCTGGAACCTGTTGAAATGGCAAAGTTTTGCCGGACGATTTTTTTGGTGGTACCTGGATCTGCAGAAATCGAGAAAATCCTGAAAGGAAAAAAGGGGATTTTAAACAATGCGCGTCAGGGATTGGTGCTTTATGATTTGACTACCTCTGATCCTGTTCATACAAAGCGTCTTGCGAAAAAAGCTGCAAAAAAAAAAGTCAGTTATCTTGATGCAGGAATGAGTGGGGGAGCGAGTGGCGCAGAAGCCGGGAACCTCACTCTGATGATCGGTGGAAAAGAAGAGGCATACATTGAAACTCGAAAGCATCTCAAAGTTTTCGCAGCAAATCTTTTTTATCTGGGAGACAGCGGTGCTGGGCATACGTTAAAACTGATTCATAATATGGTTTGCCATACTATTTTTCTGGCGACCTGTGAAGGAGGAAGGATGGCAGAACTGGCAGGAATTCGCCTGGAGGACATGATTGATGTTTTCAACCTTGCCAATGCCCGCAGTTATATCAGTGAAACCCGGTTTCCCAAACATATCCTGTCTAAAAAGTGGGACGCAAAATCAAAAGTTTCTAATTTACACAAAGATCTCAAAATGGCGGTTTCCCTGTCGAAGAGCTTGGGCACAAATCCTGATCTCGGAGAACAGACCCTTTTATTCCTGGAAAATGCTGTGGCACAAGGAATGGAAAATGACGATTTTTCACTGCTTTTTCGAGATTTTCAAAAAATTAAAGACGCTTCCTGAAATCATTAAAAATGGAAAAATAATAACATTCGCTATATTATGTTCCCTTAAATATCGTTTTTGACTCCCAACTTTAAAATTCAGGACAAAGGAAGTACCCTGCAAACGAATGAGTTATAAAACTAAGATGCTTCTAATATTTCTTCGGCTTCACTGAAAGATTTGAGTATGCTGCTGTAATTGTGGTGTTTTTTGGATTCTTCCATGGTCGCTTCAACCACCCTGCTGGACAATTCAAATTCACGGGCCAGCGTATTGAGCATCGTCTGTTCCTGATCCTGGATTACACCATCTGCCCAGGCTACTGTCACTGCTGCATGAAAAACGTCTAGTTTTCCACTTTCATTTAAAAAACCGCTCAAGCGTTTTGCCAATTTTTTCATTGCTTTTTTAGGATGATCTTCAATATTTTTATGAAGTCCCTGTATTTTGCCAATGTCTCTGTTGATCGATTCACTGCTATACTCACCCCCAACCATTTTTGTATATAACCCCTGAATACTGGAGATTTCTTCTGGGTCAATAACCCCATCAGCAAGCATGATCAGTATCATGATGTCGCGGATTCCCTTCTGGAATTCTGCAAGTTGTTCAGAAAGATTTGAATCTTCTGCTTCGTTTAGAACTGTGGGATCAAAAGTTTTTAAACATTCCTGGCACTCCAGGTATTCTCCAGAGAGCTTGTAGGGAAAAACATTGACAAATATGAGGACCAGCCAACGGTATACTTTATACCAAATATAATTCTGAATGGTGTGGCATCCATGACAGTGGAATTCCCCCTTTTCAAATACTTTTTCATTTGCCCTGGTCCCAATAACTTTCATAACTCCTTTTGTTGTTTAGTTTTAAAGACATACTGAATTTATCGACTGGCACCATAAAGGATGACATTTATAACAAAATTGAGCTAATAGCAAGACCAAGAAAACATTCAGTTAGAAGGCAGGATCCTTCTTTGTCAGCATTTTCAAAACCGGTTGAGTGAGATGCTGTTTCTTTTAATATTATATGACTTCTAAACACAATATCGTTTTATATATTATGTTTTCTTAAAATTTTTTAAACAAATTCTTTTCATCAATTTTCTTGTCAAATCAAAAACCCTGAGATATAGACAGGCAACTCAACCACCGATCAAAAGGAGGAACTATTTTAATATTAAACAAAAAATGCGTCTGGCCCATACTGATGGTGAGTTGCGGTTTTCTTTTATCAGCATGTTATGATGGAGCTGTCGACGCTGATAAAGAAAGTCCTTCATCGTTTTATTTGCATGCGAGCGCCGATGCAGACAAAGTCTCTCTCAATTGTTATCAGAGCTCCGACAAAACGAATTTACTGGTAGCAGGTCCTTTTAATCTTTTTAAAGATTGTAACACGGAAAAAGAGAGGATTTCAGAAAGTGTTGTGAATACCTATGATGAACTGGTTCCAACAAGTTCATATGTGATGTGCCTCAGCGATTCACTCTCTCTTGGATGCGGAACCTTGTGTCTTGCAAGCAAAACTATCGGTGTCTACTATTATTCCGGACAATGTTATCAGGCAATTCCTTCTGTTGTTGATACGCTAACGATATTAGTGATCAATGAAGGCAGAAACAGCGCTGTGAATTGACATTTTGAGCTGTTGAGATGGTGATTTTACCGTTTTCTCCGGCAAAAATTACATTTTTAAACAATGAAAGATAATTTTTAAAAATTATTACGGGAGGATCATGCACTTTGTTTGATTTTTCGGTTGATTTCCATTTGCCGTCCTGCCAAATGCTTATACAAACCATTTCTGGCAATCAGTGTTTGATGATTTCCCGTTTCTGCAATTTGTCCCTGGTCCAGAACAACAATGGCATCAGCGTTCCGGACAGTGGACAAACGGTGAGCAATCACGACTGTGGTTCGGTTGTGCATGAGATCTTCAAGGGCATCGTGTACCAGTCTTTCGTTTATTGAATCCAAATGAGAAGTTGCTTCATCAAGAATCAGGACCGGAGCATCTTTGAGGAAGGCTCGGGCAATTGCGACCCGTTGGCGCTGCCCTCCTGAAAGCCGTACCCCTCTTTCTCCAACGGGAGTGTTTAACCCTTCAGGAAGAGCATCAATAAACTCACGCAGGGCCGCCCGTTCAATGGCATCATGGAGTTCTTTTTTATCGGCTGCAGGACGTGCAATCATGATATTTTCCTGAATTGAATTATGAAACAAATAAGTATCCTGAGTGACAAGAGCAATATTTTTACGTAATTCATCCAGACGAAATTGAGACAGGGGGTATCCCTGAAAGGTGATTTCTCCCATGATCGGGTCCCAAAAGCGCATCAGTAAATGGGCGGCAGTGGTTTTACCTGCTCCTGAAGGACCGACTAATGCTACCATCTTTCCGGCAGGTATAGAAAAATTGGCATCTTTCAATGCAAACCGGCCGTCTCTAAGATATGAAAAGGTAACTTTTTTCATTTCCAATCCTTTTTCCTGATTGCCAAAAGAATCAACTCCAGGACCATCCTGGATTGGCGCTGATTCGTTTTGAACCGCATACAAACGGCGAGTGGCCCCCAATGTATCAGCCAGTTGTCTGCCAATGTGTGCAATTTCTGAAATAGGTAGAAAGGCTGCCATTGAGATCAGGGTTAACATTGGTAAGATGCTGCTATCGAGTAAATTTTCATTAACCAGATAGGTTCCGCATAGCACAACAGCAAGCCCTCCAAGTCCTGTTGCAACTTCAAGAATTGCAGTTTGCATCGTCAAATCTTTGAAAAACGGTAATCGTATTTGATGATACCGTTTTGTTTTTTGTAACAATTCCTCCCCATACCGCTCTGATTGCTGAAAAGTGATAATTTCGCTCAATCCCTGAATCGTATCAACAACATGAGCGTTCAAGCTGCCTAAAGCTTCTCTGGCACGAGATCCGAGTTCATCAATTCGATGCCTGAGCATCAGGGGACTCAGTGCGACAAGAACCAAAAAGGGCAACAATACAAAAGCCATTAATGGACCATTGTAAATCAGGGTGAGGACAACTGCTGCCGGTACAAGCACAGCAACAAATGCAGGAGCGACTGTATGAGCAAAAAAGAATTCTACCAATTCAACATCATTTGTTGCAGTGCCAACCAGGTCTCCTGTTCTCCGGCGGGTCATGTATGCCGGTCCCAAAGAATCCAGCTTTCTGTAAAGTTTTATCCGCAGTTCACTCAACAGTCTGAAAGCCATGTCATGGGCCAGCCAGGACTCCAGCCAGTGTAAGAGGCCCGCGAGCGGGGCAATGACAAATAAAACAATTAAAAGATTTTCATAGGAAACATTGTTTTTAACCGCAGCGACAATCAATGCGCTGATGATACCGACTCCAATCAGAGCACCGACTCGCAGGATCCCAAGCATAAAAACAACAAACAGTTTTTTCTTCCAGGGGGCAACCATCTGCATCAGGTACCTGATGGTCTCTAACCAACCCATTCCTTCCGCCTTCAAAATGGAATCCGGGGGCCCCGGTCCAACCTGACGGTCATCGTCTGCAGTCCGATCCATTTCCAGGTCCCTGAAACGGACAGAAGCACCGTCAGCCAGAAAATCGTCTTCGCTGTTTTCGATTTGACCGGTCATCAGGGCATAATAAGCTTTTTGATCCCTCATCAATTGTGAATGAGTTCCTTCTTCCACAATTTGTCCCTGCTCGAGAACGAGTATCCGGTCAGAGTCAATCACGCTCGAGAGCCGGTGAGCGAAGACTAGAGTGGTACGTCCTTTCATAGCTCTGTCCAATGCTTCTTGAATAAGCGCCTCATTTTCGGTATCTACAGAAGAAAGTGCCTCATCAAGCACCAGAATCGGTGCGTTTTTCAGAACTGCCCGAGCAATTGCGATTCGCTGTCGCTGTCCTCCAGAGAGTTTTATTCCCCGTTCTCCGATCACCGTGTCATATTTTTGAGGAAGACCGTCAATGAACTCATGTGCATTTGCGGTTTTTGAAGCTTCCAGCAACTCGTTTTCAGTGGCATCGGCTTTTCCAAAAAGCAGATTTTCTCTTACTGTTCCGTGAAAAAGATAGGTGTCCTGCTGTACGACCGCAATATGCCTGTGCAGCGTCTCCTTATCGAGATCACGGAGATCATGTTCACCGACTCGGATAACTCCGCTTTGCGGATCATATAGCCTTAAAAGTAGACGTACCACCGTCGATTTCCCGCATCCGCTGGAACCCACGATTCCAATCCGTTCTCCGGCTGCAACAGAAAAATTCATGCTGCGGTGTGAAGGGCGGTCAGCACCTGGATAGGTGAATTGAACTGATTCGAATCGGATAGTTGGCAATAGATCGCCTCTGATTTGTTTACTCTGATAAACCGGTGTCGGGGCGATGAGCGGTTTTTGCTCAAGAAGAGCGAGGATTCCCTCGGCAGATGATTGTCCCATCATGCCGTTGTGCAGCAGTTCCCGAAGCTCTCGAAGAGGGCGAAAAACCTCGATCCCAATCATTAACAGGATCAGGAGCACTTCCAGCGACATCAAGCCCTGGGTTACGCGGTAGGCACCCAAGCCAAGCATGGAGGCAGCCCCCAATGCAATCCCTGTATCTGTTATTCCCCGGGTCAGCGCGTTGGTGGCGAGAACCCACATGGTCCGTTTGAAAAGTTCGTGCGATTTTTTGGCAAGAAAATTTCCTCGACTGCCGCTTTGTCCAAATGCCTGCAATGTGGCAAGCCCCTGCAGTGCATCTAAAAATTCCGCACCAAAGGCAGAATATGCTTTCTGGCGTGCTTTCGCGTTCTCACTGTCCCATGAATGAAAAAGTGCAGGCGCAAAGAGTGTGAGCAGCGCAAAAACAAGCATGACGACTGCAACGGGCCAGTCCAAGAAAAAAACAAAGACAAAAAAGACGACAGGTACGATCAGTGCGATGAAAAGTTGAGGAATATACCTTCCAAAATAAGTTTCTAACTGTTCAACTCCGTCTACTACCGAAAGCAGCACATCACCAGTCCGATGGAGTCCGAAATAGGCAGGGCCCAGCTCAACGATTTTTTCATACAATTTTTGCCGTAAAATGGCCAGAACTCCGGCAGAAGTGTGATGCGCAAAGAGATTACGCCAGTATTCAAGGACCCCTCGAAGCAGCATCGTAAATGCAATCAAACTCAATGGGAGGAACAATTCAGAAAACGGTGTCCCCTTGAAAACTTGAGCCAATAACCAGCCTAATCCTGCAAGTCGGGCAATCCCAATCACCGAAGCCAACACCCCAAGAAAGACCGTGAAGGCAATTCTCATACGTGCACCTTGGGTAAATGCCCAAAGGCGAAGATCAAAATACATACGATTTCCTCAATATTCAAAAACGACGCTTTGCCATTCAAATAAATCACCCAGGCCATCAACGAACTTGGGCGCAAGCGCAATATTTTCTTCTAGTTCAATTTTTACAGTGCTGTCTTCAGGCGTGTGAATTTGGAAGCAAATTGAAGCATCCCCGGGCGATGTCAAAAGCAACTCCCGCAATGTATTGAGGGATTGAGGAGAGAATTGCTGCTCTGAATAATCGATGGTGATCCCTTTGCAGGTCTCCTGTCTCAACAGACTGAGCAACTGGATTTTATCGGCGACCAGTCCCACCTCATCGTCTCGATAGCCGACACGACCTGTAACCAATATCGGTTCATCCGCCGAAAGCAATTCTTTGACCTCTTCGTAAAGTTTCGCGTATATGGGAATTTCAATGGAACCACGCAGATCTTCCAATTTAATAATGGAAAATTTTTCGTTTTTCCTCGAAAGCCTGACGGTGCTCGAGATGATTATCCCGGCCAATGAAACGACATCGCCTTCCTTTCGACGTTGTTCTCTAAGGTCATAGGTGGAAATCGCCAATTTTTTAATTTCTGACTCGTAACGATCAAGGGGGTGGCCTGAAACATAAAAGCCGAGCGCCTCTTTTTCACAGGCAAGGCGTTGCTTGGTCGGCCAGTCTTTCACTTCAGGAAATTCAATTTGGGTTTCTGTATTTTGTGCTTCTTCTTTGCTAAGGAGATCAAACAGGGAATTTTGAAGAGGATCTTCGGCACGTTGAAATTCAAGTCCAATATGAACGGTTTCTTCCAAAACCTCCAGCAGTTGAGCCCGATTCCGGTTGAGGGAATCAAATGCACCGCACTTGACGAATGTTTCCAATACTCTCGAATTGACTTTGCTGAGGTCCACAGTTTTCATAAAATCCATGATGTCAGTAAAACATTTGTCGGGTTTTTTATCTCTCGCTTCCAAAATTGCGTCAACAGCATTCCCACCGACATTCTTGACAGCATTCAATCCGAACCGGACTGCTTCAATGCGGCTTGCCCTTAAAATGAAATCGCGATATGCAGAAATCTGCTCCTGGCCTGGCAGTTCCTTTAGCCGAGCAAGTAATGCTTCTTTTTCCTGAAATTCTTCTTTTTCCAATTTTTCCAGAACCTGAAGAACAGATTCTGGAACTCCCAATCCCTTGAGCATGGTCATACCGGGAGTATCCAATTGGTATTTCAAGAAGGAAACTGTGAATTCGTTAACACTTTGATTGACATCCGGAGGGAGCACCTCAATTCCCATCTCTCTGCACTCGCTGATGAAGTTGACCACTTTATCCGGATTGTTCATGCTGCAGTTGAGGAGTGCGGCCATGAACTGAACCGGAAAATGGGCTTTGAGGTAAGCCGTTTGGTAGCTGATCAAACCATAGGCAACCGTGTGAGATTTGTTGAAACCGTAACCTGAAAAATAATCGATCAAATCAAAAATATTATTCGCTTTTTGCTCTGGAGTTGCGGAGCCGCAACCTTCAACAAAAGCAGGATTGTTCAAGCACCCTGAAACAAAAATTTCCCGTTGTTCTGTCAATACGGCCGCAATTTTCTTCCCAATGGCTCGTCTTAGCAAATCGGCTTGCCCCAATGTGAAGCCGGCAAGAACCTGGACCGCCTGCATGATCTGCTCCTGATACACCATCACTCCATAGGTTTCTTTGAGAATTGCTTCCATGAGAACATGGGGGTAGACGATTTGCTTTCGTCCATGTTTGCATTGAATGAAATCTTCCACCATTCCCGAACCCAGAGGACCCGGACGGTAGAGTGCAACTATGGCGACAATATCTTCAAAAACACTGGGCTGCATGTCGAATACCAGTTTTTTCATCCCCGAAGATTCCAGCTGGAAGATTCCCGTGGTATCACCCTGACAAAGAAGATTGAAGGTCAATGGATCGTCCATGGGAATCATCTCTAAATCAAAAGGATCATCGAATCGATCAACATTGATCAGTTTAAGGGCCGCTTCTATATTTGAAAGCGTCAACAAGCCAAGAAAATCAAATTTCACGGCACCCTGGTCTTCTGCATATTTCATGGTATAGGTAGATTGCAGCGAATCTTCTTTTCCGGTGCAGACAGGCATGACTTCACGAATATCAGTATCCATGATAATCACCCCTGCTGCATGGGTTCCCAAATGAGTCGTCAAGCCTTCCAGACTTTTGGCGAGACCAATCAATTTCTGTTCGTTTTCAGTCCCCTCCAGTTCCATCCGGCTCAAGTCCGGTTCCTGCCTGATCGATTCCTCAAGGTTGATTCCTAGTTTATCAGGAATGAGCTTTGCGATTTTATCGGCTTCTGAATAAGGAAAATCGAGAACCCGTGCGACTCCCCGAATCGCTCCTTTGGCGCCCAGAGACTGGAATGTTGAAATTTGACAAACGTTGTTTTCCCCATATTTCTTACGAACATAATCAATTACTGCTTCACGGCCATTGACCTCAAAGTCGATATCAAAGTCGGGCATACTGATTCGATCCGGATTTAAAAAACGTTCAAACAACAAACCGAAACGCAAAGGATCGACATCGGTAATACGCAATGCATAGGCGACTAGAGATCCAGCGCCAGAACCGCGTCCGGGTCCAACCGGAATGCCATTGTCCTTAGCCCAGTTGATGAAATCGGCAACAATTAAAAAATAACCAGGAAATTCCATCTGAATAATCACATTCAGCTCAAATTCCAAACGATCATCATATTCTTTGCGGAATTCTGAAAACGGTTCTTCAGGACTGTAGATTTTGAATAAATTTTCCAATCGCTTTTCCAGACCCTCTTTGGCACTGCGAATCATGTAGGAATCGGGCGTCTCATTTTCAGGAAGTTCAAACTTGGGTAAATAGTAAACTTTGTTGTCGAGTGACAAGTCACACTGATCGGCAATCACTGTGGTATTGCTCAACGATTCTGAGGGAAGCGAAGCAAAGGTTTCCTGCATTTCCTCTTTGCTCTTCAGGTAAAGCTGACTCGGTTTCATTGGTGGAATATCACTATCCGTCACTCTTTTCTGCAGACCCATCAGTTCCAAAATATAATGGGCATAGGCGTCCTCTTCCGAGAGGTAATGACAATCATTACTTGCCACCAGAGGAATGTTCAATTCCTGGGCGATGAGGATCAGCTGAGGGTTGACTTCGTCCTGCTCAGGCCTGCCGGTGGATTGCAGCTCGATGTAATAACGGCCTTCGAAAAGATCGCGATACCAGGCAGCCAGAGACTTCGCCTCGTTTAAACGTCCATTCAGAATATGCTGGGCCAGTTCACCATTCAATCCAGCACTCAAGGCGATCAGGTTTTCATTGTATTTTTCGAGGAGTTCGTGATCGACTCGCGGAAAACCGTAGTGCTTTCCTTCTGTATAAGCGAGACTTGAGAGGTAGGTCAAATTGCGGTAACCTTCACGGTTTTGACACAGAAGGATTGTTTGATGTGCATTCGGTCCCCGCTGCTCGTAATCGCGTTTGTGCCTGGATTCTTTTGCGACATAAATTCCTGTTCCGATGATCGGAGTGATTTCTGCTGCAACGAGTGCGTGGTAGAATTCAATTGCCCCGAACATGTTGCCATGATCGGTGATCGCGCAGGCATGATATTCAAGGGCTTTTAATTTTTTGGTGAGCGCCTTGATTGGAATGGCCCCCTGCATCAACGAGTATTGCGTATGCAGATGAAGATGAGTGAAGGATTGCGTCATAGAATATGTCTGAGAGGAAGATGATATTTTGCGGATTTTGAGTAAGTTCGGATATTATCATTCAGCGAAGAATCCTCAAGTGCTTATTCTCAAATTTCCAATTTTCAATCAATTGATAAAATGTTATTTTTCTAGGGTTTCGACATCACCTTTCCATCAAGGTTCTCATTGAAATATCATGGTTTAAAAGAAAGCGGTGCTTTTGCTTCAGTTGCCTTTCCTCTGATTCTTTTTGCAGTTGCCGGTATCCTGAGAGTCTATTTTTTCGCTGGTTTTATCCTTTGCGATGACATCCAGGAGTTCTCCGTGGCACGAGAGATTTTTCAGGGAAATTTCAATGCAGAAGATCAACTGCATTTGCGTTTTGGTGTGTGGGTTTTTAACTGGATAGCATTTCAACTTCTGGGAGTGTCGGAGTTCAGCTTTTTTCTTCCGACAGTTTTGATGTCTGCCAGTTTTAGCGTGATCGGCTATTTTGTGCTGGTTTCTAAGAAAACTCCTCGCCACTATGCCTTTTTGGCGGGACTGGCCATTGCATCAGCGCCATTTGAAATTTTAACGGGGACACTTCGCGCCAATGACCTGATCTTAAGCTGGTTGCTCGCAATCGGATTTGCATTGTTGATCCGTTTTGAAAAAAGACCGGTTCTTCAGGGAATCAGCGTCTCATTTTTCCTTTGGTTCGGGTTTCACGTCAAACTTTGGGTCGTATATCTTGTCCCGGTTCTTGCTCTTTATTTTCTGCTTCAAATTGTTCAGAAAAACTGGAAGGGATTCTGTAGCTTTGCAGCGTTTTCAGCCCTGCTTCACGGAATCACGATGATTGTCATGCGGGAAATCACCGGTTTTTTCATGCCTTTTCTTCATGCACATGCAGCCACTTATCCGGTTCCCGCACATGATTTGCCGATTCTTTTCCTGATGTATCCCAAATATCTTTTTCAAGGCGAGGAGTTTGGCAATACTCTTTTTGGAAGTATCCCCTTTCTATTGATTTTTGGTTTAGGGATAAAATTTTATTTTTCGACATTGAAATCCAACACAAAACGCAGACTTGATCGATTAGACTATTGTCTGTTGTGCTACTACGGGACATTTTTTCTATTCATTAACTTCTTTCCCAACAGTTTTGTTTTTGATCAGTATTATTCAGCACCACGAATTTTTCGTTACCTTTCTCCCCTTTCGTTTCCTATGACGCTTCATTTGGTGAAGTTGGTGCTGGATATTTTTCACTGCCGAAAAGTACAGTGGCGGTTGGCCTCCTTCATGCCTGCATTGATACTCATGGGGATATCTGCAGTCAACCTCTTGCAGGCCCATCACTCCACAGCCCCGGGAAGAACCTACCATCAGACTGTCAAAAAAGTGAGTCAGGAAATTGCTGATGCTGCTCCTCCCCGATTACTGGTGGAAGTCTGGCTGTCTTTTTTTATGGAAAATTTTTATTTAAAAGAAGCAAATTCCAGGATAGAAGTTTTTCCGATACTGAACACTTCCCATGTTTCAGAATATGAAAATTGGCTTTCACTGAATCAGAGCAAGCAGCCAAAAGGGACGATGTTATTGACAGGATTGGGAAGTTGTGTCCATTATAATGTCACTTACAAAGGATTTCAATTGACTCAGTTTCAAAATCCTTTGCACGCCTCCTGGAAAATGTTCAAAGAATTTAATGTGCTAGATTATCTCCCCTATCCGGAACCCGCTCGACTGTGGGTGCTCTCCGAGAAAATTGAAAGCAAATAAGGCATGAAATCTTCTACAAAATTAATTTCTATCGTGGCTCCGGTATTCTGTGAAGAAATTATCATTGAAGAGACTTATCGTCAGTTAACCGGTGTTTTGCAGGCGATGGATCATTACCAATACGAATTAATTTTTGTCAACGACGGGAGCACAGATCAAACACATTCAATTTTGAAGAAAATTGCAGAACGCGACCATCATCTTAAAGTGATCAGTTTTTCAAGAAATTTTGGACATCAAATGGCCATCACAGCAGGAATCGAAAAGGCCCGCGGACACGCGGTGATCACTATTGATTCCGATCTGCAGGATCCTCCTGCATTGATCCCCCAAATGATCGAACTCTGGGAAGCAGGCAACGAGGTGGTCTACGCCAAACGCACGGAACGTCAAGGGGAAACTTATTTTAAAAAAATTTCGGCAGTATTCTTCTACAAATTTCTCAACTATCTTTCCAACATTGAGATCCCGGAAAATACGGGAGATTTTAGATTGCTGGATCGCAAAGTGGTTGATGTGATCAACAATTTGGAAGAGCACAACCGTTTCATTCGCGGCTTGGTCAGTTGGGTCGGCTATCGGCAGGTTGCCATCGAATATGTCCGACAGCCGCGACTTGCCGGAAAGAGCAAATATTCACTTGGGAAAATGCTGCGATTCGCCATCGATGCGCTGCTTTCTTTTTCTAACAAACCACTGCGTTTAGCATTGAATCTGGGATTTTTTTCCATCGTCATTGCTTTCCTCGTCTTAATCTATGGTTTGGTGATGCATTGGGTCGGAAACACCATTCGCGGCTGGACATCCACGCTGGTTACCATTCTGTTTTTGGGAGGAGTGCAGCTGTTCACAGTCGGCATCATAGGGGAATATTTGAGCCGGATGTATGATGATTTAAAGGGTCGTCCTTTGTATGTGATTGATGAAGAACTCAATTTTGATTCATCCGCAGGCGAGGAGAATATAAATCAGCAGCCATGAATTTCCGTTTTTGAATTAGGAAATTGAAGGTCTTTGCAAAGCAAACCAGGGTTTCCTCCCAGAAACACCGTCTTTAAATTGATCAAAGACGAGATCCCTTCAATCCGCGTCAATTGATTCACGTCTATCCTCAGGTCTTTCAGTTCGGTGAGCCCTGTTAAATTGAGACTGGTCAATTGATTATTCCCAAGCCAAAGCATCTTTAGCTGCTTCAAATCCGTCAATCCCTGAATTTCTGTGATTTGATTTCCTCCAACAAGCAATCTTCTCAAATCTGCTAACCCACTTAGATCCAACTTTTTAATCTGGTTTCCTGATAAATTAAGAATTTGCAAAAATCGAAATTTTCGGATGATATTGACATCGGAGATTCCGGCAGTTTCACATTCCAAAATTTCTGTCTGTTCAATCAATTTGAGGTTTATCGCCTGGGAGGAAATCCCTTTTTTATCCGTATTGAAACGCTTAAAGTTATCTTTGAGGCAGGTTTCAAGTTGAGGGTCTGGAATGCGGACCGGTGTTTGCTGATTTGATTTGAAACGCAGTTTATATGTGCGAACTTCATCCTGATTCTTCAGTCCTACTCCCATATATGAACCGTTTGTTTCCAACGAAATGATTCTTTTGTCCTCCAGACCCAGAAGCTGGTCCAAACGGGGCGTATAGAAAAGATTTCCTTCTGTATCATAGAGATAGAGTTTCCCAAGAAAATGGTTGTAAGTGGCATACCAATCCTCGCCTGTCAGAAGGGGAGCGCATTCTCCAACTCTCGTTATTCGAGAAGGCCAGACTGCGGCGGGAAAGTCACGTATTAACCGATTCTTTTCGAGGTCATAGACATAAATTCTTTGTGATGCTGAAGCAAGAAGCAGCTCTCCTTTCCTGCCTAATTTAATTCCAATCAAATCCTGCCTGGGGATTTGAATGGTATCAGCATGGGGAGATGTTGAGAAGAGTGCCCCGTTGGTAGAATCGATAAACCACCAATATCCTTTGATAAAAACTGAGCATCCTAATCCGATTTGGCGTTCAATCCGGAGCCGTTCCAAAGTCGATTGAAGACCGTCTAAGTTCTGAGTCAGATAAAATGCTTCTCTCGTAATAACATGTATTTTCCATGGTGTGTTTTGCTTGTCGACAAAGAGTCCCACTGGAAAAAATGTATCGATTGATTTTGCCCGGGACTGAATACTGTTTCTGGTTCCCCAAAACCATTCGGGCGGCGCCGAGTTGTCGTCGTTTGGAGGAAGACTCAGGAATAACGGAGTACCGCTCGGGTAAATTGTCTCTGCTAATTTTGACTGTAGAAGATCTGAATCAAGATTTTCTTCCGGATCCAGGTTTTTTAGAATCGCTTTCACCTCACCCCATCGATTTGTCGGAATTTGAATTTGAATAGCAGGGAGGTCTTCAGTCGGAGTGCGAAATGTTGTTAAAAAACCACCGACGGAGGTGAGGCGTCGTGCCAGCCAACGTTCCCATTGAGTGGGCTGTTCAAAATGCCATATGACGTCATTCGGACTGGTTTTCAGAATTTTCTGGTCAATGTATTGGACAAAATCAACACGGTTGTCATCATACATTATTCCGGGAGTGGGAGGTTCCTGATCATAGTTTTGCAGCACGGCATAGAACTCTAAAAAATGATCATTTTTCCCGGCAACCAAGGCCGCCAGTTTCCCATATACCGGCAACCCTCCCGGGATAGTTCTTCCTTCTCGATTGAGATCTGAATCGACGAGAATCACAAAACTTCCGTTTTTGATCTGCGTTTCCCATTGTTTACCTGCTTCCAAACATCTGCGACAGAATTGACCATCTCTGAACCAGAATACATCACCAAAAGGAATTGAAACCTTGTATTGATCGGGCAAGATTTTATTGAGCAGTACGATACTGGAAAAAGACCAGGCCCCCAACGCAAGAAAAAAAATTCCCAGGACAGAGACCAGATGGGGGAGAGGAATAGTTCTGAAAATCCTCGAATTTAGGAGAAATATCACCCCATGCGCCGCCAATGCACACCATCCTAAATCCAGGGTCAATAGCCGGCGGGGCGTGGTCACGCTGAGTGCTGGTAAAGCTAAACCCGACAAAAATAAAAACAGCCATAAAAATTCTCTGCGAAGGTTTATGACGACGGACCACAGCCCTGCAATTCCCAACAACGCAACTGGTGCAAAGCAGATTCCGCCAGATTCCATTCCCCATTTGTAAATATTTCCAGGGAGGGTTGAGATGGAGCGGTAGTTTAAAAAGTATAGACGAAAGGCATTTTTCAGCTCTCGGGCAGCTGAATCTATATTGTAGGTCACATAGTCAATCCACTGTTTTTCTCCTCGATTGCCGGCATAACTTCCATAATCAGGCCAGATAGTTTCTTTGAATCCAGACGTACTGGTCATCAGATAGGCCGCATAAAGAACAATAATCAATTGAGAGAACAGGGTTAATTTTTTGAAGGCACCGCTGCGTCCCCTGTGCAGGCCTGAAAACAGAGCGATAAAAGCTAAAGGGAGCGCAACTCTTGCAGCATAGTACTGGTAAAGGCTTCCCCAGGCAGCAATCCCGGCCAGCAGCATCAGCAAGTGGCTTTTATGTTTGCCCGAGTGGTAGCTCAACCAGATGACCAGCAAAATGTGTGTGGTGGCACCAATGAAGATTCCTCCGGTTCGCGACCAAACTATCTGCAAGGGAGAAACAGCAAGCAACGCGGAAAACAGGAGTCCGAAAATTTTGCTGTGACAGCTTCGCCCCAATAACCAGGCAAGAACAATCGCGCTCATTCCCCAAAAAGATCCGACCAATACCGGAAGGTGAATGGCAGCTCCCCAGATCCATTGAATTCCCATGGCTACCGGCATGAGCAGGGGACTCTGGTGTACTCTTGTGATTTGGAAATGATTCAGCAGCCCCAGCCACTGCTGCCAAACATCTCCATATTCCATCATCTTGGCAATATGAAGTGGTGTTACTTGAGCGAACCAATTTGGAGCATTGAGTGCCTGATCCCATCCGATCAGTCGTGAAGTACCTGCACCTGAAATAATGAGAAACAGGATTGAGAATTCGCGAGAAGGGGTGAGTGCTGTTTCTGCCTGAAAGAGAAGTGAACCTCTGGGGTAAAAAGGAGTGAGCCAGTCTTGTAACTTTGGGGAAGGGTTTAAAATGGAAATCTTTCCATGGTTTTTGCGGAGAGTGTGAAGAAGCCAGGCCCCCAGGAAAAAAAGAAAAAAGGAGACTAAAATTTTTTCTGCTAAGGCTGATGCATTGAGGAAATCAAGGTTCGTCATCACATCCATGAACTTTAATCTTGGGCTTGGGAAACTCTAATTTCTCACATTTCAAATCGGGATTGCCTCCCAGGAAAATCACCTCTAAGCGCCGTAATGTAGAGCTTCCTTCTATTTGATTCAATAGATTATCATCCACACGCAGGTCGATAAGACTGCTCAAACCTGTCAAATCAAGCGAAGTCAGTTTATTACCGGCCAGCCAGAACAAACGCAGTTTTTTTAATTGATTCAAACCTTTTATTTCCAAGATTTGATTTCCTGCTAACAGTACCATCTCGAGATTGGGAAAAGGACTTAAGTCAAGATGAGTGAGTTCTCCTCCGGATAAATTCAATATGGTGATATTTTGAAAGGCTTCCAGACCGCTTATATCTGCGACACCGCTTTGGTCACATTCAATCCTGTCAACTTTGCGGGAAAGACGGGTTGTGATAGGCTGGTCTGCTGACAATCCATCTTGAGGGCGAAGAGGGTAGGTTTTTTTTCGAAGGCAGTCTTCCAATTTAGGATCAGCAATTTTTATCTCAGTTTCATCTCCCCGGTAGATCACCTGCCAAATTCTGAGCGGTTCAAGCTTCCAGGGGGGGTATTGCCTGGTATTGAAGATTTTTACGAGTTTCCAATTTTCCGGAGGTTCAAAATCTGACAGGTTAGGAATACAGTGAAAACATCCATAATAGGGATTTCTGGGCCCGCCGGTCACCACGTATCCTTCCGGGACACTCAAAAACTTTTGTTTCCACTCTTCAGGACTCTCTACGTTATCCCATTCATGCCATTGCCCTTTGCTTTCTCCATTGTTCCAGAACCGTTCTAATTTTGAGATGACGTGACGGTCTGCATAAATTTCGACATTGCCTAAGTCCATCAAAAATCTGGTCGCATCACGCACCTCCCCAAATGCGATGCGAGCAACACCGGAAGCGTCGTAAGCCCAGGAGACAGAAAAGGCCAGGTAGGCGGCAAACAGCAACGAGAATATATACTTATTTTTTACTCTTAAACGATTCCAAAAATAAGCAATAAATAATGTGGAAGGGGGGATCGTAATGATCAAAAAGCGAAAAAGACGTTGCGAATACGCATATGGGATACCGTTTTCAATACGGTGAGGCATAAAATTAATCAGGCAAAATAGAACCAGAAACCATCCGAAAAGAAGCATCGTTATTTTTCGATTGGATGCTCTTACTGCCAGCAAACACAGTGCGACGGTATAAAAATGAAAACCATGAAATCGTTCTCCGTATATGTAAGGTCCAAACATCTGCTTGGGGTAAGTCAGAAGCTGTCGCATATCAAACAAAGGAAGCCAAGTCTCGGAACCGTATGACGTGAAAATAAGCAAGGCATCATCAAATAGAAGCCAGCAAATCAGAAATGTTGCACCAAAAAACAGAGCCAGTGAAATTATAAATGGGAGGTAATTTTTAACTTTTTTGAAATCTAACCCGTGTTTATGAATATAGAATAATCCAAAGACCGGGAGGATAAAGAGGCCTATCGGTTTATTGATATAAGCCAGGTAGGCAAACAAGGCGGACCAAATAAAAAATTTGATCTGCTCTTTTTTTTGACCTAATATGAAAAAATAGACACTGATGAGAAAGTAAAAGGATAAAGTAACATCGGTTGCCATCAGGGTGCTGGTGAACACCTCAAAGGGTTGAACTGCCAATAACAAAGCTGCAATGATACCCGTCGCTTTATCAAGAAGTTCTTTTCCGATTAAATAAGTTAAAAGGATGCATCCGAGGGATGAAAGAAGAATTGGAAGAATAAATGTAAATTCACTCATTCCAAACAGTTTCCATACTCCAAGAAGCAGGATCCAGTATGAAAAACGATGATGATACATCGCCCATTTTTGAAAATGCCCATCAAAGAGAACCTTGAACGAAACAAAATAATTGGGATCATCCCCCAATCCGTCGCCTGAAAACAACACCAGTCTTAAGATCAGTCCTAATAAAATGATGGCGGGAATGCTGAGATAGATTTTGCAGAAATGTAGTACTCGCAATAAATTTTGTTCGTCGATTATTGTACGCATTGCTTCCAGGAAAGAAATTCAAAATGTTATAGAAGTATATATTCGGAGCTGTTTTCCTATCATTTTTAACCCGGATTTTCCAGCGATAGCTCAGTTTATTTCGAGGCAAACCCTTGAACTGAAAACCCTGATTATATGAATCACTCTCAATGAAACCAATCTCATGATTGCAGTATTAGGACTATGGCACTTAGGTTGCGTGACTGCCGCATGTTGTGCCGAACATTTCAAAACAGTTGGTGTCACAAACAATGAAAAAGAAATCACTTCCCTGCTGTCGGGCAAAGCACCTGTTTTTGAACCTGGTTTAAATGAATTGATCAAAGATCAGATCCAAAATGGTCAACTCACATTTTCCACACCCTCCAAAGAGGCATTCTCCAAAACGCGTCTTTTATGGGTGACCTATGACACACCCGTTGATCAGGACGATGTGGCCGATGTCGATTATGTTCTGGACCAAATAAGGAGAACAGCTCCTTTACTCAATCCTGGTACGGTCGTTTTGATTTCATCCCAGTTGCCTGTAGGAAGTATTAAACTACTAGAAAAAGAGTTTTCTGAACAGGGTCTGGACTTCGCATGCTCTCCTGAAAACTTAAGGTTGGGAAAAGCACTTGAAATTTTCAAAAACCCCGATCGCATTGTCATTGGTATAAGAGACGAAAAATCTAGACCATTGTTACAGTCAGTTTTAGAGAAATTTTCGAATCAGCTGATTTGGATGTCAATTGAAAGTGCGGAAATGACAAAGCATGCAATCAATTCATTTTTGGCATTATCTGTCGCTTTTGCAAATGAATTGGCAGGCCTTTGTGAAGCAACAGGAGCGAATGCCCATGAGGTGGTGCGAGGACTAAAATCTGAATCACGAATTGGGCCACGTGCGTATCTGGCACCAGGAGGTGCTTTTGCGGGAGGAACACTGGCACGCGATGTCCAGTTTTTAACAAAGTTAGGAAAAAGTTTTAATCAACCTTTTCATTTGATTCCTGCAATTCTGAAAAGTAATGATGTTCATAAGGATTGGGTCTTTTCGAAATTAAATCAAGTTTACAAAAATCTCAGCAAAAAAAAGATTACTATTTTGGGTTTGACGTACAAGCCAAATACCAATACGCTCCGCAGGAGTAGTGCTCTCGAATTGTGTCAAAAATTAATTGCTTTGGATGCGTTGGTGTTCGCATTTGATCCTGCTGTCCCTGAACATCAGCCGGAACTCGGAAAAATTGAACTGAAAAAATCTGCTGAAGAAGCACTGAGCCAATCAGATGCAGCACTTATAATGACAGAGTGGCCTGAATTTAAGAATTTGGATTGGGAGTATCTAGTCTCGACTATGAGTAATAAACTGATAATTGATCAGAATCAGTTTTGTGGGGAAGTACTGGGAACTATTTCCCAACTCACATATTTATCGGTTGGAATTCCTTCCTGAAAAATCGGAACACTCAGTGTATGAAGCGCTATGTAAAATAAGACATGACCCTCATTGAAAAGAGCCAAATTTTCCAAAAACCGGTTGATATGCATGGTAACCATTTAAACATACATCACTTGGTTTCCTCTTTTTGTTAGGAAAGTATATTTATAAAGGATGGTCTAAATAATGTGATAAATTTAATATGTTTGATAATCTTAATTAACGAACATATAATATTTTGGGAATAAAAAAGACATATTACTCTCTATTCTTATCTGATAAAAATATTTATCATAAGGATAAAAATTTTATAAAAGTTAAAAAATATCGATCCCTTATTCTCTTATTATTCCAATATTATGACTGACCTAATAGGCGAATATCAATTTAAAATTAATTCCGATTTACAGGGCATTTGGAGGCATTACAGGAAATTCAATAATATATTTGACTGTACATCTTGAAATTTTACATTCGATTGCATCTTTTTTGTGGATCCTTTCTAAGACACTGAATTGCCCAAGAATCATAAAGCTTATCGAGGGAGGCTCTTTGCAAATATGAAGCGGTTTTATTCAGAAATTTATGAAGTTAAAAAATCACGGGAAAGTGAATATGCACCCGCAATTAAAATTTAATAAAGAAACTCTAAAATTTATACCTTTGAAAGGTTCAGTTATTGTTATTGAACCGCTAATGGGAATGCCAAAATCTCTGAGCTGGTAGGTTAGATTTTGCAAACCAATATAAATGGAAAAGCTGAGTGATGAAGAAAAATAATACTTGATGTGGGTATGCAGGAATAATCAAAACAGTCTTCATCAATTTCAGGATATGCACCAGTTTCTGACCTCCTTTGATTATTTTTATCCGCTCCACAATTTTTAACAATTCTCTCAAACTTGAACCGCATGAACGGTGTCGTAAGAAACATTTCCTCATGGGGGGAAATCAAACCATTTCATGAGCAACGCAACGTTATGCAGTCTGATAGGGGTGATCAGTCGTTGGCTTTCTGAAAAATCATGACAATAAAAATAAGACTAGCAGAGAGTTTTATCTTTTAACTCAGATTCATATATCGTCAAATTTTCCTCAGATAGACATAAAATTTGAATAGTTTCACCAATATGGAAACCAAAATCATTTGCATAAAAACAAATTGAGACCAGCACTGCCTATTAGAGCAAATGGGACAAACATTGGAAATGAAAACCGGTTTTGGCCATTTCCCCTATAAGTAACACTGCATACATATAGTAAGTGGAGAAATAATCAGTGGTGAGAGAAATTGAAAACTAATATGGATTGATAATTTCGGATTCCTATCATATGTATTCTTTTGAATATTGTGAAATTTTTTTCTTTTGTGGTTTTTATTTAAGAAAACATAATATTGATACATTTATTATCATACTTTGTTTCCCCTCGAATTTATAATTTCTTGTTTTGCTGCATAAATCTCTTCCCATTCAATGACTGTCGCTAAAATTTTTGAAAGTTTTCTTTTTAATAGGGAACTCTGTTTCCTAATATTTTAAGCTTTGTCTATCTTTTTATAATTCATCGTTGAATTTTTGTAATATCTCCCAATTCATACCCTGTGTTATTTGTTGTTTATTTTGTTTTGGACACACAGCCTTCATTTATTGCGCAGTTTTAATTCAATACGAGTAGATTGCAACGTTTTTGAAATTGATGTTCCGTTAAATATCCATTTCAAACGATCGAAGGTCATACGATACCGCACTGCACTATATGAATTTTCATTATTTTCCTGAATAGATTGTACATCAAACTCATACGCTACAATTGAGTATTTTGTTTTAACTCTTTAATTTTTATTTTATTTAATAATACATAATATATCGATAAATATTAAAATATAAATTGGTGATCTTAAAATAGTATTTAAAACATGAATTTTCAATCCAACTCATGTGTTCCATAAATTTCATTTCTGAGGGTAGCGAAACAAATATTATCGACAAAAACATTTGAATTTTATGATTATTAGTACCAGTCTCCTCTTAGCCGAGTAGCTATTCCAAAGAAAGTTTGGATGCAGCGACGAGAAAGGATAGCGTTATTGACATTGAGAATCCAGAAGAATAGTGCCCGTATAATAGTTTTTCCCACTTCAGCATTTCGCAATATAATCCAACAAGGTATTTGCAATCCCATTTCGTATGACTTAAACTCCAATATGAGCTCACAAAGGACATTGGAAGTTAAAAATTAACCGAAGAGCACGGTCAATTCCACATTTGATTCCCATCGGAACGTTTTTTTTCATTTGTTCCAGCAAAACAATCATTTTTTATTGAGAATGATGACTATGATTCCTTCGCTGAAGCAGCAGCTTGTGCACCCTGATATTGTACTCGCTCCTGGAATTTATGATGCATTGGGAGCGTTGTTAGCCCAGGAAGCTGGTTTTTCGACACTTTACCTTTCTGGTGCAAGCATCGCCTATTCAAAATTCGCCAGTCCTGATATTGGCTTGGTGTCAATGAATGAAGTAGCCGCTACAATCTCTTCCATAAAAGAACGTATCAACCTTCCTCTTATCGTTGATGCAGATACTGGCTTTGGAAACGCGATGAATGTTGCCCGCACGGTTCGCCTATTTGAACGATACGGAGCCAACGCGATTCAGTTGGAAGATCAGGAACTGCCTAAACGATGCGGTCATCTTGACGGGAAGAGATTGGTTTCAGGCGATGAAATGTCCGGTAAAATCAAGGCAGCAACAGATGCACGAGAAGATGTCAATACGTTGATTATTGCAAGGACCGATGCCATTGCCGTAGAGGGTTTTGAATCTGCTTTAGAACGTGTTTACCATTATTACGAGGCAGGAGCCGACATCTTATTTATAGAAGCCCCCACTTCTCTAGAGCAAATGAAAACAATCAATTCAAGGTTTGCGAGTAAGGTTCCACTTTTGGCAAATATGGTTGAGGGAGGCAAAACACCATTCATGTCAAGCGAGGAATTGCAGAAATTGGGCTATTCCTTGGTCATTTTCCCAGGGGGACTCGCACGTTCTTTTGCCTTCATGGCACGTCAATATTTTAACGTTTTGAAAAGAGAAGGAAGCACCGAATCCTTTCAAAACATGATGCTGGATTTTAAGGAACTGAATAGTCTTCTCGGAACCGAGAAAATTTTAGAAAAAGGAAAGTCTTATCAACTTTAATAGGCAATCTTTTAGGCAATCTTTGTTCTGTTGTCAGTGCCGCAAACGAAGATCGCTCTGACTTTCAAACTCCAGAGGAAACCGTGTGTAGTGGCCACACGTTGCCTGTCTGGAAGCTTGATAGAATAGGACGGTCTTTTTTATTTTTGAACTAAAATTGCAATTTTCAGCCAGTTGTTACCCGGACTAAAAATTTACGTTTTTATGCGGTTCTGACAAGACATTGCCTTCACAAAATTCTGGAAGATTCACCTTCTTCTTTGAATCAAGCACAAATGTTCAATTACACTGAACTGAAATAAAAAATGAATCCTTATCTGCAAAAAAAGGAAAATCGATATGAGCCTCAGGACCCTGGTGGATTCAATAGATCCGGTTAACCTTTTGAATCAATTTGAGACTATCTGCAGTTTTGGCGGACGAGTTTGCGGATCTGATGGAGAAGTAAAAACCATTGAATTTTTGAAAAAGGAACTGAATCAAATCTCCAAAGGATTACTTTCATCAAGAAAATTAGACTATCGTTGCTGGAATGGCGATGCCTCAGTTAAAATTGGAAATGAACCTTATATTCCAGCCCAGGCACTTCTTTTCTCTCCTCTCACTCCAGAGGGTGGGATTGTCAGAGAAGTCAGGGATATTGGACAGGGGGCAAGAAACGAGTTTGAATCCTTCGGGAGCTCTGAATTAAAAGGGAAAATCGTTCTTGTTCGACATAGCTACATGTTCAGTCCATCCCATGTGCATCGTATGCAGAAGTATGCGTGGGCCCGCGAATTTGGAGCTGCTGGTTTTATAATTGCCAATCCATGGCCTGAAAGCGGCTTGGTTGCGGGAGGAATAATGCAGGGCGATCCCGATGGCAGGTCAGTGCCGGGAATTGGAGTGGATTCAGCATCTGCCATTTTACTTTCCAACGCAGCACAAAAGAAGGAGCACATTCGCCTGGATGTAAACGGGAAAATATTTTGGCGAAGAGCTGAAAGTCTTTTTTTCGATTTGCCGGGAGTGGAAAACAAATGGGTTGCCTTTTCCGCTCACCTTGACGGTCATGATTTGGCTGAAAGTGCCATCGACAACGCCGGTGGAGTAGCAATATTACTGGAACTGGCCCGTATTTTTTCACAACAGTCAAAGAGGCAGATCGGCTACCGATTTTGCTTCTTTAATCTTGAAGAATGGGGTCTTCTGGCTTCTGAAGAATATTTGAAAACTCTAGGAGAGGAAGAAAAAAAGCGGATTCTGCTCAATATTAATCTGGATGCAGTTGTCGGCGATCCAGAAATTACTGCCCTAATCAGTGACCATAAAGGATTGAAGGAGCAGGTCAAACAGGCAGCCGCTGCTATCCAATCAAAGGTAAATATTCACGAACCCCTCACTAAAAATTCGGATCATTACAATTTTGCTGAATCCGGGATCCCTGCTTTACGGTTGGTGGCAGGGTTTGATAATCCTGAATCCAATCTCCGTTTTGTTTTAACGGAAGGCGACAAAAGACAGCTTGTTGCAAAAGAGGAACTTGTCTCCGCCTGCAAAATAGCAGTTTCCTTGAGCCAAAGAGTATAAAATAGTCAAAATCTTATTCTGCAGCCCAATGCTTCAAAAGTCCCCGGTAATGGTTGATATAGTGTTCATGTTCGTGCTGCGGAAAAGTCGAGCGAACCGTTTCAGTTAATATATTGTCAAATTCCTGTGAGCGAACCAATTCGAGCATGACCGAATCCAGATCTTTGAGTTGTTCTTCACGAAACTCCTCAAATCGATCAATTTCAAAATGAGCATCCGCCAACTTTTCATACTCGGTCAGCTTTTCCTGATAACTCCGTTCTGAATCAGCAATTTCAAAGTATTTTTCAAAATCCATGGTGATCCGCATCGGTCGCTCAGTGACAGCAGAAAACACACTCCATGCCATCAGGCTTTTAATGGCCCATGGAAAATAGTAATGCAGGCTGGTGAGGGCAATATCCGGGCAGGCATTTGCAAAATCAAAGGGCCACAATGTTCCGTTTTTGATTATTGCCTCACAAGAATTGAAATCCCAACGAAAGAAGGCGTTGATGACTTTTGTAATTATCCGGGCTTCCTTACCTTTTTCGGGGCTTAAAAAATCATGATCAACAACATAACGCCCATGCATCGGTTGGGAAGGATCATATTTCAAACTGATGACTTGAGGTCCAATTGCCAAAGAGCGGACAAAAACTTCGTAGTTGTCTAATCCAGCCTGAAGATGCATCAGCATTTGTCCTGAATTATTATAAACTTCGATCAATTCCTCCTCGTTGTCAATCCGGCTGACTCCGCGCCAGCCTCCTCCATCAAAAGGTTTCATATAAAGAGGATAACCAATTTTTTCCGCGATTTCGGACAAGTTGAACAAATCATGATATTTTGCCGAAGTAATCCGATATTTTTCAGTGTCCGGTCCGGTTTTCGGAGGAAGGAACCAGGTTTCTGGAATATGCAAACCCAATCGGATCATTGCACAATATGCAGAATGCTTTTCCATACTTTGGAATGAAAAGGGATTGTTCAGCAGATACGTGTTATTGATCAAAGCCGCTTTTTTAAGCCATTCGCGTGGAGTAAAATGCCAATATGCCAAACGATCAATTACCAAATTGTAACTTGTGGAAGCTTTGAGATCAAAAGGGTGTATTCGAACACGTTCCACCTCGAGCTGACAGGATTTCTTTTTCGATGAAAATGCAGAGGGAAGCTTTTTTGCCAAGGCCTCAAAGGTGCTTGGCCAATCTTCTTCATCTCCAAGCAAGAGGCCAATTTTTTTACTTTCCATTTTTTCACTCTTCTAAAGTTTTTAAAATAAACAAATCTTTTTAGTTCCCGGATTTGTTTAAAAAGCTTTGGATTCCTATTGTGCCTATCTTTTGACAGCAGCATGGCGTGTTAAAACCAAAGAGTGTCTGCTCCCCAGCCGCCAAGTTACGAATTGCTCCAAAGTTCATGAAAAAGGGACAAAACAAAACATTTTAATTCAATGGAAACAGGAACTGAAATATTGATGGAAGCCGGGCAGCCCAAGCCGATTCTTGATGAAGCGCACCTTCCGCTAAATGATACTGAAAATCCTTCCCTTGCCTGTAGCCAAGCTTTAAAAAAGCGTCCCGCACTTTTTTTGTGTCATGCATCCCGTCATCTCCATAATCTGCACCATACCGGGTACCGCTGTCCAGCCAAAGCCGAACTTCACGCCGCTTTTTGGAAGAAAGAATTATTTCAATACCCTCCAAGGCACCCGATTCATTGGATGTGATCCAGTAGGACGGAGACACAATTGCATGCTGACCCGCAAATTGGGGAAACTCCCAGGCAATATAAGAGGAAAACAAGCCTCCCATCGAAGACCCGCAAGTTGCAGTATCGTTTCGATTTTTCAGCACCCTGTAATTTTCACCAATGTACGGCGCAACACAATCCCGATAATATTTCAATGTTCTATCGGCTCTTCCCTGCTGAGGAAGCACGGGAGGGTTTCCGGGCTTTTCTGCCTCTTTTTTCTCTTGAGGATAATGCGCATAGGGGGGTAAATATTCCCAGAGTCGCTCTTCTTTTCCGTGGCTCACCCCCACAATGATACATTCCTTCATCAAGCCCTGTCCTATCGAAAAATCTGCTGCTTCTTCTGCCCTCCAGGAACCTGCAAAACTGTCTTTTACAAAAGACTCAAAACAGTTTTGTCCGTCATGCATGTAAATCACAGGATAGCTGTGATTTTTATTTTCAATGTACCCCCTGGGTGTATAGATATATAAGGGCCGTGTCGATAAGATCCCCCGAAATTCTCGTTTCTTGCAGACCTTGGAAGGAGAAATCAAAGAAGGGGGTTGATAATTGAAAAGTTCTCCATCCTGAAACCACAATTCTTCCAAATCGGTTGCATGATACTTTCGGGGTAATTGGGGAAAAACGGGGATTCCGTTTAGAATTATACGGAAATTCCATTTTGAATTGCCTGTGAAGCCAGTTTTTGCCGACCACCATTGTTCGTTTGAATCGCGTCTCCGATTTTCTTTTATGAAAGGAAGGACATGTTTTTGTCCAGACGGTTTTAAAATCTCCAGTAAGGGTTGCTGAACTGTTCCCAAAAAGTGGATTTGTTTGAAATTGCGACTCATAGATTGTAAAACAAACTTATTTTAATCTCTAAAAACATCTCAAAAAAAAGGTTTTAGCAATCAGTGAATGATCATTGCATGCAGTTTGTCTTTATATTACCATTGCCGATAAACATCGAGCATAAAATGCGAGAACGCATCATTCCATATTCCAAAATGAAAACCCAAGACCAAAAGAAGAAAGAAGAAGATGCAGAAAAAACACGAATTGATTTATAGTCCGGCATTAGGATATGAACTGCACGTCTGGTGTTACGGACACTGGGGGGTGCCTTTGCTCGTTTTTCCTTCTGCAGCAGGTATGGCTCATGAATGGGAAGAAAACGGAATGGTAGCCAGCCTATCCCCTCTCATTGATTCTGGAAAAATTAAATTATATTGCCCGGAAAATAATGTTTCTCAAAGTTGGACCAATCGTCACGAACACCCTGCTGATCGGGTCAAAAGGCATCAGGATTATGAAAACTTCATCCTCACCAATTTGCTTCCCTGGATTTATGCAGACTGCCAAAGCGAAAAGCTTTCTCTCTTCACTGCCGGCTGCAGTTTGGGAGCTTATTATGCGGCAAATTTTGCGCTCAAAAATCCTGACCATTTTCAATATGCATTATGCATGAGCGGGCGCTATCAGATCACTCAATTTACAGATGGTTTTTCAAATTCTGACATTTACTTCAACAATCCGATCGACTATGTAGCTAATTTGGATGGGAGTGCTTTGGAACATGTCCAGAAAAACACTCACCTGACGCTCGTATGCGGACAAGGCGCTTATGAAGAGGGATGCATTGAAGAAACCCAAAAGCTCGGCGAGATTTTTCGACAAAAAGGAATTTCCCATCAGCTTGACATCTGGGGGTACGATGTCAGCCATGACTGGTACTGGTGGCGTCGCCAAGCTGTCCATCATCTCTCTCAACTGCAAGATTAAGCAAGAGGAGAGTAATCTCTGCCGCATGCATCAGATGCTGCAGAACCTTAAATTCCTTTAAATGATCCTCAACATGATGGTTTTTCAGGTTTTTTTTGTTGATCTGCAGGGTGAGAAAAAGTGTCCTAAATTCAGCAAACTGAAAAAAATATCTAAACCCCCTTGATGAATTAAAATTTCGGCATATCGCAGTTTATTACTGATTTGTCTCAACTGAGAAACATGAGGATCTATTCTACTGCTGGCCGTAACAGCGAGTGTTAAGGCCATCATATATGCTGGAGTCTAGTCGGCTGTACCACCCGTCAACATAATAGTCTTGCGATGTTCCGGCATTTCAATCAATACGGGTTGGGAAATGATGATGCGGCACGAGCAATTATAGCAGAAAAGGTCATCCGTTTACTGAAAAACTGCTGTCTTGGTTGACTTCCCGATTACGCGAATAAAATCCCATATTGAGAGTCAGTTTCGTGTAGACACACTGCACCTGTAAAGGATTCAGATCATGATCGTGGCCATTCTCGCAGGCATCAATCAATTCCGCCATACAATGTCCGGCCACCGGTGCTGATTTGAACTGATTTCCACTGGATCCAACCGCCATATAATATCCCTGGAGACTGGATTTGTCATAGACTGGAATCCAATCGTCGGAAACATCATAAAGATCCACTACCCCTCTTGGCCGGGAAGGGAACTCCAGAGTAGGAATCCTTCGAGCCAATCGATAAGTTTGTGCTCTCCATTGAGAGTCGGAGAGATTACGGTTGAAATCATCCGGATTCTTGATCCAAACTCGAGGGTCACATTCCGGGTCTTCACTGCCGATCATAATCGTATTGCCTGTTTCGGGACGAAAAGAAACAGCGTTGTCGCTATCTGAGGTGTGACAGCCTTCTCTTTCAAAATCAAACCCGGGCGGAGAGGGCACCTGATGGGCTTCCTGGCGGAGAGCCCTGGTTTTAATTTTCATATCCTGGTCGACCCCGGCCATCCGATTGACAATGGAGGAATGGGGCCCTGTAATGTTGACCACCACAGGAGCATCAATCTGTTCTCCAGAAGCGAGTCTGACTCCCTGAATTTTCCCGTGAGCTTGCCGAATTTCCACAATTTCCTGACCGAAGAGAAACTTTCCCTGATGCGCTTCCGCTGCCGTCTGCAGGTTGTGCGCTGCCAACTGCGGATCGTTGACATATCCGGATCCTGGTGTAAAAACAGCGCCTTCAATCAGCTTGCCGGTCTTGTCCCAAAAATGCTCGTCATCATCAGGACGAGTGACCCGACCGTATAGATCGTGGGCATAAATCGGCATTCGTTTTTTAAGCGTTGCCAAGTCCCACTCTTCAAACTCCACCCCAATTTCCCGGTAATACTGCAGCGTTTTTGCATAATGTTTATCCTCACTGGATTTAAAAATAATCGTCCCCGTTTTCATGTATTTTACCAGGCCTCGTTCATCTTTCACTCCTAAATAGCTGGCCCAATCATTCCAGTAAAAAAATCCCTCGTATGCCATGGCTACACCATCCCAGGTAGAATAGTGGGCTCTTACAATCGCCAGAGAATTGCTGGTGGAACCATAGCCCGAAGCCGGTAATTTGTCGACATTGAGTGTTTTGTATCCGCGTTTCACCAATTCAAATGCAGTCGCACATCCAATCACGCCTGCCCCGATAATGATGACGTCAAATTTCTGATCCATGCGCTTTACCTGTTCGTTGAAAAGTTCCGGGAAAAAAGGACAATTTTGTTGTTCTCAACACTAATTCCATAATAAAATTACCTTTCAAGTTCCATGATCGTCTTCTCTCGGAATATTGCTGCTCCATGCAGGATCAACATCCAAATGCAGTTCCTGACTGTCTTCGTTCAACAAACCTTCCAGATCGCTTAAATATTGATGGACTCCCTGCAGATAAGCTTTCTCATTGCCCCATAACGGCGCCAGTTTTTTCAACGAGCCTTCATCGTGACGGCGGAAAACCTGAGCCATCCGATGCGCTTGATGGGCACGAAATCCCAATATGCGTAAAGCACCAACCCCCATCTCCAGGGACGAACTAAAGGTCTCCCGATAAACTTCGTCGATCCCCAATTTCAATAATTCATAGGCATGCGGGCGGTCAACAGCCCGTGCCAGAATTCTAAGGTGGGGAAAGTGTTTTCGGACCAGTTTGATCATCTCAACAGCATGCTCTTTGTCATCAATTGCAACAATCAGCAGTTTTGCCTGCTCAGCGCCCGCATTGCGTAACAAATCAATACGTCCCGCATCGCCATAAAAAACCTTCCACCCGAAACGTCGGAGCATTTCAATATTTCCAGGATCATGGTCCAAAACGGTAGCACGAATGTTGTTCGCCTTCAGCAAACGGACAACAATTTGTCCGAATCTGCCGAATCCCGCAATGATGACAGGATTTTCTTTTTCATCAATCTGATCCGCCTCGCGAGATTTTATATTTCGATTGGCAAAAAGAGGTTGAATCAAAGATTCATTGAGCATCATCAGCAGGGGGGTTGTGATCATTGAAAGAGCCACAACAACAATGCAGAGTTGGGCAGTATCGGCGGGAAGCACATGATTTTGAACCGCAAAGGAAAACAGAACGAAGGCAAATTCCCCCCCTTGTGCCAGCGCAAAAGAAAATAGAAAATTCTGACTGAGTTCAAGTTTAAATACAATCGCGAGAAAAAACAGCACAGCAAACTTGATGATCACCAATCCGAAAACGAGCCCCAGAATCAGCCACGGTTGACTGAGAAGCAGCAGAAAATCTATACTGGCACCCACCGAAATAAAAAAAAGGCCCAGCAATAATCCTTTGAATGGATCAAGATCCGTCTCCAGTTCATGCCGATACTCACTTTCTGCGAGAACCACTCCTGCTAAAAATGTTCCCAAAGCAGGAGACAGTCCAACCAGCTGCATCAGGAGCGCAATTCCGACGACGATCAACAGCGAAGCAGCGGTAAATACTTCATGCAATCGGGTTTCGGCAATGAATCGAAACACCGGGCGCAGTAAAAAACGCCCGGCGACCACAATAACCGCGACGACTGCAAGGACCAAAAGCGCTTGCTGCCATCCAGCAAGAGTAGCCGTTAACCCTGCATGCTCACTTCCTGAGTTCCCCTTTCCTCCGACGGAAGCAAGCAATTCAGGGCTTGCCATCAAAGGAAGAAGAGCCAGCATTGGAATCACGGCAATATCCTGAAACAAAAGAACAGAAAAACTCGATTGTCCCGCATGCGTCGGCATCAATCCTTTTTCATTCAAGGTCTGAAGAACGATCGCTGTTGAGGACAGGGCCAAAATCATTCCCAAAGCCGCCGCCATCATCCAGGAAAGTCCAAAGAACCGACTCACTCCGGCAATGATTAAAGTTGTGATCAGAACCTGCAATCCTCCCAGTCCTAAAATAGAACCTCGCATTTTCCATAATAATGAAGGCTGCAATTCCAGGCCGATGAGAAAGAGCATCATCACGACTCCAAATTCAGCGAAATGCAGCACATCACTTTGTTCTTCACCGACCAAGCCCAGAACAAAGGGTCCGATCACCACTCCTGCGACAAGATAACCCAGCACAGAACCCAGTCCCAGTCGCTTTGCCAATGGGACTGACAGTACGGCAGCCAGCAAATAAATGAATGCTTGAAAAAAGAATCCTTGGTCATGCATGGTACTCTCCTCCTTGAAGGGTCACGGATTGAGCAAATCAAGACATTGGTTTAGGTATTCGTATTGCCGAATCTCCTGATAATTCAGACGATTGTCACGCAGTGCCAGTATTAGAGTTTGATACTCACGAGCCAATCGATCAGTGTTTCCGCAGTTGTCTTCCAGACGGGCTCCATGCACCACAAATGGAGGAAGATACTCCATTCCGCAAAAGTGGGCAGACTGGTCAAAAGGAGTTAATATCTGTCGAATGGTATATCGATTCACTCCGTTTTTCTGATAGGCTTCACGAATCCCCCCTGTGGTAATCGCACTGAGCAGTTTTTTACCATGCAGTGCTGTCGCCCCTTCTCCATAAGCAAATCCATGTTCCAATACCAAATCCTGCCATTTCTTCAATAGCGCAGGACTGCTGTACCAATAAAGCGGATGCTGAAAAACTATGATGTCATGTTCTTTCAAAAGCTCCTGTTCAAAAGTGACATCAATAAAAAAATCCGGATAGACTTCATAGAGATCGTGGGTCGTGATTTTCTCCAGTCCCTGCAAAGCAGAGAATAGTGATTTGTTGACGATGGATTTTTCCAGGGCGGGATGGGCAAAAAGGATGAGAATTTTGTTCAATTCATTCATATTCAATTTATTTCGGAGGAACATATTCTGGTTTAACAAGCTCACTAGGATATACCATGATCTGCCTGAAAAACAATCTTAACGTTCCAATTCAGGAATCGATAATTAAGTTCTGAATATAATTCAGGGAACTTGAACTGGGTCAAGTTCCAATTGCTGATTATCGAAAATTGACATGATCGAACAAAAATGGCACTTTGAGTATTCCACAGAGTTCTTCTACTTAAGCGAGATACATTCAACATCATGCAAGCAAGAGCATCATCATTTGCTAAAAAGCGAATCAGCAAGCGTCAAATCCATCCTTCTTGCAGGCACTAGCACGGAGCCCGATTGAACATCACCTACCAGCCTGCAACACGACCCACTCTCTATTTTATCGGTGTCACGACCGGGAATTCTTCAATTATGAAGATCTTTCCCAAATGGGCAGCCCATCTCAATCTCGGCGATTGTGCCATTCTTGGCATTGATTTTAAATTGAACGATGACCGCGAGGCGTATCGAGAATGTGTCCAGTTCATCAAAGACGATCCCTTATCCATAGGGGCATTGATTACGACTCATAAAATCGATCTGCTGGCCTCCTCCTGTGATCTTTTTGATCATCTGGACCCCCATGCAGCAAAGACCGATGAAATCAGCTGTATATCGAAGCAGGATGGCAGACTGATCGGCCACGCAAAAGATCTCGTCACCAGCAAATGGGCACTGAATCATGTTTTACCCGGACATCTTTGGAAAAATTCCGGGGGGGAGGCCTTGTGCCTGGGTGCTGGAGGAGCCGCCACCGCGATTACCGCCACTTTGATGAACAGGAATTCCCAGGAACTTCCCCTGAAAATAGTCGTGAGTGATTTGAATTCAGCGCGTCTGGAGGCGATCAGGCGAATCCATACTAATCTTGGAAATGAAATCAAGTTAGAATACCATTTAACTCCTCATCCAAAACAAAATGACGACCTTGTCAAAAAGCTGAAAACCAATTCCCTGATCATCAATGCCACCGGACTCGGTAAAGACAAACCTGGATCTCCTTTGACAAATGAAGTGACCTTCCCGGAAAATGGAATTATCTGGGAATTGAATTATCGGGGGGATTTGCTTTTTCTGGAACAGGCAAATCGTCAGAAGAAAGAGAAAAAACTTCAAATTCACGACGGGTGGAATTATTTTATTCATGGCTGGGCAGAAGTTATCGCAGAAGTATTTCATATTGACATTCCTATGCAGGGTCAGACGCTCAATCAGCTTTCCAAAATTGCTGAAAGATTTCGAACCCCTCACAGAATAGAAAACCCAATGTCCAATACACAAAATTATTCAAGGAAGGAAGGAACATGACCGATGTAATTTGCATGGGAGAACTGCTGGTTGAATTTGTAGCCACTGAAAAAAACAGGACGATCACCGATGCTTCAGGATTCGTTAAAGCTCCTGGAGGAGCACCGGCCAATGTTGCAGTTGCTTTGAGCAACCTGGGGCTGACGAGTCGATTTGTCGGCAAAGTGGGAACCGATCCTTTTGGTGAATATCTTAGAAAAAGTTTGCAAGAAAAATCAGTAAATACCGAATACCTGCTGAATGATTCGGATGCGAGAACTACTGCAGTATTTGTTGCAGTATGGGATGGTGGACGCAAAGACCTTTGCTTTTACCGGAACCCGGGAGCCGATATTATGTTGAATCAGGATGAAGTTGGAGAAGCAATGCTGTCCGGAGGGCGCTGCTTCCACTTTGGTTCTGTCTCCCTTGCCGAGGAACCTGCAGCAAGTGCACAAAAAAAACTGCTGGAACTTGCACGAGCAAAAGGTTTGATGATTTCGTTTGATCCCAACTACCGGCCAACGCTCTGGCCGAATCCGGAAACTGCACAGAAGGAAATTTTAGAAAGCTTGCACTCCTGTCACCTTGCAAAAGTCAGTGATGAAGAATGGGAAATTGTCAGTGGAACTCAGGATCTCGAAAACGGAATCAGGAAAATTCTGGATTGCGGCGTTGAGTTGCTGGTGCTGAGCCGCGGAGAAAAGGGGGCCCTGGCTACCAATGGAGAATATCAAATCGAAATCCCGGGAATCACGGTGGAGGTGCTCGAAACCACTGGAGCCGGTGACGGATTTCTCGCAGCGATGATTATGCAACTTCTCCCACTTCGGGAAAAACAAGGGTCCCTTGCAAAAATTCCAAAAGAACAAGTCGAAGCAGCATTGCATTTTGCCAATGCGGTGGGCGCGCTTACCTGTTTGAAAATGGGGGCAATTCCTGCTTTGCCTAGCCTGGATGAAGTCAATCAATTTTTAAAAAATCAAAAGATTCCCTGACTGTTAAAGTCTTGATTAGCAGGGCTTCTGATTTTTGTTTTTTCTACACAGAATTCAGGGGAGACTGTCTTTGCAGCAAAAATAACTCTCATCGTAAGGATCCGTTGCATGTTTTTTTTCAACTTGATAAATAATCGGACCGTTACGAGGAGAATAAAAATGGTTTTCCTGATGCCTCCGGAAAGAACTTTTCTTGGCTGGACATCCTGTCAGCAGCAGCGTGATTATGATGAGAGCGAAGAACGATCTTAAGATCTTCATTTTTTTCCGAACCATGCGTTTTCCCCTGAAAGTTTGGAAATGCTTTAAATGCAGGAACAGCATTCTTTTCCGATTTAACAAATCAGTTTGCTCTTTGCAAGGCATACTGGACGACTTTTCCGGAATTGAAGTTCATTTCTCTTTCGAAATTCATCCCTAATTTTTCAAATACTCGATGTGACGCCGGGTTGTCTGCTCTGGCACGTGCGATTATTCGAGAGAGGTGCAGAACTTGAAATCCGTGATGCACTACAGCTCTGGCCGCCTCAGTGGCCAGCCCTCTTTTCTGAAAGGAAGGCTGCAGTCCGAAACTGAGTTCAATTTCCGCTTCACATTCCAATCGTCGCAATCCGCATTCTCCAGCGAAGTATTCAGATTCACGCTCAAAAATTGCCCAAAGTCCAAATCCATTGTTGAGCCAATGTTCAAGCAGGTTCTGCAGTTCGGCTTTTACCTGATCAGGAGATAACACACCCAATTTCCTTATAGCCATCACTTCTGGAGTTCCATAAAATTTCACAAGTAATTCTAAATCTCCATGCTCATAGGGACGAAGTAAAAGCTGTTCGGTTTTTAGTATGGTCATTCCTGATTTACTCAAACCTATAGAGTGCACAAAGCCTTTCAAAATCCAATTTTTCGATTTTTATTCCAATCGACCAAAAAAGGTCAATCTGGCTTCCTTGGAAAGAGAAACAGCCGGTTCAGTGTTGTAGGCCAGCACCGCTTGAATTCGTTCCCGTTGGCCCTGGACAGGAGTCACACGATGAAGGGTATCCCGTCCTCGAAATAAAACCAACGTACCCGCTTCAAATGAGAGTGAATTCGTTTCTGAATCCCCATTCAGCACCGCTTCAACTCCTTCAAAATTCATTTCCCCCTTGGCTGAATTCCTCAACTGCCTGACATACTCCAGTTCTCCTCCGGCCAGCGGAGCCTGGATCAATAAGGTAATTGCAAAAGAGGAATTGTCAAAATGCCAACCCAGTTCCTGCCCCGTCTCATAGAAATGAATATTGATCGAAGAAAGAGAATCCGCATAGGGAAACAGACAAGACTCTCCCAACACAGTGCAAATAAACTGCTGGAATTCCTGAGAATCATAAATTGTGCGCAATGGGGAATCTTCTCGAATTTGATCGTCGGTGATACATCCTTTGGAACTGTGAACCTGTCGATTCCTTGGATGATCATCAGGAAATTCAGAAATGGGTGCAGAAAGGTAAGCAGTGTGGGATTGTTCACAAAAAAATGCAAGAACCTTTGCACCTTCTGCTTCTTTTTTTAAGCGATTCAGTTCTGGTGCCAGAACAAACCCCGGCAGCATCAAGGCGCCTTTTTCCTGCAACTGTCTTTTGCAATCTCTTGCGAAGCCCTTCAGATCGTTGATGGGATTCCGCTCCAAGTTTATAATTTTAGATATTTCCTTCAAATTTTATTCTTTCAATACCCGGATTCATTAACTTTCAGTCCTTTTGATGAAAACCTTCAAAGCGAACTTACAGACTGCATTTGGCCGCTTCGACCCATTCTTATCCTTGCTATCCGCTAAAACTTCAAGCTATCGATTGAATGATACAAACGGATTCAATGAATCATTGCTTCCTCAGCTGATCCTTTCTCTGGACAGAAGGTATTTGGGTCGAATATCAAACGAAGAATTCAGTCGAAACTTTTTGAATGCCGGAAACTTTATTTTCATCAATAATGTTCTTGAGTTTTCTAAAAAAACTTTCCTAAAATGAGCATGGCATGGTCCTTTTTCCGTAAACCCTATTGACATTCAATCTGATTCTATTTTAACAGTGAGCTTGCTGTGCACACTCTAAAAGGCAACCAGCATCGGTATGCTTAACGACAACGAGCAGAATTCTTCTAAATTGTGACAGGTTCAAGCTAAGTACATGATATAAATGATGCTTTGTATTTGTAAAAAACATTCTAACATTTTCGATTTATTTTCAAAAATTTGAGAAAATACCGGTATTTTAAAAACGGGCTTTTATAAGAAGTTGAGAAATTTTTGAATAAAGCGTAGATTTCTTAAAAATTTATTTATTTCGCCTAAATCTTTTTCGAGCAGGATGAACAATGAAAGCGATGGTTTTAAAATCAGCCAACACTCCTTTTGAATTGGTAAATTTACCTGACCCAAGCCCTGGTCCCGGTGAGGCAGTGGCTCGGGTGATCAGCTGTGGATCGGGTCTGACGATACACCACGTGAGGGCGGGACGCATGCTCGTTGACTACCCTCGTGTTATCGGTCACGAAATCTCTGGAGAAATCGTTGCCATCGGGTCGGATTCCAAAGGATTGTCGATCGGAGATCCGGTGACCGCCTATTTTTACCTCACCTGTGGACGCTGCTATTGGTGCCGAATCAACCGGGAAACTTTATGTGAGGATTTTGGCGGTTACATCGGACGGGATCTTGATGGCGGCTATGCTGAGTATCTCAAACTGCCTGTTCAAAACTTTATTAAACTGCCGGAGGCGCTGGATATCACGAATCACCCTGCAGAAGTCGGAGTAATCACTGATGCTATTGCCACGCCGGTGAAAGTTCTCAAGAAAGCTCGAATAGCCGCCAACGATACCGTTGCCGTGTTTGGAGCCGGAGGAGGGCTGGGAATTCACATGCTGATGCTCGCACGCTGGGCCCATGCCCGCGTGATTGCGGTAGACATTGCTCAAGAAAAATTTGAAGCATGTCGGCAAGCTGGTGCCGATGACGTCGTCGATGCCTCAAAGGGAAATGCCATCGAAGCCTTGAATGATTTGACAAAGGGAGCCGGTGTGGATGTCGCGATTGATTTCGTTTCCTCCAAACTTTCTCTGGAAACCGCCATTTCCGCATTGGGGAAGGGCGGACGACTGCTGACGCTCGGAGGATCGGGTGAAGCATTTCAGGCTCATGCAAAAGATTTTCTGAACAAAGAACTCGAATTGCTCGGAAGCCGCTATGCTACCAAACAGGAAGTGATTGATTCACTGAATTTAGTTGCCCGAGGCGAGGTATGGCCATTGGTATCGGAAACTTATAAGCTCGAAGAAGCAGAAACTGTACATAAAAGACTGGACAGCAGTCTGATTACGGGCCGAGCGGCAGTATTGATTGATTAATACAGCTGCTCTCCTGGTTCGAGCCATCCAAATAACCGATCGAGAAACAGAAGGTCCGCCAACAATATCAATAAACTTTATAGCCAGACCCATCGAGCAAAAGTGCGCGGTTCAAAAAAGACTTTGAAGCGCATCCGTTTGCCAGATTATTTTACTAATTCATGAAAGGAAACAAACGATGAAAGGTTTTCAAACCATTGACATTCACGCCCATTTTTTTCCCATGCCTTATCTCCGATTGATTGAAAAAGAAGGAGCAGAATTTGGAGTCTCTTGTTCATTCGATCATCCCGATGGTCCCATGATCAATGGAGGAGAGCGTTCGACACCGCCTTTGGAAAAACGATATTATGATTTGGATGTTCGTCTCGCCTCTATGGATGAGCAGGGAGTTGATATTCATGTTCTTTCTTTGACTCAGCCTATGCTCTATTGGGGATCACCGGATCTGTCAAGGAGATTATCAGAAGCCTATAATGATGCCTGTGTGGAAGCTCATGAAGCTCACCCGACCCGATTTTTCGGGATGGCCATTTTACCGATGCAAGAGCCTGATCTCGCCCTGGCAGAATTGGATCGGGTCTCCAAACTACCTGGAATGCGAGGAATTTACATGGCCACTCGTGTGCTGGAGAAAGAACTGTCTGATCCTCTTTTTTTCCCAGTTTATGAACGTATCGAAGATTTGGGTTGGAGTATCTTTCTGCACCCAATCAAGGTCGTAGATCCAAAGCGTTTACAAAAATTTTATTTAACCAACTTTATCGGCAATCCTACTGAATCAGCAATTGCTGCATCGCATCTTATTTTTGGTGAAGTGCTTGACCGTTTTCCAAAACTGACGTTTTGTTTGCCCCATGCAGGGGGGACATTTCCCTATTTGGTGGGAAGAATCAATCATGGCTGGGGCGTACGGCCTGAATGCCAGCACTTGAAAAATCCACCTCTTGACTATCTCAAACGATTTTACTACGACACCATTACCCATTCCCAACCGGCTCTTGAGTACCTGATCGGTCTGGTTGGAGCCGACCGGGTGGTCCTTGGAAGTGACTTCTGTTTTGACATGGCATATGAAAGACCTGTCGAAGTCGTTACCAATCATCCTGGACTGAATGAAGAAGAAAAAGCGCTTATTCTCAGCGGGAATGCAAAACGGTTACTGGGTGACCTTTAGAATATGGAATTCCAATCGAAATAGCCATTCATCGCAGTAGATGGTTAAGCACTGTTACAGGTTGAGGTTCAAAGGAAACCGTTACCCTGTCCGCAAAAACCGGTCAGGGAAACAATATGCGCCTCAACAAAACCATCCAGATTAATAACTATCAAACTGAATTCAGGATACATTGCGGAGAAAGCCCATGACTCGAATCAATCATATTGAACTGGAAGATGCTGAAGGCGAAGTGGCAAACCTCTATGATGCCGTCACGGTGATGCTGGGACGAGTCCCCCATTCTTATCGTGCCCTCGCCCACACTCCCCTGGTGGCAAAGATGCTGCTTCCTTTCAACGCGGTTATGCAGCGCGAAGGAGCAGGCAGTGTTTTAACCACGAAACTCAAAGAAATGGTCGTAATTAAAACCAGCCATACTAATGGCTGTGCCTATTGAATGGCTCATAATACGTCGCTTGGTCAAGCGGCAGGAATCAGTGAAGAGCAAATTCAGGCAATCGGCTCTGATGAATATATGGACTCTCCTCTTCTCAGTGCTCGAGAAAAAGCAGCTGTTTTATGGGCAGAACATGTGACAAAAAATACTGCTCGTTCCAGAGATGACGTCTTTGAAGAAGTGAAAAAACATTTCAGTGAGCAGGAAATCGTAGAGCTGACACTAATGAGCGGATTCTTCAATTTATTCAATCGCCTAATGGATTCCCTCCGAATTCCTGTCGAACTGCCTGATGAAGTGGATAAAATCAAGCGTTCAGTACATCTGGATCCGGACAATGTAAAAAAATATTTTCAAAATGTTCTGGACAACTGGCCAGACAAATTCCCGGTCCCTATTCCCGATTCCAAAGATTAATCAACGGGAAAATGTTGATTCAGACTGTATTCCCCAATTTGTTCTGCTGGATGGAAAGGAGGAACAGCAGGAATCTGACAAGATGGTTATTGCAGCAGCGACAATGTTTACGGGAATGATTAGCGTTGAATTACAATTGGGATTTGCAAAGGAATCCGAAGGAAATCCCTATAAATAACTATAAATAATTCGAAAGAATGCCTCCGGTCCACATTAAATTTGGCGGTTACCAACCGCCTTCATCAGTGCACAACCAGGCGGCCGAAGTATTTGGTCAAGAATTGAGCATGCGACTGGGAAAAGCGGTTCAATTTGAGCTTGACGGCAATATCATGAATTCGGGGCACAAAGCCGCTGATTTGTTCCAATTGGTTGAAAGTGGAGAATTGACTGCCTGTTATTTTTCCACCAGTTATCTCAGTACTCGAATTCCAGAATTCGCACTGTTTGATCTGCCTTTTGTCATCGATCAGCGCGAAAAAGCCTATGCCTTAATGGATGGGCCATTGGGGGAGACATTGTCAGAGAAGGTAAATCACAATACAGCATATCGCTTGCTGGGCCTCTGGGACAATGGATTCCGCCATTGGAGCAACAAAGTCCGCCCCATCCGCAAACCGGAAGATTGCAGGGGAATGCGCCTTCGCACTCTGTTCAGCGATCTGCACACCGAAGCTTTTAAACTGCTCGGTTTTGACCCGATCCCTCTTGATGTAAAAGATTTGATTTCCCACGTGAATTCTGGTGAAATCGATGCTCAGGAAAACCCTCTGACCAATCTCTACAACTTCGGTATTCACCATCATCACCGCTACCTCACCTTGTCCTGTCACTTTTTTGGGGCGGCAGCCTTCCTTTGTCATCAACCCAGCTATCAGTCGTGGCCTTCTGAATTCAGGCAGGCTTTTGATGAATCAGCGGATGCAGCAACAGCAAAGCAACGTCAACTGGCAGCTGCAGAAGATGATGATGTTATGAACAAGTTAATCTCGGAAGACGTTGAAATTGTAGAACTCACCAAGAATGACCGGGGTGAATTCAAAAGGATTCTGATCCCGCTTGTCGAAGCACAACGAAAACGTTTTGGAGATTCGCTCTTCCGTCATCTTTCCTGATTTGAATTCAAAAAATCGAAAATTCGATTGACCAATTGATTAAATCGACTTATAAGAAAAAGAATCTCATTAAGTCGAGATTTTTGATTTGGCTATAAAAATAGCGTGTTTGGTCATCAATCCCCAGGAGGGCAATTTTCAATAAAATTTGGGAGGTCCAATGAAAAATAAAACAGAAAACAAGAAAACTCCTGCTGACACTAACGGTATGAAGCGTCGCGACTTTTTGACAATGTTGGGGGCCGCGGGAGTCGCTTCGGTAGCGGCACCGCAAATTATTGCTCCCCGCAGCGCAAAAGCAGCTTCAAACTGGCCAGAACGGCCAATCACCGTCGTCATTATGTACGGTGCCGGTGGAGGAACTGATACTGTCATTCGGACGATCGTTGGTGAAATGGCCAAATCGACTGGGTGGACGATCAATGTTGTCAACAAACCCGGAGCCGTTGGAGGTGTCGCGACCCGGTTTATGCTCAACAAACCCAACAACGGCTATTGGTGGCTTGGTGCAGCCAACTACAATAAATTTGTCCGTGTAATGGGACACTCCACTTCCAGGGCCTGGGAAGACTGGCAATACTTTCAGGCAGCAAATTCACTTGCCAGTTGGTCAGTCCGGGCAGATTCACCGTATAAAACATTTGAAGACGTGATTGCTGCAGCCAAGGCTAATCCGGGAAAAATCTCGATTTCGACTTCAGGTACCGGAGGACTTTGGCAGGAGTTGGCATTGATCGTTTCTGAAGCGGCAGGGGTTGATTTAAAGTATGTTCCCTACAAAGGAGGAAAACCTGCAACACTGGCTGGACTTCAGGGAGAAGTCGATATTGCCGGTGGTGGTGTTCACGAACACATCGAATTCATTCGTGCAGGTAAACTCCGTAATCTTCAGCAGACAGGAACCAAAGATTTAGTGGTGGAAGGTGCTCCCACACTGCGCTCCGTTGGAGGCATGATCCCCGCCCTTCAATCCATGCTTCCTTTGAGCGGAATCTACAATCTCGCATTGAAGCGAGATACGGACCCTGAGATTCTGGAAAAGATTAAAACGGCATTCATTGCCGCTGTCAATTCTGACACTTTCCAGGCTGTTGCAAAGAAAAAGTATTTTGATGTCGATATTCGTACCGGTGCAGACGCAGATCGACGGGCTGCATTGGTAGAAGCCGTTACCGCCAAAACATTCTGGGACGTCAAAGAAAAAATCGGGAAAAAAGTCAAAAGTCCAGACGAACTGGGACTACCGGATCCAGCTCAATTTGACTCATGGTGGCCGCCTTCAGGTTATAAACCGGCAATGTAAATTTTTATCAAAAATCGGATGAGCAGGCTTGTGGAAGCAGCTCATCCTTTTTTTTATCAAAAGAGACCATGGATCAAAAAAGTAATGCTTCAGTCGATGGCAAAGCCGAAAATGATGCGGTTTTTGTTGGCGAAGAAGGAGACGACAATCCATCTACTCCTGCCCGTGATTTTGCATCCTCAATTGTAATTGCATTCGTCGCAATTCTGGCCATTGTGCTTTCACTGCAGATGCACAACCCCGACACTCTCTTTACGGCTCCAGGACTGCTTCCATTCCTGATCGGACTCACCTTGCTGATAATGGCAATTTCCCTTGCTTTCAAAGCAATCAAACAAAACGGTCCGCAGTACCTCATCCAAGAGCTCAATAAAGGCACCCCCCGGTTTTTCAAAAACGAAGAAAACCTTCGTACCTTATTGCTCATTCTTATTGTTATCGTCTATGTAACTTTGACCATTTCAATTAGTTTTGATTTACGCCTTCCTACCGATTTTTTTGTTTTCCAATTCAGCAGCTACGAATTGCTTTCCATCATCACCCTGACATTGATATTGCGGATCTTCTGGCGAGCTTCTCTGCTGCGATGCTTGCTGGTTTCAACGCTTTGGTCAATTGCTTTGGCTTCCGTTTTTCGCTACGGTTTTCACATTTTGCTGCCTGGTTCGGGCTAAGGGAATCCTAATGGACTGGACTCAAATCGGCTCGATGTTTTTAGCAACGATGAACCCCTACATGCTCTGGGTCTGTCTGATCGGAGTCACGCTTGGGATTCTCTGGGGCGCCATGCCCGGTTTGTCCACCACAATGGCGATGGCACTGCTAATCGGACTTTCAGCAGGTCTCGATCAGTATGTGGCAATCATGTTTATGCTCGGAGTATATACCGGCAGCGTCTTTGGCGGGGCAATTTCTGCTGTTTTAATCAACATCCCCGGAACACCAGATGCGGTCCCCACGATGATGGAAGGACACACCCTTGCCCAAAAAGGCGAAGGAGGACTGGCCCTCGGAACCGCAATTGCAGCATCATTTCTTGGAAATTGGGTGGGAATTTTAATTTTGATTGCCTTTATTCCCGTTATCTTGTTTCTGGCCTTGCAATTTCAGTCCTGGGAAATGTTTTTACTGGCAATGTGGGGAATAGCTATCTGCGGAACCATGTCTGCAGGAGAAATGCCTTTAAAAGGCTGGATCTCCGGATGGATCGGACTCCTGGTAGCGTCTGTCGGTCTTGATGCGATTCACGGTGTTCCCCGTTTCACTTTCGGAAGTTTGCTTCTTGAAGATGGAATCAGCTATGTACCGATTTTGATAGGTCTGTTTGGATTGACCGAAATTCTTCGTGTTTTACCTCAAAAAGCACCTTACGCGATTCCCTCTGAAGTCGGTAGAGTGGTGCCGCCTTTTCGAACCCTGGTTAAATATTCACGCTCTGCAATTCGATCCGGACTGATTGGAACCGTTATCGGAGCAATTCCAGGAGCTGGAGCTAATGTTGCTTCGTTTCTTTCCTATGACATCGGAAAACGAAGAGCATCTCCGGCCGAGCGGGCAAAATGGGGAAAAGGGAGTTATGAAGGAATTGTTTGTGCGGAAGTCGCCAACAATGCCAATATTGGCGGATCGATGCTGCCCACCTTGACACTGGGAATTCCCGGAAATGCCGCAGCAGCCGCCATACTTGCTGCGCTTGAGCTTAAAAATGTGGTGGTCGGTCCTGCCATTCAAATCGAACATCCCGGTTTGATTTATTTTATTTATTTTGCGTTGATCATAGCAAATTTTTTGATGTATGGAATGGCAATTGCCCTGGTCAAGCCCTGTGTTAAGTTGTTCAGTTTGCCAAGAAGTTTGCTGATGCCTCTGATCATACCGCTCTGCGTGATTGGATCTTTTGCCGTCAACCTGAATTCAATGGATGTGGTGATCATGCTGGTTTCAGGATTGCTTGGATTCGTCTTGTTTCAGTTTGGTTTTCCTCTAGCACCTTTGGTTTTAGCCGTCATTCTTGGCCCCCTTGCAGACGAAAATCTGCGCCGGGCCCTGCTCGTTTTTGAAGATGAATCGATATGGTTTGTCCTCTCCCGACCGATTGGAAGCATATTACTGATCGTGGTCCTCTTTACTTTTTATGATGGTATATTCAGACGTGGAAAATAAAAAATAACCAATCCTGAAAAGAAGTTTTTTAAAAGCCTGGCAGCATTAATGATAACTTAACTACATCAGGGAGTAAGTATGGAGTTTTTAGTCGACATTGGACGAATTATGTACGGGGCCACTTTGCTCGCTCTTGGATTGAACAACTATCTCAAACTGGAGAAAAAAGTTCACCTTGCAGAATCCAAAGGGATTCCTTTTCCTAAAGAAAGTGTCATTTTATCCACCGCAATAATTGTTCTCGGCGGCTTCCTGATCATGATCAATTCATGGGTAGGAATCGGAGTTTTGTGTGTCTGGATCTTTTTGATTCCAGCAACTTTGAAAGTTCATAATTTCTGGACACTGGAAGAAGGTGTGCCGAAAGAAATCGATATGCTTCATTTTGTCAAAAATATTGCCTTGCTTGGAGCATCACTGAGCATGTTGGGACTATCCTAGATTCATTTTTTCCTTGAAGAACAGTTTTCTCACATCTTGAATATAATCAAGAAAGTCTTTGTGCAACCCTGTCTCTGGCAGGTTGGCTGAACTCCAGGCCCATTCAAAATCTGCCTTTTGAATCCAATTTACTGATACCCCAAATCATTTTTCAATTCCGGCCAAACAAGAGGAGATCTGATTATTAAATTGGTAGAATTCTCCTTCTAAATTCGATTCTGTATTGAGCTTTAACGACCTCCGCCCCCGGCTCATGAAGTCCGTGCTTCCTGACTCCGCGTAAATGTTATTATTGCTAACCCTATCAAAACTGTGATTCCTCCGATAATCATTGCGGTTCCCAATGTTTCATCAAGAATGAGAACACTGAGAATGATCGTAAAAATCGGCATCAGCAAAAGGAAAGGCATCACCTGCGACACATGATTCCGGGATAAAACTGCATACCAAATTCCGTAACCTAGCGCTGTCATCCCCAAAGCCAGGTATAAAATCGCTCCCCATCCCACCCAACTCGCACTCTGGATTGCTTCAATTTGTCCATTTTCAAAAATCCAGGAAGCGAGGAGCATTTGAGGACCAGAGAAAACCCCAACCCAGGCAATCAGAGAAAAACTTCCAACGGCACCATTCAGTTGTTTGACCATCACCTGTCCGATAGACCACATAGCTGCCCCGCTGGCAGTCAAGAGCATTGGAAAAAGCTGGTTTTCAAAATTGGGTTGACCGGCAATCAGTCCAATACCTGCAAAGGCGACCAGCATCCCTAATAAACGCTGCAGGCCCGGGCGTTCCCCCAGAAGAATTGCAGCAGATAAAACGCCAAAAGGGACTTCGAGCTGGATTATAATAATCGCCAATGAAGCATCAATTTGGGAAAGACCAGTGAAGGTGAGACCGTATTGCAGTGTCGCACTGACCATTGAAATCTGGAACACCTTCAGATAATATCCCGCCGGACGGGCGACGAACCATACTAGAAGCAACGCGGTCAGGCAGAATCGGAATCCCATCAGCATCAGGGGAGGGAATTCATGCAATCCGGCTTTGGCGAAAATAAATCCAAATGCCCAGATCAACGGAACTGACCCTGCTACAAACATTTCCCGTATAGGCATTTAGTGACCTCATCAATGCTCACCGCCTACCGGGCGTCAGCAAGTTTCTATATGGTCCAGGCTCTATTGCTGAAAGATGAATTTCAAGCGTTGCAAGTTGTGCCTTGGAGTAGAAATATCTGCATCAATACCATCATTTTCTGCACGAAACAACATCTACAGATTTTGCCGAAGATTTAAGCCTGAATTTTGGAAAGTACGAACAAACTGGAAAAACTTGAAAATGATTTTGGAAAATCAAATAGTCCATCAAAAATACATAGTGGATAAAGCTCAAATTTAAGTTCATTTCTAAAAATTTTAAATACGTTCGATTACCGTTCAAAACTGTATATATATCGCACATGTTCCGGCTTTTTTCTTGACAATCCACAAGAAGATTTATAAACCATAGAACGATCGAAAAATAGACCGCTGCTCTCTCAGATACAATAGACAGGAAAGAATCTGATTGAATCAAAATGCTCTTTTTTTGGCAAATTGAACTTACAGCTGACAATACCAGATCCCCGTTAAATTGATGGTCTGCTGTGACCTCAAATCAGTTTTCTAATGACATCGGCTTTTTATTCCAAAAACGAAGAATTAAATCATTCTGCCTCCGTTGAGCTCGGAATATTTTACAAAAATATTTCTATACAGCAAATATCAGGATAAAACTATGACAATTCAGATCGGGAATGCCCCCTGTTCCTGGGGGGTCGAATTCGCAGACGATCCTCGTAATCCTCACTGGGAAACGGTTTTGGATGAGTGTAAAGCCGCAGGCTATAGCGGCATCGAACTGGGACCGATTGGTTATCTGCCGGAAAATCCTGAAAAGCTCGGTGCTGCCCTCGAACTTCGAAAACTCATTTTAACAGGTGGAGTAATTTTTCGTCCCTTTCATGATCCCGATGCCTGGGAAGAAGTGATGGATGCTTCGGTACGTACCTGCAAAGCACTGGCCGCCCATGGAGCTCAATATCTGGTAATCATTGATAGTATTTCCCCGCGCCGCGCTCCCACAGCAGGGCGCCCCAATGATGCAGTTAAAATGCAAAAGCCCGAATGGGATAGATATGTACAGCGAATCAAAACCATTGCTCGCATGGGAAAAGAAGAATACGGTCTTAGCTCCTGCATTCACGCACACGCCGGCGGATTCATGGAATTCGAAGATGAACTAGAGCAGCTTTTAGGAGAAATCGACAGCGACCTTCTCAAGCTTTGTCTGGATACAGGACATTGTTTTTATGCGGGATTCGATCCTGTAGACTTTATGCGCCGACACCTTGACCGAATTGCATACATGCATTTCAAAGACACTTCCCCAGAGGTCAAATCACGGGTAATTGCCAATCAGACCGGATTTTATGACGCATGTGCGCAAGGATTATTTTGTAAATTAGGGCAGGGTGAGGTTAATTTTCAAGAGCTTCGAAACCTTTTACTAGAACACAAATTTAGCGGATGGTGTACAATCGAACAAGACTGTGACCCTCAGGGGCAAGGCTCAGCGCTTGCAGATGCTAAGGCGAACCGCGAATATTTGCAGTCTATTGGGTTTTGAATCAGCCCCACTGCAAAGACCCCTTTTTTAAAAATTTTAAAATCGTGGAAGCATCTGCAAGATGCAAGTCCTTACTTTTTTCCCTCGGGGACCTGTTGCTGCGCACGGTCCTTTCAAAATTGCTAACAGCCCAAGATATTAGAAACGCCATTGCTATGAGCTATATACCCGGAACACTTAAGCAAAAAGACTTTGCTTTGACCCTCGCCCGGGGACTCTCCGTCCTGGAAGCTTTCTCTGCAGACCGAACTGCGATGAGCATCAGTGAAATCGCTGTACAGGCTGGGGTTCATCGGGCAGTCGCCAGAAGATTGGTGCTGACGCTTGTGGAACTCGATTATCTGGAAAATGAGGGTCGAAAATTTCAGTTGACAAGGAAGATTCTCAATTTCGGTCGGGAGATCCCTGCATTGGATTATACCTGGCAAAAAATAACAGTGGATGTTTTATCACTGGCCAATCGCTTCAATGAATCCTGCTCCGTTGCAACGCTCGAAGGGCTGGACATTCGATTTGTGATTCGGGATCCAATACGCCGAATGTTTTCAGCGCCTTTATATGTAGGAGATAAATTGCCTGCGCACTGCACTGCTGCAGGAAAAGTCCTGCTCGCCGCCCTGGACAAAGAGCAATTGCGAAAAAGGATCGCGGATTTAGGTCCTTTGCTTCCGCGAACGAAGCACTCTATTGTTGAAATCGAAAAACTGGAAAAAGAACTGCAGATGGTTCGTCAAAATAGCTGGGCTGCTGTGGAAGATGAATTGGAAGAAGGAACCATCGCCATAGCAGTGCCTTTGTTTGACTCGTCAAACACCGTAACAGCCGCTCTTGCTCTCGGATCCCACAAAATGAGACGGTCCCTTGCGGAACTCAAACAGGAATTCTTGACATCCATGCAAAATGCAGCCGAACAAATGAGCAATCATTTGGCAGACAGAAATCATTAGAGAGATCAGGAAAATCAGGCTTGCAGAAAACTTTGCCTGCAACAAAGCAGGCCATGCTTCATGATCTGCAACTGAGATATTCCGAAAAAGAACGCAGAGCATTGAATTAAAAATTTTTTGGCAAGAATTCGAGAAGAACCATAAAAAGGGAGAAAAACTATGAATACGATTCGATTGACGACTGCACAGGCCATCGTTAGATATTTGTCAGCCTTAAAAGTTAAGAGTGAAGAGGGCAGTGTACCACTGTTTGGAGGCGTATTTGCAATTTTTGGTCATGGCAATGTAGCAGGAATAGGCGAAGCTTTGTTTCAATATCGAGATCAGCTGCCCACATACCGTGCGCACAACGAGCAGGCGATGGCTCATACAGCTATTGCCTATGCCAAATCTCAAATGAGACGCAGGATGATGGCAGTCACCACCTCTATTGGTCCCGGCGCGACCAACCTAGTCACGGCAGCAGCCTTGGCACATGTCAACCGCTTACCTGTGCTTCTTCTTCCGGGTGACATCTTTGTGTCCCGTGCTCCTGACCCGGTCCTGCAGCAAGTTGAAAATTTCGGCGATGGAACGATCTCCGCTAATGACTGCTTTCGTCCCGTTTCGCGTTATTTTGACAGGATCGTATACCCGCAGCAGCTTCTGACCGCACTCCCACGGGCATTACAAGTTTTAACTGATCAAGCACTATGCGGACCGGTGACACTCGCTCTTCCCCAAGATGTTCAAACTATTGCGTGGGATTTTCCAGAGGAGTTTTTTGCTCCTCCTCCTGTAGAGTTTCGTGTTCCTGCTCCTCTTGAAACAGAAATCGAAAAAGCAGCAGAATTGTTGCGTCAAGCCAAACAGCCTTTAATCATTGCGGGTGGCGGCGTGCTTTACAGTGAAGCAAGTGATAAACTCAAACAGTTTTCAGAGAAACATGGAGTACCGGTTGCGGAAACCCAGGCAGGCAAAAGTTCGCTGGCATGGAACCATCCGCTGCAGCTCGGTGCCATTGGGGTAACAGGTTCAACGGCGGCCAATGCACAGGCTCAAAAGGCGGATGTCGTGCTTGCCGTTGGAACCCGCCTTCAGGATTTCACCACCGGTTCAAATTCATTGTTCACCCAGGCACGTGTGATCTCTATCAATGCCAACGGATTTGATGCGCTGAAAAGTGGAGCAATTACTGTTGCGAGTGACGCTGGACTGGGACTGCAAACTTTGAGTGAAACATTATCAGACTGGCAATCTTCCAACGATTGGCAAAAGGAATCAAAACAGAAGGCTGATGAATGGAATAAAATAGTGGAGACCATCACCCAAAACCGTAATGTCAACCTTCCCTATGATGGAGAGGTTATTGGGGTCGTGCAAAGCTCATCAGAGCAATCAGACACTCATGATATTGCCGTGGGTGCAGCGGGCACACTTCCCGGTGAACTTCATAAGCTATGGCGTACCGTTACTCCCGGAGCATATCACATGGAATACGGGTACTCCTGCATGGGGTATGAAATCGCCGGAGGAATTGGTGTAAAAATGGCCCACCCTGACCGGGAAGTCATTGTGATGGTCGGCGACGGCAGTTACCTGATGATGAACTCCGAGATCGCAACTTCAGTGATGCTTGGATGTAAATTGATCATCATCGTACTCGACAACCGCGGTTTCGGCTGCATCAACCGTCTGCAGCAAGCAAGCGGTGGAGAACCGTTCAACAACCTGCTTGAGAATTGCGTGCAGGGCAACCAGGGTGCTCCGGCCATTGATTTTGCCGCTCACGCCAAGTCGCTTGGGGCACTGGCAGAAAATGTTTCAAATATTTCAGAGATGGAGCCGGCTATGCAACGAGCACGAAACGCCGATCAAACTTATCTGATCTGCATAGAGACTGACCCCAATCGCACAACTGAAGAAGGGGGATGCTGGTGGGAGGTGGCCATACCGGAAATTTCACCGCGTAAGGAGGTTCTTGAAGCTCGAATTGCTTATGAGCAGGGCAAACAAAAGCAAAAAGCATAAACGGGGAGAGGAGTGAGCAAGACTTATCGTCCACTTTCAGAAGTCAGGAAGGAGCTCCGCGTGCGCTGGTATCGGAGTCCCATCGATCATGATAAATTGCGAGCACTTTCGAAACGAGATGACCGTCAGGGGTGGATTCAGGCAGGAGGACATCTTGCTTTGTTTATTGGAACGGGAACATTGACGTTCTTTTTCTGGTGGCAAGAGAGCTGGTTTTATTTTCTTGCCTCTCTTTGGATTCACGGGACAGTCGGTAGTTTTTTTTCAGGTGTGGCACCTCACGAGCTCGGTCATGGGACCGTGTTCCGTAATAAAAAGCTCAACATCTTTTTCAAATCGCTCTTCAGCCTGCTGAGCTGGTGGGACCCTTATGACTATAGCAGCAGCCATACCTTTCATCACCGATACACAATGTATCCTGAAGGTGATCGTGAAAACCTTCCACCTCTCGAACCGGCACTGGGATTCAAAGTGCTGATAAGACTTTTTACAGTAGACTTTTTCTCACCACCGGGCCGTAATTTCGGCAAAGGCGGGGTCTTTTCAACGATCTTCGTGACGATAAAATCTGCATTTGGCACTGTCGGTTCCACAGAAATTCCCAGCAGGGAATGGCTCAAGGCCATCCATCAGGACCAACCTTCGGAGTTTCTCAAATCCATCCAGTGGTCCCGGTTGCTGCTGTTCTTTCATGGGACTCTGCTTGTTTTTTCGTTCCTCAGCGGTCTTTGGGTTCTTCCGCTTCTGCTCACATTTTTTCCGTTTATTGGTAATTGGTTAGTCTATTTTGTCAGTGTAACTCAGCATTGCGGGCTCCAGGACAATGTTCCTGACTTCCGCAAATGCGCCCGTTCAATCGTCCTCAATCCGGTAGTGGAGTTTCTCTATTGGCGGATGAACTGGCATACCGAACACCACATGTACGCTGGTGTTCCCTGCTACAAGCTGAAGCTTTTGGCGCGGGAAATTGCAAGCGATATGCCGGAGCCACGCACACTTTTTTCAGCATGGAAGGAAATGAGAGCGACATGGCAGCGCCAGAAGGTTGATCCGAACTATCAGTTTGATACTCCTCTGCCTGAAATGGCCGGTGCCGCTCATGCGAGCATTTCTGATGAATCAGATGAACTGGTGAGTTCAATTGGGGAACTGGCTCCGCAGGATTTGAGGTAGTCGGGGCTGGCAAGCTCAGCAAATTCAAAAAAATGGCGGTTAGGACAGATCGGAAGTGAAATTCGAAACGATGGGTACTATTTGACAGTCAAACAATGGATTGTTGAAAGATTGTTAACTTTTCGGGTGACACTTCCCATGAACATGCCTTTCAGGTCACTCAATCCTCGAGTGCCCATGATGATCAAATCTGCATGATGTCCTTCTGCGGCTGCGACTATTTCAGTTGCAGGATCTCCTTCACGAATCTCAGATTCGATTTCAGCTACCTTTTCTTGCCTGGCAATTTTAGTAGCATTTTGAAATATAATTTCCGCGGAGGTTTTTAAAATTTCCAGACGGGATTCCATCACTTCTCCAGTATCAATCATTTGCTGGAGTTCCTTTGGCAAAGGAAGGTCCCGAATCACATGCAGCAACAGCAAGCGGCTTTCCATTTGATGCGCTAACTCTGCTGCAACCTTGACGGCTCTGCTGGAATGAGCCGAACCATCCACTGCGACCAATAATTGCTTAAACATTATTTTTCTCTGTATAGTTGAAGTACCCCCCTTGAGGAAAAGCAGAGACAATCCCTGCAATGCCTTACAAAAAAGGGAATGGCATCCTATTTCAAACTGGAGGCAGCCTTTGTTAAATTGACGTCACCAAGCCCAGCGTCCTTTTATAAAAAACTCGAATGAATCATTTTCTGCTGATTCAATTTTCCGGTTTGTTCTTCAGAATTCATTCGGAATGTTTTTTTTCTTTCCGGATGAAGAAAAAGCCATAAATGCAGTACAGGCCCAATGTGCCGAAAAGAATTCCCCAAAAAGGGGACGCCTGGTAAAACTCAAGTGCTGCCCATCCGAGACAAACTGCGATAACAGCAAGCCTGCGCCATAAAAGTTCAAAGAATGGGTGATTGAAATCAATCAGGTTCATGGTTTCTTCCTGATAAAGTTCATTCTAGAATTGAAAATTATGAAACTCGAACAAACTTGGCGCAAACTTAATCATCCTCTTTTAATTCATAGGCGGGATCAGTTTTTGCCCCGGTAATATAGGCTACCACATCCTGACCATCGGTCTCTTCTTTTTTGAGATTTGCAACGATTCGCCCACGTCTGAAAACAACGATACGATCAACGAGATCAAACACCTGACGCATGTTATGACTGACCAGGATCAGAGGTTCTCCATTTTCTTTCAGGGTACGAATAATATTTTCCACTTGTGCTGTTTCCTGGACTCCCAACGCGGCAGTCGGCTCATCCATGATTGTCAACTTAGAATGGAAAGTCGCAGTGCGGGCGATCGCGACGCATTGTCGCTGACCTCCGGACATATTGCGAATCGTGTTCTTGATGTTCGGAATCTTCACACCGGTTTTTTCAAGTCCGCGTAAAGTCGCATCACGCATCCCTTTGTAGTCAAGTATAGAAAACGGTCCAAGTTTTAACTTGAGCATTTCTCTCCCGAGAAACAAGTTGTCGGGAACGTCTAAATCGTCGGCCAGCGCCAGTGTCTGGAACACGGTTTCAATACCCGCTTCACGGGCTGCCAGGGGGCCATCAAAAGAAACTTCCTGTTGATCGAAGATAATTTTACCCCGAGTCGGCTGTTCCACACCAGTGATCTGCCTTACGAAAGTGGATTTACCTGCACCATTGTCTCCCATTACTGCAACGTGTTCCCCCTTTTGCAGGGTAAAATCTGCTGCTTCCAGTGCGAAAACACCACCATAATGCTTGGTCAAATCGTGAGTTTCGAGAATTACATCATTCATTGTTGTCTCCTTATGCTCTGGATGCGACACGTCGCTGCCGCCATTGGTCGAGTACCACCGCGCCGACGATAATAATACCTTTAACCATTTCCTGATAATAAGCATCAAGTCGCAGGAATGTGAAACCTGAGATGATCACCCCAAATATCAATGAGCCTAAAACTGTCCCGAAAATCGAACCGCGTCCGCCTGAAAGCGAAACGCCACCAATCACAGTCATTGCAATCGCATCGAGTTCGTACATGACGCCCATACCGGATTGTGCAGTCAGGTTTTTTGAACTCAAAACCAAAGCGGCCAATGCCGCAAGAATTCCGGCAATGGTATAGACCAGCACCTTGTGACGATTGACATCAATTCCTGACATCCGAGCTGCTTCCTCATTGGAACCGATCGCATAGGTGTGTTTTCCATAAACAGTGAACTTCAGGATAAGAAAAAACAAAATTGCCAGTGAGATGAAAATCACTACCGGCATCCAGCCGCCGAAACCGTTTCCAATCAGCGTGAAATCTTCGGTTGGAAAAGAAATAGGCCGCCCTTTTGACCACCATTTGGCCACTCCGCGCCCTGTCACCATCATGCCCAATGTTGCAATGAAGGGCGGTATGCGCGTATAAGCAATCAGCAACCCATTTATCCCTCCAGCAATGATTCCACAAAAGAGACCTATAATGAGAGGGATGATCAATGGTAAATCGACCCAACCCTGCTCAAGAAAAATGGCCTTGGGATTGGGACTGCCGTTGACTTCTGCAACTTGTGCAAAAGACATTGCGATCATCGCAGTCGCGCCGACAATTGATCCGGAGGACAAGTCGATACCTCCTAAAATGATCACTTGAGTAACACCAATTGCAATGATTCCGACAATCGAAACCTGCAGAATTATGATTTTGAGCCGTTGCTCGTTAAAAATACTGTCAAATCTTCCTTTTGAATCGAACAGAAAGCTGTTGCCCTGAGTGAACAGACCCAGCCCTTCGAAAACCAATACGATGAGAATAAGTGCTATAAAGACATTGGCCTCGTTGGGCCAGTGACGTTTCGAAGTATCGTACTTCAATCCACCGATACCGTGCTTACTATCTGCCATAACTACTCCCGGAAAGTTACGTTAAGGTTACGTGGAAAGCACGGAGAGCGGTGTTGCTGCAGTGCCACTCCCCGATGACTGACTGGATTAGTTCTTGGAAAGGAACTGACTCATGTTGGCCGGAGTCACCAGAATAAAGGGGATATACACTTTTTTATCCACTTTTTCACCTTTGGCCAGTTTGAGTGCGGCGTTGAGAGATCCGGCACCTTGTCCGGCAGCATCCTGGAATACTGTTACATCCAGGTCACCTGCCTGCATGGCAACCAAAGCATCCTGAGTGGCGTCCACACCCCCTACAACAATTTTTTCCATATCGAGGCCTGCGGCTTTCATAGCCTGAATCGCACCGATTGCTGACTCGTCGTTATTAGCAATGACTGCATCGAAAGATTCCCCGGAAGACAACCAGTTGGTCATCAAATCCTGAGCTTTATCGCGTGACCACATTGAGGTCTGCTTATCAATAATTTTTATGAATTTGCACATGTCCATGCTGACAACATCTTCAATATCCTTTGTTCTCTGCACAGCAGCCTGGTTCGACAAATCACCCATGATCACATAAGCCTTTGCACCACCTGCCTTGCCCATGGCGCGCAACATTTTGCAGACTTCAAATGCTTCCAATGTTCCCGATTCAATTTCATTTGATGCAACGAAAGCCTGACCATCAGGTAATGTGTTTACATTGATTGGCTCACGGTTGACGTAAACCAGTGGAACACCGGCATTTTTGGCTGCATTGCTCATCGCCTGAGTGGCTGATGTATCAACGGCATTGACGATGATAGCATCCACTCCAGAAGCGACGAAGTTGTTTATCTGGTCGAGCTGCTTGGCAACATCATTCTGTGCGTCCTCGACCTGTATTTTAACCCCATTCATTCCCTCGGCCATCTTCACCATACCGTTGCGCAGCACAGTTAAGAAGTTGTCATCAAATGCTGCCATCGAAACACCAACGGTTTGTGCCAAAACCGGGGTTGTCAACATTGTCACCAAAGCGAAGGTTGCCAGGCTTTTTTTTATCAAAGCCAATTTGGTTAAGTTTTTTTTCATTTTTTACTCCTCAAAAATAAAAATTTCGGGTCTCCCCAGGATTGATACGAGACAGTCGAATGACTGAACCCGTATCATTGATGAAGCAAATTTGCTTCGCACGTAAAAAGACTTCCAATTTAAAAATCAATCCCAAATAGAATCATGGTTCTTTAAAGTTCAGAAATTCAACGAAATAATTCCATCAGGGGTCAAGAATAATAGTGCGTTTTTCTTCCAGAGACTGCTTTGCAGCGATTGCCAGTCTGACGGCCTGCAATGCTTCTTGTCCACTGGGTCTGGCGTCTTTCTTTTCAAGAATATATCTAATAAACTCTTTGATTTCAGTAATATAAGTTTCGTGGTACCGTTCGATAAAGGAGAAATATGGTTTGTCAGAATGGATTGCGTCCCTGGTACTCAGCACCACACGTGTGGGAGTTTCATTTTCTGCACTAACTGATCCCTTAGAGCCGAAAACTTCTAAGCGCTGATCATATCCATAAAGGGCCTGGCGGCTGTTGTCGATACTGACCAGGGCTCCGTTTGCCATCTTTAAATTGACAATTGCGGTATCCAGATCGCCTGCTTCTTCAATCTCGGAGTGGAATGCAGCCCCCATGACCGAAACTTCAACACCTTCACTTCCTGTTATAAATCTCGCCATATCAAAATCATGTACAGTGAAGTCCATAAAGATTCCTCCAGAACGCCCTAGAAAACGGGCCGGCGGGAGTCGGGGGTCTCGATTGGTAATCTTGACAATTTGAATTTGGCCGATATCACCTTCATCAACATGTCGTTTTATCTTCATAAAATTGGCGTCAAAGCGCCGGTTGAATCCGACAAACAACTGAACATCTGCTGAATCAGCAGCATCGATTGCTTCTTGAATCCGTGCCGGGTTCGTATCAATTGGTTTTTCACAAAATATGTGTTTTCCTGCCTTTGCTGCGTCTTTAATCAAATCAACATGAGTGGTAGTCGGAGCAGCAATCAGCACTGCTTCGATTTCGGGATCATCAAAAACAAGTTGACTTTCACGCACCAGTCCAACGTGCTCAAGATCTTTAAGCCACACTTCTTCAAGGCTGGGATCTGCAATTGTTTTTACCCGTGCCTCCGGGACAGAATTAATTAAGTTCAAGGCATGCATTTTTCCAATGCGGCCTCCCCCTACGAGCCCCATCACAAGCTGTTTCATAAACTTCCTTTCTCTTCTTTCAGAACGGCTATAGGGATTTGCACTTTCTAGTTGGCTTCTCTATTTTTCCGTAAGCCGGAATCGTTCCTCAGCTTCTTTTCAAGACTTCATTCGTCAAAATTTAATTCTACCCATTTGCTGTCGTGTTTTGCCGATTCAACTGCAGCAAAGATCACTGCAATGGATCGGAAACCGTCCTCGGCCGTTGGATATTCTTCTGCAAGCGGATCGGCTTTCAGCCCCTCTCTTTTTGCCTGGATCACCTCACCGAGATCACGGTAAATATTAGCAAAGGCCAAAGGCATCCCTTCTGCGTGCCCTACGGTCACACGCGACGCTCGATCCGCCTCCGCGGAAAGCCCGGCCCCGCCCCTTTCGAGGATTTGTGTTGCATGTCCCAAAGGAGTCCAGAAAAGCTGATTTGGATGTTCCTGCTGCCAGCGGAATCCGCCTTTTTCTCCAAAAACCTGAATTGTTAGTCCATGCGTTCTGCCAATGGCCAATCCGCTGGTCCACAATCGTCCCACTGTTCCTTCCGTCATGCGAAAGGCAATCAGGGAATCATCTTCCAGGGTTCTTCCTTCTACACAGGTAGCAAAATCGGCAGAAAGCGAGCTGACTTCCTGAGCAGTGACAAAACAGGCCATGTGCAGGGCATGAATGCCTGCATCCCCGGTAACGGCAGAAACACCGGCCTGTTTGGGATCGAATCGCCATCGAACCCGCGGATTGTTGGCATCGGCAGCATCAGCAAAAAACCCCCCTGCAAATTCAGCATGAACCACTCGGATTTTCCCAAGATCCCCACGTTTGACCGCGGCCCTCATATGACGAACAAGAGGGTAGCCTGTATATCCATAATTGACGGCACAGATTCGATTCTGTTTTTTTGCAATTTCTACAATGGATTTTCCTTCTTCAGGGTTCATTGTCATCGGTTTTTCACAGAGAACATCAAATCCATTTTCAAGAAATGCTTTGGTGATTTCAAAATGAGTCTCGTTGGGAGTAGCAACCGTGACCAGGTCCACACGGTCACTGCGCTTCAACTCACCAGCAAGCATCTCTTTCCAGTTCCCGTAGGCACGCTCCTTATCGATCCCCAGCTGGACACCATAGGCACGGCTTTTCTCAGGAACAATATCCAAAGCTCCGGCAGCGAGTTGAAACTTTCCATCAAGACCCGCTCCAATTCTGTGAGCTAGTCCTATTTGGCTGCCTTCACCACCTCCGATCATTCCCCAGTTTAATTTGTTCATAATCTTCACCAATGTTCGATTATCGTTTTTTTAAAAACTCGCCTAATGCAAAATTTTCTTTTTCCAGGGAGCGATCCCCTGAATTTCAGTCAATCAATTTTATCCGTTTTAATGAAGAAGTTCCTTCTTCGTTTAGTTCAGCAAATTCTGCAACTAATATTCGCGGAACCAGGTTTCATCCACCGTCGGTAATTTGTGTCTACTCTGCCACCCCTGACCTTGAGCGTTGGCGATTTCAGACAATTCTTCGAAACGGGGTCGCACCACATTCTGAAAAATACTTTCTTGTTCTGTTTCTGCCGCTGATATGACTTCCCGCCACAATGCACGGCCAACCATAAAACCAGAGCACCCAGCCCGACAGGCGACTTCAACTTGCTCCTTGAAGCTTTCGTAGGGATCTCCTCCTGAAAGCAAAGCCCACGGGACAGGCGCTGCGTCATTCAACTCAGCGCAGGCATCCTCCCATTCCTTCTTGTCAGAATCATATTTTGCATCAAGAGGAAATTGTATTTTAAGCACATCAGGGCCCAGTGTTCCCAACCGTTTAACGGTATCGATCACAATCCGGCGCCGTTGAGCTGCAAATTCAGGAGTATTGGGAAGGACTGCCGGGTCAAGGGGATAGATCAGTGGTTCGAGAAACAATGGAATTTCTTCACGGGCACAATCGCTGACAACGGATTTGACCAATAATTCCTGATGTTCCGCAGCTTTTCCGGAATCTGGATGATAAAAAATCAGAAGTTTAATTCCACTGGCGCCGAGCCGTTTTGCTTTCGCAACGCTCCAACCACTGAGAAGAGTACTTTGTCGGCCATAGGGATCGCCTAAATAACCTTGTTCTTCGAGGGCAGACAGAAATCCCACCCGCCCGGGCAGGGCTTCGGCTACAATGGCCTGGGCGGCGCTGTATTCGGGTTCGAGCATAACAGCACTGGCAAGCGGCGCAATGCGTTTTATAATTGAAAGTTTGAGAGCAGTCAGCGTGCTCGCGGGAATGAGCTCGGGACGGTCCGGATTCAACACGACTCTCAGTGAATCTCGATGGTCGATGGCTAAAATATTGAAAATACCATGGGGAGTTGAGGTCGTCTGCAAAGCCCTTATTTTTCCTGCTGATAAACTTGTCATTGCAAAAATTCTTTGCCTTTTCAAAATTAAAGTTGACTCACAGTCTTCAGCCAAGTGAAGCAATTCATAAATTAGCAGCACATCTAAACAATTAGTCTGACGTCTGTTGCTGAAAAAGCAATCAGTGTTTATTCCTTTTCCTGCAAGACAGGCAGTTTCATCTCATTTGCCTCCCAATCTGTTTTTATCCAGGCAAAGTCAGGATCATCAAATGGAGGAGTCGCCCGCGCTTCATTCAACAGATTGCCTGCCAGGTAGTTGAGAAAGTAAACATTGCAGTTGGGCGCAGCAGCAGTCGAATGGAACCCCTTTGTCACCAGAACTAAATCTCCATCATAAAACGGTAAGATTTCATCAAATTCACTATCCACCCGGTAGTTGCGATGCATACCAAAGCCGTAGTCTGGATCTGTGCGGAAGTAATAAACCTCATCCAGACACGGAGAACCTCCGTAGCCATCGTGGCAATGAGGAGGCCAGCCTGACCAACTGCCGCCAGGCAGATAAATTTCATACAAGATGAGGCGTTCTGCCGGAAGCGGATGGGCCAGGGTGTGGACGACTTGCCGGGTGGCTTTGCCGCCGCCACGAATTTCAGTTTTTATTTCAGCCGGTTCGAAGAGACGCACCGGATATTTTCCTTCTGCCGGAGCACCTCCGAGCGCAAATTCAAATTCGGCTTCAGCGTCCACTGTGATTTCGTGATTTGGCGGAACATAAAGCACCGATGCTCTTCCCTTGAATACGCTTTCACGAAAAAGATCAAACCGTTCGCCTCCAACTTGAACCCGACCATGGCCTGACAAGGGCACCAGGGCCATTTCATTGGAAGCTGAATGCTGCCTGAAACTTTCTCCTTTTTTAAGGGATACAACTTTAAATGACAGATAATCCCAGGAGGCCGACTCGGGGGTTACGTCAATCTTGATCGTTTCATTATTGATTGGTCTGATTAAGTGCTCCATAGTTCTCCTTCATTGAGAATAAACCGCGATAGGAATTAATTTTACAAGCGCTGCAAAAACTTTGAATTCATCGATTAAAATCCTCCATGTTTTTCAATAAATTCCAGGGACTCCTGCTCATACGGCATTGCTTTTGAACACCCGTGCCGCGTGACCACCAGAGCTCCGCAGGCATTCCCCATGCGACTGCAGTGATACCAGTCCCAGCCTTTAATATAACCATAGATCAAACCACTGGCAAAAGCATCACCTGCACCCACGGTGTTGAGGACTTCCACAGGAAATCCAGCAGCATCAGTCACGTCATTTGTTTTCGAAAATATACTCGCGCCGCGGGGACCGCGCTTCAGGACCACGGCATCCGGGTACTGAGCTGACGTCAATATGGAATGAATCATTTCATCAAGTTCGTTGATTTGATTTGCTCCCAGGGCTTGGCCTTGCAGGACTGGAGTAGGGTCTTCAGCCAATAAAGCGAAAAATTCTTCCTCGGTACCGATAACGACTTCCATTTGATTGAGGATCGTTTTAATATTGAGCCGAAACGAATGGGGATGAGTCCACTGATCAGGTCGCAAATCCAAATCCAAAAAAGTTTTGACTCCCAATCGCTTGCATTGGTCTGCGAGAAAAATAGCGCTGTCCCGACTTGTGCCCCGGCTGAGTGCTGTGCCAGAAAGCTGAAAAGCTTTGCTTTCCGCAATGGGTAGCATTTCGGCGTCATCAATCGTCAAATGTATATCAGAGGGATTGTCCCGGTAAAATACCAGGGGGAAATTGTTGGGAGGTTGGATGGCAACAAGTGCCAACCCTGTATGGCTATCCGGTTTGCGTTGAATGAAATCTGTTATAACACCTTCATTTTGCAGATATCTCAGTACAAAATCACCCACTCGGTCCTGCCCTACGGCAGTAAAGGCCGCAGTTTTTAAACCCAGTCGACTGGTACCGATCGCGATATTGACTGGACTTCCTCCTACTGAAGTATCAAAGCCGGTGACATCTTCAAAAGGAGCCCCAATATTCTGGGCGAACAAATCCATTGAGACTCGGCCCATTGTAATCAAATCAATTGGCTTGTCGACCATGACAGCACATTCCCTTAATCAGAGCTTACAATTTTGTACGATTATCGTTCAAATTTAATATTATGAAAAACAAACAATAAACATTCTCCGTTCTCATGTCAATTATTTTATCTTCTGTCCATGGTCAACTTGAACAAAATACGGCTATTGTCTTTATGAAAATAATAAGTTAATATTTTATTTCAATAACTTACTGTAAAACCTTTGAAGATTATAGTAAGTGCATAGTAAAATAATTTTATCATTTAACGTTCAGTGAACGATTATTCTTACACAATTGATCATTTACCGCTTCCTGGGATCACCACTCCTCAAGCCTTCTTTTCCGTAATTTGCCATCAAAATTGATCTTCCACATCCAGTTCTAAAGCCTGGTAAAAATCGCTTCTGGTCATTTTCGCAGTCAGGCAACAAGGTAAAGTTCTTCAATTCGCTCAGCGTCCTTAATTCCCTCACTTTGAACAATGATTCATAAATTTTCCGACATCATCACCCGTCAGATAAGAAAAACCCATGCTGCCTAGGGCAAGAAATGTCATCATAAATCCTTGAATCCTTTGCCTTCTTGAGCCAGGCGCTTCAGCAGAGGAGATGGAGTCAGGTGTTCTCCATATTCCTTGGCATATCGTTCCAAATCGGCAACGATGCTTTTCAGACCGATTTGATCGGCAAAATAAGTTGGACCTCCACGGTAAACCGGCCATCCGTAACCATAAACCCAAACCACATCAATATCAGATGGGCGCAAAGCGATCCCTTCTTCCAAAATTTTTGCTGCTTCATTGATCATCGCATAGATCATCCTTTTGAGCATGTCTTCTTCGGAAATCGGTATGCGTGTTATTTGGGATGCCTCCGAGACTTTTTTAATGATTGCCTCCACTTCGTCATTGGGAATAGGGGTGCGGCTTCCTTCCGAGTAGTCATAAAAACCAGCTCCAGTCTTTTGTCCCCGACGATTTCTCACACAAAGCTGGTGTCGAATATTAGTTTCTTTATCGGGTGTTTGATCCCCCCGCCAGCCAATATCCAATCCCGCTAAATCCGACATGGCAAAGGGCCCCATCGGAAAGCCGAAATCAAAGATCACTTTGTCAATTTCCTGAGGCAGGGCGTTTCTCAGCAGCAAACTTCCCGATTCAACACTGCGGGCTGCCAACATACGGTTGCCGACAAAGCCATCACAGACGCCTACAAGTACTGCAACTTTGCCGATTTTCCTTGCTAAAGCCATTACAGTAGCGATGATATCCTTGGAACTTCGATCTCCGCGAACAATTTCCAAAAGTTTCATCACATTGGCGGGACTGAAAAAATGGGTTCCAATCACGTCCTGGGGTCTCGCAGTGACACTGGCGATTTCATTGATGTCGAGATAGGAAGTATTCGAAGCTAAAATCGCACCTGATTTGCAAATCTTGTCGAGCTGTTTGAAGACGGATTTTTTGAGATCCATGTCTTCATAGACTGCTTCTATCACCATATCCACTTCTGCAAAAGCATTCATATCCAAACTTCCTTCCAGAATGGACATTCGTGCTTTCACATCGGCTTCAGTGAGTCGACCTTTCCTGGCAGTATTTTCATAGTTTTTGCGAATGATCCCCACACCTCGGTCCAGGGCTTCTTTTTGGACTTCCACTATTTTCACAGGAATTCCTGCGTTGAGGAAGTTCATGGCAATTCCGCCTCCCATGGTGCCTGCTCCAAGAATACCGATTTTTTCGATATTCCGGGTTGGTGTATCTTTGGGAACATCCGGAATTTTGTTGGCAACCCGTTCGATGAAGAAAAAATAACGTTGTGCAGCAGATTCGGGACTGTCATGCACTTCTTTGAACAAACGCCCTTCGTTTTTCATTGCGTCATCAAAAGATAAATTGACAGCGCCTTCAACGGCCTGAATAATTGCCTCCGGTGCTTTGAATCCCCGACTTTTTCTTGCAATGGATTTTCTAATATTGTTGAATAGTTCAGGATTGTCCTTTGCTTCCGCCAACTTTTCACTTCTGTCCCTGACACGCAGCAGTGGTCGGGCTTCGGCAACAATTTTTCTTGCAAAAACGAGCGCCTGTTCTTTCATATCACCTTCAACGATTTCATCCACGAGTCCATGGGCCAAAGCATCATTGGCATCAATGGGATTGCCTGAAATATTCATGTCCAATGCTTTTTCAACACCCATGATTCTTGGAAGGCGGACAGTTCCTCCGGCCCCGGGAATCAAACCTAAATGGACTTCCGGCTGCCCCATTTTTGCTTTTGAATTGGAAATTCGATAATGGCAGCCCATTGCCGTTTCTAGCCCTCCTCCCAGGGCGGTCCCATGAATTGCAGCGACAATCGGTTTTGAACAGTTTTCCATGGCATCGATCACTTCTAAAAGGCGAGGAATCCCCTGGGCCGGAGCTTTGCCGAACTCGGTAATATCGGCCCCGGCAATAAAGGTCCTTCCTTCACAATGAAGAACAAGAGCCTTGATCTCCGAATTGGCATCTCCTTCCTTTATCCCTTGAAAAAGTCCCTGTCGGACATGTGAACTCAACGCATTGACTGGAGGATTGTTGACAGTAATTATTCCGATCTCACCATTCACTTCAAAAGAGACGGATTCTGTTAGTTTCTTCATAAGACTCCTTTATTTTCAATGAATTATAATAGCTACGTTTTTCTTAAACCTTTCCTGCTTCAACTGATCCCTATCTCTCTAACAAAGAATAAAAAACCTGCTTAGCCATTTAACCAATCCAGAGAAGGTCTCATTTGAGCGAATGAAGACGCCTGTTCATAAGCATAGGCAACACGCAGAGCCATTTCTTCATGAAAAGGTTTGGCGTAAATCATCAAGCCGATGGGCATGCCCTTTTTTGTTATTCCACAGGGAATTGATACCGCACACAAATTCAGAAGATTTCCGATGGTGGTGTTTCTTAAATACCTCAGATTGTATTGAGAATAAATTTCGTAACCCTGATCAATTTCTTTCAATGGGAAGGCTGGTATTGCAGTGCTGGGTACAATCAACGCGTCTACATCAGAAAGGCGGTCGACTGCTTGTTTTCGGAGACCGGCCATTTTACGGAGAATTTCAAAATATTCCGGACCGCTGACATCCACTCCAACTGCTATTCGTGGTCCTACCACGGAATCCAGTTTTTCAACATTTCCATCAAATACTTTTCGATTGTGTGCATATCCTTCCGTCACAATGATCTGGCCACGGGGCTGAATGCTCAAGGCTTCCTGTGCTTCAGGAAAATCTATACTTTCAACAACAGCTCCCTGCTCTTTAAAAACATCGCCTGTTTTTCGAACGGCTTCTTCCACATCAGGGTCCACATCTTCCCAAAATGCGGATTCTGCAAAATGAACACGGAGATTTTTCACCCCCCTTTTTATTCCGCTGAGGACATCGTGAGGTGTTTGGCCAGTCGTAGTCGGATCCCCATTTTTATCTTCGCCCTGCATCACCTGATAAGCGATGGCGCAATCTTCAACGGAACGAGCGAGTGGTCCGACTGTGTCCAATGTTGTGCAGAGCGGATAGACCCCTTTACGACTGATTCGGCCCACAGTTGTTTTTAATCCGATAATCCCGCAAAGTGAAGCAGGAATTCTTACAGATCCCCCTGTGTCGCTTCCCAATGCCATAGGGATCATGCCTGATGAAACCGCAACGGCTGTTCCGCTGCTGGAACCTCCAGGAGCATGAGGATTTTTATGCCAGGGATTGTGGGGCGTGCCATGGTCATGGTTGATTCCAACTCCTCCCAGGGCAAATTGAACAGTATGGGTTTTTCCCAAGATGACTGCCCCTGAATTTCTTAGGAGGCGCACCACGGTGGAATCCTCATCGGCAATATTATTGTTCAACATTGAACACCCTGCCTCGGTGGGCACTCCCTTGATGTCATATAAATCTTTGACAGCAATCGGAATCCCATGCAGAGGACCGAGATAAGTGCCGTTTTTAATAGCCTGCTCTGCTGTTTGAGCTTGAGCAATGGCCTGTTCTTTCATGACTAATTTGAAGGCTTGAAGCTGAGGATCAAGTGAAGCAATGCGTTTTAGAAAGATTTCCGTCAGATCAACTGGTGAGAGACTGCCGGATTGGATTTGAGAGGCTAATTCCGAGATGGTTTGATAATAAAAAGGGTCTTTCAACATGCGGATCTCCGATATGAGAGGTGAACTCAGTGGCCGAATTTATCAAAAGCTGCAGAAATCGAAGGTAGTATCTCTTTGAGAGAAAACCCTCAATCCATTAATGCTCCAGTGGAAGTCATTTTTTCTGTTTAGACAAGGCGAAAATCTCGTGCTACCATAGAAGACAAACGAACCTTCAGAAAATGCTCAAAACTTGCTCAACTGCCTGTTCCTGTGGCATTGGAAAAGAGCTACAGACAGTAACGGTTTGAATCATTTGCAGGTGTACCTGTCATTTTCTTTCAATTCAGAAGGCAATGAGCATAGTGATGATCTCTTCACAGCTCAATATGCAAGGTATCCGATGAACACTCGTCAGGCATTGTTGTTCAGTATAAGTTTGATGATGGCAGGGATGTCCTGCTCAAACAGCGCCGAAAAAAGTACGGTGAAATTTGATCCACAAGATTACAATATTCAGCAAATCAAGGCATTACAGAAATACCATCAACTTCAAAGGGAGATCTACAGCAAATATCATTTGAAAAAAGCAGAAGATAAAAAAGCCTGGTCGGGACAAACGGAAGAACAAAGAGCATCACTTGAAAATATCAAACGAATCGAGCAGGTATTCAAGGAACAGCAGGAAGCAGAAGAAGCTCTCTTGAAAGGGGAATATGACCCTTGAGTTTTGGTTTGATTTTGCCAGTACCTATTCCTATCCAGCAGCATTGCGTCTCGAAAAACTTTCAAAACAAATCAATATTGAATGGAAACCGTTCCTACTGGGTCCGATCTTCCGTGCTCAAGGATTGACAGATTCTCCTTTCAATCTCTTTCCTGCCAAAGGGAAATACATGTGGCGGGACATGGAACGTCTCAGTCAAAAATATTCGTTTCATTTTAGTAAACCTTCCATATTTCCCAGAAACGGATTGACTGCAGCCCGCATTTCACTGCTGGCCGAAAAAGAGCATTGGTTGCCGGAGTTTATCAGTGCTGTCTTTGTCGGCAATTTTGCGAACAACCGAGACATTTCCGATCTAAATTTTCTGAAAGATACCCTTGAATCCCTGGGACTTTCTGCAGAACATATAATCGAGCAGGCGCAGTCCCCAGAAACTAAGGACCGTCTGCGGTCCCAAACCGAGACGGCGAGTCAACTCGGTGTTTTTGGAGCACCCACCTTTATAATAAATCAGGAGATGTTTTGGGGAAATGACCGACTCGAAGACGCTTTGAATTGGTATTCATCCAGGCAATGATCAAAAGACACCATGAATGCAGAAAAAATTATACGGAGCCTGTGCTTTTTTTCAAGGCATCTCAACGATGCTATTCCAAACAAATTGGAAGAACTTGAAAACAGGCTGCTAGATCAGGGCTACCAGATCCAAACCCGACGGGCTTGTTTTTACGAGGAAAGCATCAAAAGCATAAATACCTGGAGTTGCGGTGATTCTTTCTATCTCAGTGCCGGAACATTGGATTTCAGAAGTGCCTCTTCTCAGTTGGATCCTTTTCTTAAGGCGAAAAATACTGCATTCAATCTCGATTTGACATCCGGTATGGAACCGGAAGCAGTTTCTCTTTTTTTTGAAATCATCCGGCGGGCTCCGCAAAGATCATTCAGCTTTGCATTCACCTTCAACAACAAAAGTTCCAGCCCCTTTTTTCCTTCTGCAGCATTCAGCAAACAAGGTTTTGCTATCGGACTCCAATCCACTGATCTCTCTGAGGAATGCGAAACAGTGGACGAATGGCTGCAAAACATGAAAACCGTCTGGAAAGAAATCCACCTTCTATTTGCAGATAAACCGGAATTTCTAGGAATCGATTCTTCGATTGCCCCACTTTATTCTGGAAAAAGCAGCTTCGTCAACTTTCTAAAAAGGCAAAAAGGATCTTTTTCAAATTCGGTCGCGACAGACATATTTCTGAAAATCAGCAATTTTATCATAACACAAAACCCGAAACCGGTGGGTCTATGCGGAATCATGCTACCCTGCCTGGAAGATTTTGAACTGGCTGTCGAATACGAAGCAGGAAATTTTCCTCTCGAAAGAAATATTTTTTTATCCCTGCACTGCGGACTTGGTATTGATACCTACCCCATTGGAATAGACGAATCTCCCGATCGGGTGCTGGAAATACTTTCGCTGCTTCAGCAATTGTCCGTCAAATACAACAAAGCCTTGTCTGCCCGCTTTGTCTCCGATGGCCAAAGTTCGATTGGACAAAAAAGCAATTTTAACAATCAGTTTTTAAAAGACGTCGTGATTCGTCCCTTGTAAGGAATTTTGCCAGAACAACTTATGTTAACCGTTGATCATCAAGCTAAATATCAATTTAAAAATTTTTATTTCAGGAAGAAATCAAATGAAGAATGAATGGGATGACTACGCAGACGAATGGGACTCAAACGCGGATGTCAACCGTTATGCTGAACAAGCATTTTCGAGCCTGCTGAATGTCGTTTCACTATCCGGGTCAAGAATTCTTGATTTTGGCTGTGGAACGGGATCATTGACAGAGAAAATGGCGCAGTCTGCCGGACAAATCGTAGCTTTGGACAACTCAACCAAAATGATTGAAGTCTTGAAGAAAAAGAAACTCGCGAATGTTCAGACGTTCGGCGAAGAATTATCCGAAGCTGCTATTAAAGAAAACAAGTGCTTCCGTACAAAATTTGACTTGATTACCGCATCATCGGTTTGCAGTTTCCTGCCGGATTATGGAGCGGCACTCAATATAATAGGCTCCCTCCTGGTTCCAGGGGGTTACTTTGTGCAATGGGACTGGATGTCTACGAAAGAAAACCCTGAGCATGGTCTGAGTGAAACACGTATAAAGAAGATATTCAATCAAGTGGATCTCGAGCTTGTTTCACTAACGCGAGCATTTGCCATGGATAGCAAAGAAGCTAAAATGACTGTTTTGATGGGAGTTGGCAGAAAACCTGTTCCAAAAAGCAGCAATTGAAATCCCTTTTTGAAATTACATGGACAATTAAGACATTCTCATTAAATTTCCCCAATTCCAAACTTATATTCTTATCTGTGAGGAAGGACAATATTTGATGGAACAAGAAATTTTACATTTGCTCAGGGAATTGGAAGAATTCGGAGAAAGCAATGATGAAGAAGCCGAAGATCGCTCTCAAAAAATGCTGAACATTACCCACGATACCGGCGTTTTTCTCGCTCTCCTGATCAAAATCAGCGGTGCACAAAAAATTTTGGAAATCGGCACATCAAATGGGTATTCTACACTGTGGCTTGCACATACGGTGGGAGAGCAGGGATTGGTCACCACAATTGAACTTGATCCTCACAAAATAGCAATGGCGGAAAAAAATTTTGAAGCGTCTGGTCTGCAATCCAGGATCCAGCAGATTGCAGGAGATGCAGGGAGTTTTTTCAAAACTTGCCAAGACGGTGAATTTGACTTCATCTTCCTCGATTCTAACCGGAGTCAGTATGAGGAATGGTGGCATAGTCTCCAGCAAATCGTGAAACCGGGAGGATTGCTGGTTGTCGACAACGCAGTTTCACATCAGGAGCAAATTGCCGATTTTGCTGAACGTGTGTCTCTTTCAAAAGGATACCTGACTTCTCTGGTACCGATAGGAAAAGGGGAATTGGTGATATTGAAAGAGATCGTCAATTGATTGGATGCGGCGATTGGTGTTGTGCAAACGAAAATTGATCAGCGCTTCCAGAATATAATTTCATGATTTTCTAGTTTTCCCCAAAGAATGGAAAACAATATTAGCATCGCAATCAAAAGATAAATCAACAAAATTCCGATTTATTGCAGGGAGAAAAAATGGCACAAATGACAGGGGCCCGCGCGGTGACAGCAACGCTTGGATCTGAAGGAATTAAACACGTTTTCGGGATTGTCGGCACGCACAATACCCCCCTTTACGACGCTCTCATTGATGAACCCTCTATTCGTCCGATCACGGTTCGTCATGAACAAGGAGCTGCAATGATGGCTGCAGGTTACGCACGCGCCTCCGGGCAAATCGCAGCCTGTTTTGTCGTTCCCGGGCCTGGACTGACCAACGCGTTGACAGGCATGGGGATGGCTTATTCTGAATCTGCACCAATGATCGTAATCGCAGGCCAGAACAACTATGATCAATTAGAAAGAGAAGGGGGTCATTTTCATGAATTGAACCATTCGCTTCAAGTAGCTTCATCGGTGTGCGCTTATACGGCAAGGGTTGCATCTCCGGATGCTGTTCCCCAGACAGTTCGCGAGGCACTGCGTTCAATTCGCAGTCAACGGCCTCGTCCGGTATTTATCGAGATGCCGCTAGACGTTCAAAGCGGTGAGGCAGACGTAACGATTTTTCCGCCAGAATTGTTAGCCCGGCCAAGTGGCGACCCAAACAGCATCTTGCGAGCTATTGAAACTTTGAAATCTGCAAAGCGCCCTTTTATCTATGCCGGCGGAGGTGTTGAGAGTGCAGATGCCACCCGGGAATTGGCAACGCTTGCTGAAGCACTGGGTGCACCGGTTGTGAGCAACGTGTTCGGAAGAGGCGCAATCTCGGATCGACATCCATTGGCAATGGGAGATGGTTGGGGCCGTTTGAACCTTTATGACGACTTCCTCAGGGAAGCCGATTTAGCAATCGTCGTCGGTTCTCGGCTCGATGTAGTGTCGGATGTCAACACTGGTGCAGGTTTTCCTGAACGCCAAATTCAAATCGATATTGATCCTCTGGTTCTTGGACAACGTCGACCGACCGATCTGGGAATTGTCGGAGATGCTCGTTCGATACTCAGTGCAATAGCCTCAGGAATCAGTGAAAGTGCACGACCGTGCTGGTTTGATGTCGAAAAATTTCGGGAGGGGAAACGCCGCTTTCTGGAACAACGCTGCCCCGCTGCAATGAAGGTAATTGATGATCTGCGAGCCGTCCTGCCAGACAATGCAATTGTTGTTGATGACCTGACTTTGATCGGCTACTGGATGCCGGTGGTTCTCGACACTTACCTGCCACGAACTTTGATCCACCCGGGTACTTATGGGACCCTGGGATATTCGCTCCCTGCAGCGATTGGCGCAAAAATCGCCTGTCCCGATCAGCCTGTCATTTCGATTTCCGGAGACGGGGGATTTCTCTTTACATTGCAAGAGCTGTCTACAGCACGGGCGGAAAACCTTGATCTGATTTCAATCGTCTTCAATGACAATGCATTCGGCGCGATCAATACATTTCAAGACAGGGTCTTTGGCAATCGCCATATTGGTTCTGAACTGGTGAATCCCGACTTCGTCAAACTCGGTGCGGCTTTCGGTGCCAACAGTGTTCGTATCGGAGCAGATGAGCTGGGGACTACGGTCCGGCAGGCTCTCACAGAAGGAGGTTTGTGGCTGATCGAGGTTCCCTTTACTCCCGCTGATGGTTCCCGTCTTGTGCCGTGGATGCCATAAGTGAATTTGCTCCAAGCCCAAAAGAAGGACTTCTGCAATAATCAGCAGTGTTTTACAAGGACTTTCAGACAGTCTGAAGGCCGGTGTTTTCTTTTTTAGTTAACAATGCATCTGCGCAAAAAATCTTGAATAATGCCGGTCGTCCGGAACTTCAAGCCAACATTTCCGAAGTGGGGTCATCTGAAACCTGAACAATCAGTTTCCCCTGATTGGATCCGTCAAAGAGTTTATTGACAGCAGTTGCCGCATTTTCGAGTCCTTGCACGACATCAACACGATATTTTAGCAAACCGGCTGCATGCCATTTTCGAAGAGCACTGAACGCTTCCGGAAAACGAGAAAGAAAATCCGTGACTATGAATCCTTCTATCCGCGCCCGCTTCATCAGGACATTGCGAAACATGACCGGACCCGGAAAGGGTTTCTGATCGTCAATATGGGTGTACTGAGAAATCAATCCGCACAATGCGATTCTGGCATTGCGATTAATCAGGGTCAGAATATCGTCGAATATTGTTCCTCCTACATTTTCAAAATCAACATCTATTCCATTGGGGCATTGTTCTTTCAAGGCTTCTAAAACATTTTCTGTTTTGTAGTTGACGGACGCGTCAAACTTAAGTTCGTCTGTAATCCATCGGCATTTTTCAGAACTGCCAGCAATCCCCACAACACGGCATCCTTTGATTTTTCCAATTTGCCCGGCAATTGACCCTACCGCTCCCGCAGCCCCTGTCACAACGAGCGTTTCTCCTTTTAGCGGCTTTCCCACATCAAGCAAACCAAAATAAGCTGTTGCACCAATGGAACCCAACAGGCCCATATAGGCCGTCAAAGGAAATGAATCGTTTTTCGGTAGGGTATTTCTTACAGAACCAGCTGAAATTACGGCAAATTCCTGCCATCCCCAGACGCCTTGCACCAAATCTCCAACCGCAACTTTGGGATCATTTGACTCTTCCACCACCCCAATGGTCCCTCCACGCATGACCTCGCCCACTTGAACCGGTGCCATATATTGGTCAATGTCACTCATCCATATCCGGTTTGTCGGATCCAGGGAAAGATAGATTGTCCGCACCAGCAAGCCTCCTTTTCTTAACTCAGGAATCGGGGCCCTGCGCCATTCAAAATGGGATTCTTCAATTTGACCTTGCGGACGGGCTTTCAAACACCATTGCTGGTTGACGCGCTTTCCCATGCTTTTCCTTACCGCATAAATATCGTAACGCAGATTTTTAAAAACTGAAAATCTGACACTGTTCTGTCAGATTTTCAATACATTTCATCTCATTTTCCGTTTTCAAGCCGAAGATTAATTGGCCAAGCCGGAATTTGCACTTGATGCACCATCCGAATTGTTTTAAGTTCTCTCCACTGGAATTCAAGTCAAACACGAATAGAACTATTTCAAAAAACAGGAAACTATGAAATCAAATCATTTAAACGCACTTTGGAAGAAAAATCGGCCTGGAATCGGATTTTGGGCCTCCTTGAGCAGTCCGTCTATTATTGAAGCGGCAGCGACATTGGAATATGACTGGATTTTGATTGATGCCGAACATGGTGTTTCTTCCTACAATGACACGCCTCATTTACTGAGGGCCATGGCGGGTACAAAAGCGACGGCCATCGTAAGAGTTCCAGGATTTGAAGACCGTTCGGTGTTCAAGCGAGTTTTGGATATGGGAGCTGAAGGGGTGCTGGTACCTCAAATTAAAACGGCTGCAGAGGTTAAAAAAATTGTGACCGCCTGCCGTTATCCTCCTCTTGGAGATCGAGGATTTGGTAATGCCCGAGCCACGCGTTACACACTGGATTTTAAGGATTATTCCAAAAGAGCAAATCAGGAAATTCTGGTTTTGGTACAAATAGAAACAGCAGATGCACTCAAAAACATCGATTCCATATTGAAGGTTCCCGGACTGGATGGCGCATTGATTGGTCCCTCCGATTTATCTTCGGCATTGGGGTGTCCTTTTGAATGGAATTCACCAGTCCTGATCAAGGCAATTGATAAAGTTTTGAAAGCATCAAAAAAGGCGAAGAAACCCCTGGGGATCTTTTGCAATTCTCCACAACAAGCGAAGCAACGCATCAAAGAAGGATTTCTATTTGTCAATATTTGTGATGACATCAGCATTGTTGCAAACGGACTGAAGAAAGCCCTAAAAGACTTAAAAAAATAAAAAGATTTTTATATCAATCCAAAGTCATCTTCCAAATACAAGTCGCTGAGCATGGAAAGGAATTTATGAGTGTTTACAAAAATTTGGGAATACGTCCTGTGATCAATGCTTTTGCCACATTAACCCGGCTTGGCGGTTCATTGATGCCGGTAGAAGTGACAGAGGCAATGTTAGAAGCATCAAAAAACTTTTTGGAACTGGACGAACTGCAAAAGCGAGTCGGTGATCGTCTCGCAGTTTTGACCAGAAATGAAGCAGCTTACGTATCGTCCGGAGCCGCTGCCGGACTTACTCTGGCAGCAGCGGCCTGCGTCACAGGGACCGATCCAGCGGCAATTGCGCAAATTCCAAATCTGACAGGTCTCAAAAACGAGGTCATTATCCATCGTACTCATCGGAACGGGTACGACCATGCTGTTCGACAGGTGGGAGTCAAAGTGGTTGAAATTGGTTTCACGATCGAAACAGCACGTTGGGAACTCGAGCAAGCAATATCACCTCAAACTGCAGCTATCTTTTGGTTTCAGGGAGTGATGACAGGCATCGGTGATCTGCCGCTGCATACAGTTATTGAAGTTGCGAAAGACCACGGGGTGCCAGTTATTGTCGATTGTGCGGCTCAACTGCCACCGGTTGAAAATCTTTGGCGTTTCACCCAAATGGGTGCTGACCTTGCCATTTTCAGCGGAGGTAAGGATCTTCGCGGACCGCAGTCGTCTGGCCTTGTTTTGGGAAGGCGTGACCTGATTGAGGCTTGTGCAGTGAATGCAAGTCCAAATCACAGCATCGGGCGTCCAATGAAAGTTGGTAAAGAGGAAATGGTCGGTCTCCTGACTGCTGTCGAACTTTACCTCAACATGGACCATGAGGCTCGCAAACAAAACTGCGAAGACATCGTTGCAGCCTGGACTCATCGGCTCAAGCAAATTCCCGGACTGACGGCAAGAAGAGATTTTCCCAATGAAGCAGGCCAACCCTTGCCCTGGTGCCTTCTAACGGTTGATCCTCAATTGCTGGGAATCAGCAGAGATCAAATTATCGACCGACTGATGGCAGGAAATCCGGCTGTGGCAGTGGCTCCTGCAAACCATGATGGCATTCATCTCAATCCCATGACATTGGAACCCGGGGAAGACCAGATCGTCATCGATCGTTTGATTGCAGTGCTCCATCAAGCAGCTTGATAAAAACGTTGAAATGAGATTCTCGTCGAAAGAACAGCTTCGACTTTGTCAAGTTGAAAAAATAGTCTTAGGATTTGTTTTTCAGTTCAACGTAAATTCCAGCAAAGGACTTGACAGCACAGGGTGTTTCATCTTACTAGTAGCGTTGCCTCTCATGCCAGAATTAGACGGGTCTCCAAATTCTTTCCGGGACAATTCATTTGCTGTCTTTAACTGTGCTTGAAGGAGGTGCATGGCAGAACAGTATTTTAAAAGCTGGAATTTGTTCAATCGTATTGAAAAATTCTCAATACATCACATTTTTATGAAACCGTTCTTTTCTAGGAAAGGAAGTTATGAGTGAAAATAGTTTTAACCGTAGAGATATCCTTATCGGTGGAGGCGTCGGTTTAGCTGCAGCTGGCCTGGCAGCCACTATGGGTGCCAAACAAGCTGCTGCTCAATCCGCACCAGACAGCCTGCTCCGCAAAGTCCTTGATCGTGGAAAAGTTCGAGTGGGCACAGGAAGCACCAATGCACCATGGCATTTTGAGGATGAAAAAGGAAAATTGGTAGGGATGGACATCGCGATGGCCCATATTTTAGCCAAAGGGTTGTTTGATGACCCCGATGCTTTTGAGTTCGTGCAGCAGGATCCTGCAGCACGTATACCGAACATCAACACCGGTAAAGTGGACATCGTAATACAATTTATGACCATCAATAGCGGCAGAGCCCAATTGGTTGCTTTTTCAAGACCTTACTATGTCGAGTCCATCAGTTTTTTGACGCGCCCCGATGGGAAGCGCAAAAGTTTTGAAAAAATGCTGGCAGGAGGATCGGACACAAAAGTTTCTATCCTGCAAAATGTAGATGCGGAAGAAAACATCCACAAGCAGCTCCCCGATGCTCAGGTCTTGATGCTGGACACTCAGGCCAACGTCATACAGGCACTTGATAGTGGCAGGGTCGACGCAGCGGCTGTGGATCTTTCTACAACGAGGTGGTTGAAAAAAAGACGGCCGGATCGTTATGAGGACAGTGGCTATCGCTGGTTTTCCATGCTCTATGGTGCTGCTGTTCGGCAGGGAGACCCCGATTGGCTGAAGTTTATAGATACCGTCTTCGATGTCGCCATTTATGGCCACGATAATGAAATTTATGATAAAGCATTTTTTGACTTCTTTGGAGAGAAAATTACAGGAAGAAAAGCAGGTTTTCCACCCATTTAGTCAATAAGAAAGACTACCAGCATGGACTTTCCTGCTGGTAGTCAATTCTCAATGCTTCAAATCATTTTTCCGTAGTATTCAGTGGATTATCATTTTAATTTTACCTACATCTGGCGACATTTCGATCGACTTTTTTATGGAATTGTTCTCAGTCTTGAATTGGCGCTCATTTCAATTGCCATCGGGATGATTATCGGCCTGGTGCTGGCTTTGATCTACGTAGAATCTGGTAAAACTATCCGTTTTCTAGTGGCTGGTTACGTAGAAGTGATCCGAAATTCCCCACTACTCCTTCTGGTTTATCTCATCTTTTATGGTATCCCCAGCATCGGCTTGTTTCAATATTCTGCAACCACCTCATTTATCGCAACATTGTCGATTTATTCGGGGGCCTACCTGGTGGAAGTATTCCGTTCCGGGTTGGCAGCTGTTCCAGAAGGGCTGATCGATGCAGGGAAAGCAATCGGGATGAAACCGTGGCAGAGGATCATATCGATTCGAATTCCAACCATGTTTCGCATCGTTTTGCCGGCCCTCAGCAATACTTATATTTCCCTGTTCAAAGACACCTCCATCGCCTCAGTCATTGCAGTCCCTGAACTTATGTATGGCGCTCAGTGGATTAATTTTAATACCTTCAGGATCATTGAAGTATACATGGTCATTACACCAATGTACCTCGTCACCGGTTACACGATTTTGATGAGTTTAAGACAGATCGAAAAAAAGTTTGCAATCAGTAAATAACTATGGCAGCAGCACTTGACTCACTTCCTTATCTGATGGGTGGACTCCTGGTGACGATACAAGTCACCATCTTAGTGGTCGTTTTTGCGACAATTATTGGAGTAATATTGGGCGTTGGAATAAGCTACGGTCCATTTTGGTTACGAGTTCTGGTACGAATTTTCAGTGATTTCATTCGGGGGATTCCCGTCCTGGTTCTCATTTTTTTTGTCTATTACGGATTGCCTGCAATTGGAATAAATCTGGAAACTTTCACTGCTGCAGTGGTAGCTCTCAGCATTTTTAAAATTTCGCATGTCATCGAAAACACGAGAGGAGCAATTCAATCGGTTCATCATGGTCAGATGGAAGCCGGTAAGGCAATTGGCTTAAAATTTCACGAAAGACTGGTGTTTATTATTTTTCCGCTTGCCATCCGTCGCTTTCTTCCACCGTGGATCAATTCTGTCGCTGATACCGCCAAAGGCAGCGCTTTGGTTTCTCTCATCGGAGTCGTGGATTTAATGCTGGCGATGCAAAAAGTTATCGGCAGAACCTATGAAGCCATGCCCGTCTATATCGTCGGTTTAATCATTTATTTTATTATCAATTACAGTTTGTCCTTATCTTCTAGAAAGCTTGAAGCAAGATTCGCCTACATAAAGGAATAGTGAATGAGTCATCCATTGATCCAAATAAAAAATCTCCACAAATCATTTGGTGATACTGAAGTATTAAAAGGGGTTGACATAAATATAAACCGTGGGGAAGTTGTCTCGATCATCGGGCCATCGGGAAGCGGAAAAACGACTTTATTGCGCTGCATCAACGTCCTGACTAAATATGACAAAGGCAGCATCAAAATTGATAATGTTGAAATTGGATACACCAGCGACGATGAAAACAACCGTAAAGAAAGAAGTGAAAATCAATTGTCGGCATTTCGCTCGGAACTCGGTATGGTGTTTCAATTATTCTATTTATTTCCTCATTTGACAGCATTGGAAAATGTCATGCTCGGTTTGAGGAAAGTGAGAAAATTTTCTAAAGCAAAAGCATCTGAGCAAGCTCATCACTGGTTAAAACGTGTTGGACTGGCAGACAAAGTCAATAGTTTACCATCTGAAATGTCCGGCGGTCAGCAGCAGAGAGTGGGCATTGCCAGAGCTGTTGCGATGGATCCCAAAGTATTGCTGCTGGACGAAATCACGTCCGCATTGGACCCGGAATTGGTAGGAGAAGTACTAGAAGTAGTCCAGAGCCTGGTGGAAGATGGAATGACGATGATTATCGTTACGCACGAAATGTCCTTTGCCAGCGACGTCAGCAACCGAATCGTACTTATGGATCAGGGAAAAATTGAAATTGATGGCACGCCTGCCGAAATATTTGATTCTAAAAATGAGCGCTTAAATACCTTTCTGGCAAGAATCAAAAACAGATAATTTCTCTTCAGAACGCTGCCTCTATGCACTTCGAAGTTCACTTGCAAAAAAGCCGAAAATGAACGTAAAACTGCCAATTCAAGAATGGATAATTCAAAACAAACTGGTCAATGTATCCGGCACAATGACAGCGCTGGGTGCCTCTCTGGTTCCCAAAGAGATCGCTGCAGCGATTGAAGACAGTTTGGACATATTCATTGACATCAATGCGCTTCAGGCAGAAGCCTCTCGTGTAATTGCCGAAATGACAGGTGCAGAGGCAGGTTGCATCAGTGCTTCTACGGCTTCCGGGATGTGTATTGGATTGGCGGCTGCGATCACAGGAGACAATTTGCTGGCTGCAGAAAAAATGCCGATTGCAAAATCGCCTTTGGATGAAGTTGTTCTTTTAAGAGGACACAACGTCAGTTATGGAGGGCAAGTTGAGCAGCACATTCGAATGGTGGGCGCTGAACCTGTTGAAATCGGCACGGTCAATCTGGTGGAACCATATCAGTTGAGAAACGCGATCAACGAACGAACTGTTGCCAGTCTCTGGGTAACAAGTCATCATACGGTCCAGTCCGGTATGCTGGACTTCGGCACCTTTGTAGAAATTTGCCATGAACGCAAGGTGCCAGTCATTGTAGATGCGGCATCAGAATACGATTTGAAAATATTCATTGAACGCGGTGCCGATATCGCTATCTATTCCGGGCACAAATTTTTAAGCGGTCCGACCACAGGAATTCTTGCTGGAAAACTCCCCATTATCCGTTCTGCATACTATCATCAAACCTGCGGAATCGGCCGTTCAATGAAAGTCGGAAAAGAAAGCATCGTAGGTGCTATAGCCGCCCTGCAGCGCTGGAAAACCATGGATCACAAAAAACTGCACCAATTGGAATACGCCCGTTTAAAAACCATTCACTCTGCTTTAAATGAAATCAGAGGTTTGGTGGTACAGGAAAATCCGGATCCCACCGGAAATCCCATCACAAGGCTGAAAGTTTCGATTGACCCCAAAATCAGCAGTATGTCAATTGCCAAATTGAGTGAGTTCATGAAGGAAGGGAAACCGAGTGTGATTGTCAGGGACCACCACGTTGACATCGGATATTTTGAAATTGATCCCTGCAATCTGAATGAGGGCGATGCAGAAATTGTAGTCTCACGATTCAGGGAAGTTCAGGATGAGTTGTTGAAGCAGATTCCCGTCTCCCAGGATCAGGAAGGTCTTGGCCCTCGATTTTCATGCTACAATCAAGACGGTATTCCCTCTGTTGATCCTGACAAAGTACCTTGGACCTTCAAAAAAGGTAGAGACAGAGAATCCGTTTTTAGAAAATGGCCCAAGTTTTAATTTTAATTCAGTAGGAAGCCGCTTCTATAGATTGTCATCCGGATGAATCCCCTCCAGTCTCAGTGACACGGTCCAGGGTTCTAAGCATAAATCCCCTGATATTAAGACCTCAGGAAGGGTCATGAGGTTATTTTGAAAGTCAGATGTCTGTCAGCCATTTAAAGAAAAGTCCTGCATGTAAAACTTCAAAACACTCCGGATTTCTTCAAGAGAAGATCACTAGCCCTGCAAGTTAAAACATTCTATTCTCAAACAACTGAAATTTTGATTTCTCCGACACCATCCACTCCTCCATGCATCTGATCTCCCGCAACAACGGGTCCGACCCCTTCAGGAGTGCCAGTGAAAATCAAATCTCCCGGTGCAAGCGTAAAAAGACCTGAAAGGTATTCAATGGTTTCCGGAATATTCCAAATCATCTTGTCTAAATCGGAATCCTGACGGGTTTCACCATTGACCGTCAACCAGATTCTTCCTTTGTTTGGATGCCCGCATTCGCTGGCAGAGACAATTTCTGAGCAGGGGGCAGCATGATCAAAAGATTTACCAATTTCCCAGGGACGGCCCAATTTTTTCATTTCTCCCTGCAGGTCCCGCCTTGTCATATCCAATCCGACCGCATATCCATAGATATGTTCCAGTGCATTTTTTTGATCAATGTCCTTTCCTCCTTTGCCAAGGGCCACGACCAGTTCCATTTCAAAATGGACATTATTCGTTTTGCTGGGATATGGGAATTCACCACCGCTGGCAAGCAAGCTATCCGGGTTCTTCTGAAAAAAAAAGGGAGGTTCTTTGAGATCATGACCCATTTCTAAAACATGCGCCGCGTAATTTCGACCGACACAGTATACCCGACGAACAGGGAACAAATCATTACTTCCACGGACAGGCAAGGCCGGTCTTTCTTCAGTAGCAATCACATAACTCATAGGATTCTCCTTTTAATATTAGGATTGAAGATTTCAGGTTAAAAAAACCGAATCTGACTTTCAGGAACAAAACACTTCCTTACAGGGGCGCTCGCTCATTCTTTCGATCTATCTAAAGTACTTTTTTGGTATTTTGCTGGAACAGAATCTTTTTATGCGGGACATGCAGATTTTCACAGGATTGGGATCTGGAAATTTCATATAAAAATCTCATATAAATCGTTTTCTGATGTTGGCGTCTGCTTCGTTTTGCTGACCAAACTCACCCGCGACTGCCCGCATAGTATTCAATCCGGCGTTCAAGTAAACTTATAAGCCATGAGGTTCCCAGCGCAAAGGCGAACAAAAATAAAATCAACGCCCAAAATTCTTCCATGTGGAAGCCTCTGGAATAGACCGTCAGCAATTCTCCCATCCCAATCAAAGCCACCAGCAGCTGCCCGATAATAACACCTTTCACTCCTCGAATAAGTCCAAGGCGCAAGCCGGCCAGAATTTCCGGCAGTACTGCCCAAATTAAAATTTTTGAATACATCTGCCAGCTGCTTGCGCCAAAAGATTCACCCATTTCCAGAAGAGATGGGTTGATGTGTTTTACTCCGGCGCAGGTATCGAGCGTGATGATCCAGACGGCAAACATGAATACCGTCACAATGATTGTGGTTTGTCCAAAACCAAAAAGAATCATTATAATAGGCACCAGGGAAGAAAGGGGCGCACTGAGAAAGACGTTGACCCACATTCCAAGCAATCTATCTGCAGCGGGAATTTTTCCCATCACCAAACCCAAAGGAATACCAACGATTATCGAAATCAGCATTCCCATGGCAAATGAATATAGCGAGAGAGATGCGGCGTCATGAAAATTTTCTGCCTGGGCCATTTCTATAATGGCAACAACAATCCCTGAGAATGGAGGGATAACAAGAAACATTTCCATTTGTCCGACGATTTCCCAGAGAACAACCCAAATGAGAAGAGAGTACATCATCGGGATTTTGACGCCAAATATTTTCATCAGAGCCTTTATTCTTCCAAATATTTTCGCAGGGTTTGCCAAATGTGTTCAACCGTATCGAGATAAACTTTGTCTCGTCTTATTTCATCAGGAGAACCTGCAGCTTTAGGAGCTTTAATAATTTCTGAAACTTTGCCCGGCAATCGGGAGAGCAGTACCACCTGATCTGACAGATAAACAGCTTCTTCAATACTGTGGGTAACAAAAATAAAAGTCTTTTTCTCGATCTCCATCAAAGCAAGCATGTCTTCCTGGAATTTTCGACGTGTTTGTTCATCCACCGCGGAAAAAGGTTCATCCATCAGCAGGACATCGGCATTGACCGCAAGTGCCCTTGCCAATCCTACTCGTTGACGCATTCCTCCAGAAAGTTCTCTGGGATAACTGTTTTCAAATCCGGTCAATCCGACTTCTGCAATATACTTCCGGGCAATCTCGTTACGCTCATTTTTGGCCATACCGCGCAATTCCAAACCAAAGGCAGCATTCCTGAGTACAGTGGCCCATGGCATCAGGGCAAAATCCTGAAAAACAAAGGCGCGTTCAGGGCCCGGTCCTGTAATTTTTTTCCCGTTGACGAAAACCTCTCCGGAACTGGGTTCAAGCAAGCCAGCAATAATCTTCAGCATAGTCGTCTTCCCACAACCGCTTGGACCCAATAACGTTGTTAACTGGCCTTTGGGAAAACTCAAATTAATATCTTCAAGAGCACGTACACGACCATCGTATGTTTTAGAGAGATGGCGTACCTCTACAATAGATTCGGCTTTTGCTGATGTATCCGACGTTTCTGCTGCCATTCAGTTTCCTTTGTGTGGAATCAATTAGGTTCCCTGTTTTTCCGGTCTAAATAGGCGAACTTCCAATCTCTCAAAAAAACGTACCGTCGCAGCGGCCAAAAGGATTATGGAAAGAACAGTTGCGTACATTTCCGCATAATTTGCGACGGAGCGATGGTATGAAATCAAATCACCAATTCCCGTAGGAGTGATCAGTAACTCAGCCAGAACAATACCAACGAATCCTCCGGCCACCCCAAGGCGCAAACCTGCAAATATCATCGGACTGGCATCCGGGAGAATGACTTTAAAGACCTCCTGCATCCTCGTCCCTTGAAAAGAACGAGACATTTCGATCAGAGACGTGTTGGCGTTCCGTACCGCATTGATGGAATTCAAAACGACGACCGGCATGGCAAGAATACACACGGCAATAATCTTGGAAGTAAAGCCAATTCCGTACACATAGGTAATCATGGGAATCAAGGCAGAGACAGGTGCGGCCTGCAAAACGATAAAAACAGGCTGTCCCAACCAATCTATTCGATCAGAAAGCCCCATTGAAACCCCAAAGGTGATGCCAAAAAAACAGGTAATAAAAACTCCTACCAAAAGTGGTTTGAGAGTGATCATGTATTTTTCAAAAAAACTTCCATCGGAAATCATCCGAAACAGACCTTCCATGGTATCAATGAAGGTAGGAAAAGCTGGACTGATGGGAACACGGCCTGCAATCTCCCAGGCACTGAAAAAGATCAGTATAGAGAGCAGTCTCCAGAAAATTGAATCTTTGTTGAACCATTCATGCATGGTACTTTTCTATTTCGATGTGCCGTAACGCCGGAATCAAAAAGATTCCGGCATAATTTTTGGGAGCTGGATCCTGATTCAGCTCCATCAAAGATTCTTACATCTTGCCAACTTTTGCCAGGGCAGCGTTCAATGGTGTAAAATCCCAAAAATCTTCAACTTTTAGCATTTTAGGATCTCCTTCCAGAGCCCCGGAAACTGAATAGAATTCAAAATCGGATTTGGCTGACTCTTCATCTCCGCCATTTGCGGGAAAAGCGGTGTTTTCAACTGCTTCCTGATAGTATGGCAAAATTTCATCATCATCCTCCTTCGGGATTCCCTTGAGCAAGCCATACTTTTTTCGCTGCTCCATAATCCAGCTCGGGTTCTTATTGATTTCACGCCAGGTTTTCAGCATTTCTTCAACAATCACATTGATCGCTTCCGGCTCATTTTTCATAAAATTCTGATTCGCGTATAATGCTTCATCACTGGCATTGATTCTTCCGAGCGGCAGCACTTTAAATTTTCCATTACCCTTTTTCATCAACAGCTTGTAATTGGGAGCATTGACAATTGAGGCTTTAAGCGTTCCTTTGAGCATGGCACCAGCCCGAACTCCGGAACCAGGAACAAAACTGACGCTGTTGTATTTGATTCCATTTTTCTTAGCCATCAGCATCATAATCGCCTCAGTCCCGGATCCCCTTGCATGAACGGCAATGTCTGCTCCATCAAGATCTTTCCATGACTGGTAATGTTCGCTATTGACTACTGGAAAAAATCGGAGAGTGCTCAATTGATAGAACATCCGTATTGGTGCCTTCACTTTTTGCATGAGGGAATAAGGCGTTCCCATGCCAATATCCGCTTGCCCGCTGACTATTGCCTGAGCTGCGATTTCCTCTGATTTTAAGAAGCTTGTTTTAATGTCAATTCCCCTTTCTTTTGCTTTTTCAACAGCAACCAAAAAGTTCAAATTTTCTCCATTTGCCAGATCACCAATAGCGATGTGAATTTGTCTGGCAGCCGCCGAAAAGGCCGTCATACAGAGTAATAAGGTCACTAATACAAACAGGCCCGACGCTTTTCTTAAATACTTTCGCATTTCTTCCTCCTAAAAATTAATGAACAAATATCAAAAACAAAATCCACTTGTTTCAATCCTGTGAGGTCATAACTTTTTCTTAAAGTGAAACCCCAAACGATTGAAATTACAGGACATAGCTTTTTGTATTGGACGAAAATCGTTCTTTTATTATCGACCAAACAAAGTTTTAATAGATTATTTCGATATTATCAATCTTTTATTTTTTTTTGCGAAACTATTTTTATAGCATCATATCGTTCAATTTCCTGGAAATCGAAGAGCCGGATTTAACTTGTTTTGGAGATTGATTTGAAGAGATTCATATCGCAATGATGCTGGACACTTTTATTGCTAAATTACTCCTGGATCAAATAAACTCAAAGCAATCAATCGACTCTTGCGGTGAGATCCTGCCGAGCAGTTCCAGGCCTTCATTTCAACTGTTTTTCAACGCTGCTGACTTTATCTTCCATCGTCTGATCACGATCGCTGCGGGTACCCAGTTTTATGGTTGTGGAAATTCGTGGAGCCCCCATTTGATGGACCGATTCGTGACACTTTTTTACCGCAGCAAAAACCGTATCCCATTCGCCCTCAATGTTGGTTCCATAAGCATGCAAATGTGTTTTCAGGCCCGCCATCTGAAGAATTCGCTGACATTCAGCAACATATTTGGAAACTGAAATGCCCACGCCTACCGGCACAACACACAAGTCAACAATCACTTTCATAGCTGTTCCTTTCGAAAATTGTGTTCAATTGATATTTTCACCTCCCTTTTACCAGTGAGGTAGCAGATGAAGAACAACACATTTTTTTTGCTATCGAGGTTTTTCTTTTTAACCGGGAAGATCCCTCATAAAATGGACGGACACCTTCATGATGAAGAGGTTTTGCAGGCCACCGCTCTTTGCAAGGCGCTTATGCTTCTCTATATTCAGTCCCTTTAGACTCGATAATCTGTATTTGTAATTCACATGCCGGGGATGATCAGTCAATCCGCAACCGGTCCCGGGATTTCATTGCATTTGCCGCCAATCAGTCAGCAGCAATCAACAACCCGGTCCGACAAAAGTTCGGTTTCTCCCCATCCTCTTCCGCGATTCTGTGAAAAGACGAGACTATCATTCCCCAAAGCCCTTTTGATCTGCCATCTTTCTGGAAAAAAGGTCAATATAAATGAAAGGAAACGAGGAAGGCCATGAATTGGGTAAAATATATCTGTCGAACACGAAAAGAACGTAATCATAATATATGAATTGAGCAACAAAAGGTCACCTGAAGCTCAAAATATTATTCGATGAAAAAAATCTTTGTTTCTAAGTGAAATTACGGATATACAGACCCTCCACAATTTGATATTCCTTTGTACTCATAGTATTGCACAATGACCATTTTCCTCTCATAATAATTTGTACAATTTAAATCACTAAATCCGGACAGGATTCGAATGCGAATTTTCTATTTCGCCGAATTCTGAAATTTTCATTTGAAGAATTTAAGTAAGGGCCAGTTTAAAAATCTGAGTTCTTGTTTTAAACACTTAAACGCCCGACTCCACTGTGTATTTTTCACACAACTGAGAAACCGGTTTTTTTTAAAAATCCGGAATGCCAATATCCCGAACCGGGTTCGGGAAAAAGAACGCACAACTGATGTGCAAGTCATTACTAGTCGAGACACTTTCTTAAAATTTTCCTGTTTGAACTGTTTATGTTGATTGAAGGCGTCAAATTGTTGATCATGGGCATGACCATGGTTTTCTTATTCCTGGTGGTGATGATGTATTGTATCCAGCTCGTGACCTGGATGAGCCGCCATGTTACCGAAAGAGAGCAGAAGCAGATGGAGCTGGAAAGTCTGAGCAATGCGGAACTGCCGCATTCTTCTGAAGAAAGCAGAATCCCAATTGCTGTTTTCGCAGCGGCCATTGCCGCCTATGAAGCGGAAAGGTAGCGTTTCTTAGTTAACCATTAATAAAAAGACAAAGACATGAAAAAAGCGATCAAATTCATGGACACTTCTTTTCGGGATGGATTTCAATCCTGTTTCGGAGCACGGGTTCTGACCAAGGATTTTCTTCCTGCGCTGGAAGCAAGCGTGGAAGCAGGGATTCAAAATTTTGAAGCTGGAGGCGGGGCACGATTTCAAAGCTTGTTCTTTTACTGCAATGAGTCGGCATTTGATATGATGGACAGCTTTCGGAAGGTTGCTGGTCCTGATGCGAACCTGCAGACATTGGCCAGGGGAATCAATGTCGTGGCTTTGAGTCAGCAACCCAGGGACATTATCGATCTTCATGCAAAAATGTTCAAAAAGCACGGAATGAGCACCATTCGAAATTTTGATGCATTGAATGATATCAACAATTTGAGATATTCTGGTGAACGGATTTCACACCACGGCTTACGGCATGAGATTGTGATCGCAATTATGGATTTACCACCGGGGTGCGAGGGAGCCCACACCTCTGAATTCTATCTTGATCGACTCAAACAAATCCTGGATTCTGATATTCCTTTTGATTCGATCTGTTTTAAAGATGCTTCAGGCACTGCGAATCCGAAAAAGGTGCATGAGACAATGAAAGGGGCAAGAAAGATGGTTCCTGAAGGAACAATCCTCTGGTTTCATTCGCATGATACCGCAGGAGTGGGGATTTCCCAATACCTTGCTGCTGTTGAAGGCGGAGCCGATGGAATTGATCTCTGCAAAAGCCCGGTCAGCGGAGGAACTTGTCAACCAGACATCCTTTCCATGTGGCATGCACTCAAAGGAAGCGATTATACCCTGGATATTGATATTGAGAAAACACTCAAAGCGATGGATGCTTTTGAAGAGGCGATGAAAGATTATTATGTCCCGCCGGAAGCAAAAATGGTTTCTCCTCTCATTCCTCTTTCCCCGATGCCGGGAGGTGCACTAACCGCCAACACGATGATGATGCGAGACACGGGAACACTCAATTTGTATCCTCAAGTCATCAAAGAAATGTCAGAAGCGATACGTCGTGGAGGTTTTGGCACTGCCGTAACGCCTGTCTCTCAATTTTATTTTCAACAGGCTTACGCAAACGTCACTCTCGGAAAATGGAAAAAAATCACCAACGGCTATGGGAATATGGTTCTTGGTTATTTCGGAAAAACTCCCGTGGAACCCGATGAGGAGATTGTTAAATTAGCTTCGGAACAATTGGGCAAACCCGTATTTAAAGACGACCCTTTGGATGCTCTCGAAGATGGAATTCCAAAAGCGAAGGCCATTTTAACAGAAAATAATCTTCCCATCAGTGATGAAAACATTTTCATCATTGCCAGTTGTGAAAGCAAGGGTTTGGATTTTTTGCTGGGTAACGGCAAAGCGAATATTCGAAAAATAAGCAAAGAGCCCGCTCCGGCTCCGGCCTCTGCACCTGTTGAAGCTCCCAGAACCGGTCCCCGCAACTACAGTATTTCTGTGGACGGGAAAAATTACCAAGTCTCTGTTGCTGAGGGGACTGGTGCGATTGCGGCCGCTCCTGCAGTTTCTGCTCCCCCGCCAGCACCTGCTCCCGAACCGGCACCCGCAGCCGTTTCGGGAACAACAATCAAAGCTCCTACTCCCGGAAATGTGCTTAAAATTGTAGTTAAGGTGGGAGAGGTTGTCGGAGCAGATCGGCCTTTACTCGTGATGGAAGCGATGAAAATGGAGTCAGAAATCAAATCGCCCAAACTTGGTAAAGTACTTGCGATTCACGTCAAAACTGGTGATTCCGTCCAAACGGGAACTCCTCTGGTGACTATCGATTAACCCGGACGTTGCTGCTTCCTGATATGAAACTTTTTTTACCATTGCTGCTTTGCCTTTTATATTCAATCCAGGCACCGGCGCAAGAACCGATCAAAATCATTTCTCCTGTGACAGGAAAAGTTGTTCAAGTCGATGCAAAAGCAGGAGTCTATCTCTATAGTGGGGATCCGATCGTGACCATCAAGGAAGCGGACGGTAATATACTGACCCTCAAATCGGGAGTGTCAGGAAAAGTTCTTTCCATCGAGATTCATCCCTTTGATCAAGTCTCAAAAGGGGCATTGCTCGGGCATCTTCAAAGCAGCGTGATTGTTGCCGAACAGACAGAAAATTCAATCGGCAGCGTCCTGCCTTCCCTTCAGACACTGGTGGTAAAACTCTACCAAACAACAGGGGCCTCAGCACTATTTGCTGGGCAGCAGCTCGATTGGACCGAAGGACTGGGCCGGATCCTGATGGTTGGAATCGGATTGCTCTTGCTGTATCTGGGAATAGCAAAGAAATTTGAACCTCTATTGCTGGTTCCTATCGGATTTGGCACTTTTCTCGCCAATATCCCCCTGGCAGGAATGACAGGCCCGGGAGGCTTACTTCATTATATTTCTGAAATGGGAATCAATACAGGAGTTTTTCCCCTCCTGATTTTCATGGGAGTCGGTGCTCTGACGGATTTTGGTCCGATGATTGCGAATCCTAAAACTGCTCTACTGGGCGGAGCGGCGCAATTTGGAATTTTTACGACCCTGTTGGGTGCCCTGGCACTCAATATAATTCCCGGTATCGATTTTTCTCTTCGTGACGCAGCATCGATCGGGATCATCGGGGGGGCCGACGGCCCAACCGCAATATTCCTTTCAAGTCAACTTTCTCCCCGACTTTTAGGCTCGATTGCGGTTGCCGCCTATTCCTATATGGCCCTCGTACCCATCATTCAACCTCCTATTATGAGGCTGCTCACGTCCGAAAAGGAACGAAAAATTGAGATGGTGCAAATGCGCTATGTTTCACGCCTGGAAAAGATTTTATTTCCCCTGCTTGTTCTCGGCTTGTGTACTTTACTGCTTCCTTCAGCCGCGCCCCTGATCGGGATGCTGATGTTCGGCAACCTGATGAAGGAATGCGGGGTTGTTGAACGGCTGTCCTATACAGTGCAAAACGCGCTGATCAACATCGTTACAGTTTTTCTTGGTTTGGGCGTGGGCAGCAAATTGTCTGCGGAAAAATTTTTGAATATAGAAACTTTGGGGATTTTGATTTTAGGAATGATTGCATTTTGTGTGGGAACCGCTTGCGGAGTCCTGATGGCAAAAACCATGAATCATTTTTCCAAGACTCCGATCAATCCTCTGATCGGAGCTGCCGGGGTTTCTGCAGTTCCCATGGCAGCGAGAGTTGTTAATAAAGTCGGGCTCGAAAATAACTCTCAAAACTTTCTTTTGATGCACGCGATGGGTCCCAATGTCTCGGGAGTGATTGGTTCCGCTGTCGCTGCCGGTGTATTGCTTGCTGTTCTTTGAGGTACGCACAAAGCCCGGGATCGTTATTTCGAATTTCCACGATTTTATTCTTCTTCATACCGGTCACCCTACCGAAATCGGATCATTTTCAACGATCAGATCGACTTGCTTGTAGAAGTGGGTGGGTTTGATCAATTTGGCGATTTCCTGTTGCTGAATCGGATCCAGGGTGGTTGCATCGAGGTAGAAATCAATTCCTTTTCCTCGCAGTGAAATAACGGTGCGCACAATATTGAGCAAATAATCGATTTGTTTCTTTTTCTGTCCTTCCGGTGCAAAAATAAAATATTTTTTATTCTCCAATACCTCATGAATTTTGATTGCATCTCGAATCCGCTGGGGTAGAGTTTCATAACCCGCATCCACTTCCATTTCTCTTTTCTGCTGTTTGGCTTCTCCGTCTGCATTTTTTTCAATAATCTTGACGTCAGTCATCAACAAAATAAAAGAATCGCTGAATTCCAATTTTGCACTGTGCCCATCACTGCGGCGTTCTGCAAGTTCATCGCGAAGTTTGGAAATAAATCTTTTATCTCTTCCGTCCAATCGGATATCGTTCAGTCGCAAACGCAGGGTTTTCAAATGATTTGCTATTTTGTGGCAGGTTTGGATGTCTTTTTCCCCGAAATTTCGCAACTGTTTTGACAAAACCTGTACAAGAATTTCAAGCGAAGATTCCATCTTGGCGACTAATGGGGCCTCCGTTTTATGATAGGTTTGCATCCTTAAGATATCCAAAATATCCTGGCTTAATCCGGAAACGTGAAACAGTTCCTCCCGCAACTTTTCTATTTTGTGGACAGCAATCGCAAATTCGTCGAGCGTTGTCATGTTGACTCCTTCTTTTTTAAGAAGGATACTGCCCATTTCCTGGCTGTCCTGCATGACCTTTGAAAAATCAGTGGCCTGCCCGCTGACTACTGCTTTTCCCAGCGCCAGTTTGAGGCTGTCATCCACCGAATTTTTCAGATGCTGCGGAAGAATTTTTCCAGGAACAACTGTTTTGACCGAGGTCTCTGTCAAAATCCGGTCCACGCAGGCGATGGTTAAACTGCGGCTGAATTCCGCCCATACCCGGTTGCAGCGACGAATAAGACGTATCATTTTTCCCAGTGACTCAACATCTTTGCGAGGGACTTCCTTTTGTATTTCTTCATCGAATTCGTTGCTGAAAATACTGGAAAGCGAATCCAGTTCTTTGAGAGAGGCAGGTGACGGGAGAAGATTGTAACGGACCAGTTTTTCTTTAACTAAAAAGCTGAAATGGGTACCGATAAACAGGATTTCCCGAAACTTGCGGGGGATGTATAGATTCACCCCTTTGGCAGTGATTTCACCGGTAAAATGTTTAAAATGCTTCGATGAAGAATAGGCAATAAATCCTTGCAGCAGTTTATAGAACATAGATTTTTTAAACATCTGCTGAGCCTGCTTCGAAGAGAGGTTGTAGATTCCCTTTTGATACAAAGACCAGATCATCGCATTGGGATTGTCCGGTTCCGGAAAGTTTTCGGCACTTTTTTTCACTTCCTGGAGCAATTTGACAAACTCCTGGTAATGTTCTTTATAAATTTTTTCGAAGTTTTGAAATTCATCGGGCAATACGATGTCCTGTTTGCCATCCAATATGTCTGAGGAGAGCATCGGGTCAAGATTTTCATTTGGATTGCCTTCCTCCCACCCTTTGTCCATTAAATTGGCCAGAACGTTATGGGCGCGTAAAAATTTGACAAGCTGAATCCTTGAAACAGGAGTATCATCCTGGACCACGACAAATTCATACAGCATTTCAAAAAAATTCTTCTTGTAGGTCTTCATCAGGTGGTTGATTTTATGGTCAGTGAAACGACGTACTCGATCAGCCACATGATTGCCCAGCAAAGCGACATAGGACCGGGCCACTAATTTCGGGTCATTTTGCAAAATCCCAAGGCGGGGGGCTTCAGAATCTGTAAATAAGGTGGCATCGGCATCAGCTCGTGGTTTCATTGAAATATCAAGACCAAGACGATGCGCCAAAACAAGGCGGGCACAACCCCGCTCAACACGATGGATTGCCTGATCTCCAAGATCAAACCGATAATGGATCACTTCAGGCAAGGAGTGGAGGATATAAATCTGCTCCAGTTCTCTTATCTTTTGCAGTTCCTTTCCTTCAATTGATTCAATAATTCGTTTCTGAACCGTATCAACAATACGTTTGTAGGGAAAAAGCAGATTCTGGAGTTTATGTACAATTTCAGTGATTTCTTTTTGACTCAACTCGATAGAAAGCAAATTGCGAAGCAATTCTTTAGGCTGGTCCAGCAAAGGAAATAGTTCTGATTTAGAATCCCAAAGAGCAAACAAATCAAAGCTTTTTAAATGGATTTGAGTGAAAATTTTGCGGGCAACCATCCGCTCCATTTCCATCTGTTCTGCGGTCAGAGGTTCCGGTCCTTTTTTCTTCTGTTTTGCCATTGCCTTGGCAAAAGCCTGCCGAGCCGGTGTCAACGGCCTTTCTTTTTGAGGAGCCGAAGCTTCTGTCTCCCGTCCTTTTTTAGCGATTTGAATGAGAAACTTACAAAATTCGATTCGATCTTCTGCCGGCAGAGTCGGTTCTCCACTGCTGACAAAGCGATGCAGGATAGCGAAGATCGGCAAAACCGTCGTGTTGACAATTTTTTGGACATCGGATTGTTCTACCAGGAAAAAGCATTGCCGATACATTTTAGCATCGGAGATCACCCGCTGCTGAACGGCCATTTCCCGAATGGTCTGGTTGAATTGAGGTCTGAGTTCCTTGATCTCTTTTTTGGCCGATTGGTCACATTCCATCAAATAGCGATAAATGTATCCGCAGAGTAAAGTTTTATTTTTGACGTTAGCCTGGTCTTCTTCATCCACAAATCTCATCAATTTTTGGATCAATTGCGGAATACTGATGCCTGCCGTCAGCGTATCAAACATTGAGGAAAGCATTGGAAGCGGTTGATCACCCTCATGAAAGGCATGGGTAAAAGCCTGGATAGCGGCATCATAGCGGGAAGCAAGATCAGCCAACAGACACAAATTGACCACTTCTGCATCGCTCAATTCAGGAAAAGGCTTTCCGCTCTGGATGGTCTTTATTTTTTCCCGAATTTCCTGGGGAAGGAAAGAAAGTTCTCCAATGGTTCTCAAAGAACTTTGAAAACCGGATTTCCTTTTGACGCGATCCAACAAAGAATCAAACAATTCTTTGTCAGTTTCAATCATGGGAGGAATGCTTTTGAACTCCAGATCAATGCCGACCTGCAGCTGACGTTGAACTGCCGTTCCTGCACCAGAAATGAGAACACTGCGATTGTTCTTAAACAACCCTTCCATGATCAAAGGAATGATCAGCGGCTCATCCTTGATTCTTTCGATCTTCAGGAGCATGGCGCTGTTATTTTGCTGGAGCAGACTATTCTGCCAGCGCCTTGCACCATAAAGGTCGGCACAAGGGTTCAAAATCCGGGGTGTGCTTCCTTTTTGAGCCTTTCCCTGGGCTCGATTGGTGATTTTTTGTTCTGAAAATTCTCCGGTAAAATTTCCATCGTTGAAGACATTGAGAAATTCACGGACGTCGGCATCTTGTTCAAAGGATCCATTGGCTAGAAAACGGGCCCTGTACTGACGGACGGACGTGCTGTCTTTTTTATCCGCATTCGTTTCCGTTACTGCTTCTGCCATAAAACTACGTTCATGATTTGGCTTTAAAAGTTTAGTTCACTCTCTAAAAAACAAACCCTCGAATGAGATCCTGATAAGTTTCACGTTTTCGAATCAACCGTGCTTTTCCTTGAGTTACCAGCACTTCGGCCGGGCGGTTGCGCATATTGTATTGCGAGCTCATTGCCATTCCATAGGCTCCTGCATCCAAAATTGCTAATCGGTCTCCGAGGCGAGGACGCGGAAAAAACTGGGTCGTCATTCCTTCGGAGTTGTGGGTCAGGACATCGCCGGATTCACAGATGTAACCTGCCAGAACCATCGATTCTTCATCACCTTCCATTCGGGACGCATTGCAGACCCGATGATAAGAACCATATAGGGCTGGACGAAGCAGGTGATTGAATCCGGTATCGACCCCGACAAACTGATAGTCAGGAGTCTTTTTAATATTGTTCACTGTGGCCAGAAGTGTACCGGAAGAGGCCATTAGATAACGGCCCGGTTCAATTTTCAAGTCCAGGGATGTTCCGTATGCATCACAAAACTGTAAAAATTTTCTGGAAATTTGCGCTCCGAGTTCCGGCAAATTCAACAATGATTGTTCCGGACGATACGGAATCCCGAATCCTCCTCCAATATCCACAAATTGCAATCCTGAAAATTGATGAGTGATAGTTAGGATCATGTCCAGAGCCTCCAACATTGGTTCCGGCTCAAGGATTCCTGTTCCTATGTGAGCATGAATCCCAGTCAACTTCAGTTGATAGCGTGTCAGGATTTCATGTATTTCATCCAACTGATCGTAGTATATGCCAAATTTTGATCGAGGGCCCCCTGTGATGCAGTGTGCGTGATGACCGCTGCCCATTCCAGGATTGATCCGGAGGGAAAGTTCTTTCCCCGGATGAGCTTTTCCAAATTCTTCAAGGAGGGAAAGCGATTCAATATTGATCAAAAGTCCTTCTTCGAGGCCATATTCCAATTCTGAAAGCGGGATGTTGTTGCCCGTAAACAAAATATGTTCCGGAAGAAATCCCACTTCTCTTGCCAGTTTTGTTTCAAAAGGAGAAACCGCGTCCAACCATGCACCTTCATCGAGAAGAATTTTCAATAGTGCCGGATTTGGGTTGGCTTTCATGGCATAATGGATTTGCAAAGAAACGCCAGGAAAACTCTCATAAAGTCTTCTGTATTGAGCCCGAATCGTATCTTCTTCATAAACATACAAAGGAGAGCCGAATTCCTGCATCAAATCTTCAACGGAAAGATCGCCCAACCACAGTTTATTTTCAATTACTTCCATATGCTTCTCAATATCCTTCTCTTTGCTTGAAAGATTGCCGGGGCTTCTGATATAAGTAAAAGATCGCATATATTAACTCGTAATGTTAGATTAAGGAAGAGTTTTGTTTAGATCAGGGATGAGTTTGATTCGGAAATAGGTTTAAAAATGAAAACACGTATTATTTTTTGGGTTGTTCCAGTAATTCTTGCCGTCATCATCGTGGCGGTGTTCTACCAGATTTCTTTGGAAGAAGATGAAGGAATTTCAACTTCATTGGAACAGGGGCTCAGCGAAGAGGTGGGGAATGAATCCGAACCCGGCCCCGCTCCGCAGCAAGAAAAAACCGAGGAAATGACTGCGGAGACGAGCGAAACCTCTCCTTCCCCACCAACAGAACAGGAAACCGACGCTGTAAAACAGCAGCCTTCAGCGCCGTCAACAACAGAAAAGACTGAGGAAATGCCGGTTTCAAAACCCCAAGATGGTGCTGATGCAGTCGTCAAAGAAGAAATTTCTCAAAACCAGCAAGGCACACAAGACCAGGAGCCCTCATCCTCCGAAGCGACAACACGTTCAGACAATGACGATTCTACTGAAAAAGCAAAGGTTTCGTCCAAACTCGAAAAACCTTCAGAACAAGCTGCCTTGGTGGAAACAGTTGAGGAACCCTGGACCATTGTTGCCCCATCCATCAAGGAAAACGATCTTACACAATGGCAGACCGTCATTATTCAAAACAAACACAAACTGGATTATACCATCTTGCCGGAACGTTCCGGTATGTTTCGAATCGTTAAATCCGCAGGAAAACTGAGGATCCAACTGATCGAAGAAATGGAAGACGGTAAAGACATTTTGTCTCGCAAGAATAAAGGAAAGTACGCCGTGCAGCTCATGTCAGTGGAACCGAGATTTTTCAGCCGTGCCGTCGATGTCGTGCAGGAACTGGTAAGGGGGGGGTATTATGCTTATCTCCACCGGACTCAGGAAAAATTTGAGGACAAATATTGGTTCCGGGTCCGTGTTGGATTTTTTAAAACCGCAGAAGAAGCACAAAATCTGGGAGAAGAAATATATTTCCGTTACAGGGATGAAAAGAAACTTCCCAAAAACTACTGGGCTGTGCTTCCATCCCCACGAGAATTAAACAATGATCTCGTCGATTTTCAAGCCCAGCAAAATAAACCATGGATCCTGGAGTTGCCCGAATACGACTCTCGAAAAGCGGCGATTCAAGATTTACCCGAATTAGCAGAAATCGCTGATTTTTCCTATCTTTCCTATCGGCTTGAAAGCGAAAAGACTCTCACCTACCGGATTCGTTTGGGTTTTTTTGAAACACGGCAGGAAGCCAATCAGCATTTGAAACAACTGCGCCGGGTCAGCGATGATTTAGGTAAAGCCAGGGCGCTCAAACTTTAAGGAAAGTGGATGATGCCGAATTTGTCCCTTCAAGTTGGGGGGATTCTCAGTGTGCTGTTTCTCTTGATTTCCTGTTCCAATGCTCCTGAATTCACTCCGAGAGCGGAACAGGAGACATTGAGAGGAGATATTCAGAGCATGAGAGAGCAATGGCGAACGGAAAAGTGTCCGGGCAATGCAAAAAGAAGTCAGTGCGAAGACTTTATCCAAAGCGGTCTTCGTCATTGCATGAACAAAAATCCTTCCCAAAAAACAAGATGCATTTATAACGAACTCTACTGCACTCTTTTTGGAGGTAAAGCCTGCCGATTTTGAACCTCCAAAAGGGTTTTCTCAAATTTATTTTGAAAACTCACAGTTGCTCTCCTTTAGAAAGATGTTGCAGCAATATTGAACCCCAGTTCGCTTCCCGATCTCTGTGGCACAAAAAGCATCTTAAAGTTGCAGGCCCCTACCTGAATCAAAGAGGCGGCTCATTTAAAAAGTTGAAATTGCTCTTCTATGGATTCTGCATTCAAAGGAAAACAATAAGTTTCACGCAATGCAAAAAATTATGCCAGCCAAGTTTCTTTACTCTTTGTCTCTGATTCCTCTTTCCTGCACTCAGGGAAATGTCCGGTAAAGCAATTTAAGGCATGCTCAACTCAATCATTCAACGTCAAAGGATTTGATTCAGCTATGAATGAGCCCGAAAAATCTCCCTCAAACAACGAACTCCCGGTTACTCCTCCAGCCAGACCAGCCAATCTGCAGCAGTATGTTGAAGCGACCATGGACGGCATCGTCAAAGGAGCAGCCCCGCAGCATCAGGCTCACGTGAAGAATATTTTACTCAAATTTCAGGAATTCCTGGCAAACGATGAAATCACTGAAAACAAATCGTTTGCCGCAATCTTCAAGCTCCTGCGCTACGGCCTGGAATTCAATGAACGGCGGATTGCCAAAGAAAACAAACCGCTGCAATCCATTGTCAACGAACAGAAAATGTTCACTGTAAAGGAATTGCAGTCAGTGGTTAAAGAAAGAATGAAACAGGTTCCTCCTGGAGAAGCGGCAGTAATGGAAATTGTCGCAGAATTCAACCAGGAAATGTTAAAAGAATTCAACCGTAAATTCCCTTCCCGTAAAGAACGCCTTTTTGCCTCCACAGTAAATTTTGTCTCAGAAACCGGATTTTCAAAAATACTTGAGTCTATCTATTACGCCAGTCCGGAACAGACAAAGGAAATTGCTTTTATCTTTCTAAAAAAGATTTTTAAAAATACGTACGATGTGGTTCAAAAAATGGATAAAAAATTGATACGCTATCCTTGCGTTTTTTTAGAACCACTCCACCCAAAAGAACAGGAAGAAGAGCAGATTCCACCAAAAAATCAAAAAGGATTGCCCTCGCTTTGTTATGATTTTGATATCGGTAATTTATACTCCTACCTGGATATTCTGGCAAATGTTCTTCGAAAAATGCTCAATCGCCAATACATAACCGAACGATACCAATACTACACTGATGAAAAGAAAAGGAACAACGAATCGGGATACATTTCCTATCCCCTGTTGCTGTCCCTGATCTTAAAAAACGAATCAAAAAAAGAAATTATTGACCAGATGATATTGCTTGGACAAGAGGAGAAGAATGAAATAAAAGCCGTCCTGCTGGAGTTTATTAAAACTTTGCAAACCCACGAATTTCTCTACCTTTATACCATCAAAAGGCACATTTATCTTAAGCACTTCGTTCTGGAACTGCTCCAAGACAAACAACTGGCCAGCATCCCCAATTTTTATGTAGGGATGGTGATCACCGGTGCCTTATTGTCCAATGAACAGTTCAAGGTTCCCTATGACTTGATTGAACTCCTGATGGATGAAAGTCAATGCTATCAGGAACCCACCAAAACAAAACTGGCAGAAAGTCTGGGAGAACTTTCTCCAAAAACATTGGACGACCTGCTGCGCTACATTTTAAAGGGATCTTATCTGATTGCCGGAAAGGAGAGTAAAAAAATACTGGAGAAAAAGTTCGAGGAAGCGAAAGTTCTTTCTGCCGTTGAAGATCCGCTCACTTCGATTATGCAGGGACTGACAGAATTGGGAATGGAAGAGACTGCTGCATTGGCTCAAAAGGTAGATTTCGCATCGGAGACAGAAATGAAAAATGAGGACACTGCGATCCTCGGAGCATCAGATCTAGAAGGAAAATTTGCTCGCTGGCAGGACCTGATAAAACAAATCTTTCAGTGGCAGGTCAAGCGAGTGCCGAGTCCGCTCACCTGGATTGAAAAAACATCAACAGAACTGGAATCTCAACCTGAATTTTCCGATCCTAAAGATTCCGATCCGGCTGCGGAAGCAAGGCTTTCTGCACTGGAACTGACTCTGCTTCCGGATGACTTCACATTTTTCACTGGAAAAACCGAAAAATGGCAGGATAAAATTCAGTTCATTGAAAAATACTTCAGGCGTCGGGGGATTTGCCTCGGGCTTGAATCCGCTTTCAAGGAGGTCTTGCGGGATCTATTGAATGCAGTGCAGAAGTTTGATGCCGTCCATCAATCCACCCATGTGTTAGAAAAAGATGGTACATTTGAAGAGTTGAGTTTAGTGGTTAAGCTGCCTAGAGAGCCCTATTACAAGCTTCCCACAGGGCAGCACAAAGGGAACATCCAGCTCTTTTTGGGTGTGGGTCTTATTCCAATGAAAAAACAGCGCGGGGCGGTGGAGATCAAGCCCTGTCTGTTTCTTTTTCAAGAGGTTCCAGGGGGATTCCAAAGCAAAGGGTCCTTTCCTTTGAATATCCGCAGCCTTTTGTCAGATTCAAAGAGCACTATGGGCCACACCCTTTTGGAAATTCCCCTTTCTGAAAGTTACTATGCCCCTACACTCCTCGCACTCTATGATGCACTGCAAAAGTGGCTCCCGCTTCCTGCCTGGGAAAAAGAGACGACCCAGCGTGTAATCAGAAGTATTCGAGATTTTCACGAACTGACCAATTCCGGCGATACCTACGGTGCAGTCGGCAGTGAAATGATTAAAAACCCCAACAAAAGCGAGTCAGCGGAAAACAGATGACTGCGATGAAAGCTTGCTGAATCAGCGCACACGTTTTAAAATAAGTCTGCTCTTCATTCATCCGCATCAGCGATCAAATACAATTAAGGAAACTCATGAACTCCCTCGACACTGCTTTCTCATCAGAAACAGAAGCTACTTTTGAACAATGTGAAACTGTAATCCGCGAAGGTCTGCAAAGCTTTGTTGAAGTAGGGAGAGCCCTGCTTCGAATTCGAGAGAAAAAGTATTACCAGGCGCAATACGGCAATTTCGCAGACTACTGCCAGGCCCGTTGGAATCTGGGCACATCTCGTGTCTACCAATTGATCAACGCGACCTATGTCATGGACAATCTATCCGCACATACCCAAATGGCGGGGATTTCTTCTTCTGCAGACCTTCCTCACTATGAAAGCCATTTTCCCAGAATCGAATCTCAAGTAAGGCCTTTGTCCCGACTTTCACCCGAACAGCAGATTGAAGCGTGGAAAACAGCGGTTGAGCGGGCTGAAACTGAATATCCGACCGGCAAAGAAGTCTCAATGGTTGTCGAAGATTTGTATCCAAGTTCCACCTCAAAGTCCGAATCCAATGAAGTTCCGCTTCCTCCCCTGGAAGATCTTGTCCGTGCAAAATTTCAGTGTCCGGATTGCATCCATCCTGTTTTAGTGGAGACAAAAGATATGCGTTTGACGATAATTTGTCAGATTCATGAGCAGGAACTGGCTCTGCAGGGTGTTTTGAATGAATGAGATAAAGGCAGAAAGTTAGCCAGCAGAAACGTCCTGTTCATAGATAACGAAAGCAAACAATTCTTGAGATTTCGAAAAATCAATCGCAGTTTTCCTCGTTCATATTCTTAATCATATTCCTGATCGTAACTGGGGTTAGTGAAGTTGATGATTATGAATGGGATTAAGATTAGGAGTAGGATTATGAATCTTGGGCATAAGGGGGGATCAATGCGATTCATCAAATAAAATGCTTGTATCAGTCTAAATTTGTGCCGTTCCTGCTGAAAAAATTTCCAAAACTCAAAACATTTGAAAATATTTGTTGATTCGGTGTTGCTTCCACCTGTCTATAAGCTGCAGCAAGCTGCTTTGATCAATTTTTCCAGCATGTCTCCATCCTAAATCGAAAAAGCTCAAAATTTTTCAGGTGCATGCGATTCTTTCCAAAAAAACCTTCCATCATCAGACTGATCACCCGGCAAATAACAAAGGAGTCAAAGCAAACCTCGAATTTTATTCCAAAAGAGAGTATTCTCTGGATGAAAACAGGATGTCTTTCGAAAGACTTCGAGTGTATCAAAAAAATTGTTGGCAAAAATACAAAATGGCAGTGAGAGAAATATTACTTTTAGGAAATCCAAAACTCTATGAAATCAGTGCACCGGTGTTGAAGGAGGAATTGGAAGGGTTAAAAAGCGTGATTGAAGATCTCCATGACACGATGCTTGACTTCAAGCATAAATATGGAGCCGGCAGAGCCATTGCAGCACCTCAGATAGGAGTCATGAAGCGGCTCATTTACATGTATATTCAGCATCCAACGGTTTTCATCAACCCGGTGATGGATCAAGAGAGTGAGGACATGATGACTGTCTGGGATGATTGCATGTCCTTTCCGGAACTCCTCGTCAAAGTCAAACGATACCGGAGTTTCCGTTTAACTTATCGAGACCAGCAATGGAGAGAGCAGACCGCAACCATGGAAGACGATCTTTCGGAGCTGCTTCAACACGAATATGACCATTTGGATGGTGTTCTGGCTGTTTCCAAAGCAGTTGACGCGAAGTCCTTCGCTTTGAGGAATCAAAGAAAATTCCTGTGCAGTGTTTGAAAACCTACAAAATAAGGGTCCTATTTTTGAAAAATTCTCGTTAGGAAGTGCAGAATGTCATCGTCAATAATTTCAAACGGAATCGTCGCCATCGTTTTCCTTGCCGTCACGTGCTCGTTGCTGTTCCTCATCATAAAGCTTTTTAGAAAGGCGCACAAGTTGAAGACGGCAGGAGAAGCCACTGGTTTATATGTGCTGCTTGCCAATATCCTGATTCCCATCCTGATCCTGCCGGCCCTTTATAGTGCACTGTATTTAATGGATTTTATTGAAATTTTTGAAAAAGAATATTTTCAATCAAATAAGCCTCCTCAATCGGTTGAACTATCTCCCGGAGCAGATGGAGGAAAAAAAGACAATGAGTTTTAGCAGGTAAAACTCATTTTAACCTATACCTGGATTTTCACTTGAAGAAGTATAACGAAAAAGAAATCAACCGCCGCAGAACATTCGGCATTATCAGCCACCCGGATGCCGGAAAAACGACACTCACTGAGAAGATACTGCTTTTCGGAGGAGCCATTCAACTGGCAGGGACTGTCAAATCCCGAAAAAGCAACCGGCATGCAACCAGTGACTGGATGAATATTGAACAGGAGCGAGGAATTTCTGTCACTACTTCCGTCATGAAATTTACCTACCGAAATTTTGAAATCAATTTTCTCGATACACCAGGACACCAAGATTTTTCTGAAGACACCTATCGTGTCCTCACTGCAGTCGACAGCGCTTTGGTGGTGATTGACAGCGCCAAAGGAGTGGAGCCGCAGACGATTAAGTTGATGGATGTATGCCGGATGCGTCAAACGCCCATCATGACTTTTATTAATAAGCTAGACCGGGAAGGACTCTCCCCACTGGATTTGATGGCGGATGTGGAAAAAAACCTGAAAATTGAATGTGTCCCGATGACATGGCCCATTGGCATGGGAAAACGTTTCCAGGGGACCTATAATTTATACAAGCAATCCCTGCACCTGTTTTCCTCTTCTGAAAGCGACCGTATTACCGAAGGAATCCGCATTACGGATCTGGGCGATCCCCAATTGGATGAACTGCTCGGCGCACAGGCAGATGAACTGCGCGAAGATATTGAACTTTTGGAAGGGGCTGCCAATCGCTTCGACGTCAATGCTTTTCTTGCAGGAGAGCAAACCCCCCTTTTTTTCGGAAGTGCCATCAACAATTTTGGTGTGCAGGAACTGCTGGATGCCCTGGTCGATCTTGCTCCTCCACCCGGAAAACGTCAAACCACCACACGAGACATTTCTCCTTATGAAGAAGTCTTTTCCGGAATGGTCTTCAAAATTCAAGCCAATATGAATCCTGCTCACCGTGACCGTATCGCTTTTCTACGTATATGTTCCGGGAAATTTACACAGGGAATGAAAATACGCCACCATCGTTCAGGCAAGGACATTCAAGTTTCCAATCCGATCATTTTTATGTCACAGGGGCGTTCCACTGTAGAAGAAGCGTATGCCGGAGACATCATTGGCATTCCCAATCATGGCACCATTCAGATTGGGGATACCTTCACGATCAATGAACCTTTAAAATTCACAGGGATCCCCCATTTTGCACCCGAGCATTTTCAGATCATCCGCATTAAAAACGCATTAAAAATGAAGCAGCTGCAAAAAGGAGTGACCCAACTGGCCGAAGAAGGAGTTGTTCAGCTATTCCGCCCCCTGGCAAGCAACGATTATATATTGGGGGCCGTCGGAATTTTGCAGTTTGATGTGATTAAAACACGGATAAAATATGAATATGGAGTGGACGCCTACTATACTGATGCTCATCTTGACTGCGCCCGCTGGATCAGTTGCGACGATCCTCTGCAATTGCAGGAGTTTGAAAAAAAATATAAAATGAATCTTGCACTTGATGCGGGTAAAAATCTGATTTATTTATCAAAAGACCGCTGGAGCCTCAATTACACCATGGAACAGTGTCCTCACATTTCTTTTCATGAAACCATGGAGCAGCATTGAAAAACAGATGTTAAGATTCAAGGCCGCATGCCAATTGAGAATGAATGCAGTTCACTATTGAAGACTTCCCGTTTCGTTTTTTCATGGGCAATGAAATATCCATAGAACTGATTCAAATGAATTTTCACTGTTTTTACTGCTCCATTTACAAAGGAAGCCCGGCATTTAGAATTTTTAATCCACGCAGAAAGGAGAAAAACAATGAGTGACAAAAAAATAAGCCGTTTTCCCGTCCCGGAAATCAACGACCTGCCCGACGACATCAAGGAACGAATCTTGACTGTCCAGGAGAAAGCGGGATTTGTGCCCAATGTTTTTCTGGTCCTGGCTCATCGTCCCGACGAATTTCGAGCCTTCTTTGCCTTTCATGATGCTTTGATCGAAAAGGAAAGCGGTTTGAGCAAAGCCGAGAAGGAAATGATCATTGTGGCCACGTCCAACGACAATAATTGCCAATATTGTGTCGTGGCCCATGGGGCGATTCTGCGCATCCGTGCCAAGAACCCTTTGATCGCTGACCAGGTGGCCGTGAACTACCGCAAAGCGGATATTACACCGAAACAAACTGCTATGCTGGATTTTGCTATGAAGGTCTCCATCGATTCTAAATCAATTGGTGATGCAGATTTCGAAATCTTGCGCCAGCACGGCTTCTCCGATGATGATATCTGGGATATTGCCGGCATCACTGCCTTCTTTGGTCTCAGCAACAGGATGGCCAATTTCACTTCCATGCGTCCCAACGACGAGTTTTTTTCAATGGGAAGAGAATTGAGCAGAGCCAAAGAGTAAGATTCATGTCTATTCGATCAGGGTTCGAGCTTCTTCTTTGGTAACCCGGTTTTCGATGTAACCCAGTTTTTCGATTTCAACCCTGACCACATCCCCGATCTTCAGGAATTTAGGAGGTTCAAAGCCCTTGGCCACTCCAGAAGGGGTTCCTGTAAACAGGATGTCACCTGGATCCAGAGGGAAGGCCTGAGTGAGATGGGCAATCTGTTCGTAGCAATCAAAAATAAGGTTTTTCGTGTTGGAATTTTGACGGAGTTCTCCATTGACCCAGGTTTTTAAAGTCAGATCGTGGGGATCGCCGACTTCATCCGGAGTGACAATCCAGGGGCCGATGGGGCCGTGAGTATCAAAGGATTTACCAATTTGAATCGATGGGGATCGGCCCTGCCAATCCCGGACACTGCCATCGTTGCCGCAGAAGTAACCCGCAATGACCTCATGAGCCCTTTCTTTTGGCACATGTTTACAATGCTTGCCGATCACCATACAGAGTTCTCCTTCATAATCTAGTTTATCAGAGACAGTAGGCATCATAAAATTGTCATACGGTCCGGCGATGCAGTTGTGCTGCTTGTTGAACCAAATTTGATGTTCAGGAATAACCTGTCCCGTTTCCTCAACGTGGTCCCGATAATTTAAGCCGATACCCAAAACTTTTCCGGGATTGGGAACCGGGGCATTGAGACTGACATCAGTAAGCGGAAAATGTGCTATCGAAGACCGCTCCGCTACCCTTGCTTTTTCCATTGCATCACTCCCTGCTTCCAGAAAAGCCCGCATGTTCCGGGGGAGTTCCGGCACTGCCATGCTCAAATCGATGACCATTTCCTCTTTGATAATTCCAATACGAGTCAAATTTTGTTCTGTAAAGGTTATGAGCTTCATTGAATTCTCCTATTCCGAATAATTTGTTAAAGATCTATTCGATAAACCATTAAAAATTCCCCTGCTTAGATCATATTAACATATTTAATATCGTCAATATTCCGGGTTCATACTGCAAATTCGGGGAACAGGCATCGAGCTCACTAAAAACTTGTTCAAGGCAGCTGACGAGGAACGCTTTTTACCTTCTTTTCAGAAATTTAAATTCCCAGAATCCCGGCACACGAGCAACTTTTGTTGATGAGTAAAAATTAGAATTTGGGAGATAAATATTTATCAAGAATCAAACGGAGCTTTTCCATTTCGACAGGTTTAGTCAAATAATCATTCAATCCCCGAGAAAGCGCTTCGGATTGTTGTTCTGAATAAGCATCCGCTGATAAGGCGACTATCGGAATGTTCCGAAACCGGTCAATTGAGCGAATTTTTTGTGTCGCCTCGATTCCGCTCATCACCGGCATTTGCATATCCATCAAAATGAGATCCGGCGCTGTCCCTTCAGCGTCGAGTTCCAAAGTTTTCTCCACCCCTTCTTTGCCGTCATTGGCAAAGCGAATCTGGACATCAAATTTCTGAAGCAGCGCCTTTACCAGAGTTTGATTCATTAAATTGTCTTCAACCACAAGAATGAGGTTTTTCTCTGCAAACCCGTTTTCAACTTCCGTAATTCTTTCAGAATAATGCTCCCTGGCATCGTTATCAATGCCGCTTTTTCCAAGGTTCTGTTGTCTTGTTTCCCTCTCATTCATATTCTGAGATTCGTCATTTTTTAAAGGAATCCTCACACTGAAGTTGGAACCCTTTCCTTCTCCCAGGCTTCTTACTGAAATCTTTCCTCCCAGCATCTCCACCAAATTTTTTGAGATCGCCAAGCCTAAACCGGTACCTCCAAATTTTCGTGTGGTTGAAACGTCCACCTGTTCAAAGCTCCCGAAGATTGATTCCTGACGATCTTCAGGGATACCAATTCCTTCATCAATCACCATGAAGACGAGGATTTCATGATCGCCAAATGCTTTCAGCTGAATCGACTTATTGCCGGGGGTAAACTTGATGGCGTTGCCAATCAGGTTAGTTAGGATTTGCAGCATTTTCATTCGGTCCAAACGAATAACAGAAGGGAGTTTTGAGCTGATTTCATAGGTAAAATCAATTTCTTTTTGAGCAGCTTGGAAGCTAAAAACATTGAAAACATCTTCGACCAGCTCCTTTAGGGAAAACTCGTCTTCTGACAGTTTCATCTTCCCTGATTCAATTTGCGAAAAATCCAGAACATTGTTGACCAATTCTAACAAGACTTGGGAGCAAATTTGAATATTTTGTTGAAAGTTCCGAAACTCTTCAGGTAGATTCAATTCTTTCCCTTGCCTGACGAGAAGCTCGTTAAACCCGATGATAGCACCAAGAGGAGTGCGGATTTCATGGCTCATATTGGCTAAAAATTGGGATTTCGCTTTGTTCGCCGATTCTGCTTGTTCCCTGGCAGTGAGTAAATTCTCTTCGATCCGCATCAGCTTTGAGATGTCCTGCACGGTTCCGATGGATCGCAGAGCTTCGCCATTGTCTCCATATTCTGTTCGGCAGTACTCCTTCACATATTTCACTGTGCCATCTTTCATTAACAAACGATGGGTGATTTCATAGGGTGTCTTATCCCGCAGGGAATTGGTATATGCGGAATTTACAGCATCTCGATCATCCGGATGAATTGTATCAAGAAAGGCCTCATAAGAGCCTTTAAATTTGTTTGGATCCATTTCAAAGATTCGGTATATTTCTTCGGACCAATGAAGATCGTTTGTGACCAGATCGAGTTCCCATTGCCCCAAATGAGCAATTCTCTGAGATTCCTGAAGTCTTTGTTCACTCTGGAGCAACGCATTTTCAATTTTTCTGCGTTCCGTAATATCTCGAAGGATTCCGGTAAACCTTTTTTTTCCTCCCAAATGCATTTCACTGACTGCCAGGTCCAACGAAAATATTTGACCATTTTTTCGTTTTCCCACTACTTCGCGATCAATGCCAATAATTTTTTTATGCCCGCTTTTTAGGTAATTTTTAATATATGAATCATGTTTTTCCCGTTCCGGAGACGCCATCAGAATATTAACATTCTGGCCGATCAACTCCTCTCTGCGGTAGGCAAAGATTTTTTCGACCGATGGATTGCAGGATTGAATGATTCCCTTTTCATCAATTATAATGATCCCATCAACTGCAGATTCAAGAACACTGCGATACATCGTTTCACTTTCACGCAATGCAATTTCTGATTTTTTGTATTCTGTGATATTGGTTTTTACACCGAGCCAGATCGTTCCAAACTCGGAATCCTCAAAACGGGTCACATGGGTTAATGTCCAAAGCGGTGTTCCATCCTTTTTAACATTGAGAATTTCGCCACTCCATTCCCCGTTCTCATTGAGGTTCTTCAGCAAGTTGTTTGCAACTTCAACGGGATTTTGATTGATTTTCCAGTTTAAAATAGTGAGATGTTTTCCAATAAATTCACCCTGCTCGAATCCGAACATCCCTTCAAATTTCCGGGACGTGTATAAAAGAGTCCCTTTATTGTCAAATAGGTATATCCCTTCTGATATGCTTTCCAGTACATTCTGACTGAGCCTGGATTCCGCAAGTTTTTTACGCAGTTCCTTGATTTCCTCAATCAGCTGCTCATTCTTTTTAACTCTGTCTTGCATTTCAAATTGCTCTTATTCAGGAATAGATAAAAAATAATTTTAAACCTGTGGACCCATAAAATTTGTCCCGGACACGATTTCTACCGAAAGTTCTCAGCAGCGTCTTGCGCTTCAAAGCCCAATACTTCTTTAGCATGTTCCATATCGCGGTAACCCCACTTATTTTCAGAAATCACATAAAAAACTTCATGCTTGATTGCTGCAGGTGCTTCAACACATGTTTCGATCATCTTCGCAACATCACCTTGACTGCACCACACTGAAAAATCACGGTCAGTCACGGGTTTATCCGATTTCATAACATGACCGATCCTCAAATTGATGACTGACAAATCGCTGGAATCCGCCCACTGGCGCCCCAAGGCTTCCCCCCATACTTTAGTTGCTCCGTATATCCCGCTGGGTCGAGGCAAAGTCTCATGATCAAGATTGGGCCAGCTATCGGGAACATCTTGATACCTCCCTTCAACAATCGCTTTGAAGGGCTCTTCTTTTTCCCAGCCTGCAACAGTGGCACCGCTGCTGGCAAAAATGACCCGTTGAACACCAGCCTGGACAGCCGCTTCAAAAACGTTGTACGTGCCTGTGATATTCGTATCCTGAAACTCCTGCCAGGAATAGTTGTTGCCCGCTTTGGCGGCAAGGTGGATCACAATTTCCTGATCTTTAAAAGCAGGACGAATGGCATTGAGGTCGGAAAGATCCGCCTGCAGGCAATTTACGCCGGAAACCTTGCTTCGGTTGAGGCCGGTCAATGAGTATTTTTTTTCCAACTGCTGACGGGCCAAGCCGCCAATCAGCCCACTCATTCCGGTAATCAATATATTTTTTGACATGATCAAAACTCCTCAGAAAAACGAAATCAATTTAACTTCAAAAATACGATCACAGAGAACGACCTCGTTTTATAGTCAGATTTTCCAGTGAAATCAACAGCATCTTAATATTTTGCACTTCAATTGGTGCCTGCTGATCATTTTTTGGAGCTTTGATTTCGAAAAAAACAGGTTCTCCGCTCCTTCATCCGTATCTTCATTCAATTATTTGAAAAATATCCCTTGAGAGTCGATTCTTCCTCAAGTAATTTCAATTTGAATGAACACCACAATTTGAGTCGGAGCTACTTGATTTTTTCGAAATCCCAAATCACTTCGAAGGAAACGTCGCTATTGTTTCTACCCCAGCACAATCTCAATTTTTATTGGTCAGCTCCTGCTGATGATCGCCAAAGTGCTTCGAATTTCTACTTTTTCTGTGCATCCTCATGAATAGCACGAATAAAAAAAGATATTGTAAAGTCTCTACATCCTCTTGAAAATTTTCAATTTTCTATTGTTGGAAAAGCCACAAGCAATAGTTTTTATCAAAGAAAAAACGATCAATGACTCCAGAAAATTTTGTTAGCATCAATAACTTGAGCAAAAGCTATACTGAAGGAAAAAACCAATTGAAGGTTCTTTCTCACACGTCTCTGCAAATCCAGGCAGGTCAATTCATTGCTTTGCTCGGCCGCAGTGGTTCTGGAAAATCAACTCTGCTTAATCTTATTGCTGGGATCGACACTCCCACTGAAGGGAGCATTCGAATCGGCACGCGCAATCTCACCGAGCTTTCTGAAACAGATCGGACCCTTTTTCGGCGAGAACACATCGGATTTATTTTTCAATCGTTCAATCTCATCCCCACACTGACTGTCCGGGAAAACCTGCTTCTTCCTTTGGAATTGAATCCTCAACACAAAGCAAACAAACAGGAATCGGTGAATCAGCTGCTGACGCAGTTGAAACTCTCCAATCGGATCGACAGTTTCCCGGACAGACTTTCTGGAGGAGAACAGCAGAGGATTGCCATTGCGCGTGCTCTTATTCACCAACCATTGCTCGTATTGGCCGACGAACCCACTGGCAATCTCGATGACAACACCAGCACCATCGTGGTGGATCTGCTAGAAAAAATGGTCCGTCAGGCTGGACATACCATGATCGTCGCGACTCATAGTAAAAGCATGGCTTCAAACGCGGACCGTGTGCTTTCAATCCATGAGGGTCACCTTGTCGAAATCACCTGAAGCATGAAACCAATTCTCTGGAAATCCAGTTTTCGTTATTTCCTGCATCATCCCTGGCAGCTGTGCCTTTCAATACTGGGAGTTGCCCTTGGAGTGGGCATTGTCGTTTCTATCGACTTGACAAACGAAAGTGCAAAGCGCTCCTTTGCCCTCTCCGTGGAAAGCTTAACTGGAAGGGCCACGCATCAAATCACAGGAATTTCCGGTGATCTTCCGGAAACTGTCTACACTCAGCTGCGAGTGGAGGAAGGCATGCGTAATTCAGCTCCTCTTGTCGAAGGAACGCTTTCGCTTCCAGATTACCCTGGAACCTCCTTCCGCATTTTGGGAATTGATCCCTTTGCAGAACGCCCTTTTCGCGGTTACTTGAACTCGATCCAATCGAACCCTCGGTTTCTGCCGAATTTTGTTGGAAATACTCGGGGAATTCTAATTTCTTCCGAAACAGCAGCTTTCCTGAAACTCAAGGAAAAGGAATTTCTTAAGGTTAACAATGGAGAGCAAATTGTTAGATTGCAGGTCGTCGGAATTTTGGAGCTTGCTGATTCCTTACAGAATAGAATTCTGAACAATGTTCTCATTGCCGATATTGCTGCCGCTCAGGAGATCCTCGGCAAAGCGGGTTTTCTCAGCCAGATTAATTTGATGCTCCCCCAAGGCCCGGCTAGACAGAAAATGCTCAAACGCATTGAGGAAATTCTGCCATTCGGTGCAAAAGTCCAAACTACAAGCGATCGGATCAGTTCAGCAGATAAACTCACCCGATCTTTTCATCTGAACTTAACCGCATTGAGTTTGCTGACATTGATTGTGGGAGTCTTTCTGATCTACAACACAATGACATTTTCCGTCGTCCAACGTCACTCCATTCTGGGACGTCTCCGCGCCCTGGGAATGCTCCGCAGCGAATTGTTTATCCTGCTGCTCAGTGAAGCATTCCTGGTCGGCAGCATCGGGACTCTCCTTGGTTTGGGAATGGGAATTTTACTGGCACAGGGATTGATCAGTCTGATCACACAAACAATCAATGACCTGTATTATACAGTGTCTGTCAATCAGATTGATATCCCTCTTCTTTCTGTTTTAAAAGCGGTTTTGTTGGGGATTGTATCTTCTTTAGGGGCCGCACTGATTCCTGCCCGGGAGGCTGCCTGTATCGAACCGGGTATTGTTATCAGACGCTCTTCCAGAGAAGAATCCTACCGCCATTTGCTGCCCTGGCTTAGCGCAGTGGGAATGGGCTTACTGGGATTGACGGGCTTTTTATTGTGGATTTCATCACACGATCTGATCATTGTCTATATTGCCGTTTTTGTAATGGTGCTGGGCTTTGCATTGCTGATGCCCATTATAACTGTTCTTTTAGTCAACCTGGCAAGTCCATTGATGCAGTTTCTTTTCAAAAGTCCAGGAATACTTGCTGCACGGGGTGTCAAAACGGAGTTGAGCCGCACCAGCGTCGCCATTGCAGCATTGATGGTGGCCATCGCCACGTCGGTGGGGGTCGGGATTATGGTGGAAAGCTTTCGTCATGCGGTCGTCCATTGGCTGACATCCTCACTCCAAGCCGATATCTACCTCACCTCAACCGTCTTGACCTCACAACGCACCCCCACTTTCCTGGCACCGGATTTTATTGAAAAAGCTTCCGGTCTCCCTGGAGTAAAATATGTCGGTACTCTTCGTCAAACAAATGTCCGTACCGGTGAAGAAAGCATGCGTTTGACGGCGTTCAATCTCCCTCTCCCGGAGCAGCAAATATTTCGTTTTAAATCGGTCCGAGAAGAGCGGATATGGGAAAAATTCCAAAACGAAGATATAACGCTGATTTCAGAGCCTCTCTCATACCGTCTCAATCTCGATGTGGGAGACAGCGTGCCGATCCAAACTCCTCTCGGACCCCGGCTATTTTTGGTTTTGGGAATTTTTTATGACTATGGCAGAGAAAAGGGTTATGCATCCATCAGCCAAAACAACTATGAAAAGTACTGGCAGGACGATAGGATCCACTCCATTGCCTTGTACCTTGAACCTGGAACGCCAAAACAAGCATTGATTTCAGCATTGAAGAAGCTTCCTGAACATTCAAAAGATCTTCTGATTCGTTCCAATGAACATCTGATTGAATATTCTATCCAGGTCTTTGATCGTACTTTTGCCATAACACGTATTCTCAGATTGCTGGTCGTCGGCGTCGCCTTTATTGGAGTATTGAGTGCTTTAATGGCCCTGGAATTGGAAAAACAACGGGAATTGGGCGTATTGCGGGTGGTCGGATTGACGCCTCTGCAGCTTTGGGGGGTCGTGATGGGACAATGCGGTCTCATGGGGGTAGTTTCCGGCATTACTGCATTCCCCATCGGCTACCTCCTGTCCCAGATCCTGATACACGTCATCAATAAACGCTCATTTGGTTGGACATTTCAGACGATTATTCCTCCAGAAATTTGGTGGCAGGGATTCTTCCTCGGTTTGATCGCGGCACTATTCGCGGGCATTTATCCCGCCTACAAGATGGCCCGGATTGCTCCGGCAGATGCGCTTAGGGAGGAATAATTTGAGATGAAGCAGACATCATTGCTCAAAGGAATTCTTCTCACTTCGCTACTCGCTCTTTTTGTAGCCGCAGTGTTTGCTCTTTTCCATGATGAGGATCGTTCCAAAAAACCTAGAAGATCCCTTTCAGTATCAGAAACTTTAAGCGGTGATTCAAAAGGTTTTGCCCAGGCCCTTGTTCCCAGACCATTCAAATTTCCGGATGATCATGGAGCTCATCCAGAGTTTCGTAATGAATGGTGGTATTTTACTGGAAATCTCAAAACTCCCGAGGGGCGTCATTTTGGTTATCAATTCACCCTCTTTCGGACCTCCTTGTCTAATCAGACGATCTCTTCGCCTTCTCAATGGGCGAGTCGTCAAATCTATATGGGTCATTTGGCTGTCACCGATAGTCAGGCAAAAAAGTATTTTCATTTTGAGCGATTCAGTCGCGCTGCCATTGACCTGGCAGGAGCGCGAGCCCATCCTTTTCACGTCTGGCTGGAAAACTGGTTTGTGAGCAGTAGAGGAAATTCTTTTTTTCCACTCACAATCCAGGCTTCCGAAGGTGATCTTTCGCTGCTATTGAACCTGACTTCTGAAAAGCAAAAGGTTTTGCAGGGAATCCAGGGTCTCAGTAAAAAAGGACACCAGCCGGGCAATGCTTCCTATTACTATTCTTTCACCCGTTTGAAAAGTGAGGGTCAACTGTTTCTTGATGGAATCAAGTACGAGCTTGAGGGATTGAGCTGGATGGATCGGGAATGGAGCAGCAGTGTCCTGGAAGCACAACAATCGGGATGGGACTGGTTTGCTGTCCAGCTTTCGAATGGGTGGGAACTGATGTATTATCAACTGCGCCTCAAAAACGGAAAAACTGACTCGACCAGCAGTGGTGTTCTGGTCTCCCCCAAAGGGCAATCATTCCGACTGGAACATCATCAGGTTGCATTGAAAATCCTGGACACCTGGACCAGTTCCTCAACGGGAATTCGCTACCCGTCCCAATGGGAATTGAAGGTCCCTGATCGTCAGATTTCCCTCACATTGACTCCCCGCCTGGCGGAACAGGAATTTGAATCATCCTTCACCTATTGGGAAGGTGCCGTGCAGGTCCAGGGGCTGTTTCAAAACAAAGCTGTTCGAGGAGAGGCTTATGTTGAGCTGACAGGTTATACGAAGGCAGATCCCTGAAAATGATAAAATTTAAAACTCCTCTATTAGCGTCAACTGGATTTCGCGGTTTCCAGCACCTTCTGCACCTTGTCTTCAAAATCATTGATCGAATAAGGTTTCTGAATGATCACCTGACACCCCAATTCCCGGGATTTTCCGCAGAGTTCGACTCGGATGCCAGTTTTATTCACTTTAAAGCCCCTTCATTAGTGATTTAAATTCTATGTTCGATTAAATCATACATTTTAGAAGAAACCTTTCCCCGATTAAATCAAATGGAAATCTGAATGCATCTTTCATTTGCATCAATCCAGTCCCAATTTCGATTCAACAATTATTTTGTTTGCAATAGACATAATATTGGCAAGTATTTCTTATTTCAACTATTATCCTGAAAAGATTTTTTCCTCTTTATTTGCCATACGAGACCATTGACAAGCAAGTGACTAATTCTCCGATTCAGAAACCCAATCGATGGGTTGGCGTACCGTTGGTACTGACTGCCGGCGTTTTCTGGAGTACCTCCGGATTGGTTTACCGGCTGATTGAAGCAGCGACGCCATGGCAGGTGCTGTTTTACAGATCTGCAGCTCTGAGCCTTGCCCTTTTCCTGTTGCTGAGCATTCGCTATCGCAGCAGAATGATCAGGGCTTTAATGAGTTGCGGGCAATCGGCTGTGATCGGGGGTTTATGCCTTGCTACTGCCTTCACCGGCTATCTCCTTGCATTGGAACACACCTCTGTGGCAAATGCCATGTTTATCCTGGCCGTCGCCCCTTTTTCCACAGCACTGCTCGGCTGGTTGATATTAAAGGAACGGGTTGCCAATTATACCTGGGGATGTCTGATCATTGCTGCCATTGGACTTGCTATCATGTCGGGAAAAGAACTCTCACTCGGGAGAGGCTTGGGAGAACTATTTGCTCTGCTTCCAGCTTTAGGGTTCTCAGGGTTGACAATATCCCTGCGGATTCGTCAAGGTACTGATTTACTGCTGACCATATTCATTGCCAGCAGTTTTGCCACTCTGTTCGCGGTTACAGGAATCACAATGACCGGTAGCGGGATCATCCTGGAGGCCCGTGATTTAATATTGAGCAGCGGAATGGGGCTTTTCCAGCTCGGCCTTGGATTTTTGCTATATACCGCTGGGTCCAGCCATCTTCCAGCAGTTGAATTGACCCTCCTCTCATTGACTGAAATCATTGTCGGCCCCATCCTCGTCTGGATATGGGTTGGTGAAGCCCCTACTCGATCCTCACTCATGGGAGGCGGACTTATTCTTGGCTCCATCGTGATGATGGCGCTGCTGGGATCCGTCCGTACAAAAGATAGAAATTGAAATATTCCAAATCCCCAAGAACAAACTGAAGGCGATTCGCAGGAATTGTGTAATTTCTTGCGGCTTTTTGGAAAAAACAATAAGCTGTTGGACCATCAAACATTTTAACTGGAGAAACATTATGCCATCAGAACAATACAATACAGGATTAAGAATCCGCAAAGAGGTGCTTGGAGCTGACTATGTCGAGGCTTCTTTGTCCAAAGCTGATTCTTTCAATCGGGATTTTCAGGAGATAGTCACTGAATATTGCTGGGGCGGCACCTGGGGCAGGGGAGTGTTGAGCAAAAAGCAGCGCAGCCTCAATAACTTGTGCATGCTCTCGGCTTTAAACCGGCCTCACGAATTCAAACTCCATTTCCGTGCTGCGCTAAAAAACGGTTGCAGTTTGGAAGAACTGAAAGAAACCCTGATCCAGATTGCGATCTACTGCGGTATTCCTGCGGGAGTAGAGGCTTTCCGGCTTGCCAGGGAAATTTTGGATGAAGACGGAATTGTAGTGGAGAAATGAACGATGGGACCTAAACGCGCAGGCTTTGTTGGACTGGGAAATATGGGGGCTCCCATGGCGGGCAACATCCTTTCTGCCGGCTTAGGATTGGATGTTTTTGACAAAGCGGGAACTATTGAAAAAGCCCCCGAGGGCGCTACCGCCGCCAATTCCCTTTCAGAGCTTGCAGAATGCTGTGAAACTCTTTTCCTCAGCCTCCCGGATGGACGAGCAAGCTTTGAAGTGGCCGAGCATATTGCAAGCCATAATAACCATGTTACCAACTGTATTATTGATCTTTCTACAACCGGTGTTCAAGCCTCTCAGCAGTGTTTTGAGCTGCTTTCAAAAGCGGGAATTGACTATATTGATGCCCCGGTCAGCGGTGGTAAAAGCGGCGCCACGGCAGGGACGATCACCATTATTTGGGCTGGTTCAAGGGCATTGATCGAAAGTCACCGCCCTTATTTGGAGGCGATGTCGAAAAACATTTTTCATGTCGGAAACGTTGCAGGACAAGGACAAAGTATGAAACTGCTGAACAATTTCCTTTCTGCAACAGCAATGACTGCGAGCTCTGAAGCAATTCTATACGGTTTGACGCAAGGCCTGGAAATGGATACCATGCTGAAGGTTCTGAATGTATCAACAGGGCAAAACACTGCCACCAGCGACAAATTTCCGAGACAAATTGCGACTGGAAACTATGCCGCCGGATTTCACACAACGTTGATGAGTAAGGACTTGAACCTCTATGCTGAAAGCGTTCATTCGGCAGGAACATCAAAGCAGGTAATTGACCTGTTGCAGAAAACCTGGCAGCAATTTGACCAGGAAATGCCAGGCAGCGATTTTACCCGAATATTCCAGTTTCTTCAAAACCCGGATTGAACCCGGCTGCCCATTTTTTAAAAAGAGTAATTTGTGCATACAACAAAAAGCTTTCTTGTTGCAGAGTCATTGCCTGACATGGCACCTCAGCGCTATCGCTCAGTTGATTTCTCCCGAAATTTCCTCATTTTCTGACGGGCGTCCGGAGGTTGGGCCCGCCTGATGATGCATGATTTTCCATTCACCATTTTGTTGGATAAAAAGATTTGTTGCGATCAGGTAGCCTCCCTGCAGGGATTCGTAGCAAATCACCCAGGCCAGGTCTCCATGTATCATCACCTCTTCTCCTTTACATTGGAGGCCGGAGGCAGATTCCCCCTGCAATATCAGTTTCCAGGATTTCATGATTTCTTTTCTCTGCATCAAAGGTCCGTGTCCAGGATGGATACACGTGACCGGGACGCCTTTGGCCCACAAGCTTTCCATTGTCTGATAGTCGCCTGTGCCGAATGCCTGATAAAAATGTTCATTTGCAAATAAGACTTCCGCTATCCGATCCATCTTGAGTTCTCCAATTCAGTATTAATTTTCCTTTTTTAATTCTCTCCATAAACTGATTTTCCCTTTTGATCTTTCTCAAAAATCTGTATACCTTCGGTGTCTATTGGCTGCATCACTCGTTATCATATCCCATTGACGCGAAAAGTATGAGATGGAGAACTTTTGAACCCAGATACTGTAACACAGTGCCTACCTAAAAAATACAGAGGAACAAGATGAAATTCGCTCATCGAATTGAAAACGGCATTTATGTTATCTACCCGGAGGGAAATTTAATGACCGGTTCTGTCGAAAAACTTTATGCCTATATTGGCAATTCACTCGGAAATGAGGTGATTAAAGGATTTCTAGTGAATTTAAAAGACGTGATTTACATTGACTCTACAGGGTTGGGAGCGATCGTATTTCTTTACAAAAAATATTTGAAGCACCAAATTCGTGTTTTTCTCTGCAATGCAGACGAAAATATTTGGCAGATCTTCAACGTCTCGGAACTGGACAAAATCATCAGTCTCTATGATACTGAACAACAGGCCTTGACTGCTTTTGTTAGCACTGACTAACGAGGAACCATCATGGCAGATTCCAGCGAAATTTCTGAGAGTTATTCTTCTTACATTGATTTTTCTCGTGGAGAATGGGGAAAACTGCGCGCAACGACGCCAATGATGCTCTCCGAAGAGGATTTGACCCGATTGCGTGGAATCAACGAAGATATTTCTCTTGACGAAGTCGCGGATATTTATCTTCCTCTTTCAAGGCTCCTTAATTTTCATGTAGCGGCCACACAAGGTCTTTTTCAGGTTATGAACAAATTTTTGGAAAAGCCTCTCACCAAAGTTCCTTATGTGATTGGGATCGCGGGGAGCGTGGCAGTGGGAAAGAGCACAACTGCCCGTGTTCTCCAGGCATTGCTGGCACTATGGCCAAATCATCCTCGAGTGGATCGGATCACCACGGATGGATTTCTCTATCCCAACTATATCCTGGAACAACGGGGAATCATGCATCGCAAGGGTTTTCCTGAAAGTTATGATCTCCCCCGTTTGGTTCGATTTGTTGCAGATCTCAAAGCAGGACACGACCGAATCAAGGCCCCGCTTTATTCCCACCTGAAGCATGATATTGTTTTTGATGATGACCAACGGGTTGAACAACCGGACATTGTCATAATTGAGGGACTGAACGTCCTTCAAAGCGGAACAGATTATCGTGAAAAAATTCCACGGGTCTTTGTTTCAGATTTTTTTGACTTTTCTATTTATGTGGATGCGAGCGAAAAGGATCTTGAACAATGGTATGTCGAACGGTTTTTAAAATTTTGTAAAACAACGTTCCTAGAAAAGGATTCCTATTTTCACCGGTACGCAAAATTATCGGTTCCGGAAGCCGTTGAAGTGGCAAAAGATATTTGGAAAAACATCAATGGTGTCAATCTGAAAGAGAACATCAAGCCCACCAGAGAACGAGCCCATCTCATCATCGAAAAAAATCGCGACCACACCACTCACAGAGTGAGAATGCGTAAAATTCATCTGACCGGAAAAACCTCAACAATGTGAAGTTTTCCCCTCTCCCTACAGATCCAGCAATTCCGGTAGTTCCGCCAGAGATTTCAATTCCGCATCGGCTCCTGCCGGCAGCCTTTCCTTTCGCTGTCCAAATCGATTGATCCAGGCCACTTGAAAACCAAAATTTGCAGAACCGGCGACATCAAAGGCATTCGATGACTGGAAGCTGATTTGATTGGCTTGTATTCCCAGTCCTCTTGTTGCAAGTTGGTAGACCTGCGGAGAAGGTTTATAAATCTTTATTGACTCAACAGAGAATATCTGATCAATCAAATCACCGATTCCCGCGTGCTCGACTGCCGCTTCCAGCATCATTGGAGAACCATTCGACAAAATTACGTTTTTTGCCCCGCCCTGTTTCAGAAGACTCAAAGTATCTTTAACTTCAGGATAACATTCTAATTGCAGGTAGGCATCCATTAAGTCTGACACCAATTGTGGATCATCCACGTCATTTGTATCAAAAGCATAGTCCAGTGCCTCCCGGGTCACCTGCCAAAAATCCGCATGATTTTCCATCAAACTTCTTAACCAGGTGTATTCCAACTGCTTCATGCGCCAGATATTTGAAACAGCGTCTGCTTTTTCTCCGAGGCGGTCCTTATGCTTCCCCACCGCCGAGTGGACGTCAAAAAGTGTTCCGTAAGCGTCATAGACACAGGCTTTGATTCCCTGAAATTTTACTGCTTTCATAAGATTGCTCCACTAGGATTGGTTTGAAATGACAATTTATATTAAATCCATAAAATTTGAATAAATTTGGACCGATCTTTTTCAAAATATTCACAATGTTCGATGTTAGAAGTCACCAGTAAGAAGGCAAGAAAACCTTGTTTTTCATTCAGATATAATTTTCATTCCTTTCCACTATTCAGCAAAGGAAATTATTTCGCTTTTTTGGGGCTACTGTCCAACAGTGAATCAAAAATGCTGCAATAGCTCTGATAGCGTAAAGGAGCAATTCGTTTTTCGGCAACTCCTTCTCGCACAGCGCAATGCGGTTCATGACGGTGGCTACAGCCTTTATATTTGCAGTGGAGACGGTCATCTTGAAATTCTACAAAATACAGATCCAAATCTTCAGGAGAAAGGAGATGCAATCCCAGTTCACGAATCCCGGGAGTATCGACAACATAGCCTCCATCGGGCAAGCGGTACATTTCAGAATTGGTGGTCGTGTGTCGCCCTTTTTGAGTGGTATCGCTCACACTGCCAATTTTGATCTCCCAACCGGGAAAAAGCGCTTTGAGCAAAGAAGATTTCCCAACACCGGAATGTCCGGAAAGGACAGATGTCCGTTTTCGAAGAAGGGCCTTCAGCGAATCGAGTCCAACGCCGGAAACTGTACTGGTTGGCAAAATCTGATAGCCCAGGGTTTCATAGGTTTCACGGATTTCTTCAATTTCCCATGTCTCGGCCAAATCCGTTTTATTCACAATGATGATGGGATGAAGATGACCTCTTTGTGCAGTGATTAAAAACCGATCAACCATACCGGTTCGGAAAGCAGGCATTTTAATGGCACTGACAATCAGCAAATTGTCAACGTTGCTGACGAGAGTCTGTTCAATTCTCCCTTCTTTTGCAGGGCGAGACAGCTCACTGCTACGGGGCAGAACCTTGTAAATCCAACCTGCGTCCTCTGAAGCGTTTGGATCGAATTCTACTCGATCTCCTACTGCAACGCTGTTTTTACGGGATTTTCCCTGAAAAAGATTTCCTTTGATACGACACAAGCAAACTGTGCCCTCCAGGTCAATATAGTAAAACCCCTTCATCCGTTTCAGCACGGTACCAATTTGTCGATTTTCTTGTTTTGGCATCTACATTAGCCAATCGTAAAGAATCTGATCCCTCATTTTAGATTTCGCTGGTCAAGTATCAATACTTAATAATTGCCTGATGAATATTTGCATTTCTCTTCTTTTTAAAAAAATTCTATCCTGCTTCGTTGTGACTATCAATCCTTTCGAAATAGAAATAACACTATTTTATCAATAAAATCAATGAATTATTTTTAAGTTGATAAATCAATCAAAATATTTTTAAAGAACAGGCATTTATTTCAAAAGGGTTTTGTAAATAGGACCAATTTTTAAAGACTGAGCTGCTCAAAGATTGGGACCGGTACTTTGCCAGAGAAGAAATCACTATAAAATCAGAAGATCGAAGAGAAGCCTTTGAATTAGTATATCGCTATACAAAATTCCTTTCGAAGAGGAATCATCCTGGTATTGTTCGAAACCGAAGTAATAAATACATTTGCCGAGCCAGGACAAAAAAATTGCAGTTTGATTTGAAAACAAATTGATTTGGAAGTGAGATTCACTTAGATTTGAAAATCCAGAAGACATTCAATCTACAGAATTCTGCATTACTATAGAAGCGGCTGCAGCATAGCTTACTCACAGACTGACCCGGAAGACGCCATGAAGATCACTGCCATTGAAACTATCCGTATTGATGAATTCCCAAACCTGCTGTGGGTGAATCTTCACACTGATGAAGGATTGACAGGTCTCGGAGAAACTTTCTATGGGCCTCTTTCTGCGGAGGCGCATATTCATGAAGTGATAGCGCCTTATCTGATTGGAAAAGATCCCCTGAAAATAGACCGTCATCAAGAACATTTGATCGGTTATGTCGGATTTGTCGGATCCAGTGCCGAAATGCGGGGAAAGTCAGCCGTAGATATCGCATTATGGGATTTGTGGGGTCTGGCAACAAATCTGCCGATTCATCAGCTTCTAGGAGGATCTGTGCGGGACAGTATCCCGGTTTACAACACATGTGCGGGCTATCAGTACGTTCGAAAGCGTCCGATTCGCAGTACTACAGATTTTGGACTCGACAGTCTGGAAGGCCCTTATGAAGATCTGAATGCCTTCCTGAGCCATGCAGATGAATTGGCTCAAAGCCTTTTGGACATGGGGATCACAGGAATGAAAATCTGGCCTTTTGATTTTGCTGCCGAGTCAACCCAGGGCCAATATATTTCCAGTGCTGATTTAAAAAAAGGGCTGGAACCCTTTGAAAAAATTCGGAGAGCTGTTGGCGGCAAGATCGATGTGATGGCTGAGATGCATTCGCTCTGGAATCGGCCAAGCGCAGTAAAAATTGCTCGTGCACTGGAAGACTTTGACCTGCTATGGATGGAAGATCCTGTGTTTATGGACCATCTTCACAGTATCGAAGAAGTGGCTCGATCCGCAAAAACGCCGATCGCAGTCGGCGAAACCCGAGGGAGTCGTGCAGATTTTCGTTATCTGATCGAGATGGATGCATTAAGCCTGATTATTCTCGACCTTGCCTGGTGTGGAGGAATATCTGAATCTCGAAAAATTGCTGCTATGGCTGAAATCTGGCATGTTCCGGTCGCTTTTCATGATTGCACCGGCCCGGTTACTCTTGCAGCTTCCTCTCACTTAGCGATGAACACCCGCAATTGTTTCATTCAAGAATTTGTCCGGGCATTCTACTATGGCTGGTATGGTGAATTGGTGACAGAACTTCCCCCTATTGAAAAGGGAATGATATGCCCTCCTGATGCTCCCGGCCTTGGACTCCGGCTTCTTCCCGATATATTCAAGCGCAAAGACTGTCACATTCGGCGCAGTGCTTAGGCTTTTATCAAATATCAGGTGGTGCTCAGACGACTGAGCAGGGAAGGTTTCCGACGCAATTGGGCAACATAGTACCGGTATCCAAAATAAGCTCCCATTACCCCTCCTGTTATATGGCAGAATCTTGAAACATTACCGGTCGTATTGATTCCAAAATAGACTTCCTGTCCCAAATACAGCAAAAACACAAATATTGTCGTGATAGGCAAGACCCCTTTTCTCATTTCCGTCATGGAGAATAGGATAATCAGCATGAATACAATACCGCTTGCCCCTCTCAAAGTAGTCGGCAGCAACAGTACATTCAAGAGGCCGGTCACACAGGCAGTAACAAAAATCCATTTGATCAGATTGACAGATTTGTATTTCTCTTCCACCTTTCCTCCCAGCAGCAGCAGCAAGGAAAGGTTTCCAAATAAATGAGGCCAGTCCGCATGCCCCAGGATGTGGGTAAAAACCGTCAAATAGTCTAACGGGTTCCGATAATCTATCCAGGGTTTAACCAAATAAAAATCTTCCTGAAGAAAAGGAAGAAGCTGTGGAGGAATGGATGCTATGAATTCCGGGGAAAATTCCTGGTGTGTGATCACAAAAACGAACAAAAGCAAAATTGAAAACAAAATAGTAACAGGGGAATCAAAGCGAATTCTCATTGGAGGACCTCGACTGTAGTTGTTGGCAATGAAATTTTATAAAAATTCTGAGCAGGATTCGGGCCAGAACAACAAATGCTTCAATTTACCAATTAAAAAAGAAATTTATTCTCCAGGAAACTTTCTTTGAAAATGTTTAATGTTCATGAAAACTATTTGGCTGCCTGTCAAAAGCTCTTTTATACAGCAAAAACAAGAGGAAATTCAGATCTTTTTGAAACGCATGCAATGCCTCTTAATCCAGCAAGATTTCCAATGATTTCAAAACATTGGCAAATGGCACTTCGACCAGACAAGCAAAGGAGGGATGCTTTCTCAGGCGTTTTTTGGTGATGAGGGGTGATGTGATACCGCAAAGGAATCGAGCCATCTGACGCGCAGAAGTCAACGCTGTTTCTTCAAACAAAGCCCGGAGCTGCTCTCTTCCAATCCCTGTAAAAGGAACAGAGTTTCGTTCAAAATCGAGGTTTTTTTCCTGCAGACACCATCCGCAATGCCCACAATCTTCATTGCGGTTTTGTCCAAAATACTTCAACAAGAAGCGGACCTTGCACCCGGAATGATTGACCAATTCAATGACATGATTCAAACGGGTAATATTCAACGATTCATTGTTCACCAGCTGGGAATACAGCTTTTTCTCGAGGAGGCCATGATCATCCGGGGTCTTCACGATGCGATAACCTTGGCGAAATCCTGACGTTTGCAGAATAAGATGCCCTTCTTCCTCCAGGAATTGAAGAGCCCGTATCAATCGATCCCGGTCTTCCTGAATCGCCTCCGCTGTATGAGCAAGATCTATTGAGAACCAGGTTCGTGCACGAACGGCATGGGCAAACATTTTTTTCAAAAATTCCGTCCTTACAGAATCAAAACGCAAATAGATTTCCTCAAATGAACTTTTTAATTGAAATTTATATGAGGAGTAAAAGGGCTGAGTGCTCTCGAGCAGATTCATCAATTCGAGATAAGTCAATAAGGTATTGACCACCAAGGGACGAATATCAAAGGCATTGGCCAGTTCGTGAACGGAAATATCAAACAGTGTTTCCTGCGCAAATAGAAAAGCCAGCATTTCGGAAACTGCCTTTTTCTCTGGAGTATCGCCATAAATAAAATTTTCCAATACAATCAGATCTTCGTGGGCAGCAAAGATTTCGCAGGCAGAAGGAAGCCCATCACGACCCGCACGGCCGATTTCCTGGGAATAATTTTCCAGGCTTTTTGGGAGATTGTAGTGATACACGTAACGAATATCGGATTTATCAATTCCCATTCCAAAGGCAATAGTTGCGACAACAATTGCAGAATCCGACGCCATAAACCAGTCCTGCACCGCGTTCCGATCCTCATTGTTCATACCGGCATGGTAGGCACGGCACGGCAATCCTTCTGACTGCAGAAAATAAGCAATATCTTCAGAAGTTTTCTGCAATGTCACGTAGACAATCGTCGGGCCTTTAGCATTCTCTTGAACCCTTTTCAACATAAGCTCCCGTCTTTGCTGCAGTTCCTGCACAACATGAAACCGAATTGTCAAATTAGGACGGTAATATCCGGTATGAATAAAAGCTTCCGGTTCTATAGAGAATTCACGGCAGATGTCTTCTGCGACCTTTCTCGTCGCCGTCGCCGTTAATGCAAGAACACGTCTCGCGTTCAGGCGCATGGCCATTTTTGCAAGTTTCAAATACTCCGGTCGAAAATTGTGTCCCCATTCTGAAATGCAATGGGCTTCGTCAATGACCATCAAATCGATCATTTGCCCCTGCAGGACCTGAATAAACCGTTCATTGGACAATCTTTCAGGGGCCGCAAATAAAATTTTCAATTTCCTGTTTCGTATATCAAGGTGAACTCCTTTTGTTTCTTCCCGGGACAGCGTCGAATCCAAACGTGCAGCGGCAATATCAAATTCTTTGAGGAATTCCACCTGATCTTTCATGAGTGCAATCAAGGGGGAGACCACTAAGGTCAAGCCGGAAAAATAAAGGGCCGGCAATTGGTAGCAAAGACTCTTTCCACTACCGGTTGGAAAAACAGCCAGAACTGACTTTCCATTGAGTAAATGCTGAACGACCGGTTCCTGTCCTTCACGAAAAGAAGAGAAGCCAAAAACTGAATGCAAAGATTCCAGGATGGGAGTGGATTCAGGAGTCATTTGAAGTTCTCTGATTGTTAAATGCACATTCTTGTTGTGCTCAAGAATCGATTAATTTGATTGATCCAATTCCTTGAGAATGGATCTGATTTCTTCATCAAAACCAATATTGCCCGGATAATTTTTTTCGGCCTGAAGATACCAGTATTTGCTGTTTCCAATATCACCTTCCTTACGGTGCAGATAGGCATGGACCCATTTGGCATGGCGGGATGACAGTTTTTGGACAATCTGATGTGACCGATCCCAATTGTTGTGAAGTTCGTACCAAATTGCCTGGTGGTAAATATTTTCAAGAATATTGGGGTCAGAAATATTTTTCAATTCATCAATCTGCATTGCGTTCCTTTCTATTATGTCATCTCCTTGCAGAACTTCGGTAGTTTTTTAAATTATCTTACTTTTGTATAGACACTGACAACAGCCCAGTCTATCCTGTGTCCGATTTCGGAAAAAGGACTTTCTATTCGGGGCAGCAAGACTCTTTATGAATTTATATATACCTGATCTGGAGTGTTGATCCCCGTGTAAATGCCCTGCTTTGATCGATTTCCCGAACCGAAAAATGCCCGGAAATTCCTGGTTTCATTCCTTAAAAAACCTGAATTTTTCATGAAAAAAAACCACTCTCCCCACGTTTCTCATGAGGCAGGCGCCTGCCCCTTATGCCAGACCCTAAATTCAGCGAAATTCTGCCAGGATACCCGTCGTTGCTTTCTTCGTTGTCCGACATGCCAGCTTGTCTATGTGACTCCTCACCAATTTCTCTCATCAGAAAGAGAAAAAGCTCGTTATGACCAGCATTGTAATGATCCGGAAGACGAAGGATACCGTCGATTCCTGAATCGCCTCTTTCTTCCCTTAAATCAGCGGATCGCACCTCAATCGCACGGTTTGGATTTTGGTTCCGGACCCGGGCCGACGCTTCACCTGATGTTTGAGGCGACTGGACATTCTATGGAGATTTACGATTGCTTCTATGCAAGAGAGGCTTCGCTGCTGGAAAAAAAATACGATTTCATCACGGCAACGGAAGTATTGGAACACCTTCATCAGCCTCAGCAAGAAATAACTCGCCTCTGGCATTGTTTAAAATCGGGAGGATGGTTCGGCATTATGACGAAGCTCGTAGACAATCGCGAGCGCTTTTTGAAATGGCATTACAAAAATGATCTGACCCATGTTTGCTTTTTTTCAAAAAAGACCTTTCAATGGCTGGCCGCATTATGGCAGGCAGAACTGACCTTCATCGGAGACGATGTCATTTTAATGCACAAGCCTTGAGAAGAAGGGATACCTGTCTTGGGCCACGCACATCGTCATGGTCGCGGAGAGTTCGGAGAATATCAAAAGAGGCAACCCGGAATATTACCCCGTTTTACTTTCTATTTTCATTCTTTATAGTATCCAATCGTGTCTCCCCTGGTACTCACCCCCAATCCGTTGAGCAGACGGTTGGAATAGTTGAAATAGGCACAAACTTGATTGACCTCCAAAATTTCACCATCCTCACAACCTGCACTGCGAAGTAAATCAATATCACTTTCGACGATGCAGCTCACATCAGTAGTCAATTTTTCTGCATAACGAAGCAGAGCCAGTTCTTTTCCGGCGAACTCATCCTCCGGCCGATGAGCTTTTAGAGCGGTAAAAACCCTGTCGGCCCTTCTCTCATCTTTCATCAGGCGACGGGCATTGGTAAAATGATGAGTCAACGAGTATTCACAATTATTGAGAATGCTTGTGTAAGAGGCAATCACCTCCAGGAAACAAAAAGACAGCACGTTGTCAGGACTGTGCAGAACACTGCGATAGAGCACCACATGTCCGTTCATAGTATGAGGACGCAGGGAATGGGCACGCATCACATTATCAACCGTACCATGCGGTGTACGGACAGTATCATACATTTCCTTGAGGAAACCGGTCGCCGCCTCATCTTCAATTATTTTAATCCAGGCACTCATAGTGTAAGCTTTCAGTAGATTTTTGTTGCTAGAGAAAATCCCCGATACAGGGCAGTGAGGTAAAGAATCTCGAATTTCGCATCAATCTGAATGCGCCTTCTCTTCTGTGTTGAAAATAGATACTCAGTCAATTAGCTTTCCTCAAGAAATTCCAAGTAATCCGAGGCTGCTTCTTTTGCGGCAACTTCCAAAAAACGCTGCCCATCAGATGCACTGCCCTTGTCGGAATCGGAACCGACCCGCCCATCTGGGAACTGATTTCGATGGTGATCGGCATCTAAATGAAAATCTCCAGCATGGTTTTTAATAAAACTTTTTGTCAACGGAGGAGGAGCTTTCAAGTCAGACGGTGCTTTGACACGCCGCAGAAAGGCGCGCGTGATGGCGATTTCACTTGGAGTGCCATGAAGTCCCTCCCCGACACCATACAGTTGATTCCGCAATGAATCGGTTTCCGAATAGTCCCACCAGCTTCGTATTCGAAAACGAATTTTGGCTGCGTTTTCTCTGCGGCTGAACTCGGCAGTCAAATCATGGCAAACTGCCTTGAGCGGAGCCAGATTTGCTCCATGACCATTAAGAAAATAGAAGTATTGGAATCCCTGCCGTGCCAAAGAATGTACCATATCCGAAACCAATTGCATCAAGGTCGACGACGAAATGGAAATGGTCCCCGGAAAGGTCTCATTAAACTGCGCAGGAGTGAAGCAGATGGGAGGAGCAACAAGCGCATTTGAAAATTCTGCAGAGGCTTCCGCAATTGCGGACGCACAAAACGAGTCGGTTCCAATCAAACCGACAGGTCCATGCTGTTCAGTCGAACCGATAGGGATAAGAATCCCCGGACACTTTGCCAGGTATGACTCCACTTCCTGCCATGTGCTTTCACTCAATTTCATCAGACACGAACTCCTGATTTAGAATCTTCTGCGTGATACAAGGAATTTTCTGAAGCGAAATTTCAGCGGGAAACGGGACAGCTTAAAGTGCTTTTACACCGACCAGGAAGATGATTTTAACAGAATTACTCTGAACCCAGCTGACCTGACGGGAACCGCTGAAAATTAACCGTCCCTCTCTCTATTTGTACTGTAGAGTCTATGGAGATTGCCCATTTGGAACCTGAAACAATCAATACCAATCGTTTCCTATTGTTCACAATGTCTAAAATATTTCTCGAGAGACACCTAATTCTGCTTTTCTGGTCTAAAACAATCTCTGCAAAATATTCAATTCACAGATGCCTTGGCGCATTCTTGCACACTGAACTTTCTTTTACAGAGATTTTGCCTCATCAATCAGGGAGTTGCCAGCTTCCATTTGGTGGCCAGCTGATCAAAAAACCCACGGGCTGTTTTCAATCGAATCCAATGATTGATGAAATTGATCCAGGTGTGATCATTTTGATCCATCAGCATTGCAATAGGGGTGCGGGCTTTCATCGCTCGCACCGGTACAATCGCAAGTTGAGAATACTTTTCTACGAGCTTTTCGGCTTCAACATTGGAAGTGATGTGAGCATCCGCCCGGCCGGCAAGCACTTCCTGAAAGTCACGGGCAGGCGCTTCAATAATTTTTTTATTCGCTTTGGGGAAGAAATTTTTCACCTGCTGTTCCTGTGTCGTTCCCAGGGTTGCCGCTACTGTAATACCTTCTTTATTCAAATCCCCCCAGGATTGGAATTTACTTAGATTTTTCTTGAGGACCAAGGGTACGGTTCCCAATTCAAAATAGGCGTTGGAATACCCGGCGACTTTGGCACGACCGACACTAATCGATGCACTTCCGGTTAAATCATATTTGTCGGCCAATACCCCGTTGACAAGCGTTTTCCAGTCAGTAGGGACAAAGGTCACCTTTACTCCCATATCTTTTGCCAGTTCATTCATCATGTCGATATCAAATCCGGTGTAGCTGTCGCTAGCTGGATTCTTCATCGTCATTGGATTCCAGTCACCGGTTGTTCCGACCCGAAGTTCGCCTTCTGAAAGGATTTTTTTTAACCGGGATTCCTGAGCAAATGTATTGAATGCAACACAGCTCACCAATACTGTTCCGAGGATAATTTTAATCAACTTCATCTAAATCTCCTAAATTGCTTTTGATTATTGTGTAGGTTCACCACCGCCCCGGCCGCTTTTTGATAAGCATGCCTTCGACGTTCTTGCCGATCAATAAAGGCCTTGCAGCAGGAAATATGAATAGAACTTGGATACATCAAATGTATTCCGCTGGTATGGCGCTGGATCATAGTGTTGTTAAAAAAAAATGTCTATACAATTAAAAAGAAAATTGCTAGGGGTTATCCCGCACCTGATGGCATGGTTTCCTATTTCTGAAAAAGCGAATCAATAGAGCATTCAGCACGTAAACTCTTTTCCAACGAAGCTGAGAAGACTAAATAGTATGGTTGAAAAAAACGATGAGAACCCGGTAGTCCTATTAGAAAAAGTCAATAAATGGTTTGGAGAATTTCAAGTCCTGAAAAATATTGATTTAAGGGTTGAAAAACAGCAGCGTGTTGTCATCTGCGGGCCGTCCGGATCCGGAAAATCAACTTTGATCCGCTGCATCAATCGTCTCGAAAGCCATCAGCAAGGGCTGATCATGGTGGATGGGATCAAAATGACGGAGGATATGCAAAATATTACTGCTATTCGCCGGGATGTGGGAATGGTCTTTCAACAATTCAATCTCTTTCCTCACCTCACTGTCTTAAGAAATTTGACCCTGGGTCCCATGCGGGTGCTCAAAATGAATGCCCGGCAAGCCGAAACTCGGGCAATGAAATATCTGGAAAAAGTCCGTATCCCCGAACAGGCTGACAAATTCCCGAATCAACTTTCCGGGGGACAGCAGCAGCGTGTCGCCATTGCGCGCAGCCTCTGTATGGAACCCACCGTGATGCTGTTTGATGAACCCACCTCTGCCCTGGACCCGGAGATGATTGCAGAGGTGCTTGATGTTATGGTCGAACTGGCAGAGAGCGGCATGACGATGATTTGTGTCACCCACGAAATGGGATTCGCTCGCCGTGTTGCTGATAAAATGATCTTCATGGACCATGGAGAAATTGTTGAATCAGGATCTTCAGAAGATTTTTTCACCTCTCCTGCAAACGAGCGAACCCGTCAATTTTTAAACCAGATACTGCATCACTAATGACAAGATTTCCGTTAATTTTAACAATATTTTTTCTTGGTGGATGCACCGGCAGCGAATGGGGCTGGTATGTCATTTCGCCTGGCACTCAATCCGGACGCATCAATCTCGGGTTTTTGCTGAGCGGTTTGGGCTATACCATTTCTGTTTCCATTCTGGCCATGATCTTTTCCATTGCCATTGGATTACTGTTTGCGCTGCTGGGGATTTCCTCAAACAGGGCCGCCCGTTGGAGCAATCGAGCCTACGTAGAGTTTTTTCGGGCAATTCCCATGCTGGTTATGGTCCTCTGGGTCTACTATGGTCTTCCGGTCGTTTTAGGGATCTCAATTGATACCTTCTGGGCGGGGGTACTGGCCTTGGCCCTATCGGACAGTGCTTTTGAAGCAGAAATATTTCGGGGAGGGATTCAATCGATTTCACGAGGACAGGTAGAAGCAGCAGATTCCATCGGCTTGTCCTATATTGATAAAATGCGGTATATCATTCTTCCTCAGGCTATCAGAAGGATTCTGCCTCCCCTGGGCAATCAGTTTGTCTATATGCTGAAAATGTCCTCCCTGGTCTCCGTGATCGGATTGGCAGAACTCACCCGGCGAGCCAACGAACTGGTGGTGAGTGAATACCGTCCCCTTGAAATCTATTCATTCCTGGTTCTCGAATACCTGGTTTTAATTGTCATCGTTTCCTATTTTGTCAGGCGTATGGAAAAGAAAATGCGGGCTGACGAGCATCAACATTAACACTATGATCAGTTCGAGCAAATGAAATCACGCACCTGCCCGGTTTTGGAAACCGCATTTCAAACTCCTCGTCTGGAAGGAGAGCGTTCCCCGCTATTGAATGAGCATTGGTCTTATATAAAACAGTCTGATATATCAAAATTTTCCAGAGAAGATTGGAAACTGCTGAACCAGCAGAGAATTCCATTCCTTGCCAAAGAAAAATCGAAACAAGCGCTGGAAATGCTGACTGTACAGAAGGACACTCCGTCTTTCGGCTATCAAATCAACAATTACGAACATTGCCTGCAAACGGCGACTTTAGCATTGGAGGATGGCCAGGATGAGGAAACGGTGGTCGTCGCATTATTTCATGATGTCGGCTTTGTCACCAACAATGAAACCCATGGAGAATTTGCTGCAGAGATGCTGCGTCCCTATATTTCCGAAAAAAACTACTGGATGCTTCAACGCCACATGTATTTTCAGCTTTACTATCTGAAGAGCTTGGAGGGCGTCGATCACAACATCCGGGAAAAATGGCGGGGGCATGATTTTTTTGACTGGACGTCGGAGTTTGTCTTCAAATATGATGTTCCAAGTGTGAATGCGGAAAAGCGTAATGTCCCTCTGGAAGAATTCCAGCCGATGGTGGAGAGGCTTTTTGCACGACCCCCCAAAAGCTTTGCGCCGTTGGATTGATTTAGAGTTTGTCTTATGAGCTATGCAGACGCAAAAATTGTTGACGTATCAGAAATCCCGGTTATCGATTTAGAACCATTGTTCAATGGGGAAGCGGGAGAGCGTTTGGTGGGAGAAAACCTGCTCAGCACTGTAGAGAATGTTGGTTTTTTTTATGTAAAAAACCACCGGATTGCACAGCAGCTGATCGATCGTGTTTTTGAAGCAGGACAGGAATTTTACGGCGCTGCAGCGGAACAAAAATCGCTGGTAAAAGTTCGGGACTATCATCGCGGCTACCTCCCGATTGGAGAGGCCACCATGCCCGGCGTCAAAACCATCGATTTGAAAGAAAGTTTTATTTGGGGTTTGGATGTGAAAAATGATGACCCAGACATCAGAAGAAGTCAGGGATTAATTGCTCCCAATCGTTGGCCTGACTTCATGCCGAAGCTCAAAGAAACCCTAAATGAGTATTTTAATGCGAGCAACGAATTGGGGAAGGTGCTTTTGCGGGCCTTTGCCGCAGGTATGAAACTTTCGCATGATTATTTCACAAGGTCTTTCTCCAAACCTCTCACCCGAGGTGCGTTGATTCATTATCCTCCCCAGCCTTCAAAATTAGGAAATGAACAGTTTGGGGTTGGCCCTCACACCGATTATGGCTGCCTGACACTGCTTTGTCAGGATCTGGTGGGAGGACTTCAGGTTCTTCATCGGAACGGGACCTGGATCACTGCCCATCCTATTCCAGAAACAATTGTCGTCAACGTTGGAGATCTGCTGCATCGATGGAGCAATAATAAATTTCTTTCCAATCCCCATCGGGTCATTAATGCCTCGGGAGGAGAGCGATTTTCCGTCCCGGTTTTTGTTGATCCCAATTGGGACACCCTGATTGATCCTGCTACTCCAAATGGCGAAACTCCCCTTTATGAAGCAGTGCGTTGCGGTGATTATATTCGCAGCCGATACGAACAATCTTTTGCCTATCGACAGCAATAAAGCACCCTGCATTCGAACTTACTTTTAAGAATTCAGGTCACAAAAACAAGTGCTGTCCCTTGTTCTGTGAGCTCTAATCTTCATCAAAGGGATTGTCAATTTCTTCACCAAAATCTACAATCTGCCCGGGGCCGTTTGATTTTTTAGAAGAATTTTTTTTCCGTTTTTCACGCACTTGTTCCACAATTGGGCGGCATTTATCAATTGCTCGCTGTACCCGTTCAATAATGAGTTTGGACTCTCGTTTAAGAAGCACTGCTTTGGGATCCAACTTTGGCAGGTTTTGATCCTTGTATTTTTCGAATAACTCGTGGATCGCAGATTCCAATTCATCCTTGCGTCGTGTCAGTTCAAGTGCTTCGGATTGTAGTTCCTCAAAAGAGTCTGACATTTCTTTCGCTGAATACTGTGCGCATTTGTTGTACAATTCGCTGCATTGACGGAACAATTCTTCAAATTTTTCAATAACGGCTTCTGATGATCCGATCAATTTTTTTTCGATCTTGTCCAAATTGCCGAATTTGATCGTACTAATCTCTCCTTTACGAGAAGCCGGAATGCTTTTTTGTTCAAAAAGATCAGCCATTTTTTCACCTAGGAAGAGGGTTCATCCAATACATTAAAAATTTAATAGCAAATTCCTCAATCTGCAAGACATCTATAAGCACAGTAGTGTGAAGCAAATTGTGATTGAAATAATTTCTGCTGAGAGCAACAAAACTTCTGCTTGTTGCGAATGAGGATAAAGTGTTCAAAAGTTAAGATACGCAGTTTTCTGTGAGGATTCGTCCCGCAACATTCGAATGAAGATCCAATGGGCAAATTTGAAGAGGCGGAACAGATCGGCTATGCCCCCTGCAAGAGAGCTTGTCAAAGACGGCGCCTCGAAAAATTTTTTCGAAATGATCTGTATATCCATGAATATTTTCGTTGAATTTTATAACTTGTAGATCCGAATAGCATTTTCACTGAGCAGTTTTTTTTGTTCGCCTTCGCTCCGCATTCGAATAATGTCTCGCAAAGCACCGGCCCATTGATCAAACGATGAAAGCTGGGTACATACTGGCCAATCTCCCCCAAAAATTACGCGATCTGGGCCAAATGCATTCAAACAAAAATTGATGGTTGGAGCCAGATCCTGACTGGTCCAGTTTTTGGGAACCCTGGCAACTATTCCTGAAATTTTACAAATAGTGTTGGCTTGATCGGCAATTTTCAAAATTGCCTGGGACCAGGCATCTCGATCATGCCACATTGGATTGTCAGAAAGGGACGTCTCGGAAGCAGAGTTGAGCAGCTTCGGGTCTGCATTTCCACAATGATCCAGTATGAGAGTTGTCTGAGGACATCGTTTTGCAAGCGTCACCGCGTCCTCCAGTTCAGATGGACGGATACATATATCGAAAACCCAACCCAATTCTCCGAGGTGACGGACTCCTTCAATAAAATTATCTTCCAAACACAATCCTCTTTTGCATTCAGGCACATGGAGAACTCGACGCAATCCTTTCACAAAAGAATTATTTTTATGTTGGCTGATCCTGTCTTTAAAATCCTCTGCCTCTGGAAACCCCGAAATTACTGCACCTGACATTGGGTTAGCAGGATCACGGCAAATCTCTGTTATCAATTCTACTTCAAGGTCCTTTTGAAAAGATGCGACATCGACCTCCATATAGACAGATTTGGTAACATTCTGGTCTTTTACCGCATTCAAATAATCATTGATCAGGAAACTTCTTTTCAAGCCGCCGACTCTCTCTAACCACGGAAGCTCCAATTTCGCCAAATCCCAAAGGTGCTGGTGTGTATCAACTATTGCAAGCATAATTTTTCCTTTTTTACTTCAATTCAAGAAATGAGAATTTTTCTCAAATCAATACCCTGCCGCGCTTTCAGGGAAATCACGCATTTCGTGTTGCAACTGAGTAATATTTTTCGTCCACATGAAGTTTCTGTTTCAGGATATTCACATATAGCTTCATTGTAAAGAATACCTTATTTTTATATCAGGAGCATGTCAAAAGTTTTGGCCAACATAGAGGAAACAAGCTGTAATTTTGCAAAGAAAGTTAAAGATTTGAATTATTTTCGCAATTACCTGACGGATCAATACATTAATCGTTGAAAATATGATTTTTTTCTTGTACAGAGTAGAAAAAGGGTTATCATCAGTAGATTAAAGGAAGACCGCTGAGAATGGATCCCCCAATCCTGCAAGAGCCTCCCGAACAGAAACATAAAGAAGGTCCAAACATGTTAGCTTTGGTAGAAGAAAAAAAAATCGATTCCGCTGACCAAAAAATCCAAAGACTGAAAGATGACATCCGGGAATATCTGCGTGGACAAAACAATGGGGAGGAACTCCTGAAGTTAGAATACGCGTTTGAAGACATCAGCACCCATCATGGCAATCAGATCCGCAAATCAGGGGAACCAACACTGATCCATCCGCTCCGGGTTGCCTGGTCAATTTGTGAAGTAGGTCTGGACCCTCCAACAGTAATCGTCGCCCTTCTCCACGATTTGATTGAAGACACCGAAATCACCAAAGAACAAATCAGAACACGGTATGGGGATTGGTATGCCTATATGGTGGATGGATTGACCAAAATCACCAGTCCAAAAGCCACAAAAGGACAGTCTCAGCTAAATCTCGAGGCAACCTACCATAAAATGCTGTCGACGATGGTTAAAGACGTCCGCATTCTTTTCATCAAAATGTTTGACCGTCTGGATAACATGCGGGATATGGCTCCGATGCCACGGCACAAACAACGCCGCATCAGTCATGAAACGTACAATGTCTATGTACCATTGGCCAAGCGCCTGGGGCTGGAAAAGATTTGTCAGGAGTATACTGAACTTTGCTTCAAATATCTCTACCCCAACCGTTATGAGAAAACCGTCGAGAAACTGCAGGACCTGAAGAAAGAACGTCAGTCTGCGGTGCAGGAGATGTGCGGTTTACTGCAGGGTACTCTTCGTGATTCAAATTTATCTCATACGGATGTCGATCCCATTTTCGTGCATCCAGAAGCTTATATCCAGAAATTGGAAGTCGATAAAATTTTAGAAGGATTTCGAATTTTGGTAGAAAATTCGCCCGCGACCTACCAGGTTTTGGGAGCATTGCATACAAGTTTCAGGGCAGTTCCTTTAAAAATAAGAGACTTTATCAGCAATCCCCGTTGGGACGGCTACAAAGGGCTGCAAACTGAAATTATTGTAGATGGAGAAGTGACTTTTATCGAGATTGTTTCCAGAGAAATGCATGCCTTGAACTGGCACGGAATCATGGCGTACTGGAAAGGAACACCAAGCGAATTAGCAGAATACTACCGAATTTATCTGGAACAGATAGACGACATTGTGGGAGAAAAAGAACCTCGGATGGAAGAGGTATTACGCTACTCTCAAGCAGAGCAAATTCAAGTTTTCACTCCTCGGGGCGAAGTACGGTTTTTTCCCAAAGGGGCTACGGTGCTCGATTTTGCTTACCATATTCATACGGATTTGGGAAACACTTGCATCGGTGCACTGGTCAACGCTCCCCGCGGACGTGCGACTCATGCAAAAGACAAGCGGGTTTCCCGAGAAAGAGAACTATTTGATGGAGAAAGTGTACGCATTCTCACAAATTCCAGCATCAAACCTCATCGAAATTGGTTGAAACACATCGTCACGGCAAAAAGCAAAAATGAAATCCTTCGCGCACTTCGAATCCAAAATACGATTCGAACCCGCCTCTTCTGGGAAAATTCGCTGCGAAAAGAGCTTCGGGAACTCGGAGAAGAGGAAGATTCGTTTCTTGGATCTCCTTCATTTCGTGATGCATTGCGTCAAGATGGATTGAGTTTTGAAGAGTTTCTTGAAAGAATTGGAACGAAAAAAATTCAGGCGAGGCGGTTCTTTAAAAAATATGACCTAGTCAGCGAAGGCAAGCTCGATCGACGCGAATGGCAGGAGCGTTTTTTGAATCCCTTTTTTAGTTCCAAATCACCGGAATTTTTGATTGAAGACGTAAATGACCCTTTTCTTCGCTTTGCCCAGTGCTGTTCTCCCCTTCCAGGAGACCGGGTCATGGGACGCCTGACTGATGAACAGGATTTGGAAATTCACCGAATCCAATGTCATACGATTAAAAAAGAAGGGCACCCGATCTCAACAGGATGGTCTCTGCTGCGGGAAGACAAGCCCAAAATCCGAAAAATTCATCTAACAGCGGAGGACAAACCAGGGGTATTATACAAGATCACAAAAGTCATAAAAAATAACGGAGCCGGCATACTTCATATTCAAAGTGGACGTGTGGAAAACGATGCATCGATAAATATCAGATTGGAACCCACGACCGTGGAGAGTTATCACAAAATCCTGTTACAGCTTCGCTCTCTCAAAATTGTCAAAAAAATCATTTAAATTTGCCTCCCGTGTTCGTGGACATCGGATTCTTCAAAAGATGAAGCTTGAATTTTCGAGCCTTCCCTCCTATGTTGTTGAAGGTTCAATTCCGGAACCTGCATCGACTTTAGAAATTCCATCTTCCATTCACCATAACACGTATGACGCTCTCATTTTCCCAACTTCTCTGGCAAACCAGCGAATTTCAGAATGAGCAGGAACAAATTACGCGTTTATGCAACTCCCTCCAAATATCCAGTGCATTCGCAAAGATTCTGATCAATCGAAATCTCTCAGAAGTTGGCGATGTTGAGCAGTTTCTGAATCCTTCCAGTGTTCAATGCCATGACCCCTTTTTAATGCGGGACATGAAAAAAGCCGTTGAGCGGATTTACTCCGCGCTGATGCGTAGAGAAAAAGTATCCATTTACGGTGACTATGATGCAGACGGGACCGCCGGAACCGTCATCCTGTATAAATATTTTAAACGAATTGGAATGCGTGTTCACTATTTTATTCCGGAACGTTTGAAAGATGGCTATGGGATGAGTGAAGAGACCCTGAAAACGCTCAAACGTAAAAATGTTGATTTGATCATTACTGTGGACAACGGGATCACCGCCATTTCAGAAGCTCTGATATTGAAGAAATTGGGAATGGAATTGATCATTACCGATCACCATCAAGTCATTTCAGAAACGCCCGTTGCCTGCGCCATTTTAAATCCGCAGCAACCGCAATGCAGTTATCCATTCAAGGGATTGTGCGGCACAGGTGTAGCCTACAAGCTGCTGATTGCATTCGATCATTTTTTAACAGAACAAAACTACTGGGAACTTTCTGGATATATCCGCCCTGATCTCAACAGAGATTTAGATCTTGTCGCTTTCGCCACGGTTGCAGACCGAGTGCCTTTGGTGGATGAAAACCGCTTTTTTGTCAAAGCCGGTTTAAAGATCATCAATTCTGCTCCCCGACCGGGATTGCAGAAACTGATGAAGGAGTGCAATATCAGGAGGCGGGTCACTCCCAATGTAATCAGTTTTAAACTTGCCCCTAAAATCAATGCAGTAGGCCGTTTGAGCGATCCCAATACTGGAGTCAATTTACTCCTGGCACACTCTCTTTCAGAAGCGCGCCCTTTTGCCAGCAGGCTGATTCAGGTCAATACCGAACGGCAGCAAATTGAACGCAAAGTCTTCAATGCTGCACTGGCCCTGGCCAAAGCACAAAAAGATCAAAGTTTGATTATTCTCATTGACGACTACTGGCATTCTGGAGTGATTGGCAGCGTAGCAGCCAAAATTGCGGGGCGATTCCGTAAACCAACTGTCATTTTAACCTTGTTTCACGAAAAACAAGCAATGGGATCAATCCGCAGTGTCGGGGACTTCGACGTTTGCAATGCTTTGCGGAATTGCGAAGAGCTTTTGGACAAGTTTGGAGGACACAAAGCGGCGGCAGGATTGAGCCTGGACGCGGTCAATGTGAAAGACTTTTGTCATCAATTCCGTACCAAGTTTGAATCCGGGCAATTGGATGCTCCTCGTTCCGGAAACGATGCTTTGACAATTGATGCCTGGATCAACCCGATGACGTTGAAGGAAGGATTGGTGGAGGAACTGATCAGCATGGCTCCATTCGGCACCCAAAATCCAGAACCGATTCTTGCAATGGAGAACACCAAAATAAAGAATCTGATGGTCATTGGCAATCAGCACTTAAAGTTTGATGTCAATACCAGTGAATTGGACATGGAAGTCTTTGCCTGGGACCATTTTGACTGGTATACTCAATTGGGGGGGACCTGTGATATTGCGATGACCCTTCAAATGAACAGTATTTCAAAAAAATATCCATTGCAATTCAAAGCCATTGATATGAAGCAGTCTTCCTGAAGTTTTCACTCATCAAATGGGTGCTGATTTTTGTAGAGTACAACAATGATAATCGTCGAAACAGGAATTTGGGCGAGTGTTTTCTTATATGCTATAGGATGGTGCACTCAGTTTTCTTTATTCCAAAAGCGTTTTAATCTTTCTTCCACTTTTGGAATCAACAGCCTTCTGCTAGCCTGCCTCCTTCACTCGGCAACCCTGCTCTATACAATTTTTTCAGGATTCTGGTCTACGCATCTCATTTTCGATTTTCTGAACGCGATTGCCTGGGCGCCGATTTTTATTTATTTACTACTTAGAAAAAGGCTTCACAGCGACATCAGTTCTTCCGGGATTCCTCTCTTCACCATCCTGATACTTCTTCTTTCCACCCTGTTTTTAAAGGAAAATATCGCTGCACTGGAATGGGTGAAACAAGCCCCATTTCTGCATCAGGCACTCCTGATTACCCACATTACAACGCTCATTGCAGGATACGTCCTCTTTGGCCTGTCCTGTATTTCAAGTGTGCTTTTTCTTTATCAGGAACATCAGATTAAAACCAAACTGGTTAAAATCCTCGTTCATCAATTCCCTTCATTGACACGTTTGGATCAGATTAGCTACCGTTCTGTGATCCTTGGATTTTCATTTTTAACAATTGGCCTAATCTTAGGCATTCTTCTCAGTGACAATTTACAAAGTTCTCGCAGTCTTGGTCGATTGGGATTCGCTTTTCTCATTTGGTTCCTCTACGCGTTTTTTTTAATGGAACGATTTTTCCAAGGTTACAAACGGAGATTCATTGCAATTTGGTCAATCATCGGTTTTTTTCTTGTTTTAACGTCTTTGATTATTGAAACCGTGCATTTGATCTGAGGGCAGGCGATTTTGGTATAGGAAAGTATCATTCCAGCACTCAAACATGGAAAAGCCCAATAACTGCTCTGAGGGTTAAAAATCGCTGGAAATTCGGGAAGAGTTAAATTACAAATTGTCGCCAACAAAGAAAAAAGTGGAAAAAGCATTATGCAGAAGAACTCCTGATGGAAAAAGAAGACGCACAGGGACGATTATTCATCATTTGCACCCCCATCGGAAATTTGGAGGACATGACTTTTCGAGCAGTGCGGATTTTAGGGTCATTGGATGCACTGGCCTGCGAAGATACCCGTCAAACAAGAAAAATCTTTGACCGCTATGAAATTCCAAGACCGAACAATATTTTTTCATACCATGAACACAATGCGGAGAAAGCAGGAAAACAAATTTTGGCATTTCTCAAGCAGGGTAATTGTGTAGGATTGTGTTCAGATGCCGGGTATCCTGGCATCAGCGATCCAGGCTATCGTATTATTTCAACTTCTCTGGAAGAAGGTTACTCCGTGGAAGTTATCCCGGGCCCAGGGGCCGTGTCAATAGCCCTCGTCTCTTCCGGATTGTCCACAGCAAGCTACACATTCAAAGGTTTTCCTCCCAGCAAATCAGGACAACGGAAAAAATTTCTGGAAGCCGAAAAAGAATCGCTTCACACTTTGGTGTTTTTTGAATCTCCTTATCGAATCAACCGCTTTTTATCAGACGCCTATCAGGTACTGGGGAATCGCAAGGCTGCCGTTTGTGTGGAATTGACTAAAAAATTTGAACGGGTACACCGTGCTTTTTTGAAAGATCTTTCTGAAGATTTCGAGCAAAGAAAAACAAAGGGAGAAATTACAGTGGTAATTTCTGGAAATAATCCCAAGTTTATCAAAGAATAATCCGTCGGTGCCGGCAGAGAAAAAAGGCATTCATGAGGAACGCTTCCTATTTATTTGTCACTTTCTTCCTGATCGTGGTTGGCATTGGAATATTGCGCTACTCACTTTTTCCCCCATATATTTCCAATACCTACCGTCTACTGGAGTTGATCAATCATGAAGAAAATCAAAGCCCGATGCCCGAACAGAAAGAGGATTCTCTAAAGAAACTCCCGCCATTGCCGGTTATTCCCTTCTACACCAGTCTCCATCTGGTACTGCTGGGATTGTCTTTATTCGGAATCGGCATTTTCATGATTTATTTTCTCCCTTCATTTATTGGCAGAAGTCACCGTGACAAGCTTTCTATCTGGATTTTAAATTTATTTCTGGGCTGGAGCTTCTTAGGTTGGGTTATTGCTCTTATTTGGGCTGTCACAAAAGACCCTATTTTTCTTGTCGAACCGAATTCTGATGACCTGGTGACGCAATTAAACGATTTGGAAAAACTTCGCCAGAAAGGAGTGCTCAATGCGTCTGAATTTGAGAACCTTAAAGTAAGGTTAGTTCGCGGATATGAGAAGAAAAAAACCGTTTCGCAAAGCAAAAAGGGAGGACGATCCGCTTCTAAAAATGATGCGGATTCTGCAAAAAGCGTCTGTCCTCACTGCGCCAGGGAATACAAAATTAGAACAAGGCTCCTGGGTAAAATGGCAGTCTGTAAAAACTGTCATAAAAAGTTTAAACTCTGAAAACACTATTTTTCATAGACTTCATGAACAGGACGGGCAGCCAAAACCTGTTCAGTGCCCCAATTGGTGACTTTTCTGAACCGATCCGACCGGATAAAGTCATCAAAAGCGTCTCGGGAATTCCATTCTGAAACAATTAGATATGCCTGCGGATTGTCAATATCCCGAAAAAGATGCGTCTTTTGATGACCTTCCATATCCTGCATCGCTGCAACGACCTGCCGGAAGGCATTTTCAAAAATCGTTTCTTTGCCGGCAATCAATTGATAGTTCATTCCTACTGTGATCATTTTTTCCTTTAAAAAAACATTGAGAAGAATATTTATGAAATTTAAATGCAATGGGTTCCTGGCCAGACACAATAGTGAATCTGATGCATGGCTCATGAAAGGCTATTTTAGTCCGGGACGCTTCCCAAAGTCAACCTGGATAGAGTTCGGGAAATTGCTTGTGCCTTGAAAAGAACCTTATTGAACAAGCAATCTCTGAAGAAAAACCAGGTGAAACGCAAGAAGACCCGGACGAACATGATTTGTAAATGACTGGATGCAACAAAAAATTCAAGGTTCACTTCTGCCAGGTTCATGCGCGGGAGCCAGAGCACGGAAGATTGCAGATGCCATTTGGTCCAAAGAGATCAGGTGTTCAACCCCTCCACGCTTGTCAGCTTCGTTTGGCATTCCAAACACAACTGAAGATTTTTCATCCTGACCCAGGGTACGGGCTCCATGTTTCCGCATGATCGACATCCCCTCTGCACCATCATTTCCCATTCCAGTCAAAATAACCCCGATTGCATTGGCACCCACGTGCTGAGCCACGGAGCGAAAAAGAACGTCGACTGAAGGGCAATGCCCATTGACTTTTTCGGCTTCTTGACAAACAATCCGGTAATTTTCTCCTTCCCGCCGCACGGTCATTTGTTTGGCCCCTGGAGCGATCAGCATCTGCCCGGGGCCGATTTGGTCACCGTTTTCTGCTTCTTTGATATCAATTGCGCATTCTTTATTCAACCGATCCGCAAACATCTTCGTAAATCCAGGAGGCATGTGCTGGACGACCACGATGCCTGGAATAGTCAGAGGAAATTGAACAACAATTTTGCGTATGGCTTCCGTACCTCCGGTGGAGGCACCAATAGCAATTATTTTATGACTCGATTTTGGAAATGGCTCATCCCTGATTGCAGAATGCATCTTCTGCGGGGCGGGATGGAAATATTTTTTAGCATGGATATCAACTTTTGCTGCCATCTTGATCTTCTCACACAATTCAGAGATCATAGCATTGAGTCCCTGGCTTCCATGAGGTTTTGTCACAAAATCAATCGCTCCGGCAGCGAGCGCATCAAAAGTAACTTTGGCCCCCCTTTCTGTCATTGAACTGACCATGATGGTTCGCATCGGATGCTGAGGCATTAAGCGGCGGAGAAATTCAATCCCGTCCATCCGGGGCATTTCCACATCAAGCGTCAAAACATCCGGTTGCTTTGTAACAATTAAATCTCTTGCTGCATAAGCATCATGTGCAGTCCCCGCCACTTCAATCTGAGGATCTTTTGCCAATCCCTGACTTAGGATTTGTCGAACCAATGCAGAGTCATCGACTATCAAAACACGAATAGGCTTCATCGTTTAATAAAATTGGATGCGTGATACCATTAAAAACTATGCCGATTTCCTGTATACCGCTGGACTGACATATTGATATGGATTGTCAATACGCCCCAGTGACTCAGAAAAACCAACAAATAAATAACCACCCGGCGATGTCCAATCATAAAACTGGCGTATCAGCTTTTGAATGGTTGCCTGGTCAAAATATATCATGACATTTCGACAAAATATGATGTGAAATGGTTTTTTAAACGGAAAGCGAGCTTGTACCAAATTAAAGCGTCGGAATGTAATTTCGCTTTTTAACTCGTCATTGACCTTCCACAGTCCCTGTTTCACTTGATGAAAAAATCGCAACCGCAAGGGGAGAGGAACGCGATTGACATTTTCATTATCATAAATTCCTTCCTCTGCAGCGATAAGCACTTCTTTTGAAATGTCTGTCGCCAGCAATCCTGCATCCCAGGAAGCATAAGATGACCCAAACTGATCCATCATTGTCATCATGATACCATACGCCTCCTCCCCGGTTGAAGAAGCTGCACACCATATCCGCAGGTCATTTGATCCCTGATCTTTGAGGATTTGAGAAATTTGCGGAATAGCAGTTTCCCTGAAAATTTTGAAGTGTTCCGATTCTCGAAAAAAAAAAGTATGATTCGTTGAAATCAGATCTGCCAGAAGCCCCAAAGCCATCCCAGAAGTATCACGATGCACATATTCAGCGTACTGATTGAAACTGGTAAAACCTGCTTTTTGGAAATACTTGTTCAATCGAGTGAGCAAAAGTCCGCGTTTTTCTTCAGCTAAATTGATCCCGAAACGGCTATGGATTAAGTTTCTCATCAATGTGAATTCTTCATTTGTGATGCTGAGCCCTTCGCCCCGGGTGGATGTTGAATTCATAGCTTCAGGAATCTTTATGAGCATGACGGGAAAGCCTGCTCCCTCTGTAAAAGAAAATCAGATTTCTATTTGCAATCATGTGAAGGAATAAAAATTTTGAATGAGGGCAGCATTTTGAGGCGATCGGTTCAGACCGTCTCGATCAAACTGACGAGATCCAGTATCAAACTGATATCACCGTCACCTAATATTGTACACCCTGCCAAATGGGGAACATCTCCGAAAAACTGCGGCATGCCTTTCACCACCACCTGACGTTCTCCAAGGACCTCATCGACGAACAAACAAGCCTGATTTTCATGATCTTCAATCACAATCACAATACCGTCGTTGAGATCTTTCGAATCCGGCTTCAGTTGATGCAGTTCATGCAAGCGGATGACAGGAATCAATTCCTCCCGGATAAGAACCACTTCCAAGCCATCGTTAGTTGCAGAAATGGCTTCTTTTTTCGGTTTGAGAGATTCTCTGATTCCTACAATAGGAATGACATAAATCATCGTCCCTACTCGAATCAGCATACCATCAATAATGGCGAGGGTTAGTGGAATTCGCAGAACAAAATTGGTCCCGACTCCAGGGCTGGAAGTGACGTCAACCCGACCACGCAATTCATCAATGTTCCGTTTGACCACGTCCATACCAACGCCTCTTCCGGAAAAGTCGGTGACAGTCTCTGCAGTTGAAAATCCCGGCAAAAAAACCATTTTCCAAATTTCAGAATCAGGAGGATCCGAATCCTCTGCAACCAGTCCTCTTTCTTTTGCACGATTTAGAATCTTTTCCCGATTCAGTCCACGCCCGTCATCAGAAATTGTTATCCAAACCTCATTTCCAGAATGTTTTGCCTCCAGTACAAGAGTCCCTTTTTCCGGTTTTCCGGCCGCGGTTCTTTCATCAGGAGAATCGATACCATGATCGACTGCGTTGCGGATGATATGCAGGAGAGGATCAGAAATATGTTCAATCACTGTTCGATCCACTTCAGTATCTTCTCCTTTCAATTTCAATTCAACTTTTTTACCGACTTTTTTTGAGACATCATGGACCACCCGGACCATTTTACGAAATGTTCCTGAGACAGGTAGCATCCTCATTGACATTGCCACTTCTTGTAAATCTCTGACATTTTTATTGAGCTGTCGGGCAGACTCAACGAAGCGATCTGATTCAATATCCGTCAAATTTGGATTATGGGTAATCATCGCTTCCGAAATCACCAGTTCTCCAACCAGGTTGATCAATTGATCTATTTTGTTTACATTGACCCGAATATCAGATTGTTTGAGAGAAGTTTTGCTTTGGGGAAGTTTTTGACCGTTTTCTTTGGAACGAAGCAATTCATCTTCCTCCGAACCGTTTATTTTCTTCGTTTCTTTATTGGAATGGGTGATTTGCGGAGCAGTTGCATTTGTCTCGAGCGGAGGCAGCGTTTCCGAATCAGGAAAAGAGTTCAAATCCAATTCGAGAGGAGGTTCAGACTCCTTTTGTACAGCCTCGGAAGCAAGATCGGGGAGTGGATCTAAATCAATTGAGAATTGAGATTCCCTTTGCACTGCCTCGGAAGCGAGATCTGGAATCTCGAACTCATCTTCTGTGGGAGAAACAGGAATAGTTTTTCGTTCAAGTATGGCTGTCAATTGGCTTAAAACGAAATCCGCGTCCGGCATTTGGAGCTGCTGGTTTTCTGCAACGGTTTTAATTCCAACCCTAAGCGTGTCTACTACTTTCAAAAGGGTTTGGATCAACTGATCATTGACTTCGAGCGCCCGGTCTTTGAGTTCTCCAAGTACGGATTCGGTTTTGTGACTCAATTGTTCGATGGAAACCAATCCTAGAAACCCTGAATTTCCTTTCAGAGTATGTATTTGTCGAAAGGCCGTTTCTATGAAAGGAATATTTTCGTTCTCATCACGGATTTTCTCGAGAACCAAAAGCGCTTCTTCGGTTGCCTCCAACTGCTCTTCTGCTTCCTGAACAAAACTTTGGGTCATTTCAGGGGTGAGCAGAAAAGCTGCAAAATCAGTTTCTTCTTTATTGGGAACAGTTGCTGATTCAACTGGTATTTCTGTTTCTGTCAAAGGAGTATTATTCTTTTCAGATTCAGCATGCGGCAAGTTTTGAGAAGGAGAAGTTTCTTGTTCTGGAGCAACTTCGGATTTTGAGATTCTTTGAATAATTTCCTCCAGTTTTCCAACGAGTATTGCACTTTCACTCTCAAACCCAGTATCTTCAAAAACCGTCCCGACCTTCTCCAGCATCTGACGAATCAAATCCCCGCACCGTACCAGAATATCAACGCAATCTGAATCGAATTCGATCGTTTCCTTACGGAATAACTGGAGCAGCGTTTCCGCAGTATGAGTGAGTCGTTTGATCGTATTGAAGTTTAGAAACCCAGCTCCTCCTTTGAGAGAATGAAATAATCGAAAAATTGTACTGACCGACTCGCTTTTACGATCTGCCTCAAGATCGAGACCCAGATCAATTATCAGAGGTTCGACTAGATCAAGCGTCTCCAGACTTTCAGCAACAAATTCTAACAACATTTCCCGCTGCTCTGCGTCCATTAGCCGACTCCAATCATTTGCTTAAACGCCAATACAGGGAAAGGTAGGCAACAATCATTTCAAAATTCAGAAATTTGAGTCTCATTTCATCCCAAATCAGATGCCAACTAGGATTTTACAGAGTCGTATTCTCACAGGCTGTTTTTAGGCCTTATAGTAAAAGAATCCTGGTAAAAAACAATAAAATAACATTAAATCCCCTCGACCCTCAACTCTTTTCGCGAAGTCTTGAAATTGGCATATTTTTAGCACCATTCATTTGCAAATCATGAGGAACCCATCGATGTTTCGACGCAGGGCCTGACATTTCTATCTTTTTGAAAACAGGAATTTTCGATAATTAAAGGAATAGAAAGGTTTAAAGGTAATCAGCAAATTTAGAAGGAGAAATTCCAGGAGACAGGAAACCTGCAGGACAAAGGCGTCAAATTCAGTCACTGGGTCAGTCGCAAAGAAAAAGACGGAAAATTTGTCTCATCTGTTAAAATTGAGGAACAAGGAGTGTTGTTATGAGTTGGTTTCAGAAAATTGGTCAGGAAAAGAACGAAGAAGAGAATCCGATAATTTATCTTTCTCCGGAAGCGTTGCAACATGTGCATGTAATGCCTTCGGAAGAATTTGAATCCTTCCAGAATTCACCTGAATTTGTTCCGGGGGGACGTTTGATGGAAGTCAGTCGGCAATATAGTTACACTCTGAGGAAAGTTGCAGTTCTTCGGGAAGAAACGGTCAGCCTCTCCAATAATTGGAAGGTTGGGGGAAAGAAGGATGCTCCTTCAGTTGAAGCAATGAGCTTCTCTCCCGAACCAATTGATGGAATTTAATTAGGAAAGTTGCTGGAATACAATCCTTCCGTCCACAATATCTGCAAGTATTTGCTGACCACTGCTTACTTTTCCTTCCAGGAGGGCCTTTCCCATCGGTGTTTCAATCTCTTTTTGAATGGCCCTCTTCAAAGGACGGGCTCCATAAACAGGATCATATCCCATCTCAGCCAGGAAATTGACGGCCTCATCGCTGAGAGTCAATTTTATTTGCATGTCCTCCAGGCGTTTTTCCAGATATCGCAGTTGTATCGAGACGATTTCCTTGATCTGCTCACGCAGCAGGGGACGGAAAACAATCAGGTCATCAACACGATTAAGAAATTCCGGACGAAAATATTTCCGCAGCTCTCCTTCCAACTGTTGTTTCCTTTCATCAAATGTCTTAGATCCCTGACCATTTTCTCCTGAAAACAAATGATTGCCAATATTTGAGGTCATGATGACAATCGTATTTTTAAAGTCCACAGTTTTCCCATGGGAGTCAGTCAGTCGTCCATCATCGAGCAGTTGCAGTAAAATGTTGAAAACATCAGGATGTGCTTTTTCAATCTCGTCAAATAAAATAACGCTATAGGGACGTCTGCGCACAGCCTCAGTTAATTGACCACCTTCCTCATAGCCCACATATCCTGGAGGGGCGCCAATTAAGCGGGCGACCGCGTGTTTTTCCATATATTCAGACATGTCGATGCGGATCATATTCTGTTCATCATCAAATAAAAATTCAGCCAGGGCCCGAGCAAGTTCCGTCTTTCCAACACCGGTGGAACCGAGAAAAATAAAACTGCCTATCGGGCGGTTGGGGTCATTGATTCCTGAACGTGCACGAATCACCGCATCCGACACGCCTTCGATGGCATCATTCTGCCCGACAACACGTTGGTGCAGCTGTTCTGGAAGTCTCAAAAACTTTTCTGATTCTCCTTCCAGCATTTTTTTCACCGGAATTCCTGTCCATCGGGAAACTATTTCAGCAATATCCTCGGCATCAACTTCCTCTTTCAATAAACGGTTTTCTGAAGAATTATCCTGATTCTGCTCTTTTTCCATCTGTTTGATTAGCTCAGGAAGTTTTCCGTATTCCAACTGTGCCGCCTGTTCCAGGTTGTAGTCCCGCTTTGCCTGCTCAATCGCCAATCGCGTTTTTTCAATTTCCTGCTTGAGGTCACTGACCTGATGAAGATCCTCTTTTTCCTTTTGCCATTGAATTGTGAGGGCATCCAGTTTATTTTTCAATTCTGCAAGTTCTTTGGACAAAAATCCCAAACGTGATTTGGAGGCACTGTCCGATTCTTTTTTCAACGCTTCCTTCTCGATTTCCAATTGCAGCACACGACGTGAAATTTCATCCATCTCAACCGGCATGGAATCAATTTCAACACGAAGTTTTGCAGCGGCTTCATCTATTAAATCAATGGCTTTATCAGGAAGAAAACGATCATTGATGTAGCGGTGAGACAATGTTGCTCCAGCAATCAAAGCACTGTCTTTGATCCTCACACCATGATGAATCTCGTATCGTTCCTTCAGTCCTCTCAGTATTGAAATCGTATCTGCAACATCGGGTTGAAGCACCATCACAGGTTGAAATCGACGTTCCAAAGCAGGATCTTTTTCAATATATTTCTTGAATTCATCCAGGGTGGTTGCACCGATACAGTGCAGCTCTCCTCGCGCGAGCATGGGTTTGAGGAGGTTACCCGCATCCATGGATCCTTCAGTTTTTCCTGCACCTACGACGGTGTGCAATTCATCAATAAAAAGGACAATATTTCCTTCAGAATTTTGAACCTCATGCAGCACGGCCTTAAGGCGTTCTTCAAACTCCCCCCGAAATTTCGCTCCTGCAATCAGTGCTCCCATATCGAGTGAAACCAGCTTCTTGTTTTTCAGACTTTCCGGTATGTCACCTCGGGCCACTCTTTGTGCCAGTCCTTCCACAATGGCAGTCTTTCCAACACCCGGTTCTCCTATCAAGACCGGATTGTTTTTTGTTCGTCTCGAAAGGACCTGAATCACACGCCGAATCTCATCATCTCTTCCAATAACCGGATCCAGCTTTCCCTGATGAGCCATTTGAGTCAAATCTCTGCCATATTTTTCGAGGGCCTGATAGGTGTTTTCAGGATTGACAGAAGTCACTCTCTGGCTTCCCCGTACCTCCTTCAAAACCTTCAGAACATCTTGTCGGAGAACCCCTTTTTGGGAAAGAAAAGCTCCTGCTTCGCCTCGACGGCCTTCTGCAAGCAATGCCAGGAGCAAATGCTCCACGCTGACATACTCGTCCTGAAATTGTTTCAACTCGTCTTCCGCACGGACAAATGCCTGACTCAAGCCTGCACTGGCATACAATTGACCATTCCCTTCACCCGTCACTACAGGAAGTTGTTCAAGCTTATGCTGGACTTCTTCAGCGATTTTCTTCGTTTCCAAGCCCAGCTTTTCCAAAATGCTGGGTACCAGACCGTCTGCTTGTTCCAGCAATCCCTGCAGGAGGTGCAAGGTCGTAATTTCAGTGTTCTTTGCGCGGATGGCAGCAGAATTAGCAGCATTGACTGCTTCCAGTGCTTTTTCAGTAAACTTTTGCGGATTCATCTGGGACTCCTTCTTCAGTCAGAAATACTCGCTTCTGAGTTCGTTTCTATAAATTCTATAATTGAATATTTGTTAGCACTCACTTTAATAGAGTGCTAACAAATATTCAAGCTTAAATTCCAGAAAATAAAGGATTTTTTGGCAAGTAAACCATAGGACAGATATAAATGCCCTGAGAGGATTGGATTCCTGATAAAGAAGAGCAATATTATACGGAAAACCGGGAAACGTTGCTTCGAGCATCTGCGAAATTTGTCTAACCCCGTGCCGGGGTCGCTCAATTGGACGTTAAGTTCGGTTCTTGATACCGGGCATTGAATCCTTTGCATGAAGATCGAACCTTACCAGTTCGTAAATTTTTCAAAAGTATCTATTTCAAGCAGTTCAATACGTGATCTCATGAATTCAGCAAGGGATCACTTCGGCAACCGGAATATATATTTTCGATTGTCTCCCATATCAGGACATTTTAAAGTGCTGCAATCACTGATATTTCAACGTTAAACTGAGGAGCAGCCAATTTCGATTCAACACAGGCTCGGCAAGGGGTCTGTTCAGGAACGACCCAGGCATCCCAGACAGCATTCATTTCATTGAAATGCGAAATATCCGTCATCCAAATCGTTGCGGAAATCAATTTGCTTTTGTCGGTTCCTGCTTCAGATAAAAGCCCATCAATCTGTTCAAGGATCACTTCTGTTTGCCGGGCCACTGATTCTCCCGGGGCGGTCTGCGCAACTTGCCCTGCGGTATAGACCGTATTTCCATGTATAACCAACTGACTCATTCGATTTCCTACTTTGATGCGCTTTATTTCTGACATTGTTTGCTCCTTTCAATGTTTTAGAAGAGGGCCTAACCGCCTATTGATTCAAAACCCGAATCGTAGCACCCAACGAAAAAATCGTCAATTTTTTGCAGTGCAGAAAAGCCACACTAAGAATTTACCGAGGACATAGGGACTTTTTGTTACAATCAACTGAGGAAGCGTAAAGCAAATCAAAATAAATCCATTCGATATTCTACATAACCTGACCGTTTTCCTGTTTTCAAGGAAGGATTGATGAGAAAGACATATAAGAATTCACCCACCCGCATGCTTTCCATAGAGTAGAGACTGCCATCAATTGAGCAATTTTTAACAGCTCATTCCTGGTGTTCGGATGAATCTTGACATCAAAAATCGCGACGGGTACTCTACGGAATTATTTTCATTTTATTCCACCTCATCCGGTTTTTCATTTTGACCTGGAGCTTTGATTTGATCAACCAGCGACACTCAGGAGTCCAACAATGCAAACATCTTTGAAGTGCTTGGGGTTAACTATTTTGTTGACCCTACTAATGCCGGTTCACAGCGTATATTCTGCAGAAAAAAACCTCATACGAATCGCTACCATGCCGTCAGGAGCAGAAGTGACCGGTCTCAGCCACAATGCATTCGGGGAACTCTTCGTCAATGCACAGCATCCTGGGGGTAAAAATGCTTTCAAAGAAGGTCTCAAGCCGGCGTTGGTAGGATATATCGCGGGATTTGACAGTCGAACATTTGCTGGCTCAAGTATGGCGATTCCTGGAGAAAGTGATGAAGTCCATGTTGCATCAGGGAAATATGTCACGTTTGCAAAGGCAGGCGATAAGTTAGGCAGCGGTCAGCTGTTTGGCGGAGTCTATGACCGTTTTGGAAAACTGATGTATGTTTCAAATGCCCCTGATTTCAATGGATTCATTCCGATCAGCGCAAACAAAGCTTATTTGTATACTGCATGGGAAGGTGCCGGTCGAGATGGAGCCAGTGCCGTCAGCCGCTTACTGCTCAACCGTGTCCGTGGTGAGTGGGAAGCCGATCTGCAAAGTTCAAAAATGATTGATCTTTCTTCAGTCGATGGCGGCTTTGTCATGTGCTCTGGCATTGTGACCCCATGGGGAACTGCACTGATGGCAGAAGAGTACTTTTACTACGGAACCGAAGTTTGGAATCATCCCTACAATCATGACGCCGATGAAAGAGCAGATTTTCTTGGAGGGAATGATGTTTCTTACATCAGACCAAAATCTATGAACAAATATCTTGGAGGGATGTCCAATCCCTACCGATACGGCTATATGATTGAAGCCAGCAATGCTGCCTCCACTGATGCACCGGAGCTTGTCAAACACTATGCTACCGGTCGTTTGAGTCATGAAACTGCTGCGGTCATGCCCGATATGAAAACCGTATATATGAGCGATGACGATTCCGGAGCCTATGTCGGTAAAAAATACAACACTGCATCAGGCGGCGTATTTTTCAAATTTGTTGCAGACACAAAGGGAGATCTCAGTGCCGGCACTCTTTATGCGGCGAAACTCATGCAGGACCAGGGGAATGATCCCCGAAAGGTCGGTTTTGACGTTCAGTGGATTATGCTCGGCCACGGCAGCAATGCCCAAATTAAAGGATGGATTGCCGAATACGATCAGATCAAAGTTTCAGACTATCAGGAAGGAAAATCGAGCTATATTTCGAATGATCAGGTCAACAACTGGGCTGAAGGACGCACCGGATCTGATCTTGATGGTGACGGGAATATAGAATCCTACCAGGATGACCGTCCTGCATTCCTGGAAAGCAGAAAGGCTGCAGCGGCTTTGGGTGCTACCAACGAATGGGACAAACTGGAAGGAGTCACTTCACACGGAAACAAAGTATATCTCGGCGTTTCTGCTATCTCTTATCCGATGGACAAAACCTGGGGTCATCTTGACTGGAAAACCGGCAAAAAAGATCCAAATCAGCAAGCTGCCATTGCCCTCAATCGTGAAGATTGCGGAGGCATATACATCGCAGAAACTGAAGCCGATTTCAATGTCACACGACTGGATCCGCTGATCATCGGAAAAACCATTGAGGGGAAGCAATGCAGTCCTGACTTGCCTGCAAATCCTGACAATATTCTTGCCATGCCGGATGGCAGTCTGATGATTGGTGAAGATGCCGGCAAGAAAAAACATCCGTTGGACATGCTATGGATGGTCCGCTGAATGAAGGATACACTCTTTTATCTCAAACAGGCAAATAAAGAAGCATGGGAGGCGAGAAAAAGAGGAAACACTCCTTTTGGTGCAATCCTGGTCGGACCTGATGGAAAAATCCTTCTCCGTCAGGGAAATATCGAAATCACCGAAAAGGATTGTACCGGTCACGCTGAGAGTGCATTAATGCGGAGAGCATCTATTAAATATTCAAAAGACTTCCTTTGGGAATGTATTCTATATTCAACCTTTGAACCGTGTGCGATGTGCAGCGGAGCTGTTTATTGGGGAAATGTCGGAAAGCTTGTTTTCGGCACCACTGAGAAACGACTTTTGGAACTCACTGGTGACGACGCACAAAACCCAACATTTGATTTACCCTGCCGGGAAATCTTCGCTCGCGGGCAGAAGAAAATTAAAGTGCTTGGACCTTTTCCTGAATTTGAAGAGGAATCTATAAAACCTCATGAAGGATTCTGGAATAAAAACCGCAGCTAGTCCGGTACTCCCCTTGCGGGTATGAGCTGCTACTGAAAACAATAGAAGAGGAGAAGCTATGAAAATGTTGAAACGAATTCTGCTGATCTGGTCAGCAATTGGGATGATATCTTCCTCAGTATTGGCCGCTGAAACCAAGTTGGCATTGGTCATCCCCAGTACAATTGACGACCTTGCCTGGTCGCAGGCGATGTATCAGGGTATTAAAGATGCGCAGACGGAGCTGGGGGCCGACAAGCTCACCTTTGAGGTGAGTGAAAGGCTCTGGAACGCAGTGGATGCCGGTGCAGCCATCAGACAGTACGCATTGAAAGGATTCAATATTATCATCGCACACGGTGCTCAATACCAAAGTCTTCTGGCGGACATTGCCCCGGACTTTCCAAAAACCTCTTTTGCGTATGGAACCGGATTCAACACTCCGGAACCCAATATTTTTGCATACGATCCCCATGCCCAGGAAGGCGCATATCTGCTAGGAATGCTGGCCGGCCTGACAACCAGGTCCGGCATAATCGGGCTCGTGGGGCCGATCAAGGCAGGTGACGCAATCAAATACAATAAGGGATTCGAACAGGGAGTGATGTCTGTAAATTCAAAGGCCAAGGTGAGAGTTGCCTACACCGGAAGCTTTGGTGATCTTGTTGCCGCAGGAGAGATTGCAAGAACACATATTAAGGCAGGTGCGGATGTCCTGACAGGAACCTCTCAACAAACTGTTGGAGCAATCAACGTCGTGGCAGAAAAAGAAGGTCTGGTCTGGCTTTCTTCTGACATGGACCAGAAATCAATCGCGCCAAAAACAGTGCTGGCTGCTCAGGTTTATAATTTTAAAAATGTGATTTTGAATATTGTTAAAAACAGGGCCAGCGGAGTGTATGGTGGCAAACACCTTGAACTTTCCTTCGCCAATGGTGGTCTCATTTTGAATTTCAATGATGCAATCATCGGAATTGCTCCAAAAAATGCCAGGGAAAAAATTCTTGCAGCAAAAGAAAAAATCATTGATGGTTCACTGAAAATAGAATTGAACTAAAAAGTCCAATGGATAGACCTCATGATCCGATGCCTTCATGAGGTCCTCACCTAGAAGCAATCATGTCCCTCGATATTCAAAATCTTGAATTTAGAAGCATATCAAAACGATTTCCCGGAGTGTTGGCATGTGACAATGTCAATCTCAAACTACGCAAAGGAGAGATTCTCGCTCTTCTGGGCGAAAACGGTGCCGGTAAAACCACACTAATGAATATCCTTTACGGGCTTTATCAACCCGATGAGGGAGAAATCTTGATCAATGGCCGGCAAGTCAGCATCGATTCTCCACAAAAAGCTGGTGAAATGGGAATAGGGATGGTCCATCAGCATTTTATGCTGGTTCCCAATCTGACGGTGAAGGAAAATGTCGCCCTTTGCATGTACAACGATTCATTTTTTGAACTCGATCACAAGGCAGTCAATGCTAAAATCAGGGAAATTTCAGAGCGGCACACAATCAAAATTGATCCCGACTCCTATATCTGGAAACTGAGTGTCGGGGAACAGCAGAGAGTTGAGCTGATAAAAAGTCTTTCTCTTGGCGCCAATCTTCTGATCCTGGATGAGCCGACCGCGGTCCTAACACCCCAGGAAACCGAAGAATTGATCAATCTTTTAAAAGAAATGGCCGCCGGTGGTTGCTCCATCATTTTTATCAGCCACAAATTAAATGAAGTCAAGGCAGTGAGCAATCTCATTGCAGTGCTGCGCGACGGCAGGCTTGTTTACCACGGAAATACCAATGATCACTCCACTGATGAACTGGCAACTCTGATGGCGGGTCGAAGCATTTCACTCCCGGTTGCAAAGGAGAAGCAGCCCAGTGACGAAATTGTGCTCGAACTACAGAATGTTTCGGCGATGAGTGACCGGGACACACCGGCCCTCAACAAACTCAATCTTTCTATTCATAGAGGAGAGATTCTCGGATTGGCGGGAGTTTCCGGGAATGGCCAAACCGAACTGGCAGAAGTGATCAACGGATTGCGTGAAGTGACTGAAGGTAAAATTCTTCTTGACAATGAGGAGATCAGCAATCGTTCTCCACAAAAAATTATCAACAAAGGAATGGGATATATTCCCGCCGACAGACTCCATGAAGGAACCGTCTCTTCCTTTTCTGTAAAAGAGAATATCATCCTCAAAGATTACGCAAATCCCTCATTTTCAAAAGCAACTTTTTTGTTAAATAAAACGATTTCCGACTATTCCGAAGAGCTGGTCAGTAAATTCAACATAAAAACTCCCGGTATTGAGACCACATGCGCTTCGCTCTCAGGAGGCAACATCCAAAAAGTCATTCTTTCACGAGAAATCACCAGAAATCCAAAAGTGCTTGTTGCCGTCTACCCCACACGCGGGCTTGACCTGGGAGCCGCAGAGTTTGTCCACTCAAAACTTCTTGAGGCCAGAGACAATGATAAAGCGGTATTGCTTGTTTCCGAAGAACTCGAGGAACTCATGAATTTATCTGACCGAATTGCCGTTATATATGAAGGTAAAATCTTAAAAATCATTCCAGCGAAAGAAGCGGAAAAATCTGAATTGGGACTTCTCATGGCAGGGGTGCACAATGAAGCACAAGCAATTCAGTAGTCTGGCCTTCAACATCGGTATCACCGCTTTCAGCCTGTTTATTGCTCTTCTGATTGGTGCCGTCCTTTTCATGATCGCCGGGGCCAACCCTTTCACAGCCTATGCAGTGATGTTCACCGCACCGTTGCAGGATGTGTTTGGAATCACAGAGATGTTTGTTCGTGCCGCTCCTCTTCTGCTGGTCGCACTGGGAATTTCTATTTCTTTCCGAAGCGGAATACTGAACATAGGGGGCGAAGGACAAATCCTGATCGGTGCCATCTTCGGACTGGTCGTCGCACTCTATTTTCCAAAAATGCACTGGTCCCTGATGATTCCCCTGGTTTTTCTTGCCAGTTTTCTTGGTGGTGCTCTTTGGGGAGGGATTGCAGGGTGGATGAAGGCCTACCTCAATGTTAATGAAATCCTCAGCACCGTGATGCTGAATTATGTGGCCATTCAAATCTATAACTTTCTCATAAGAGGTCCAATGATGGACAAAAATGAGGTTGTTTATGGAACAGGGGCGTCTCAGACTGCAAGGATTGCCAGAGAATATTGGCTCACAAAGCTGATTCCGGGTGCGAGAATGCACACTGGCATGATCTTCGCTGTGGTGATGGCGGTGATTGTCTTTTTCTTTTTGTGGAAAACCATCTACGGTTACCGAATGCGCGCGGTAGGGGTGGAAGTCAAAGCAGCTCGATATGCAGGAATCAACACGAAATGGTATCTGCTGCTGGCGATGATTTTTGCGGGCGGATTTGCAGGATTGGCAGGATCGGTCGAGGTGCTCGGCGTTCACCATATGGGCCTGGAGTCAATTTCCGCAGGTTACGGATTCAGCGGGATCGTCGTGGCCCTTTTCGGTGGACTGCACCCCTTGGGAGCAATTCCTGCTTCCATCGTTTTTGGATTGCTGATCGTCGGGGCAGATATGATGCAACGAGCAGTTCAGGTTCCCGCCTATATCATTCTTGCCATTCAGGGATTGATTATTCTCGCCATTGTTTCCAGCAACGTATTTATTACAAAAAAGTCAATGAAAGTAAAGGTTCTCAATCTCTTTAGAAAACCTGCAGGAAGGAGCCCGCATGCTCAGTGAGATCATAATTGGAATCATTGCAGCGGCCATTCCTCTTTCTATTACTTTTGTCCTGGTCGGCATAGGAGAAATGTTCAACCAGCGTGCCGGAGTTTTTAACCTGGGAGCTGAAGGAATCATGATGGTCGGAGCCTTTTTAGGATTCTACGTCGAATACATCATGAAAAGCGGTCCGGGAAGTTCTTTTTTAGGCATGATTGCTGCCATTGCGGTGGGATCATTGATGGGCGCGGTCATGGCCGTCACTTGCGTAAATTTCAAAGCGGAACAGGGAATCGCAGGGATTGCTCTTTTTATGTTGGGCTGGGGTGTGGCCGGGATGCTGTTTCGCGTATATATCGGCGGGACGACCAGTATTGTCGGATTGAAAGCCCTTGATATTCCTTTTCTCAACAGCATTCCGGTTTTGGGAGCAATTCTTTTTTCGCACAATATCATGGTCTATATCACTCTGGTGATCATTCCATTATCGTGGTATCTGCTCAATAGAACTGCCTGGGGGCTAAAAGTTAAAGCCGTGGGAACAGCTCCACGGGCTGCAGATACTATGGGAGTCAAGGTCGATCGAATCCGCTTCCAATGTGTTGTGATCGGTGGTGCCATGGCAGGGCTTGCTGGTGCATACCTGAGCATTTGTCAAACACATATTTACGCAGACAACATTACTGCAGGGCGCGGTTTTATCGCAGTCGCTCTGGTTTACTTCGGAAAATGGAAACCCACGGGAATCCTTTGGGGGGCGCTGCTTTTCAGCCTGGCCCACTCCTTCCAGCGATCAATACAAGTCTATGGAATTGACTTTCCATATGAAATCGCGGTGATGTTCCCATATATTCTCGTCATCGCAGTCCTCGCTATTTCAGGTAGTTCCCGCATCATGGCTCCCACAATGCTGGGAAGACCTTATTACCGCGAACAACGAGATTAGTTCATTAGCAAAAAGCCTGAAACAATTATAATGGCTGCTCAGAAATTTTGGGGCACTGTTTAGAAATAATCCATCTGTTTTTTCTCATCACCAGAAAATTGATTTTCAAAAAAGAAACAAATTCCAACCGAAATGTGCCAATGAAGAACGAAGCAGCGGGGAAAGATGAACTGAGTATTCAGCAGATTAATTATTTAATCAAAACAGTCATGCCTTTCTCGATATTGAACTTCATAGTGATGATTTACTTGTCCACGAGGCCTTTTCTTATTTCGATTGTTCCCATTTTTTTTATTGCCGGACTGTTTGCAATACAAAAAAACAAAAAACTAAGTGCCAAGGTTGTTGCACTCAATATCGGCATGTTTTTCTTCATGAGTGCGGTTTCAGGAGTGAAGGCACCAGGCTGGATTCTTTTCATCCCGCCGCTCATTCCCAGCATCTTTTTACTCGAACAGAAAAAGAGTAAATTAATTTACGTGCTGATGATCAACTTCGGGGCGAGTTTGGCAAATTATTTGAGCGGGAAAGATTCTGTCACCATTATCGCAGTCGCTCTTGCAATGGCAACCATTTCGGTAAAACTGCTTCGTGCTCAAACTTTTATGGAAAAACAGAAGGAAACCATCAGGGAAGAACGGGAAAAATCTGAACGACTTTTAGAAAACATATTGCCTTTGTCAATAGTCAACCAACTCAAAACTGCTCCCGGAACCATTGCTGAAAAATTTGAAACTTCTACAATACTCTTTGCCGATATTGTTGGATTTACAGTGCTTTCTGAGAAAATTGCCCCAGAAGCCCTGGTCAATTTGCTCAACAAGATTTTCTCCCATTTTGACCATCTGATCGAAAAGTCCGGATTGGAGAAAATCAAAACAATTGGTGATGCATATATGGTGGCAGGAGGATTGCCGCTTGCCCGTGAAGACCATGCCGAAGCAGTTGCCAATCTGGCTTTAGAGATGAAAAACGAATTATATCGATTCAACAGAGAGAATGATCAGGCTTTTGACATGCGAATTGGAATTCATACCGGACCGGCTGTCGCCGGAGTGATTGGAATCAAGAAATTCATTTACGATGTCTGGGGAGATACTGTCAACACTGCAAGTCGCATGGAATCTCATAGCGAACCGGGACAAATTCAAGTCACAGAGCAGAGCTACCAGGCATTAAAAGACAAATTCGACTTTTTTGACCGGGGCTTTATCGCTGTGAAGGGCAAAGGATCAATGCACACTTATTTCCTGAAAGGAAGAAAGTGAGGATCGGACAATCACTGTTTTTTCCGTACAGACAAAGAAGAAAAAATGCTGGAAATTTCAACAATCAATTTCTTTTTAAACTTCAAATAATAAGGTAAAAATTCACATAAAATGAGGCTTTACACACCTAAGAGCAGATGCTATCATTTTGCTAACCTTCCAATTTTTCTAACCTGAATTCTGAGAAAACTATGTCTTTATACCATGGCCGTCACTATCTCGCTATTCCTGGTCCCTCAGTGATGCCGGACCGTGTGCTGCAGGCAATGCACCAGGCTGCTCCGAACATCTACGAAGGCGCCCTTCATGATATGGTGAATGGCATGATTCCAGATCTGAAACGAGTCGCCAAAAGTTCCGGTGAAGTTGCAATTTATATCTGCAACGGTCACGGCACCTGGGAAGCCAGCTTAACCAACACGCTTTCACGGGGTGACAAGGTCCTCGCCCTGGCGACCGGTCGCTTTGTGCTTTTCTGGGCAAAAATGGCAGAATCGTTGGGGGTGGAAGTCGACCTGATCGATTTTGGAAAATCTTCCCCGGTGGACCTGGACATGGTGGCTGCCAGGTTGAAAGCCGATTCAGAGCATCGTTACAAAGCAATCATGGTGACGCAAACTGACACGGCCAGCACCGCGAGAAACGATATTGAGGCTTTAGGCGAATGCATACGCAGCACCGGACACCCTGCCTTGTATATGGTGGACTCTATGGCCAGCCTGGGATGCGAACCTTTTGAAATGGATCGCTGGGGTGTGGACCTGATGGTAGCCGGCAGTCAAAAAGGTTTAATGACGCCCCCGGGATTAGGGTTCATGTTTTTCAACCAGAGAGTCATCGAGGCACGTGAAAAAGCAAATATGGTGACTCCCTACTGGGATTTTCTTCCCCGGATCAATCCTCAGGTGTTTTATGAATATTTCTTCGGAACCGCCCCGACACACCACCTTTTCGGACTGCGTGAGGCTTTGACTATCTTGCTGGAAGAAGAGGGATTGGAAGAAGCCTGGGCCAGGCATGCTAAACTGAGCCGTGCAGTCTGGGCAGCCTTTGATGCCTGGGGGCAAAACAGTTCGATTCGCCTCAATATCAAAAACCCCAAGTTCCGATCACATGCTGTCACCGCGATCTCCATGGATGCTCCCCACGCCACAGAACTGCGGCGCTGGACTGAAAAAAAAGCAGGCGTGACCCTGGGCATAGGGCTGGGTATGGCAGAACGTACCGACCCTGCCTATCACGGGTTCTTCCGCGTGGCTCACATGGGGCACGTCAATGCCCACATGACCCTCGGTATGCTCGCCGTCATTGATGCGGGATTGAAAGCGCTGAATATCCCTCACGGAGATGGGGCCTTATCAGCAGCAAGTCAGGTGGTCAGTGAAGCTTAGACGAGTATCGGAATTTGAGTCTGGCAGTTTCAATCCGGGCGTTGCACCTGGAGATCGTGAATTTTAATCAACTCATCATACATTCCTTCGGCGACCAAAATTTTGTAAGATCGATCAAAATCAGCAATAATCTGGCCTTTGTTGGGGTGTTTATTTGAGATGAGCGGTGAATTGAGATTGACTTTCAGAGGCGGATTGAGGGTTTTTAGTTTATGTTCAAATGGACGTTTCATGGTTTTTATGGCTTCATTCAAACTAACAGGATCGCTGACAATGGCGTCAAACCTCCCTCCAACCAGCATGGTCGGAAGTTTAACCAATTCCGCCACTTTGACAACACCAATATTTTCCTGATTCTTAAACAACGCCTCAAGCCCCCCTGCTTCTTTAACAAGCCCTACTTTTTTTCCATGAAAAGTTTCGAACGTCCCAGAATTTATGGGAGAATTTTCCAGGGTTATGAAATTTACAGTATCTTTGACGATCACATTCAGATAGTCGAAATAGGGAGCGAAATTTTCACCACGCCATCCTGAGGCGACAAGATCAAATTTTTGTTCCTTGGCCAGAGCAATACAGCGCGGCCAGGGAACAATTTTTGTCTGAATCTGATAGCCGGCATGACGAAAGACTCTCATTACCAGGTCGGAAACAAAACCCTTGCCCGGAAGGTCTTCCCCCCCCAATTTTCCCCAGGTGGTGCTGCAAATCGTCAGCGGCTTCTTGCTATCAGCCATCGCAGGAGTAAACTGGATCCAAAAACCAAGACAAAGAGCAATCCAAGCAATTTTTTTCATCATTTTGTTATCCTTTCATCATTTCCAAATACAAATGTCTCGGTCGGTTTTAAGCAATGTTTAATCCGGTAAAAGACCGAATGCTCAAGAACTAACTTTCCAGAGCACAGTTTGCGGGAGATTTTAATCCAAAGATCTTGCCATAGGACGGTTGAATAAGTTACAAATTACCTTCTAGGAAAAACAGTATTCGCCAATAAAACTGAAACCAAACTATATCATGGATTTCAGCGATATAAAACCGCGCCTGGCATTTATTTTCACTTTTTTTAATATCATATAGGCTGTAATAAGAGTAAAAATCGAAAATCAGACCAGATCCCCGGACTTACAATCCCTCCAGAATCAATTATATGATGTTCTTTTTTATTGTTGTTGTTTACCATATACGCATGATAAAAGCCTCGATGCTGAAGAAACATGTGAAGTTTTAAATTTATTCAACATTCCGTTAAACGGGCCGGTAATTCTTAGATAAAACTTGCTGGGAAATGATCCAAAAAATTGTAAAACAATCGCTAATTGCCAAAATCCTGCTCGTCTTGATCCCTCTGGTGATACTGTCTGAGGTCCTGGTCTTCACCTATCAGGGCTGGAGATTTTATGATCAGGGGGTCAGTAATCAGGTCAAGAATCTGGAAGAATTACTGCAGGTCCAAAGTGCTGTATTCACGCAACCCCTCTGGGAATTTGATGATCAGGAAATCGATGCCCTGATGACAAAAATAATGCGACTCTCCTCAGTGGATTCCATCGTCATCTACGACAATGCCGGTGATGTGATGAAGAGCATGGGGGATACGGAGATCGTTCCTAATTTTCCGGAGTTTCGAGCCAGCCACGATATCATCCGCAAAGCAGACAACGAAAGCTCTCGGCTTGGTCGCCTCCAGCTCACCGTGAATGATAAGGACATTGTCGCCGCATTATTTGATTACCTCTGGTTCAATGGGTTGATCTTGTTAACATTGATCATTGTGTTGACTGTTTCAGTGTTGTTTACAATCCAGAAGTTCATCAGCTCACCGCTGAAGTTACTGCAGCACTCTATTCATGAAGCCAAATCAGGAGATCAAAGAACAGAAGTATCCTGGAAAAGCAGCGACGAATTGGGGATTGTCGTCGACAGCTACAATGAAATGCTCCGGGCGCAGGAGGCCGCAGAAGACAGTTTGCTCCGATATCAGGAAAATTTGGAAGCTCAAGTTGAAGAACGGACCGCCGACCTCGAAAAAAGCAAAGCACAACTGCAGAACATTCTTGATACAGGCCCTGTGGGGATTGGTATCTCAGTCAACGGGATCATGAAGCTGGTAAACCCGTGGTTAGCAGAAATGACTGGAATACGAATCGGAGACAGCGCGGTCCGTGCCTATGTTAATGCTGAAGATCGTCAGCGCTTGATAGAATCTCTGAAAGAAGATGGAATCGCCCAAAACCTGGAGGTTCAGGTCTATGGAAAAAACGGCGACATTCGTGATTTTTTACTCACCGTTTACAATATCGACTTTCAAGGAGAAACCGGCACTCTCAGTTGGTCGGTCGATATCACCGAAATGAAAATTATTCAAAATGATTTGGCGCAGGCCAAAGAAATTGCAGAAGAGGCCAATCGAACCAAATCTGATTTTCTCGCCAACATGTCTCATGAGATTCGCACACCAATGAATGCCATTCTGGGACTCACCCGCCTGGCTCTGCAAACCGACCTCGATAAGAAACAATACGATTATCTCAGCAAGACTTTTTCTTCTGCCAATTCTTTGCTGGGGATTATCAATGACGTTCTTGATTTTTCTAAAATAGAAGCTGGAAAACTAGAAATTGAAGAGGTCAATTTCAACCTGGATGACGTGTTCGATAACATCAGCAATTTGGTGGCTTTGAAAGCTCAGGAAAAAGGATTGGAATTTCTTTTAAAAACAGATCCTGAAACCCCGAACGCCGTCATCGGCGATCCCCTCCGTTTAGGTCAGATATTACTCAACTTGACCAATAACGCGGTGAAATTTACTGAAAAGGGAGAAATAGTCATTGTTTCGGAATTGATAGAAGAGCAGGGCAATCAGATCAAACTTCAATTCACAGTCAAAGATACAGGAATTGGACTCACACCCGAACAAGCAGGAAAACTTTTCCAGGCTTTCTCTCAAGCCGATGCCTCGACAACCAGAAAATTCGGCGGCACTGGTCTTGGACTCACCATCAGCAAACGATTGGCCGAACTGATGGGTGGTTCAATCTGGGTGGAGAGCGACATTGGTGAAGGCAGCAGCTTTATCTTTACCATCGCCTGCCGGATGCAGAATGAACCTTACAGGACCCCCAATGTAGTTCCTCCCGAACTTGAAGGCCTCCACGTTCTGGTAGTCGATGACAATAAAACTGCCAGAGAAATTCTCACTGATTTACTGCAATCTTTCGCCTTTAAGGTCTCTGCAATTGATTCAGGAACAGGTATTCAGTCTGAGTTGGAAAAAGCAGCAGACGATCCCGTTGCCCTGGTGCTGATGGACCACGAAATGCCAGATTTAGATGGAATTGAAACATCGATTAGAATAAGAAAACTTCCTCTTCTTGTTCCTCAACCCAAGATAATCATGCTCAACGCCACCAATAAAGAAGAACTGATCAAAAACTCGCAGGAGATTGAGTTCAACGGAATGTTGACCAAACCGGTCAACGCAGCCGAACTCTTCAATGCGATTATGGTGGCCTATGGGAAGGAACCGATTTCAAATCGGAAAAAGAAAGCTGCTTACGAACTTGACGTCGATTCTTTAAAACCCATTCAGGGCGCGAAAATACTTTTGGTGGAGGACAATGAAATCAACCAGCAGGTCGCACAGGAACTCCTGGTCAACTCAGGGTTTTTTGTAGATATTGCCGAAGATGGACAGAAAGCGGTGGAAGCAGTAGAAAGAAATGACTACGATTTAGTGCTTATGGATATACAGATGCCGATTATGGATGGACTTCAGGCCACCAGAAAAATTAGGGAAAATTTAAAATTCAAAGATCTTCCCATCCTGGCCATGTCCGCCAGTGCGATGACGCAGGATCGGGAAGAATCTCATGCCGCCGGAATGAACGACCACGTAGCAAAGCCCATCATCCCCTCCCAACTCTTCTCTGCACTGCAGGAATGGATCAAATCGGGCGAAAGAGCATTGCCGGAGACGTTCAAAACAGTTGAGGATTTTCCTCAAGAAGACACTGCTGAACTGATCAATATGGCAGGAATTGATGTCAAAACCGGCTTGGAACGGGTCTCTGGAAATCAAAAGCTTTTTCGCAGTATTTTGAAGAAATTTGCTGCCAATCAAATCGGCACCATTGAAGAAATAAGAAAAGCATTAGAAGACAAAGACATTAAGCTCGCGTCTCGGCTCGCACACACCCTCAAAGGTGTTTCCGGCAATATCGGAGCTACTGAACTGCAGTCTGCCGCCGAAAAATTAGAAGCGGGCATCCAAAAAGAAGGTCCGGATGTCGCCCCGAACCTGATTGAATCAGCACAAGTTTTGCTGGATCAAGCCGTTCAGTCAATTCAGGGTATTGAAGAAAAAGTTGAAAAAACAGCCCAAGGATCTAAACTTCCATCAGACATCTCCGTCATCAAAGAATTGACTCAGAAACTCAAAATCCTGCTTGAAGATGATGACACGGCCGCTGTTGAAATAATTGAAGAGTTAAAACTCCATCTGAGTGGTTCAGATCTGGAAAAAAACCTTCCTCCCATAGAAAATTCTATTTCCCAATATGAATTTGAAGAAGCACTTGAACAGTTGAGTTTCATTACTGAAAAACTTGGCCCGCCTGCGTCTTCAAAAGCAGTTAGCGAAAATTTGACTGAGACAAAAACGGCCTGAAATCCTGCGATGATCTAATCGTGAATTTTTCACCACATTGCTTTGAAAACAACCACCCGTTCATTGTTGAAGCAACTTTTTAACACATTTCAAGTCTTCAATAGTATCTCTGTTAGCAACAGCGAGGCTCCAAAAATCAACCGGTTCTGTCCCTTATCTTTTTATCCTTTTTTCCCTGCGGAAGGCTCATTGATCTGATCAATATCAACCAAGTTCCACTTCATGCCCTTGTTGCGGAAAATCCTTTTGTTTAAAATTGTATAGTCACCCACATCATGATCAAGCCGTTGACCCACAACTATGCATTTCAATGCACCATTGCCAATATTCCTCAGCTTGTGCGGCAGACCTCCGGCACGGTAACCAATAAAATCCCCTGATTTGACTGTTTGGATTTCATTGCCGATGCTTGATTCTGCTTCTCCCTCCAAAATGTAGACACATTCTTCTTCATAATAGTGCATGTGCATTTCAGTCGATTCACTGCCAGGTTCCACTTCTATGAGGTGAAAGCCGATATTCTCCAGACCTGTCAGATCCCCCAGCGATTTATTGAGACGCCTCGCCTTACTATTCAGAAAATGCGACTTCTCAACTCCTTTGTATTGATCAATTTCTTCTTTGGAAATAATATATTTATCCATCGTTCAGTTACCCTTTCTGAAGGCATTTTTGCAGGTACTTAGGGAGCAGCAGGAAAATTTCGTATGAGGAAATTCCTCGCTCATTCATCTAACTACTTTATTCGCAACAAACTGCACAACCGCACTTTCTCCCTGATGATATTTCCCTTCGGAAATATTTCTGTCCACTTCCGTTCCAAGGACTATTTCCAGTTCTTTCAACTCTTCGGCGAGGTCATTGAGAGACATAAACAGATCTTTCTGTGACGATGGTGGTCCGCCGCTACCTTCCATCGATAGCTGACGTACAGTGAAGGCTTCCAAAATGAAAACCCCACCTTTTTTCAGCGAACTGAAAACCTGGGCATGTACCTTTTTCCTCAGCAGAGAAGGTATATGCGCCGAAATTGAAACAATCCCGTCCCAAACATCATAACCCAGCTCATAGGCTGCCAGGTCAGAGACCTTTGTCGAGATGCTTACTCCGCATTCTGCAGCAAGATTTTCCGCTTTTTGCAGACCAACTGCGGACTGATCAACTGCAGTGACTGAATATCCCTCTCTAGCCAGAAAAACAGCATTTCTGCCTTCTCCTTCTGCCAGACATAAAACTCGTCCCCCTTTTGCTATCCGACAGTACTCAGATTTTAGAAAATCATTCGGAGTGCTTCCATACGCATATCCCTCTTCGCTATATCGTTGATCCCACATTATTCATTCTCGTTCATTATCGTCGATTATAGTATGTTTTTTATTTCTCAAAAACTTTGCTTAGTCGAACTTTACGATTCCCCGAATGTTTTTTCCGGCAAGCAAATCTTCATACCCCTGATTAATTTCATCAAGGGAATAGGTGCGGGTGACCAACTCATCCAACTTGATTTGACCGTGTTCGTACATAGAAAGCAATTTTGGAATTTCAATTCGCGCATTGCTCGTTCCATAAATAGAACCCATCAACGTTTTCTGCGTCAAAACTAATTTAAGCGGACTGATCGGCAACGTCTCAAAGTGGGAAGGGGTTAACCCGACAACTACGACTTTTCCCATTTTTGCAGCCGCTTCAAAGGCCAAGCCGATCGTTTCCGGATGAGAAATTGCTTCAAACGCAAAATCAACTCCAACCCCATCAGTGATTTCCATGACCTTTTCCAGCAAATTTTCTTTTTCAATATTGATGGTATGAGTTGCCCCAAATGAGCGGCTCCATTCAAGTTTTTGATCAAATTGGTCTGCTGCAACAATCATGGAGGCATTCACCGAGGCAGCTCCCTGGATGATATTGCTCCCGATTCCCCCAATTCCGATCACCAAAACACTGCTTCCAGGCCGGACATGCGCCCGATTGACGGCAGCACCAAATCCGCCGACAACACCACAGCCAACCAGGCAGGCTGCTTCAAATGGATAATTTTTTCCAATCACACAAACCGACTGCTGATGCACAACGGTCAGTTCACTAAACGCACCCAAGAGGCAGAATTGTCCGACATTTTGCCCGTTTTGCTTATGCATCCGAAAGCTTCCATCCGGTTGAGGTCCTTTGGCGATGGAGGGTCCTAAAGCACAGGCATGCGTATCCCCGGCCAGGCACCAGCGGCATTTTCCGCAGGAAGGGATAAACATCAGGACCACATGGTCCCCGGGGCGAATATCCGTTACACCGTGTCCCACTTTTGTCACAATACCGGCACCTTCGTGCCCCAGGACCATCGGTCTCATCCCCACCGGGCGGTTTCCTGCCAAGGCATGATAGTCAGAATGACACAGGCCGACTGCTGACATTTTGACACAAACTTCATTGGTCTTGGGTTCATCAAGGTCCAACGTTTCAATCACAAGTGGATGACCTTCTTCATAAGAAACGGCAGCACGTGTTTTCATAATACACTCTCTTGTAGTGTTATCTTTAATCGGGTTTTGAAAGTCATTCCTCTCACAAAAGGTACCATTTGCTGATCGATTCATGCAATTGTTCGGAAGTGAATTGCTTCTCAACCAGACTGAGAAATTCATTTACTTCTTCAGGTGTTGCAAGCAATTCACTGGCTAGCACGCCAAGCTCGTAGACCGATTCGCTCATCGGCAAAATCTCGTCAATATGAAGACTTTCGTGATTTCGATGCTGAAGCAGATATTGATAGCTTTTCTCATATATTTCAGCATCATAGTCACCGTATTTAAATGGCTTACTGGTAAAACCAAGGCGGACTGCGAGTTCGTGAATCAATTGCCAGTTTTGATTGACAACTGCTGGAGGAGCGTCCAGAGATTCCCTTTGGTGTCGGGGCTTGGCGATACTCTCCCGTCGACGAAGAACGATGTGATCACGAACTTTACGAGAAGGAACGGGAATAAAAATCCGGGTTGAATCGTGGGCAAGAATGGGTTCTGCTTCATCCTTGTGAATTTGAACCAATTCAATCAAGCGATTGCCCACAAGAGGAATTTCTCCGACCAGAATATGCTGGTCATCGGCAAACTTTTTGTGCCAGTTCAAAATTCCTGTGCGAGCCCAAATGCCAACGGCTTTACGAATTGCGGCATGAGTGATCCCCTCGATTTCAGGATATTTATCTAAAATCTCCCTGCTTTGAAAAGGTTCTCTGGCTACATCCCACTGCATTGAATGAACAATCCTGCCTTTTTGATATGCAATCTTTGCAAACTGCTGAATATATAGACTTTTCCCAACCCCTGGCAAGCCAGCAAAAAAGACGATTCTTTGTCGGGAAGCATCTTGAAAAGTCTGAAACAATTCAGAATCCGGAGAAATTATGATCTCTTTTTCCATTATCGAAACCTGTCTGCACTGGGCATATCCCCGACAGGAATCTCAACAAGAGTCGGAACATTGACAGATGCCCCGGCCCGGATTGCATGCCGAACATCTTCAGGAGATTTCGCCCGAAACGCCTGTGCACCAAATGACTCGGCCAGCTTTACAAAATCCGGGTTGAGGAGGTCGGTCGCAATCACTCGTCCCCCATAATCGTTTTTCTGCATCTGTTGGACGTTACCATATTGATTGTTGTTGAAGAGCAGGATGATCACTGGGATCTGCTGCTGTACGGCGGTTGCCAACTCCTGTGCATTAAAAAGAAATCCGCCATCGCCTGCGATTGAGACCACAAGGCGATCCGGTCGGGCAACTTTGACACCGATAGCTGTCGGAAAACCATAGCCCAAAGTCCCCTGGTAACCTGTGCTGATGTACGTCCGCGGGTGATAGGCGGGCCATGTGATGCGACTGGCAAATCCGACCTGAGTCAGTTCATCAACAAAGATTCCATCGTCTCCCAATTCTTCCCTGATGACCTTTAAAAAAGCAAGTTGAGGTTCCAAGATGGAAACCGACTGATCCCACCAGGCTCTGAGTTCCTTCAATTCAGATTCTCGAGAAGAACGAATTCGACCAACTGAGGCAAGACTTTCGAGCAGAGGACCGAGCGCGTCTTCTGCCCTCACAGTGATGGCAATTTCCGGCTTTAAAAACTTCATGTGGCTGCGCGGATCGACATCGATGCGAATGATTTTAGGACGATGTTGTTTCGCCCATTTCTGCGCAGGAATTCGCATATTGCTTCCAACGGAAAGGACCACGTCCGCCTTCTGCCAGTATTTTTCCGCGGGTGGCTGCTGGAGTGAAAGGTAATGACGGGCATCCAAAATCCCTTTGCCCGTTCGATACGCAACCACCGGAGCCTGCAGCATTTCTGCTAATTTTGTGATTTCTTCACTCACGTCTTGAGCTCCGCTGCCGACAAAAATCATCGGGTTTTCAGAATCTCCCAAAAGCTGTGCAGCCTGTTCAATCAGGTTTTCATCCAAAGGCGGGTTATATACCGGGGGAAAGGGTGACGAAAAATCTACAACAGCCTTCTGTTGAAGCACATCCATAGGGATTTCCAAACCAACCGGTCTTGGCATGCCTGAGTGCATTTGCCGGATTCCTTCCGAAAATAAGCGAGCAATGTCACTGGGACTTTCCGCGCGATCTGCCCATTTGCTCAATGTTCGCAAAACTTCCAGCTGATTGTTAATTTCATGGAGCACTCCTTGCTCGCGGCCGATAGCAGCGGAAGGAATTTGTCCGGTAAGACAAAACACTTTCGCATTGAGAGCATAAGCCGTGGCAAGAGCAGCCGATGAATTGAGAAACCCCGGACCTGGAACGACGCTATACATTCCGACTTTACCGCTCGCTAATGCATACCCAAGTGCCATATAGCCGGCACCTTGCTCATGGCGTGTGTGGATGACACGAATTTTTTGACCATGATCAAAAAGGGCATTGAAGAACCAGTCGTTCTGGATTCCTGGTAAACAAAAAAGAGTTTCAATCTTATGGGTCAACAGACATTCCACAACCGCTTCGCCACCCGTCATTTCTTTCATAATCAAGATTCCATTTTGAGATGATCAACAATTTCCCTCATTGCTGCTATGAACTGTAAGTTTGCTTCAGGCAAAGAAACTGTAACGCGGACATGGTGAGGAAGATCAAAAGCGGCTCGCACCATCACCCCAAATGAGAGAAGACGATCCACTAAATCCTTTGCCATGAGATCTCCTGGACATTCAAAAAGAAGAAAATTTGCTTGACTGGGCCAGACACGGATATTCAAATTTTCCAGTTCTTTCTGCAGCCAATGTCGCTGTTTAGTATTGTTTTCCAGCGTTATAGAAATATGTTCCTGATCCTGCAATGCTGCAATCATTGCGACCATACTGGAACTGCTCATATGAAAACTTCGCTTTCCTGAAGCAATCTTTGCAATTATTTCTGGAGTGGAAATCGCATACCCGATCCGCATTCCTGCCAGTCCAAATACTTTTGAAAAACTATGCAAAATAACGATATTGCGCTTGTCGAGGACACACTGAATTGCATCGGGAAGTTCAATTTCAGTTGCATATTGAAAATAAACCGCATCATAGACCAATAAAGTACCCGATGGAATACATTCCAATATTTTTTCCAATTCCTGCTGGCCGAAACAAGTTCCTGTCGGATTATTAGGGTTGCAGACGTAGACCAATTTAGTATTGGAGCGGACAGCACGAGAAAGCATTCCGCTGTCGATTTGAAAAGTCTCCGGATCGAGCGGGCACTCTATGATCTCGGCTCCTTTTTTTGCGGCAGAAGAAACATAGGATCCAAATGCTGGCGGACACACGACAACACTGTTGGAATGATCAAAACTGGCATCTTCTATGAGACCTATCAAATCAACCGCACCATGACCAGTTGTGAAGTTTTCCACAGTAAGACCTCTCTTATGGTAAGAAACCAGTGCTTCCCTGACAACAGTATCATGACGTTCCGGATAAAAGTGCAAGCCTTTGAGATCGACTGCAATGGCTTCCACTGCTTTGGGAGAGGGGCCAAAGGGATTTTCGTTGGACGACATCTTATAAACTTTAATCCCTCCGGTTTTGGAGTGCACATCAGCAATCGTCAAGCCAGGCTGATAGGAATTTTTCATTTGCTTCTCCTTTGCCGCAATCTGCCCTGCTCGATTCCTTCTACCAATCGGTCCAGCAGAAATTTCATCTTTTCTGAATTCTTCTTCCCAAGGATAGAAAAAATGTGATCCTCTATTTCCATCAATGCGATGAAGGCATGCTGGTTGATCTGTTTCCCGGATTCTGTCGCTTCAATTATACTGACACGTTATCGCTTGCAGAATTCCTCCGTGTTGCCAATTCCCGATTTTCCAGCGATTTGACGGCCTGGCTCATCAAAGGTTGACTCATATGAGCAAATTCTGTCAGCTTTTTTAGGATAAATATACCCCTCAGCCAACAAGCCCAAACGTTTTAGATGAGCCAACCAAAAAGCATCGAATTTATCATTGGTTAGATAGCTCCACGCCACTGCTAAAGCCTCTTCTTTTTCTTTGTCAAATTTACAACTATACAAATGACGAGCAACCTCACAAAAACGATGAAACTGCTCATGAACAAATGTTTTTGTGACAACGCAAAACTGAGCTGCGGCTGCACCGGACTTTATGTTAATGATTCACTTGCCAAGAAGGACAAACTTGAATCCATCAGGGGCGATATGCAGTCAGCTCCAGTTATTTGCTGGACAGATGCAGAAATCTGTTGAATCTAGAAAAACAGACTTACAGGAAGCCCAAATGACTCGTGCAACTTTTTGACCTGCTCTAAAGTGATCTGACGTTTTCCATTTAGAACTTCCGAAACTCTGCTTTGAGCACCAAATATAGGTGATAGGTCTTTTTGCTTTAGCCCATTTCGTTCCATGAATCGTTTTAATACTTCCGATGGTGTAACATCTTCTTTATCAAGTTCTGATACCTCTGGAAAATGGGCTAGTTCATACTTGTCAAGTAATTCGCCCAGATAATCCATAAGGATTTCAAGATCGCTTCCTTCCTCTGCTTCATGTTCTAATTGATCAAGACGTACTTTCAGAAGAACATAATCTTCTCTCGATTGAGGAGGGTATAGAAAATTAGCAACTACAGGCCAAGCAATTTTTATATCGTCTAATGTTGGAACCATAGTATCCTCCTTTATTTCCAATAGTTTTTATCATATTCAGCATGTGTGAGTATGCTGACAATGAACACTTTTTGAGTAAGGTAATTATTTCGAGTTATGAGCCTATACTCATTTCCTCCAATATTGAAAACTGTCCGCCTTCCTACTTTATCCGCATGAGGATATAGCAAGCGGATTTCCGCAATATTTTGAAAACTTCCTTTTTTTATTTCTTGAAACCATTTTAACAATGGCGATTTTGATGTTGAATGAATTGTATAAAACTCAACTAGTCGTTTCTTTGAAATGACGTGCATTATTCCCTCCAGAATATACATAAAGTGTATACTCTGAATAATTGTAAATCAAGACGTTTTATACCAGATATGTATACCCTTGATTTGAAACAAGGTAGCTCTCTGTATTCAAAATTTACAGTTGTCCGTCGAGTTGAGACGACTTTTGGAGCAGAGTGAGGAACGAACGGCGCTCCAAAAGTTCGTTCTCAAACGACTTGTTATTTGACTGTGTTTTGACTTTTCGGCTAAGAAACAACGGCTCCACTAACTGCTTCTATTTTATGCTGCAAATGGTTGAATTTTGTCTATTGATTTTGCTTCTTTCGAACTTGCCACTATCCATAAATCCCAGGAATTTTGTAAATTCATCCACGTTTTGGGATTCGTATTTGTAAATTTTCCAATTCGTAGTGCCATATCAGGACTCAATCCACGTTTTTGGTTGACCAACTCATTGATTGTTTTTCTTGATACTCCTAAAGCATTGGCTAATTGTCCCTGACTGAGACCTAATTCCATTAGAATGTCTTCTTGCATAAATTCTCCTGGGTGAGTGGGTTTCCTTTTTATCATGGTATCTCCTTATTTATGATAGTCTTCAAGCAATACCTCATATGCGTTGCCTTCTTGCCAAAGAAATGTGATACGCCATTGCTTATCCACTGAAATCGCATAACGAGTTGGATTAAAACCTTCCAACGAATGAAATTTGTTAGAAGGAGGAAAACACATATCGTTCAAGTCAACGGCATCATGAAGAAAATCTAATCTTCTTTTTGCTTTTTTAACCAATTGTTGGCTTATCCCTTTGATACGTTTTGAATAGAATATATTTTCTGAAGTTTTATCTTTGAATGATTTAATCACAATACGACCTGTATAGTAGTGCGCTCTATGTTACATATCTATACATAATAATTACTCCAAATATAAAAAGTGTCAATGTCATTCATATATTTCTTGTGGTTCGATTAATTACAAGGGCTCTGATTATAGCATTTCATTTGGAAGTGCGTTACGTACTAAAAAGCAAATAACAACAAGATCACTTGCGGAGCGCAGCGGCGTCAGGTGAAACGACTGGTTGGGCCCGTTCCTTCAAGATCTCATCGATACTTTTTCTTCTTTTCAACGACGACCCCGACAACCCTGTATTCCATGTCTGTTTTAAGTTCGATGTCCTCATATTTAGTATTCAAAGGATGCAGAATCCTGATTTTTCCGTATTTCTTCAATTGTTTGAATGTTGCTTCCCACTCTTCATTGCAAACCACCACATAATCATTGTGCTCAGCTTTGAGATAAGGATTGATCACAATGATGTCTTCTTGATGAAACTCCGGTTCCATGCTGTCTCCCCGAACACGTAAGGCAAAGGTTCCTTTGGAATCGGTCTCCATAAGCTCCCAATCCTCCTGATGGGAATTGGCGCATTCTCTCCAGTGACCCGCCTGTGTCCATGCAAGAATGGGGATCTGTTGGATCCTGTCTCTTTCTTCTGGTTCTCTCCGCACAGAAAGATAGCCCGTTTCTCTCAAGAATTCTTCGATTTCGATACGATAGGTCTCCAAAAATCCCATCAC
>JADGAV010000078.1 GCA_015231825.1 SAR324 cluster bacterium
AAGGTTCATGCTTCATACTGCACTCCATTAATGTGATTTGACAACAGTTTAATAAATTCTTTGCTCCTTCCTTGTTGTTTTTCATTTTCAATCTTTACCACTAATTCATTTCCGGACCACTGATAAAGTCGCTCGTTTTTATCGTTGTATCGATAACTTTTAATCAGGTTTTTCTTTGCCCATTTTTTCCAAGTATGTCTGGAGACGGGGAGCTTCTGTGTCATTTCGGTCAAAGTCAGTAAATTCTTTCGTCTCAACCGTTCATAGAGACTTTCCAGATTGTATGTTCTTCTGATGTTGGCCACAATAGTAGCATTGAATGGATTGTTTCTTCCTGATTTCTTACCAGATTGATTGAGAATGTCGGCTATTTCTGAATCGGTGTATTTCTCCATTAACCGATCTACTTGAGAAACAATAGCCTCGCTTGTTTTAAAGAGTTGTGGTGCCCTAATAGGCATTGGAATTTTGATCGATTGTAAACGGCCCCCTTTGAATCGAACATGAGCAGTAATTTCACGATCTTTGATAAGTGTCACATCTTCGACTAATAATCGAACCATCCGTTTTTTCTCTCTGATCGGAGTATTGGGATTCCTCCATAAACGTGGAAAATCAGATGCCAAGGCGAGTATTGAATTTCTTTCATCTTTGCTAAGTATTTTGCAATCAGATTTGCATTTTCGCTGATACTCCTCTTGTGCTTCGGCCAGGATTCTCAGTTTTTCATTCCAATCAGCTTCAAGAGAATCGGCAACAAGACGGTTTTGCGGGTCAACTAACAAATAACGCCGTTTGGCAAGATCGGTTTCGTAGCGAGCTCTTTCTACTTGTTGTTTTCTTAGTCCGTCTACTTCTTCAGCTCGTGTTTTAATTTCATTTTCAACGCTCAACGCTACTTCCAATGCCATTGGACTGACCACTTCCATCAGCAAAAGCCCCAGGGATTCATCAATTCCTTCTCCGTTGATTCCCTGGCATATCTTATTTCCATGTTCAATACCATTTCTTTGGCACATGTAATCAGGAAAAGTTTTACCGGCACTGGTATGATAACGCACACTCATCCGTAATCCGCAGACACCACAAACGACTATACCTTGCAGCAACGCCGAGCCTTCTCTGGGGGGACTCATTTTCCTATCCAAACCAAATGCTTGAGCATTTTCAGTCAAGCGGCGAGTATTTTTCTCATAATCTTCCCATGTGATATAGGATGGATGCGAGTCTTTTAAAAGAGAGTGCCACTGTTCAGGGGGAATTTTTTCATATTTTGTTGTTCCATCGACCAGTTTACGACTCTTGACTCGCCCATAGAAAAATGCACCAGCATAGCGCGGGTTATGGAGAATCTGCAAAGTTCGGCTATGGACCAACTCACCCCAGATCACTTCACCTTTGTTTATCCCTTTACGTAACTTTCGTGGAAATTTTAAGCCATTTTGGCTGAAATATTTTACTACACCACAGGCTGACCCTGATTTTTGGAACACCTCAAAAAAGAGATGAATGCATTTTTGAATCTGTTGATCGGGATCAAGAATTACTTTTCCGTTCTGTTGATAGACAAAACCAACAGGTAGTGGCGTTTTGAGTTCCCCTCTAGTGGCTTTTGCAAATATTCCCCCTTGCAGCCTAGACTTCAGAACATGCAATTCCGCCTCACTCATTGTCCCCTTTAATCCTAAAAGCAGACGATCATTAAAATATCCGGGGTCGTAGATCCCATCCTCGTCAAGAATTAAAGTGTTTGTCAAAGCACAGATTTCTAGAAGTCGATGCCAGTCTGAAGAGTTACGAGCCAACCTGGATACTTCCAAACCAACCACAATGCCGGCTTTTCCCATTCCAACCTCAGTTACCAAAGTTTTAAATCCCTCGCGATCTACAGAAGAGGACCCCGATTGTCCTAAGTCTGAATCGATAACTATAATCTGTTCAAGAGACCAACCTAAAGCCACCATCTTTTCCTTCAAGGCGTATTGCCGTTTGGTACTTTCGGTATTTTCAAACACCTGTCTCAATGTGGATTGTCGAATATAAAGATAGGCATTGCGCGTTAGATGATCGGTTTGAATTTTTTGGTGAAATTCATTCATTTGAATTGCCTCATTTACAAAGGTTTAGAATCATATTGGATAATAGAATGGTGATTTGTGGATACAAATTGTCGGGTGGACTAATAAAGTTAATATCTCGTTTTTTCCCGTTGGCAGATTGACTTGGTTCGCATTGAACGGCAACCTTCAACCAGCCGATCATCCCTTTGTTAATCAATAAAGCAACTCCACTCATGTCGCCGTTTGCAGCTCTGTTTTGACTTAATGCCCTTTTCCTCAAATCTTCATATTGAGACTTTAAAATATCTTTTTGTTGATTTACAGGAAAATTGCGATCCGATTGGTCTTTCAAAGAGTATTTTTTTTTCTTGCAAGGGCCCGTTCAATACTCCTTGAGTGAACCCTTACCCCAAACTTTTTCTCGATCTGAAGCGTTAAATTAGATGCTCGTAGTTGTTTATTTTCTTTGAGTGCTTGCTGAACAAATGTGACGATCTCATCGGAGAGCTTGTGAGCCCGTTTCGGTCCCCTTTTTTGAGGAATCAGTCCTGGTAGGCCATCTTTTTCCATGGTGTTTTTTGCTTCATAATAGGAGGGTCTGGAAAGACCAAAGGTTTCTGTCGCTTTTGATATGCTCCAACCCTCAGCTTCTACGCGTCGTATCATTTCATATTTGACCTGAAGCATATCGCGGGAATCAAAAAATTCGTGGTGTTGAAAAAGTTCATCCTTGACATCATCTGATTTTGGATTCAAAAACCCTTCTGCTTTAAGCACGCTTCTTTTTCGATCTTCATTGACGTTTTCAATCATTTTTTAACCCCTTCACAAGTTTGTTGCTAAGAAACTTAGAAATTTACTAGAATGTAAAATAAATTATGCCATAAGTGCAAGATTGTCAAGAGAAATATATGCCATTATTTTGTAATTATTGTTTATTTACATAGTTTATTGCTGAAGTTATCGTCAATATAAAAAATTAGATGCGGCATAATTAATCTTACAATAAAGGCAAAAATAACCTTACACATTATCGAATATGATACTCGCTTCATCCCGGTTTAAAGTGTCTTCTAACGAGTTAATCAAATAGTGAAGATCAAGTAAATCCTCAACTCGAAAAAATGACCGACCTGCCGCCATTATTACAAAAGGATCTTCCGGTATGGCACTTGTCCAACGGGCGGGAATCGATTTAAGATTATCGGAAAAATCATAAAAACAGACTCTATTTTCTCCCCAATTTTTACGGAGTGTAATTAACTTAAACTCTTGCCCATACAAAGGGTGAAACGGGTGTGTTATGACAAATTTCGGATTTGCTTCCTGTGAATTACTTGCATTCG
>JADGAV010000062.1 GCA_015231825.1 SAR324 cluster bacterium
TCTTCGGTTTCTATGAGGGAAATTTGAGATGATTCGCGAAAAATGGCTAGTCATAAAGTAGAAGGAACCAGAGGATGAAATGAACAAAATTAAATTTTATACAAAAATACAAGCCTGACCCAATTTTGACCCAAAATTAAGGGAGATTAGTGATGATTCACGAAGTCTATTTTCATTGCAGCAAAGCTTCTAATCTTGGGATTCCGACAATGTTTTTTTTATATTGTGCTCAGGTACAACAAAGTAGCGGCGGAATTCTTTCATCGTGAAAATTGGAAACTTAAAACGCAGAGCAGGCGTCCTCGCGATTCAAAGGCTCGACATAGAGCAGAAGAAATCAGAGAATGAAATGATAGTAGTTTTATACAAAAATGCAAGCCTGACCCTGAATGTTCTATCGATTTTTGAGGTTGGGCTGGTTTTACGGTTTTATGATATGGTATAAGAAAATCCGTTGTTTGTTATTACGGCGGTTTTGCCGATTTGGGCGGAGTGCTGAGCGGCAAGGCCCATCACGATTGCTTTTAAACCGTCGTCAACAGTTACTTCAACTTTTCCTTTTCCTTTGATCGCATTCAGGAAACGCTGGTGCTGAAAAAAAGTGGATCCATTGTGATCCCCGGCAGCCAGCAGTTTCGAATCAACCGGAATTTCGAGCTCTTGCGGCTGAGTCTTGTCACGGGGACTAATAATCACTTTGGGAATCGGCGCCGTTCCCAGATCAGGATTGTGAAAGCGGTTCGGCCCCGGGACGAATGCCTCGGCTTTTGCTTCTGGTCCTATGACGCATATCTCTTCCTGAAAGCGTGATCCTTCAGCGAACATGCACAACTCCAACATGGCACGTTGTCCTGAATCGAATTCCACAATTACATAGGCGTTGTCCAGAATATCAGGTTGTTCTCCTTTGTAGCGTTCATTTTGGTGATTGACATCTATACCTGCAGAAGACATCACACGCACAGGGTTGGCATTGACCAGCAAACGCATCAAATCAAAGTAATGACAGCATTTTTCTACAAGGGTACCCCCGGTATAACGGTTAAAACGATTCCAGTCTGCCACTTTTTCAAGGAAGGGGTAGCGGTGTTCCCGGATCGTTAGCATTTTGGGATGTCCCAGGATACCGTCATTCACCTTTTCAATCAGAAAGGCGATGGCAGGCATATATCGATATTCCATCCCCACCCAAACAGGCGCGGGATGCCTTTCTGCCAGGCGACGAATTATTTCAACTTGTTCCAGTTGAGTAACAACCGGTTTTTCAACAAGAACAGGAAGCTTTGTCTCTTGAAAAACCTGCTCTAATTGTTCAGCATGGAGAAAGTTTGGACTGCTTATCACCAGCGCATCAATATTTTCCTGTTTTATCAGTTCTTCAATACTCGCGGTTCGTTTTGCACCATTGGTAAGTGCCAGAGCAATTTGAGCCATGTTGTCGTCGGGTTCGAAAACAGCAACAACATTTGCATCGTCAATCAGGTTCAGATTGCGAAGATGTTCCTGTCCCATCATTCCGCAGCCTATCATTGCATAATTAAATTTTTCCAACGGGATCCTTTCTTGATTGGCTAGTAGTTTTTTTGCTTGTTATTCATTTTTAAATAAAACAAAGGGCGACGATGATGAAGGAAAAGCCCTTTTTGGCTGAGCAGTAAAAATTCAAGAGAAGCGTGAAACATAGTGACAAATTTCCGGCTTGTACCAGGTGCGGGAGTATTCCTCGATCCGATCCCTATTCGACCAGCTCATGCGTTCAACGAAGCCAAGTACCGTTCCCTGGGTTACCCCCAGCAGGTCGACAGACCAGGGGGGAGCTTCCTGACAGCGAATCCGGTCTTCCACACGAGATATCCAAAAATCAAAATGCTCTCGGTAGTGTTTGTACAAGCTTTCATGCAGATCTTCCGGTTTGAGAGACTCGGCATGACATTGGTCCAACCACATTTCTTCGGCGGCCACTAAAACTGTGTTGAGGTAACGCAATCGGCGAATACGCCACATTTTGCTTCCTGTTTTCAGACCAAGATAGTTCAGAGCTTCTGGATCCTGAGCGATTTTCACAGATAGTGTTTCGGCATGGGGTTTCCCGCCGCCTTCTGACAATTCCAGACGAAATAATTGGTAAATGGCTCCTTGAGGAGGGTTTAGAACATAAGTCCCTGATCCTTGCCGACGTTCAAGGAGGTCAATTTTTTGAAGTTCGGAAAGGGCTTTGCGCAAAGTTCCAACTGCAACACTCAAGTCTTTTGCGAGTTCGGCTTCAATTGGTAAACGCTCTCCAACTCTCCAGTGTCCTGCCGCAATTTCCCTTTGAAGCAACTCACTTATCTGCAGGTAGAGTGGCCGATTTTTTGAGACATGTTCCTTCTTTTTTAAAACCATTTCGATTTTTCAACCTCAGAAAAAAATGTTTTTCCAAAAAAAATTCATTTACAATTGATATACTTTTATACTATACCATGCTAGGTTTTGAAAACAATTGAAAAATCCCTTTAGAAATCAGCGATAGCCAACAGGGAAAAATACAAAAAAATTAAATCTGAGAAACCGGTTATGATTCTCATTGACTCACTGATCAAAGTACTTGAAAAGGTTAATCGGATAATTGCTCTTATTGGGAACTCAGTGGCCTGGCTGCTGGTTGCTCTGATGGTTGCCAGCATCCTGCTGCAGGTATTTTTCCGCTATGTGCTGAATAATGCTCTGCCCTGGCCTGAAGAAGCTGCAAGAGCATTTATGATTTGGATGATGGCAATGGTTGCCAGTTCGGCCTACCGAAGCGGATCATTCGTCGCAATTGAAATGCTGCAGGATGTTTTACCGGAGCTAATGGCAAAGGTGCTCAGGTTTCTGCTGTTGTTAATGGCAGCCGCTGTTTTGTATCATCTATTTGTGATGGGAATCGAGTTTTTCCAGCGTGGATTTCGAACACGAGCCGCTTCGTTTGCTTTAAAAAGAGCATGGATCTACCTGGCAATGCCGGTGTGCTTCGGAAGCATGCTGCTGGTTAACCTGGAACTCCTCTTATCGGCTTTCCGGCAAATTTTCTCTGACCAAACTTTATCGGATCCCACCTAACAAGTTAATTTTATGAATCAGGAGCAGCTATGTTAGTCCTTTTCTTGCCCTTATTTCTCATTCTCATCCTGTTGGGACTGCCGATTTTCTTTGCGACTTTGCTGGCACCCGGCGGCATGCTTTTGATTGAGGGCATGAACAGGGACCTTCCTCTGCTGTTTCGCAATATTTATAATGGAATCGATTCATTTCCCCTGATGGCGATTCCATTTTTCATGTTGGCCGGGGAACTGATGAATCGAGGGGGGATCACCATGAGCCTCGTGAATTTTTCACAATCATTTATCGGTCATGTGCGCGGAGGTCTAGCACACGTCAATATCATGTCAAGCATGTTGTTTGCCGGTTTGTCCGGCAGTGCGGTTGCCGATACATCCGCCATTGGATCGATGTTGATTCCTGCAATGGAAAAAAACGGTTACTCCCGCAAATTTGCGGCTGCTGTCACAGCCGCTTCTTCCGTTATTGGTCCAATCATTCCGCCATCGGGCATCATGATTATTTATGCCTATACCATGGAAATTTCTGTTGCAGCACTTTTTGCGGGCGGAATTCTCCCAGGTATGCTGGTAGGATTGTCGCTCATGGGAGTCACTGCACTGATGGCGAAAAAATATGATTTTCCAGTGGCAGAAGAAAGACAAAACTGGTCAAAACGAGTGACTGCAACACGCAAGGCAATCCTTCCCCTGATGACCCCTGTAATCATTCTGGGAGGAATTTTGGGGGGGATCTTTACCCCGACTGAAGCGTCTGCTGTGGCAGTGGGATATGCAATGGTCCTGAGTCTCACGATAACCAAATCCGTTAAACTGCGGGACATCCCTGAAATTTTCACTCAAAGCGCCAAAGGTTCTGCGGTTGTCTTACTGCTGGTGGGTTCTGCCATCGCTTTCAAATCGGTTGTCAGTTTGTCTCATAGTGCAGAATTTCTGGCCAGTTCTGTTTTGTCCATCAGCGACAATGTGCTGGTTCTTCTTTTTCTGATCAACCTGCTGCTCTTTTTAATCGGCATGTTCCTGGATGCAGGTCCTGCTATTATCATCCTCGGGCCGATCCTGGCGCCAATTTTTGTTCAATTGGGAATCGATCCGATTCATTTTGCTATTATCATGAGTGTCAATCTCACCGTTGGCTTGGCAACACCGCCGATGGGACTGGTACTGTTTGTTGCATCAAGCGTTTCCGGGGAACGTGTAGAATCTATTGCTAAGGCGATACTGCCGTTTTTGGCGGCGGAATTTTTGGTGATATTCCTTATCACCTTTTTCGAGCCCATCTCTATGGCACTGCCCAGGTTGATGGGACTTGCATAATCCAAAACGGAATTGGAAATAAGCAACTGAGCGGATACGCAGAATTTTGTCAGTATTTCATTTTCGATTGCACAGCAGCGTTTGTCCAATGATGTTTTGCAGGAGAATGATGGAATGGCTCCTGCGATTTGCTGGTTGTTTATGAAGCATTCCGAAGAAGCTAATTGATCCAAAATAGAAAGGGAAAAAAATGGGGAAAAACAAGAAATCACGGTTGTACAAAATAATGGGGTTGATGATCTTATTTTTATTTTCGTTCAACGTTGCAACAGTCGGTGCTGCCAGTTTCAACCTGCGGGCCGTGGCAAATTCAAATGAAAACGATGAAGATTATGATGGTCTCATTGTCTTCAAGGATTTTGTTGAGGCACGTTCCAACGGTCAAATTGCCGTGGAATTATTTATTGGAACACAACTCTGCGGCAATGGAACGGAATGCATTCAGGCTGTTGAAGACGGCTCGGTTGATATTTATATCTCCACCTCGGGTGGTGCCGCGAATATGTATCCCTATGTGCAGGTCCTGGATTTGCCCTATCTTCTGCGTGATGACAGAATTGCGGAAGCAGTGCTCAAAGGTGATTTTACTCGAGAATTGCGCAAAGCCATTTTAGCTGATTCTGACAACAAGGTCCGTTTGATGGCGATTGGAAATACTGGTGGCTGGCGTAATTTTGCCAACACCAAGCGGACGGTTAAAGTTCCTGGAGACATGAAAGGGTTGAAAATTCGAACCGTTGTTGCAGATTTGCCTCAGGCATTGGTCAAAGCGCTTGGTGCCAGCCCGACACCGATTCCCTGGCCTGAACTGTTCACATCCTTTCAAACAGGCGTTGTTGAAGGTTCTAAAAATGGAATCACAGACATCATGGGAATGAAATTTCCAGAGGCTGGTTTAAAATATGTGACGCTCGATGGTCATGCCTACATGGGAGCGCTTTGGTATATGAATAACGATGCTTTTAAAGGGATGCCGGAAGATCTCCGCAGAGTGGTGGTTGATGGCTTTGATGCCCTGCAACAGGCGACTTTTGCTTCCCCAAAGCGAAAATCCATTCAGGCCTACAGCGATTTCAAAAAAGAAGGGGGAACGCTATACGTTCCGACGAACGAGGAAAAAGCCCAGTTTAAAAAAGCTGCAGAACCTGTCTATGGTTGGTTTGAATCCAACATCAAAGACGGTGGAAAATGGTTGAATTTGCTGAAGGCTGAAGCTGAAAAAGCAGAAGCCGCCGTTGCCAGTGCCCATGCAAAAGATTTACAATAGGCAGCGGGATTCAGTTCTGTTCGGCAGGGGAGTTTCACCTCCTCTGCCATTGATCTTTCAAGCTGTATAGAGGCCGCCTGTTAGTGTGGCCGGGAAATCACATTCTCAAGGGTTAATCTAAAAATGGGTAGATTTGTTTTCGGTAGTCTTTGATTAGAACTTTTGCATGTTCGATTTGACCTGAAGACATTTTTTTAACAACTTCCTGAATACTGACTGCCGCATCAGGATCGCCTCCTATGGCCGATAAACCATACCACAAATAGGCGCGGACAAGATCCGGTGCGGGCAAACCGCGACCGACTTCATAGTACCAGCCTATGCCTGATTGTGCGCCAGGATGGCCTTTCATTGAAGCACGCAAATACCATTCGAAAGCGCGAACATCGTCCCTCTTGACTCCCAGGCCCATAGCATACATGACGCCAATGAGCTCTTCTGCTTCAGCATTTCCAGCTTGAGCAAATGGTAAAAGCAGTTCATAGGCTTTGCTGAATTCATTTTTTTCCATCAGACGCCTGGCGGATTCAATGTCGGCAAAGACGGTCAGCGAATGGCATATAAAGACGACGGATAAAAAGAATTTAATGAGATTCATCATTCAACCCATTCCTTTTTGAGGCATTGTGAACAAAGTGTAGACCATCGAAATAATTATTAGAACGATCCGATGACATGGTTAATTGTTGCGAAATCTCTCTTATTTCTATTGATGACTTCCCCCTTCGTTTGTGCTGAATTATCATTTGGAATTCCATTGCGGCTTCCGAAGGCGCTGGAAGATTCGGATTATCACCCGGTTGACAAATCGCAAGCGCAGCTCGGCAGGCTGTTGTTTTATGATAAAATATTGAGCGGCAATCGAAATATTTCCTGCGCTACCTGTCACCACCCCAAATTTGGAACAAGTGATGGCTTGTCCCTTGGCATTGGTGAAGGGGGAGAAAAGCTTGGTGTCGAACGTAGTTTTGGATCAGGGAAGTTTCAAGCAAAAAGGCGGGTCCCCCGAAACGCTGCTTCGCTGTGGAACATTGGAGCCAGGGAATTTAAAAGCCTGTTTCATGATGGCCGAATCAGCGAATCCAAATCCTGGGAGAGCGGCTTTGACTCGCCTGCAGAAGAATTTTTACCTCACGGACTCAGTGATATTGTGGCAGTACAGGTGCTCTTTCCTATAACTGCAGAAGTTGAGATGGCAGGCAATAAAAATGAGAACGAAATACCGGGGGCCGCTCGAAGAAGGTTCGATTATGCTTGGAGAATATTGACAGAAAGAGTGAGAAATATTGCTCAATATGAAACAGATTTTATTGAAAGCTTTGATGACATTAAATCTGCTAAGGACATTACCATTACTCATATTGCTAATGCAATCAGCGCGTTTGAACGATTTGAATTTCGTGCAGATCAGAGTCCTTTCGATCGATATCTTCGAGGAGAAACGAGTGCATTGAACGCTTCTCAACTCAGGGGAATGTTATTGTTCTACGGTAAAGCAAACTGCGTTCAATGCCATCGGGGGCCTTTGCTTACAGACCATGATTTTCACAACATAGCACTTCCTTTCCTGGGGCCTGGAAGGACGCGCAAGTTTGAATTTAAAGCACGGGATATGGGCCGGATCAATGAAACGGATAAATTTGAAGATTCTTACAAATTTGCCACGCCATCTTTACGAAATATCTCGCTCACTGCACCGTATGGTCACAATGGCGCATACAAATCATTGGAGGGAATGGTCAGGCATCATCTCAACCCGGTTGAGGCATTCAAACAATACAATATTGAAAATGCCGTTCTCCCTGCAGCAAAACATATTGGCAGTGACCAGTTGTTGTGGCAAGACTCACGAGAAAAAAAGCGCTTGCTGTCAACCACTGTATCCTACAAAATTGAGCTGAGAGACAACGAAATTACAGACATCATTGAGTTTCTGCACGGATTGACAGATGAAGCGAGTGCGAAAGGCCGGCTTGGTATACCCGATTCCGTGCCAAGCGGTCTGCCAGTTGATCAATGAATTGCTGAAACAGCACTTCTTTGACGAGTATTTGTGCCTCTCGGGGGTGAACTGAAAGAAGAGAAAAATGAGCAGGATTGTTTGTATCGGCGTGGCTGTGATGGATCAGATCTTCCGGTTGAAGGAATTGCCTTTGAGCGCCGGAAAATATTTTGCTGAAGACTACATTGAAGTCGGCGGAGGCCCGGCCGCTACGGCAGCAGTGACCATTGCCAGACTTGGAGGAGAGGTTGAATTCTGGGGAAGAGTGGGAGCTGATGAGATCGGGAATCGTATTCTGGCAGAATTGAATGAATATGGCGTCAATACTCAATATGTCAAAAGGATTGATTCATCTCCTTCTTCAATTTCTGCAGTTTTGGTGGACCAATCCGGAGAACGCCTGATCGTCGGTCGCCCTGTTCCCGGAATGGACTCGGACCCTTCCTGGCTGCCCCTGGAACGAATTGCTTCACAGCATGCGGTATTGGCAGATTCTGCCTGGTCCAGAGGGGCTGAAATTGTTTTGAAGAAAGCGCGCGAAAACAACATCCCTGCCATTTTGGATGCCGACAGTACAAGAGACAATAAATATTTTAATTTAATTGAAGCTGCGAGCCACATCATCTTTTCAGAAAATGGTTTAAAATCAACTTCAGGAATAGAAGAAATTGCTCCAGCCCTGCAAGCAGTCCGTAAAGGCAGCCACAGCCTCGTGGGGGTGACTCAAGGCGGTTCTGGAACATACTGGCTGGAAAAGGATCAATTGCATCATCAAGCTGCATTTTCCGTGGAGGTGATTGATACCTTGGGAGCCGGTGATGTTTTTCACGGAGCATTGGCCCTCGCAATTGCTGAAAAACAACCAATCCCTCAAGCGATTCAATTTGCCAGCGCGGCAGCAGCTCTCAAATGCCGGCTGCCAGGCGGTCGTGCCGGGATTCCTGATCGAGAAACAGTCGAAACACTTATAAGGAAAGAAACATTATGAAAGCACCCAAGGTCGGGGTTTTAGCCCTGGCACGCTCCACATTTGATATGGAGTTTGCCGAAGAAATTGTTCTGAAGGCCTGGAACAACCTCCAGGCCAGTAAACTGGAATTGGTGGGTTCTCCAAAACTGTTAATGGATGATGCAACGGTCCAAAATGCTCTGCAGACTTTAGAAAAGGAACCCTGCGATCTTCTCTTGATTCTTCAAGTGACCTTTACAGATGCCTCAATGATTGCAGGAATTGCTCAATCTATCCAGGCTCCTCTTGTGTTGTGGTCCTTCCCGGAACCACGCAATGGGGGGCGTTTGCGTCTCAATTCACTTTGCGGAATCAACCTGGCGGGGCACTCCCTTGGAAAAAATGAGCAAGCCTTTCACTATGTTCATCAGGCTGCTGAACAAGCGGAAGCTACTGAAAAAATTTCTTCACTTGCAAAAGCAAGTCAAGTTGTTCGACGATTGCGGGAAACCAAATTGGCAGTTATTGGCAAACACCCCGACGGATTTGATACCTGCAGTTATGATCCCAAAACTGCAAATGAATTTTTGGGAGTTCAAGTGGATTCCATCCCTTTGCCAGATTTTATAGAGCAGGCAAAAGACATTCCGGACCAGGAAACCGATCAGGTATATCAACGAGTTGATCAGGAAGTGACTAACCTTGCTGAAATGGAAGAGGCCTCCTTACGGAAAAGCCTTAAGGTCTATTCAGCATTGAGTCACCTTGCTGAAAAACAAAAATACCAGGGATTGGCGGTTCGCTGCTGGCCGGAATTTTTCACGGATTTTGGCTGTGCCGCCTGTGGTGCGATGTCAATGATGAATGAAGATCAAATTCCTTGCGGTTGCGAGGCAGACCTCTATGGGACTCTAACGACGTTGATTTTGCAGTGGATTGGAGAAAAACCTGCGTTCTTGACAGATTTGGTGGACATCGATCCGCAAGACAATACCGGAGTTTTCTGGCATTGCGGGCTCGCCCCAAAATCGATGGCGGACCCTCAGTCAGAAATCCGGGCCACCCTTCATACCAATCGCAAAAAACCGCTCCTCTATGAATTTCCTCTCAAGCCGGGAAGAGTGACCATTGCGCGTTTGAGTCAAGCCAAGAACCGGACCCAATTGGTGCTTGCAGGAGGTGAAATGCTAAGAAGGCCCATGAGTTATACCGGCACCTCCGGAGTGATTCGATTCGATCTTCCAGCACAGCAGATATTGGACACAATTATGGCGGAACGGCTCGAACATCATTTTTCTATTTCTTATGGTGAATTTCGACCGGTTCTGCGAAATTTTGCGAAAATGCTGGATCTTCAAGTTTTGGAAATGACATAAATTCGCCAGACCAATGGATAGATTTCTTTGCTGATGACACAAGAAAACTATTGAGTCCGTCTGAGCGATACAAGATTCAATAGCAAAGTGAGAAAAACCAGTCCGGAGACCACGACAAATGTGTCCTGCAAACCAAAAATTTGTGATTCCAAAGGTGCAGCGGTCACTCCGTCAGCCAAATTCGTACCATGATGAAACAGGGTCCGGCCCGCCCATATTGTACCGATTACGGCGACTCCGATGGTTTGTCCCAGAGTCCTTGTAATCGATACCAAACCGGAAACAACCCCCAACTGGCTCTTTGACGCGGCCCCCATCAGGATGCTGTTGTTTGGTGCCTGAAAGATACCCATACCGATACCGACCGGCAACAATCGCACAATATATCCTAATGTTGTGGTTTGCCCATCCAGACTGCTCAGACTGAAATATCCTAGCACCAGCAGGGCTACTCCGGTGATCATCATTGGCCGCGCACCCAGACGGTCGGCAATAGTACCAGATATGGGAGAAAGGATACCCATGCAAATGGGAATGACCACTAGCAGGAGGCCCGCTTGTCGGGTTTCATAACCCAGGATTTCTTCGAGGTAAAAAGGCAGCAGGAGAATGGTTCCACCAATTGTCACGAAACTGACCAAACGGGTGATCAAATTGACAGCAAAGGGACCGGATTGAAACAATCTCAATTCAATCATTGGAAAAGCGAAATGCCACTCGATGATCACAAACGTGATCACGAACACCAAGGAGAGCAAAAACAGTCCGACAATCCACCAGGTCTGGAAACCAAAACGTTGCCCCAGGGTTAAGGCCAACAGCAGCGACAACAAGCACAAAAAAAGCGTGACGGCACCGCTATAATCAAACCGTTGCCCTCCGGAAGGTGTGATTTCGGGCACATAGCGAATACCGACTACAAGGCCCAGCAGGGATAGTGGAACCGTACTGAAAAACAACCACTGCCATGGGAGAAATTCCAGTAAAAAACCTCCAATGACAGGGCCCAGTACAATTCCGGTAGAGCTGAAAGTACTATTCAGTCCCAGGGCTTTTCCTCTTTCGTTATCTGGAAAAGCATCAACGATGATGGCAAAGCCCAGCGTTGCAGTCATCGCTCCGCCAATGGCTTGAACAATGCGAAAGCCAATTAGCCAGTAGACGTTTGGCGAAAAACCGCACAAAACCGAACCAATCGCAAAAATGACGAAACCGCCAATAAAAATCGTCTTGCGCCCGATCATATCACCGATGCGCCCGATGATAGGCATGAGAGTAGCCTGGGTCAGCAGATATGCCAGCATCACCCACTGGATGGCAGGAAAGGTGCTGTCCAGTTCACGCACCAGAGTGGGCAATGCGACGTTGACAATGCTGCTGCTGATAGTACTCGCGTAAATGCTGATGGCGACTGCCGTGAGCACATGCCATTTGTGGCTATAATCGACAGTTGACTGCATTGAAGATCATGATAATAATTTGATGGTATCTGTTCAGGACTTCCGAAAAAATATACTTCCAGCCATTCCGATGGGCACTCGTCTGCAGATAAAATTATTGTTATTCCCTGAATAAAGGGTCAGGCTTGTATATTTGTTAAAATTAAGGTAGCATCATTGTGTTTCCGGTACAATCCAAAAAGGAGAAAAGCGATGGCTCGAAAACCGCGTATTCATTTCCAAAATGCATTTTATCATGTGATCTTGAGAGGAAATGGAGGACAAACGATATTTTTTGAAGAAGATGACTATCGATACTTTGAGAAACTTCTGCGTGAAGGAATTCAGCGTTATGGCCATCGGCTTCACGGTTACTGCTGGATGCCCAATCATGTTCATATGGTGATTCAGGTGGCTGATGTGCCGCTCTCCAAAATCATGCAAAATTTGTCGTTCCGATACACCCGCTGGTTCAACCATCGTCAGCAGCGGATCGGTCACTTGTTTCAAGGACGCTATAAGGCGATTCTGATCGATGAAGACCAGTATCTTTGGGAGTTGCTTCGCTATATCCATTTGAACCCTGTACGGGCACGGCTGGTTGAACGCCCGGAGGATTTTCGGTGGAGTGCACATTTGTGCTATTTGGGAAAAATCGCTCAGGAATGGGTCACTACGGATTGGGTGCTTCCAAGGTTCTCGAAACAAGCCAAACGAGCTCGAAAAAAATATGAAGCTTATGTTCTGGAAGGAATTGGAGAAGAACGCAGGTTAGAATTTCATCAAGGAAATCTGGAAGGTCGGATACTGGGAGATGATGAGTTTTTGCAGAGCATTCCTCTGCAGCATAAAGATCCTCCCAAAATCTTCTCTCAACCCATCGATCTGGAACAATTGACGGAGCATTGCTGTAAATTCTTCGGAATTGCACCTGAACAGCTTAAAACGAGGCGACGGACCCGAAAAGAATCAAGAATACGAACATTGATTGCCTTGCTATATTCCGAAAACTCCGGAACCTTGCAGGAAGCAGCAGAGTTCTTTCAACGGGACATTTCAACGTTGAGCCGTCAAGTGAGCCTCCTCTTGAAACAAACGCAAGCTGACGAACAGAAGAAACAAGAAGTTGAAAAGATAAAAACCGTTGTTTATACCAAAATGCAAGCCTGACACTAATATTCATTCGCAAACAGGATATTTGTTTCAATTAGCTAATACACACGGTAAAGAGGAGAAAATATTTTATGAGACTTGATCCCGATCGTTTATTTCCTGCTGAAAAAGATACACGCCGGATTGCACGAGCCATATACGAGACTGTAGCAGATCTGCCAATAATCAGTCCGCATGGCCACACTGATCCGAGTTGGTTTGCTGAAAATTTGGCGTTTCCAGATCCTGCGCAGTTATTTGTGACTCCGGACCATTACGTTTTTCGGATGCTGTTTTCCCAAGGGATACCGCTCGAAAAACTTGGCGTACCTCGCCTTGATGGCGGGCCGACAGAAACAGATGGCCGAAGGATTTGGAGGCTATTTGCCAGCAATTATTATTTGCTGCGCGGCACGCCTTCGAAGATCTGGATTGATCATGCTTTACAAACCGTTTTTGGAATTGAGGAGGTCCTGTCAGAAAACAATGCAGATGAAACTTATGATCACGTCGCTGATTGTTTATCCCGACCGGAGTTTCGTCCCAGAGAACTGTTTGATAGATTCGGTATTGAAGTTCTTGCGACAACAGAAAGTGCGACCGACCGGCTGAATTGGCACAAAATGATTCGTGATTCCGATTGGTCTGGGCGTGTCATTACGACCTACCGTCCTGACCCGGTTGTAGACCCCGAGTTTGAAGGTTTTTCGAGTAATATCGCTCAACTGGGAGAAATAACAGGTGAAGACACCACGACATGGTCCGGTTATTTGGCAGCGCATCGTAATCGGCGGGCCTACTTCAAATCCTTTGGAGCAACTTCCTCCGACCACGGGCATCCCAATGCACGCACTGAAAATATGTTGCCAGCCGAAGCATCCGCTCTTTTTGAAAAAGCCCTCGCGGGCAAATGTACCCCTCAAGAGGCGGATGCATTCCGTGGTCAAATGCTAACAGAAATGGCAAGAATGAGCTTGGAAGATGGGCTGATCCTGCAAATCCATCCAGGCTCTTTCCGAAACCATTCGTTGCCTATTATGGCACGATTTGGTCGGGATAAAGGTTTCGATATTCCCACGCGAACAGATTTCGTACATGCCCTCAAGCCGCTATTGGATGAATTCGGCACCAACACGGAGCTTTCAATAATCGTATTCATGCTGGATGAAAGTACCCTGTCTCGGGAACTCGCCCCGCTTGCCGGAGTCTATCCCGCTTTGAAACTTGGCCCTCCCTGGTGGTTTTTTGACAGTCCTGCAGGCATGATGAGATTTCGTCAGTTGACTACAGAAACAGCGGGCTTTTATAACACGGTTGGTTTCAATGACGATACACGGGCATTTTGCTCGATTCCTGCCCGTCATGATGTGGCAAGACGTATGGACTGCTCTTATCTGGCAAGCTTGGTTACATCCGGCCAATTGAACCGGCAGGAGGCTTTCGAGATCGGACAAGACCTCACATACGGTTTGGTAAAGAAAGCCTATCGCCTTTGATGTTCCTTTTGATCTTGAGTGTGAACATCGCTGCACTTTAAAAGACTTAAAC
>JADGAV010000032.1 GCA_015231825.1 SAR324 cluster bacterium
TCCTCTGCAGCAGTCTCGGTTTCCGCAGAAGTTTGATCTTCTGTTCCCGATTCGGGCTCAGTTTCTGCGAAAGTTTGATCCTCTGCGGCAGCCTCGGTTTCTGTGCTGGCTTCTGTTTCTGTATCGGTTTGAACGTCTGTAACAGAATCAGATGTCGATGTTTGATCTGCTGCAGTGGTTTCGGGTGTTGTGGTTTGTGCGGTATCCGTCCCGGTGTCCGTTGATTGCGTTTGATCGGTAGTGGCGTCTGTTGCTGCGGTTGCTGCAGTGTCAGCCGTTTGATCTGCTGCAGTTGTGTCAAATTCGATTGTGCGGTCGGTTTGTTGTGCAATGTCAGCTTCGACTTCAGTATCAACTTCTTGAGTCGTGTCGTTTAAATCGGCAGTGTCAGATTCAGCCGGTTCTGCTGATGTTTGATTTCCGGTACTTGCATCGAATCCAAAGGTTTGGCTTGTGTTATCGGCGGTATCAGAATCTTGTGTCGTTACCGAATCTGTTTCTAGTGTGGACGCGGTCTCCACAGTGGATTGATCTCCACCAGTAACAACCGTATCCACTGGTTGTGCGAACGCTCGTCCCGTATCGGTTTCGAAGGGAGTCTCTGAATCGAACGTTGTTCTGGTGTCAGTTTGATCATCGGAATCGGAGCTTAGATTTCTGTCCTCGGTTATGTCGGAAACGGTTGATTGGCTTGATGTCGCATCGGCTTCAGACATCGCATCAGTTTCGGATTGAGTAAGATTTTCGTCTGAAACATCCGAAAATCGGAAATCTCCCCTCGGTTGAGAAACGGCGGAATCTGCTGGTTCGCCCAAAGTTGTTTCCGTAACCTGGGTTGATGTTGCACTTTCTAGTGCATCATCAGGTTCTCCGGAAAATTCAGATTCTTCACCATCCTCGATGCGATGGTCGTCCCGACGTTCTTTGTCGAAATTTGAGTCTTTGAGTTCTTCTGCTGCCGTTTGTTCCTGATTGTCATACTGGATGTCACCAGACTGTCGTTCATTCCCTTCGAACATGTCCTTTTCCAAATCCAGACTGCTCAGGGTGTTGGTCGGATCCTGTTCCGAAATTTTTACGGTTTCAACCCCGGAATGTTCTTTTGCTGACATGTCTTTTTCTTCGACATTTTGTAAGACGGTTTGCTCGTCAAATTCCTGTTGGGATTTATTTTTTTTCTGTTCGGAAGCCATTGCGAACCTTCTTGGTTAGAACTCGTTAATCGGTTTGTTTAAAATTTAGAAAAATTATTCAATCTGACGGTTCGAATTAAATTCAGTTTTGGGTGTCAGCCGGTTTAATTGAAATTTAAGAGTCCCATTTTATCATAACCAAAAGGGACTATGTTCGAATTGAAACGATTTACCTAGCGTTCTTTCAGTGCAACTTGGACTGATGAAAAAACAGGTTTGAGCAGATATTCCAGAATGGTTTTGCTCCCGGTTTTAATATCAGCCTGCAGGGTCATGCCCGGTAAGACCGGGTTCAATTTGGGATCCTTGCCGATGTAGGTTTTGGTTAGTGAGACGGTCCCTCGATAATACGGTTGCCCGTCGGTATCAATGAAGGTTGTTGGTGAGATTTCGTTCAGTGTAGCGGTAAGACCTCCATAGCGCGTGAAATCATAAGTGGTGAATTTGAGAGTGACCAGCTGTTCTAGTTTGATATGACCAATGTCGCGTGCCGATATTTTGACTTCTGCCGTCAAGTTTTTATCTTCTGGCACAATCTCAAGTATCGTTGCTCCCGGTGCAATGACTTCTCCGACCGCAGATATGGCAAGACCGTGAACAAACCCCCGGATCGGGGCATAAATTCTTGACCTCTGGACGCTTTCGTTGTTTTGTTTGATGATTTCAGTCAGTTGCGTCAGTTCCTCATCGACTTTTGCCAATTCTTTCAAAGATTGATCAGTGATATCGAGGTTCAACTCTTCCAGACGTGTTTTGAATTCATTGATTTTTTCGAGGGATCGGGCCTTTTTCTTAGGTATTAATGCCAGTTCACCGCGGACATCACTCAAGTCTCTCTGGAATTCGATGGCTGTGTTGGTAGGTGCCAATTTTCTGGCGATCAAATCCTTTTGCAGTGCGATTTCGGCTTCCAGGATGGATTTCTGTTCGAGTTGTATTTTGTTTTCCTCTTCCAATTCCTCCAGTTCAATCTCAAGCTGCAGCAGCTGGCTGGTCAAAACAGCCCTTCTGGTATTTCGGTAGCTGATCAAATGTTCGAAAATGCGTTTCTGATCTTTGGTAAATTCTGCGTTTCTTTTTGTCGTTTCAGAAAAATAGGGCTCAACTCCTTCTATGAAAGCCCTCAGTCGTTCTTTCTGTGCAAGCAACGACGCCTGCCTGGCCTGAGCCTGTTCCAACTGGGATTTTGAAAGGACACTGCGAAGACGAATCAACTCTTCTCCATCCCTGACCAGGTCACCGTTTTTGACCAAGATTTCCGAGATCACTCCTCCCGCTTCATGTTGTACTTTGCGAACGCGGTTGGTCGGCACGATTTCACCCATGGCAATGGCGATTTCCTCCACCTGGGTTTTTGCTGCCCAAATCAAAAAAGCAACCACCACCAGGCTGCTGAACAAAATGACAAGACGGATAATGACAGGACTCCCTGTCTCTTCCAGAAGAACAGATTTCGCAAGATGCCTGGATTCACGATTGCTCGACTTTAGTCTTGTTGCCATAAGAAACAATTGTCAAAAATTTAGAAACCGTACTTAAGAAGCTGCGGCTAAATAAAGGGGCCCGACTTGGTCTGCTGGACCAAATTGCCGGATACGCCCTTTTTCTAACCAGAGAATCTTGTCAGCAAACTCAAAATAGTTCGTATTGTGAGTCGCAAGAACAATGGTTGAAGTTAATTTTAAGTGTTTCAATTCATCAACGAATTCACTTTCTTTAAGAGGATCAACTCCTCTTTCGGGCTCATCAAGAATGAGTAAACTGCATTCTTTCAGAAAAACACGCGCCAGACTGATCCCGTTTTGAAAATGCTCGGAAAACTGGGCAATATTGTCGCTGCTGATCCGAGTTTCGAATTGCCTCGGAAGTGCTTTTATGTCATCCAGGATTGTTGCTTTCTGAGCGGCAATTTTCAATTCTTCATCAGTAACATCGGGATTTGCCAGTCGCAGATTCTGCGCAATCGTTCCATAAAAAAGTTTGTTGAATTGGGGAGCATATCCGATCGATTGACGCAGGGCAACAGACTCCATTTGCCTCACATTCATATTGTCAATCATCACTCTGCCGGCCTGAGGGTGATACAATCCAAGAATCAGTTTGAAAACGGTTGTTTTGCCAGCCCCGCCGTGTCCGACAATGATCAGGGTTTCACTTTGCCTGACTTCAAAGTTGACTCCAAGCAAAGCAGGATGGGAGTCAGCCGTGTAGCGAATGGATACTCCCGATAAAACGACATGTCCGCTGATTTTTTTAGATACAGAAAATGAGGACTCGAACTTACTTTCTAGACGGAAATTCATCAATCGGTTCAATTGAACGATACTTTTCTGTATTTTTCCGACTTGTGTGATCACCCCGAAACCTGTCCTCAGGGGTGCAAGAACACGCCAAACCAAGAGCATTGATGCCATTAAAGCCCCGGTAGACATGCTGCCTGCAAGGACATTCATCACTCCAACCGCCATTGTGGCCAGACCGGCCACAGTCACCAGGGTTTTCGCAATGCTGTCAATCAGCGCGTTCAGTCTGGATGCGTAACAGGCATTGATCGAAGCTTCTGCTGAGAGATCCCGGTAACGATCCTGCCACAAACCGGTTCCCCCGGTAAATTTAATAGCACGAAAATGGGTGAGCATTTCCATTAGAAATTCGTGACGTTTTGAAGATGCCAACGAAGAATTGGCATTCACTTTTTGGTTGATCGGCACAATGACGATTCCAAAAATGACAAAGAGGACAATGGCGGCTATCGGTACAAAGGCGACCGATCCGCCAATGATAAACATGCAGCCAATCAGCAAGAGTACAAACGGGAGTTCAAAAAGTGCAATTGCGGCCGGACCGCCGAAAAATTCCCTCACTGTATCAAAATCTTTTACCCTGGAAACTTGTGAACCCAATGGAGCCGTTTCTGTAAATGAAGCCGGCAGATACAGAATACGCCGGATCACTTCATTGCCGACAATGTTTCCCAGTCTAACGCTGACAAACCCGAACAAATGCGCTCTTAAGAAACGAAACCCTGTATCCCCCAAAATAAAAATCACAATACCTGCAGCGAGATAGAAGAGGGTCGATTCGGATTCGGAAAGAAGTACCTGGTCATAAATGGTCATGATAAAAAGGGGAGAGATCAACGCCATTATGCTCAAAATGAGGGAGATGACCAAGCCGAGGATGAATATTTTGTCAAATCTCAAAATGACTTTTTGAAACCAGTCATCCTGCTGTTTCAATGCATTGGAAGCACTGCTTTTCATGGATTTGAAAAAAATGACTGTCCCTTTGAGCGGCCTGAACGGAATCTGGCAGTACCGGTTTTCTCCACCGTCAAAAACAAGAATACCGTCCCGACCACCTTTGACGAGAACCATAACGGATCCTTCAGCCGGGATGAACAGACAGGGCATCAGCAGAGGATCGATACGGTCCAAACGGCTTTTTAAGGCTCTACCCTCAAATCGTAAATTCGCCATTGTGTTGAGGATATCGGTTTGGTCCATCTCATTGGTGATGTGCGGCATTGCCTGGTGGACTTGGACATGATTGCCGCGCCAGCCAATTGCGTCCAGCAGAGGCATCAGGCAAAGTCCGAATTCGTTGGATCCTTGAATCTTATCGACTTTATTTGCCTGAACCGACATATGTGAACCCATGATCTTCCTCTATGGAATGTTCCGCTGTGTTTTATTCGTCCGTTTGCTCGACAAACGATTTGTAGTCCTGCCCATTGATGTGATTGATCCACCAATCCAAAATGGCCGTTTTTAATTTGGGAGACAAACCCAATCGTCCGGAAACAAGATGACTCCGGTACGATGATAGCAGGTCCAAAAATTTTTGATGCTGTTCAACTTGCTTTGCTTTTCCAGGATACCCCTTTTCATCAATGATTCTTTCCTCACGGCCAAAGTGACTTGCAGCGTGTTGATACAGCCGATCGAAGATAGTTTGTACGTCCTTTGAATCTACATTCCCTTCGTTTTGGTATTGATCAATCAACTGTGTCAATTCAAGCGCTGTCTCCGTCATTTCTTTGTGATCCTTATCGATTTCCTGAATACCGATTGGTTTTATGATTCCTGAAACGTCGTCCCAGGATTTGGCTTTTTCCATCACCTTTGCCGCCCAGTTCCCTTCAAAAAACGTTTTGTAGTCAACATCGTTGATGTGGTTGATCCACCATTCCAGAATCGTTGTCTTCAATTCTGAGGAAAGTTCCAGTTTCCCTGCTGAATAGTCTTTTCGAAAAGCATCCATGTGCTCTAAAAATTTTAGATGGGCGGCTTTGTGATCGTCAAAGCCTTCCAGCGCAAATTTTTGCATAATCGCTTCCTCGTGTGCAAAATGGCTGGCAGCACATTGATAGAGCTTTTCGAAAATTTCATTTTTAATATTCTGGTTTTGGTGCTTGCTTTTTACGTTGCCGTTGTCGTTGATCAACCGTAAAAGATCCATCGTCAATTCGGCCATTTCCCTGTGCTCAGCATCGATTTCTTCAATCTGTGTGGATTTGACGATTTCAAACACATCTTCCCACTTTTCTGCCTTGTCCAGCACACCACCGGTCCAGTGTTGCAAACAAAATGTTTCATAGTCGACCAGATTCACGTGGCTGACAATCCAGTCGAGGATTTCAAGCTTGAGGCTTAAGGAAACGTTCAGACGGCCTGCCTGAAAATCCTGTATTGCAGAACGAAGCATTGAGAGGATTTTTTCATGTTGTTCAACTTGCAGTTCATATTGGGAAAGACCAAATCCTTTGATCATTTCTTCTTCACGGTGAAAATGATGCTCAGTCGCCTTGTAGAGATCATCAAGAAGGATTTTTTGTTTGTTGATGTAGTTCAGGTCAAATTGGTTTTTTTCCATCAAATCGATCAACTTGTTGATTTCAAGCGCTATTTCGACCAGGCGTTTGTGTTCGGCATCAATGCTTTCAATGCCTGTTTTTTTGATAATTTCAGAAATATCCTCCCATTTTCGGGCGGTTTGCATGGCCCATCGTGTCCAGTCTGGCAGATTGACCGAGTTTTTTTGGATTTCTTCTGAGTTTTCCATTGTTTTACTTGTTTTGTTCTAGAACAAATCTTCCAAAGTATCACCAACGACTTCGTAAACCGTGTCTGCCAGAGTTAGCAGGTTTGGTTGGTTCGTGACCATGACCATCGTACATTTATTTTTCAGGTATTCCAGGAGAGAATGGAAAATTTCCAGGCTTTCCTGATCCATCGCCGAGTTCGTTCGATCAAACAGTAAAATTCGTGGGCGGAGAACAAGTGCCCTCGCAATACAGATTCGTTGGATAAGACCACTGGGCAGGAAACTGGCTGCCTGGCTGCCTGTCTGAGTTTCATATCCCATCGGAAGATTGGCAATGTGATCATCCAATTTCAGTAAAGCCGCAGCATCCAAGGCCGCAGCGGTTCTATTCTCATCAAACATTGATATGTTTTCGAGAATGGTCCCGTTAAATAGAGTCCCTGTCTGGGGAAGGTATTCGATGCGCCCTCTCAAATTTGAATGATCCCATTTGGAAATATCAAAATCGTCGATCAAAACAATTCCACTTTCCGGTTTAAGAATTCCCAGCATCAGACAAAGCAAACTGGTGGTTCTGACGGAATCTTGCCCCATGATTCCAATCGTCTCTTTCGCCACAACTTTCAGGTTGACATCGTCCAAAAGAAGGGTTTCGCTGGAATAAAATTTGTAGGAGACATTTTTCAATTCGACGGTGCCCTCGATATCATCCGGAAACGGCAGACTCCCAGACTCCACTTCGTCTTCCATTGTGGCGATTTTCTGTAGCTTCGAGTGCGCGATTTCAGCATCGGAAAACCTCAACCAAAATCCTGCTGCGCTTTGAATGGGCTGCAGGGCTCTTCCTCCCAGCAATGTACAAGCCGTCAATCCCCCTACGGTGAGAGTTCCACCGATGACATCCATTGCGCCCAAACCGATTAAGCCGAACATCGTAATCTGAGAAAGCAAAACCCCGACATTGCTGGGGAGCATTCCCCAGAACGTGACTTTCAAGTTTGTATCGGCGCCGCTGGCTTGAAGCCTTTCATAGCGACGGAGCATTTCTTCTTCGAAGGTCATCGCCTTTGCCAAGTGAATGCTTTCAAGCAGTTCGATAATAAAATTGGACCTCCGGTCGTTGATAGTGATTTGTTCCCTTCGTGAACTATGGAAGCCGATTCTAAAAAAATAGATCAGTATAAAATAGAATATGACAATACTTACCGGGAAGAAGACCAATCCTCCTGCCAGATACCAGATTGCCAGCAGAAACAGGGCGGCAAACGGAACATCCAGGAGAATCTGAAAAACCTGACCGGCGTAAAATCCACGGAGTGTTGATACTGCAGAAAATCGATCTAAATGAACACCGACTTCATCTTTTTCAAAATCGGGCAGCCGGCTTGCAAGGATTTTTTCGACTGTACTGCATCCCACAAGGTGTTCGAAACGCGCTGCCATCCAGTTGATGATAAATGCCCGGCAGACTCTTAGAATCGCTTCCAGTAGAAGCGCGACAGAGCAGCCGATCAATAGCCAGGTGAGGGTGCTGATTCCGCTGTTAGGGATGATACGGTCGTAAACCTGCATCAAAGTTAGCGGAAGCGCTAATGTCAAAATGTTGATTACGGCAGAAACCAACATCAAATCAAAGGCATTTTCTGCAAAATGAGGAAGAGATACCAATCCTGTCAGCCAGTTTGAGCCCTTATCAAAGCTTTCAATCGGCTTTTTAATTTTTTCTGTATTGCCCAGCATAAACCTGAATTTTTGATTTGGCGGTTATCTCCGGTCAATTGGAAAGAGGGTGTTTAACCCTATTGAAGAAAAGAACGAACAGATCATCCGGTTGCATCCTTTGATTTCGAATCTTTTTTGATTTTCCCGCACCCTCCGGAAAATTCTGAGCAACACTTCGGTCGCTGCTGAATCAACCCAACTGATTTCAATCACTTCGAATTTCATCGATCCCCCTGTTTTTCCTTGTCGAGTTTTTTCCCGAGCTCTTTTTTCAATGTGGGCACATTTTTAATATCAAGACTAAAAATTGGGGTACAAACCCAGGCCGGACCCTCTTTGCGAATCTATAGGAAAATCAAAAATTGCGCAAGAACGAGTAGGATTTTTTGAGGATGATTTTGGGATTATGGGGAAGATGTTGTGTATTTAGGGATTTTGCCGGGAGTATTTCGCTTATTTCAGGAATCTTCTTCTTGTTTGCGCTGAACTTGCTGAAAATAAGATGTTTTTAGACGGATTTATCCCATGGACATTGCTGAGGCTATTACATTGCATTTTCCTCATCATGAAAATAAACGTCATCGGGTGGGAAGGGGTCTCCAAAGTCAAATTCAGGATTGGAGACTATGGCAACAGGTAATAAGGGGGATGCCCTCCGGGTCTCTTCCCCAATATGCTTTAGGATTTTCTGAACTTCCTGATAATCGCTAATAAAGGCGATTATCTTCATCTGCTTGCCGCATTTTGAGCATGTCAGGGGATTGTCTTCAAAGATTTTATGAATTAACCCGGCTAGAGCGAGTTGCCGTACAATCCGGCTTAAACTCTTCAAAGTAGGCGCTTTTATTGTACAAAATACCCGAAGAGTACGATTCCTGTTATCGCCGTCCTACCTTTTCAAAAGTTGTTTTTCCAGGTTGCTGATGCTTTGCCCGATTCAGAAATAATGGAGCTGCCCCAGCACTCAAATAATAATGGGGGAAAGGAGGAGGTGTGTCCAAAATCTGGATTTTTACAGTCCGCAGATTTGCAATAAAAATTTAAAAAAATTGCATTCATTCACTGGAACTATTCCAAATTTAGAACGTCATGACATATAGGGGCTAGCTGAAATTGAAACCGAGTCCGTTCATTTTTTGAACAATAGTATCTTTGTTGAAGGGCTTGACCACGTAATCATCACATCCGGCTTGAATGCTTGTGATTACCGTGTCTCGTTCAGAGTGGGAGGTGACCATTAGAATTTTTGCGGATTTGTGTTTAGAAATTTGAAATTTTTTTTCTAATTCTCTCAATTCAAACAAAACTTCTGTCCCATCCATTTCAGGCATTTCAACATCCAGAGTGACCAATTGAAACGGTGTCTCAAATTCAAGGGATTTTTTAAACGAATCAATGGCTTCAATACCGTTTTGCTTCGATTCGCATGTCCCGAAATTCTCCATGATTTTCTGCATTTTTTTTCGACTGACAAGTTCGTCATCAACAATCAATATTTTCATTTTTGATTTCCTGGCTTTCCTTGATGTAGTTGTCTAAACGATTTAATTCGGATTTCAACATTTGGAGATTTATTTTGCAGAGTTCGAGGTCTGCAGCTTTTCCATTCTCCTCCAATTCAAAAGCAAATTCTGCAAATTGATTTGCCGTTAGGTTGGCTGCCCCTCCCTTGATGGAATGAGCTTCTTTTCGAATCAATTCCGTGTCCCCGAGAGAGAGTGCCTCTTCCATTTTTGAAATTTGAATTCTGACATTTTCTAAAAATTCCAACAACACCCCGTAAAGCAATTCCTGATCTCCTTCAAATTCATCAAGGGCTTGATGCAAATTCATCGGAGAATTTTCCTCCAGTTTTCTTTCCTGCCTCCGAAACCGCTTTTTTCCGGTTTCCACGTGTTCCAATTGTGGATGGAGCCATTTCTTGAGCGATGATAGAAAAACGGTTTTTCGCAGCGGTTTAGAAATGTGATCGTCCATCCCATTTTCTAGAGAGACGTCCACGTCCTGTTTCATCGCATGAGCACTCATGGCAATTATCGGGAGCCGTGTTCGGGAAGTTGTCGTGTTCAATCCGCCGATATTTCGTTGCTCTTCCAGTTTTCTGATCTCCTTCGTTGCCTCGTATCCGTCCATCATCGGCATCTGTATATCCATCAGAATCAGATCATAGTCTTTTTCCTGAAAAGCCTCAATCGCCTGATGGCCGTTTTCTGCAAGATCAACCTGATATCCTGCATTTTTCAGATGAGCCATCGCCACCCTTTGATTGGTTGGATAGTCTTCAACCAAAAGAATCCTGAAATTGCTTTCATTTCGAAAAACTGAATCTGAATTGACGATTGGTGATAAAAAGTGCTTTTCTTCCTGAATAAGAAACGGGATTGAAACCCAAAAAGTGCTGCCCTTGCCTTCTTCACTTTCCAGTCCAAAAGTTCCGCCCATTAACTCCACAAATTTTTTGACAATCGTTGTTCCCAAGCCAGTTCCTCCATATTTTCTGGTAATGGATCCGTCTGCCTGAGTAAAACTCTCGAAAATTATCGTTTGTTTCTCTTTAGGAATGCCAATACCGCTGTCTTTTACCAAAAATCGAATTTTGGCTTCATTTCTGTCCATTTTTTCGAGTTCAGCACTAATTGAAACACCCCCTTTGGTGGTAAATTTAAATGCATTCCCTGCAAGATTTGTCAGTATTTGACGCAATCTCACCGGGTCGCCAATCAAATCAAGCGGCACCCCGGCAGAAAGGTTCCATTCAAAAAGCAGGTCTTTTTGTTTTGCTTGAAGAGCCAATCCTTCTGCCATATTGCTGAACAGTGTCTGCAAGTTGAATGGATTTTTTTCCAGCTCCAGTTTCCCTGCTTCGACTTTGGATAAATCGAGAATTTCATTGATGATGTTTATCAAGGAATAGGATTCAACGTTCAGGGTATGGAGCAGTGAATGCTGATCATCATCCAGCTTGGTATCCAGGAGCAGTTCTACCATCCCAATGATTCCATTCAAAGGAGTTCGAATTTCATGGCTCATGTTTGCAAGAAACTCGGATTTACTCCGATTGGCCGCTTCCGCAATTTCTGTGGTTTTCTGCATCAACTTTTTTTCTTTTTCAAGAAAATCACGGGCAAGATTGGTCCGTTCCAGTTCCAACTGTATTTTAATCGACTGTTTTTGCGCCTGATCTTTCTGCTCCTGTGCGGTTTTAAGATCAGAGACCATTTTTTCAAATTCTGACGCCAACATTCCTATTTCGTCTTTGCTTTCAATTGCCAGGTCAATTTCCAAACTTCCTGAAGCCATCTTTTGGACCGCTTCGTTCAATTGCTCGATTGGATTTACCAAAATATACCTGAGAAAAATAAAAAGCAGCATCCCGGCAATCACGATTATGGAAAACGTGATCAAGGCGACATTTTCTGCCAATTCATCACTAGCCTTCAAAAGCTCCAAAGTCGGCAATACTCCGACAAGAATCAATTTGGGATGAAGCTGCTTTGCACTGAAATAATAATTTTCCCCCAGGTACTCTGATTCCAGCAACTGGCCTGATTTGGTATTTTGAACAATTTTTTTAAACAGGAGGGGGGGCAGCACCGAATCCAGTTTTCGAGGATCCGGATGAAACAGTATTTTTCCATGCTCGTCCGTAAAAAAAATAAAACCTTCACGACCAATCTGACTGTTTTTTATTTCCTGCTCGATAAAACCAGGACGAACACTCAACGCGAGATAACCTCTCGGAACCGGTTTTCTAGTCGTCGGACCCACCGAATTGTCAACAAGAACGAGTTTTTTGGAAACCAAAAGAGTGACTTCCTGATTGTCAGCATTGCGATAAAAAGTTAGATGGGTCGTCTCTTTGGACTGCTCCATCTCTCGAAAATAAGGTGTATCCCCTTCCTCCTCGAGGATATTGGGGGCATGTTCCAGAGAAAACCGGGTATCTTCATAACCATCAAGGAGCAAGACCCGAATTTCGTAATATTCAGGATAAGCCCGATGATAACTGGCAAAGAGCGTCAAAAGACTGGGTTGCATCAAGGTGTAGCGGTCCTCTTGATCAGAATTGAGAATGTAACGCTGCAGCAGATCAGAACCGGAAAAAAGTTCTATATTTGCTTTGACTGTCTGAAAACCTGAGTGGACATGCCGTTCCACTTCATTCAAAAGCGACTTCATTTGATTCAATGAGTCATCCCGGGAGATTCTCAGAATGTTGATATAAGCAACTCCACCCACCACAAACAAAGACAGCACAAGGAGAGGCACAATAAAAAGCAGTATTTTTGATTGTAATTTCAAAAATTCCTTTAGTTCTCAACTTTTGAGAAGATGGAGTTCATTTTTCTAATCACACGAGGAGACAATTTTTTAAAAAATTCGGACCGACTGAGAATTTTCTCACTGGGGTAGATGACAGGATCATTGAGATGTTCCGAAGAAAGAAACTTTTTTGCCGACCGATTTGGAGTCGCAAAATTGAGATATAGAGCCAGGCGGGCTGCATTTTCCGGTTCATTGACAAAATTTATAAACTCCCAGGCCAGTTCTTTTCTGGGGGAAGATTCCATTACCAGAAGGTAATCTACCCAGAGATTGCTTCCTTCATCGGGAATCACAAATTCTATTTGCGGATGATAGTCCTGCAAGGTCACGGCATCGCCATTGTAGGCCATTGCCATTGCAATCTCACCGGTGACGAGGGCAGATTCTTCTGACAAAGAAAGATAAGAATACTTTTTGACATAGGCTTTCTGCGCCAACAATATCTTTTCTGCTTCATCCAGTTCTTTCAGGTTCTCGCTATTGAGAGAATAACCCAGTGATTTTAAGGCGGCGCCAATCGTATCGCGATAGTCTTTGATCATCAGAACCTTTCCCCTCAGATCTTCTGAAGGGTGAAACAGCTGCTTCCAGCTATTGATCTTTTGAGAGACCAGATCGCTTCGGTACACGATTCCGACGGTTCCCCAAAAATATGGAATGCCATACCCTTTTACCTCTGAAAAAGCATCCAGCCAACGGGAATCAATATGCTCAATATTCGGAACTTTTGAACGATCGACAGGACTCACCCACTTGTGTTTGAGATAGGGAGAAATTGCAACTCCGGAAGCCAAAACCAGGTCATACCCCTTTCCATCGGACTGGACTAATATATCGTCCCGGTCATCGTCTGTTTCAAAATAAAACTCCTTCAGTTTCACATCAAATTTTTTCTCAAACTTCCTGACAACTTCCGGGTCAATATATTCCGACCAGTTGAGAAAATTCAATGTTTGCCTTATTTGCGCCGCCTGAACGTCTTTCCCAATAATCCAGATGATCAAAAAGACAATCACGCCCATTTTCGCCATTGATCTCCAATTCCATTTTTCCTTCATGATGATCTTCCAATATATTAGTGAACTTCCTTTTCAATTTTCCTAGTTGAGCAAAATCACTCGCCCTGTTTGAAAGGCATTTACTATCACTTCTTTCCTGTTTTAAACCACAGGAAGCTCTTTCTTTGTTAGCATTTATAGGTGCATTAGTACACGACAAAAATCACAGAGATGCGTCGTGTTTGAGGAATTTCCAGTCAGGGATCGGCTGCTGTTTCCCGCAGATAAAATAACTGAATATACGTATTTTTTCGGATACACATTTCTGCATTTAGAGCGTATAATTTTGCAGAGTCATTCAATCAACGAACGGATCAAAAAGACATTTGCGCAGCAGAAATTTTTCATGCCCAAGTGAGTTCGTTAAACATCTGGAATATGAAAAACCATGGCATTGGATTTTGATGAATCCCCGATTGAGCAAGAAAGCAAGAAAATCGAAGAGAAAAAAGGGGAACTGAAAAAGAAAAAAATCGGGAAAAAAGTCTTCATCAACGAAGACCTTTTCGGCGCCAGCAAGACTTTGGAAGATTCTCCTGCAGAAGAAGGGATTTCCCATCTCAAAATTAAGGCTCAGGAGCTGGGCAATATTCCGGGAATGATCGAACACTGGCGGGCAGAGATCAACTCAAGGAAAAAGGAAATTCTCGATTATTCACAAACCACCTTTGTGCAAAGGGCAGCCAACCGGTTTCGCGGATGGGACTTCGTCTCTCCCGAGGTGACAGGTGAAGAGCTCGCCAGACACCATCCCACCAAGGCAGCACTGGAGAAAGTGAAACTCCTCAAACGAAACCCGAAAAGCATGATGGATCGTCTGGAACTGGTTTCCATCGTCGCCAAAAGCGGTCGAGAGTTTCCAGTGGAACTTTACCGTACATTGCTCCTTCAGGCCACCGTCGCCTGCTCCTTCGGTGAATTCAGCAACGTGGGGTTGCAAATGGTGATCTGGACTCAGGACATCTATTTTTCAAAGCTTTACTACAAGTGCCAGGGAGAGGCACTGGCCCTGGAAGCAAAACTCAAAACTGAAGAAGGGAAACAAAATGCTTTCACCCGGCAATCGCAAGGTTTAAGGAACCATATTGCCCTAGTCACACGCAACATGGAAATCATTAAAAATTACCAAAAACAAACTGAAAAAGCGATCAAGGAGAACAAAGCGGTTTACAACACCAGTCTGAGTTTTGAAGAAGTCACCGATTTTCTTCTTGAACTGGGAGGAACCGATAAGATCGGTGATGACAAGAAAAGAGATACAAAGTGGAAGAGTATACTTAAAAGAGCGGCAGAACTGCTGCTGCTTTTGAGGGTTTTGCCGCTGCTCGACATCGAAGCAAAAAAACTTTCCTCACAACTGAAAAAAGTGGATAAAAACGATCCAATTCCTTACTTTTTAGAAGCAAAAGTACAAATGAGTGATTTAATTTTTAAAGTGGGAATATACCAGGGAGGAGAACGGACGGTTGAGATGCGGGAAAAAGTACAGGAATCATTCAAGAACACGTTGCATTACTACGGGCTTGCCGTAAAAAGAGTCGGCAAAATGCCGAAGTCCAAAATGGAATTTGCAATCTTCATTGAGTATGCCAGTCTGATTCATTACTTCTACAAGGTCTCGACCACCACGCTTGGTATTCGCTTGCCCGCCGAATGGTTGTCTGCAGTATTCAACAAAGCGATGAAACTCCTGGAGCTGGTCCAGGAAAAAGGGAATGTTGACGGACTGGTCATGGACATTCAGAGAGACATCCTTGAAGAAGGATTCGACAAATCCGGAACCAACCTATCCAACAAATCCCCGGTTCCTGCCTGAGCGTGGATTTTTTTATACACGCTTAGAAAAATATTTTGATGAGATCGGCCCGTGAAACAATTCCTTTGACAAAGTTTTGTTCATCGGTAATCACGACTCTTTTGATTTTATTCCGATTCATGGTTTCAATTGCTTTACTGAGAGAGTCTTCTTCCCGCAAAGTAATCGGTTTCGGAGTCATCAAATCTTCGACAATTGTTCCCATCCGCTTTTTACTTCGTTTTTGATGAACAATGAGATCAAATATAGGTTTGAGTGTTGATTCAGACTGAAGATCCATCCCTGACAAGAAATCCGCTTCCGTAATAATCCCAATCAATTTGTTGTCCACATCAACAACAGGAAGGCCGCTGACCCGGTGTTTGACAAGCAATTTGGCAGCTTCGACCACGGGGGTGCCTTCCTTTACCACCACCACTTCCTTGCTCATAAGCTCACCAATAATCCTGGACTGTGCCCGCTGTATAGGAGGAGCCTCGGCGACATCCTTTCCGACAAAACTCATGTGAGTGGGTACAAAAGGAGTATCGGGAAGACGGCCATGGAGCAGCATGTTCCAGTAAAACCATTTGAAAGCAATTTTACCCACATGATTTAAATGGGTTTCTTTCAACAATGAAAAAGGGCCAATGACGGGCATCGGAAAAGTTCCGGGCAGGGGTTCCATATCATAGTTGAAATCAATCAGAACCGCTTTTTCAAACCCGGACTCAATGAAACAATTGGAATGTCCGTCAAAGCTGGGCAATGCCTTTTGTCCGTTTATTTCCCGGATGATATTTTCCACCACTGTTTCCGCTTGAAAATGAACCACTGACCCTGCTTTTGATGTAGGAACGTTCGTATTGTCCCCAATCACAAAGACCTGCTCGGCTTTCTTGCTTTTTAAGGTTCTTTGATCCGTATGAATATAACCGGTCGCATCACCGATGTCGGAGTCTGCCACCACATCAGGTCCCAGGTTGGGTGGGATGGTGCAAAGCAAATCATAATCCAGTGTCGCATTTTCATAGGAATGAATTGTTTTTTTCTCTTGGTCAACACTTTCAATGGAGAATTTTGGAACCACTTCGATTTGTTTTTCTGCAGCAATTTCTCCAAGAATTCTGCTTGCAATGGGCTTGGTAAACACTCCCTCCAAGGGGGTGACAAATGAAATTTCAACTTGATCACGGACACCCTGCATACGGAAATAATAGTCGGCCAGAAAGACGAACTCAATGGGAGCAACCGGGCATTTTATCGGCATTTCTGCTACATTCAAAACCAGTTTTCCTTCTTTCATATTTTTTATTGCTTTTTGAAATGCCAGTGCACCCTCCAGGGTGTAGAAGGTATGAACATCATTTCCCATTGCTTCTTCCAAGCCATCCACTTCATCGGGTGCGATGTGGCACCCCATCGAGCAGACAAGCCAGTCATATTCGAAAACTCCCTGATTGGTTTCCACTTTCTTGTGATCATGATCGATAGATACGATCTCGCCCTGCACAAAATCTACTTTTTTAGACAAAGGATCAGTGATCGGTTTGACAACATCTTTTTTACCTTCGTATTCATAGAGTTTAAAAGGGATGAAAATCAAACCGGGTTGATAAACATGCTCTGCGGATTTGTCAATTACTGTGATGGACCACTCTTTTAAATCAAGTTTGCCCGCAAGCAGATTCGCAACAAGAGTTCCCCCGGTTCCAGCTCCTAAAATCAGAATTTTTTTCATTTCCTTTTCTCCTCAATAATAAACCTCAAATTCCCCTTTTTCAAAGAGGACCAAGAAGCATTGTTGCAAGAATGTATTCCTTGTATTTTTTTGGTTTTAATCAAAATTTCAACATCAATCTGCTAACGCACGATTTCAATAAAAAGATGAAAAGCATCAGAGCTGACTGGGCATTGGATTGAGAGTACGGATCAGCATAATGCTCATGTCGCTGAATTCTTTTTGACATTCTGCCAAAGTTCCCTGCCAACTGGCTTCATTCTGGGTGAGGTGTTCCCAGACCTCGACCGGATGCTTGGGATCAATATCATGTTCAATCAGGTACGCTGCAATTTCCCTGGGCATCATATCCCAGGGTCGAGGAATCACGATGGCGTTTCGATCATCCTGAAGCACATGGATCATGTGTTTTTGGAAAGGTGTTAAATCTCCTCGCCGATGAAAGGTGATAAAAGTTGTTTCATCGAAACAAACTTTCGTTTTGGAAGCAAGAATCTGAGATGAGCTGATGCCCGGGACCGTCTCCACAGGATGACCGCAGGCTCGTTCCACTCTCTCCAAAAGTTGAAATCCGGAAAAATGAATATCACCCATAAACAATACTACACATTTCAGACCCTCGTGGTGCAGCCTCGCCACCTCTTCCAGTTTCGCAACCTGGTCTTTGTAGCTCATTGTTATCACTTGGGAATCCGGCGACAAAAGCGGTTGAGCAAATTCAACAACCGCTGTAAATCCGACGACAACTTGGGCAGAACGAATGAGTTCCGCGCTTCTTTGAATGAGATAGTCCATATCACCAGGACCGATACCAAGACAAATGATCATGTTTTTCCTCTTGATTTGAAATGAAATTCATTTTGCATCGATTTTGTTTGCAGCAAAACCACAAAATGAAATCTAAAATGGAAATGACTGTTCCTTTTCTAATCCGAATAAGTCCTCAAAAACTTCTGGAGCCGTCGGGAAATAGAGATGGACATAGGACGCATGCAGGCCCTGGTGCCGAAAGCCTTCAGTTCTTTTGATTTTCCGATATTTTTTGGTCACCTGCCAGAGATTGGCCTTTGTCTCTTCTGCAGACCAGAGGGAATAATGGAACTCATGCCCCCGCCAGGAGGCCTCCACATTCGAAGAATCCCCTGGGGTGCAGAAACAATAGCCGAAATTGTTCAAGTGCGGGGTCATTTGGACTGAGCCCGGAACGACTCCCACCATCGGAAACCGCTTTCCGGCCTGGGTAATCAATTCCTCTGAAAGAATCATCAGACCACCGCACTCCGCATAGCAGGGCATCCCGTTGGCGATGGCCTGAGCAATGGAAGAACGCATTGACGCATTGTCGGCGATCTGAGCAGCAAATATTTCCGGAAATCCTCCTCCGAAGATCACACCTTCAATTTGGTCAGGCAGTGACGTCTCGTTTAAAGGGGAAAATTCCACCAATTCCACACCGCAATTTTTCAAATATTCCAAGTTGGCGTGATAATAAAAATGAAATGCTTCATCTTTGGCAATTGCAACACGCTTGGGGATTGAAACTGAACAGACTTGAGACTCACTGCTTTGTCCCTCAGGTGCTTCTGCAACAAGAGACTGAATAAGGTCAATATCCAGCACCTCACATCCCAAACGAGCCAGTTCCCCGGCTTCGGGTAAATCGATTTCAGTTTGGGAATGCAAGCCCAAATGGCGTTCGGGCCAGCGAAGAAGTTCATTTTTGGGAACGGCTCCCAGTACTGGAAGATTCAAATAAGCCAGCGCATCTTTGAGATAATGAGCATGGGATTCACCGCCAATCTGATTCAAAATCACACCACAAATACGATGAGCCCCGGCTTCTTCCACAAATCCTCGTATTGCGGCGGCGATGGAACGCCCGGCTTTCTCACAGGGGACCACCAGGAGCACAGGCCAATTCAACCAGCGCGCCAATTCCACGGTGCTGCCTTCATCCGAGTTGGGACTGGCTCCATCAAAAAGCCCCATCACGCCTTCTACAATCCCCACTTTTCCTGCGCCAAAGCGTTGAACATCCTGCAAAATTCGGGTTTTGCCCATCATCCAGGCATCAAGATTGATGCAGGGCTTTCCGGCGTATTGAGCATGATATCCCGGATCAATGAAATCGGGACCGACTTTGAAGGGCTGCAGCGACATCCCCTGTTCCTGCAAGGCAGCCATCAGCATGCAGGTGATCGCGGTTTTTCCGCTGCTGCTTTGCATTCCGGAAAGAATCAGGCCATGGGAAAGCGGATTATCAGTCATAGTCAGGAGTAAAAAAATGAAGGGGGGATCCTCACAAATAGATTGTCGTGTGTTCCACACCAAGAAAGCCGATGGGCCGCTCAATTTCAAAATTCGATGCCAACCCTTGCTTTAATACCATCCGCAAAATGGTGTTTGATTTTTCGCATTTCGGTGACAATCCCTGCCCGTTTGATCAATTCTTCATGCGCGTGTCTCCCGGTAAAGATCAATTCTACTTTTTCAGGGCGGCTTTCAACCAACTCGATGGCACGGTCAAGTGTTATCAACCCCCGGTGGATGCAGTAATTGATTTCGTCCACGATCACCATGTCATAGTCACCGGAGGTCAAAACCTTCTGCAGGTTGTCTATTTCAGGAATCAGCTTCTCTCTCATACTTTCCACATCCTGAGGAACATTTTTACTGACGCAAAGCGCCCAGTAGTGGGGGATGTTCCGGAATGTCAAATTGGGATGAAGAGTAGGTCCCAATTTTATTTCTCCGGTCTTCCAGCGGGGTTTGAGCATCCTCAGATAATAGACATGAAATCCGCAACCCAATGCTCTCAGCATCAATCCCATCGAAGCCGTACTTTTCCCTTTGCCTTCTCCCGTGTAAATTTGAAAAGCCCCTGTTTCTATTTTTGGGCGTTTTTGCTGGAACTGCTCTGTTTCGGACATACTCTATTCCTTTAATTCGATTGAAATTAGACGAGCTGATGAACTTCTGCTCCGCAAACTATCAGCTCCATGCACTCCTGGAGAAGAACCCGGTTTTCTTTTGCACGTCTGAAAAAATTGTACAACACTTGGATTGAACGCTCAAAATTAGCCTATGCCCGGCCGGAATGCAATGAATTTAGCCGGGGATCGCCGCCCCTCAAAATCTTCTGGCGGCTTTTTAAAGGAGGAGAAAATAGCTGGCAGATCCACAAGCCCTAAGACCTCCGAAACTCATGGGGCGTTCAATTTCCAACTGTATTCATAGTTCAGCTCTCCCCGATAATCTTGAAGCCGGTCAGCCAGATTGCCAGAGGCATATTTTTTGAGATGAGTGATGACACCGGCCTCGTCACCGCCAAAATCCTCTTCAAACCAATTAAAAATTTTAGATACAGAGAGTTCACCATCTTTAAAAAAAGCACCTCTCGGATGATTGATATAAGCCCGTGCTCCACGTTCAAGGGCAGCCTCCAAATTGACTGAAGTGTAAGGAACCGGCGCCAAATTTGGACACCCGAGGCTGGCACAGTTGATGGCATAATGGAATCGATTGTCTTTCCAGATCGGGCGCAGGATTCGATGTTCGATATCATTCAAAGACAGCTCCACACCGTCTACCGAAATCAGTTTGGCATCCCAGGGGCCAAAACTGAAAAATCCCGGAGAAATATCAATGTCGAGGATCGATTCAACTGGAAAATGGTCCAAAATCAGCTGAATGGTGAGCGCATTGTAAAGATTGATCCAGTAGGCGGCTTGTTCCTGGAGCCCATATTCTAAAATGGGGAGTGAGCTCAGTTCGCGGATATAGTCAGACAGCAGGATTTTATCCTCTTTGGTGACCGTCTGGTAGGCAACTCGGAAAATTCCTGATGGGTCGTTTGTCTGGAGGTAACGTTTTAAAAACAATGCCCAGAATTGATGATCTATGGTTTGCCTGCTTTCGGGATCATGCTGTTGCCATCTCGGCCAAAGTTCGGCATTGGGTGCAGCAAGCACAAAGGACGCCAGACAAAGCGTTCCGACCATTGCTGCTAAAAGAAATCGTGTAAGAAAAAACTGTGTTTTAAAAATTGAGGCGCACTTTTGATGAATCATCGGCTTGCTTAGGACACCCGTCTTGAAGTTCACGATCAATGTTGACTATTCACGCTCAGGATTCAAGAAAATCTAAAGACGATTCTGCAAAATAAGTCTCAACCCATTTTACAATATCCTGATCGGCAGCCTCGAATTTTTTCAGGACCAAATCTGCCGGACTGAACCCATCCTTGGTATATTTTTCAAAAAAGGGAAGCAGCCAGTTTTCCTCTGCCGAACCCAGGGCACTGAGGGCAATTTCAAAGAATTGTCGGGCAAATTTGGCAAAACTTAGACCATTTACTTCTGCATGCAGTCCTTCTTTAGCAGCTGCCGCCCGGTAAATAGAAAAATTTTTTGAGGGCAAATCCATCAGAATTGAATAAACTTTTTCAAATGCATCTTTGTTGTAAATCAGGGCTTTGATCAATGTTGGTACCGCAATGGAATCTCGAGGCATCAGCCCGTCAACGGCACGGACCTCCATAATCTGCTTGATCCGCACATCGGGAAATAACATCCCCAGATGTTCTTTCCAGTCAGCAGCGCTCACTTCAATCTCGGGTTTTTCTCCGGCGATCAATTTTTCAAAAGAAGTTTCTGCAAGAAATATATCCTTACCATCCCGATTCAGAAAATAAGGCGACGCTTTCAGCGCCCATTGGATGTAATCATTCAGTTTAAAATTTTCCTGTAAAAAGGATTCTGGTAATCCTGATCGATCGGGGTCCGTATCCTGCCAAATTCTTCCACGGAAAGAAAGGTACTCCGATTTGCTCCCGTTCAGAAGAGGGCTGTTGGCAAAGACGGCCGTCAGAAAAGGCGAGATACGGTTGAGGAAAACAAATTTGCGTTCAAGATCTTCTTTTGAAAAAAAATCGATGCTGACTTGAGTTGCAGCGCTGGCTTTCATCATCCATTGTCCCCAATTTCCCACGGTTTTCATATAGGGGAACATGACGTGATATCGAAGTTTATCGACTAAAGGAATCATCTCAAGCGGATACAGGGGAACGACACCAAAAGAAAGGATTTTACCATTGAAAATTTCGACCGCTTGCGAGAGAGTACGATAATAAGCAAGCAGTTCTTTTTGAACCGCTTCAAGGGAGGCCAATGGGGCCCCGGCGAATTCGATTTGTCCTCCAGGTTCAACCGTGATACTTTGTTTTTGCTGATTTAAAAGCCCGATTAACTTGTCATTTTCATATTTTTTTTCCCATTGGACCCCGCGCTGCTGATCAATTTCATGAATAGTCTCCAGCAGATGATAAACACCCGGTTTTCCATTCATGGGAAGCGGTTGGTATTTTAAAGTCTCATGAGGTCTTGAAACGAGGATAAAATTTTCGTATTCTGTGCCAAGAAACCTTTGTTCTGGTAGATCTCGACGCCTCTCCAGGGGTTCAAGAAAATATTCCTCGAGTTCAAAATTTTTCATATTGATCATTCAAAAGGTGCCTGATCTCCAAAGACCCATTTATAAATTCAGTGGAAAGAAAAGATCAGGCTTCAGAATCTTCCCTTTTCAGTATTCATCTTGGATTTGATGGCGAAATAGAGTAAACAGGGAATGCTTTTCCCGAACTAAACGAAGAAAGTTTAAATCTTGGAAGTGCTTTTCATGGATCAATTAATCGCACAGTTTGTAGAATACCTGCAAACCAAAAAATACTCTGCCAACAGTATTCAAAATCATCGACTCGATTTGAGGCGTTTCAAAGGATGGTTGGAAGGTGATGGAGACATCTCACTGGCTCGGCTGCAAAAACTGAACGCTGCAGAGATCCAAAACTATGCTGACACCCTGGAACAAACAGTCAAGTCCCGCACTGTTGCCCGACATCTTTCCTCACTTCGGCTTTTTTTTTACTATCTGGAACAACTTGGAATGATCGAAGCCAGTCCCCTGGATTTGATTAAATTTCCGAACATTGATTATGCACCACCAGAAATGCTTTCTCAAGAGGAAATCGTTGCGCTTCTGGAAGCTCCCTCCCTCAACCACTATTTAGGACTGCGTGATCGGAGCCTGCTGGAACTCACTTATTCCAGCGGCTTAAAAATCAAAGAACTCCTGGATCTGGACATTGAAGATCTTTTTCTGGACTTGGGCTTTTTGAAAGTCCGTGGTAAACGGGAGCGGATGGTGCCCATGACTTCAAAAGCAGTTGAGGTTCTGAAAGCTTATTTGGAAACTGCCCGTATTCCTCGTTTGCTGAACAAAGAAGACCCTTGCCTGTTTCCCAATCGGAACGGAGTCCGCATGACCCGGATCGGATTTTGGAACATGGTCAAAAAGCATGCGCGTCGTGCAGGCATACAAAGCAATATCAACCCCCGCATGCTTCGCCACTCTTTTGCAATGCACCTGATTCAAAACGGAATGGATCTGACCAGCATCAAAACCCTGTTCGGGTATGCAACGCTCAGTGCAACTGCCCAATATGCGCATGTCAATACCCCTGACTATTCCGAAGTTTTTCACAAGTTTCACCCTCGTGGGCAGAAGCACACACAAGAAGAAACATTCTAAAAAAGGAAAGAGGTGGCAATCAAAATTGCGGTCATGTCGATGAAAGGAGGTCAGGGAAAAACCGCACTTTCAGTCAATCTTGCTGATCGAATTTCAAAAGCAAACCGAAACGTTCTGCTGATTGATTCAGACATGCAGGCAAATGTGACCACCATTTTCCAAAGAGACCACGTCTGTAATTTAGCCAATCTCATTTTGGGAGAGATCAAAGAGTTCGAATTTCTCCAGATCAATAAACGCTTCTCTATTTTGCCCTCAGGGGGGAAACAAATGGTTGAAGCGGCGCGTTATATCAGTAATTCTCGTTTCCGGGAAACCGTGATAAAAAATCTGCTCGCACCGCTCAATCACAGCGTCATTATTTTTGACTGTGCACCGAGCTGGAATGAAGTCAACGAAAACATTCTCATGTATGTCGACTATGTAATCATCCCGGTTGTTACCGATTACCTTGGATACAGCGGATGCGACCAGGTGATGACCTATATTGAAGATCTTAAAAATGATGCCAGAGGACTTTGTCACGCAGACATCCTTGGAATTGCGATCACTAGATTCAACAGTCGTACAAATATTTCCAAGACCATTTTACATGGACTTCACAAACGTTGGCCTGATCTGGTCTTTAAAAGCCTGATCGAAGAATCGGTCTCGATTCAGGAGGCTCCCGCATACCACAACAGTATTTTCAACTACAAAAATGGAAAAACTCGAGGTGCCCGGATGTATGAAAAGCTTTGTAAAGAAATCGCAATGAGAATTGCTGAAAAACAAAAAGCTTTTAGTCCCAATCAGTGAGTGCAGACTTTGTTTGCTCTCCTCAGCATCCCGATACCAAGGAAGGATTAATACAATGGCCCGCACACTGAATTTTGACTTGAACTCTCAAAGTAAAATCGGCCAGGAAGGAGTTTCGCCTCAACAGAAGCCGCCTATGCTTGTTGGCCAAAGACAAATCGATTTTTCGATTCCCTACTATGATCCTGGTCTCAGTCAGGAAATTGTCTCGCAAAACACACCGCAGGCGCAGCAGATTATTGATCGAATCAATCAGTATATCGAAAATATCAGTGACGATTATTTACTGCTGGGTGCCCACTTGATTGCCTTGCATCAACTTCTGAAACAGTCCCGGTTGAGCACGGATCAAATCAAAACATGGTATGCAGAAAACGTAAACATGCCTTATTCTTCGGCCATGCAATGTAAAAAAGTTGCCCTTGTCTATGCGGATCAGCCGGAATTGATTAACCGGTACACCGCATCGGGAGCCTACCTGTTGAGCAGTTTCAAATCTCACGAGGAGCGAGAAATCGTCTGGAAAGAAGCCTGCGGAAGCAAATCAACTGCCTCAATACGTGAACTCCGCGCTGTGCTAAAAAAACGTAATGAAATGGAGCAATCGGAGATCAGCGAAAGCAAATCATCCACCCGGCAATTCAAAATGGGAGAAAACGAAATCCACGAAGCTTTTGTAAAATTGAGCGAAGAAGCCAAAAAACTCCGCTATAGCACTGATCCCGAACGCCAGAGCCAACGAGAGCAGTTGATTCAAGCCACACGAGACCTGCTCAGGGAAATGACGGAACCGTTATAAATTTCCGTCAGGATTAACGATACAAGCATCCGAATGAAAGGAATTAATGAGCATCATTTCTTTTTCAAACACAGCCGACTGGATCCGCAGTTTTTCCTTTGATGAAGTCAAATGCCTCATCGTATGCCGAGGTCCGATTCGCAAAGAGGCACTCGAAGTGTTCGCAGAACTGGGAGCCCAACCCTCCGGAATCTTGCTTTCAGAAAAAGACAGTCTTGTCTACCCAAAAACATTGGCACCTGAACTTCGCTTGATCCCCGAAAGAAAAGAACGTGTTCATCATATTTCCGACTATTCAGGAGCGAGCAAAGAAGAACGGGTCGAACGAATCCGGCAAATTATTCAGATCTGCCATGAGCACCACTATACTCATTTGTTTGCAGGATATGGATTCATGGCGGAGGACATGGAATTCATTGCATCCATTGAAGAGGCCGGTATTCAGTTCGTCGGACCTCGATCCAGCGTAGTTCAAAAAGCTGGAACAAAAGATGAAGCCAAACGATTGGCGAGTGAACTGGGAATTTCTGTCACTCCAGGAGTGAACAATATCACGGCCCTGACATTATTGGCAAAAGGAGAATCAAAAGAAAATGATTATTTAAATGAACTCATTGAGCTGCATCACCTGGAAGTGGACTCGAACTTTGCCGAAGCCTCTTTAGAACAGAAAAGTGAACTTGTCTTGCAGGCTGCCTATGCCAAAAGAATCGATTTAATCTCTATTGAGGAAATCCAGCGCGAAACTGAAAAACAAGTCCAGCTGATTTGGGAACAGCATCCGAACTACCGTATTCGCTTTAAGCACATTGGCGGCGGCGGCGGTAAAGGACAGCGGATCGTAAAAACAACAGAAGAAGTGGCTGATGCAGTCTCGGAGGTTTTGATTGAATCTAAAGCGATGGGTCTGGGTGACAATAAAAACTTTCTGATTGAATTGAATATTGAAGATACCCGTCACAATGAAATTCAACTTTTGGGCAATGGAGAATGGTGTATTGCGCTTGGAGGAAGAGATTGTTCCCTCCAGATGCACGAGCAAAAACTACTCGAGATTTCCCTCACCCCAGACTTGCTGCAGGCGGCTGCTTCAGACTATTTCAGCAAAGGGAAAGAGCACCTGGCTGAGATCATGTTGAAAGATTTGGAAGTGCTCGAATTCATGTGCATTGAAGCCGAAAGTTTTGGACAGGCGGTCAAACTGAATTCTGCTTCAACTTTTGAATGCATCGTAGACGGAACCTCCCATTATTTTATGGAGATGAATACGCGGATTCAGGTGGAGCATCGTGTCACAGAAATGGTCTATTCGCTGAAGTTTGTCAACCCTGACAATCCGGAAGAGTTTTTTGTGCTGGACTCTTTGGTGGGAGCGATGCTGCTGATTGCCTGCCATGGAGACCGTTTGCCCAAACCGGAACGAATTCATCGTTTCCATTCAGGAGTGGAAGCGAGAATCAATGCCATGAATGCCGCCCTAAAACCTCATGCTGGCGGGATCCTGCAATATTGGTCTTCCCCGGTAGAGGGGGAATTGCGCGATGATCAGGGAATCGGAATCCGAAATCCCGATACGGATCTGTTTCAATACTACCAGCTGGCTGGAGCCTATGATGCCAATGTCGCATTGGTCGTCTCTTCCGGAACAAGCCGGAAGGAAAATTTTATCAAACTGGCAGATATTCTTCGCAGGATGGAGGTGAGAGGAGAAAATGTGGAACTCAATATTGATTTTCACTACGGCCTTCTCCATTGGTTGATCGGCAATGATGTCATGATCAAGCCCAATACGCGATTTGTCCTTTCTTATTTGGCGCTGGTGGGAAAACTCTCTGAAATCGCTTCTCAAGTCAATTTGGAAATGGCATGGAAAATCTTAAGAAAATCGGTGATGGATTCAGCAGAAAATCTTGTTGGAAATGCACTTGACAGCAAAATGAACTTGTTGATACGCCCCCTGGAACGACTGCTGGAAAATCCGCATCTCCTGTCTGGATGGCTGGCAACTCTACCTGGAGTGGAGGTCAATCTTGAAAAAAACCCGTTCCAATGGATCATCAACCCCCTGGAAATACTCGACAATCTTTATCACTATTTGCGTCTTGAAGAACGTCCCGGGGTGCCAGCAGGAAGCAAAATTTGGCAGGAGGACTATTCCTTGCTGAAAAAAGGTCTGAAATTCTATCAAGACTTAAAAACCCATTTTGGAGAGCCCGAGATGCCATGGGTAGACTTGGAGAATTCTCTTCAGGGAGATGATCCGCCTCTGAAGGATTTTTCAACAGACCTTTGGCATGAAATAAAAGCTTCCCATCAGGGTTTTCAATTAGGGATGGATTTGTTGAAACTCCCCCTGGCGATTGCCCAAGAAGCCTCTTATTTCGCATTTCAATCCAATAGTCATTTGACCGTTGATATTCCCTCTCCCTTCAATGATCCCGAGCAAATTGAACGGTTAACCCAATTGCTGGCTCCCCCGCCTCCTGCAAGCAGTGATCAAATCGTCAGTTGGACCGGCGGCACATTTTTCTCCAAGGAAACCCCAGATGCCGAGCCCTATGTGCAGCCTGGAGATCATTTTGAAAAAGGTGACGTTTTGGGAATTCTGGAAGTGATGAAAATGTTTAACCCGCTTTGTGCCGATTTTTCCGGCACCATCAAAAAAGTGCTTGTTGATGGCAGCAGCGGGATAGTGGTACCGCGAGGTCAAGTCATTTTTGAAGTGGAACCGGATGATCCTCCCGTCGATATTTCGGAAAAAGATGTCCTGGATCTGCAGTGGCGGCATACGCAAAAAATGATGGAATGGTAAAGGCAGCAATTTTTCAGGGTCGACGTCAAAGAACAATCCTTGTTATTTTCCTCCTCGCCTTCGCTGTTCGTCTCTTATACCTTCTCCAATTTCAGGACAGTCCTTTTTTTAAATTTCTTCTCGGCGACAGTGAAGGTTACCTGGCGTGGGGAAGAAAAATTGCTGATGGAGACTGGCTGGGGGAAACGGTCTTTTATCAAGCGCCACTTTACCCTTATTTTCTGGGAATTATCCAATCGGTATTTGGCGAGGACTTGTGGACGATACGCCTGATCCAAATTGCCTTGGGTAGTCTTGCCTGCACGTTCATCTTCCTGGCAGGATCGATTTTTTTTTCTCCCTTGATCGGTCTTGTTTCCGCTTTGCTTGCCTGTTTTTATGCTCCTGCCATCTTTTTTGATACGCTGATTCAGAAAACAGGCGTCGGCTTTTTCTTCATGTCACTGTCTCTCTGGTTGCTGGCTCTTGCCCTGCAAAAACGACGTCCAGCAAACTGGCTCTTGCTGGGGCTTGTCATTGGGCTCTTCACGCTGCTCAGGGAAAACATCATTCTTATAATTTTTGTGCTGGTATTTTGGCCTTTGTTAAAATTCAGCAACATGCCATTACCTCGTCGAATCGCATGCAGCGGAATTTTCTTATTGGGAGTGATCTTGATTTTAGGACCAGTGAGCGTCAGGAATTTCAATGTGGGAGGGACATGGACATTGACAACTTCCCAACTGGGACCAAATCTCTACCTGGGGAACAATCGTCATGCCACCGGATTGGCATATTCCTTGAGACCTGGTCGGGCGGGATATTTGTATGAACGCAAAGACGCCACTGATTTGGCAGAACACGCCCTGGGAAGAAATTTGTCCCCTGCCGAAGTCTCGAGTTACTGGTTCGGGCAGGCACTCGGCTTCGTAATCAAAGAACCGTTTCAATGGTTGAAACTGACCTTGAGAAAATGCCTGTTGCTATGGAACCAATATGAAGTGACCGACACCGATGACTACTATATGTACCATCAATGGTCCAACCTTTTGAAATTTCTTGATCATCTCAATCATTTCGGAGTTTTGGCGCCATTGGCTGCTGTCGGCTGGATTTTCGCCTGGTCGATGCGCAGAGATTATGCGGGCATTTGTTATGTTTTTCTAATTGTTCTCATCGTCAGCATCATACCATTTATTGTTTTTGGACGGTACCGCTTTACCCTCATTCCTTTGATGATTTTGTTTGCGGGATGCGCAATTGTTCAGGGAGCAAGGCATTTGAGAAAAAAATCACCAGGACCGCTGCTCAAAGGAATGAGCGCCGGATTGCTGATGATCGTCCTGAGTCAGTGGCCGGTTTACTCTCCTAATTTGTCGATGGGATACCGCAACCTGGCACTCGCCTACCAATCCGGCAATCAAATTCAGTTGGCACGGCAGTCCATTGACACAGCACTTGAAATTGATCCCGATTTTGCAGAAGCATACAATTTTCGAGGCAATCTTCACGCTGGTTCCAGGCAATACAAGGAAGCAATTCACGATTATAGCAAAGCAATCTCGCTCATCCCGGATTTTGCCCTCGCGTTCAACAATCGCGGAAGCGCCCTGGCTCACCTTGGACAATACCCTGAAGCCCTAAAAGACTACGACACAGCCTTGCAGCTCAACGATCGCTATCCGGAAGCATATTACAATCGTGGAATTGCATTCACAAACCTGGGGCAATATGAAGAGGCCCTTGCTGATTTCAACCAAGCTCTTCGCATAAACCCCAAATACGCAGATGCTCACAATAATCGCGGCGTTGTTTTTTCCCGATTGAAAAAATATGCAGAGGCCATGAAAGAATTTGAAGAGGTGCTTCAACTGGACCCGAAACACGTATCAGCCTTGATCAACCGGGGGATCGCTCATACCAGGCAGCAAAACTATGAAAAAGGGCTGCAGGATTTCACAGAAGCCACCCGCCTTCAACCCTCAAACTCAGATGCCTATCACAAACGCAGCAAACTCTTTGTGATGCTAGGAGAATTTCAGAACGCCTTAAAAGATTTAAATCAGGTGATCTATTTGGATCCTGAGCAGGCAGATGCCTATGAAGAACGAGGACTTTTGCAAAAGGATATTTTTAAGCAAGAAACACTGGCCTGCAGAGATTGGAAAGAGGCATGTAATCGAGGAAAATGTCAACTATACCAAACGGCCCTCAAGGAAAATTCATGCCAGAAATGAGAGTCTGATTTTGAACAGGGGAACCCTATTTCGTTTTGGAGAATTCATAGAGTTCCTGCCCCTCTGCATTAAAAAACTTCATCCGGGCCTGAGAATTGTTGACTTGAAACCAGGCAAATCCGGTATCCTGGTAAACGAATTTGCTATCAATTTGAGAAGGTCTCGTTTTTGCGCGCTCCACAGGAGAACGGTAATGTCTTCCTCCGGCCCCACTGACCACATAGTCGCTCGTTTCTCCAGGTCGTTGGAGGTGTTCCAATTCGTGATCATGGCCTGAAAGATAGAAATCAATCGAATTTTGAAGAAATTGCTGCCAGTACCAACGCATTATGAGATCGGAATCTCCATGAGTTCCGCTGCTGTATACCGGATGATGTCCGAAGACAAATGTCCAGGGAGGAACTTCTGAAGAAGAGTCTGTACTGATTTGATTTTTCAGTTCCTGCCAGGCTAAAAAATGGCAATTTGAGTTGATTGCAAAAAAACGAGCCGGTCCCGCTTGGAATTGATAGCTCAAATTGGGCATGCGCCATTTTGAACTTTTCAGGCTGTATCGAACTTGGGCCAGGGGGTTTTTTCGAACATCATGATTTCCCAGAACCGCAATAAAGGGTTTATCTGTTGAAGAATAGATGTCTTCAAAAATTTTCTTAAAGAAAGGATCCTCAGTGGAATCCACTCCATCGGGATAGAAGTTGTCACCCAGCATCAAAACAAAATCACACCCTTCGCTTGTGCATATTTTTTGAACGGCTTGGGCAATTTCCTTTTGGTCTTGATCCCCGGTTCCCGTGTCCCCCAATGCTATGAACTTCAGAGAGACCGGGGAAGACTGAGAAATATTGAGGTCGATGACGTCAGAATCGAGCGGGGAACAGCCTTTTCTAGCTGAAAAATCGTATGTTTCATATCCCACCCAGACAAGAAATGAGAACAAAAATACGAAAATGTAGATGGATTTTTTTCGAGGAAATCGGACCATTAAAAACTTGGGTAGGAACAAAAGGGGGGACTTATTCGGCGTTTTTTTGTGACTCAAATGAACGGCCCGTGAAAAACAGGTAGCAAAAATCTATCTCTTCACATTTTTTTTTCAAATCAGTGATCGGTTCATCCAATTCAATACCTGCCTGCCATTCATCATCTTTGCTTGTTGCCCAACGAACTTTCCCGGTCCGATCCCACAATTCCAATGGGTTGCTTAGACCCTTGTCTTGAAGGGCATGCAGGTGGACGCTTTGATAACCTTCTGTACGAAGAGGAACGGCGCTGGATATGCGAAGTCCTTTTCTGCACCAGTCCAAAATTTCTCCTCGTCCAAAGGCATTTTCAACAGTAAGCGACAGCCGATGGGAATGCATCAACCTCGCGTCGCGTCTTTCTGCCATGGGTGCCTCCTTTCTGGGCTTATCTTTCATTCTATCACGAGGATTTTTTACCAAAGACTTTGGGAAAACGTAGTTAGAGGTATACTGGTATCACGCAAATCTGTCAATTCATTAGGAAGAATAAAATGAAAAACAGACGCTTTTAAAAGAAGCAAGAATTGCTCACAATTCAAATCCTTTCACCAATTCATCCAGCTTCTTGATTTTTGATAAAAAGGGTTCCAGCTGCTGCAGGGGCAAAGCAGAAGGTCCGTCACACAGGGCTTCGTCCGGATTAGGATGGGATTCCAAAAAAAGTCCGGCAAGTGCCTGAGACATACCCGCCAGAGCCAGTTGCTCCGTAAACTGCCCGCGACCATCAGCAGAATCGGGGCGTCCGCCCGGTTTTTGCAATGCATGGGTCACGTCAAAAAAGACGGGGCAATGAAAAGATTTCATGATTGAAAATGCCAGCATGTCAACCACCAAATTTCCATATCCAAATGAACTTCCGCGTTCGCAAAGAATCAGGCGATCATTTCCCGCCGATACGCATTTTTCCAGAATATGTCTCATCTCCTGAGGGGCCAGAAACTGGGCTTTTTTGATGTTGATCACCGCCTTCGTTTGGGCAATTGCAGTCACCAAATCGGTTTGACGTGATAAAAAAGCAGGCAATTGCAGCACATCCACCACTTCAGCAACCGGGGCGGCCTGTGCGGGTTCATGCACATCCGTCAAAACAGGCACGGCAAACGTTGCTTTGATCTCCTCAAAAATTTTTAACCCTTCTTCCATGCCGGGACCACGGAAGGAATGCAGTGAAGAACGATTGGCCTTGTCAAAGGAAGCTTTGAAGACATAGGGGATTCCCAATTTTTCAGTGACTTTGACATAAGATTCTGCAACCCGGAGGGCCAAATCTCTCGATTCCAGCACATTCATTCCTCCAAACAAAACAAACGGATGCTGGTTGGAAATGGGAATTTTTCCGACATGAACAATTTTTTGAGGCATATATTACTCTGATAAATGAATGTTTGGGATGAAGGATCGTTTCCAAATAATTCAAAACAGGACAGGCCAGTTCTCCCTGAGCATTAAATGAACGGTTTTGCTTACGTTTTTTTCTCCTCAGAGGAGTTTCAACTGCTGACAAATCACCTGCGAGATTTCCAATTGAGAAAGCCTGTCACAATTGATGACGACGTCAGCATATTTCCTGTACAAAATCTGCCTTTCTTCAAAAAGCTCTCTTAAAGTTTGACCCGGTTCTGTCGTCACACCTCTTGAATCCAAATTGGTCAATCTTCTTTCCAATTCTCCATAATCCACCTGCAGGAACACCGCAATTCCTGCAGATTTTAAATGTGCCATTGCAGCTTCACTGTAGACCGCGCTTCCTCCGGTGGCAATGATGTGATTGCTAAAGTGATGCGAAAGCAAGACCCGCTCTTCAATTTGGTGAAATCCCTTCTTTCCTTTGGAATCCAGAATTTCTTGAAGTGTTCTTTTTTCTTCCAACTGAATCAAAACATCTGTATCCACAAAATCGTGGGCACTCTGTTTCGCTAAAATCACACCAATCGTACTCTTTCCCGCCCCGGGCATCCCGATCAAAACAACATTTCTTTCACTTTTACTCATTGATATTTCCATCAAAATCATTTCCAGCATGGATCCTCAAACATGCTAGCTCTTCACCGTTTTATTTGTCAATCAATTTCCCAGAATTAGCCAGAATTTGATAGTCTTTTAAAAGTGTTTGGTATAGTTTGTTTTCTTTTAAAATTTTCAATCAATGTTCAATCAACAAAAGTTCTCATGAATAAAAAACCTGTGACATCAAATCCGGTTTACCTATCGGAAGGAGACGTGAATCTGTCCCTGAATCGATCAAAATGGCAAAACCAGAATCTTGATGAACCCACGAGAAATCTGTTGGCAGAAGATGCACGATATTTTCTGCACCAATCGCTTTCCACGTCGTGTTTGAATGCATTGCAACAATGCGAAGGGATTTATTTGGAAGACCTGCAAGGCCGCAAATACATGGATTTTCACGGGAACAACGTCCACCAGGTTGGATTCGGCAATGAGGCCGTCATTTCCGCCATCAAGGAACAGATGGACCGCTTGTCATTTTGCACGCGACGGTACACCAACCAGGTGGCAGTGGATTTTGCAAAAATGCTCACCGAACTGGCGCCTGGGGATTTGAACAAAGTCCTTTTGTGCCCTGGAGGTACCGGAGCCATCGGGATGGCTCTCAAACTTGCCCGCGTTGTGACAGGGCGACACAAAACGATCTCGATGTGGGATTCATTTCACGGAGCTTCCCTGGACGCCATTTCCATAGGGGGAGAAGCCACATTTCGTCACAATATCGGGCCGCTGCTGCCAGGATGCGAACATGTCCCTCCTTCAGATGAATTCAGATGCCTTTGGGAATGCGGCAGTCGGGGGGGATGCGATTTAAAATGCGCTCATTACCTCGAGTATGTTCTTGAAAAAGAAGGTGACATCGCCGCAGTGATTGCAGAACCGATTCGCAGTACCCCGACCATTCCTTCTCCACACTATTGGGAAACCGTTCGGGACGCCTGTGACCGGCACGGAACTTTGCTTGTTTTTGATGAAATTCCTCACGCACTGGGTCGAACCGGTAAAATGTTTACCTGTGAAAATTTTAATGTCGTTCCTGATATTCTGGTCATCGGCAAAGGACTGGGAGGAGGGATTCTCCCTCTGGCAGCTCTGCTCACCCGAGAAGAATTTGATGTCGCCGGCAATCAGGCCCTGGGTCACTACACCCATGAAAAAAGTCCGGTCGCCTGCGCTGCCGGACTGGCCACGCTCAAGTTTTTAGAAGACCACAAGCTGCCGGAACATGCAGCAGAACTAGGCAAGTATTCCTTATCCCGTCTCGAGGAAATGAAAAAAAACTTCTGTTTGATTGGCGATGTTCGAGGTTTAGGCTTATTTCTGGGAATTGAACTGGTCAAAGATCGAGGGACAAAAGAAAGGGCCACTGAAGAAGCCGAGCACATCATGTACTCTGCCCTTTCCAAAGGATTGAGTTTCAAGCTGAGCATGGGAAATATCATCACGCTCACTCCCCCCCTCATAATCACAAAAAAAGAAATGGACACGGCTCTGGACATAATCGAACACTGTCTGAAAGAAATCAGACCAATCCAAAGTTCGGATTGAAGAAAAGGCAGGATCGAACCTGTGAACCGATTGCTTTAAAAATTCGCAATGGTGAATTTTGAAAATTTCAGGGAAATGGATGCCTCGAATTGGGATCCATGTAATCCCTTGACAACATTTTCAATCATAGTTAAGTCTATTTTAAATTGGAAACAACACGTTCACTTTGTTGGACGAATCGGGCCTTTTGTACGGTTGTTTCTCAGGTTCGGAAAAACAAATCCGGCGTACCAAGAAAACGACGCTTTCTCCATCAGGCAAAATGAAAGCCACTTGAGAACAATAGCAGAATCATGACTATCTGAAATTTAAAAAACCCATTCATGCAGGAGAGGTAAATGGTTGACTATGTTTATATGAACCAAATGGTTTATGACGGAAAAGCTGACATTGTCAAACAAATGACTGAAGAAGCGTTGGAAGAAGGTTTGGGCGCCAAGGAGATACTGCAAGAAGGTATGATTGCGGGAATGAGTGTGGTGGGAGAAGATTTCAAATGGAACCGGCTCTACGTCCCGGAGGTACTGATGGCCGCCCGTGCGATGAAGGCAGGAATGGCCATTTTAAAGCCCCTATTGTCGGCACGAGATGATTCAATAAACCTTGGCACAGTGGTGATGGGAACCGTCAAAGGGGATCTCCACGACATTGGTAAAAACCTTGTCTGCATGATGGCAGAAAGTGCGGGTTTTACGGTTCATAATCTCGGAGTGGATACTGATGTGGACAAGTTCAAGGCAGCTGCAATCGAATACAAAGCCGACATCATCGGCATGAGCGCTCTATTGACGACAACGATGGGTTATATGAAAAAAGTAATTGAAGACTTTGCTGATGATCCTGACCTTTGCCATATAAAAATGTGCGTCGGCGGAGCACCGATCAGTCAAATGTATGCCGATGAAATTGGAGCGGACGGGTTTGCAGCGGATGCCTCCACGGCGGTTGAGCTGTTCAAGGATTTATACGGTGAAATGCGTCAGCACGCCGCCTGATCGGTTTCCTGCAGGTGATAGCAGAATAGGAAAGAAAAATTCGATCAAAAAGTTTGAAAGCTGCAGGTTTGTTAAGCCACGAATTTTTTCATAGGAATTCCAGTTCAAGAGTCGAAGCCAGTTCCTGAAACAAATATGCCGGTTTTAGTCGAAATCAATCTTCAAAAAGCAGAAGCGGCTTCAGGAAGCACGCTTTTTGAGTGTGGGGAAAAACTGGGCGTCCCCATCCCCACTTCTTGCCGAAAAAATGGGAAATGCCGGGAATGCCTGCTTGAAATCTCGGAAGGAATGGCATGTCTTTCTCCTCGAGTCAAAGAGGAATCACACCTCTCCGGGCAATTTCGACTGGCTTGCCGCACAAAGATCACAGCCGATATGGGCAAGGTTACCTGCAATACTCTCAAACGAGGGAGTTTGCGCATAGAAGAAAGCTCCAGTGATCTTCCGCTTTCGGCATTCGAAGTTCCTTTTGATCCTGCAGTCACAAGAAAAGGGAACACGATTTTTCTGGATGGCGAGCCTATTGCGGTATCGGATGGTCCTGTTTTGGGCGCCGCGGTGGATATAGGGACCACCACTGTTGTGCTTCGAGTGATCGACCTGGAAACGAAAAAAACGGTGGCAGAAACTTCCTTCGAAAATCCCCAGAGATTTGGAGGAACCGATGTTCTTGCAAGAATCAGCTACGATACAGAGAATAAAGACAAACTGCTGAGGAGAACTCTTTTGGGATATCTGTCGCAGTGTCTTAAAGATCTGCCCATCGAACCTGCAAATATCTATGAAATGGCAATTGCAGGAAACGCCACCATGCGGGATTTGTTTTTTGGCCTGAACGTTGAATCCATCGGTCAAAAACCATACCGTTCGCTGACAGAAGAAGAGATGCTGGCCGGCAATAGAGAAAGCACCAGCCTGGCAGTCTCAAACAGAAAATTTGGGCTTCCGATACACAATGATGCCCGAATCTACGGTCTACCCCTGATCGGCTCCCATGTCGGTGCCGATACTGCAGCATGCCTGCTGGCCATCGACCTGGATCATGAAGAGCATTTGGTAGCATTGATGGATATAGGCACCAACACAGAAATCATTTGCGGTAATCGAAAGCGAATCATGGCGGCTTCCTGTCCCGCTGGACCTGCCTTTGAGGGAGGAGCAATCAGCTGCGGAATGCCTGGAATGGAAGGGGCAATTGAAAAAGTTTCACTTCAAGGTGAAGGCGAAGCCCAATTGACCACAATTGGTGGCAAACAAGCTCTTGGCATTTGCGGCTCGGGGTTAGTGGATGCCCTCAGCGAATTGCTCAGGCTAAATCAAATAAATGCTTCAGGACGCTACAATAGTGGCGAAGATAAATTTTTTTTGAATCAAGAATTGAACATTTACCTGTCTGAAAATGATATCAGTGAACTGGCTCAGGCAAAAGGGGCCAACGTTGCCGGATTGCAAATATTGTTGAAAAATTATGGTGTGCGGTTTGACGAGCTTGATGTCTTTTATCTTGCAGGAGGGTTTGCTCGTCACCTCGATATTGAAGCAGCCAAACGGCTGGGACTGATCCCGAATTTGGCCGCCGAGAAATTTAAAAAAATCGGAAACGCCGCGATAGAAGGAGCTTCAATTGCGCTTTTTTCTACATCAAGACGCAGAGATTTGGAAAAAATGGTAAAAAAAATTCCACATGTAGAATTGGAAACTGATCCCGATTTTTTCGACTATTTTGTGGATGGTTGCCAGTACATGACCATCTAGGATGACAACAGCATGCTTTCTGCAAGGAAATCGCAAGCTGGTAGTGCTGTGCCTTTTTATCATTACAGGTAAAATACTTTGACGGCCTTGAACTGCGAGGCCGAAATTCCTTTTGGCAGGAATGGATTGGCGCCGGGCTTTGTCTCTCAACAGCCCTCATTCAAAAAAAACTGCTGCAGCAGCATATATGTGAAGAAAAATGAGTGCTCCTATTTCCAAAGAAAACGAAACCTGGATCTATAACCTTCCTGAAAAGGCATTGGTGAAATGGGCAAAAGAAAATGTCATCCTTGATCATTTCCAGGATGGAAGCATTGAGGCACAATTTCGATTTGTCGGGTCCACATGCGGATTTACCGGGCACAGCATCGATTTTGAATTTCGTGTAAAATTGTCTTCGCTTTCTGATGGCAGAAGGGTAACAAAGACTTCGTGCAGGCCTTCAGCAAACGATCGGGGTGCAGTTCAGATGTGCGCCTATATTACCCATTCAGACCAATTTTTGAAAAGCATCAATGCGTATCATCCGAGACTTGGGGAAACACTGGACGCGTGCATCCTCTGGGCGCCCGAAATCATACCAGCCGGTTGTTTGTGTAATGAACAGGCCCTGAATCACAAATGGCGAAATGCCTATCAAACCATTCACTATGCAATTTCACTAAAAGAAAAGGAACCCTGTGGTGAAGCACAAAATCAATGAAGAAAGCAGAAAAAGCGAAGATTTACTCCCGCCTAAGCAGATGGATCGTTCAGGTATTGGAGTCAACTATGCAGATGAGTATCTCAAAAAATTAAACACCAGACTGGAGGATGGCACTCCTATCACCTGCAAACGAAGAGGTCTGCGCATCACAGCGAGCATAGGAGACAAAAAAGGAGATGCGCTGATGAACCGGATTCTTCATGGACCGGACCCTAAGGTAATTTTGAACCGGGCCATTTCGGCAGCCATGCAGGAAGCGGGGGCTTCTTTTACGATCGAAAATGAAACGATGTACCTTGAAATGTGAGTTTCTTTTTAGAACAGCCATGCTCTCAGTCAATCCATTATCCAGATCCAAAAAAAGGTGATGATGAATCCCTGGCAGGACTCCTTGTTTCCCGCCGAAAGACAGCAGCGGATTCAGGAATCTTTATCACAAAGAGATGAGCATCTGATGTTCTCGACTGACTGAACCTTTCCCAGTTTCGGAAATATCGATTCGCCACGCTCTGGACGTGTTTGACCAAATAGGGAGCGATTGAAAGAACTCATAGAAGCCTGGATCTGAAACGGAAAATGGTTAAACGGGAATTCAAATACAAATTCAGGGTTCAGAAAAACATCAGTGAAAAAGAAAGAAGCAAAATTCAACTATGCAATGTTCATCGAATTGTTGACTCCCACAAGACGAGAGAGTCCATCAGAAAACCAAATTGAAGAAAGACACTATGAAACAGTTCACTGAATATTTAACGAATGATGAAGTGATCCGAGTCCATGAGGCTTCTTTGGAAGTGCTGGAAGACGTGGGTGTCAAAGTCCGTCACGAAAGAGCAAAGGAGATTTTTTTAAAACACGGCTGTATTGAAAAAGACGATCATCTGGTGAAAATACCGGCAAAAGTGGTGGATGAATTCATGCAGATGACGATACCGACGTTTACCTTCAGGGGAAGAGATCCGGAATTTGACAAAACCATTCCTCAAGATAGTCCGGTTGTGATTACCGGCAGCTCCGCACCCAATCTGATCGATCCAAAAACAGGAGAACACCGGCGGGCCACTTCCGAAGACATTGCCAATATTGCATTTCTTATCAATGAGCTGCCTGGAATAGATGTGTTTTCCATTTCCACCCTGGCTGATGACGCTCCGCAGGGACAGTTCAGCCTTTCACGTTTCTATCCGGCTGCCAAAAACTGTAAAAAACCGATCCGGGGAAACACTCCCTCAATTTCTGACCTGAAAATGGTCCTGAAACTGGGAGAAATCATTGCCGGGAGCAAAGCTGCCTATGAAGCACAGCCTTTTTTCACGCTTCACTGCTGTCCCATTATTTCTCCTCTGACTTATGATTTCGACTCCACCGAACTGATCATTTACACGACTGAAAACAATATCCCTTCCTATCCGACCATTGTTCCAAATGGTGGGATGGCATCACCGCTTTCATTGCTGGGGAGTTTGGTACAGGCCAATGCAGAATTTCTTTCGCTGACTGTTTTACGCATGATGATCAAGCCGGGAGCTCCCCATATTTATGCAACATTGCCCGTGATTTCCGATATGAGATCCGGAGATTATCCACCGGGAGCGATTGAGACAGGAATTCTGCACGCTGCACACAATCAAATGGCACGTTATTACAATCTGCCGGCGGGCGGGTACATCGGTTTGACCGGAGCTCATACCTGCGATGCACAAAGTGGCTACGAAACTGGCATGAGTACTATGGTCGGATTACTGGGGGGCACAGATATGTTCAACATGGCCGGGCTGCTGGGGGCATTGATGGAATTTGATTTTGGAAAACTGGCAATTGATTCTGAGATTTCAGAAATGCTCAAAAAAACAAAAAGTGGCTTTCGATTTGATGAAGATGAACTTTGTATTGATGTGATCAAAGAAGTTGGTCCGGGGGGAACCTTCATCGACAAAATGCATACCTTCGAAAATATGAAAGATGCCGCCTTTCTGCCAAAAATCGCCACTCGAGAAATGAGGGACACCTGGAAAGAAAAAGGCAGTAAAGATGTTCGCACCCGTGCCATGGAGCTGATCAATGAAATCCTCTCTCTCCCCAACTACTCTGCGATTTCACAAGAAGTAGACCGGCAAATCAAACAAACCTTCCCGGGAATCGTTAAGGGAGATTCGGTTTGGTAAAGGGAAGTGGAATTTCCGTTTCATCAATTCGCTTTTTCCTGTTCAGGTTGATTTGGGCTTGATGACCATATTTCGCATCTGATCAATATAGGACTGAAGTTCCTCAATTGCATTTTGGCGTTGTTGTCGGGTTAAAATAGAATCGACCATCAAAATCCGCTTTTTGTTTCGTTCAATACGTTCGTTCCGCTTTGATTGGGCATCAGGGTCAAGGGGGCTCACATACAGACGGACCTGCTGGCGCAACCACTGATCCACTTTTTCCTGAGACGGATCGGTTTTCAATAATGCCAGAAAAACCGATTGTGAATTTTTTCGGCGTTCCAAACGTTCTGACGAGCGATCTGCCCTGTTTTTGTTCCATTCCTGATGCCATTGTGTGAGCTGCTTCACTTGCTTCGGATTGAGTTCACCAAACCATTCATTCAGACTTCCGAGAAACTTTTCAAGGTCTTCTTCCCCCTGTTTGTTCCGAGAACGCTCCAAACCTTCTGCCATTTCCTTGTTTTCTTCAAGCATTGTTGCTTCCAGGACCTTGATTTGTTCTGCATGCAGTCCGCTTAAAAATTTCGCTGTTTTTGGAATGACTTGCTCTAATAAAACATCTCTCCTTTTTTCGTATTGAGCAAACGCCCAATCCAACTCCTCCTTTGTTACTCCGTCGGCAGATTCCTGAGACAGTTTTTCCAGGAGCTGCACGTATTGCGGAAGCTCTTCCTGGCGATGCCAGATGAAGTATTGATCGATGCTCTCTTCGACAAATGCTTCCTGTTCGTGAGTCAGATCAAAATAGTCATCCAATTTCCACTCAAGATAGTCATCACCAAATTCATAGACCAATTGAATTGAACTGCAGCCCATCAGCAGAAACAGGATCAAGGCAGCAAAGACCATTTTCTTCAAGAACAATGCTTTTTGAAATCGCTTCATGTGGATCTCCTCTCAACCCGTGAAGGGGTTTTCATCAACAATTATTACCTGCATTCAGATTATCAAACACAGCTTTTTAATGTATTTCAAATTGCTCAACCTTCTTTTGAAATGAGTAACAAATTGCTCCGGATTGTTTTGTATATTACAATTGACGCAATTTTGGAGCAAGAAAATAGGTCAGCACAGCGATGACTGCCAGTATTCCTGCATTGATTCCGAGAGCCATGCTGGTTCCCAACTGACCAGCGAGAGCTCCCATTTCTAAATGTCCAAGAGGAGCAGCACTGATCGCCATTGACCATACTCCCATCGCACGTCCCCGCAGCCGATCCCTGACATTCAGCTGCATCATGCTTTGCGTCAAAACGTCTGAAGAAGTAGCCATTCCGGCAACAGTACCCAACGCCAGCAGTACCAAGACAAGGGAAGGTGCCAGAGCCAGTGCAAGCAGGCTGAGACAATATCCAAAAATAATGAGCAAAAAGAGAATTCCACGACGCCATCGCCTTCCCAATCCTGCCAAAGCAAGACCTGCTCCGAACCCGCCGATGGCTTCAGCCGCATGCAGCAAGCCCAGCCCTTCTGCTCCGACTCCGATCCGCTCAGTTGCAATTTCGGGCAGTACCGTCATGAAGGAAAATCCGAAAACTTCTACAGACGCAGTCACAAGAATCAGCATCAGTAAAGTTCGATTGTGACGCAGCTCCTTCACATATTCCCTCAAATTCTGAAACAGAGAAATCGGTTTTTCAGATTTTTCAGAATTCTGTATCTGACTGAGTTTGGTCAAGATCAGAAAGGCCATGATATGGACTCCAGACAGCACAAAATAAGCGTTCTCAGCGCCAAACCGCTGCATCACGCTGCCCGCGAGCAAGGCTCCCAAAAGTTGTCCAATCCGCTTGGCGATATTTAAAAATGAAAGTCCCGCCACTACATGCTCTCTTCCGACTATATCGTAGGCATAGCTTGATCGCACTGGCTGATACAAAGCATGAAAACTTCCTGAAACCAGGGTAATTCCCAAAAGGTACCAGATTTCCGTGATGCCCAGCAGCACCAGAAGGCCAAATAGTCCAAGAATGACAGCAATGGCTAATTCGATCATTCTCAAGAGCAGCCGGCGATCCATCCAATCTGCCAGGGCACCGGCCGGACCTCCAACAAACAGCATCGGGGTAAAATATAGAGCCAGGGTCAATCCGACCCAAAATGAGGAATCCCCTACCTGATAAACCAAGAGGCTGAGGATAACCCGTTCTCCTGCTACTCCAGAAGCATTGAGGATGGCATCCAGCGACAATAAATGGAAGTTTCGGTGTTGAAGAGCAGGATTTTTGAAAACACGCTTCAGATATAACTTCAAGGGCGTTACCTCTGCCGTGTCCGCCAAGCCTGCGTGCTTTTCATCAGTTTCCGTGTCACAAAAAGGTGGATCAAGCGGGCGATGACGTTGGTATAAAAGATCATCATTCCCATCGCTGCTGCCGGTGCAATATCCCCCGCATCGTCCATATTCATCACGGCAATCGAAGCAAGAGCAGTATCCGGAGAATATAGGAAGATCACAGCAGAAACGGTGGTCATTGCATTGACGAAGAGGTAAATCGAAATGTCTAAAATGGAGGGCATGCAGACCGGGACAGTCACTTTGGCGAAGAGTTTGTAAAAGGGCTGCTTTAACGAAGACGCGACTGCTTCAAACTCCCGGTCCATCTGTTTCAAGGCCGTTACAGCGGTGAGGTGGGAGACGGTATAAAAGTGAGTGACAGTGCAAACGACCAGAATGACCATCGTTCCATAAATTGTTCCAAGGGGATTGTCAGGGTGATTAAAGAAAAAGATATAAGCCAATCCCAAAACCATCCCTGGAATCGCCATCGGCATCATGGCGAGGAATTGAAAAGCGGAGCGTGTGAACAGAAATCCGTTTGTTTTTTCAACCATGTAGGCACCAAAAAAAACAACCAAAGTTCCTGTCAATGCGGTCAGTAGTGCGAGTTTTATTGAATTATAATAAGAGCTCCATCCTCCTCCATCCATTACATCAAAATTGTAGTTCGCCAGGCTGAGATTCAAATTGTAGGGCCAAAGCTTGATCAGTGCAGCGTACTGGCAAATTATAATCAAACCCACAATAAAAACTGCCACCAAAGCACAATAGAAAAAACAAATCATATCAAATTTTCGATTTGATTTGGGTTCATAGGGAACCGAACGGGAGGAGATCTGCGCAACCTGTTTTTTTTGCACATAGCGATCAATAGTGAATGCGGAAAGGGCCGGAATCAGCAAAACAACAGAAACTACCGCTCCCATTTCAAAATTCTGCTGCCCAATCACTTGTTTATAAATGTCAACCGCAAGCATATTGTATTGCCCCCCGATCACTTTCGGCAATCCAAAATCGGTAATCACCAAATTAAAAACGACAAAAGATGCCGAGATCAATCCGTAACGTGCTCCGGGAATGGTTACAGTCCAGAACGTTTTCCATGGACTGGCGCGAAGAGATACAGCGGCTTCATAGAGACGCGCATCAGAAATTGCCAGAGCAGTCGTGATGATAATCAGTGCATGAGGAAAGGTGAAAAAAACGGATCCGATCACAATCCCGATTGGACCATATATTGGTTCTCCAAACAGAACTTCTTTGATCATTCCCTGATTCCCAAAAAGGTAGACCAATGCGATTCCCGGCAGCAGTGAGGGGACCAGAATAGGTACCATGGCCGCAAGGCGAAACCCTCCTTTGAAAGGCATCCTGCTTCTCGTCAAAGCATAGGCGAAACCGAATGCCAGACCGACAGTGATCAAGGTTGTAAGAATTGAAATGAATAGCGAATTTTGGATGGACCGAAAGAGTGCAGGCGTCGAAAAATAAGTGATGTAATTGTCTATTCCAGACGACTGAGAAGGGCGCAGGACGATTCTTCGAAATTTATTGGCTGGATAGGTGTGCCATTCCGTATCAGCTATCCGTTGAGTCCCGACGAGAAACGAACCATTTTCATCCAACTGCCGAAGACGGTACTCCGTTTTGCTGCGAAAATTGAAATCCGGAAAAAAAGTCGTCGCTGCCAAACGCCCGTCTGAACTGGTAATAAGTTCATCGGGTTTGAGAAGACTGAGGGATTCATTGATTTGATATCCGGAAACCGGTTCACTCCAACCATCTCCTTTGTTGACTTGAAATTCATAATTTTGAAGATTGAAAACTGCTGTTGTGAAAGATTTCGACAGCATTGTGTAAAGCGGGAGCGCCAGTGCAATCACCAGATAAAGACCAATGACAAAAATGGCTCCTGCCATCATCCGATCATCGCGGCTCGATTTCGGATGAATTTTCGGGGCCGGCGGAAGATTTTTACTGGTGTTGAAGCTGGCCATCGCTATTCTTCACTGGCAGGATTAAACACCCAGAGGCGATCGGGCGGCAAATCTATGGAAATTTGATTACCGGCATCAATATTCATTTGCAGAACGATGTTGATTGACAAATCAACAATCAGATGAGCACCTTCCAGCAGTTCATCACTCAATTGTACCCGCCAGAACGAACCCAGAAATTCCATTTCCTCAACCTTCACATTGAAACTATTCCCTGATTGAGGACTGCTATTCTCAATCTTTTTGTGGGGCACAATATCCTCAGGACGGATAGCGATGACGGCCTCCTGACCAACCGGTAATTCATGATCACGGCATTTCAGTTCAAGGGAACCGAGAGAGACGGAGCTGGAACTGACAACACGTCCTTTCACCTGGTTCATCGCACCAATAAAATCGGCTACAAAAAGAGTTTTTGGCTCCCTGTAAATTTCCGTCGGCGTGCCGATTTGGTCAATCGCCCCCTGATTCATCACCACAATCCGATCAGCCATGGTCAACGCTTCTTCCTGGTCGTGGGTCACCATGATGGTCGTGACGCCTAGCCGCCGCTGCAGGGTTTTGATTTCATGTCTCAGGTAAGCGCGGACTTTTGCGTCGAGGGCAGAAAGAGGTTCATCGAGCAGCAATAAACCTGGAGAAGTGGCAATAGCCCTGGCCAGCGCAATCCGCTGCTGCTGGCCCCCCGACAGTTGTGATGGAAATTTGGTTTCCTGTTCAGGAAGTCCCACCAGTTCGAGCAGCTCGTCCACCCGCTTTTTAATATCAGATCGAGGAATTTTCTGGTTTTCCAAACCAAAGGAGACATTTTTCTCAACCGTCAGGTTTGGAAAGAGTGCATAAGACTGAAATACAATTCCGAAATCGCGTTCTGAGGGGGGCAGAGCTGAAATATCCACATTGGCTTGCTCAACCGTACCGGAGGTCTGAATATCGAGCCCGGCAATTGCTCGCAGAAAGGTTGTTTTACCACATCCTGAAGGTCCTAAAAAGCAGACGAATTCTCCTTCGTTGACATCAAGAGAGACATCGTTCAAAGCCACAAAATCTCCAAATTTCTTGGTTAACCGGGATATTCGCAGGAACGGTGTATTTTTTGTAGTTTCGCTCGTTGTCTCATCTTTTGAAAGAGCGCTCATGATCAATTCACCGGAAGATTGATTGATATTTGACGGAACCTGAGATGCGAAAAAAACTGGTATTTATTTCTGGAATATTTATACAAAACAGCTGGGTCTCTGTCCGTCAAAACAAAGGGGAAGAAGAGGCAAAGCTCTCCCGTCCAGATACCGCTGGGAATCAGACGGGGCGAGCTATGGAGAAAAGCTAATTTTTAGGTTCTGATTTTGAATCATATCGTTTTTGCCATTCGGCCAAAATTCTTTTTCTGTTGTTGGCAGCAAAAGCGAAGTCGTTCTTTATCATTTTAGAAAGGAGAGTCGGCGGAAAATGCTTCACAGGTTTTGCAATCCCTTTGTAACCGACGACGGCATAAGCAGAGTTGTACATTTCATTGGCTTTTCGGGTAATCGACCAATCCATCAAAGTTTTAGCAGCTTCCAGCTTTTCTGTACCGGCAATAATCGCCGAAGCTTCCATATCCCAACCGACACCTTCCTGAGGAACAATAATTTCAATGGGGGCACCTGCTTCTTTAGAACGTGCACCACGGAAAGCAAAGGAAACACCGATCGGAATCTCTCCTGCTGCTGCTAACTTACAAGGTTTGGATCCGGAGTGAGTGTAACGGGCAATATTGTTGTGAAGCGCATCCATATATTCCCAGCCACCTTTTTCGCCAAACATCTGCAACCAACTTGAGACATCAAGAAATCCTGTCCCGGAAGAATTCGGATTCGGCATGATGACGTGCCCTTTGTACATCGGTTTGGTGAGATCTTTCCAGGAACCGGGGGCAGTCAGGTTTTTTGCTTTTCCTTCTACGGTGTTGAAGCAGACAGCGGCCACCCAGGCGTCCATTCCAACCCAGCTGGGAGTCGGATCCTGGTCATAGAATTTATCATCAAGGTTCTCAAGTCCCTTCGGTTTGTATGGTTCCAACATCCCTTCTGACTTTAACAGCAACAATGATGTTGCCGCTAAACCCCAGACAATATCTGCCTGCGGATTGTTCTTTTCGGCCAACAACTTTGCCGTCACAATCCCTGTAGAATCGCGGACCCATTTTATATTGATATCCGGGTGATCCTGATTAAAGGTTTCTGCATATTTTTTTAGATCTTCTGCCTCTACCGCGGTGTAGACCGTCAAATCCGTCGCTGCCCCTGCAAAATTGCTGAATCCAACCATTGACAAAAAAACAGCACATACCGCTATATTCAGATTTTTTAGAATTTTAATTCCCATAATTTCACTCCTTTATACTGATTTGTTACCGTGACAAATTAAGACGCTTCAACTCTTGTCAGCCGCTGTCACTTTTCCGGTACTCAATTTTTACCAAAAAAAAACACGCCGATTCAAAGATAAAGCCTGAAGAATTAATCAATTCAAATTCCTTCAAAAAAGCCAATACTCCCCTTTTTTAACGTGACAATAGGTGAACTTGTTTCCCTTGACTGTCAAGACAAAATGATTTCGAAACAGGCTCTTGATTGCACGCGTCGAACCAGGGATGATAACTTTTCCTGAATTTTTGACTCGCAACATTTTGCCGGAGAGTAGAAAATTTGTCTCGACAGAACCACTCTTACCAAACTTGTCTTCCAAAGACCGGGCATTTTCTCAATGAACTGTATTGTCATTTTTCAGTTACTTCATTCTGATCTGCAATGAAAGAACGAGTCGAGTTTAAAAGAAATTTAGGATTATTTATGGCGGTGATGATCGGAGTCGGCGCCATGATCGGCCCTGGGGTTTTTGCCTTGCCGGGAGAACTCGCCCACATGGTGGGTCCGCTGGGAATTTTTGTTTATCTGGCAATGGGCATTTTGGCTTTTCTGACAGCACTGAACTACAGCGTGCTTGGTGCAGCGATTCCGATTGCAGGGGGAGGATATTCTTTTGCAAGCCGCACCATGCCGAAGCCCATTGCCTTCTTCACCGGCTGGTTTCTCTGGATCGGCAATACCGTCGCCTGCGGGATGTATGTCATCATCTTCGCATTGACCATCCGCGCCTACTTTTGGCCGGATCTTAACATTATTCTGTTGACATCTCTCACTACGATGATCTTCACCGCCGTCAACTATCGCGGTATGTCAGAATCGATCAAGATCATTACCATCATGAATCTGGTGGAAATTGCGGTCTTGATCGGAATTGCGCTTTTTGGGATTTTTAAAATAGAGCTCCCCAATCTGCAACCTCTGGCACCGATGGGATTCGGAGGCTTCTTACCCGCTATGGCACTGATATACATTTCCTATGTCGGCTTCGATTTGATTGCTGATGCTTCCGAGGAAATCATTAACCCAGGCAAAACCATCCCCCGTGCCATTCTCATCACCTTGGGGGTAGGGATTGCGATCTACGTCTTTGTGGTGGGGATCATGATGGCAACCGTGCATTATACGGAAATTGCTGAAAGCGAAGTTCCCTTTATTTTTGTCGCGGAACGAATTTCAGGCGTTTGGGGCCGTTGGGCAGCAATTGTTGCAACGATCATGGCCAGTCTTTCTGCTTTTTCTGTGACTCTTGGAGCCAGTGCCCGGGTTTTGTATGCGTTGGGGAGGGATGGACATTTTCCTCCGTTTTTTGCGACCTTGCACCGACGCTACCAAACTCCCTACATTGCACTTTTTGTCTGCGCGGTGCTGATTATGCTGATCAGCGCGACCGGGATTATCAAATTCGTTGCATCTGTAGCAGACTTTGGTTATTTGATGGGAGTGGGAATCGTCAACTGCACCGTGATTCTGCTTCACAAAAAAATGCCCAATTTACGGCGTCCGTTCAAGGCTTTCTTTTTCCCGTGGATCCCACTCCTGGGGGCCTTTTCCTGTTGGTTTTTCGTCTTTGCACTGGAACTGGAAAGCCTTGTTCTGGGAGGAATAATGACCTTGACAGGAGCAGGAATTTACCTGCGACAGGCAAGCAACCGCGAAGAACTGAGCGGTCTGATTCATCAGTTTTTCGTTCGTTTGAAAATGTGGAAGACTTCAAGAAGGAGAAGACGTATGAGAGTGCTTATTATCGGTGGTGGAAGACATGGAAAAAGTGTCGCCAATCAGCTTTTGATGAAAGACGAGCACCGCTCGATTTTTCGCTCTGCAGAGCATCAAGTGACCTTCGTCGAGAAAAATGAACGGCAATGTCAGGACCTGGAACAGCACTACAATGTCCCAATTTACCAGGGAGACGGCACCGATAAAGGGCTGCTGGAACAGATCGGGCTTGAAAACATGGATGTTGTCATTGCAGCATTGAATGATGACAATCAAAATGTCGTGGCCTCCCTTCAAGCCAAACGATTACGAGCTCCTATGGTCTTGTCCCTCGTCAATGATCCGGATTATGTGACTCTTCTGGAAGACAACAATATTGTGGCGATCAGCACTCCTAAAGCAAGTGCAATCATGGTAGAAAATTACCTCGATCGGCCTGGAATAGCAGAACTCTTTGAATCTGGACGAGGAGAAGGGAGCCTTGCCGGGGTGGTTGTGGAGAAAAATGCAGAGGTGATTGGGAAAACCATCAAGGACATTCAGCTCCCCCGAGAATGCGTTGCCGGTGCAGTCATTCGAGACAATAGATTTCTCGTTCCCCGCGGTGACACCCTCATTCAAGAAAACGATTACGTGCTTTTTGTTGGTTTGACACCCGCCATCAAAAAAGCCCGCGAAATGTTCATGGTGACCGCCCGTCGAAAAGCGGTCCAGGGCGGTTCAATTTTTCACCTGGTAGAACGTTTAAGGAAGCGCAAAACAGACGAACTGGACCGGGAATTACAGGGTCTCATTAAAAAACGGTCGAGCAGCGAGGAAGATCCCTTTGACAAGCTCGTTGAACAAGCTTATGTCCTGGACCTTCCCAGCGAGTGGACCTTTGCTGCCATCGTGCAGAAAATTTCGACTGAATTTTCCAAACGTCTCTCGATCAGGGTAGAAGATCTGGAAGCAGGGTTCATTGAAGGCAGTGAAATCGGCATGACTCCGGCGGCAGAAGGGGTCGCGCTTCCCCATTTGCGTTTCTCCGGTATAGACCATCCCGAACTGGCATTGGTGCGTTCATTGAGCGGAAATTCATTTCCTGAAAATCCCTCGGACAACAAAAATTCATCAGATCAGCAAATCCATGCCTTCTTTTTTTTAGTGAGCCCTGATGAGGACCCGGCACAGCATCTGAGAATTCTTGCTCGAATTGCGGAATCAGTCGACAATTCCCATTTCATCCACGAATGGTTGACGGCCCGCAATGAACAAGAGCTGAAAGAGACGCTTCTTCAAAAAGAAACCTTCTTTTCTTTGCGTTTACATCAAAATTCAAATTCCTCTGAATTGATTGGGCGCACCATCAATGAACTTCAAATGCCGGACGAAATAATGGTGGCGCTGATCCGGCGTAATAAGCAGATCGTGGTCCCCCGGGGTCATATTCTGCTCCAGGATGAAGATCGTCTCACTATTGTCGGGGATACCGCGGGAATTCAACAATTTCGCGAGAAATATGAGGACTGATAAAGAATTCTATAAAAGAATCCTGGACACCGACGTCCCCAGTGTTCTTTTCATATTGTCAGCCAAGTTCCCGCTGTGGTAAATTGAAAAAGAGTTTAAGCTTTTTGATTGAAACCTTGAGTCAGCAACAAAACAAAATTCCCAAATCAGCAGTCAAATGCCTTCGACCTTTATACAACACCGATTGATCGAAAATGATGAACTGAATGACAAAGAACAAAAATGGCTGGCTTCCGCCATTGCAGGGGCCGTTATTTCAGACCGTCATGTAACCAGCAGCCAAATGTCATGGCTGCATGAAGCCGTCTCTTTCCTGGACCAGAATGACGCAGACACACTCATTTCACAAATGAAGACAGGTTCCATCCCGGTACTCGAAAAACTTAGCATAAAAGATCGGGACAAAGCTGCAAGGATCTTCCTGGATCTCGTTATGATCATCATGGAAAATATGTCGATTTCCAAATCAGAAGCGCATTTTATCACCGAAGCAGCAAAAAAACTGGGAATCCAGGAACACCGGGCCCATAAAATTCTAACCTGGGCCCATGACCTCCTCCACCGATTTAAAATGAGAGACTCTTTTGTGAAGTTCATTGCAGAAGATGATGTCATTTATCAGTAACCAGCCTTTTGCCTTTTCTGCCTCAGTCAGTCAAGCTTCGCTTTTAGCATGTCTGGGTATGCCAGACGATATCCTGCATGAATTCAATAGAGCAGAACTACCCGAACCTGAAGACTTCCCAGGCATCACAAAATTTCAATTGTTCGTTGCCTGCAACAAGACTTTTATCGGCTTACCTGGTAGCGAAGCAGGGTTTCATATTTGTCCGGATTGGATTCAATATCTTCAAAGACCAGGTACACCTCTTCATAAAATCCGCTCAATCTGTATCCTTTTTCAGCGATAAACTGACCAAGTTTTTCAAGCGAATGCGGAATTTCTTCGTATCGGCCAAGGTGCAGGATTTCAGCAATCTCCGTTTTTTCATGGCGATCATAAAAGATGCTGACATCGGAGGAGTCCTGTATATCGGCAAGATCTTCCGATGTTTCTGGAAGCACTCTATAATAATCGACAAGCCAGTCTTTTCCAGGAGTGGTATCCCTCTGGTTCCAGCTGGAATGACGGGCTGTAATATAGCTGGGTGAGAGTTTTAATTTTCTTCCGGCGCTATACATGGTTACTCCGGCTGTCTCCATTGTTACGTCCGGATCACCTTTTATCCTTGCAACCAGAACCTTCCCGCCGGATGTTTGGTAAATACGGGGTTGAAAACGCCGGGCTCCCATTTCTGTATTGTAATAAAAAAGAAAGATGACTACCGGCACTATTAACACAACAGCTGTTATATAATTTGGCAGTATCTTTACAGAACCAGCAGAGGAAGTGCGAGTCCGTCCCCTTTTAGGCTTGCCGACCCATTGAGGAAGAAAATGGTTGAATAGAAATACAAACGGAACCGTCAATGTGATACTGACAATCGAAACAGCAACCCCGGTGATGAGAATCTGCATGGAATTGCCAGCGTGATGGGACAAAAGCCATCGGGCGAGTCTGTCATTGATAAAATGATAGAATACGCCATTTAATCCAAAAATTACCAGGGTATTGCCACCCAAAAACACAAGAACTTTGCTATCCGTTGTTAATTTGGCCAATAGCATCACCAGTATACTGCCGATCAGGGCGGTCAAAGGGAACAGAATTGGGTTGCCATGAGACGAGGCAAACAGAACGACTGCATCATAAAACGGGATTGTAAACATCCCCTTGTTCAAATCAAAGGTATAATAGAGAAGAACCAGGCAGGTGAGCGCCCCCAGGAGCGATTTGAATACGGGTATTTCCCCAGCCAGAAAATCTTTACGTCTGAAATAAACCCCCACCAGGTATAGCGAATACCCGGTAAAGGCTTCAAGGACCATAAAGTATGGAAAAATCTTTCCATCTTGAGCAAGAATATTTATCGGTCCCAAGAAACCGGCATTCCATGCCAAAATGGATCCGATCAAATAAAAGCCAAAGGCTGCGAGAATGATTCTCGAATGAGATGTGAGATATTTTAGAGCAACATAGTGCATCATTTCGACAACAAAAAGACAGATCAGAAACCAGGTCGGAATATTGAAATATGGAAAACCTGCAAGCACCGTGGCGGCAATGCCTTTGACATATCCTTCAGCAGTAGGAAGCTCAAGACCCACGGTAAAGTCAGTAGTCCAGAAAGTCGGGATGACTAAAAGAAAAGAGAGAAACAGGTAGGGAACCAACCGTGATGACGCTTGTTTTTTGAGATAATGAGCAAGTCTGGTATTGACTGCGGATTCTTTAACTATGTAGCCGGACAGAATAAAGAACAGCGGCATGTGAAACGAATAAATAAACTTATAGTGCATGGCAGCAACAGCGCTGCCAGCCTTCATGTAACTTTCAATGAAATGCCCATAGTAAACTAAAGCAAGCCCATAGATTCTGGCGATATCAATATACTGGATTCGTGAAGATGGTGGATCAAAGGTAGTCGCCATACTTTGTTCTATTTTATCAGGAAGTTCCAGCAGCACTCTTTTATACGGAGCACGAGCATCAGTCTCGCATGGAAATCAACTGATCTGGCCAAGAGCAAAACCCTTGGCAAGATGGTTGCGGACAAAATAAATAAATAACACTCCAGGAAGAATCGCTAAAACCGCCATCGCGCTCAACCAACCGAGAGAGTTTAGTCCAAGCGCCGTTCCAGCCCTTAAAATGATGGATCCAAACGGCACTGCATCCACCGTTGTGAGCCAATTCGCAAGCAATATTTCAACCCATGAAAATATAAAACAGAAGAATACGGTCACCCCAATCCCGGGTGCAATAGCAGGAATGAGTATTTTTATGAAAAAATGTGGAAAAGAATAGCCGTCCAGCTGTGCGATCTCGTCAATTTCTCTTGGCACGGCTGAGATAAAACCTTCGAGAATCCACACTGCAATCGGCACCGTAAAGAGACAATGGGCGAGGGCAACGGCAATATGGGTATCAACGATCCCCATCGTGGAGTAAAGTTGAAACAAGGGAATGGCAACCGTAGCGGGCGGTATCATTCGACTGGCTAGAAACCAGTAAAATAAATGTTTTTCGCAAAGAAACGAATAACGGGAGAAGGCATAGGCTCCGGGAACAGCAACCACCAGGGAGATCACATTATTCACAAGAACATAAAGCAGGGTATTGATAAAGGCCATATAGGATTGCGGATCGTTGAAGATGGCCTTGTAATTTGCCAAAGTCCCGAGCATTGGAATAGGGGTAATGCTGTTCTTGATTTCAGACTCCGTTTTAAAGCTATAGCAGACAAGGAAATATATCGGGATCAATAAAAATATTACGTAGAGCATCGGTAAATATTTTTTAATGATGCGACGGTATTGCAGGGGTTTTATTGAATGTCGAGATAGGGATTTACCCTTTTCCGGTTCAAAATTTGTGATTGGGCTCATATCATGTTCTCTGCTGCATCGGGGGTGACGGTTTTGGCTTACATCAACTTATAAAGAATCCAGGAAAAAAGGACCATAATCGACAAATATATGAGCGAGATTGCCGCAGAATAGCCTAAATCAAATTGTTGAACCGCTGTTCTCATAAGGCTGTGGGAGAGAAACACCGTCGACTCACCCGGTCCGCCTTTCGTCAAAATATAGGGTTCAGCATAAACCATAAAACTGTCAAGAAAACGCAAAAAAACTGCGATTATCAGTACGCGTTTAATCTTGGGAAGCTCTACATAGCGAAATACATTCCAGCGATTGGCACCATCAATTCGGGCTGCCTGATAGTACCTGCCGGGAATCGCGAGCAATCCAGAATAACATAAAAGAACCACAAGACTTGTCCAGTGCCATACATCTACAAAGACAATAACTGACCAGGCTGCAATCACATTGTTGATATCGATTCGGAGATCAAGCAAAGAGAGTAACACACCGAGAGAACCCCATTGAGGATGGATCATCAGAAGCCACAAAAGTCCCACCACTACGAGAGGAATCATCAGTGGGATCGCAATGGCGATTATATAAAATGCAACTAATTTACCGCTTCTTGGCAAGGAAAGAGCAATCAGGATACCGAGGGGGATCTCAATGGCCATCACGATCGCAGAATAGGCGAACGTGCGCAGTAAGGTATAGTAAAAATCTTTTGAATTGAGAACCTGAATAAACCATTTGGAACCAACCCAGATAAAACTGTTGCCGTAGAACACATCCAGAACTGAAAAGTTTACTATAGTAATTATCGGGATTATGGAACTGCCGCCCACAAGAATCAGGGCAGGTAGAATCAGGAAAAAAGAACTGTTTCGTGTTGGTTTTAACATTGCCTTTATTTTCTCAATAGGCAAACAGGCGTCTTGGACGACGTTCTAGTTGATCACGGTGAAGAATCAGGAAAAGGGCAAGAACTCCCAAATGACCGCAAACGATATACGCAGGATGTTAATAGCGAATCTGGTCCATCCGTTTGCTGGAGTCTGATTCATCCAGTAATTAAGGAACTTACCCCTTATGGAAGTAGGCATACATTGTCAGACCAATGAAAAAAAACAGTACCGGCAGGAGTATATAGTCGAGAGTGCCAACAAACGCACCGAACCCAAATGCGCCCAATATGAATACAAGTAAAGGAGTGAAACAACACAATGCCGAAACAATTGTCCCAAAAATCCCAATTTTTAGTATTTTCATTTTCCTCTTGGAAAGTTTTTAAGACAACAATGACCTGAAGGATTACGGGTTTCACAGTCACAGTTTTGATTTTTTGTTTGCTCGATCACAAAACCTTTTATCGATGGATTTTCATCTACTTGTTTTGCACTCACCCCAAAACAATAACATAAAATCCGATCGTCTCCTTTTTCTTTTTGACCAATGGACGTTCGCAAACGGTCTTTGCAGATGACCGAACCTTGATTCGTAAAATACACCACGTCACACTCCGGATCATCGCAAAAATAGTGCTGATAGTCTTTTTCTTCATAGTCCCATGGTGATCTGAGATGATGAAGCACTGTTTTGCTTTCCACTATTTGATAGCTTTTCCCGTTTATCGGACAAATGTGACTGGAGGGGGCGCCAGAAGTGCTTTTTGACGAATTGCAGCAATCAATCATAGTTCCTCCAAATTAAAATTCCAATGTTTGGATGAGAGTATGCTGGAGTGATGCGGTAAAGGAACACAGCGAGTTCAATCCTTTCAATTGACTTGTCATCCGCTTCCTTGAGATTCTCAACAATCTCTTAATTTTTCAGATGCCGTGAGCATCTTATCCTCCGTCCACAAAGCACTCCTGGAAGCAAAGAATCGGCTAACAAACGGACATCCCCAAAAATTAATTAAGAATCAATGAAATATAGAAATTCTTTTTGAGAAGTGACCGCAGTTTTCACGAAGACTCATGAAAGAGATTGTATTTCATTTCATCTTTTGATGCCTCCACAGGCAGGTTCTTCGATAATAATTGGATGGCAGATGACCATTCGATCCATAATTAATTGTTCAAGCACCAATCTCCACGACGCAAACAGTTAATCAATCACAATGCCTCTCATTGATCTATACAAACATGATTTTTATGTATGATATTGTCAATTGAATTATGGGAGATTCTTGGAAAAAAGGCAGAGAAAATAGCGCTACCAAGCATTTTGAGAAAGAGGAAAGGAATAGGGTCAGGCTTGTATAATAGTATAAATATACTATTTTTGCCAACACTTTAAAGAATTATCCTCGATTACGGACATCGTACGGTCAATTTGAATTTAAAAATGTAGGGTCAGGC
>JADGAV010000033.1 GCA_015231825.1 SAR324 cluster bacterium
TGAAGCCTGACTTTCTCCCCGCCCGCATCAATCTCGTATCGACCCTGTTTATCTCAGGACATTTCGACGAAGCATTGGCTGGAGGGCAAGCTGTTTTGAAAGATAACCCCAACGAATACAGAATGCTTTATATTGTCGGCGAAATTCTTTTGAGAAAGGGGGACAAGGAAAATGCAAATAAATATTTCTCCAAGGTTTCCAAAATAGCACCTGATTTTAAGCAGGTCAGGAAACACTTGTCAGAACAATGAACGATGTCAGGCAATTTCTAAACCCAATTCATACTTAATTTTTTTCGCAGAAATTGGTGCTGTTCATTGCTGCACAAAACGGCAGGCAATTTTCTCCGGGGAACGGATAGGCGGGACCGATTGCAAAATTTGGAGTAGAAAAAGGTTTCCATGCAGAGCATGGAAACCAAATTCAACAAAATAGACGACTCAGGACTCTAGTATTCGGTCTTGTGAAAATCCTTGGCGTTTTTCGCCGCCCACATTTTGTCTTTGCTCCCATGACAATTCAGACAGGCAAAATCCAGAGTTACAAAGCCTTGTGAGTAAACAACTTTTTTTCCCTTGAGCATCCCATCTTTGAACATACTGGCTGCCGGATCAACATTGATTTTCACCATGTGAGTGCGGACATCACCTGCAAATCTTCCGGTTTTGATCGCCGATTTGGTGGCCTTGGGCATGTGGCACTCTATACAATTGATTTCTGCTTTGCCATGAATCGTTTCTTTGGCAAAAGAGACATATTCCTTCTCACTGTGACAATCTCCCGAGGAGCAGCCTTTTTTAACCTGATCCGCACGTTTGTGGGGATCATGACATTCGGTGCAGTCCGTTCCTTCGTGAGCGCCAATGTCAACTTCATTAAATTGCTCGTGATGTCGGACAAAACCTCCTGAAGCAAGAGGAGGAATATCGGTTCCGCTTCGTTGATGGCACTTTCCACAAGATTGCCCGGAAGCGTCGACAATAATCGTGTCTTTGCTGGGTTCGTCCTGGTAGGTGTGAGTTGATCCCGGACCATGACATTCCTCACAGCCGACACCATTTTCCACCCATGTTCCAATCATTCCCGGCAGACCGTCTTGATGTCCGACAGGGCTATAAGCCGACATATGGCAGGGGCCGCACTTGTATGGCTTTTTTTCACCCGGATGATAATTCGACCAGCTGCCGTCCTGGATGTTGTACTGGGTCTTGGCAGGGGATCCGTCTTTGGCTGTTGTGATAATGTATCCTTCATTGTCAATAAAGCGAGCTTTCTTGGTAGCTCCCCCGATCACATAGGAAATATCATCCCAAACATAGCCTTTGGGCAAAGGCAGTGGTGTGTATTTTACCTGCCATCCTCTTCTGAGTTTCCAGGGATGTCCACTGGCATGCCATTCAGAGTATTCATCCATATGACACTCCTGACATTTTTCAGAACCGACATACCAGGCTTCGCCCTCTTTCTTTTCCTGTGCCATCGTTGTCACAGCTGTTAAAACACCGATACAGAACAAACTGAGTCCCATCAATATTATTTTTAGTCGCATATTTTTTCCTTTCAAAACAAGAATGAAAATTCAATTGAACTAAAATGAACAATATCTGGGATCAAAACTCATTTCGGCTGTCTATTCGACTGATGCCGAAACTCGAAAAAATCCATAGCAAATATCTCTCAACAATCACTTTCTTCCGAGTTTCCTCCTTTCTGGCTGTTCAGCACAACCGCATGCAAATTCTCCATGAATCCATAAAATGCCGAACTCCTGAACGATCAGCACGATTTAAGGCAAAAGTGCTGCGATTTCGTCAGCTACATGAAGCCTAACATCATCGTTAGGAAGAAATCTATCCGCAATGTTACGTAATTTTTGAAATAATTTGATAGGAATGCAGAAAAGTTTTGATGGATTTAATGTAAGGCTATTCGAATGAGGAAAGAGTAAGGGGAGGAGAAGGGCAATCCTCGAGGATTGCCCCTTTAGATCAATACTTGGTGGGATGGGCGATTTCTTTTAAACGTTCTTTGTAGTCAAAACCTTTCTTGGGATCCCAACTTGGATTCTTGTAGGTTTTGCCGTTGAGCGTTCGCTCAGCAGCATGGCAGCCTTTGCAGAACTTCTCTCCGGGAATCATCAATCCAACTTCTTTGTTTAACTTTGCCCGTTCTGCTTCTACCTTAGCCATCAAGCCGGCGTCACCCGGTTTTTTAGACAGCGATTCTTTCAATTTCGAAAGTGCTTTTTTTACTTTTTTACTGTCATACTGACTTCCGGGACCATGACACCCCTCACACTGAACACCTTCTTCGACTTTAAATTTTTTACCGATCAATTTATCATCAACACCAAAGGCTGTCGTGTGGCATACGAGACACTCCGGGCTTTCGCTTGGTTTTCCAGTTACTCCAACTTTTTTTGCGGCCGCCATCGCTTCGTCCGACTTCAGAACTTCAAAAGCTTTGGCGTGTTCTGATTTTTCCCACTTGGCTGTTTGTGCGCCGACTTTTTCCTTTTTATGACATTTGGCACAGCCTTTGACTCCGACGAACTCAGAATCTTTGGCCATACCGCTGTTAAAAGTAAGGAGGAACCCGACAAAGAGCCCCAAGGACAATGTTACCAGCATTTTATTTCCAGTCATAGTTTCTCCCGTTGAAGGATGTTAAAATAGTAACGAATCAGAGACGGGCCCCGGTTCGATTGCTTCATTGCGTGGAATTCTAAAAAATGGGGACAAATTTAAATTTCGCAAGTGACATTTCTAACAGTATTTACGAATGTTTGCAAGCGCTTGACAAAGCCGGCCAAGGCTTTCTCATGCTCTTAAAAAACTTCAGAGAAACCGCTTTGCTTCGAGTTGGGAGGCACATGGATCGGACGAGCATAACCCTCCTTGTGCGCCTTTTCTATTTACTCCGCTGACAGTTTTGGAAGTCGATAAGATATTACTCTCCGGGAAGAAAACTGTCTATCCGGAATTCTACGTAGAAATTCAATTTTTATAACTTTCATTTCTGCCGGCAGAAAACTATCAGCAGGAAACAGCATCCAAAATTTGGCGGAATTCTGGTCTCTTGAAAACGATCAGTCCAGAAGTTTCAAATTTAGGTTTTTTGCCTGATGGGCCAGATGATCGACTGTGGTGCTTTCCAATATGGATCGAAGCTGATCTTTGGCGAGATAGGATTGTTCGTGCAAGGGACAGGGCTTCTCATTGCTGCATTCTTTCAAGCCGAGCGTGCATTCCGTAAAAAATTTCAACCCGTCAATGGCTTCGACAATTTCAAGCAGTGTAATAGAAGAAGAAGGACGAGCGAAAGTGACTCCCCCATTGGGACCACGATAGGAAGTGAGGATGTTTTCCCTTGTCAGAGTCTGTAATATTTTGGTTAAAAAATAGAAAGAGATGCCCAAATTTTCCGAAATTTGAAGAATTGATATGAATTCATTTTTCCGCTTCAATGTCGCCAGGTAGATCACCGCGCGAATCCCATAACTGCACTTTTTTGAAAACATCGGACAGATCCATCAAATAATTAAAGACTTCTTCCTCTTCAATAACACAGTTGTTTTATTCTGCCAACTGCAAAGAGGACTGCAGTTACTCAGGTTTTATGGATGAATATTGCTCAAGGAAATTGGAATTCAAATGGAGGCCTTCAATTTCACACAAAGATCAAAAGCAGCAATTACAAAGTGAAAAAGATCTTTTGATGATTTGCAGCAGAAAATCACTTTTTTTTCCTGGAAATTGAAAGAAAGTTTTTTTAAGAATTTACGTACTATTGCGGATAGACATAGTTGAAAGAACAGGTATAATCTGCTTGTAAAAAATTATTTCTTTCAGTGCCCTACTGCATTTGAAATCAAGCAAAAGTCTCCGATTCATTCCGTCCTAAAGCACACGCTAAGGCAGATGAACGATAGGGTTTATCAAGAAATTGATGAGCCTCCCGCATTTGGAAAGGAGATGACAATGATCGATGGTCATGGTCGCAACATCAATAAGCTCCGGCTTTCTGTCGGAGAATCCTGCAATCTTTCCTGCGTTTATTGCGTCGATAAAATAGGGGGACATCAGCGATCACATGATCACCTGACGGTTGAGGAAATGATCGATCTGGTCCGAATACTCAAAAGGCACGGCGGAATCGAAAAAGTGCGCATTACTGGAGGAGAGCCCCTGCTGTTTCCAGGAATTGAGCAACTCATTCGAGAAATCGCCCGCTTGGGAATTGAAAATATCGGTCTCACCACCAACGCTCAGCAACTCAAAAAAAGAGTGGATGATTTGAAAAATTCCGGGCTTCAGAAAATCAATGTCAGTCTGGATTCGCTCAAGCCGGCAGTCTTTCGCAGATTGGCGCGAGGAGGGAGATTGGAAAGAACCTGTGAAGGTATCGAAGCAGCAGTAAAAACCGGATTGCAGGTCAAAATCAATACGGTGGTTTTGAAAGGAGAGAACGAAGAGGAACTGAATGATATTCTTGCTTACGCCTTGTTCCTTAAAAGTGAGGTACGTTTCCTGGAGTTGATGAAAATGGGCCCGCTCTATGAAAAAGAAACCGCACTTTTTGTTCCGATGAAGACCATCCTCGCAAAAATCGGGAAATGTTATTCTTATCATCCGATTCCTGCCGAAACTGATTCGACTGCAATCCGTTTTCGGGTTCCCGGAGGAACGTTTGGAATCATTGCCAATGAAAGCAATCCGTTTTGTGCCACGTGCTCAAGATTGCGGTTGACTTCCACCGGGAAACTGATTGGATGTTTGAGTCAGCCTGTTGGGATTCCAATTAAACATCTGCTCAAGGCCCCTCAACCTGAATTTGAACTCAAATCATTGCTTTCTCAAGCGATTGGGTACAAACGTACCGTTGCTTTCAAAGGTTCGCAAATTGGAATGTCCGCCATTGGTGGGTAACTTGCCGGAGAGAGGATTTGTGAAATCGAAATACGGACAAGCGAGAAGAGCATTTGCATCGGAATCGAAAGAATTCACGACAGCGAAACTATTCCTTCCGTTTTTTTTGCGACGCGGTTGAGAATAAAGGCCAGGTTGCGATAAAACTGGCTGTTTGCATGTTTTTCAATTTTTTGGCAAAAAATTGGGATCCAAGGGTTGAGGAAATCTTTGAAAAAAACTCTCTGAAGATCTTGAAATTTCTGTTGATCTTCTTTTTTCTCTTGATGAATTGCATCGACTTCACAGCGGAAAAGATAGCTCATAAATTCAAGTTCTATCGCAATATGATCCGCCGGTTCTTTTTCACTCACCTGAATGCCTGTCTCCTCATAAAACTGTGCCACCCGAAGTGTTGAAACTCCCATCACCTGTCCTTCTTTTTCCAGGTAAACAGAGCCATAAGGCGGTGCATTCAACTGGAATGGACCGATAAACAAAGCGGCATGGTCTACCTTGAGGTCTACTTCCGAAGTTTCAAGCAGCTCTTGCTGCATCGCTTCGGCAAATTTTGACGACTCCGAATCAATTGAAGTCAACAATGTTGCCAAATTGGGACACAGGTTTTCCTCAATAAACAGAACCTTTTCCGGTTCACAAAAACAGGCGGCCAATAAGCGGTTGCATTCGATTAGAACTCGTTTTTGTTCATCCACTATCATTTTTCCTCAAAAAATGGAGAAGGTCATTCCCCGACTCCGGAATCGGGAGTCAGGGAACTTCTTGCTAAGCAGTGACGCTGTAGTCTCGCACATAAAAGACGTTTGGCTTTGTCCCTTTTTCGGGCATCAAAACAAAGCTTTTATGTTTTTCGAGTAGTTTAGAAACCTCACTATTTTTATGATCAATATCACCAAAAACCCTCGCACCGGAGGGGCAGGCTTCGACACAGGCAGGCAATTCTCCATTCTTTAACCGATGGTCGCAAAAAGTGCATTTTTCCACCACCGACTCCTCTCTGACATCTTCGTAGTCCGGATGGTCGTACTTCGTCCGATGAGGAGGTGTAGCTCTCAAAACGCGGGCGGTATCGATTCCCGATGAGGTACAACCAGGAATCAATTCCTTTCCATCCCGATAAAAACCATGTACGGGAATGTTGTCACTGTTGTAACTGATGACACTGTATTCACCGTACGCCCCATCTTTTAGAACTTCTTCCATACTATATGGACAATCATCCTGGCAGCTTCGGCAACCGACACACCTTTCGTTATTGACCATAGTGATCCCGTCAGCTGTTTTAAAAATTGCCTTGGGTTCCGTTGGGCAGTTTTTAGCACATGCAGGGTCTGAACAATGATTACAAAGTACTGGAAGAGTCTGATATTTGGTATTAGGAAAAGTACCAGTTGTGATATGGACAAAATCCGCCCAGTTGTGGGTCTGACCGTTATTTCGCAATTCTGTATTGTTTTCCGCTTTACAGGCAAGAGCACATGCACCGCAGCCAACACATTTTTGCAAATCGATAATCATTGAATATTGGGTCATATTAATTCCTTTCAACGGGTTATATCTTTTCGATTTTGACTAGGGCATGACCGCCGTTACGCGCGTTTGAACCAGATAAGCGCTCGAGTTCCCAAGGAATGAGCGTGTTATTATTTCCGCCGCGTGCCTGCGCCTTATTATAATCAATGGACGCAGTTTTTCCATAGGCCCAGTGTCCTTGTCCAAAAGATTTGGCGACTGTTCCTGGTCTTATACCTTCCCAAAGACGGGCCGTGCATTCAACGCTGCCGCCGATCGAACTGACACGGATCGGATCACCATCGTCAATGCCAAGTGTTTTCCCATCTGCAGGATTGATTTTAAGAGCATCATGCCAACCCACGTCTCCCGGATCAACGTGCTTGAACTCGTAGTACCAGGGACTGTTCTGACTGCGACCTTCTCGGTTCAGCCGAGATTTATAGTCAATAAACATGTAAGGAAACTCCTTCATGTCTCCACTACGGAGAGGTGGTTCAAAATGAGGAACAAAGGCCATTTCTCCGCGCACCGTGTAGTTGCTTTCTTCCATCACCCGATCAACATCGACATGATGTTTCTCTGCATGTCCTTCCAGTGCTTTTTTTAGTGTTTTACTATAAAACTCAAATTTGTGACTGACCGTTTTGAATTTTCCACCCCACTGTTTTTTATACTGATAGGGGTCGGAATTCCACATCCCGCGTTTCAACATATCCTGCCAGCCATTTATCTTGTCGCCACCGACATCTTTTTTACCGTCCCATAACGGTGCCGTGTAGTACTTCAACGCATATTCGGTGAACTCTTTCGAATTCTTGGCTTTTCGACCCGATTCAGGGTCTTTGTACATGGTAGTCAACGCATTGTAGAGATTTGAAAATCCTCGATCTTTCAATTTCTCGGAAATTAAAAACGGGAATTCCGTCTCATCATCAATCACATCCCAATAAGGTTCAACCACCGGTTGCAAGAGAGTGCAGGTTGCGTATCGGTTTGCTTTGGTCTTGGTGTAACCAAGCTTCTCAAACATGCTGGTCGTGCAAGGCAGCACGATGTCTGCAAACTGAGAGAATTCGGAAGCGTGTGTGCTCAGATGTACAGTGAAAGGGACTGCGGAAAGCGCTTTCTCCCAACGCTCGGTACCATTGTTGGCAAATACCGGGTTGTTCATGTATCCAATGATCATCTTGATTTCATACGGATCCTTGTTCAGCAAGCCATTGGCCACATTGTTTGTAGATACACCACCACCTGATTTTCCTTTGCTGATCGCGGGCAAGTTGAGATAGCCTCGTTGATCAATTTTTTTAAATTTGGTGTGTTTCAACGCCACTTCATCCTGAAAGGTTTTCATCAGCTTTTTATCAAGCTTGTTCACCGGAATGCTGGAAGATTGCAAGGACCCTCCAACATTGTCAACACCACCTGTCAATCCGGCCAGCGCATGAACCGCCATGGAGGAATAAGCACCACGCGGATGCATGCTGCAGCCCGGTCCCATCCAAACACAAACGTTTGGAGCGGCTTTTCCCAACCCGCGGGCAACCCGTTCGATTTGCTCAGCCGGCACACCCGACAGCTCGGCAGCTTTCCCAGCAGGCATATCTTTTACTGCCAAATTCCACCACTTCACCAAACCATAGGATTCTTTTTCATCAAATAGTGATTCATCGACCTTCACACCACTGACAAAGCGATTTTTTCCATCTTTGAAATCACCGACAAATCCTTTATACCAGAGTCCCTCAGTCAATAGGACATGAGCGACACCCAGGGCGAGCGCGCCATCCGTTCCTGGCAATACCGGCAGCCATTCATGACCTTTCGCTGCAGTATTGTTCAATTTGGGATCGACAACAGCCACCGTCGCCTTGTCCAGGACATCTCCCAAACGTTGTATCGTTGCCGGAACCATACGATTGCTGCTCACCGGATCACAGCCCCAGACTAATAAATATTTGGTGTTGTCTAAATCATAATCACGGTATTCCCATTTTCCTTCCGTGTAGAAAACGCCAAATTTTTCTGCTTCGGCGCACATAGAACTATGCGAAATATTGTTGGGAGAGCCGAATACTTTGGGCAGGACATCATAGATCACATCTCTCATGTAAGAATAACGCCCTCTTAAAAGTGCTAACTTTTCCGGTTCGCCGGAATCTCGAAGTGCCATCATCTCATCAGCAATGGTGTTGAGGGCTTCATCCCACGAAATCGGTATGAATTTTGGATCGACACCACGCCCCTTGAGCGGATTGGTTCTTTTCATGGGAACTTTCAAGCGATCCGGATCATAAACCTGCTGCAAAGCCATGTGCGCCCGCGGGCACACTTTGCCGTCATTTTGTTTGGAATATGGATTGCCTCGAACCTTGACAGCTCGTCCATCCTGCACAAATATTTCAACCGGGCACCAAGTGGTGCATCCCTGGCAAGTGGAGGCCATCCATTCGCCTCCAAATGCTCTTGATTTCTTTGTTATCGGAGTCCCAGCAGCCAATGCGTTCATTGATGTCCCATTTATCGCCGCTGCTGCACCGGCCGCAAATGTGACTTTAAAAAAATCTCTACGTCTGACCTTCATAGAAACCCTCCTATATTGGAGTTAATTAAAAAGATGAACGTTTAGTATACATAGTATCGAGAACCTGTCTATCCGGACATTTACTTAAATTGCAAAAAAAATTTTGTGTTTGTGCAATAGACTGTAAAAACCAGATCAACAAATCTTTTGCAGGGACAATTGAGCATACTTGATGGGGGGAAATTTGCCTAATTTTCAATCAATGAATAGAGGGAGAGCGAGGTTTTATTAAATCGGGGTCAGCACATTTAAACTTCCAGAATAAAACTGGATTTTCAGTGATAGCTTGTGATCTAATTTCCCTGCCAGGCTGCCGGAAAACAGAAAACTGCGTCAAAAACAGAGGGCGTGCATTCCCAAGATCATTGCAACGTTCTCTAACGTTGCAATGAGTTTTTTTCGAAGAAGGTTTTTTCTCAGAAGTTTCCGGGTGAGGGCCACCCGGACGATCTCAAAGATTTGGCAGGGGCATTCAGTGGGATTTGACGGTCAGGACCGGACAGGGGGATAGCCGGACGACTTTTTCAGCAACGCTGCCGATCATCATGTGGGAAACACCGGTACGACCATGAGTTCCCATCACAATCATATCCATTTGTTCTCGACCGACAAATTCAATGATTTCTTCTACAGGATTTCCTTTGATCACTAAAGTCTTGATCTCGACTGTTGAATCAGCGGAATCAGGCCAGAATTCCTGTAGAGATTTTTTAGCTTGTTCCAGAGTGTTGCTTTCGATTTCATCAAGCATGCTGGAAGAAAAATAGGCGGGTCCCATCCAATCCAGATAGCGATCATCCGCAACCATCACGATGGTGATACTCGCTTTAAAGGACTTCGCCAGCTCCATCGCATATTGCATGGCGGCTTTGGAGGTTCCCGATCCATCCGTCGGAACCAGAATTTTTTTTAGCTGAATCATTGTCTGTCTCCATGGAGTGCTTAACAATGTCTACATCAAAAAAGTTCTTGAAAGGCTTTCGATTGCTACACTTCCCAAAGTATAGATAAAAACAAGTCCAAGAAAGAGCCATGTGCCTTTGATTACGAATTGCGCGATTTTTTCCATAGTATTTAACCTCGTTTTCAGGGGCGTTGACGATTTTTTGTATTGAAATGAATAATAATCTGCCTGTGATCGCTATGGTATCGCAATGCCAATTTTTGTCTATCCGGAAAATTACGTAGAAAAAGCCGGTTTTTTACTAAATTTTCGGTTCATTTGAAATTTTCGGAAAAGATTCGCGGCAGCCTCGCTCCCAGCCTAATTTCTCACGAGACAAAGGGGTTAGGAGACGGAAGATTTTGATCAGAATCAAGATTTCCAATGGATCATTGAATTCGGCAGCAGTTGAGCCATCATTAAGAACTTCAAACAGTTTTCGAAAAGTGAGGACGACTTTGCTGTTTGAGATAACGATCAAAAGGCATTGCCACATTACGCATGAAAAGAGTTCCCAATTTGGTTAAATTCAGCCGGTCCGAAAACAATTCCACCAGGCCTTCTTCTTCAAAGGTCTGCATTGCCTCCCATTCTGGAGCAAAATATTTTTTAAATTCGAGTTCATATTTTTCTTCAATTGCCGGCAGTGAAAGCGAACACTGGCACATCAATGTTTCTATTACCTCGCGGCGAAGACGGTCATCCGCATCAAGCGCTTTCATTCGAATCGTCGGGACATGCCCTTCCTGTACACCACTCATATAGGCATCCAAACTTTTTTCATTTTGAAAATACCCTTCCCCAAAATCAGAAATTGCAGAGACTCCCACTCCTATTTGAGACAAGCCTCTTAAAGTGGTGTACCCCATAAAGTTTCGATGAAGTGTTTTATTTTTTTGTGCCAGTGCCAACTCATCGCTTGCTTTGGCGTAGTGGTCCATTCCGATCATGTGATAGCCGGCTTGCGTAAAAAAGCGGATGGAGGCGATATAAGTCGCGACTTTTTCTTCAGAGCTTGGCAAATCTGCTTCCTTGATTGCTCTTTCATGAGTTTGAAACATATTGGGAATATAGGCAAAGCTATAAATCGCCAGGCGATCCGGATTCATGGCATCAATAGTTTCCATGGTGCTTTGAAAAGTTTTCACCGTCTGACAAGGCAAGCCGTAGACCAGGTCGACATTGATGCTCGAATAACCAATTTTACGGGCCGCCGAAAAAGTATTTGAAGTTTGCTCCAGAGTCTGGTCCCGGTTAATTGCCCTTTGAACCTTCATATCCAAATCCTGAACCCCTAAACTGATTCGTCGAAACCCCAATTCGTAAAGTGCTTCCAGCTGATCTTCCCGGGTAACGCGGGGATGAGCTTCCAGGGCCATTTCTCCCTCCGGGTCAAAATCAAAATGTTCAGCAATCATCCGATACAGCTTGCGAAGCTGCTCCACCGACAAATGAGTCGGCGTGCCTCCCCCCAGATGAAGCTGCTTCACCAGTTTTCTTTTACCGAGGTGTAGGGCGGTTTGCTGCAGTTCATTTCGCAAGACGTCCAAATAGTTTTCCACAAGGTCGTTGTTGCGCGTAATGAACTGATTGCAGCCGCAGTAGGTACAGAGACGACTGCAAAAGGGGATATGGACATACAAAGAAAGCGGCATGTCTCTTTCTCCTTCGCGCTTGAGAAAGTCTGCATAGTCGTTCTGGAACGCACCGGACTCCCAGGTAGGAACCGTAGGATAACTTGTATACCGTGGTCCAGGACGATTATAGTGATTGATCATCTCAACAGTAACTTCGCTGTAATCTTTCATAATTATTTTTAGTAGAAAATAGACTTCAATTTTTCGGACTTTTCCGATTCAACACTTCCAGCGCTTATATCTCTTTTCAGCATATTTGAAAATCATATTCTTTTTGCTTTACCAAACTTTAAAAATACAACATTTCCCGACATTAACTCTATCCGTAATTCTACGTAGATGTTATAGTATCCGGGTCAGTGAACTGCCGAAGTCGCCACTCCAGAACCTGGAGCTTGCTGCTCAACAGATATGATTCGAGCAGCAGACCTCCTGCACTTGATCTTCGATTTGAAAATCATTAGGATTTCGACAGCATTGCCAAATTCCAGAAAAACTATTCTTTCACCGGGCAAATAAGGTGAAACTGATCCCGACACGAAACCCATGAACGAACGCAATCGGCTTCTTCTGCTCATCGCCATCATGACCTCGATTTCCCTGATTGTGGGCGGCATCGCGGTTTCTCTCCTCTATTTAACGTCCATTGAACAGGAAAAGGCACGTCTGGTAGAAACGGCACAGAGCCAGGCTCGACTAATCGAAGCAATTGCCCGCGCAACAATTGCTCATGAGCGGGAAGATCCGAATAGTATTTCGAGCAATGCCGAAACAATCACATTGCAGCAAGTGGCAGATGCCCACGAGCATTATCAGGGATTTGGGGAAACTGGAGAGTTTGTTTTATCTAAAAGGGTCGGCAGCAATATCGTGTTTCTTTTGCGGCATCGCCATTCAGATCTCGATTTTCCAAAACCGATCCCATTTGATGGAACCGCAGCCGAACCAACACGGCGAGCCCTTTCCGGAAAATCCGGGATCATGATTGGCCCGGACTATCGTGGTGTGACGGTTTTGGCAGCCTATGAACCGGTCAGTGAGCTCAATTTTGGTATTGTTGCCAAAATCGATCACAAGGAAATCCTTGCGCCCTTTTTCCAGGCAGCTTTGGAAGGGATGCTGATTGCAACGATTCTGATCATATTTGGCGCATGGATTTTTTTTCGCATCACCAACCCCATTATTCGCTCACTGGCAGAACACAAAGACAATTTGGAAAAAAAAGTCGAAGAACGGACCATGGCGTTGATCACGAGTAATGATCAACTGGAAAAGGAGATCATAGAACGTAAAAAAGCCGAATTAAAATTCCGCGGAATTCTCGAATCGGTTCCTGATGCGATGGTGATTATCGACGAGCAGGGCAGCATCCGTTTGATCAATAAAGAAACGGAACAGTTTTTCGGCTATTCCCGCAACGAACTGATCGGAAAAACCATCGAGATTCTGGTTCCGGAGCGATTTCGAAAATCCCATACAAATCACCGGGGAGCCTATTTTGAACAACCATCTGTCCGTCCGATGGGGATCAATCTGGAACTTTATGCACTGCATAAAGATGGTAGGGAAATCCCGGTTGAAATCAGCCTGGGGCCGATTCCAGCCGAGGGAGAAAATCTTATTTCCAGCACAATTCGGGACATTACTTTGCGCAAAGAAGCAGAAAAGCAGCTGCAGGATGCAAAAGAGGCATCTGAAAGTGCCAACCAGGCAAAAACACAATTTTTAACCAACATGAGTCACGAGATTCGTACCCCCCTTAATGCGATTGTGGGATTCAGCCAGATTCTGCTCAATCGAGAAAAATCACTGGCATTGCCAGAAGATATTTCGGAATATCTCAAAAACCTTAAACTCAGCGGACAAAATCTTTCAGAACTGATCAACAATATTCTTGATCTCGCCAAAATTGAGGCGGGCAAAATGACGATGTCCCAGGAGGCACTTGATCTTCCTCTGCTTGTCCAGGGGATCTATCATATCAACAGAGCCCAGGCCCTTCAGAAGCACATAGATTTTTCCTATAATCTGGACCCCCAACTTCCCAATATCATTGCTTTGGATCGAACCAAGCTCAACCAGATTTTAATGAACCTGACTGGCAATGCCATCAAATTTACACCGGAACGCAAAAAAGTGGTTTTGAGCGCATTTAAGGAAGAAGACTGGCTGGTGTTTGAAGTGACTGATGAAGGGATCGGAATTCCAGAAGATCAGCAGGAAACGATATTCAATGCCTTTGAACAACTAGACGCCTCTGTTACCCGGCATTTCAGCGGAACCGGCCTGGGGCTGGCGATTTCCAGGCAAATGGTCCAGATGCTGGGAGGAACGATCGATGTACGAAGTGTTTTAGGCAGCGGGAGTACTTTTCGCGTCAGGCTCCCATTGATGGAATCTGTTTTTGAAAAAAGTATTTCCAGTGCTGAAGAATGGGATGAGCTTTTTTTTTCCAAAGAAAATCAAATTGTCGTGGTAGAAGACAACACCATGAATCAGAAGATGATGAAGGCCCTTTTTGCAGATTTGTCTTTGAAAATCCACCTCGCAGATAATGGAGAAGAAGGGATCAGAAAAGTGCAGACACTGAAATCAGAAGGACGAGTGCCGGATTTGATATTGATGGATATGCATATGCCCGGAATGGATGGAATCAGCGCCACTCATCAAATCAGAATGGATCCGGAATGCCGGTATATCCCGATCATTGCTCTATCTGCAGAAGCCTTCCACTCCCAGCAGGAAGAGGCGTTCCAGTCCGGAGTAACAGATTATCTGACCAAACCGCTTGAACTTGAAAAACTGATACCTCTTCTGAAAAAATATTTACGTCAGGACAATCCTATGGTAGGAAAACCAATCAAGAGCAAAAAAGGCCAAAAAATTCTGCCTGCCGAAGTCCAAGATCAAATTCTGGAAGAATTTAAAATTCTGGCGGAAATTCCGCCTTTTTTGAGCAATGAAGTGGTCAAGCAGACCAAAAAAATGATTGTGCTCTGCCAACCCTACGATTCTCCTTTTTTGAGACCACTGAAACAAATAGAGCAGGCCGTTTTTTCGAGAAATTCCAATCAAATCGCGACGTTGATAAACGAGGTACTGCATGGCGAACATCCTAATCGTTGACGACAACAAACAAACGATCCAGCATCTGGAGGAATTGATCTCCACCTTTGGAGAAACACCGATCTACATTTTAGAACCTGAATTCCTTTTTCAGTTGCTGGAAAGCAAGTCTGTGGATCTGATATTGCTCGATGTTCACATGCCGGGAACGGACGGAGTCTCCATCCTGAAACAGCTCAAAGCCCACCCTACCTTTCAGTCCATTCCCGTCATCATGTTGACCGGAGATACGGATGAGCAGCTTTTGGAAAACTGTTTTGCCTGTGGAGCGATTGATTTCATCAATAAACCGATTCATGAGGTTATTTTAAAATCAAGAGTCAAATCTGCCCTTTCGATTCAAGAGCATATTTTGACTTTGAAAAAACGGGAAACCAGTCTGAAAGGGGCTCTGAAAATCGCAACAATGGGAACCTGGGAATTGGATTTATCTTCTCAGGAATTGAATTGGTCTCAGGAAATGTATCCTCTTTTCGGTAAATCCCCGGAATCTTATTCTCCGACTGTTGAAAGTCTTCTTCATTTGATTCACCCCGATGATCAGTCCATGGTTGCCAAATTTTTTAAAGAATTTCTTGAACCTGGAAAAGTCGAACAGCAGTTGGATTTCCGTATTATTCAACCAGATGAAACCTTTCGGATTGTCCATCAGCAGGCGGAAATCATTGAGAAAGATGGCAAGCCGCTCCATCTGATTGGAATCACTCAGGACATCACCAACCAGCAGCACACTGTCGCCCTGCAGCAAGCCTATATCCGGCAAAATCAAATCCGCGAAGAAGAACGGGAACGGCTGGCCAAGGATCTTCATGACGAAGTGATTCAAATTTTCAGCCTGCTCAAATTGAAGCTGAACGCATTCATTCGGGCAGAGTGCCCCACAGCCGGGCCCGACACTTCCTGTTGGCTGAGAGACAATTTTTCAAGCTGTCGGGAATTGATTCACTCAGGCAATCAGACCCTTCGGCAAATCGTCAACGATTTGTACCCTTCAATTTTAAAAGATTTGGGCCTGGTTCCTGCTATCCGGTCCCATATCCACGATTTGAATCAGCGCATGGATATGGAAATTGAACTGCATGCCGGTGCTGAATTTGAAGAATGGCCGCTTGATATTGAATTGGCAGTTTTTCGGGTTGCACAAGAGGCTTTAAACAATGTGGTCAAACACGCAAAAACCCAGAAAGCCCAGGTTCTTTTGGGCCAGGGAGACCAGGTATTGTGGCTGCAGGTGGAAGATCAGGGGTGTGGCGCAGACCTGGAAAAAGTCACAGACGAATCCACTCCCAAAAGTTTCGGGATGTTTTTTATGAAAGATCGGGTCCAGCAACTGGGAGGAAAAATCACGATACATTCCCAGCTGGGCCAAGGCACTTCCATTTTTTTGGAAATCCCTCAATCGTCTTACACTTCTTAAAGTTTACAAGGAGAAAGCTATGTCTCTACGTCTGGTGATTGCCGACAATCACCCAATTATCCGGAGTGGAATCCGGATGCTTTTTCAAGCAGAAGCCGATTTTGAAATTGTTGGAGAAGCTACAGATGGAAAGGAGGCCATTGCTTTGTGTGAGCAGCTGCTGCCTCACCTGGTACTTTTGGATATATCCATGCCCAATCTCAATGGAATTGAAGCGGCTCGAAAAATTAAAAAAATGATGCCTCAAATAAAAATCGCCATCTTTTCTTCCTACAACAATCCTGAATACATCACTCATGCCCTGGAAGCTGGAGCATCGGCCTATCTGCTTAAAGACGAAGATATGGACAAACTGGCGCCGATTCTCAAGTCAGTGGCTGACGGTGATACCTATGTTTCCAAAGAAACAGAAGAAGGAGTGTCCACCTATCGCAAAAATATGCAGGAGCATGAATCAATTGCCAATCTCTTAACGGGACGAGAAAAAGAAATTCTGCAGCTTATAGTTAATGGACAATCCACTAAGGAAATCGCTTTTGACCTTAAAATAAGTGCGCGTACTGCAGAAACCCACAAGTACAATATCATGCAAAAACTGAAAACCCATGATATCGCCACCCTGGTCCGCTTTGCCATTACCCACCAACTGATCAAAGCCAGACCCTAAGGACTACTTTTCAGGTCCGTTAAAAAACAGCTCCACGACGTCTGGCACGGATTTCCTTTGGCAAAATAGAGAGAACCTCTTGAACAAAGATAGATTCCTGAAGAAATCGTCCCTGAGCTCTCTTTTTCTGCATGGCGGCAGAGGTTTGCCCGTTCGGAATGGGTGGAGAGTATTTTTTGGGCCTTTTTCAAAGAGACAGGGAAAAGACTTGCGATCTGTTCTTTCAGAAAAGCAAGGCGCTGGGAGGATTCTTGCAGGTGCTCCGGAGATGAAATTTGATGAATGGATAGATCGGGCGAAAGAAAATGATTTGTGCGGGCAATCCAGGGGCTCGATTTTTCAGCAGCAATTGAGGAATGGCCCAGTTCGACAGCAGCGAGAGTACCCTGAGCATCTGCCAAAATCAGAGACCCTCCTCCGGCATGCTTGAAACATTTGATCTCTTCCAGAGCTTCAGCAACCGAATCACAGCGGCTTAACAGATGCGGCATCAGGAAATAGCGCAAGATACCGATTCCCAAATCCGTGGTCCCGATATTGGTATCGACCAGACAAAAGCCGTTGGAATTTATTCCGCTGGAAAATGCAGAAGGTGCTCCCAGACTTCCCACACAAAGAATCGTTCGCCCTTTCCAGGCAGGATCACTGTGAAGCCAGACACGCTGCAGTTCCAGATGAGTCCCCTGAAAATCTCTATTTTTTCCCACAAGTGCTCCAAATTCGGGATGCACCGCCGCCCATGAACTGCAGCCATCCAGGCCTTCCAGAACACGAAAATGAAGGGACAGAAAAAGATCATGCCAGCCCAATTCAAATCCCTCTGCTATCCCCCGGATTTCTGCAAGAAGTTCAGGAACGTGCTGCTCTGTGAATTCCAGTTGCTTTTGAAGATGTTTTGTAATTTTTTGACGGCGTGGACTTTTTTCAACCCGGCGCACGCGTTCTTCAACTTCCTGTCTGATGACAGTCCCGGATTCCGGCGCAACCGCGGCCTGCCTTTTTCCCCGGAAAAAGGCATCACCTTCCATGCGTTCAAAAAATGACTGTTTGGGCTCATTCATTTTTTTGCTCTGAAAAAAGAAAACATTTTACAAAATGTCCGTTTTTTTCGGTCAGCTGTTCTGGAGCAATTTGAGAACATTGTTCGATCACATGCGGACAGCGCGTATGAAATTTACATCCGCTCGGCGGGTTGAGAGGAGAAGGAAGATCACCCTTCAATACGATCCTGGGCGGGCGTTCCAGATGGTCCACTCTCGGAATTGCTTCCAGCAGCGCTTGAGTATAAGGGTGCTTTGGATTTGACAAAAGACTTTTTGTCGGACCTTGTTCCACAATCTCTCCCAAATACATAACAGCAATACGGTCACTCAAATAGCCGACTACCGAGATATCATGTGAAATCAGCAAATAGGTCAGGGAGAACTCCTTCCTTAAATCCTCCAAAAGCCGAATAACCTGGGCTTGTATGGAGACATCGAGGGCCGAGACAGGCTCGTCACAGACGATGAAATCAGGATTTGTGACCAACGCGCGGGCAATCCCGATTCGCTGCCGCTGACCTCCGGAAAATTGATGCGGATAACGCTGCAGTTGAGCCGTGTTCAATCCGACACGCGCTGCGATTTCCCTGACTCGGGCCTGCAGTTCACTTTGGGGGAGTGATTCATGAATCTTCAGGGGAAGGCTAATAATTTCCTCAACAGACATCCGCGGGTTTAGGGAAGCGTATGGGTCCTGAAAGATGATCTGCATCCGTTTCCGCAGGTTCTTCATCTGGTTGAAGGAAAGATGGGTGATCTCCTGTTCATCAAAAAATACCTGTCCGGAGGTTGGTTCATGAAGTCTCAGCAGAGTGCGACCCAGAGTGCTTTTTCCGCAACCGCTTTCGCCAATCAATCCGAGGGTTTCCCCACGGCCGATGTGCAGATCAATGTGATTGACCGCCTGAACTGCAGATGCCCTGCTTTTCAGTTGTTTCAGCCAGGAATGCCTGGAGTAGTAATGCTTGGTTAACGCTTTGGTTTCTGCAAGAATGGGCCGATTCATGATTTTTCCGGAGATAGGCTGGAAAAAAGGCAGCGGCTCTTTCGCTGCGGCGAAAGGGAGCGCAGCTCTACGATCTGCCGGCATTGATCCGTTGCCTGCTCACAACGGGGATAAAATCGGCAATACTGCGGAAGATTCGAAACATCAGGAATTTGCCCGGGAATCGGATGAATGGCCTGATCCAGATTGGAAAGGTCTGGAATTGACCGGAGCAAACCCCGGGTATATGGATGTTCAGGAGAACGGATAATATCTTTGGTGTTCCCTGTTTCTACTATCTGACCTGCATACATGACAGCAACTCGATCGGTGTATTCAGCAACAACACCCAGATCGTGGGTAATGATCACCACCGCCATGTCCAGTTTTTTTCGTAAATCAGCAATCAGACTGAGCACCTGTGCCTGAATGGTCACATCCAAAGCAGTAGTTGGCTCGTCTGCAATGAGTAATTTGGGTTTGCAGGAAAGAGCAATGGCGATCATGATTCTCTGGCGCATTCCTCCCGAAAACTGGTGAGGGTAATCGTCCAGCCGACTTTCTGAATCCGGAATGCCCACCATCCGCATCATTTCAACAATATAGTCCTGTACCGCTTTTTTTCCTTTCTGGAACAGGGATCGGTCATGTATTTTAAGTACTTCTCTAATTTGTTCGCCTACCTTGATTGAAGGGTTTAAAGCCGTTAATGCATCCTGAAGTGTGAGAGCAATTTCCTTTCCCCGAAGCTTACGGAGCTGGCGTTCACTGGCCTGAGTCAGCTCTATCCCATTGAATTCGATGCGCCCTGAAGCAATGCGGCCGGGTTTTCTGATCAACCCAGCAACACTTTTAAAAGTGACACTTTTGCCGGATCCGGATTCACCAACAACGCCCAGACATTCTCCCTGAAACACATCGAGATCAACACCATCGACCGCCTTGACCAGTCCATGAACCGTATCAAAATTGATCCGCAAGTCTCTAATTTTCAGCAATTGTGGTGTTCCGTCCATCATTTCAATTCTCAAGTTTCAGAAAATCTCGGATCGAATGCGTCTCTCAATCCCTGACTCGCAATATTGATGCAAAGCACTAAAACTAAAATCGCTAATCCAGGAAAGGTGCTGACCCACCAGGCTTCCAGCATAAATTCACGCCCCGAAGCCACCATATTTCCCCATGAAGCCGTCGGAGGCTGAACCCCCAAACCAAGAAATGAAAGACTGGATTCTAAAATGATCACGGTGGCCATACGTGTGGTTGCGACAACCAGAACCGGAGAAAAAATATTAGGTAGAATTTCACGAAACATAATATGAAAATGGCTCGCCCCCAATGCTTTGGCAGCCTCGATGTATTCAATTTCCTTTGCTGCTATGGTCTCTCCGCGCACCACCCGGCAGGGAATCACCCATTCCTTATAAACCAGCGCCAAAATAATATTCTCGAAACTTGGCCCAAGCACTGCCATCAGTCCGATTGCGAAAATTAAATAGGGAAATCCCAGCAGGATGTCCACGATGGTCGAAATGATTTTGTCAGTGGTCCCGCGCAGATAACCGGCTAAAAGTCCTGTGATCATACCAGTCCCTGTGGCAATCACAATCACTGCCAGTCCAATAGAAATCGATATTCGAGTGCCATAAATAATCCTGGACAGTATGTCTCTACCCAGAGAATCATTTCCAAAAGGATGAACCCAACTGCCATTATCCAACCAGGCCGGTGGATTGAGTCGGGTCATCAAATTGGTCTTATTTGGATCGTGCGGAGCGATCCAGGGAGCAAAAATCGCCAGCAGAACAAAGACCAGGACCAGGATACTGGCTAAAACTGCAAAATGGTTTGACAGAAATTGTTTCCAGTTTGCACGGAACAGGGAAATACTTTCATCCTTGTGCACTTCCTGATTTTGCATGTCGGTATGAGGTGGGAGGGACGCATCCATGAGCTTCGCTGCTAGTGTACGTTGAATGAGCGCCAAAGGCACATTTTTACCCGTCTTTGACTTTACATCCGTACCCGGGGATTGAGGACGGAGTACAAAAGATCTGCAATAAAATTCAAAAGAACATAGGTACTTGCATAAATTAGAGTCGCGGTTTGCACGAGCGGGTAGTTGCGCGCGAAAATTGCTTCGACAACCAGACTGCCGAGTCCAGGCCAGCCAAAAACTGTTTCGACAATCATATTTCCTCCCAGCAGAGATCCTGTTTCCAGGGCGGCTACAGTGACCGTGGGAATCAACGCGTTTTTTAAACCATGAACAAACAAAACGCGTCTTCGTGATAGTCCTTTTGATTCAGCAAATAATACATAATCCTGCTTGAGCACTTCCAGCATGGAAGAACGAGTGACCCGCATCAGCATGGCAGCCATTCCCAAGCCCAGTGTGATTGCCGGCATCAGTATGTGCTGAAGAGCATTCAAAAAACTATCAAAGCGTCCAGCAAGAATCGTATCGATCAGCAGTAATCCTGTCACTTGAGAGACGTTGAATTCATAATCAAGACGTCCAGCAACGGGTAGCCACTTTAAGTTGACCGCAAATAAGATCAGCAGGAGGATGCCGAACCAGAATCCGGGCATGGAAACGCCTAAAAGCGCGCTGACAGTCGAGAGTTTGTCAAGAAATTTTCCCTTCTTGACGGCTGCCAGAACGCCTAGAGGAATCGAAATTCCCATTGCCAGCAGCATGGCCACCAAAGTCAGTTCAATGGTCGCCGGCAACCGTTCCCCGATGACTTCGCTCACCGGGCGTCGATGGAAAAAACTGATTCCGAAATTGCCTCTGGCTGCGTTCCACAGAAACTGGGTGAATCTCTGGTGTACAGGGAGATCCAATCCCATGTCATGTCGAAGCAACCGTTCCTGCTCTTCCGTCACGAACTGATCCCCCAGCATGATATCCACTGGATCGCCTGGAGTCAGAGCGGTCATGATAAAGACCAGCAAGCTGACTCCCAACAGCACCGGAACAAGATGGGAGACTCTTTTTATCAGATTTTCCATGACAAATTCAACTCAGCCCGAGGGTCTTTCAATTGATCGCTGCATCATGCAGATTGATGCGGCCATCCGGACTGGGAACCCAGCCTGAGAGCCGTTTGCTGACCCCATAAACTTCCTGAGGGAGCCAGAGAAAAAGCAAAGCCGCTTCACGGTTTATAATGGATTCTGCAGTTTGATAGTAAGCCGCACGTTTTTCACGATTCGGCTCAATATTGGCGGCATCAATCAGCTCATCAATTTTAGCATTGGAGTACTTTCCATAGTTTCCGCGCGCTTTCGTTCGCAATTTCGGCACCAGCAGCCCCACGGGGTCCAAAGAACCATTTCCCCAACTGGACAACCACATATCACGTTGATTGTCCTCCGCCAGCCATTTGGCTTTCAAAACAGAACTTTCCCATACCTGAACTTTAGCATTGATACCAACTGGAGCAAGAAAAGAAACGACCGCCTCGGCAAGATCTTTATAGGCTCCTACCGTATCCAGAGTCATTGAGAAACCGTCGGGATAACCAGCCTGCCTGAGCAGACTTTTGGCTTTTTCCGGATCGTAGGAATATTCCGGCAAAGTCGGATTGTGACCAAAGGCATTGGGACTGAGAATTCCATTGAGTCGAGTTGCACGATTGCCCAGGATTTTTTCAATGATGAGATTCACATCCACGGCATGATTGATGGCCTGGCGCACCAGTAGATTATTGAAAGGGGCTTTTTGATGATTGAAATCGGAGAAAAAGCTCCGCGTTCCGTTGACCGTCAATACTTTGGCATTGGAGCTTTGATTGACTTGGCTGATGCTGTGAACGGGTAAATCATTTATGATGTCAACGTTTCCAGAAAGCAGGGCGGCCACTCTGGATGCATTTTCCGGAATAATTTTCCAGATGAGGCGATCCACCTGGGCTGCTCCCACCGGTTCCAGATCTGCAGCACCGCCATAGTAGTCATTGAAACGTTCCATTACAATTTGACTTCCCCGGTCCCATTGTACCAGTTTGAAGGGACCGTTCCCGTTGGCCTGAGTGGACATCCCTTTGACCCCTACTTTTTCGGCAAACTTTTTGGAAACGATTTCATGCCAGGGCAGAAAAGCAGGCAGGATCGGCCAGGGTTCGCTCAGAATCATATGAACCTTGTAAGGATCGATCACTTTGACTTCTTTCAATGTACCCAGCAGACTTTTGCGGGGACTCGTCTGACCTTCCAGGGCACCTTCGTTAATCACCCGTTCAAGAGAAAATTTGATATCATCTGCGGTCATTTCGTCACCACTATGAAATTTAACACCTTGACGGAGTTTAAATTCGTAAGTCAAGGAATCCAGCTGCTGCCAGCTTTCGGCTAATTCCGGTACAATTTTCATATCGGAACTGCGCGTTAAAACTCCATCAAACATATTTCTGATGATGGTTTCTGTCGTCCTTTCACGATGATTTGCAGGATCCAGTGATAGGGCATCTGCAGTATAACCAATTCTGATTTCACTCGCAAAAGCGGCAATACTGAACCAGCAGAGACTCGCTAAAACCAGGAAAATTATTTTTTTTTGCATTCTTTTCTCCTTTTTCTTTATTAAATAAAATATGAAACGGCCGATTCCGGAAATGACTCCGGGAAATTGCCCTTCCACTCGGTTTCTGGAAATTCCAGAAATGAAAAAGGTCCGTATGCTTGAAAAATCTTAAAAGAGCATCCCGGGACCTCAACGGTTTTTAAAGTACGGGATTCAAATTATTAATTTGCTTCCATGAGCTGTTTCTTTACCAGTTCAATAAATTTGAGCTGACCTTCCTGTAGAAATTTTGCTTTGTCCAAAAATAATCCGAAATCGATCCAGAATTCTTCGTCCAGTGCAATAGTATGGATGTCTTTTGGCTGCAGAAATCTGATCAATAATTGAGGAACAATGGAAACACCAAATCCCTGCTGAACATATTGAATGATGGTTTCACTTGAACGGGAATTCAGGACGATATTGGTTTCTTTTTTAGAGAGATAAGGTTCGAGCAGATACTTGATCGGTGAATTGGGTGGATAGCTGATGAACGGGAAAGAAAGAATATCAGTGATTTCAATTTTTTTGCTGGGCAACTCGAGCGAACTGGAACAAATGGCTACAAGGCGGCTTGAAAACAGTTTTTCGAACTTGATCATGTCATCTGGTTTCAGCGGTTTGAATCCCAGTGCAATATCAATCACGTCCGTTTTTAAAAATGTATTGATCTCACTGGATTCACACTCAAAAATCGAAACATTCATTTCCGGGCAGAGCCCTATGAATTCTTTGATGATTTCGGGAAGAATAAACCGTGCACCGAGGGGACCGCAGCCGACAGAAATTTCTCCGGTGAAATCGCCTTCCACATTAAGATTGTTTTCCAGTGCATCAAATAATCTTATGATTTCACTGGCCTTATGATAGACTTTGTCTCCAATGCTCGTCAGCACCAGCTTCCCTCCTCTTTTGAAATAGAGTTTCTCCCCAATTTCGCCTTCAAGCAGCTTCAACTGTTTGCTGACCGCCGGTTGGGTAATAAAAAGCTTTTCCGCTGCCAGGGTGACGCCGCCGTATTTGACCGTTTTACAAAAACATTTGAGTTGAAAAATATTCATGTGGCCGTTTCACAATTGAGTCACTCATAGCAGACGCACGAAAGCAATTGTGTGCCTGAGACAAAACCTTCAATCGACTGTCACCTCTAAATCAAGAAGAGGCGCATATTGCTGACTGCCGAAAATATCACCATCTCCAAAACTGCCGCTGGGCTGGTTCCGTTGAATAGTAAACTTGATCGCAAAGGCCGGGTCGAATTCAACAAAATCTGTAATACGGCTTTCCTCGATTCCGTACAATGCAGCAATTTTCTCTTTGTTCAATATTTCCCCCCTTTTTACCAACTCATAATTTTCTTTTTCCCGGAAAATAATATCAAATGTGATTCGGTCGACTCCTGCATTTTTGCTTCGGACCGTTTTGGCCAATTCATATAGTTTTTTAACTGTCATTTCTTCTCCGCAATTATATTATCCAACAACGATTTCATGCAGATCGAATAGTTCCATCGCATCGTCGACTTCTATCGTATGATTCAGGGTCCACTGATAGGCCGGCGACACTGGCAACACTTCATCAAACAAAAAAGCTGCCGTCCCTGCGGTTCCTTTTACTTCCGGAAGACGCGCATAGAAAATTTGCCGGGATCCCATGATTGCTGCCTCTTTTGCCATTTCTTTTGTTTTTGCAAGTGCTTCCACAACGATTCCCAGTTCGTGAGACTTGATGACTTTGACGGGCTCCAGATCGCCCATGACGGCATTTTTTCCATAGACATGATAATGCAGCTGAAAATCCTGATTTTTAAAATACGATTTGGCCTCATTTTCAGCCCAGCTGATCACTTTATCAATATTTTTGATGGTATAGGGATCTCTCACTCCCACGATGCCAACATATCGTTCTCCAACAAACCCTGCTCCTTCCAGTTTCACCTTTGTCTTGCCTTCGATGGGAACAAATTTAGAACCGGTAATGCGCGTCGTTTTTTCATTGAATTGCTCATATTTGCAGTGACGCATGTCGAGCGTCCCTCCCGCAAATGCTTCAAAATAGGGATTGGATCTTTCGTACATGGCATGCCCTGCTACGGAAGCTATCGTACAATATTGACCAGGATGCATGGCAGTTACCTTGACGTCCTGGTCGGTAATGGTCCCGATCACAGACTCCTTCGCACCATAAGGTTCTGCACAAAAAGAAGCACACTCCAGGACCTTCCCCAGGTAATACGACAGGTCTTCTGAAAATCCATGAAACAATGCCGGTGCAGCGAAAACGGCAGCATCACTGCTTCTCCCGCCAATTATAACATCCGCTCCTGCTTCCAGAGCCTTTATGAAGGGGTGTACCCCGGCAACAGCAACGATTCTGCTGGTTGAATCGAGTTCTTCCCTCGTCAAATTAGAACGGCCATCCAATCCCTCAATCGGGATATTGGAGTCCATTTTTCTGGCCACATAAGATTTTTCCACTTCCGAATAAAAATAGGCCATTTTAAACGGTTTCAATCGATGTTTGAGTGCCAAGTCCCGAATAATTTCGATATAGGAATCCACACCGCTGTTTGTTCCCGTATCCGCAGAAGAACCAATAATCATGGGCACACCCTGCTTACGGGCTGCCAAAAGCATCAATTCAAGATCATGAATTTGCCAGTTGCGGGGGCTGACGCAGGTATCGCTCCCCAGCGGAACAGGACCAATATCGTCACTTCCCGAGTCACAGCAATAATAATCCGGCTTTGTTTCAGCCCCAATATAAAAACTTTCTTCTTTTGTGCAGGCAAAACCTAAATGTCCATTGGGACAAATGATCCGAAGTGCTTCTTTATTTCTCATAGATTGAAACCCGTTAGCCAGTATTCACTTTTTAAGTCCCCGGATGGAACTTTTCGACTTCCTGGTTACTTATAGTGAAAATTTAATATAGTTCAAATGAATAAAAATAATATTTACAATAACTTTTAGTTATATTTTGAAAACACTCGGTCTGACAGCCCTTAAAAATACTAGCCGAGTGCAGAAGACTCTTATTATTTTTATCAATCAGGGGAATTGCCCACAAAAGTCCCAATCAAAAAGAGTTCAGGACCTTACCAGGAAAGATTGGGGGGGCTGAGAGGATCAAGAAATTCTTTATTTGATTCGGTGGAGACTTTCTTCAACACCTGCGACCATCTCTTTCATCAATTCCTGCACAGAAATTTTTCGGCACAGACGAAGCCCCTGCCCGGCCCACAAGGACATATATTCAGGCAATTCCTGCCTCGCGGCTGCCTGCCTGAGATCCTGAGTGAGGACGTTTTGAATTGGATAGTCCGGCACGTTCTCTTGATGAACCTGCATTTCCAGCATGAATTTATTTTTTATTCCTCTGGCTAACTTTCCTGAAAACACTCGAGTCAGCCGGGTTTCTTCTTCCGTATGATAAAGCAACGCCTCCTGGTGTACCGGCTTGGTCCCGCTTTCATTGCATGTGAGAAAAACAGTGCCGGATTGAACTCCGGCTGCACCGAGAATCAATGCCGCCGCAATTCCACGGCCATCCATGATGCTCCCGGCAGCAATGACAGGGATCTTGATTTGATCAACGATTTGTGGCACGAGTGCAAAGGTGCCGATCAAACTGTCCTCCGCATCGGACAAAAATGTACCCCGATGGCCGCCGGCTTCGCTGCCCTGGGCAACCAGCATATCAACTCCATGCTCTTCCAGAACGATCGCTTCTTTCACTGTCGTGGCTGTCCCCATGATTGGAATGCGCTCCGCTTTTAACTCGGCAATCCATTCCTTGGCAAGCAGACCAAATGTGAAACTGAAAACAGGAACTTTCTCTTCCAAAACCACCTCCATCTGCTCTTCAAAAGGCGGTCCATACTGGCTGGTTTCTGCCAGAGGAGGGAGTCCCAACTCCTGTCGATACAACGCCATTACTTTATTGATTTTATTGATTTTTGCGTGATCTTCCTGCGGATTTTCCGGAATAAACAGATTCACAGAAAAAGCTTTGTCTGTCAATTTGCGGATCTTCCGGACCGTCTCTCGAATTTCTTCAGGGGCCATGTAGCCGGCACCCAGTGAACCAAGTCCGCCACTGTTGGATACTGCTGCTATCAATTCAGGTGTCGTATGCCCCCCGGCCATAGGCGCCTGAATGATAGGATAGTCGATTTGAAGCTGCTGGCTGAGCGTCGTTTTATTCCACATATTTTCCTTAAAAAACTGAGTGGTTGAGTTTTACAAAGGAACACATTATAACGTTTCGTATGTACTTAGGCAACGAATTGATTGTTCTTTCCCGCTGTGCCTCGGTTGACTCTTTTAAGAAATGGAAGACAAACGATGAGCAATTGGAGTTCAAAAGAAACAAAATCCCAATTTCAATACATCAGGCTGGCTGACACATTAGAAAAACGTATTTTGAAAGGAGAGTACAAAATTGGAGAGAAACTCCCTTCTCTCAGAAAACTTCACAATCAATTGGGCTTGAGCAAAACAACAATATTTTACACCTATATTGAACTGGAAAAGCGCGGGTTGGTCGAATCTCGCCCCAGGTCCGGTTATTTCGTAAAAGCCCTGATTTCTCCCAGATTTTCACGCCTCTCCTCTGCAGGCAACGCACTCGCTCCACAAAAAAGTGCAAACCTCAACTTGAGCAATTCCATTGTCGATGCTTTGAGCAATCCAGAACTTCTCCATTTCGGAGGGATCACAATTTCTCCCACACTACTCCCCCTCAATGCCTTTTCGCGTTCCCTTAAATCGATTTCCTCAAACCATATCGATCACATTATTTCTACTCCCGGAAAACCCGAAGGCAACCTGGAGCTGCGTCAGCAAATTGCAAAACGAATTTTGGAAGATGATCGAATAGAGGCCGATGACATTATCATCACCAATCGATGCATGGAGGCACTGAATCTGTGCCTGAGAGCCGTCGCCAAAAGGGGTGACACCATTGCCGTGGAATCTCCCGTTTTTTTTGAATCGTTGAGCCTTATCGAAAATCTGGGGATGCAGGCCCTCGAAATTCCAACACATCCGCAAACGGGTATCGATTTGGATAATTTGGAAGCCGTATTGTCCCAACGAGCGGTTCAAGCCTGTATGGTGATTCCCAATTTTCAGAATCCGCTAGGTGCATTGATGCCGGTTTCGAATAAAAAACGCCTGGTTGAAATGCTGGGAGAGCGCCGTATCCCGATCATCGAAAATGATATCAGCGGTGATTTGTATTTTGGGGAAACACGTCCACCGACCTTAAAATCTTTTGATACCAAAGGTTTGGTTTTATACTGTTCTTCTTTTTCCAAAACTCTGGCACCGGGCCTGCGGGGGGGATGGACTGTTCCCGGAAAGTTTAGAGAGAGTATCATTGAACTGAAAGTGAATCTCTCCTTCTATCCCTCCAATTTGGATCAAATGCTGATTGCCGAGTTTCTGGAAAGCGGTTCTTATGATCGGCACCTGAAACGACTGCGCAATGCTTTAAAACAGCAAATGGAAAATTTGAACTCAGCCGTTGTCCGGCATTTTCCCAGGGAAACAAAAATCAACCGACCCCAGGGCGGAATGGTGCTTTGGATAGAATTGAAGCCCACCATCGATGGTTTGGAAATTTACCAGGCAGCCCTTCGGGAAAAAATTTCGATTATCCCCGGATGTGTTTTTTCCCATTCTCAAAAATTTCAAAACTTTATCAGACTGAACTATGGCGATCCCTGGACTGAAAAACTCGAACAGGGAATTTCTACCTTGGGAACGATTCTCGCTCAATTCACCTAAGACCCGATCCTTCCTTCCAATTTCAAAAATTTCCAAAACTGTCATGCAATACTTTGTGTCAAACTGGGCCTTTTTTTCCTCAGATCAGGGGTGCTACACTTCCGTATAAATTTTATTGTCAATGTTAATGAAGTATTGAAGCAAATATTTCAGTACTCAATCAAACAGAAAGCATGAACCCGTTTTCAAGGAATGAAAACAAGTTGCTTTACCAATCCAAATCAAAGGTTTAAGGGAGGTTGTCATGACAGCACAAACGACTGCATCAAAATTGAACAAGATGTCCTCACGGTCACAGAAAAAAGAAGATTTTGTGATCATCAAGGGAAAAAATTTAACCATTGAAGAGATCGTTCGAGTTGCCCGGAATCGAGCAAAAGTAAAATTGACGACAGATAAAGCCATCCTGAAACGAGTTGAAGCATCATGCGAATATATCAGGAACGCAGTGGATGAAGGGCAGGCCATTTATGGTGTGACGTCCGGGTTTGGAGGCATGGCGAACGTAATCATTCCTCCGGAAGAAGCGGCAGAGCTCCAAAACAACCTGCTCTGGTTTCACAAGACCGGGGCAGGCAAACCGCTTCCCAATGCCGATGTACGCGCCGCCATGCTATTGCGGGCAAACTCGCATCTTCACGGGGCTTCCGGCATTCGTCTGGAAATCATCCAGCGGATCGAAATTTTCCTCAACGCCAACGTGACTCCTCATGTTTGCGAATTTGGTTCGATCGGGGCCAGTGGAGATTTGGTTCCGCTGGCACAAATCACAGGAGCATTGATCGGTATTGATCCAAAATTCAAAGTAGATTTTGATGGAAAAGAAGTGAATTGCGTGACCGCCCTGAAACGTCTGGGATTGCGTCCGCTGCGCCTGCTGCCAAAAGAGGGCTTGGCCATGCTCAACGGTACTTCAGTAATGACAGGAATCGCTGTCAACTGTGTTCATGACGCCAAAGTTCTCCTCGAATTGTCGATGGGGATGCATGCACTGGCCATCCAGAGTTTGTCTGGAACCAACCAATCTTTTCATCCATACATCCATGCGCTCAAACCCCACCCGGGACAGGTTTGGGCTGCCGGAAAAATGCTCGATTTGCTGAATGATTCTCAAATGATTCGAGATGAACTGGACGGACAGCACGATTATCGTGAAGATGATTTAATACAGGACCGGTATTCTCTGCGATGCCTGCCTCAATACATGGGACCCATCGTGGACGGATTGAATCAAATCGTCGAGCAGTTAACAACAGAAGCCAATTCTGCAACAGATAATCCCTTGATAGATCCGGAGCATCAGGTGGATTTTCACGGTGGAAATTTTCTCGGACAGTATATTGGGGTGGGAATGGACCAGCTCCGGTATTTTCTGGGACTGCTGGCCAAGCACATTGACGTCCAAATTGCCCAGCTGGTGACACCGGAATTCAGCCATGGTTTACCGCCTTCCCTTATCGGAAATCCCAATCGTAAAGTGAATATGGGATTGAAAGCACTGCAGATCGTCGGCAATTCGATCATGCCATTATTGACTTTTTTCGGAAATTCTCTGGCGGACCGCTTTCCGACTCATGCGGAACAATTCAACCAAAATATCAACAGTCAGGGATTCGGTTCAGCAAATCTGGCCCGCCAGTCTATCGAAACCTTTCAGCAATACATGGCCATTGCGCTCATGTTCGGGGTACAGGCTGCCGATTTGCGGACCTACAAGCAATTTCAGCACTATGATGCCCGAATCAGTCTTTCTCCGGCAACGAGGATTCTCTATGAAACAGTTCGTGAAGTTGTCGGAAAGACTCCGTCACCGGACAAGCCATATATTCGAGATGACAACGAGCAGACATTGGATCTCGATATTGCAGCGATTGCCGCTGACATCAAAGCACACGGCATGATTCCAAAAGCGATGGGATCAATATTGACAACGATGAACTGAATTCAATCAACCACGATCACTTCTCTTGCAGGAAATTCGGCGTAAAGCGCCTCGACAACGTCAGCGCGGTGGTTCAACACCGCGCTTTGATTGACATATCCCTTGTCGGTTGTCTCATTTTTGTCGATCCGGGGAGGAATCGTCAGCAATGTAAAGCGTTTGATCTGACCACTGCTTCCTTTTTCCAGGAGATTGTGCTTTTTAAAAATTTCCTTAAAAAACTCAACAACCCCCTTATCCGCTAAAAATCCGCCGTCATCAGGGTGGGATTTGTCGGCCTCGGCAAAACGATTACGCAGAGCGGGCAGGTTCGGAAATACCAACGCAGCAAGATACTCTCTGTTTGGCGCCGCGATAATCACCTCCAGTTGGAAGGGCTGCCCCAGTTGGTTGATACTGTTTCGCAAACGACTGTTGTGAACCCAGACTCCACTGGTGAGCTTAAAATCCTCTCCAATGCGGCCATCAAAAACCAGACCCTCAGACGGATTTTCCGCGTCAAGAAATTTGCCGGCATCGCCCGTGCGATAATAACCTTCAGAATCAAATGCTGTTTGGGAGGCCTCCTGATTGTTATAGTAGCCTCGCGTGATGTTGGGTCCCTTAACCCGTATTTCCTTTTTTCCGGAAGGATCCGGTGCGAGCTTAATGGTCACTCCTGGAATCGGCAACCCAATCACTCTTGCATCGTCAATAACCCAGTAGATCAGTGTTGAATCGGGGGCGGTTTCTGTGCTTCCCCATCCTGAAAGGAAAGGCAGAACTTCTCCACACACTTCAGAACTCATTGCACGCAGTCCTTCAAAAGTTGCCTGATCAAGAGCTGCAGCAGCAGTGAATATAAACTTAAGGTTCTTAAAAAAGGCATGTTTCAACTGCTCATCTTCCTTCATCCGGGCATAAAGCGCGGTGTAGCTGCGTGGAACGCCAAAATAAAGAGTTGGGGACACATCGATGATGTTTTTTACCGTGGTTTCTATTCCGATTGGTGTTGGATTGCCGTGATCAATGTAAAAAGTCCCTCCATGCATCAGCATTAAATTAAAAACAAAATTTCCTCCAAACGTGTGGTTCCAGGGAAGCCAGTCAATGATCACTTCATTTTGTTCCAAAAACGGCCACATTTGAGATACCCCCACCATGTTGGTGGTCATCATTCCGTGGGTGACCTCAACTCCTTTCGGCAGATTGGTGGAACCGGAAGTGAATTGAATTTTTGCCAGCGTCTCGGAGGTGACTGCATCAAACCGGCTTTGCCTTTCAATTGAGAAATCCTTCTGCTGTTCAAACAATGATTCAAAGGGCAGGACGTTTGGATACGATTCACTGTTTGAAAATGCATACAGTTCCAAATTACCCGTATCCCATTGTACAAGCTTCGGCATATGAATTTTTGCATCTGACATGACCAGCATTGCTGACTGACTGACTTCCAAGATATGTTTGATATGAGAACCGGTTTCAGAACGCACAGAATATGCAAAACTGATCGGAACCACTGCCAGACCAATCTGCATTGCAGCCAATTGCGTGACAGCCATCTGAACACTGTTTTCTGACAAAATGGCAATCGGCCGCAGCGGATCCAGGTTCTTCGCGAGCAATCCATTGCTGAGCAGATCCACTTTTTTTGAAGCTTGAGCAAAAGTGAGGCCCGCCCATTCTCCACTCTTTTCACGCTGCATCAGAAACGCCCTCTCAGGAAACATTTCAGCATTGTGATGAAGCCACGAGCACAAATTGGCAGGATAGGAAGAGATCGGAACTTTATTTTGTAAAATGACGCTCCCGTCTTCCTGTTCAATCACTTCCATTTCTGCAGAAATTTTTTGAAAATCTATTGACATCGCATCGCCTTTTCTTAGAGTTTTATGATCAACTTCAAACTGGATACCCATCTAATTTGACAATACACCGAGGAAAGTTTTTGGACAACAGTTAAAATGATGAGGGGCATTTGACTCCTTCATGATCTTCGGAGTGCTGAATGACGGCCTCTTCTATTTTTCCAGCAGTTTTTCCAGCAGGGAATCATCAAGTTCGACAAGAATCGTTTTGTTCTGGGAATAGGTGACGGTTCCTGGTTCAGCACCTTTGATTTTACGGACATATTTTCGCTGGGTGTAGTCAACCTCAATTTTTCGATTTGCTCGCACCTTGCAGTAATAGGCAGCCAGTTGGGCCGCTTCCATAAGAGTCTGAGGAGGAAGAAAGGGTTGGGAAGACTTTACAATAACATGGGACCCCGGGACACCTTGTGCGTGGAACCACCAGTGATTGCCTCTTGCTATGGAAAATGTCACTCGTGCATTTTGATGTTTGTTGCGGCCGACAACAATGGCCAGACCATCGGAACTGAGCCGGGTCAGCGGCTCGGCGGAAGCCGCCTGGGTTTTTGTTTTGATTGGCGAGGAATTCAAACGGATTTTCAAAAAACGGGGAAGCGCATTTTCCCAAACCTGAAACGATGAAAATCTCTCCAAACCATTCAATTCATCCTGTTTTTGATTCAAAATTTCCAATTCCTTCATGGTTTGGCGAATCCGTTTTTCAACATGAGGGACCGCATTTTCCAATTTCACCGATTTTTGAAAAAACCCGGCCATATTTTTACGAGGACTGTTTTTTGGATTCAATGGAATTCTGACGGCAGGAATATGCTCCTCAAAATAGTTTGCAACCTTGATTTCCGTTTGCCCTGACTTGATTTCAGACAAATGCGGTTTGAGCAATTCTCCCCATTGTCGGTACTGTTCCGATTTTCTGCAGTTTTCCAGGTCTTGATGCTGCTTTGACAAACGCCGGTTAAGTCTTCTGTTTAAACTCTTAAAAAATTTTCGGTATTGGACGGACAGCGATGAAAGCTCCCCCGAAAGTTCCCATTCCCAATAACAAGCATCAATTTCCTGTTCTTCTTGCGGTAAATTGGGAAAATTAGGCAGTGGATGCCACTTCAGGGGGGGATTGTAGCTCATGTTTTGCTTGAGGATTCGCCCAGATTGATTGGGGTTGCTCAGTGCCATCAAGAGGCATTTTTGCTCGTCCAGTAAAAGCAGGTTGCTATCGGCGCCGTTCTCTTCCCAAATCAGAAAGTACTGCTCTTCTCTTCGGGACAGTTCAAATTGCCACAGCTGATCTCCCAAAGCCTCTATCGAGGTGAATTCTGCATGAAGAACCCGGGTCCGCAGCCACAAGCAAAAAATCGGAGGAACAGGAGGGCTTTTTAAAATTTTCCAGCTGGGGATAATTCTGGGAAATTGGGCATGAACTGAAAACAACCACTGCTGCGGTGTGTCGCTGCGGAAGACTTCCAGCATCAGGCAGTGCGGCAGAGGCTGGGTAATTTTCTGAATTCGGGTCCGGAGCAGGTTCTGGAAATTTTGCAGCTTGTTCGTCAAGAATTGCATTCAATAGAAAACAGAAGTTTCAATCCTACTCGACTTTTCGAAAATAATTCAGATGAAATGAGATCATTTTTTGACAACATAAACCCCTATTTGCTGCTGCTGCCTGGATTGGACAATCACGGGGTGCAAGATTCCTGGTCAAACTCATATTCTCAATTTTGCTCTTATTCTTTGAAATCCATGATTTCGACAAGGAGCCTGATTGAGAGCATGAAAGCCAAGAAAATCTCCTAATTATCAGATGCTTACTTCAAGACACAAAATTCCTTCACAGCCGGGACATTGATGATTAAATGGTTTCGAAAAATCAGGAATCAAATTGTTTTTTTATTTAGGTATTTTCGAATGACCAGGATGTTGTATTTTGCACCCAGCAGACTGGGATGGACCTCCAAAGCTTTTTGATAGGCTTTCAAAGCCTGATAATATTGTTCTTGCGCCAAATATACCAGACCCAAACCTGAAATTGCACCAAAATGTCTTGGTTCCAGCAGCAGAGTGTTTTTGATATCAGTGATCGACGATTCATAATTTTTCAGCAGGTAATGAACCGTTGCTCTTTTATTCCAACCCTCAGCAAACTTCGGCGCAATTTCAACGATTTTGTCAAAAATTTGAAGAGCATTTGAATAATCCTGACGTTCCATCGACGCGATCCCTTTCTGCATGAGGAGATTGACTTCTTCCCGCTCACTTTTCGTCCAGATTGCCCAAATCTTCAATTCGGTATTTTTAATTTCAGAAGCGTCAGAAATAGTATGCAAACGAGCAAAAAGTTTGATAAGCTCAGGGCTATTTTGATCCGCCCACCCTGTGAAACTCCCCCAGAGGAAGATAGGGAAGGCGAGAAAGACGGCCGGGATTATTCGAAACCAGGTGCTTTGCATAAATTCCTCCGCATGAATAAACAAGCATAAAAATGTAAAAAACTTTTCTAGCCCCAATCAGCAGTTAAAAAAGAGATTTTCTGAGTAAATTTGTTCTTTTTCCAAGGCATTGAAGAATTGCTTCTTTCTTCAAAAGTAATACTATAGAAAGAAATTTTTATCACTTTTATTTTTCTGTCACTCAACCTCTTCAGCAAGGTGTGAGCATTGTTGCTCAATGAAACTCTCACAGAAATGGAATGGAGAGTTTTTTTATTGATACTGCCGTTATGCCGGAATCTTCTGAAAAAACCATCCCTCCAGTGTCTTCCCCTTCAAAAGAAGCAAGCTCAAAGAAACCTGCACAGACAAACAACAAGGTCGCCAAGAAATTTTATCCTTCTGCAATTCAATTGATACAAAGCTACGATACCGTTTTTAAATTGAGTTTTTTGCTGAACAAAAAGCGATGCCTGATGGGGAGTCCAAAATCAGGTTTTTCCCTCAATTGCGTCGCAATTCGAAAACTGCGGCAGCTAGCCGATGCGCAAAAGGAATTTCCATTTCTCCCTGCGTCCTCCTTTCATTCAGAAAACGAAGATATAAAACGTCGAATTTACAATATACTTGGACAAAGTGTCCTGGAATATTTGGCAGAACCGATTCGTTCAGTTTCCAAAAAGCTGCTTGTTTCCATTGAATCTCTTGATGCCGAAGACGAAAGCCAGGAAAACCGTGTTAAAATCGTTCAGCACTTTCAAAAGCCAATCAATCCAGGCAATGCTGAAGATGCTCAAAAAAGTAAAACCACCCCTTACATGCTACTGCAGCAAATTCAAAAGAGCGTGGCTTTGCTGCGGTCCCGGCTTTTGTTGGAACTGGACACTCTGCATCAGTTGAGACGCAAAGTGATAACAGATGCGGACTGTTATCACACGTTGAATGCAAGCTCAGCAATAGAAATCAAAGGGCGCCTGCTGGCAGCGCGTGAAATTCACCAGTCGCTGCAGGGAATGAGGGTTTTGAAAAATCAAAAATTTTCGGGAGAGTTTCACCCCAAAATCACTCTGGACCGAGCGATCGGAAACATGGAGGCCTGGGGCCCGGGAACTCCTCCCCGGGTTTTTCACATCAAAGACGATCCTCAAAAAGGGAAGACCGTTTTGCTCAATGACAAAGCTTTGGAACAATTGACCATTTTGAGAGAAGCGACTTCTGCAGCATTGGGATACGAGTATCGTTTTTCAGGAACAGAAAAACTAATTGAAAAAACAGAGCAGGAGCTTCGGGAATATTATAAGCAGTTGAGTACTTCTGAGGAAGAAAACCCGGACAAGAAGGGCACAGAAAACTCTGCCCCGGAGGAAAAAACAAAAAAGGATTCCCAGACATTTCAACAAAAAGCCAAAGAACGATTGGAACAACCTGCATCCAATGCGAAAAAACCTGACGAAGGAATTTTGAGTTTTGATGAAATTCTGAGATTTTATGCAGACAAACGCAAAGAAAATCCTCAGAACTACCTCGCTGCTCTTTATTTCGAAACAAGCAACGCCAGATTTTTACAAAAAAAGATTTTGACAATTGCGCAAACCCAGGATCTTCGGGGAATTTTTACAACACTGCAGATGGATATAAGTCATGCGGTTGACTTGTATCTGGTCGAAGCTCAGGAAGTGATCAAGAGGATCAAATCCCTGGCAAAAAAACTGGGGGTTCAACCCAACTCTGAAGAACTGGCCAGCATCGAGCAAGCAGGAAAGCAAAGTCAAAAGCTCGTTTTCACAAAGGCCATCGAGCAGTGGACCCGGAACTACATCAGCATTGTAAAAAAATATGTCCTTATCCAAAAATCGGTCGAAGAAAAACTGATTCTTGAAAAAGCCGTCCCCGCGCTTTGTGAGATGGATGCAAGCCATGCGATCTCCTATCTGGAGCAATTGAAATCTCTCCTCCGTGCAGAAGAGAAAGGGTACATTTCACAAGAGCAAAAAGAACGCTATCTTGACCCGGAACAAACAACCGATGAGGAACTTAAACGAATTTTAGCTTTCTTCGGTGCCGTCGAAAAATTTGATTTCACCGGCCGCTGTGAAGAGATTGCAAAGGGGTTCCGCATCACACTTGCCCATTATGAAGAAGTGATAGAACAAGATTCTTCCCAGGCGAAAAACCTGAAAGATCCCATCAAGCAATTGACCGGTTTGGCAGACGGTTCTGAGGCCACTACCCTCATTCATGAACTTTTAAATGCTGAAATTTACGACATGGAGCCGAAAAAAGTATTCCTGCTCATGGAACGTATTTTAATCAGCCTGGAACTGAAACGGGACCATTTGATATTTGGGACCGAGCATCGGCAATCACTGAAGGAGCTGTCTACCAAACTGAGCGGTGGAGTCGATGTTGAAAAACTCAACAAACTGTTTTTTCTTTTTGAAGAATCTCCCAAACCCACGCTTCTCGGGCTGATGAATCGTCTCAATAGAACCCTGGAAGATCGCGGAAGAAATGTCTTCCATGAAAATGACAATACGATGCTGCGTGAATGTGTGCTGCGCTCTTTTGCCATCCCAAAAGACGGCTTGCCGCGAGAAGGGTCAGTTGATTCTGAAAATGCACAGTATCTTGTTGCGCTGGACTACTGCGTCTATATCATGATTGAATTTCAACATTCGTTTTTGATGGCGACCCGCAAGGTGTTTGAACTGGATGCAGAAACCCGACGTTCATCTGATCAGAGCAATGCTTTGGGGATCGGAAAGGACCGGGTATCAGAAATGAAAAATCAGTGCGAATGTATTTTGGACAAACAAGTCCCAATCAGTTTCGCATTGAAACAACTGGAACTGATCTGGCAAACCCTGGAATCCGATAAAATTGTTGCGAAAGAAGCCAAACTGATTGCCTCACTGCAGCAGAAGTTCGATGGGAATGTCCCGGGAGGAACATCACTCGCCAAACGATTAGGGAACAATCCGGATAATGTGGAAATGCTGAAAGAATACCGTTTACAGGCTCAAAAAGCGTATGCGGATTTCAAAAACAATATGGAAAACATCGCGGATCAGCTGCGTAATCTGGATAAGGTTGAATCCATTCCCAAACACATACTGCAATACCAGCGTCAAATTCTGGGAATGGAGCGCGCAATCATTCAAGCAGTTGAAGAACTCAAATCTGGAGATGCCCTCCGCCCGGAGCTGGTCAAAGAGCAAATTCAGGAGAAACAGCAGCGGATTCAGAAATACAAAAAAGTGCTGGCAAAATATCAAAAAGACAACCCCAGCGTCAAATTACCCGAAATTTCATAAATCGCGTGATATCTCCCGATCAGGTCGTATAATAGGCATTTTCCTCAACATATTTTTCTGTCAAATCACAACCCCAGACTTTCTCAGAATACGATCCGCTGCCCAACACAATTTCAATGGCGATTTCCTGCTTCTTCAGCAATTTTGAAATGTCTGCCAAAGGAACTGAGTCCCGGTTGATTTTCTCAGCATCAATTCTGAGACGATGAGTACCTGTCCCAAAATAGATCTGCAATTCTTCAAGCGAAACGGTGAATTGAAACACTTTTCCAATCGCCATCACAAAACGCCCCCAGTTGGGGTCGGCTCCATAAATTGCGGTTTTTACCAGAGGCGAATTGATTACAGATTTTGCGGTGAGCAATGCCTGTTCGGCAGTGGAAGCACCTGAGACAGTTAATTCAATCAATTTAGTGGCCCCTTCCCCGTCACGTGCCAATTCTTTTGCAAGGAAAACTGCCATCTCTGTCAGAGTCGCTTCAAACCGCTCTATGTCAACATCTCCTGCCAGACCGTTGGACATGATCACCACCGTATCACTGGTGGAAGTATCGGTATCGATGGAAATTCGATTGAAGGATTGATCTACAACACGTTTCAGCATCATTTGAAGAACAGATGATTCGATGTTCGCATCTGTGACAAAATAGCTCAGCATAGTAGCCATGTTGGGTTCAATCATCCCTGATCCCTTGGCGACGCCAAAAATGCTTGCACCGTTGACGCTTCCGCTAACCCACTTGGGGTGGGTATCCGTGGTCATAATGCTTCTTGCAAAGTTCTCTGCATGTTCTGGGGTGCTGCCGAAATCCGCCTTCAGATTTTGACAAGCAGTACGGAATTTCTCCATGAATAAATATTGACCAATTACTCCGGTTGATGAAGGCAGCACCAACTCTGCATCAATCCCGCAGGCCTCCCCTACCCACTGACATGTCGTAACAGCATCCTTCAAACCTCGTTCTCCAGTGGCAACATTGGCGTTCTTGGAATTGACAATGATGGCCTGCAGCAATCCATCCTTCAAATGGTTTTTTCCCACGACCACGGGAGCACCAGGCATCGTGTTTCTGGTGAAAACTCCCGCTGCCTGACATGGAACCGAAGAAAGGATTCCTCCAAAATCCAGAGTTTCATCTTTGATGCCTATATTTTTACCAAACCAGGAAAATCCTGGAACCAATCGAATTTCTGTATCCACTTTTCCTCAATTTAAAAAAGGTAATTTCAAGGTTTCAATAAAAACCGAAACGCATCTTCCAGAGAGGGGTATTGAAAACCATATCCCGTTTTCTGCAGTTGCTGCGGAGTCATACAAATACTTGAAAGCAACAAATCATCACCCATTTCCCCAAAAAGAACCCGGACTATATTGGCAGGAAGAGGAAAAATCGTTGGCCGACCTAGCACCTTTCCCAAAATTTTGGTGAACTCCCTGTTGGTGACCGGATTTGGACTGCTCACGTTGACCGGGCCCTGCAGCCCTTCTGTTATTAATGCGTGCTTGACAATATGAAGCACTTCATCGAGAACTACCCAGCTCATATATTGTTTACCGTCACCAATCCTTCCTCCCAATCCCAGACGAAAAGGAGGAAGCAATTGGGCAAATGCACCTCCTGCGAGGCTAAGAATGAGACCAAAACGAAGATGGACCACACGAATCCCCTGCTTTTGCGCAGACATTGTTGCTCCTTCCCACAAACGACAGATTTCTGCAAGAAAACCATCACCTGCCGAACTGCCTTCACTGAGCGTTTCTGAACCGCGATTGCCGTAAAATCCCATCGCTGAAGCAGAAATAAGAACTCCGGGAGGACGCTTGAGAGAAGACAATGCCTCGCTGAGAAGCTCGGTACCCTGAACTCGACTGTCCCGAATTCGAGCCTTTTTCTGCGCGGTCCATCGTCCCCCGGAGATGCTTTCACCCGCCAAGTGGATAACCGCATCAATTCCTTCAAGTTGACTCGCATCCAACTCTTTGCCGGCAGGGTTCCAATAGATGTCATTCGGACCTGTGCTCTTTTTGGAACGAACCAGACGAAAGACGGTGTGAGCATCTTGCTCTAAAAAGGGAAGCAGTCGAGAACCCAGCAGTCCGTTTGAACCTGATATAAGTATTTTCATCAGCAGATTACTCCAAAAGCAAGTGATAATGATTGATTCGTTTTAGTTTTTCGTCATCTGGACTTTCACGTGTCAAAAGACGATGCGCAGCCGTGAGGTTTCCAGTCGCTTTGCCAATCATCAGTGTGATAATTTCTCCCAAATCGCCAATATTTTTCAAGAGCAAGCCGTGACCTCCTGTCTCTCTGGCATACCATTGGTAATGATCTCGTACTTTTTGAAAGTCGTATTCTAACGTATTTACGGTATAAATGGGAACCTTCATTGACTTAATCACATTCGTTTCGGTAATATAATTCATTTTCCCTGGCAGTTTGTTCAGCACCCCATGGGCCGGCTCATCCCCGATCAAAACTATCAGTCGGCTATGAGCATCAGAACTTTTCAATAATTTTATTGCCTCATTCAAACCGACTTCTATAGCCTCTCCGCCATTTCCTCCTCCTCCCAGGCATCGGATTTTAGCAGCAAAGCGGATCAATTTTTCAGCGTTTCCCGTAAAGGGTTGTATTTCTACAAGATCATCTTTATCACAGTAATCCCTGTATGCGACCACAGCGATTCGGATCCCTTTTGAAAAACTGGTAACATGATCCACAATCTGTGTGATACTTGCTTTCATTTGATCCCAATAAGGAGCCTGAGAAAGTGTGGCATCAAAGACAATCACCAAATCACAAAGTGCTGTTGACTGCAATGCATGAAATCTGAGGCTTTCTTCAATCCTGGGGAGCAGCGGATCTTCCTCATTTTCAGCTTTTAAAAGTTCGAGATCCTCCCCGATTTCAAGGCCCATTTTCGATCTTACAAGGAGCAGATAGCCCCAGTTCTCTTCATGATCTGCCTCAAAATAGGCAGTTTTTCGTGAAAAGGGAGTTCCTTCCAGAATCGCTTTGATTTTACCATATCGGGACTCCAGCAATTGATGAGCATTTGAGAATTCCTCCTGCTTGATCAAGGTTTCGATTTTTTCATAAAAGAGATCCTGCTGATGTTCAAATTTTTCTTTCCATACTTTGAATTCCAGATCAATCAGAGCTTTTTCCACTTTGTTTTTCTCCCTTCAGGGTCTTCAGAATCGTTTCATATGCTTCTTTGAGTTCTATAGTTTTTGCATTCGCCATCTCCATTTTTTGAGGAGATTTTCCCGCTTTATCAGGATGATACTGTTTCATTTTTTCACGATAGGCTTTTTTTAACATGGCGGGGCTGGCCGTGTCTTCAACGCCAAGGAGCAGATAAGCCTGAGTCAGTTTGTTTTTAACAACACGATGTCTTCTCGTTTTTCGACGCCCGTTTTTTTCCTTCCTTTCATCTTCAAGTCTTTTCTGAAATTTTTCTTTTTCACTGCTCAGAACAAAACGCCTTTGCACAGGGCGGATTGCCTTTATTTTTTCCCAATTTTCCGAAGCCGAAATTTTTGCTGCCTGCAAGGCGGTCTTTTCCTTTTCTCGCCTTAGAATTGCCTTTTCTTTGGCAACTTTTAGTGACTCCGCCAATTTTTCCCTATGTATCACTGGTTCTTCTTCGGTATCTTCTGCAGTTTTTTTGTTCTTGAGCATCGGGGCCTTGCAAAAATCAGAGTGGATCAGGTAGATGCCTATAAATACCAAACCTTGACCAATTCAGCAAATCAATGCGGTCGACCATCAAGAAAAGCCTGGACTGGTTTCAAGTTTTGTTCGTTGCTTGCCTGTTAATTTTAAAAAATGTATAGCTACGAGGTAACAAATGATTTTCAATGATTAAAATCTCACTTTCATCCTTGAAAATGACTGAATAACGACATTCAGGCAATTTCAGGTTTTCAGGAGCTGTTCAAATTTCAAAATTGTGGAACACCATGATGCAACTCCAACTGCGGTGGATCCTGCACGGACCATCGTCGGCAGGCTGGAACAAAACACGAAGTGCCCCGATTCCGTGGGCAGTAAAACTGATTCCCCTTCCCACGTGAACAGCAGCAGTATCCATTGCATGAACAAAATAAAAATGGGAAATTAAAATGGTGAAAGTAAAAGATAAATGTGCATTGTGCTCTTAATCAGAAAAAGGAAAAAATGATTAACAAAATGATGGCAAATACGGTGATAGATGGCGACTATAAAGGTTTTCCCAACAATGCACCCGCGACTGCCCTGGACCAATTTGCTTCACTCAAATGGAATCTTCTGGCGCAGGATCTGCCTTTTCCCGTTGCGATTCTCAAGAATTCGGCCATGGAGCACAATAGCCGGTGGATGCGAAATTTTGTTGAAAAAAGCGGTGCCTTTCTTTGTCCTCACGGTAAAACGACAATGAGTCCGCAACTGTTTCAGAAGCAGTTGGAGGACGGTGCATGGGGAATCACAGTGGCCACCGTGGACCAGATGAAGATCTGTCGGAACTACGGGATCAGTCCCTTGCTTCTCGCCAACCAACTGATCGGCCGTCAATCTATAGAATACGTGCTGAATGAAATGCAGCGTGATCCCGAGTTTGAATTCTATTGTTTGGTTGATTCCGTGAAAGGAGTTGAAACGTTAGCCTCGGCCGCCCGCCAAAAAAATCTCGGTTCCCCCATCCGGGTAATGATGGAAATTGGTTTTTCCGGAGGAAGAACAGGTTGTCGCACGCTGCAGTCCGCTATGGAAGTGGCCTCGGCGGTCCACCGTGCGGTCCCCTTTCTGCAGCTGACAGGGATAGAATGTTTCGAGGGACTAATGAGTGGTGAGCAGGAGGTGCGCACAAAAAAGGTGCGTGATCTTTTGAAGTTTTTAGTGGAGGTTGCCGAAAAATGTGCAGAAAATCAATTATTTGATTCTGATCCCATCATACTTTCAGCGGGAGGCTCTGCCTATTACGACCTGGTGCTTGCACAGTTGAGTCAAGCCAATTTACCACTCGACGTTAAAGTCCTGATTCGAAGCGGCTGTTATCTAACTCATGATTCCGCATTTTATCAAACTTATTTCGAAGAAATATTGACTCGTTCTGAAACGGCACGAAAACTGGGAGAAGGATTTCGACCGGCATTGGAAGTATGGGCCCTGGTGCAGTCCATGCCGGAACCGGGTTTGGCACTCGTCACAATGGGGAAAAGGGATGTTTCCTTTGATGCTGAACTTCCCAAACCACTCAAATGGTTTCGTGCAGATCAAACTGCGGTTCCCGAAAAACTTGGTGAAGAATATGCCATCACGGCCCTCAATGATCAGCATGGTTACATGAAAGTGCCGCAAAACTGTCCTCTGCAAATTGGAGATTTGATCTGCTTTGGCATCTCGCACCCTTGCACCACTTTTGATCGATGGCAATTGATTTACGTGGTGGATGATCATTACAACGTGATCTCCGGAATAAAAACTTTTTTTTGAGCGAGAGCCCGCTAAAAAACGTCGAAATTTAAACTGGCAAATTATTATGGGAGAGAAATTATGACTGAATTACATGAAGGCCTGAAAGCATTGGGGGGAGAAGCAACAACCTACAACTACGACAAACCGAAACCCGACTTGCTGGAGAAATTTCCCAATCCTTATGCCGATTCCAAATTGAATTCCAACAAGGTCACGGGAAGCATAGAAATAGAAGCCCCTGAGTTCACTTCTCTTTGTCCTTTGACCGGGCAGCCCGATTACGCAACCATCCGAATCATTTATACTCCCGATCGCTGGTGTGTTGAAAGCAAATCTCTCAAACTCTACCTGGTCAGCTTTCGAATGCATGGTGAGTTTCACGAAGCCTGTACCAGTCGGATCGCCAATGACCTGGTGGATTTGCTTGAACCCTGTTACCTCAAGGTAACTGGAGAATTCACACCACGGGGAGGTATGAAATTCTGGCCGACTGCAGAATATGAAAAACGAAATCATCAATAGGCAAATTCCCTCTTTTTCAGGAACGATTCCTTTTACATTTTAAAGAAATGCCCCCCATCAAACTCCCCCCTCTTCCTATTATTTGGATTGGATTGGCAACTGCATTTTCCCTCCTGGGAGATCAGGCTCTCTATGCCCTCCTCCCTCTCTATTTTGAAGAATTGGGTTTGATCCCCTTTCAAGTCGGTATCATTCTTTCAGCAAATCGCTGGATCCGATTGGTGACCAACCAGCTTGCGGAAAACTCGACGAGTCGGTTTTCGCCAAAAGCCTTGTCACTCTGCGCCCTTTTTGTTGGATCGCTATTAACTGCATACTATGCATTTTCCCACTCTTTCACATTGCTTCTGTTGGCACGCCTGATGTGGGGACTGTGTTTTTCTTTCATCCGCCATGCCGGCACTATGACGGTGGTTTCCATGAAAGATGGACATCTGCTCGGGCAAAAAATCGGATACTATGAAGGTTTCTCAAGGATGGGATCAATCACAGGACTTTTATTCGGTGCGATTCTTTTTGACTGGATAGGTTTTTCCTCAACTTTTCTCATTTTTGCAGTCCTTTCACTGCTGGCCGTTCCCCTGGGAATGATGTCTCCCATTCCAAAAACTCCCTGGAAACAAAGTCACAGGTGGGCCGCTCCTGGAGAAAAAGCCATTCACTTGTGGGGAATGTTGTTTTGTGGATTCACCATTGGAATCGTCGGGCAGGGATTACTCATTTCCACTTTGGGATTTGTTTTGGAAAGCCGCTACGGAAGCTCTGCAACACTGTTCGGATTTGTACTGGGAATTTCAACAATCAATGGAATTATGCTGGCATCACGTTGGGTGATGCAAAGCATTGGGGCTCCGTTTTTAGGAGCATTGGTGGACCACATTGGACTAAGAAAAAGTGCTTCCTTTTTTTTCCTGTCCGGAGCACTCGCTCTTGCCTGGCTCAGCTATGTTACAGAATTGACCTCGCTCTTCCCCGGAATTTTGATATTTTTTGCCTGTGGAACGACACTCCAAATTGCATTGATCAGCGGTATTGGAAAGCAAGGCCCCAAAAATTACGCGAAATTTGTCACTGCATCTGATATTGGTTCAGCTGCTGGTCCTGTTCTGGGTTGGACACTTCTTGAGTTTATAGGCAACCCCAACATTGCATTTATAGCCGGTATTTGCTTTTATGCGATTGCCGCACTTGTTTCACCATTCACATTTAAAAAATAATGACTTTCTAAAAAAAAGACATGGTCAATGAAACATCCCCAACTCCGAGAAGTCGCCAAGAACATTCGGCAGAACTGAAAGCGATTGCATGGACATTCTCCTCGGGAAGTCCAAAAAATGTGCAAGAAGTGCTTGAAAGACTTTCCTGCGCCTCCGTTCCAAGGCTGCAGCAAATTGGTCTGAAAGAATTGAACAAAATGGCCAAAAACAGCCCTCATGCGTCACTAGAAATGAAGAAAATATTCGAAACCATTCACAAAAGGGTGGGAATGTTTTCAGTTTTTTCTTCCGATAGCTACGAAGCAATGCGCAGTCTTGCCGACGGACTCTCGGCTCTGGGGGGAAAGAGCCTCGACAGCTATGGTATTTTAGAGCTCCTGAGAGTTGTTCAAGCAAATGATCAGGCATCGGTTGATATCGTTGAAGATCTTGAAGAACTCGCAAAAAAGGTGCTGATTTACTACTGGAAAGTCTTTTCTCATGAAGACATGAATGAAATCGTTCGGCTCAACCAACGGCTTAAATTAGCATCCCCGGATTTCTTGAACGATATCAAAATCTGGAATCTGTTTGCTGCTGCCCAAAAAAATCCCCGAATACCGCAGGTGATAAAAAAGAATCTTGAATCTCAAAAAAATCGGGAAAAGTCGGCACGAGAGAGAAAGACCTCGGCAGAAGCGGAAAAAAGGGCGCAAGACGATTCGATTGCACTAGCAGAAAAGAAGCCGAAATCCCGCCGGAGCGGGCCCGGGAACCGTTCTCTCCATGGCCCGGACAAGCAAAAACTTCAGGAAGAGCTGGATAAAATTCAAGGAAAAATTCTGGAATTTGAAAAGTTTGAAAAAGAAACCCAGGCCCTGATTCCCCAATGTGCCACAGAAATAGCCACAAGCTGCGACAAAGTCGAGGAGGAGCAAAAAGAACAATTTTCTCAACGGATCATTACTTTTGGCCAAAACTACTGCAAACTTCATGGAAACCCGATGGCGGTTGCACAAAAAGAGAAAGTCAAAGCAATGATAATGAAATATTCCACTCAAATGAACTCCATCAACGGAATCAATCTTTTTACAAACCTCGTTGCACAGTTAGACGACTATAACCAGAAAAAAACCAAGAACGATTCCTATGAAAAGAGAAGCCTTGAAATTGACCGGGTTCTTTTCTAGCAAAAATCGCATAATTATTTTATTGGATCGGAAAAACAGGGCTTTCGATCTCCATCATTTTTGAAATCTGCACACCCGGTAATTTCTTTATTCTTCATAATTTTTTACGAAATCATCCGGGGGCGGCGGACCCCAGTTGTAAAACCCATCCTTGGGAGAATAATTGGCAACTTCCCATTGATCACTGTCTGCAATATAATCGATGTCACTGTAGTATTCTGCATAACTGTTCCAGGGATCGCGGACATACCAGAAAAAATTCGATCCCACTGTGTGACGGCCGAACCCCCAGCCTTTGCCATAACCATTTTCTTCCATGTAGTCGCCTCCCTGACCGACTTCATCCGGACTGCCGACCTGAAAACTTCCATGGTGAAATCCTGCTTTTTCGGATTTTGCAAACGCGATTACATGATGCTCACTTCCTCCTGGCAAATGCATGAAAGCAAGAATATCTTCAGAATAATCAGAAATGCGAAAGCCCAGCACATCAGCAAAGAACTGTCGGCGCTGCAGTACGTCCGGCGTAAACAGCAAGACGTGACCAAGCCGCCGCGGCCGTATCGGGGGACAGTCTTTTCTTGGCAGCATTGCACGTTTATCCTGCCGGGGCAAATGACCCGGGGAGTTGATGTCAAAAATCGGTTCTGCAGGAAGCGGCGTTTCTTTCACGTAAGCCTGCACATGCAATAAAGCATTGCAGGGATCACGCAGCCAGAGACCCTCTGTAGAAAAACCTTCAGGTGCCTCAGCCAAAGAACCTTGGCTCCCGGCCAGCCTTTGACGAATCGCATCAATCTCGTCAGCATCTGCACCAAATGCCACATGATTCAGACTTTTTCCCGGTCCTTGACACAAAATCACCTGATCTGTTTCACGCCCCTTGCAACGCAGATAGATCTGGCCGTTTGTTTTTCGCGCCTGCAGGCCAAATTCAGTGTAAAATTTCATTCCTTCATCTAGATCAGGAACATTTAAAGCATAGTGACGTAACGAATGAACCGCCATTCCCCCTCCTTTAAAAATGTGAATGTCTGGAAATCAATACTAATAAAATCACTGTTAATATCGATAACCTTCCCTAATAGTTCGGTTGTTGCTTATCAGTCAATGGTGCTGAGCGATTCAAATATACGTGTGCTCATATTGTAATAGCCGATAATCTCGACAAGACTCAAAATATCCCTATCCGACATTTCTTGTTTTCTTAGATGTTCCAGGTCTTCCGGACTGCATGCATTTGGAGAACGGGTTACTTTTACGGTGAAATCTGCAATGGCTCTTTCACGAATATTCAAATTCGCTTTCGTATAGTCTTCGGCAACTTGTGATGCCAGGTTCGAATCTTTTGCCGCTCGACCGAGGGCTTTCAAATGACTTGCTGTTCAATGGACACAACCATTGTAGACCGATACCAGCAAAGCAGAAACTTCTTTTTCTCGAGTCGTTAATCCCACCGCGTTTCGATGAATGGCCTGATTCAATTCGTTCAGTAATCCGGCAACCTCGGGAGTCAAGCTGGTCAAGCGGACCGTATCTGGAATTTTTTTGGTCAAAATATTCCGTGCCTGTTGATAGAGTTTTTTTACTTCTTCTTTGGAACTTGATTCGTCTTCTATTTCAATCCAGGTGACCCAGGACATATCACTCCTTTCTCTTGCTTTATTTGATTCTCAATTCGACACGGTTGAACAAGGATTTGGCCTGCTTCATTTTCTCTGACTCGGTAATAAATATTCGTTCACCTGGCAAATTCTTCGTTTCAATCAGGTGACTTCTCACAATCAGTGCCCGTTGAACTGCTAGCTCCCTCAAGTTGTCGGAATTGACTTCAATCCGTTTCAGCAACCAGTTTTTCATTTGCTCTGAAGTCAATTCCTTTTGAGATGATTGTTGTGTTTCCGGAAAAGATTGATTTTCACTGAGATAGAGGGCCTTGAGATAGAATTCTTTTTCCTGAGGAGAGAGTGTCAATCCGTTCAGATTAATTCCCGATATTCCATTTTTCTGCAGCGCACTGAATTTTTCTATTTTGAGCCGTTTTTCAAGTATTTTCTGACGGAGCGTCTCTGCATCTTTTTTTTGATCAAAAGAACCTTCGAGTTCCAATTTGAGCTGTGGTCGATCTCTGAGAACATTCCCGATTACTGACAACTTTTTCAAAGCATCTTTGGTGAGAACAGCTTGCCCATGATCAAACTCGATGTACTGCAAATCTTCTTCGTCTCCAAACAAACTTCCCAGGTGGCTAAACGGAGCAGTAACAACTTTTTCAAGCAAGTTCACCAAAGCCTGCAAAATTGTTGCTCCAAAACTGATCTCGGGATCATCCAGCCTGCCTTTTACCGGAATGTCCAATTGTATTTTCCCGTTCCGATCTTCCAGAATGGCGAGGGCCAGTTTCAAAGGCACGTTGAGGGCATCGGGGCTTTCCACTTCCTGCCCCAGTGTAAAATGATCGAGCAGAACGCTATTTTCTGAATCAATATGATTGCCAGACACCTTGTATTTTAAATTGAGCGACAACTGCCCTTTTTCGATTTTATATCCCAAAAACCGGCTGGAATAGGTACTGAATGAACTCATATCGATGCCCTTCGATTGAAGTTCAAGGTCCAGAAAAAACTTTTCCGCAAGAGGATGGATTTTTCCATTAATCTGAAGAGGAGTTTGCCCGTTGAGCTTTCCTTTAAGGGAGATATTGGCGGGTTTTTCGTAAATTTCTGTCAATCCGTGCAACCTACTTTCTAATTCATTCAAATTTAAAAAATAGTTAGGTTGAATTTTTTTATCCATAAAACGAAGATGCCCCTTTTCTAAAGAGACTTTTTGAATATTCAGTTTAAATGACTGACGAAGAGGACTTTCCCCGGGGGCACTAGATTCTTTGTCTTTTTCAGTGTCAGTTGATGTTCCGCCAAAAATATCTGAAACATTAAATGAACCGTCAGCATTGACTATAAAAGGAAAATAAAAATCGCTCAGACGAATTTCATCAAGCATCACAAAAAGTGGGTTGTACCCCATATTGACTTTTGTAAATGTCAACTGGTTCCATTTTACAAATTCGCTTTTGCTCAATTGATCCAATGTGGCAAATTGATCTACGCTGAGGTTCCCCTGGAAGGTCATCTGGGGCTGATCATTCATCATCGCCACCTGAATATCACCTGAACTGCTGATTTGACCGCTTGCCAGGAAGAGCTTTATTTTTTCCGGCACATAGGGTTGGGCTTCCGCAAGGCTGATTTTATTCAGATTCAGGTGCAGGTCGGCAAGCAAAGGTGAGAGTCCGACTGTTCCCTCCAAAGCAATTTTTCCGCTGTCAAATGTTTGTGCAGAAAGGGTGAGCCTCACTTTTTCCCGCGGAGGAAAGCTCAAATTTTCTGCACTGAGATCAATATGACTGATTTCCGATTGGAAAGGTTTTGAAGTCGAATGATCATAAAAACTGACTATGCCGGATTTTATTTCCAATTGATCCAGCAACAAGGAAAACGCTGTTTTTTCCTGCTTTTTTTGGCCGTTTGCTGCCGCTTCAGTATTCGATGAAGGGAATAGTGAAAGATAATTGAAGTTCCCCGATGGATCGCGTGCCAAGTTAAATTGGGGAGAATGCAATAAAATTCTGGAAAAATGAATCTGAGGGATCAAAAGCTGGGAAGGGGAAATGTTAAAACTTAATTCCGGAAATAGGAGCATCATTTCCCCTTTCCGATTCACTATTTTCAGCTGTTTTACACCCACTTTTCCTTCCAATCTCAAATTTTGCTTTCCGTTCTCCATTTGAGAATAGTTCAGAATTGTATCGCCGCTGATTGTACCGGATGCCACTTCCAAAAGCAGGTTAATCGGGAGATAGGACATATAGTAGGGGATATCCATATTCTGAAAACTGATAGCCAAATCCGCTTCTTTTGAGGGACTGAACGGTTTGATTTTTCCCTTCATCGAAAAAGGTGATTGATTGATTTGAACTGACAAAGAGAGAATGGCAGGATTCTTATTTTCTCTTTCAAAATTGGAGATTGAATTTATTGATAAATTCAATTTGTTCAGTGCGTGAATTTTACTTTTTGATTGATCTTCAAGCCTCGCTTCTCCATCACTGATTTGAATTTTGTTGAATTCAAAAAAGAATCCGGATGAAGATCCTTCAGGAGAAGCAGCGGAAGGGTTTCTAATCAAATCTGAAAAGTTAAATTGTTGGTTCCTTTCATGAATCAGATTGACAAAAGGCTGCTCGAGTTTGAACTCTCTAATGATCGCCGCCCTCTTGTACAAGGAGGAAAAATCCAGATCAATCAGCATTTTTTCAAAGGAAAAAAAAATTTCAGAAGCTCCCGGTTCAAAGAGCTTGAATGGACCCGCTGAGAGAGAGAAAAATATGGGGTCAAATTCAATTCGATCAACGACTGCTTTTCTTTGAAGATAATGTTCCGCTTGCGGAATGAGAAGATATCGTATCGCCAGCGGCACACCCAAAAAGCCGAAGCTCATGTACAGAAGGAATATCAGGCCGACTCCCCAAAGGAAGTATTTCCATCCTTTGCCCGGAAATTCTTTTGAAGATTTTTGATTCACTCGGACTCCAAAATTCTGAAAATTGAACCCTCTTGATAGGTTTGCTATAGAATTTAAAAAAGGATTCTTAAAAAATTGACTTTGATTTTTGCAAATGTGAAAAACAGTAGGAAAATTTAATATAAAGCATAAAAAAGGAATCCTATGGTTCGAAAAATCCAGTTCCTCTTCACAGTTTCTATAATTTTTCTTTCTGCAGGATGTGACACCTGCGAATTGAAATCAAAAATTTGCAAATTACAATGCGATGGTGTCATTTGTGAAACGAAATGCGCAGCCGAGGAAAAAATCTGTCAGGTAAAAGGCGCTTTGGATTGAATTTTTTCAACACCGCCTTTTTCCAGGAATGGAAATCGCTTTCCTTGCTAGAAGTTACCAAAAGAGACGATTTTCCGAGGTGTTTCTTGAGAAAACAAAGCACGTCATTTCTTTAGACCATTTAACGCCGTTTCTAGGAAGTGCTCATTAATATTTTTCCAAAATGGGCATTTGCTTTCATATATGCGAGAGCATCGACTGCTTCATCCAGAGGGAAAATTCGATCAATAGGCAGCTGCAAAGTTTCTGACTTCACTGCGTCCCAGAGATCGGCCTGCATTTTGCGGTTGATCTCACGAACTTCCTCCAAGGATCTTGTCCGAAAAGTTACTCCGATATAGCGCAGACGTTTGAGTGCATGGAGGTCATAATCAAACTCACCCTTAAAACCTCCCAGACGTCCCACATTGACAATGTGACCACAAACAGCAGCAGCTTTCATGTTTTGATTGGCAACACTTGCCGAAACCTGGTCAACGATTAGATGTACCCCTTTGCCCCCAGTGGCATTGAGCACTTCGTCAGGCCAACCGGGGTCACTGGAGTCAAGAGCCAGGTCTGCACCAAAATCTTTAAGTCGTGCTCTTCGTTCCGCATTGGTGGATGTCCCAATAACAAGGCTTGCCCCCATGTATTTTGCTATTTGCATCCCCATCAGCCCCACACCTGTGCTGGCCCCCTGTATCATCACAGAGTGACCTTTTTGAAACTGACCATTGGTAACAATTGCATCATGCATCGTCTTCAAAGCAACCGGCAGGGTTGCTGCCTGCTCAAAGCTCATTTGGGAGGAGGGTATTGAAGAAACACGGCCCCAATCCGTAACGGCATACTCGGCATATCCGCTGGCTCCCGAACACATCACCCGATCACCTGCTTTAAAATTTGGAACCTCTGCCCCCACTTCTACTATTTCACCTGACCATTCCAAACCAGGAATGGTTCCGATGCCGCCACTACTTCCATGCATCTGACCAGCCGCGACATGCAAATCGGCACGATTGAGACCACAGACGTGGACACGTACCAGAACTTGATTCGACTGCACCTGTGGTTCAGCGACACTGTTGATTTCAATACCGTTTTTAGTGAGAACAGCTGCTTTCATTATGGATCTCCTCTATTGTGATCGATTTAAAAAGGACGTTGCTCGATTGCAGAAACCGGAAACATCCCTGCATTACCTTAGAAAAGCTCAAATGACCGGACTCAGGGCATTACCTTTTGTTCAATCAATATCGGCTGCGGAATAGCAAATGACGGTTCGGGATTTGAACGGGAAATCTATCACGTTCGCCAAATAAATGTCTACATCTGATGGCAAGCCTCATCGATATGGCGAAAAACCTTAAATTTCAAGGTAAAAAATTTTAAGTAATTTTTTGCTTTATTATCGGAAATATGCCAAAAATGCGAAGACGTAAAGTTACCATTGAGAGCAGATCTAATTTTAAAAATAAACGCTTTCATCCACCAAAACCAAATTTCGAAATAAGGAGAAAAAATGTCTCAGTATCGTCTAGTCACGCGAAGTGACTTTGATGGATTAGCATGTGCGGTTCTGCTCAAAGAATTGGGCATCATCAATGAAATTAAATTTGTTCATCCCAAAGACATGCAGGATGGTAAAATTGAAATCGGCTCCAATGACATCACGACCAATCTTCCGTACGTTGAAGGCTGCCATCTGGCTTTTGATCACCATGCCAGTGAAATGATTCGCAGGGGAGAAAAACAGCCTGAAAATCACCTCATCGACCCAGATGCACCTTCTGCAGCGCGAGTTGTCTATGATCACTACGGTGCTGACAAATTTCCCAAAGAATGGGATGGAATGATGGTCGCCGTCGATAAGGGCGATTCAGCTCAATTCAACAAAGATGAGATCCTGAATCCGAAAGGATGGGACCTGCTCAATTTCATTATGGATTCACGGACGGGATTGGGCCGTTTTCGTGACTTTCGGGTCTCCAATTATGATCTTATGATGCAATTGATCGATGCATGCCGACAAAACTCCATTGAGGACATCATGAAGACTCCGGATGTCCAGGAACGCGTTGAATTGTATAACGAACACGCAGAGAAAGCTAAGGAGCAAATCCGATCGAATTCAACAGTGCATCAAAATCTGGTGGTGCTCGACCTGAGAGAAGCGGACCCGATTTATGCCACGAACCGCTTTATTATATATGCACTTTTTCCCGACACCAACATTTCCATTCATCTTATGTGGGGGCTCAAAAAACAAAACACCGTCTTTGCCATTGGAAATTCCATTTTGAACCGGACCTCAAAAACCGATATCGGCGAACTCTGCCTAAGCTATGGGGGAGGAGGTCATGCAAATGCGGGGACCTGTCAGGTTACCAATGACAAAGCAGAAAGTACCCTGAAAGAGTTGACTGAAAAGATTACAGGCAACGGCTGAATCAAAGACTCTCTGCAAAATTAGCTATGGATGCCTCCTTTGTTCGAAATCATTCTTCGAGCCAGGACAACCGTGTTGACTGATGCTGCCCCGGATTCCTTTAAACATCGGGCAGCCGCATTGAGGGTGGCACCAGTGGTGATCACATCGTCAACCAGTAAAATCTGCTTTCCCTCGACATCAGGACTGGCCTCGAAGGCATCTTTCATATTGTCTATTCGCTGAGCCAATGGAAGCTCTGTCTGGGGATCTGTTGAGCGGATTCGTTTCAACCAGCGGCATCGAATCCGTGACGGATCCGGGAAGGCAAAATATGCCAGCAACATCGCCTGGTTGAACCCTCTTTGAAGCAGCCTTTTTTGATGCAGGGGGATCGGAACAATCGCGTCATATGCGGGGACTTCCTGGAATCTTTCCAAACTTGCAGAAAGAATCCGACCGAGCATGCGGGCCAGATGTTCCGATTTTCCATATTTGAAACTGACAATCCACTGCTGGACCATTGATTCATAGCGAAATCCGGCCCAAAGCCTGTCGAAACAAAATTGTTTTTCGATGCAGTGAGGACAAAACAAGCGATTAGGCTCTGCTGTCTGCAGACCACATTGAGTGCAGGAAAATTCAGGATCACTCCAGGGTAAACTTCCGAAGCAGGATCTGCAAACATAGGGATAGGCAGGACCGGATCGGCCTGCACTCAACCATTGATGGCAACTCCAGCATTTAGGAGGAATAACTGTCCTCAACAATGTCAAAAACATGGTCAAGGGACTGCTCTTCCGGACTAATTCCATTTGCGTTTCCCATTTGTTA
>JADGAV010000034.1:0-1147 GCA_015231825.1 SAR324 cluster bacterium
CAATAAAAAAACTATGCAAACTTATGAAAACATTTGACCCGGGCAGTGAACCACACCGACGTTTCAATCCTTTGACTGGAGAATGGGTACTTGTTTCACCCCATAGAACATCACGCCCGTGGCAAGGGAAACAGGAAACACCGCAAACAAATCAGAGACCTCAGCATGACCCAAAGTGCTACCTTTGCCCAGGAAATAAACGTGTCGGAGAGCAAAAAAATCCGGCCTATCAAGGGACTTTCGTATTTCCTAATGATTTTTCAGCACTTTTACCCGAAGTTCAGTCAAACAAAAAAGACAAGCATTCCCTCCTGAAAAGTGAATCGGTGCGAGGGGAATGCAGGGTTATTTGCTTCTCTCCCCGTCATGATCTCACGCTTCCTCAAATGTCTTTAGAATCCATCCAGGTGCTTGTTGAAACATGGATGAAACAGACTTCCGAATTGGGAAAACAATACCAGTGGGTACAAATATTTGAAAATAAAGGGGAATTGATGGGATGTTCCAATCCCCATCCTCATGGTCAGATTTGGGCCAGTGATTTTCTACCCAATGAGGTATCGAAAGAAGAGAAATGTCAGAAGGACTATTTTGAGAAAAATCACTCATCAATGCTGCTGGATTATCTTCATCTGGAACAAGAAAGAAAAGTAAGAATCGTTTCTGAAAACGAACATTGGCTGGTCCTTGTTCCTTATTGGGCAATTTGGCCATTTGAAACCCTGCTACTTCCCAAACGAACGGTTAGCAGAATATCTGATTTGACATCGACAGAGGCAGCTGCACTGGCTGAAATACTTAAAAAAGCACTGACCCGTTATGATAATTTATTTGAGGTTTCCTTTCCTTATTCAATGGGATGGCACGGAGCGCCATTCTATGAACAAGAATGCGGGCACTGGCAACTTCATGCACATTTTTACCCACCGCTGTTACGATCTGCATTGGTTAAAAAGTTCATGGTCGGTTACGAAATGCTGAGTGAAGCCCAACGGGATGTTACTGCAGAACAAAGTGCGTCAAAATTAAGGTCTCTTTCAGAAATCCATTATTTGGAATCCTCTTGATTGTCCAGCTGCCATGTTCCAATTCAGATTTAATTTAGGTTTACTTTTTCTGCAAATTGCCGTCATCACCGGTTGCAGTA
>JADGAV010000034.1:1247-52613 GCA_015231825.1 SAR324 cluster bacterium
AGATTTAATTTAGGTTTACTTTTTCTGCAAATTGCCGTCATCACCGGTTGCAGTAGTTTCCCCAAAGAGAAATCAAAACTCATCCTTCTCATTCATTGGGAAATTTGATAACGCTTGCTAGCAGGGAAAGAGCTTTTCTTTTCACAGATCTTTCTCTTTTTTCTAAAGAAAATTCGGGCCCTCGGCATAAGGGTAGAGTTGCCAATAATACCGGGGAAAATTGGGATCATGTTGAATTTGCAGTGGATACTTGAATCAACTGGAAACGGCAAAATATCGAATCCCTCTCGGGAGGTGGATGGAAAACGACGGAACGGAGTGCCGGTTCCCGCATTTTTACAAAATTTTCAGGATTCCCATTTTTCTTCAGTGGAGGGTTGTTTCACATACATACTGAAGTTGAGTCCGGTTCTTTCATCGGCCTTTCTCAAGGATCAGGAATTCGGGGAGAAGCTAGTGCTTGATAGGACCCTTTTTCGTCATGACACTTTGGAACTGCCCTTAATTATTCTTATGCTGAAGTTGAGGGGGTGCCAACGAAGTGGTTTGGGGCTTCTTTTTATGACAGGATGGCAATTGTGATTTTTCCCGGAAATTGAGTTTGTAAATTTACAAATTACTGGATTCTGCAAAATTTCCTATTTCTAAAACAAGTTCTTATTCAAAGAGGTAGACGATGTCAATGCCAAAAACGGTTACAATTGAAAATGGTGAAAAACAAATCAACATGTTTTCCAAAGAAGAAATGCTCAATCGTTTAAAGCATCTCAGAAAGCACATGGCCGATGCTGATATTGATGTCGCCTTGTTCACATCCATACACAACATCAACTATTTCAATGATTTTGTTTATTGTTCCTTCGGAAGACCCTATGGACTGGTTGTTACACAAGACAAGTCGACTTCGATCACTGCTAACATTGACGGTGGTCAGCCTTACCGACGCGGGTTTGGCGAAAACCTGGTATTTACGGATTGGCAACGTGATAATTATTTTTATGCAGTACAGCAACTCGTGAAGGATGGCCGCCGTGTGGGAATTGAATATGATCATGTCAACTTGGAAACTTTTAAGAAATTGGGCAATGCCCTGCCGCATTCCGAAATAGTGGATATTGGTCAAGCGACTATGAAGATTCGGATGATTAAATCCGAGGAAGAAATTGAATTGATTCGCAATGGTGCCCGTATTGCTGACATGGGTGGAGCAGCATGCGTTGAAGCAATCGGAGAAAATGTTGGGGAGCATGAAGTCGCCCTTCATTCGACAAATGCGATGATTCACGAGATTGCGAGAAGCTACCCGGATACTGAAATTCGAGATACCTGGACTTGGTTTCAATCTGGAATCAATACAGACGGCGCTCACAACCCGGTCACCAGCCGAAAAATTCAGAAAGGTGATATTTTAAGTTTAAATTGTTTTCCTATGATTGCAGGATATTACACTGCGCTGGAACGGACCCTCTTTTTTGAAAGTGTCAATGATCGGGAACTCGAATTATGGGAAATCAACTGCAAGGTTCATAAAAGGGGTCTGGAATTGATTCAAACAGGAACCCGGTGTTGTGATATAGCACTGGAGCTGAACCAAATTTATCAGGAACATGATTTACTGCAGTACCGTACATTTGGTTATGGGCACTCTTTTGGAACTCTTTGCCATTATTACGGTCGGGAAGCCGGTTTGGAGCTGCGGGAAGACATAGAAACCGTATTGGAGCCTGGAATGGTTGTTTCCATGGAACCGATGATCATGCTCCCTGAAGGGATGGATGGCGCGGGCGGTTATCGGGAACATGATATTCTGGTGGTCCGAGAGGGGGTGGTCGAAAATATTACAAAATTCCCCTTCGGCCCGGAACAGAATATCATTAAAAGTTAACTCGGAGTGATGCCTCTTAGCCTTTCATTTCGGCGACGGAGCAATTCAAGTGTTGTGAGGAGGATTATTGAAAATATAATGAGCATTGTGGCCACAGCCAGGATTGTCGGACTGATCTGTTCACGAATACCGGAGAACATTTGCCAGGGAATGGTGCGTTGTCGGAAACTTCCCACAAAAAGGACCACCACGACTTCATCGAATGATGTGATAAAGGCAAACAAAGCGCCTGAGATGACACCGGGGGTAATCAAAGGCACGGTGATCTGAAAGAAAATTCGGGTCGGTGTCGCACCCAGGCTGGCTGCTGCACGAATCAGCGAATTGTCAAAACCAACCAGCGTCGCGGTCACGACGATCACCACGAAAGGAGTTGCCAGGGCTGCATGAGAGAGGATAACGCCGAGATGAGTGCCCTGCAGCCCGATTCGTGAGTAAAAAAAGAACATTCCTGCTGCTGCAATGATGAGGGGAACGATCATGGGTGAGATCAAGATTGCCATCACCGGTGTGCGAAAGGGAAAACGCGGATTGCTCAGGCCCAGGGCCGCAAGGGTGCCTAAAAATGTTGATATCAGAGTTGAAAAGATGGCGATGATGAAACTGTTGCTGATGGATCCCAACCAGTTCTCATTCGTGAAAAAATCTTCGTACCAACGTAAGGAAAAACCTGCCGGGTCCAAACTCAGCATTTCTTTTGTGAATGAAAAATAAGGACTCGCGTTGAACGACAGCGGCATGATCACAATGATTGGAAAAATCAGGAAAAAGAAAATGCAGCCGCAGATAAAGCGGAACAGGTAATGCCAGATTTTTTCACCTAATGTAGCGTAGACAGGTAGACTAGACATTTTTAACCCAATTTCATATTGTCGATTCCTACGATTTTGTCGTAGAGCAGATAGAGAGCCAAAACCAGTAGCAGCAATAATGCTCCCAATGCCGCCGCTAAGCCCCAGTTCAGTGAAGTTGAAATATGATAGGCGATAAAATTGCTGATAAACGTGCCATCAGTCCCTCCTACAAGAGCCGGTGTGATATAATAACCAATTGCAAGAATGAAAACGAGAATTCCTCCTGCACCTATTCCCGGTATTGTATTGGGCATGTAAATTCTTCGAAATGCCGTGAAGGGTGTTGCACCCAGAGAGCGGGCGGCCCTCATGAAATCTGGTGGAATTGTTTTCATCACGCTGAAGAGAGGCAATACCATGAAAGGCAGAAGAATATGAGTCATGGCAATGACTGTGCCTGTCGAATTGTGTATCAATGACAATCTGTTGGAACTGTCAATGATATTTAAAGCGACCAGAAAATCATTGATAATCCCCTCCTTCTGAAGCAGTGCAATCCATGAGCTCGTGCGCACCAGCAGAGAAGTCCAGAAGGGGAGAAGCACCAGTATCATCAGCAGATTACTGATTCGGGTTGGCAGGGAAGCAAGTAAAAAAGCGATGGGATAGCCGAGCAGGACGGTCATCAGAGTTATAAAAAAGCTCAGTAATAAAGTCCTGCCAAACAGGTTGACGTAAATTCTTTCATTTTCCGGCTTAAAAACAGCTTCCCCTTTTTCATTGGTCTCTGCATCAAAGGCTGCTAGATAGTACGAGGCTGTCCGGATTCCGCTTTCCCGTTTTAGAACTTGCCAGAATTTGATATTACCCCATTTTTTATCAATCTTGATCAATTCTTTGCGGTATGATTCGACCTTGTCGGCTTTGAGTCTTTGCACCCTGCGCGCTGATTTTCTGAACAAACTGGAAAAACCTGAATATTCATAATTCAACCGTTTACCGGTTCGATTTATCGTTTTCGATTTTGCTCCTTTTTTAATATCGGCAGCCAGTGCGGCATAGACTGCTTCATTTGGAAGTTCTCCGGATTGCTCGTTCCAGTTTTGAAGCAACTTGGTTGTCTGAGGGAGCTCTGAGGGAACTATCGTGTTGTCTATACTTCGCAGCAGCATGTCTCCGATAGGAAACAGAAAGCTAAACAGAATAAATAAAAAGAGTGGGGCAACCAGAGACAATGCAACTATTTTCTGGCGTCGTAAAGTCCGTTGCAGACTAACTTTTAGGGGGACGCCATCAGCAGTTGTTAACGGTTGTTCTATATTTGAAGCCGAATCAATTTGAGCCATAGGTTTAGACAGTCTAGTTGATTAAAATCAGTCTTCGCCGGCGACTTGAGAAAACAAAACCGGAATCACTCTGGGAAAACAAAGATTGAAGTTCACTAAGAACTCCAATCTTCAATTTAAAAATTAGTTTGCCAACCATGCCTGGAATCGTTCATCCATGTCATCACGATTGTCAGCCCACCACTCATAGTTGAAGAGCAGTGTGTGCTTGGAATTGGCTGGAGCTGTTGGCATATGAGGCTTCATATCGATGCCCAGTTCTGCGTGTTTCCCGACTTTTGGTGCCGATGAAGCACGAGCAGGACCATAAGAAATGAATTTGGCTTGATCAGCAAGACGTTGTGTGTCGGTTGCCCATTTAAGATACTTCATAACTGCTGCCTTGTTCTTTGTGCCTTTGGGTACAACCCAACCGTCTAAATCGAAAACCTGCCAGTCCCACATCATACCGATCGGCTGCTTTTCAACTTCGATTGCATTGAACAAACGTCCGTTGTAAGCAGAAGCAATTACCACTTCACCGTCTGCCAGCAATTGCGGAGGCTGAGCACCTTTGGTCCACCAGACAACCTGTGATTTAATTGTATCCAGCTTTTTAAATGCACGGTCAATCCCTTCAGGCGTGCTCAGGGTTTCGTATACTTTTTCCACAGGAACGCCATCGGCCAGCAATGCCCACTCGAGATTGCCGATTGGTTTTTTTTCTAAAGAACGCTTGCCTGGGATTTTATTCAGGTCAAAGACATCGGCAATTGAAGTTGGCGGAGTCTTGACTTTGTCTTTTCTGTAACCAAATGTCGTGGAATAGACAATTTGAGGAATGAAACAGGGGGTAACAATTAAATTCCCAAAATCTTTGGACGCGGGGGTTCCATCAGGGGCTGCCGCCAAATCCTTGTCTGCATCAATTTCTTCAACGATTCCTTCGTCACAAAGCGAAATAGCATCAGCGGCGACTACGTCGACGAGGTCCCATGTGACATTGCCGGCTTCAGATTGAGCACGAAGTTTTGCGGCTCCTTCCGCAGCAGAGTCGTCATTGACGATTTTGATATCGGGATTGGCTTTCATGTAAGGTTCGTGGTAAGCCTTTTGCTGACTGGCAGTATAAGCTCCTCCCCATGAGACTACGACCAGGGTTGTTTCTGCCAGTGCGATTCCTGACATCCAGCTCAAACTGACCATGATTACCAAGACTTGTTTCAATAATTTACTCATACTTTTTCTCCAATATAATGACGTTGATGTTTAAAATTCGTTTTTCAACGAATTTGGGACTAGTCTTACACTTTCAATCGGATTGATCCAGTGCTCGACAATCTTCTACGTTCCAGCCGATCCTTGCTGTTTCACCAGTTTTAAGAAGGGCATGGGTTGAAGAATTGGGAATTTTTACAATGAAATCATCGTGTCCGCATACGCTGACACGAGTGCGAATATGATCACCAAGGTAGATCAATTCTTTGACTTGGGCATCGAACATATTTGGCAGGCTCCCGGGTTCCGGATTGACGGTCACCCGTTCAGGGCGCAAGGAAAGAGTCGTTCGTTTCCCAACCCCATCAATATTGATCGGATTAGCTTGAATCGTTCCGTGCCCACCGTCTATTTCAACCTTGCAGCTGTCGCCAGATGCTTCTAGGACTGTGCCGAAAAGCCGATTGTTTTCTCCAATGAAATTAGCCACGAATGCATTCTCAGGACGTTCATACAAAATGTCCGGCGGATCCAGTTGCTGAATCACTCCTGCGTCAAAAATTGCCACACGGTTTGACATGGTCAATGCTTCACTTTGATCGTGAGTTACGTAAACCACGGTAACACCAAGATTTTCGTGAATGTGCTTGATTTCATACTGCATTTGCTCACGCAGGTTTTTATCCAACGCGCCCAGTGGCTCGTCCATTAAAACGAGCTCCGGATCAAACACCAAGGCTCGTGCAACAGCGACACGCTGTTTTTGACCTCCGGAAAGCTGTCCCGGTCGCCGGTCCCCAAATCCTTCAAGCTGAACCATCTCGAGGGCTTTTTTTACCCGTTGCTCTCGTTCAGGTTTTTGCATTCTTCGGACTTCCAGGGGAAACGCCAGGTTTTCAGAAATTGTCATGTGTGGAAAAAGAGCATAGTTTTGAAAAACCATGCCGATTCCCCGTTTGTGAGGAGGGATGTGGTTTATCGGACGATCGTCAAGGTAGATTTCTCCATGGGTGGCGGGTTCAAATCCAGCGAGCATCATCAAGCAAGTCGTTTTCCCTGATCCGGATGGCCCAAGCATTGTCAAAAATTCACCACGCGCGACGTTCATATTGAGGCTTTTAATTACAAGCGTTACGCCGTCGTAACTCTTTTGTATATCTTCAAATCGAACCAGGGGTTTATCGTTGGCCATATCTACACTCGAAAAGATTTAATGCAAAAAATGTCTATGCATGGATCACTGCCGTTTCGAATTTGGAATAAATTTTCCGTTATTTATTATTAGCTGGCAGTCCCTGTTCAGCAAACAATTACATAGAACCGGGTTCTGGGTCAAGGGTTTTAAGGTACAAATAATCCAGATTGCCGTCAAAAAGCAAGTAATTTTACTTATATTTTAAAGCTTGACATTCTGAATACTCTTTTAAATCTGAGACTTGAATTGAGTTTTAATAGAATTCGAGATTTAAAAAAATAGATCTCCAATTTAATTATAAAATGACGTTTTAACGCTTGTTCAACGAACACTGCTTCTGAAAAAAACAGTGATGATCATAAGCCATAAGTCAAAGTGAAGCATTAAGTATTTTGATTTCAACAATGAAGCTGTTAATTTTCTTGCACTGAGTTCTTGATAGGAGCGAGCGAGCAGGCTTACTCACTCACTTTCTGAAGAGAAAAATTATCAATGGGCGAGAATCTGACTGAGGAATAGTTTGGTCCGATCCGATTTAGGGTTGTTGAAGAATTCATTGGGCTCGTTGCTTTCAATGACTTCCCCTCCGTCCATAAATATAACGGAATCGGCAACCCTTTTTGCAAATCCCATCTCATGGGTGACGCAAAGCATCGTCATCCCTTCTTCGGCTAATTCCACCATCACATCCAATACCTCTGCAATCATTTCAGGATCAAGTGCCGAGGTCGGTTCATCAAAAAGCATGATTTTCGGATTCATGCAGAGACTGCGGGCGATTGCGACCCGCTGCTGCTGTCCACCTGAAAGTTGTCCTGGAAATTTGCGGGCCTGTTCAGGAATCTTGACTCGTTCCAAAAAATTCATCCCAATTTCTTCTGCCTCTTTTCTGGGCATTTTGCGAACCCAGATTGGAGCGAGGGCACAATTTTCAAGGTTAGTCAGGTGAGGGAACAGATTAAAATGCTGAAATACCATGCCGACTTCTTTACGGATGAGCTCGATGTGCTTTAAATCGCCGGTCAATTCAATACCATCGACAATGATTTTGCCTTTTTGATGCTCCTCCAGGCGATTGATACAACGGATCAATGTCGATTTTCCTGATCCAGAAGGGCCACAGATTACAATCCGTTCTCCTTTTTTCACACTGAGGTTAATATTCTTCAAGACATGGAATTCTCCATACCATTTATGCATTTCTTTAATCTGAATGATATCATCGTCCTCCCTGGAGGATCTAACTTGGTTTTGATCTGTTTGAACTTCAGTCATAGGATCTTTCCTTTCATTGCTCGTTTAGGATCTATAGTCCGGTATGGAGCTTTTTCTCTAGATAGAGGGAGTATCGAGACATACTAAAACAGCATGCAAAGAAAAATAAGGCAGTAAACAAATAGATTTCATTAGCCAACCCCGACCATTCGGCATCTGCTAAAGATGAACGTCCAATCTGAAGCACATCGAACATCCCAATGATGAGGACGAGAGTGGTGTCTTTATAGAGACCAATGAAATTGTTGACGATGCCCGGGATCGAAATTTTTAAAGCCTGCGGAAGAACAATCAAGCGCATCGCCTGCCAATATTTCAGTCCCATTGCGTCCGCAGCCTCAAACTGTCCCCGGGGAATTCCCTGCAGGCCTCCTCGTACAACCTCTGCATTATAGGCAGCAGCAAACAAGGTCACCATAATCAGGACCCGCATCAATAAATTGAATTGAGAACCGGGAGGAAGGAAATAATTTAACATGGTCGATGCAATAAATAACAATGCAATCAGAGGAACGCCGCGGATAAATTCGATGAAGAGTACACAGACAATTCTAAGTGCAGGCATATTGGACGTTCTACCAAGCGCTAGGACCACACCCAAAGGGAGCGAAAAGGTTATCCCGGTTACACCGATGATGATAGTGAGCATAACCCCGCCAAATTTATCAGAGTCCACGGGATTTAAACCGAATCCTCCGACTAAAAGCCAACCGGCGATAAAGGGAAAAGCAACCGAATAAACCAGCGCCCATTTTCTTTTCGGAACCTGATCAAAAAGAATCGGAACGGCAGCGAGAATGAGCATTAAAAACGAGAGATTCACTCTCCATCGCTCAGGTTCCGGGTAAAATCCATAAATCAAAAGAAGGAATCGATTTTGGACAAAAGCCCAGCATGCACCTTCGTTCGGGTAGGCCATTTGATCCCAACACTCGGTTCGACTGGCAACATTCCAGACCGAATTGAAGATGGCCCAGTTGAAGATCGGAGGAATTGTAACCCAGATTGTAGCAATTCCTAAGAGCGTTAAGAAAGTATTCAAGGGAGTGGAAAAAAGATTTTTTCGCATCCAGCCGATGGTTCCAATAGTTCCTGGTGGAGGGGGTAAATCCGGATGATTACCAGGGGTGTAATTTTCTTTCGGCGTCAAGTTGGCATCGCTCATGGTTGACCTCCTTACCTTTCTTTGAATCTTATTTTTCGGTTAAAGAAATTCATGATGGCGGAAATCAACAGAGAAAAGAAGAGGTAGGTCAAGAGAACAATCAACATCGTTTCAACTTCTTTACCCGTCTGCATCAAGGAAATCCCTCCGATCGTTGCGACCACATCCATATAGCCAATCGCGATTGCAAGCGAGGAGTTTTTAGTCAGATTGAGGTATTGGCTGGTGAGTGGAGGGATAATGATCCGAAGTGTCTGAGGAATCAAAATAAGCTGCAGAACCCTGTTTTTACGCAGGCCCAAGGCTGAAGCCGCTTCCGTTTGACCGTAGCTGATTGCCAAAATCCCTCCACGGACGATTTCTGCTATGTAAGTCGCCGTGTAATAGGAAAGTGCCAGCCATAAGGCAATAAATTCAGGTCTAATTGCCAGACCCCCTTTAAAGTTGAATCCTTTCAAGACAGGAATTCCCCATGAAAGTGGCGATCCAGAAACTAAAAAAATAATAATTGGGGCTCCAAATAATGCTGCCACAGAAATCCAGAAGACAGGATAAATTTGTCCGGTCTCATCCTGTGTCTTTTTTGCCCAGATTTTAAAATAGTAGATGAATACAATAGCAGCGAAAAAAGCAACAGCAGTTAACCAGAATCCGGATTCAAAAATAGGTTCAGGTAAATAGATTGCACGGTTTGTCAGAAAAAAAGTATCGTTTAGGCTGATTGCATTCTTTGGAATCGGCAGAGTGTGGGTGATAATTGCGTGGACAAACAAAATATGCAGCAGGAGTGGAACGTTTCTTGTGAATTCCAAAAATACATAAGACATTTTGTTTATCAGCCAATTGCTTGATAGTCTCAGCACCCCGAGGGTGAATCCTAAAATGGTGGCTAATATAATTCCAGAGATTGCAACAAGAAGCGTATTGACGATTCCGATTACTCCTGCCCAGAGATGGTTGTCTTCAGGGGAATAATCGAGAATGGGTTGGAAAGTAATGTCGTAGCCGGCAGGAATGAAAAGGAAATCAAAGTTGAAATCTTTTCCGATGGCTTTTAGATTGATTGAAATGTTTCTGAGGATCAACCCGATAAAGATCAAAATGACCACCAAAGTGACAATTTGAATGATCACTGCGCGTGATTCTTTATTTCGCCAGAGATGTGAGAGAGTTTTCCCCTCATCTTGTGATACATTTTCAGCCATTAGTCCTCTCAATCCGGGTTTACAAGATCTCTCTAAGAACTCTTCCAGATTCCTCGGCTTCTTTTTGAAGGGCAAACCCTCCAGGGTCTTGCCGTTCCCACCAGACCAACTTATTCAAGTTTGCAGGATGAACGATTCTGCGCAGGGCTTGCCCATCAAAAAGTTACCAAAGCTGTATCCAAGCTCATATCAAAATGGGTAAATATACAAAACGTACCAGCACTCCAAAAAGCACTGGTACGTCGACTATTCTGGATTGGAAAATCTTAGCGGAATGGAGGTGAATACTGCAGACCACCTTTAGTCCAAAGTCCGTTCAGTCCGCGTGCAAGACCGATCTTGGTTGAAGTTCCAATATTACGTTCGAAAATTTCTCCGTAGTTGCCAACTTGCTTGATGATGTTGTATGCCCAGTCATCACTCAAACCCAGTTCTTTTCCCTGGCTTCCTTCGACACCGAGAAGACGCTTGATTTCCTGGTCATTGGAGCTTTTCATTTGGTCTGCATTGGCTGAAGTGACTCCCTTTTCTTCTGCAGTGATCGTTGCATTCAAAACCCAGCGAACAATATCTGCCCACTGATCATCACCTTGGCGAACAGCAGGGCCTAATGGCTCCTTGGAAATGATTTCCGGCAAGATTACGTGTGCACTTGGATCCGGCAAGGCTGCTCGTGTTGCTGCCAATCCGGAAGCGTCTGTTGTGTAGACGTCACAACGTCCAGACAAATAGTTGGAACGTGCTTCATCATTGGTTTCAATGGGAACGGCTTCATATTTCATGTTTTGCTGCTTGAAATAGTCAGACAAGTTCAACTCGGTTGTCGTACCGGTTTGAATACAAACGGTGGCTCCGTCCAATTCAGTAGCACTTTTGACTCCCAATTCTTTCTTAACCATAAACCCTTGGCCGTCATAATAGTTGACACCGACGAAAGTCAGTTTCACATTCACGTCACGAGAAAAAGTGATCGTAGTATTTCGCCACAGTACATCACCTTCGGCAGCATTCAATTTGGTGAAACGAGTTTTTCCAGTGCTGGTGACAAATTTTACTTTTTTTGCGTCTCCGAGCACTGCAGCGGCAGTGGCCCGACAGAAATCAACATCAAAACCATTCCATTGACCGGCATCATCAGGAAATGCAAAACCGACAAGTCCTGTGGTCACAACACAGCGCAATTCGCCTCTTGCTTTAACGTCTTCTAATGTACCAGCAGTAGCACTGGCAACGAAAGCGCAGGAAACGACCAACGCCAATATTACTTTTGAAAATACTTTCATAGATTCCTCCTCAGAAAGCGGGATAATAATTGTCCTAAATTACGGGACATGACGAGACTAATTGGATTCTATATAAATTTCATTTCTTTGGAAGTCAAGTCTGAAACCGGAAATTGACGGTATACGTCTTATTAAATTAGTGATTAAAAAACGAGCCGCATTTCAGCAGGTTTCGCAAGAGACCGTTTTCTTCCTCTCCCAAGAAGCTTGTAAAAAAGCAAAGAAATTTCAATGGGTATCGTTTTGATAAGAATCCATATTGCTGATCATCATTGAAGGATTTTTTCAATGAATTGATTATTCTCATATTTTGACAGCAAAGCCAGAGAGAAATGTTTCCCCCTTAACAGAGGTGGGTATAATTTAATGAAGTGCATTGTCAAACTAATTCTTATATTCTTGTTAATTTGAAAGATCGGTCGATATTTTTGAGAAAACTTCGATAAAGGCCAAGGGTGATCGAATTGATAGAATGATAAGAAATGCATTGCTATTTTGATCGCCGGTCAGAAAAAAGGAACATCACCCTTTTGAAATGTCTTCGCTTTTTTTGTTTGAATCACCCATATTAGATTCGGCTTTGCCGAAGATCAACCCGGTTCCGTCAGGGACCATCTGATACAATTCGAGGTACCTGTTCGTTGGAACGCTCCACTTGAAAACCGATTTGAAGAACTTCTGATTACCGGGTACGTCAAGCTGTTTTGCAAGGGACGCTCCTGTTTCCTGAAGCCAGAACAACAGCTGATTGTCTTGATTTCGTGATGGCATGAATCTTAAAAAACTGGATTTGTTCGATGGGAACATAAAATATTTCTTCTACGTAGATCTACGAATAGATTTTTAATTTTATTTGTAATAATAATGATCCCGTCAGAAAGATTCTCAAAGAACTGGAGAATTCAAGAGTATGAAAAATTTTCCTAAAAACCTTCAATTTGCCTTAAATAAAGTGAAACCATGATTGTTGCGATTCCTAAAGAAATTCTTCCAGGCGAAACAAGAGTAGCGATTGTTCCTTCAACGATTGCCGTGTTAAAAAAGGCCGGACTGGATATTATTATTGAAAAGGGAGCGGGAAAAAACTCCTATCATCCAGATAAAGAATATGTAGATGCAGGCGCCACACTAGCCAAAGACACCCAAACTCTTTTTAGTGAAGCGGATCTGATCCTTAAAGTCCGTCCTCTCGCTCAAAATAAAAAATTAAAAAAACACGAAATGGAACTCATTGGTGAGGGGAAAGTTCTCATTTCGATGATGGACCCCTATTTTTATTTGGAGGACATTCAAAAACTGGCTGAACGCAAAATTACCAGTTTTGCGATGGAATTTATGCCAAGAGTTACTCGTGCCCAAAGTATGGATGTTCTCAGTTCGATGGCATCCATTTCAGGATACCGTTCCGTGATCATGGCTGCTGCGGAACTGCACAAATATTTTCCAATGCTGATGACGGCAGCGGGCACTATCCTTCCTGCTAAAGTCTTTGTGATTGGTGCCGGAGTGGCGGGATTGATGGCAATCGCGACTGCAAAGCGCCTGGGTGCCGTCGTAGAAGCATATGATACGCGACCTGTTGTCAAAGAACAGGTTGAAAGTGTTGGCGCCAAATTTGTCGAATTGGATCTGGAGACTCAAGATGCTGAAGCAGAAGGCGGGTATGCTAAATCTCAGTCCGAGGAATTTTATCAGAAACAACAGGAACAAATGACCAAACATATCAGGGCTGCGGATATAGTGATCACGACGGCTGCAATTCCGGGAAAAACTGCGCCTTTGCTGGTTACCGACGCGATGATCTCGGAAATGGAACCGGGATCGGTCATTGTAGACCTTGCCACTGAACATGGAGGCAATGTTGAGGGTAGTGCGAGGGATAAAAAAGTATCAAAACATGGCGTCACCATTGTGGGCTATATAGACCATCCTGCCCGAGTGGCCGTTCATGCTTCTCAGCTTTATGCCAAAAATATCAGCACCTTTTTACTCAGTATGATCAAAGAAGGCGCATTGGAAATCAATCAGGAAGATGAACTTGTTTCCGGCACATTGGTAACTCATCAGGGAAAAATTGTTCATCCCGGGATCAATTCCGCAATAAAAACCCCAGTTCAAGGAGAATGACATGAGCCTCTTTATTGTTTCCTTCACCATCTTCATCCTAGCCATTTTTGTCGGCTATGAAATCATCACCAAAGTACCTCCGACATTGCATACTCCCTTAATGAGTGGGTCAAATGCCATTTCTGGAATCACGATCATAGGAGCACTTCTCAGTGCCGGAGGCAGTGAGAACTCAACGGAATTTTCCACGTTCCTGGGAGTGATTGCAATTGTTTTAGCTATGATCAATATTGTCGGCGGCTTTATGGTCACAGACAGGATGTTGCGAATGTTCAAAAAGAAATAAGACGAAAGGAATCTCATGTCTCAGATTATAAATTTTTCCTATCTGATTGCCGCAGTATTATTTATTGTAGGATTAAAGAACCTCAGTTCCCCAAAAACTGCCCCCCGGGGAAATATGCTCGGTGCGATCGGGATGTTGATTGCAGTGGTTGTGACACTTTTGGATAAAGGGGTAGTTAGCTATGGTTGGATTTTTATTGCCGTGATCGTTGGTTCCGGAATTGGAGCCTATATGGCAAAAACCGTTCAGATGACCAATATGCCGCAGATGGTGGCAATTTTTAATGGTTTTGGCGGGGGTGCTTCTTTGCTGGTTGCAGGGGCTGCTTATCTGGAAATGTCACAGGTGTTCAATCAAGGTGGAGAGGTCCCGGGCCTGCAGTGGGATATCGCCCTCATTCTCAGTGCTCTGATCGGAGCGGTTACTCTGACAGGCAGTGTGGTGGCTTTTGGTAAACTGCAGGGAATTGTTGACGAACAGGCTGTTGCCATTCCCAAATTGTTTATAAAATCGCTGGGAATTGCACTTGGAATTTGTGCCCTTCTGGTAATAGCGGATCCTTTTGATATGGGGCTTTTCTTTTTGCTGGTGATTGTCGGTTCACTGGTTCTCGGGGTATTGCTGGTCATGCCGATTGGCGGTGCCGATATGCCGGTAGTAATTGCCTTACTCAATTCATACTCGGGTCTGGCTGCTGCTGCAACCGGATTTGTGCTCCATAACAATGGCTTGATCATTGGTGGTTCGTTGGTGGGTGCATCAGGACTGATCTTGACGAACATCATGTGCAAAGCCATGAATCGATCTCTGGCAAACGTGCTGTTTGGGGGAGCCATTGTCAGTGATACGGATAAAGCAGCGATTCCCGGAAAAGAATTTTACGAAGGAAAAGTGAAACAAGCGGATCCTGAAGAAGTCGCAATGATTTTGGAAAATGCTCAAAGTGTCGTTTTTGTGCCGGGATACGGATTGGCTGTGGCTCAGGCACAACATGCCAATCAGGAGTTGGGGAAACTTCTTCAGGAACGAAACATTCAGGTTCGTCATGCAATTCACCCTGTCGCCGGACGGATGCCTGGGCACATGAATGTTTTGCTGGCAGAAGCCGAAGTTCCTTATGAACAAATGGTGGAAATGGATGCAATCAATCCTGATTTTTCCCGCACGGACGTTGTGATCATCCTTGGAGCCAATGATGTGGTTAACCCGGCGGCGCGTGATGACCCGAAGAGTCCCATTTATGGAATGCCGATTTTGGATGTTGATCAGGCCAAAACTGTGTTTATTGTAAAACGTAGTTTGAGCCCGGGTTTTGCAGGAATTCCAAATCAACTGTTTATCAATGAAAATTCTCTGATGGTTTTTGGGGATGCAAAAGATGTCCTTCAGAAAATGATTCAAGCGATCAAGGAACTCTGATCTGAAATCGAAAAAGGGACTGTACAGTCCCTTTTTTCCGAATATTCAAGAAGCTTTGTTCGGGTGATTTGGGAAACGGAATTATTCATTTCTATCATCTCAAGTCACTCAACCTTTATCCTGCCTATTGTCCCCTTGTCTCAGTCTTTAATATGCTGCTTTCAGAAGATCAGCAATGGATTCAAAGCCACGCTATTGCAGGGAATTTAGATTGAGCTCCATTTTTTCGCCCATCCAGATGGCATAATCCGTATGATCGATAACATCATCTCCCGTATTGGGATGGATCAATATAACGAGATTGTTGCGGTTTAGGGCCAGCCAGGGGATGATTTTTCCAAATAGTTCAGATTTGAAAGCGACTTGAAAACTCCATCGGGGATGAGGTCCAACCAACTGGTCGTGCCAGCGGCCTAGCACCGTGTCGAATTGCGTCTCCAATTGACTGCGCAGTTGAGCCGCTGCAGATTTGGTTTGTGTGTCATAGTAGATGTGAGCGTGGTAATCGTCAATGATGGATAAACTTTTGATCGGCATTTGTGAAACCAGTTCGAAGAGAAAAAAATATAAAAGATAGTTCAGGCATTCTTTTTCTGTCAAGAAAAGTTTAATTGGTTTCTGAAGAAGGAATCTGCTAGACAGAATAAGTGCCTCATGAAAACCTTTGGCACAGCGAACTGCTGGAATCAAATCCAATGGTTTTTCGAACTTAAAAAATGAGTTTTGATGGAAAAGCCCAAGAAAATCTGAAATTTAAAAGTGAAGGAGCAATGATGCACGAAATACTGGTAAAATTTCAAAAGCACCGGATTATTCCGGTCGTGGCAATTCATGAAGCAAAGGATGCTGAACCCCTGGCCGATGCCCTCATCGATGGAGGTCTGCCTTGTGCTGAAATAACCTTTCGCACAGATGCGGCCGAGGAGGCAATTCGAATCATGGCTCAGCGGAGTAATATCCAGGTGGGCGCAGGCACCGTGCTGAAAGTCGATCAAGTCAAAGCGGCGGTCGATGCGGGTGCTACTTTTATGGTATCACCTGGGTTCAATCCGAAAGTGGTGGAGTATTGTGTTGAGAACAAAATCTTAATCACACCAGGTATTTCGAACCCGACTGATATAGAAATGGCATTGGAATATAACCTGGAGGTGCTCAAGTTTTTTCCTGCAGAAGCTTTTGGCGGACTGAATACCTTGAAAATGATGAGTGCCCCTTATGGTATGGTTCAATTTATTCCAACCGGAGGAATCAACACGGGTAATCTCCAGGAATACCTGAAGTTTTCAAAAGTACTGGCGATCGGTGGGAGCTGGATGGTCAAATCCGATTTGATTTCCGAGAAGAATTTTATTGAAATTTCCCGCCTCACGCGTGAGGCCGTCACAATCGCAAGTCAAGTGTAGTAATTTTTTAAGACACGGAGAGAAATTATGACAGTTTTAAATATCAAAGCCAAAGACGACTGCAAATATGATTTGCTTTCTTTGGGAGAAATCATGCTGCGCCTGGACCCTGGGGAAGGACGTATCCGCACTTCTCGTAATTTTCGTGCCTGGGAAGGAGGAGGAGAATACAATGTTGCGCGGGGTTTACGCCGTTGTTTCGGAATGCAAACTGCGGTGGTGACAGCGTTTGCCGATAACGAAATAGGTCGACTGGTGGAGGATTTTGTCCTTCAAGGCGGAGTTGATACCACATTGATCAAATGGGTCCCTTACGATGGCATTGGCCGAACCGTGCGCAATGGCTTGAACTTTACGGAACGCGGTTATGGTATTCGAGGGGCCGTTGGAGTCTCAGATCGCGGCTTGACGGCGGCTTCCCAATTAAAAAAGGGTGACATTGACTGGGAAAGTATTTTTGGTAAAACCGGGGTGCGCTGGTTCCATACAGGTGGGATTTTTGCCGCTTTGTCCGAATCGACCCCAGAGGTCCTCGAAGAGGCGATGAAATCGGCAAAAAAACACGGAACGATAATTTCCTATGATTTGAATTATCGGCCGTCCTTGTGGAAATCAATTGGAGGGCAGGAAAAAGCGCAGGAAGTCAATCGTCGCCTTGCAAACTATGTCGATGTGATGCTTGGGAACGAGGAAGACTTCACGGCAAGTCTTGGTTTTGAAGTTGAAGGAACGGATGAAAATCTAAGCGACCTGGATGTTGCGAAGTTCAAAGTTATGATTGAAAAAGCAGTGGCCGCGTTTCCAAACTTTAAAGTTGCGGCGACCACTCTCCGCACGGTTAAAACGGCAACCGTCAATGACTGGGGTGCTGTCTGCTGGGCTGCCGGAGAGTTTTATTCTGCTGCCCATCGGGAAAATCTCGAAATTCTTGACCGGGTTGGAGGAGGTGACAGTTTTGCCTCAGGCTTGATTTATGGATTTCTGACCCATGGAGATCCAGAAAAAGCAGTCAATTACGGAGCAGCTCATGGTGCCCTGGCTATGACAACTCCCGGTGATACTTCGATGGCAACTCTCAAAGAAGTTGAAAAATTGATGGCAGGAGGCGGGGCCCGGGTCGATCGATAGAATTCAGAAGTTCGGCATAGGTGCTTAAGAAAGCATCAAGGCGGTGATCTGCCGTTATCCCCTGCTATGCTTCTTTTTCGAGTAGCAGGGTAAACGGCCCGTCATTGACCAGCTCCACAGCCATCAAGGCTTGAAACTGTCCGGTTTGGACCACTAAGCCGTGCTGGCGCAATTGCTTTACAAAATAAAGATAGAGTAGATTTGCTTTTTCTGGATCGGCTGCTTTATCAAAACCCGGGCGCCTCCCTTTTCTGCAATCGCCGTACAAGGTGAATTGAGAAACGACAAGAATTTCACCCATCTCATTTTTAACACTGCATTCGTTTTTCTTCCCGTCTGAACCATCAAAAATGCGCAGATTAATGCATTTCTCGGCCAAATACCGGGCTTCTGCTTCACTGTCGGTGTGGGTGATACCGATAAACAACAAAAGTCCGCGACCAATTTCACCCACCATTTGCTGTTCAACAAGCACACGGGCTTCCCTGACTTTTTGCACGAGTATTCGCATAGGCTATTTTTCTAATCCTGGTGATCTTTGTTTTTCTCTCTGCGGGATTGTTTGTTTTTATGCTTGTGTCCGTGCCGTTGACTTTGGCGATGTTCTGCCCAAGTTTGAACCGATTCGCGAATTGCCTCTCCCAACTCCTGCATATCAAATGCCCCTTTCCGCCAAAATTTTCGGAAGACTTTTGGATCAAATGCAGCATCACATGTCTCCTGCCAATTTGAAGAAGACTCCACTTCATCTTCATAGTAGGCCGCCAGTTGACGACATGCGATTGCGGCAATTTTCAAGGAACTTCCTTCAGAGAGAGGAGCAAAAACACTGGCCACTGAAGGGTCGATTTCTTTCATCCGTTCGTAAATCCGATTGTATTGGGCAATACAAAATTCAGCAGAACTCTCATTGTCCTCTTCCCAGTCAGGCTGCATCGCGACGCGGGCCGTTTGTCTCAATACATTGACCAGTTTTGTCAACTCCTGTTCTTTTTCCATTTTTATTATTCCTTTCTATAGATTTGATTTCGGAGCAATTGTTTTCCGCGAAAGATTCTCCATTTTACCGTAGAAACCGGAATTTCGAGAAAAGCCCCAATCCGTTTGAGAGGGACTTCATCAAAAAAACGCATCTTTATGACAAGAGCGTACTCAGAAGGCAGCATTTGCAGCGCTTGTTTCAAATCTTCTTCCATCTTTTGCACTTCGAGCAGAGGATGATTTAAGGAAACCAAGCGCTCCAGCAAAAGTTCATTGACTACGCTATTGTCGATGCGACGCAAACGCTGTTCTTTGATGAAACGCAGAGCACGATTCCGGGTAATCGTCATCAACCACGCCGCAAACCGTTCCGGGTTTTCTATTGACGGCAATGCTTGAAATGCCAGCAGTAAAGCATCTTGCGCAATGTCTTCGGCATCAGCAATTCCGACAATCGATTGGGCAAGACGTACAACCGCGGAACGGTAACGAATAACCAGTTCTTCGAAGGCGTCCAGATCACCCAGAATTGCCGATACTGCCAGTAATTCGTCAGACCAATTGTTTTCTGAATTTACCTTTTTTCCCGATTGGCTTGGAACCCTTTTCGACATTGAAATCCGGTTGATTGGATGATTGAATTCCTCTTTGGAAACATGCACAAAATGTCTTTCAGCATGCCTTTATTTATGCCGATTCAAGCGAAGGTCTTACTGTTAAGAGACATTTCAGACAAAAAAGTTAGTAAAGAGGAGAATTTTTTTCAAAAAGCCTGGATATTTTCTGAAAATACCGATCCTCTTTTTACTGGTTTAATCTTTGCACATTGTACCCTCAAAAGAGGAGGATTCAGTAATTTTATTCCAAATTTCTGAAAATGTCCGATCCACTCTCCTGTAAGCTATTCAAATAATTATAAAAATAAGAATATTAAAGAATATGAATGTTTTTTCCTGCCATTCGATTTGTACGGAAAAAAGACGGAATTTGCCAATTTCCTGGAATCTCCTGGAAAAAGTTGCCATTTTCCTCTTTTTTTTGCTGGTTTCCGCGTCGTCGTCAAATGGGCAAATTGCCAATGAAGAACCTCCCAGCGATTCATCAGTCCTCCTTGAGGACCAAATTCAAATGCCAGACTATGTTTACGAGTGGGAACGGGTATTTTACGGAAATCTCAACAATGAACGCCAGTTGCTCTACACACAGACATTCGCCAGAAGCCAAATGAGCCTTGCCGATATTGATGGAGACGGCGACGATGACCTGTTTATCGGCAAAGCAGATGGAAAGTTGGCATATTTTGAAAATACAGGCAGAAACGATGAGGCAAAATTTGAACTGCGCACTGAGGCATTTAATGCCATTCACATGGAAAGCGGAACCGATGGCAGTGTCACGAATGTAGAAAAAGAAATTGATGTGGGAGAAAATGCTTCACCAACTTTTGTTGATATTGATGCTGATGATGATTTAGATTTGTTTGTCGGATCAAAAGACGGGAACATTTTTTATTTTCAAAATGACGGTAATTCGCTCCTGCCTGTTTTTACCTTGAAGGAACAATCATATATGTCGCTCCGTCCAGGGGGGAACAGTGTCCCGAGGTTCCTGGATATCAATACTGACCGCACTCCAGATCTGTTGGTGGGAACCCACTTGGGAAAAGTCTTTTTGTATAAAAATGCAGGAGTTCCCAGAGAAGCAATGTTTTGCGGAGATTCTCAAAACTCATTGTCATCATCTCAAGCTCCTTGCCGTTATCCCGCACAGGAGATTGGAGATATTGCGCCAGAAGTGGATGCCTCTCCAGCCTGGGTGGATTGGAATCATGATGGATTGATGGATATTGCTGTCGGTAAAGCAAGTGGGAGAATCGGATTCTATTACAACAAGGGAGCACCATTTGAACCCAGGTGGGAGTTGGAGTCGGAACGGTTTTTATTGATAGATGCAGGCGGATACGCATCTCCGCTTTTTTATGATTTGAACAAAGACGGCTTCCCTGAATTGCTGGTAGGGACTTCGACTTCTAATATTGTCTATTATGATAACCGGGAAGTGCTGCAGACTGGATTGCGCAAAATTCCGGATCTGGATGTGTCGGACGTGGAATGGCAGGATGGGCATCTTTCTATTTTACAAAAAATGTGCACGGAAGCAAAACTTGGAGTTGAACCGGCCTGTCTTGCTCCTCTGGCGAGGGCGTTTCTGATCCCTGATACCGTTGCTCAGGATCTCAACTCCTATGCTGATTTTATAGTAAAAATGAAAAAAGAAGATCCTGCACCTGCTGCTGATCCCGCGGCTGCTGCTCCAGCGCCTGCAGCTGGACAAGCACCGGAAGTGGCGGCAGATCAAACTGCGCCTGCTTCGAAAGAAGAAATTGCAGCGGATATCGCGCAGGCAATGGCGAATCGTAACAATTTGTGGATGGTCAATCGTAATTTTCTGAAATTCGGCCATTTTCTTAATGGAGATCAAAGGGCAGTTGTCACCAGCGGCGATTGGGATCAGGATGGAGATCTTGACCTGCTGATCGGCAGTCGTTCCGGAAATTTGTTTGCTTACGAAAATGTCGGCACTGCTCAGTCTCCCAATTGGAGGCAGCTTCTTCAACCGGTATTCAACGCCAATCAACGAATCAATAGTGCGCCAACTTTGGTTGATATAGACGGAGACGGAGATCTGGATATTCTTGTTGGCAATCAGTTGGGAAAACTGGAATTAATCACCAACACCGGTACAGCAGTCCGCCCTGAATGGAAAATTGAAAATCTCCTTTTTGCCGATGTGGATGTTGGCAGCGACAGCATCCCTGCCCTCATCGATATCAATCAGGATGAAGATTTGGACCTCTTTGTCGGTAATAGCAGAGGGAGGATTATATACTATGAAAACATCGGTTCGAAAACTAACCAGCGCTTTGCTCGGAGAAGCACTCGATTTGCAATACTAAGTGAGGAATTAAATGTTGCCCCCGCTTTTTTCGACCGGGAAGAAGACGGCGACCCTGATCTTGTACTCGGTGGTAAAGATGGCTTGCTCCGGCTTGTTGATTTCAATTATCAGAAGGAATTGCCCGTGACTCAGGGTTGGGAGTTAAAAGAAAATAAATGGGCCGAAATTGAAACCGTTGGCAACAGCGTGCCTCATTTCACTGATTGGGATGGGGACCAGAAGATGGATCTAATGCTCGGAGACGGTGACGGGAACGTCTTACTCTGGCTTAACCGGGGTTTTAAGAAAGCAGATGAAATCATTGTAGAAAAGCCATTGGAAGTCAGCAATTCCATCGACAACATTTCTGAAGAGGGCACAGCGCTTGCCGGAGCTGAAGATGGACCGTTGGAACCTCCTATGGAAGAAGAAAAAGCCGTTTTAGCATTTAACCCGGTTTATGTACTGATCGATCCGCAGTATCTTCCTAAACCGGAGGGAATTGCATTGAGAACCCCTCTCTCGGTTCCACAATCGACAAGGAAGACTTCCTTAGCCCAGAACTTACCCAAACTGATGGATCGAAAAAAAAACGTGATGCATCGACTCGTGCCCGCCTTTTTTGATGAAGATGGAGATGGGGATGAGGATCTGGTCATCGGCACCAGGGAAGGCTATCTGTTTCATTTTCTGAACGAGGGCAATGCAGGAGAACCCCGCTGGGTTCAGACTGAAGAACGATTTTTAGGATACATGGCAGGACGTAACGCAACTCCGGTATTTTCGGATATCAATCAAGATGGAAAAGTGGACCTGCTGGTAGGGAACGCGAGGGGTACCATTTCTTACTGGGAAAATCAGGGAACTCTGGATTTTCCTGAATTTATTCCCAACCCGACTCTCTTTCAGGGGGTGCTGGGCGGGGTGAATACACGACCGGCCCTGCTTGATATTGATAACAACGGCATGGTCGATCTATTGATTGGAAATTTTAGAGGTCAACTGGTTCTTTACGTTCAAAATACCGATCCAAATCAGGGTGTTCAATTTCAATTAATGAATCGAAAATTTTTGGGCTTGAAACTAGGAATTGGATCGGCCCCGACGGTCGCGGACTTGAACAATGACGGAATTCCGGAATTGATCATTGGATATGATCACGGAGAGATCATTGCCTATGATTATCAAGACCCTGGCCAGGGAATTCCTGCTGCCGAGTTCAACTGGACTCGCAACAATACATATTTCAATCAAATGGAAGCACCACCGCTTGGAAGTTTCCCCACATTCACCGATATTGATCATGATGGGGACAACGATTTGTTTGTCGGCGGTGATGATGGCAGTTTCTACTTTTATCGAAACGACGGCAAACCCGGCGCTCCACCCTGATGAGAAAATGAGCGTTTTGCCCGCAAATTTAAGGTTTTGGACGCTCTTCGAGACGGACCAAAACACTTTGTTTTCTGTCGTTTCGGATGAAATGAATATTCACCCTTTCTCCTGGTTGATAAGACTCAATGATATCAGCCAATTCTTCAAAGTTGTGGACCGGTTTGTCTTCAATAGCCGTAATGATATCTCCTCCCCAGGGCACCCGGTAGTTCCCGATTCGCAATTCTTCGGTTGCTCCCCGCAGTCCTGCCTTGGCTGCTGAAGCACCCTTGACCAAATTGATTATCAGCATGCCCTCAGGAATACTGAACAGTCTCCGCAATCGGTCTGTAGACACGGCTTCGATTCCCAGCCAGGGGCGCCGAACATAACCGTAGGCTTTCAAATCAGGAATTATTTTACTGGCCGTGTTGCTCGGCACTGCGAAACCTATGCCTACGCTTCCCGCAGCTCCGATAATTGCCGTGTTGATCCCGATGACTTTTCCTTCAGTGTTCAAAAGAGGCCCACCCGAATTTCCCGGATTGATGGCGGCATCAGATTGGATCACACCGTCGATTTTCCTGCCGTTTTTCGCTTCAATTGTTCTCCCCAGCGCACTGATAATGCCGGTGGTCAGAGTTTGTCTCAGGGCGAATGGATTACCCAGGGCTAGTACTTTTTGTCCAACGACCAGTTTAGAAGAGTCTTCAAGTTCCAGAACAGTCAAATTTTTTGGAGGATTTTTGATTTTGATCACGGCAAGATCATTGCTGGGGTCGTACCCTTTGACTTCAGCTTTCCACTGGCTGTTGTCAGAGAGTGTTACCGTCAATTCACGGGCCTGTTCGACGACATGGAAATTAGTCAGAATATGACCTTGCGAATCAATAACGAATCCAGATCCTGAACCCGATTCCGGAAGGGGACCATAGAAAAAATCATAGTTGACTGTAATGCTGGTAATATTGACAACCCCCGGACCCTCTGATTTGTAAATTTTTATATTCTGACGTTCGTCTTCTGTGAATTTGATGGCCCACAATGGTTTTGCAGTTGCAAAAAAGACGATCACAAATAGTAAAAAAAAGAGACGGAAAAAAAGAGCTGGCTTAAAAGAGGTTTGCATATTGATGCTCCAAAGAAAAAATGGGTTCCTATAAAATGCCGTTTATTCTATTCCAATGCTGGAAATTGATAAGCATTAAAATAAAAGATTTGTTTTTAGTTGTGGATTATGAGATAAGTATGTTCTCTAAAACCCATGCTAACTTACTGATTAAAATAGATAAAAATGTTTCTTCCCTCCGGTTTAACGAAAACTTGTCCAAATTTGAGGAGAACTGCAAACAAATGGGATGGCTTTCCGGCAGTTGAATCAGGCCCTAAATTCTAATAATTCCAGTCTCAGCAACTTTTAAGAAACAATTAATCACCCCTGAGGGAGAGCAAGATGACGCAGGCCCATCCTCCGTTTTACAAGGCATTAAAAAACAAAGATTTATACCCAGAAGCGACACGCCAAATTAAATTTGTTGAGACGCGGACCTCGTACTTTTTTACCACAGGTGCCAGTCGATATAAAATTAAAAAAAGCGATCACGATTACTCAAGCCCTGCGGTTACCGAAGCTTTTTTAAATGAAGAGTTGAGACTGGGCAAAATTTATGCGGGTGAAATCTATCAGGAGGTCCTGCCCTTGTCTGAACAAAATGGTGAATATCATTTTGATGCAGGAGGAAACGTTGTCTCCTATGCCATCAAGCTGGGACACATCAGTGAACGATATTTTTTAGATTCATTGCTTGCCCGGAAAAAAGTAACACCCACCATCATCGGGCGCATTGCAAAATACCTGGCACAAATTCACAGCGAAAATCCCGTAGAAGGAAGAGGAGATGCCGGACGACCGGAAAATCTTTACAATTTGTGTGAGGACATCCTTTATCAAACACAGAAATACCTCAACACGACGATCACGCAGCCGATGCTGGATATAATTCGCAGACCTTTGGAAAAGTTTGTTGAAGAACACCGTAAATTGTTTTCTCGTCGTGTAAAAAAGAAACGAATTATCCAAGGACATGGAGCCCTCCTTCCCGAGCACATATACATCAAGGGAATGGATGTTTATTTTGTCAGTCCCCAGGAACTTCATCGAAAATTCTGCCTTTTGGATGCTGCTAACGATATCGCCTATTTGACAGTAGAATTTGCCAGGGTCAACGAACCAGAATGGATGGACCTGTTTGTGAAGCGTTATATCGCGGCAGCCAGAGATCGTGACTTAACGACCATGCTGCCGACCTACCAAACCTTTGTTGCTCTCAAACAGGGTGTCGTCCATTCTGAATGGATGACGGAAACGGAAGGGGAGTTTCATGCAGAACAAGCCCAGATCGCTTCGGATTATTTCAATTTGGCGGTCAAATTTTCTCGTGATATTCCAAAATTTTAAAGATTGAAGAAGCGAAAACGGAATTCTTTCCATATTGCTCTCCTTTGATCAGTTCCTCCCGTCTTTATGCCACTAACGCTGCTTTCCTCAAAGAATATCCTGCCGGGATTATTAATGCTATCTTTGATTGCCTGGGTAATTTACTATCCGGCAACTCAGGCAGGAATTCTTTGGGACGACAAGTTGAATTTCATCGAAGACCCTTTGATGAAGGCCGAAGATGGATTGCGGAAGATTTGGTTGAATCCGAAAGAGAACAATAACGTCTGGCCCTATCTGCCAATCTCTCGAACTTCATTTTGGTTGGAGCATCGCCTCTGGGGCTTCCATTTGGGCCTGTCTCATCTCACTAATGTAATTTTTCATTTAATGGGAGCCATTGTGTTATGGCTTGTGATGAGGCAACTGCAGGTTCGGGGAGCCTGGTGGATTGGATTATTATTTCTTTGCCATCCGATCTATGTCCAGTCCGTTGCCTGGATCACAGAACGTAAAAATGTGCTTGCGGGGGTATTTTATTTGCTCACGATTTGGAGTTATTTGCAGTTCGATAGAAAAAGGCAGTGGAGTTGGTATTTCCTGACTTTGGGATTGTTTATTTGTGCCTTGTTCAGCAAAGCGTCAACGACAATGCTGCCGGTAATATTCATTTTTTGCCGATTGTGGCTTGGTCGCTCCTGGAACCAGTCGCACTACTGGTCCCTCGTCCCATTTTTCATTCTTTCATTGGGAAATGCCTATTCCAGGATCTGGTTTGAACTCAATTCTTTCGGCGCCAGTGCAGGAGAATTTTCCAGAAGTTTTATTGAGCGTCTGCTAAGCGCTGGAATCATTCCCTTTTTCTACCTGAAAAAGATAATTATTCCCTATCCTCTCAGCTTTATCTACCCAAAATGGGAGATAGATTCCGGTGATGTTTCACACTATCTTCCGCTTTTGAGTTTAGTCCTTATCGCGGGGCTTTTGTTATGGAAATACCGAAGTTGGGGATCGCCACTTTTTTGTGGATGGGGCGCCTTTCTAGCCTCCTTGTTTCCTGTCTTGGGATTTTTTAATAACGCCTGGACACGAAATTCATTTGTAGCGGATCACTGGGTTCATCTTCCCAGCATTTCAATTCTGATATTGTCTGCGCAGGGTATATTCAAAATAATGGATAATTCGAGATTGAAAAGGATGGAAAACACGACCATGCGTGTCGTCTGCCTTGGAGGAATTCCTATGCTGTTAGGGGGCTTGACCTGGCATCGAACCCAAACGTTTCAAGATTTAGAAACCTTGTTTCAAGACACAGTTCAAAAAAATCCGAAAGCGGCAGCGGCTTATCTGGACCTTGGTGTGATTTATGCTGGCCAGGGGAAACATCAACTGGCAAATCGATATTATGATCAAGCCTTGAAACTTACCCCGAACCGCTCCGAAATTTATAACGACAAGAGTCTCTCTTTTCTCGCCTTGAAACAATATCAGAAGGCCCTTGAATTTTCTGATCAGGCGATTGCCTTGAAGGAGGACAGCGAATATTATTCCAACCGTGGAGGCATTTTTCTCTATTTGAAAGAATATGAAAAGGCTTTAGAAAATTTTAATCGAGCGATAGAATTGGATAAAAGCAATCCGAAGCCCTACACCAATCGGTATCAGCTGTTTCTTGTCCAAAATCAGCACCGTAAAGCGATTTCAGATCTAACTAAATTGATCTCTCTCAAAGTGAATGTGTTGGAATACACTCTGCAGCGAAGTAAAATTTATGCTGATTCGAAAGACTTTCAGAAAGCAATTGAAGATTTGACCAGCGTCATCGAAAATTTTCCTTCCTTTGAACAACTCTCCTCTTTGTTTTTTTTTAGAGGTAATTTCCGCATAGAACTTCAGCAATATCATAAAGCGGTAGAAGACTACGATAATGCGGTCAGACTGGGTTTTCAATCAGCAATTCTATACAACAACCGAGGTTTTGCCCATAAGACTCTTCATCAATATCCAAAGGCGCTTGCTGATTTCAGTGAGGCTATTCGGCTCGATCCTCGATTTGCCAGAAGTTATCAGCACAGAGCTGCGATTTACAGGAAACAGAATCAACGGCTGCTGGCTTGCGGGGATTGGAAAAAAGCATGTGAATTGAAAGCGTGCGAGGATTTCGATCTGGCACGAATGCAAGGGGAGTGTGAGTAAAGAGAATTATGCCACAAATAAAAGTCACTTTAAAAGCAGCTGCAACGCTTGACGGTAAAATTGCGACAAAGACCGGTCAATCAAAGTGGATCACTGGAAAAACTGCCAGACATCACGCCCATTCCTTGAGGAATGAACATGATGCAATTTTAGTGGGAATCAATACCGTGCTTGCAGACAATCCGAAACTGACTACCCGAGGGATTCCGGAAGGAAGATCGCCCATCCGGATAATTTTGGATTCTCAATGTCGGATTTCTCCTGACAGTGTTTGCCTTGCCGATGACGGCACTCTTTGCCTGATTGTGGTAGGTTCCAATTGCGAAGAATCAAGAATCCGTAATTTTGAAAAAAAATCTGTTCAAGTATTAAAGGCCCCGACTCCACAACCGCAAATCCAATGGTTGCTTCCTGAGCTGTCCCGGTATAAAATAAAAAGTCTTTTGGTAGAGGGAGGCAGTCGGATTCATGCAAGTTTTATACAGGAAAATTTGGCTGATCAATTGGTTTTATTCCTCTCCGGCAGGCTTATTGGTGGGAATGACTCGCTCTCGTGGTGCGGCAATTTAGATTGTTTGGACTTGGAATTGGCCCCGCGGCTGAAAATCCAATCCATCCAGATGATTGGAGAAGACATTTTGGTTTTTGCAGAGTTTACAAGAGAATTCTATGTCTGAACATAATAATTTGACAATGCAATTTGACACCATCGAAGAGGCAATTCAGGACATCCGCGATGGAAAAATGATCATTTTGGTTGATGACCCGGATCGTGAAAATGAAGGTGATCTGGTCTGTGCTGCTGTTAAAGTCACTCCTGAAGTCATCAATTTTATGGCTACCCACGGCCGTGGATTGATTTGTCTGGCACTGGATTCCAAACGAGTGCAGCAGCTGCAATTGCCACTTATGGTCCAACGCAACGAATCCGGGTTTGGTACTAATTTTACGGTCAGTATTGAAGCCGCCACGGGGGTCACAACAGGGATTTCGGCAGCAGACCGCGCCCGAACGATTCAAGTTGCGATGGAGCCAAACGCGGCACCCCGGGATCTGCACCGCCCAGGACACGTTTTTCCCTTACTTGCCCAGGATGCCGGGGTTTTGAAACGATGTGGCCAAACCGAAGGTTCTGTCGATCTGACCCGCCTTGCCGGACTGCCGCCCGGTGGGGTGATCTGCGAAATTTTGAATGAAGACGGGTCAATGGCTCGAACACCGCAATTGAGAAAATTTGCAGACGAGCACGGGATAAAACTCGTGACTATTGCTGATTTGATTCAGTACCGAAAAAAAAATGAAGTCATGGTCAAACGCCTGGCAGAAGCGAGTATGCCCACTGCTTTTGGAACGTTTCGAATAGTGGCCTTCCAAAGCATAGTTGACGAGAGTGATTATGTAGCCCTGGTGAAAGGATCCTGGGAAAAAGAAGAACCGGTCCTGGTGCGTGTGCATTCTCAGTGTTTAACAGGTGATGTCTTTGCTTCGTTTCGCTGTGATTGTGGTGATCAGTTGTATACAGCCATGCAGAAAGTTGAAGAAGCCGGCAAAGGTGTTATCTTATATCTGCCTCAGGAAGGACGAGGAATTGGTTTGATCAACAAGATCAAAGCGTATTTTCTGCAGGAGCAGGGGGCCGATACCGTGGAGGCCAATCATCGTCTGGGTTTTGATGAAGACCTGCGAGACTATGGAATGGGGGCACAAATTCTCTCTCAACTGGGAGTTAAAAAAATGCGCTTGATGACGAACAATCCCAAAAAATTGCATGGCGTACGGGGTCATGACTTGGAGGTGGTCGAGAGGGTGCCCTTGGAAATTGATGCGCATGAGGGTACCAAATCCTATCTCATGACGAAAAAGCAGAAAATGGGGCATTTCCTTGACAAAGTCTGAGTACCACTGAATTTATGAGCAAATCTTCCCAAAAGTTGATCAAATCCAACAAGAATCATAAAAGGTTAAGGACTGCATCTTCCTCAAAGAATACTTTCCAAACGCCCGAATTTTTGTATGGCATTCTGCCGGTGCAGCAGGCGCTCCTGCATTGCAAACGGACCATGTCCCTCCTCTACATCAAAGACGGTCCTCCTTCAGAACGGATCCAGGAGCTGTGTCGTCTGGCGGGAAATCAAAAGATTCCTGTTCAACAAAAAAGCAGCAGAGAATTGGATGCATTGTGCCCGTCAGTGACTCATCAAGGTGTTGTGTTGGCCTGCGGCCCTCTCCCTTATGCAGAAGCTGGTTTGCTGGATCGAGTTTCCTCAAAGAATGCTCCCGTTTTTGTTGCACTTGATCAAATTGAAGATCCTCATAATTTTGGGGCGATTGTCCGGTCCTGTTCCTTTTTTAATATTTCGGGGGTCATTGTACCTCAACATCACGCCTCTCCTTTGACAAGTACCGTCTCTAAAACATCTGCAGGGGTTGTCGAACATTTCCCTGTGATTGCAGTCGCCAATCTTGCTCGCTTTTTAAAAGAACAGAAAAAGAAAGGGTATTGGATCGTGGGACTGGATTTCGATGCGGAACAAAAGATTAGCTCCCTGACCTTGGATCGGCCCCTCATTCTGGTGCTGGGAAATGAAGGAAGAGGAATCCGACCATTGGTTCGCGCCACATGTGACTGGCAGCTTTCTATCCCCGGCAACACCGGTGTTTCATCCCTCAATGTCAGCAATGCTGCTGCTATTGCACTTTATCAGCTGAGCGTTGGCCTTTGATCGCCCTGCAGCATCGGTTGTGCTTTTTAGAGCTAGCGGATGTAGTGCAGGGATTGGAACTGCATTCGAAATGACCGCGTATCCGGAGCCACCTGTTCAGGTTTTTCGTCGCCATTCAAAATCCGGTCAATCAGAGAGGCGAGATCCATCATATGTTCCGGTTTCATTCCCCAACGAACTATTTCTGGAGTTCCAAGGCGCAAACCATTGAGATCATTTTTCAGTGATTCGATCGGCAGTCCAATGCCGCAGGCCAGAATATTTCCTCGACGGAGGAGTTTGGCAGCCTCCTGTCCTCCTCCAAATTGTTTTGCCTCAACAGCAAATTGATGGGAATTTGTAAATTCTTTGTTTGCTGCAAAAACAGGAAGTCCTCGAGAGGCAAGGGCTTCTGCCAGCGCTTTGGCTGTTTTAGCCATTTGAGCAGCATATTTTTGCCCGTGGCTCTTCCAATCCAGCAAAGAGATGGCCAATGAGGCAGATTTTGCAACATCAAAATTTGCTGTCAGTCCCGGGAAAGCGATTTTTTCAATCCGCTCAGCCAGATCAGCGTCATTGGTGACAATCAGTCCGGAAGGTGGTCCTCCCAGACTTTTGTAGGTACTCATGGTCATCATATGTGCTCCCTCTTCCAGAGGCTGCTGCCAGGCTTTCCCGGCAATCATTCCTGATAAATGGGCAGCATCGAAAAGTACCAATGCACCCACTTCATCTGCAATCGCCCGAATATCACGGATTGGATGCGGAAACAGATTCAAACTTCCGCCGATCGTGATCAGTTTGGGTGAAAGAGTTTTTGCCTGTATACGGAGAGCATCTATATCGTATGTGTAGTTTTCGGGATCAACGGGTGCTGAATGCATTTTCAGCCCGTACAGACCTGCTGTTCCCTGTGCGTGATGGGTAACATGACCACCAATCGTCGCCGAGGGGACGATAATTGTATCCCTGGCTTTGCAGGCGGTCATAAAAGCATAAAGGTTTGCCATTGCTCCTGAAGCCACGCGAATTTCGGCGAATTTGGCATTGAAAACTTCGCAGGTGAGTTTTGCAGCAAGGATTTCGATTTTTTCAATCGCCTCCAGGCCCATTTCATACTTATCCCCCGGATATCCCAGAGATGCTCTGGTCCCCAGTCCGAGAGAAAGGGCCTTCTCTGCCTTTGGATTCATCACATTGCTTGCTGGATTCAGATTGATACATTCCAGGTCATGGATTTTGCGGTTTTCCCGGATCAGTTGATTGATCTCTTTTTCTAATTCATCCTCGGTGCTGTTTGCATGGTTCTGAGCATAGTTCTGGATGAATTCTTCGGAGGAAGAAGGAATCCAGGAACGAGGTGCCAAAGATTTCATATATTACTCCAAAAAGCGAAAGGGTGCCTCAAATCAAATGACTAAAAAATGGTCTAAGGATGCTGACAAACTTGTTTTTTCTTTGCGAGAGTATGCTATAAGTTCTGGGTTTTGACAATTGAATAATGGGCACGCAAAGACTTCAAAAGGGGTTAAAAATTTATTTGCTGTGTTCATTGACTGAAAAAGCAATTGTTCAGGTTTTCATTGCCATTTATTCAACGTGTACAATGCTCATGCAGCAAAAAGATCTCCCCTGCGAGTGGGTGGATTCCCAAAAAAGGCAATCTCAAATTCAGACAAATTTCAAAGCCTTAGCCTATTTGTTGATTTGGTTTCTCTCCGGAGCTTCAGTCCATTTTTACGTTCATTTTGTGCTGACCAACGTGCCTGCGGTTCCGACTCCGAGAATGATGGCGGGTTATATGTATGATCTGTCTTATGCCAGTGCTTTCTGCTGTTTGGCCATGGTGATAAATCGATTTTTCCATCGTTTTTTGGAAAAGGCTCTGCTGCTCACAATACTGACACTGCTCTATCTATGGTCTTTCATTAATGCCCTGCATATTCAATATTTTTCGGTTTTTGTATCTCATGTCAATCTACGTGAGTTTTTTAAAATTCAGCAACTCGGCCTTGATTTTTTATGGTCCAGCCTATTTTCTCTGCCCTTCTTTTTGCTCTTTGTTCTTCCATGGGTATTCGGAAGCACCGGTCTTATAATTTTGAAACGGCCGTTTCCTGTTTCAAGCTATGTTTTGATTGCTCTGATTGGAATAGCTGCCAACACATATGCCAATGGAGAATCAGGAGGATTTTCTTCCAACCCCAAAATTTTGTCCTCGTACAACTACCTCTACCAAAGTCTCCACCATATCAAAGCCTCTGAATTTTCAGTCAAGGAAGATGATTTTGATCAGTTGAATGATTTTTTTCGTGAGTCCTCAACTCAAGAGAAAAATGTTTGGTATCCGCTCCTGGAAGAAACCATCAATGAAAAAGTAAATCTATCTTATCCAAACATTATTCTACTCATTATGGAGTCGATGGGATCTCATTGCATTGACGAGGAGGTCACTCCTAATTTATTCCATCTACGGAAAGAGAGCCGCTATTTTGCAAATTACTATTCTCCTGTTCGAAATACGGCGGCAGCACTATTCACGCTGCAAAACTCAATGTTGACGCCACTTGACTATATCGCCAACAGTTACGCCTACACTACTTATAAAAATTTGCCTGAAATACTCAGGGAGCACGGATTCAGCAACTACCACTTCGATGCAGCCGAGGTTCATGAGAGCCAGGAAAATTTTTATTTGAAAAACGGAAATGTGCAGAGTTGGGGTGGAAATGCCATGCTGCAGGAAATCAACAATCGCTCGGCTCCCATTGCTTCTGATGAAGTGCTCTATCAGTTTTTTGTGAAAAAGTTACCCAAGCTGAAGCAGCCCTATTTTGCGGCCCTGTCACCAATGGCGACGCATGGCCCATACGTAATGGGTGAAAATCACCGTCCTGTCTATCCAGACCAGGTGAAAGATGCTTATCATTATGCTGATCGTCAATTTGGCAGTTTTTTTACCCAGTTCAAAAAAAATTCCCTGTTTGAAAACACTTTGCTGTTTGTAACTTCGGATACCAGCACCGGTTGTTTTTACAAGAAAAACGGATCGCAGTATGGTCAACTGATGGCGCAGTTGCGTGTTCCTTTTCATATTTATCATCAATCGCTTCGAGAACCGGTAATAGAAAGCAAGATGGGTTCCCATATCGATTTTGCACCCACACTGCTTCACTACCTTGGAATTTCTTATCAATCCTCCTTTCTGGGAAGAAGTCTCCTGAAACCGTCAGACCTCCACCGAGTTTTTTATATTAAAACTGCAATGCGAGGTTGGATTGATCACAATCAGTGTGTCTTGGCACAGACGCAGGATCTTGAATTATCTTATCAATGTGAAGAAGGCAGTCAGGAAATCACTTCAGGACAAAGGAAAAAATATCTGCAAACTCTTCGAATTCTTGACACCCTTGAATATCTCAATGTGAACAATCGGATCACACCCAGAATACTGAATCCTGCTGGATTGTGAATTTTAAAGGAATTCAGCATTGGTATGAATAAGTCATTGTCAGCATAGCCGAAACATAATCTTTTAGACTATCTGCTACTGCTCATTTGTTTGGCTTCTGCTGCTTGCTCAGATTTGCGATGAAGAGGGGGGAGGAATGGAGTCGAAGCGGAATGGAAATTTTTTTGATATCGCGTTCACCTATGGATAGCAAACCCTCGATAAAGGGAAAATTGATTCGTAGAAATAGAGGAGGAAAAAATGGCAGTTGAAGGAGCTTGTTTGTGCGGGCGAGTCCGGTTCGAAATCACGGGTCCCCTCCTCAATGCGGATCACTGCCATTGTTCACAATGCAGGCGACAGCATGGAGCTGCGTTTTCAACTTATGCGGATTGCAGGCCGGAGGATTTTAAGTGGATCTCGGGAGAAGATCACGTGAAAAGATATGAAACCTTGTCCGGCGCCGGATGGTGTTTTTGTAAGGAGTGTGGTTCAACCCTGGCAGGATCTGACAAAGGTGAAATCAATTCGGTAACGCTTGGAACACTTGCAGGAGATCCAGGAATAAAGCCGGAGTCACATATTTTTGTCGGGTCCAAGGCCCAATGGTACGATATTGCTGATGATCTCCCCCAATTCGAAGAACGTCCTCGGGACAGCTCGAAAGCTCGCGGCAAAAACTGCTGACAAGTGTACTCGACTTTCCGGTTTGATGGCGCAGTTGCCAAAAGTGTCGGTTGCAGCCCCGTTTAAAAAAATCGTTTTGTAGAGAACACTCCGATATTTCCATATAAGCGAAAGTTTAGACAAGTAAAGACTTGACCCCCATAATTTTTCAGGTTTTACGTCTCTGTTTTGGCAATTTTGCGGGTTTTTGTGGGCGATCGGGTCCCCAAATATGGCTGTAGTAAGTGTCAGCCAGGGTTAGGGCGCCGATGGGATTGTGGGCAAGAACACGATCTTTAGCAATCAGGGTGGTGGCAAGCCCTTTCGAATGTTTGAAGAACATACTGTCGTGACCGATGCACAGTCCAAGAACGACATTGAACTGGCAGCCGGCATCATTCAGCAATTGGGCTTGGGAGATAGGGTTGCACATGGGTTCATGACCCCCGGGACGAATTTTCTCATCGTCTCTGAGGCCGACTTCCTCTTTGGGAATACTATTGTGCTTGCATGCGGCGGAGGCGACCTCAAAGCCGTGGCTTTCAAGAATTTGACTGAGGATGTTCGCGTAGTCAACAAAGCTGATGCAGGTAGCAATTCCAATTTTTGAAAACTCCATTTTTTTTGCGAACTGACAAATTTCTTCAACCCGTGTCCATTTGCAGTAGCCTTCTGATTCGACCCGTGCCGACTCTTGGGCAACCCGGAGATAAAAAGGATCCTCATAGATCAGGCGGGCTGTTTTCATCCCTTCAGGGTTGACTTTTGACGGGCAAAAACCTGGTCCGTATTCCTGATCTTCTCCGTGACGGCATGCTCGTACTGTCGGCGGACAATAGGCGCAACCGGGGTCGGAATATTTTGAATTCCTTACAGCATCATCTGGGTTCATGGGTCGTATTCCTTTCTGGTCCTGCCGATGTCCAAATTGCCTATTGCAGTCATTATTCGGGCAAAAAAGTTAAGTTTTGTTTCATACTTGACTGACTAGCTGAGGATCTTTTCGAAACTGATAATTTCCTTCCGAAGGGCCAATACAATGGTATCCAGTGCAATTTCTCGTGAATAGGAAAAACGCTGCGCCATATTGGAGAGGATTCCCTCCGTAAATTGTCGCATTTCTGGCGTGTAATGTTCGTATTGTTCAGGATCGTTTCGTTTATGAAAAAACGAATTCTTCAATAGATCCGGATTGATGTTTTCGTCCACTTTCCGATGAGACAGCATTTGTGAGTGTTCTTTTGTAAAGCAGGTGAGCAGACTGTCTTTTTTTGATGAAATGATCGATTTCCCAGCTTCGAGTACCAATTCTCCTGAAGATTGGAGATCCAGAAATTTTTGGGCGATTTCCTGACGAAATAACTGATAATTGGAGCCTGAAGAAAGAATTTTTTCGATAGATACCATGTAGTTCAAATCGGGTTCCTCGACTTTTGTTCCAGAGGCAGGATCAATGAAGGTAAATTTAGGTACCATCATATGGGAAAACGCCTTATTGTGGATAGCACGAGCCAGGAGGGCATGCTGCAGATATCGTCGCAAATCCATTTCAATACGTTCCGGGTCGCGGTCTACGGTACAAATTGTGATTTCGTTGCGAATCATTGAATAATAAAGCCCTTTGACAACTTGTACCAATCCTTTAAAATCCCCATAGTCTCCTTCTTTTTCATCCAGGTTCAGTCCGCCGATGGTGCGGGCCGGTGTGTAGTGTTTTTTATCGACATATTGGGGATCGATTGAAAGCCAGTGATGCATTTCCGGTCCTTCTGCAATCATACGCTTCAATTGGCTGAGGAAAATCCCCACATGAATTTTTCGACCATCGGAATTGGCGATAGTGTTGCGCATGATGTTTTGAAGCTGCCGAATTGAAATTCCGTGTTTTCCTTCATGGGGATAATGTTCGTTCCACAACTCCCTCATGAATTCGTCGTCAATCATTTTCAATTGTGTTTCAGTAAAAAGTTCTGTTCTTCTTAAACTGATGGAATTGGGATGTTTGACGATAAAGGGAGTATAGCTTTCAGAATCGTATAAATTTAACCCTAGACGAAGAGCTTCGTTTCGAAAGGGGTGCCAGTGCGGAAGCTTCTGTATAGTGCCCACGGGGTCTTCTGCCTGAGACCCATAGATGAAGAGCTTTTGCTCGGGAGTGATGAGATAATAAAAAGAACGTTTCTCTTCGCTCCAGCTTTCGGGCAGTTTCTTTTTTATCGGAGGCAGCATTCGCGTGATCACTGAATAGTGAGATGCAATACGCAGCAGGTTCGGATCGAAATCGTAATTTTCCCGAATATTGGCCATATCTCGTTTGAGAATGTCCATTTCAGAATTGGTGTCGAGCAGATATCCAACCGGAACTTTTTCGATTCGATCAAGCAGTTTGGAAGATGTCAGTTGATTCTCCAGCAAATCCATTTCTTCAATGTTGGTTGTAAGAATCACCGTATTGTCCAGGGGAGCTTGAGTGGATTCGACCGCCACTTTTCCGCTGCCGAGGAGCATCAACAGGGGCTTGTAATCACTGTCCCTTGCGGCATTGCCGTTGTTTCCAAATGAATCATGAATATGGAGAATCCCCCGGTTGGAATCGACCATTGCCCCCTGGTATTGATAAAATGTTTTTCCAGGTAGGTGTTTGTTTAAAATAGCGGAGTCTTCTTCACCAAGTTCAATAGGCCGGATTTTGATTGCAAGTGCGCCGAAATCATCAATGTTGGCAATCCCTTTGGCTTGTGCATTGGAAATTTCAATTTCTTCGACCCGAACACATTCTTCAATAATATCGAAAAGTGATTTCTCCCGGTTGTGAGCGTTTTGAGTCAATGCTTCCAGAATATCGAGATTTCGTTTGTCGAGTGATGCGTTTTGATAATGCGAAGGAATCAGAATTTTATCTTCTTCTGATCGATCCTGATTGATTCGGTCAAACAGCTCTCTCCGTGGGCAACTGAAGGTACCATCCTCTTTTTGCAGGGTCAATGGGAACAAGAGAAGAGGGCTGTGACGGAACGAGGAACGGATTTCAACGATACGACCTTGTTCATTGGAAAATTGAAAAAAGAAAGTATACAGTTTTATTGTTTCATGCTGGCTGTATTCTTCCAACGCACGTGTTATTAAATCAACGATATTGGTTTTGCCTGAAGCAGGAGGGCCTACTAAAACAATGCCTCGATTGGGGCCCACTTCTTTGTCTGCAGAATCTACCACATTCATAATATGCTTGATGCAGAATTCTTGACCAAAGACGGCGTTGATGCCATTTGAAAACAAATCTTTAAAGATGTTATAACTGATGACCGGTTCCCCGCTTCTTACCACAATTTCAAATCCAAAATATTTGATGGCCTCTGATATTGTTGTCGCAGATGTCTGTAAAAACCCTTCAGGGTTTTTAAGAAATGCGTCAACAAATTCAGAAAATTTCAGAGTCTTTTTACGGTGAAATCCTAACAGTGATTTGTAATCGAACTCACTCATGGAGACCTCATATTCTAAATGGTTTTTCGGAATTGCGGATGCGTTCCTGTACATGCTCAAAACTGACTTCTGTGACAACCGTTTCTTTAAAAAGATTTGCCGAAAAACTGTAGAGCCAGTTTTTAGAAACTAAAGAAACCGGGCTTTTCCAAATCAGATTTAGATTCTTCAGGGTGGGTTTGATCCAGTCTTTTCTCAATCGCCTTCCATCGTCTCTATGATAAAGCAGTAGTCCTCCATCCTGGAAATCAGTGTCGATGATATAGACCCGTGGACGATAAAAATGGGTGAAAAATTTCAGCATTTCTTCTTTGACCGGAATCGGATCAATCCAGACCCAGTATGGGTCTTCCTTGATGATATTGTCCGGTGAAAGTCCTACCCGTTGAGCTTCTTGTTTGCTGATGCGGTTCAAATGAAATTGATCCACTAATTCCGGAGTCAAAAAGCGTCGCAAAAAATCGTAGTCCGTCACGGTGCGGACGAGATGTTCCATTGATTTGATCGGATCTGTTCCGTTGCTTTTATTCCATTTTTCTTTGGTATTTTGATCAGTCTCCTCGATGAATTCAAGAGCTACTTTGCCTTCACGGTACAAGGTCTCAATATGATTCCACATGTGAAACCCGAGGTGATAGGGGTTCCGCATATAGTAGGGACGAGGATAACAAACTCCTGAAAAGACTTTAGCATAGTCGATAATGCCTTTGACTGCTTTATCCTTGAACAGTTCGAGCATTATTTTCTTTTCCCAGTACATAGCCCACCCTTCATTCATGATTTGTGTACGAACTACAAAATCATGGGTAGCGTGAACGGTCGTCATGTAATCCAGAATTGTCTTTTCCCCCTGGCCCGTGGGGGCATAGCTGCGGAGAAATCCCATGATGTCCTGACAGGGAGCTCGAAGTTTGTATCCCTGTCGGCTCATGGTCTCTCGATTCATTTTTTGTTGTATTTCGTTTTTCCATGCCGATTCCTTGGATGAATTCTGGAGCAAAGCGGACATGGTCCCGGAAAAAGGTTGAAAAAATGATGTCGTTTTTTTTGAGGAGATGTCCTTATCTGATTCTTGGTGCGGTTGCAATGAGTCAGTAGAAATGGAACGGGCCAGGTTGAATTGAGAATGCGGTGAAAGCAGTGGGACCAGCGATTCGCAGGCATTCCAGTAATCCAGGAACAATCTATCTCCCATTTGCTGACGCGCAATATTGGATTTTTTTACGAGATACATGACATATTCGGTGCGATCGGAATTGGAATCCTGGAGGACATTCAACTCCGAAAATTCGCAATGTCCACAGACGTGAGCCATCACCGAGGCCTGCATCATAGGGGAATTGGTAGAATTCAAATAGGCATAGGAAGGATTTCCTGTCTGGACGACTTCATAGTAAAGACTGGATTCCCTGCCTGTTTCGACTCGGTGTTTTTTGGTGACAACGCGCTTTCCTTCCCAAATGTTGATGGGGCTGGTGGGATACACGTATTTTTCAAGTAGGGAAATGAATTCCCAGCCATCCAAAATAAAAAACCGCATTTCCGGCAAAGTTCGATCCATCGCCTTCGCGTGATGCAAGACCTGCTGTTCCAATTCCTGCAGTTCCGGATCAGTTTGGATCGTGCGCATTATTGTTCTCCAAATAGAATTTTGATCACATCAATTGTTTCCTGTTTGTCATTGATTTCACTCAAGCGGATGATCGGATCGCGGTTGAAACGCGTCGCAACTTGTCGATTAAGAAGACTGAGACGCCCCGGCTGCACTTCAACAATCCCTATCCGATTGAACAAGGGACGCATCAAATCTTCCAAAGTTTCTAATATTTGACGGGCATCATCATCAAAAAGTTCACCATCTCCAAAATAGAATGCATAGTAGTTGGTGGTGGCGGTATCGTATTCGTTGAAAGCAATCTGAAAAACCAGATCGAACACTCCGGACGCCCGTGTGCCGCCCATGTTGCTGACATTATAAAAATCATCTGCCTGCACCTCATAGGCGTCCATGTCATGAACGAAAAATCGGTGCTCAACGTTTCCAGGACCATAGTTGTAGTCAAGCCAGCTTTGAGAAAAATTTACCAGGCGTTTTTCCAGGGAAAGCCGTTCGCCATAAGTCGAATATGAAATATCCCCCATGTAAAAAACAACGGCTCTGAATTTTGGTTTTTCCACTCGTTCGGGAATTTTGAATCGTTTATCCCTCCGCATAATCTGGACATCATAACGTCCTTGATCGGGAGCGTACAGTCCGAGTGCCAGGTTGGACTTCAGAGCACGTTTGAAGGTACGTCTTTTGTCAAGGATGACTCCCATTTGTCCAAAAGTTTTGAATTCATAGGAAAATTCCTTAATTTTTCCTTTTCCTTCTTTTGTCAGATCAGGAAGTTTGAGAGACTCGGCTATCAAATCCATCAGTTGCTCAAAGGGAAGAGAAAAACGCATTTTTCCGCCTCCGTCCTTGCCGGGTCCGGCACCGCCTCTGCCTCTTCCGCTGCCTTGATCTCCATAGGAGAAAGTGGGGACTTCAATATCATCCATTTCAACGATGACATCGCTGTGCCGGTCCCCAATATTGCTGAGATCTCCTTCATTGATGATGCTTTCTAGCATCTCATCCAGCTGATCTTCTACAAATTCATTGAATGCGCCTTCCGATTCGTTTGAGGAAATTTTTTCTTCGCTCATAATCCCCTTGGGCCTAGATTATAATACTGGAAGCGTTGGCGGTTATGGTCAGCGCCTGAAAGGCACATTTTCCGCAATATCCTTTGATATCAATTAGATATTTGATGGTTTCATTGAGTTGCTCGTGTTCTTTCAAATTGACGTTGGCGGCACTGGTGCCGCTTTTGATCCATCCCAAAAGTTTCATGTTTTCTCCGGATTTGAATTCATTTTCGAAGACAAACTTCTTAATGGCATTTTGGTAGGAAGGTTCATCGGCGAGAATCACTGAATAATTGACACTGGCAATTGCGTCACTCAATTCTTTACGGAACACCTCTTTATCCGGAATTCCCAAATATTGTTCGATGGTCTGCATAAATTTTTCATCTGGCTGGACATCTGTTTGGGTGACATCATGCTTGACCTTGGTGTTGTGCGCATAAGCCCGGACATGGTCGGTGTACTTTTTCCAGGAAGTTTCTATTACGGTATCGTCTCTTAAAATTGCACTATAGACATCACTGGAAATTTGACCGAAAATCCAGCTTTTGGCCTGCGGCAGGATTTTTTCGACGTAGTGGCTCAGTTTGGTTTTTTTATTTGCAAAAGAGTCTTTGATGCCATTCTCAAGTCGGACATATAGATCCAGCGGGGTGACGCATGGATTTTCCAATGCAATCGATGTGAGCATCGCATGGTCCCCCACTTCTTTTTCCAGTTGTTTGATATTGGCAGCATATTCATTGATTTGAAAATGTTCGGTATTTTCAAATATATTTTGAATAAACCTCGGATCGAGTCCGAAAGTTCCCTCCGAAGGTTTTACAAATTCAAATTCATCCAAAATTACCTTGGCCACGTTGTTGTCAACTCCGCTATCCGCGCGACCCGCATAAATCAGTGCCTTCTGCAGCAATGTGAGATTTGGGTTTTGTTTCGATTCATACAATCGGGACATCACGGCAATCACACTGAGAAAAGTTAGACTGTGCGGTGCCGCATGAGCCTGGTGTTTTTTTCCTTTGTTCCATTTTCGACATTCATTGGAATAGGTGAAAGAATAGATTTGTTCTTCCTGATTGTAGTCGACCGACAAAGGCATCTCTATAAAGGTTGTGCGGGATCGCAATGCTTCAAAAGACTCGTTGCCCATGAACATATTGAATTCGTGAAAATTGGTATGCCCGATGATCACCCCGTTGAATGGGATCGGAGGCTGACCTTCGGGTTTGAAAAATCGGTCTTGGGTCGCAAACAGCATTTCATAAAGAAATTTATCGGAGAGCTTGAGGATTTCGTGAATCTCAACAAAACCATTGGCACCCGCACACAGTTCACCCTTATAATCGTGGACAAGCGGGTGAGATTCACTTCCAAATCGAGGCAGCAGACTGTAGTCTATGTTGCCCACCAGAGAACCGGCTTCCTGGCTTTTTTCATCTCGAGGAGTATAAGAACCTATCCCTGTTTTTGTGCTGGTATCAAAGATCATGCGTTTGACCTTGATGTAGGGAAGCATTTCCAAAAAACTCAAACCTTTGGCCTTCATAAATTCTTTGAGCACATGATCAGAGTACGGGGAAATCATTCCGATAATTTGAATTTTAAATTCGTTGTCATAATGAGGATGTTTTTCGAGCCATTCAGAAATGACTTCCTGATTGATCTGCTTGGTCAGGCTTTCTGCAAAATCTCCACGAGCAACTTGAGGAATCACTTGCAGGGGTTTTTCGAAGAGGGGGCTTTGCAGGTAATAGACCCCGTCTTCTTCAAAAAGTGCACGATCCTTAAGGCGTTCATCGACGGTGGGAAGGAGCATCGTGTAGGTTTTTCCTGCTTCTGATTTCGAGTAAAGATGCAGGGCCAATTTGATGCCATCCATTGAACGTGACTTTGCCGCTCCCGGCGGTCCAAGCAAAATCCACAAACGTTTGGACGCTTCCAGACCACGACTGGCGTTGTCTATTTTTTCTACCAGATTTTCCTTGGCTTTTTGTTGACCAAAGACAATATAGTTGCCGATCAAGCTTGGTGTTTCAAAAAAACCATATTGGTGCTTGACCGGTTTTCCTGGTGTAATGGAATGTTCCACACCGCTGGATAGCATCATATCGTGCAGCAGCTGGAATGTGTTTCGGGCGACCCATGGTTCTTGTTTGATTACCTCCAGATATTCCTCAAAGGTGAGAATTTCATCTGGGTTTTCTTCTTCAAGTGAGTGCTTGAGCAAACTTTCCAATTTGCCATCCATATGCGTTCTCCCGGTTTGAATGGTTTTGACAATGGGTTTGTAACAATGCTTACTCTATGATGATCTTAAATTGCAAATCTTCAAGGAATAAATGGCACGTTCGCTATTATTCATTCCTGGAAATGTAAGCATTGCGACGGAAAAATTATTCGTTTTAAAAGCAAAATGGGCAGGCACGCTGACTGAAGACAAGTGCCTGCAAATGAAGTTTTCCAGAATTAAAATAAAAAATTATGGCAGGACAATTCTCCTGTTATTTGTCCTGTCTGATGTTCCGCCTGCCTTTCTTGGTAGACCACGGAAAAAGCTTTGTCCTGACGGAAAAACAATCTGCCAAGTACAGTTATAGAAGAATTTTTTAAATTGATTTTATTTGAATGGACCCTTTTGGTGATGCAAAAGGTTCATGTGAATTCAGGAAATCTCATTTATTCCTGTTGGCCGGTTCGTTTTCTTTTTGTCGAAACTGCCTTGCCGAATGATACAAATCGAAAAATTCTGTCTTTTGGAGAGAAAATTAGAAAATATTGCATTGAATCAATGAATTCGGATGGACCCTTTTGCTCATGCCAGGCTTTGTTGTTTTTTTAGATAAAGTGTTCGAAGTATGAAATCTCAATAATCAGAAACAATGGAATTTTGAATTTTCCGAGCACTCACTAAATATGAAAAAAACCATTAAATTCAGAAGAGTTTTGTGGTTATCTTTCTTTTGGAACTATTTTTGCTTGAGGGTAAGAACCAGTCCATTTTGAACACTTCATTCGATAATATGTCATTTATGAATGCTAAAACGACAGCAATGCGTCTTCATCCGGTCATGGAAGGCTCCATTTTATTGGAAAGTACCGGAGGATGTGCTTTGTTTGGTTGCCCTTCCGAGGTGCTCAAAGAAATCCTCGAAAAAAAACTACCGATTCCTCATACTGTCGTTCTACCAGAAATGCTTCACAAAGGACAATCCTCCCAGGCAGCGATTGAGTTTTTATTTTTTTATTACCTGTTCTTTTACAATGGAATAGAAAAACATGGAAAATTTCGAATTTTTGCTACGCATTCTCAATGCCGGAATTTGAAAGAGGCCATGCGTATCGCAATTTTAGGCCCGTCGGAAAAAGAAATGCGAAAAGGAGGAATGACAAAAAGATTAGCAGAGCAGTTATCAAGAGAACTGTATTATTTGGCTCCTCCCAATCCTCAAACCAATTTGCCCTACGACATGGAGGAAATGTTTGAATGGAACATATTATCAAAGAACTCCAAAGGCATTTTGTTTCCTGGAAAAGATCGTTCATCGGAATTTCAAATTCAACAGAAGGGAAAAACGACTTTTGAAGTGAATGGCGCTGGAAAGTCTGCATTGGTGGATATCTCCATAAGAAAGATACAGAGTCCTCCTTACGAGATAAATCATAAACCGGTAACAGTCTCGCCGGATCAATTGACGGTTACCGTTTTGGGAGCGAGTGACGGGTTTGATCCCAAAGCCCCTGCCAATGGATACTTGTTTAATTTTAACGGTCGGTTGGGAATATGGGATTGTCCAAGTTATTTACATCAGCATTTGCAGAAAATGAAAATTGATTTCGATCAAATCGAAGCACTGTTTTTGTCTCATGTGCATGAAGATCATATTGATCCTGTGGAATCAATTCGAAAAAATAATCCCGTGGAACTCTATTGCACTCCGGAAGTATACTACAGCCTTCTTTTAAAAATCATGACCGTGATGGATTGCAGCATGGATGACGCGAAAACATTTCATCACTGGCATCCGATTGGCGTTGACAAAGTCCACGACATTATCGGCGCCAAATTTGATTTTTTTTATTCAATCCATGCACTTCCCACGGTGGGCTGCCGCATCTCAGTGGGGCCAGAAAATAGCGAAAAATCGATTCTTATTTCTAGTGATCATGCTGCTTTCTGGATGATGCGTGATATGAAAAGAGATGGTGTCCTGACGGAAAAACGATTCAATGCTTCCACACAGCTGATCAAAGGACATGAAGATCTGATTTTAATTGATGTGGGTGGGGGGACCATTCACGGGAACTATGAAGATTACGTGGATATTGAATCCACTATCCATTTCATGCATATCGGTGAACTTCCCAAACTGCCGGAGAACAAATTCCTTGTCAAACATGCCGATATCATTGATTTAAACCTCTCTTCCTAGAGGCTTGACCGAACCATTGCCAACCTCAATCTTTTTCGCGGCCGCAATCCATTGGTTTCTAAATTTTTCAACAGATAAATTTCTACGAAACGAAAGGTTTCACTCGCGAAATATTCTGCTTTTCAAGACTTTAAATAAAAGGATAAAAAAGGCTCTACAAAAGCATTCAGTCTTTCCAGGGGAACAGAAGCCCACGAATCGTTCTCTTGCCAACTGTCTCCCGGTCATTGAGAAGCAAGTCTTCCCAGGGAATGGCATTGCGCCTGGCATTAGGAGAAGTTTCCAGATAATCGTATTTATACAATCTCAATTTTACCGCCACGTTAAACCCCAGCATCACTGTCGCAATTCCCGGAATCAAAAATCCGGTACCCAGTGAGATCAGCAAAATGAGAACCCCTCCAATCGACAGTCCTAACGAAAAAAAACTGTTGTCCAGAAAAAAAAGGAGGCTTTTTTTTAGTGTTTTTGCAAAACCTGCCTCCAGCCTTGCTTCCAACGGAAAAAACCATTGTATAATCAAAAAAATTCCAATAACGGTCCAGAAGTAAAACCAGATCAGCATCACCTGCCAAAATGAAGTTGCCTGCTTATAAAATGGAATCAGAAGCGAGAATGTGAACAAAAAATAGGCAATCATTCCCCCAAAGAGAAAACTGTTTTTGCAAGTTTGTTTGAAATATTGAAAAATAATAGAGAAGTCTGGTGTCTGATAGTCTGAAATATCCTTTGTCATTCTGGCAATCAGTCCCGTATATACAAAGAAAACTTCACATTTCAGAAATAAAAACAGAAAAGAGAGAAAAGTGTATTCGGAAAATGGGGAAGGGATCGAAAAAATTAATGCAAGGACAACAAGATAGCCCAGATTGAACAAAAAAATGATAAAAAAATTATCCCACCAGTCGAAAAAAATTTTCTTGATCATAAATAGAAACATTGAATCTCCAGGTACAGACTGAATTGTTTTCCAGCTCAATTTTTTACTGTTTTTGATGACAGCTCGAGACACGAAAACTATCACAAGCGTTGAATTTTTTCTTCTTCTTTGTCAGAAAGGAATCATCCTCGGCAATTTAGCTTTTAAAGAAGCTCAGACTGGGGTAATCTTGTCCAGGAAACCACTCTAGATCCCTTGAATCTGAATTATCAAAATGGTTAATGATACTTCGAGGCGAGACTTTATGCATGTACTATTGATTTTTTGTTTGATCGGTCTATCTTTTCCCGTTTCATTGGAAGCCCAAAGTTTTTTCAGTACAGAATCCCTTCGTAAAAAATTCTTCGAAAAAGCAGACAATTCTAAAGATCCGGAGCAGCTGAAGTATTCTTTTGAAGGAAGCGTCAGTCGGATAACCGATTCTGAAAGTATTTGGATTTATATCGAGAACAAGCAGGATTATCTTCGCTGGACTTATAAACTGTCTCAAAGCAATCTCAACCGAGATCGACAGGAAGTCCGGGTCTGGTTGAGTTATGTTTCACCCAAGCGATCAGTCAGCCGGGGAAGAGAATATAATGAATGGTTCACCGATAAAAAAGTTCCCTATGAAATTGCCAAGAAATTTAGAAACCGTCGCGTTCGGGTTGATTATCAGCTGCTTGAGAAAGTTCATCGTTTAGTAGGAATGGTCTGGGCTGCTGATGTCAGTGTCAATTTGTGGCTGGTGCAAAACGGGTGGTCGTTTTACCTGATCGAAAAAGGTGATTCGCCCTATCATGATGATTTCGTGAAGGCGGAAAAAACGGCTCGAGATCAGCAATTGGGTTTGTGGGAATCTATCAAACAATGAGCTGCCCGATCAGTTTTTAAAACCTTGCTTGGGCAGTGTTGCTTTCTGGATGAAATTAACAATATATGGAAAATGATCACAGCATTCAGGCGAATCTGATCCTGCTCAAACAAAAAATTACTGAATCCGCTCTCAGATCAGGGAGAACCGAAAAAGATGTGCAGCTGGTTGCAGTTTCCAAAACGTTTCCTGTTCCGATGATTCGAGAGGCTTTTGAAGCAGGTCAATGGCGTTTTGGAGAAAATCGGATCCAGGATGCCCTGCAGAAAATTCCTTTGCTTCCAGAATCTTTGGAATGGCATTTCGTCGGCCATCTCCAAAAAAATAAAGCCCGGCAATGCCCAGGGAATTTCCAGTGGATTCATTCCATTGATTCCACTGAACTGGTTAAGACGTTAGAAAAGCGGTGCGAATTGGAAAAAAAGAATATCAATGCTTTGATCCAGGTAAATCTAAGTAAAGAGACAACGAAAAGCGGGCTATTGGAATGGGATGACTTATGTACTGTTGCAGAGGAAATCCTTGGCTGCCGGTGGCTCAAATTAAAAGGATTGATGACAATTGCAGATCCGCAGGACAGCGAAAAAGACACTCGTAAAACCTTTGCTATGCTCGCTCACTGGAGAGAACGATTGGTTCAAAAATTTGGCAACCAGGAGGAATGCACGGAACTTTCAATGGGAATGTCTGCAGACTATTTATGGGCGATTGAAGAAGGAGCAACCTTAATTCGTATCGGGAGTGCAATTTTTGGAAAACGTGGTTGAACTGAAAAGAGAAGAAACGATTCCCCATCGTCCAGTTTCTTTGGGCTTTATTGGATGGGGAATGTTTGGGCAGGGTTTGCAGTCTCTTCAACGCACTGAAAATTCAAGCAGGCATCAGAAAGGATGGATTTTCCCCCTGGATGATCTTCCTGAAGAAAGCAACGGATGGAAAATCGTACTGGATTTGGACCATCTGTTTTCCCGGGCAAATGTCATTTTTGTCGATGCTGCCTATGAAGATTTGAAGCTGTTGTTTCCCCGTATTCGTCTACTCGTTTCTGACTCCCATTTGCTAGTTTTTTTAGGGGCCGATGTGTCTTTCAAAAAAATAAGTGAGCAGATTACGGAACGCAAAGTCATCCGGTGTCTGGTGAGCCCGGTTCGGCGGTTTTTGGATATTTCTCTCGTTTTTGCCGCTTCCCAAATGGTCAGTGCTCAAGAACTTGAACAATTTTTTCAGGTGCTGGACGGTCTGCCAGTAGTCCTGGAAGTGGATTCTGAAAGTCAGCTGGAAGCCCTGCAGGGATTGATCAGCACCGGGCCTGCTATCGGCTATTCAATCATCGATGCATTGGCCGATGGGGCTTTGAAAATGCAGATTCCACGGAAAACAGGCTTGTTGTTAGCGGCTCATGTCTTGTTTGGTGCTGCACGCACATTTCTGGAATCCGAAATTCATCCGGGAGTGCTTCGGGATCAATCCATCACTCAAAAAGGGATTCCTCTTTCCGGACTCGTATCCCTGGAAAAATCCGGCTTTCGTGGTAGTATAGTCCAGGCCATCGAAGAAGCGGCAAACGAAGCTCAAAAAAAATCACGTTCTGAATAATTATGAGGAGAAGAAACAAATGAATGGTGTTCCCATCGCATTGATCCAAGTGCTGAGTGCTGTTTTGGATATTTATACCTTTATTCTGGTTGCCCGTGCTTTGATCTCCTGGGTCAGCCCTGATCCCCGCAATCAAATCGTTCAGTTGCTCCATCGTTTGACAGAACCTGTCCTTGCTCCGGTTCGCAGAACCATCCCTCCAATCGGTGGAATGGATCTTTCGGTTCTGGTCGTTTTGGTCGCAATTCAGCTGATTCGGTCGACATTGCTGAGATTTTAAAGATACCCCGTCGGTCCTTTTTTATTAAATTCCGTCAATTGAGCATTTCCTGGTTATAAATGAAATCAGTGTGAAGAACTTCCTGCTTTCTGAATTTTTTTAGGATATTGAAAATTTGTTGCACAGGAAATGACTTCCCTGCACTGCCAATATTGTGTAAAAACTAACTGGTATTTAGAAGTACATCCTGGAAAATTTCGTCAGTAATCTCCTTTGTAAGTATTGGTCAGGAATATTTTAGCTTGAATTCTTCCGGGTCGGCACGTTATGGGAGGAGAGGAAATAGTTTTGTTTCGTTTGAGAAAACTGAAATGATGTTTGATACGAGCAGTAAACATTCAATGTAAATTGTAAGGAGAACCCTATGAGACGTTTTTTAAAACTGGGGATGATCGGTTTGACCTTGATTGGTATCGCAACGCTGGTTTATGCAGCAGGTAGCGGTGGGACAGGCTTCGAGATAACGGACTCTGTCCTAGAAACATTAAACGTTGATATCAAATCGGTACCAGATTCTGTCGGGGAGGAGTCTGTGAAAGCCATTGGCGGTCTGAAGGGAAAAGTATTTTACAATGAGAAGGTGTTTTTTGAAGAAATTAGTGGAGTTGTTGGTGAAAAAACCTCAGAAGCTTTTAAGCATTTGGTGGTTTATCGGGCCAGTAAAGTTCCAGTTTTTCCACGCCCAATCAGTACATACTTAGGAGAAGAAAAACTGGGAGTGTTGGGAATTGTCACCAATCGTTTTAAAGCGGAACCATTTAACTTGATCGCGACGCTGATATTCCTTTTTGCCATTATTCATACCTTCCTTACGACGAAATTTTTAGCAATTGCTCATCATTTGGCTCATGACTATGATGAATCGGTCAAAGCGGGAAATCCCAAAGAAGCCAAACGTTTTGGTTCTGAGGTGCTTCACTTTGTCGGGGAAGTGGAGGCCGTCTTCGGAATTTGGGCCATTGCTCTGGGGATTGTCATTCTCCTTTTTTATGGACCTTCTCTGATGGTCCATTATCTCAGTCATGTGAACTATACGGAACCTATGTTTGTGGTCGTGATCATGACACTGGCGTCCACTCGGCCTGTAATTAAATTAGCTGAATTGATGATGAAGGCAGTTGCCAATCGTCTGGGTGGAAATTTAGCAGCATGGTGGTTCACAATCCTGATTTTTGGTCCGTTGCTCGGCTCTTTTATTACCGAACCAGCAGCAATGACGATTTCTGCTTTGCTGTTGGCCAAAAGATTTTATTCTCTTGATCCGAGTCCGAAGTTTGCCTATGCCACCATTGGTTTGCTTTTCGTCAATATTTCTGTAGGGGGAACCCTTTCTCATTTTGCGGCACCTCCCGTATTGATGGTCGCTACTCCCTGGGAATGGGGAATGGGCTTTATGTTTTTGAATTTTGGATGGAAGGCAACATTAGGAATCGTTATTGCTTCAGGAGTATATTACCTGTTCAATAAATCCGAACTGTTAGAAATGGAAAAAAGATTTCATGCTCTGGAATCAAAAAGAAGACTGCAAATCACAGAAATTGACCGCAAAGGATTAGAACTGGAATTTAGCAAAATGGATATTGTTGCCAGTGAAGAATTAGGGTTCAGTGCTTCTTTTGAAAAGAGATGTGCAGAAATCAAAGAACAATTTAAAAGTCAGATAGCAGGTAAATTCAAGCAATCTCCTGAACTGGAATCTGCTTTTGAGTATATCTTTGAAGAGGTTAAATTCAATGAAACACAAAAAACACTGCCTGGGCTACTTCCTCCAAATAAGCGCGCTCCTTATCGTGATCCTAATTGGGATACCCGTCCTGACCATGTGCCTTTTTGGGTGATGGGGGTCCATGTTTTCTTTATGGCCTGGACGGTGATCAATGCCCATCATCCTCCTTTATTCATCGCTGGATTTTTGTTTTATCTTGGGTTTGCACAAGCAACAAACCCTTTTCAAAACCGTACTGATTTGAAACCGGCATTATTGGTGGGATTTTTTCTGGCAGGTCTGGTGATTCATGGAGGTGTGCAAGCCTGGTGGATTGCTCCTGTGCTGGGTAGTTTGGGAGAAGTTCCTCTGATGATTGGAGCAACGGTTTTGACGGCTTTTAATGACAACGCAGCGATAACCTATCTCAGCACTTTAATTCCAAACCTCGGAGATGAATTCAAATATGCGGTTGTTGCAGGAGCTGTAACCGGAGGGGGACTGACTGTCATTGCGAATGCACCCAACCCAGCAGGTCAATCCATTTTAGCTCGATTTTTTGAAAATGGTGTTTCTCCCGCTGGACTGGTCAAAGCCGCTTTCATCCCTACCATCATCATGGGGCTTTGTTTTATGCTGCTTCGGTTTTAACCAGGATTTTCAGGGCCGTTTTAATGAACTAAGGTTTTTTATTAAGCTAAACACCTTTGACAACCATACTGAAAAAATTCAGAACAGGAGCCGGATAAAGTCCCAGCACAATGGCCATTGCGGCAAGAGCCAATATGGGAAGGCTCATGGTCAATGGAGGATCTTTGATATGTTCCGAGTTCATTTTAAGCGGTCCGAAAAAAATTCTAATTCCTACCAAAAAGGTATACACCAATGTTAAAAGGGTTGAGAGGATTGCCACGGATACAAAAATCACTCCTCCCGGATGGGATTTCA
>JADGAV010000079.1 GCA_015231825.1 SAR324 cluster bacterium
AATAAAACCGGATTCAAATTTCAATGGGTGGTAGGGCATTCAGATATTGTCCGATTTGGCGGAGTGCAATATTTAGATCAACTAGCCAATTTACTGGTTTAAATTCATTTCTTTTACGTTCCCTTTTTTCGAGAAGCACTGGCAATTGGTTGAATTTTGGATTTGCAGAAACGATTTCCTGAAAATGGTATTAGGCCCGGAATATGATTTAAACTTTTTTGTTGACATAATTCAAATTGCACCATATGGTTCAATTTGAGAATATAAATTCATGCCTCATTCGAATTCAATTTGTTGGAAAGAAGAATTATAATTTCTGATTTTTTCCAATTCAATTTCAACCTAAAAAAGAGGAGAATAACCATGAGAATCCTATCAATTTTGATTTTATCGGCAATGATGTTTGTGACCGGGTTCGCACATGCAGAGACACCGGAAAGGGAAGAGATAACGGTTGCCGCGCAGTGGAAGATTGGTCCTTCCACAGCATACTGGATCATTGCAAAGGAAAAAGGCTTTTATGATAATCTTGGCTTTAAAGTAAACATTGTTGGCCTCATGGGGTCCCAAAAGAATCTAGCGGGCCTCCAGGCTGGGCAGGTTGATTTTTCCAGTCCGCAAGCGTTCGTATTAGCGAAAGCACGAGCAGATGGTTTCAAAGCTAAAATGATTTTGTGTTATGTGCCAAAGCCGCAATTGGGTGTTATTTACCATACCAATAAAGGCATCAACTCACCAAAAGATTTAGAGGGAAAAACGATAGGCTCCGTCCCAGGTTCCGGGGAAGCTCTTTTATTTCCAATATTTACCGAAAAAAATGGAATCTCCTTTGAAAAGATAAAAGTTGAACAACTTTCTTACGGGGTTTTGAACGGAAGATTTTTCGAGGGGAAACTTGACGGTATTACCACGTTTATGCCGTATTTGCCCAGATTTCAATCGGATGGACATAAAGTAGCGGCCTTTCAATACGAAGATTATGGGATTTATTTTAACGGGATCAGTGCGACGGAAAAGTTTTTAATGGAAAATCCGGTAACAGTTCGAAGGTTTGTCCAGGCGACGCAGAAGGCATTCAAGTGGATTTACGAGAATCCAAAAGAATCTGTCGATATATTTTTCAAAGCACAACCCGAACTAAAAAGCGACAACCCCCAGGTCGATTATGATGAGTTTGAGCTGGTAATGAGCACTCAATATGACGAAACCGGTCTTGCAAAAGGTGTGGGATGGATGACTGATTCTAAATGGCAGAAAACGCTTCAATTTACGGAAAAAAACTTTGATGCAAAGATCAATTTTTCACCGGATGAAATTTATACAAATGAGTTCCTATTACAGAATAATTAATCATATTCGTGGGATGTACCATGCTTTAGTATTGCATCGAGCTTCTGTGTGCAGAGAAATCGGACACTCCATTCAATCAATTGGTCTAAAAGAAGCTTCTATCCCTACGCTATGAAAACCCTGGATTCATCTATGGGGAGGGGGCATGGCTGGTTGAATCAGAATATCTATCTTATGATAAAAATGCTGCGGGAGATTATTGGGTATGAAATTCATTGAAAAAACGAAGATTTACTCAATCTTTATTATTTTAGGGATGTTAGTCTTTTGGCAGCTCTTAGTAAAAATAATGGATATTCCCCCTTTAACGCTGCCTGGCCCAACAGATATTATATCGTCCATGATCGCACAACGTGCCGTCCTTATAAAACATAGCTTAGCGACATGCATTGCGGTGATTGAAGGATTTTTAGTGGGCGGTATGACTGGGATCATTCTGGGTGTTTTATTAATGTATTATGAGGTTTTAAACAAAGCCTTGATGCCGATTTTAGTATTTTTCCAAACCATGCCCAAAGTCGCCATTGCTCCACTGGTCATGGTATGGTTCGGATTAGGAGATCTCTCCAAAGTGATTTTAGCTTCGACGATAGTGTTTTTTGCAGTGATGATCAACACCATGGACGGACTAAGAATTCGACCGGAATATTATGATTTGGCCCGTGTCTATAAAGCCAGCGATTGGCAAATCATGATGAGAATCCGTATCTGGAATGCTTTACCGAACATCTTTACCGGGCTTCGCATTGGTACGACTCTGGCGGTGATTGGGGTCACAGTGGCTGAATTTGTAGGTTCACAGGAAGGCTTAGGGCACTTGATGGTTTTATACCAAGCCTATCTAAAAATTCCCCATATGTTTGCAGCCATTGTCGCGCTCTCTATTTTTGGCTACTTGTTTTATGAGGTATTGAAAATGTTGGAAAAAAAATTACTGCCTTGGTACCGAGAGGAATAGGAATGGAGGGAGCGATGAATGAGTTTGTTTCAGTTAACAATTTGACAAAAGACTACCAAACTGAGAGTGAAACAATCACTGCACTCGAAAATATTTCGTTTAGTTTGGAACGTGGAGAATTTGTTACGATAGCTGGACCGAGCGGTTGTGGTAAGTCAACTCTTTTACATATCATCGCCAATTTACTGGAGCCTAGCCAGGGAACGGTGGAAATAAAACATGATCGATCAAACGAAAAACAGTTGAGTGAGCTGGGGTTGGTATTCCAAAAACCGATTCTATTTCCCTGGAGTTCTGTGATTGACAATATCCTTTTTCCCCTTGAATTGCTCGGCCAAAAGAAAAGTGGGCGTGAGCGTGCAATGAAGTTGATCGAATTAGCCGGAATCAAAGGATTTGAGGAAAAATGGCCGCACGAATTATCGGGCGGCATGCAGCAACGAGCCTCTATTTGCCGAGCACTTATTTCCAATCCGTCCCTGTTGCTGATGGATGAACCGTTCAGTGCGATTGATGCATTAACCCGCTTAAAACTTACGATCGATTTGCAGCGTATATGGAAAGAAGAAAAAATTACGATAATTTTCGTGACCCACAATATTGAAGAAGCCGTAACACTCGGAGATCGAGTGTTTGTCTTAACCGCCCGACCCGGTAGATTAGTCTGGGAGGAAAAAATTAATCTACCTCGTCCTAGAGATCGAAAAACTGCAGCGACCAGCCAGTTTCAAGAATATTGCAGTAAGATTTATGAAAAACTGGGATTCTAAATTTTACCAGGTCGCTGTTTTGTATAAAAGATGAATTTTTAT
>JADGAV010000035.1 GCA_015231825.1 SAR324 cluster bacterium
TCAATATTTTAGAACTGATATCATTGACTAATTTTAATAAAGCTACGAACTTGGGATAGAGGAATATGACCAGCAGATCTAAAGATGCAATTGTGATAGGAGGAGGCATTGCTGGTGCTTCAATTGCTTTTCGGCTGGCAGAAAAGGGCTTGAGCGTTACCCTGCTGGAAAAAGGACGAGTGGGGGAGCAGGCATCAGGACGTGCCGGCGGGGGAGTTCGTCAACAGAACCGCCATCCTGCCGAGCTTCCGCTGGCAATGGAAGCGATCAAGATTTGGTCAAGGATGGAAGAGGAACTGGAATGTGATGTCGGCTACCGTCGTAATGGCAACATTCGATTGCTGTTCACATCTGAAGAATTGGAAGGCCATTCCCGGATTGTTTCCCGGGAACGTAAAGCGGGGCTTCCTGTTGAAATCCTGACAGCGGATGAAATTCGTCGCAGGATTCCCTGCATTTCTGATGAAGTAGAGCTTCTTGGAGGAAAATATTGTCCCAGCGACGGAACCGCTAATCCTCTGCTGGTTGTCAAAGCCATTTGCCGCTCGGCCCGCAGGAAAGGAGTGGAAATCAGGGAAAATGAACCGGTTCAGAAGGTCAAATTTGGAAACGGCAAGGTGGAGGCAATTGTTACGGGGACAGCAGAATATCGAGCGGATGTGTATGTCAATGCAGCAGGTTCCTGGGCACAGGGACTGTGTCGACTGGCGGGGCTCAATTTTCCTCAAAAAGTATTCCGCGCCCCTATTCTGCTGACGGAAAAGCTGCCACCGCTCATCGGGCCATTTGTCTCTTTTGAGGATCTTTACTTGAGACAGGCCATTGAGGGCAACATCCATCTTGGACCCCGCAGCGTCTATAACTCTTCAGAAAATAGCTTCGATCAGAGCAGCCAGCTGGCCGAATTTGCCCATAGCGGGCGTCTCGTGCCTAAAATTTTTCCAATTTTAAATCAGGTGACGATTATTCGGGCGTTTGCCGGTCTGATTCACAAAACTCCTGACGAAATTCCGATTTTGGACCGTGCGCCGACCCTTTCCAATTTCTTTCTCGCTGCCGGATTTTCGGGGCATGGATTCTGCCTGGGTCCAGCGGTAGGAAAAGTGATGGCTGAATGGATTGCTGACGGCAGGAGTTCGATTGAGCTCGGCGGCCTGAAATGGACGCGATTTGAATCAATTTATGATCATGTCTCAGCTGGATTGTGAATTTCTCAAAAAAGAAAGGAGTTTGATTGGAAAATCGAAGAGTTGAAAGAGGAGTCAAACGAGGGCCTGTGTTTGAGATTGAAGTCGACGGCGAAACCATGCTTGCCTATGAAGGCGAAACCATTGCCGCTGTCTTGATTGCAGGGGGCCGGCGGATTTTCAATCGAAGTCCTAAAATTAACCGAAACCGCGGTATTTATTGCGGCATCGGGCTCTGCTATGAATGTGTGATGGTTGTGGACGGTATACCCAACAGACGGGCATGCCGGCAATTGGCGACTCCCGGTTGCCGGGTGGAGAGCCAGGCAGGGTTGGGGCCCTGGGAGGGACAACAATGAAAGAAACGGAACTGCTTATTCTGGGGGCCGGGCCCGCTGGACTGGCCGCTGCCATTGAAGCGGTCAAAGCGGGAAGCAAAGTGACCCTAGTCGATGAAAATCCTTTTCCGGGCGGTCAAATCTATCGTCAGTTTGATCGCGGTTTCAAGGTCAGCGATGCCAAGGTGCTGGGACGTGATTTCGGCAGAGGGCAAAAATTACTGGCGGAATTTGAAAGGGTTCGTGATCGGGTAGACTATTTTAGCATGTCCACAGTGTGGGGAATTTTTCCGAACAATGAAGTGACTTTGCTTCTTCAGGAACAATCTCAACGGATTCGTTTTCAAAAGCTGATTGTTGCTGCGGGTGCTTATGACCGCCCCGTTCCTTTTCCAGGGTGGACTCTGCCTGGGGTCTTCACAGCGGGTGGTGCTCAACGTCTGGTCAAAACTCAACGGGTGCTTCCTGGAGAAAAAATTCTGCTCGCGGGTTCAGGACCTCTGCAGCTGGCATTGGCCAATCAAATCGTGGATGCCGGAGGAAATGTCGAAGCCATTGCCGAAGCCGGGACCATAGAAAACTGGTTCCGCCTCATCCATGCGTCCCGGGGTCAGTGGCAGCTGATTGCTGACGCCTTAAAATACATCTGGGGGATTCGAAGAGCAGGAATTCCGATGCTCCGCGGGCACATCATCGTCGAAGCACGTGGTGAACAGCAGGTAGAAGAAGCGGTGATTGCTGAAGTGGATGAAAACTGGCGACCCAAGCCGGGCAGGCAGCGGACGCTCATTGTTGACACGGTCTGTGTGGGCTATGGTTTCACCCCATCGACGGGCATCACGCGTCTGGCAAAATGCGAACATCAGTATGATCCCCTCCAGGGCGGCTGGCTGCCTGTGCGAGGTAAGAATATGGAGACCAGCAATCCGGACATCTATGCTGCGGGAGATTGTACCGGAATCGCTGGCAGTATGGCAGCGATTGACGAGGGTCGAATTGCTGGTATTGCTGCCAGTTGTTCACTGGAAAAGATTTCGCCGACAGAAGCTGATCGGCGTGCGGAACCGAGCCGCCAGCGTCTGGCATCCCGCAAGCCGCTCCTGCAGGTTCTCAATGAAATTTCAATGCCGCGGCCCGGACTTTTTGAACTGGCGACGGATGATACCATCGTCTGCCGCTGCGAGGAAATAAGGCTCCGTGAGATCAGCGAAGTGCTCCTGCAGGGTGCCGTCAGCATGAATGAAGTCAAGCGCCTGACGCGAATGGGTATGGGCAACTGCCAGGGCCGCATGTGCGCGCCAGCACTGCAGGAGATTATTGCACTGCAAAAAAAGATGCCTCCAGCCGATTTGGGATCTTTAACCCCACGACCTCCGCTTTGTCCGGTACCCTTGCAGGTTTTGCAGGAATCCTGAATTTTTTGCAGAGTCATTAACAATTGATTTTCCAAAACTTGAATCAGTCGTGCTCGTTCTCATTCTTATGATCCTCGTCCTCTCTTTTCTTGCTTGACCTTTCCTTTGGTATCGAGATTCCTGACTCGGAGATTTCCTTTCTCATAAAGGCTAACTCCCCCGAAGTGATGATCGTTTCCGGATGCACCAAAGTGTAGATTTTCATCGGCATTTCCTTTTCCTCGATTTTTTCGATGGATTCTTTCAACTTCTGCGTCTTTTTTTTAAGAGAATATTGAGACCATTCTGAAAAGTTCAATTCCCCTCTACCCTCATCGACATCGTGGGCAAGCAGTACAGAAATGACTGGCATGTAAGTGTACCATGGCCATCGGGTTTCATTGCTGTGACAATCAAAACAGGATCTTTTCAGAATCGGATCACTCTGTTTCCCTATGATCGGGTCTTGATGTTTAACAGGCGGGTTTTTTTCGGGGAGAATGATCTTGGCAATTGCCAGGCTTCCACCCCATATGATTACTCCTCCGATAATCAACGCGAAAGCAATCTTTTGAATCCTCATTTTATTACCTCATTGTTAATGTGCATTAATTCATTTTGAAACATTGATGACACTTTTGAATCAATATTACACCCAATATTCAGCAATGAAAAAGGAATTTACATCAATGAAACAGGTCTGACAATCCGTCAAACGACATCATTTTTAACACACATCATAATAATGGGTTGGGGTGGGAAATCAATCTTGTCAGATAGTTTCGAAATTTCAAATTTCCTTTCCCGGAACAGGTACCGCTTCAGAAAGTAAACGTTCAGCTTTCAATTCTGCCCACAAATCATTGGGGATCGGGAAATGAAAGAGACGTTCGTTTTCCAGAAATTCGGCCGCAGACCGCACACCTGTCAGCACCGTTGCAATTGCAGGATGGGCCAGAGGAAACTGCAGAGCCGCTGCTTTGAGGGGGGTTCCGTGTCTTTCGCAGATCCTGCTTATCCGAACGGCTTTATCGATCAATTCACTGGAAGCATCCGTGTAGTTGTAAGTTATTCCCGGCTTTGGATCAGCCAGCAAACCGCTGTTGAATACGCCCCCGAGAATAACTGAAATATTTCGTTCCAGGCATTTTTGCAGAAATTCTGGAAATCCTGACTGATCGATCAGTGAGTATCGGCCGGCGAGTAAAAAACAGTCAAAATCACAAAGATCCATAAATCGGGAAAGCATTTCCCATTGATTCATTCCGGCACTCACGGCCTTGATGCTGCCTTCTCTGCGAAGTTGGTCCAACGCTTTGTAAGCCTCATCGGAGGCCCATTCAAAATGATCGTCAGGGTCGTGGATATGAAGGATGTCTATGGAGTTCACCCCCATGCGCTTGAGGCTTTCCTCGTAGGAGCGCATCACCCCGTCATAGCCATAGTCGAAAACACAACTCATCTCCGGGTTGGCCAGATAGTAGGGTTTTCCATGTTTGTCGAGTTCTCCTTCAGTATGCGCACCAGGGCGGATCAGACGCCCCACCTTGGTGGACAGCACGTATTCATGGCGTTCATGCTCGGTCAACATGCGGCCGATGCGTTTTTCAGAAAGGCCGTAGCCGTAGTACGGTGCCGTGTCAAAATACCGCACTCCGGCCTCCCATGCCGCCTGCAAAGCCCCATTTGCCTCGGATTCTTCCACGATCCTGTTTAAATTTCCGATGGGAGCTCCGCCAAAACTGAGCCGGGTCACCTTCAATTTAGTGCTGCCGATTCGGGCTAAATCTGTTGCTTTCGGCACTGATCATACTCCTTGCTTGTCATGGTATTTTTTTCAGGTTTGTCATCCAGTTGGCGAGTGTGACGTCTGCACTTTTTAACTATCATCGAAGGTATAGCAAGCCGCTCATGAATACAATGATAAAAATCGGAGATGCCTGAAACTCTGAGGGTGCCTGACATATTCCAAAATCAAGCCTTGGAGCGGGAGCAAAGTCTTAAGACTGTATGCAGGAGGACGTTGGCTCCGGCGACCAGATCTTCAGACTCGGTATCTTCTGCGGGGCTGTGACTTCGCCCCTCCTTGGAAGGAACAAAAATCATTCCGGTTGGAGTGATGGAGGCCATTAATTTTGCATCATGGAGTGCACCCGAGGAGAGGGTCATCGCCGGATAGCCGAGCTCTTGGGCTACCTGTCGAATTTGACCCTGTACGGAATCATCCATGGCAGCTGGAGTCAACTGGTCTTTAGGATGAATTGCAAAAGAAAGGTCAGGGGCTGCAGTAATGTTCCCGGCAAGCCGATCCAGAGCCTTTTCGATTTGCTGGAGAACATCTTCAGAAGAGGCACGAAATTCGACCCATACCGCTGTTTCTGCAGGCACCACGTTGTAAGCTCCGTGTCTTACCAGCACATTCCCGCAGGTGAGGACACAGTTCGGGAATTGTTGCTGAAGAATTTCGGGAGCCATGGTGATGAAATGAGCCGCTGCAACCAGAGCATCTGCACGCAAATGAAGCGGGGTTGTTCCTGCGTGATCGCTGCGTCCAAAAAATTGAACCTGCAATGAACGGCGCCCGAAAATGGAGTCGACCACTCCAATTTGGCATCCGGCTTTTTCCAATTGAGGACCCTGTTCGATATGCAGTTCCAGAAAGCCGGCCAGACTTTGAGGAGATCGCCGGGCAGTCCTGATCGCTTCCGGCGTCAACGCACCAGGAACAGTCCGGCGCATGGCTTCAAAATCATCGGGGAACTCGGCTGCTTGCTTGAGAAATGCTTCGATTGTTTCTGTTGTATGCCCTCCGGTCAATGCCCGACTGCCAAACAGATCTCCCAATCGGCCTTCTTCGTCGGTAAATGCAACGGCTTCCAGGTGTACCGGCAAATCAATTTTACTTTCTGCAAGAGTAGAGAGAACTTCCAATGCGGCCCAAACCCCGAGTGCTCCATCATAGGAGCCGCCATTGGGAACGCTGTCAAGGTGGGAACCAAGCAGCAGGGTTCGGGCATCGGGATCAGCGCTCGGATATCGAGCGGACAAATTGGCGGCGGCGTCAATGGCGATCCCGAGAGAAGCCTTTTCTGCCTGCTGGCAAAAATATTGCCGAACCGCCCGTTCCTCAGTGGAAAACGCCCGACGGTCGATTCCTCCCCCTTCAGATTTTGGCAAGCGTCCAAATTGAGACTGCCTCGAGAGATTGTCAAGAAATCGCTGTTGCCTGATTTGCAGCATGCTTACTCATTCGCTATCGTTTCAATATAAATTCAAAGGATTTGCACATTCATCATTATAAATATATTGATATTTTCTTTTTATCAATATAATTTCTGCTTAATTCAGGTCAAATTCTGAATCATCCAATTGCTCATTGCCTTTGTTCAACTTTGCTAGACCCACCTTGCATAATGGAGGAAACATGAAAAAAATTGTATTGGCAGTTTTATTGACTGCATTGTTCGCAATCAATACATCTTTTGGAGCAGTTCCAAAGGATATTCTGGTTGTTGGACAAATTGCTGAACCAAAATCATTGGACCCCCATGCCGTCACGGCAGTCAATGATTTTCGGATTTTGATGAATGCATTTGACGGTTTAGTTCGTTATGAAGACGGCAGTTTAAACGTCGTTCCGTCTCTTGCGGTTCGATGGGAGATTGAAAATGATGGAAAACTGTATCGTTTTCATTTACGGGATGGTGTAAAATTCCATGACGGGACTCCTTTCAATGCAGAAGCCGTCAAGTTTAACTTTGACCGCATGCTGATCAAGGATCACCCCTATGCGGATACCGGTCCTTTTCCTCTTTCATTTTTCTTCAGTGCGATCAAAAAAACACAGGTCGTCGATGAAAACACGGTTGAGTTTGTTTTGGACGATCCCTACGCTCCGCTGCTTTCCAATCTGGCTTACCCGACGGGTCTGATTGTTTCGCCTGCCAGTGTGAAACAGCACAAGAAGGAAGTTGGCCGGAATCCTGTCGGCACGGGTCCATACATGTTCGAAGCGTGGAAAAGCAACCAGCACGTCACTCTGAAGAAAAATCCGAATTATTGGGACGGCGCACCTACGCTGAATAAAGTGGTTTTTCGCCCCATCACAGACGCCAACACCCGTGTTGCTGAAATGCTTTCCGGCGGAATTGATCTGATGGTAGAAGTACCGCCGGACAATCTGACCAAGTTCAAGCAGGACAGCAAATACCAGGTTTACGAACAAGCCGGACCCCACTTATGGTTTTTAATTTTAAACCTGAAAGAAGGTCCCTTCAGCAACAAACAGGTCCGTCAGGCAATCAATTATGCCATTGACAAAGAATCCCTTGTCAAAAATGTGCTCCAGGGAACCGCAACAGTAGCCTCTGGCCCCACTCCAAAAGCTTTTTCCTGGGCGTACAATGACAAACTCAGTCCCTATCCTTACGATCCGGAAAAAGCAAAAAAGATGATCAAAGACGCGGGTTATGAAGGCAAGGACGTCACTTTTTATGTGACGGAAGGCGGATCAGGCATGCTGGATCCTGTTCCGATGGGTTCTGCGATTCAAGCCGATCTCGCTAAAGTCGGGCTCAATGTTAAAATTGAAACCTACGAATGGAATACTTTTCTTGGCAAAGTCAATCCCGGTTTGGAAGGAAAAGCGGACATGGCGGAAATGGCCTGGATGACCAATGATCCTGACACCCTTCCTTTTCTCGCATTGAGAACCCAGGCCTGGCCGGACAAAGGCGGTTTCAATTCGGGGTATTATTCCAATCCCAAGGTCGATGATCTTTTAAATGCTGCCCGAAAAAGTTCTGATAAAAACGAAAGAGCACGGCTTTACAAGGAAATGCAGGAAATTGTCTATGATGATGCCCCCTGGGCCTTCATTGCCAATTGGAAGCAAAATGCGGTATCGATTGCCGGATTAAAAAGTTTCTCTCTGCAACCGTCATTTCTATTGCTTCTTCAGAAAGCGCATAAGTAAGAGAAACGATGATCGCAAAAACGGTGGAATGTTCTCATCATTCATCAGTATTCTGAGATGATGAGAATTCTGCCGTCCATTGGGGAAGGCAATGCTGGTTTATATCTTGAAAAGAAGCTTGCTGCTGATTCCGGTGATGCTGGGTATTTCTCTGGTCGTCTTCGTGATCATGGCCCTGATTCCCGGGGATCCCGCTTTGGCGATCCTGGGAGCCTATGCAACTCCTGAAAATATTGCAGATATCAATCAGCGTCTGGGATTGGACAAATCGATGCCGGAACAATATCTGAATTGGATCGGCAACCTGCTCAATGGCGATTTTGGACGGTCCTACCATTTAAACCGTCCAGTGTCTGATGAAATCCTGGAAAGACTTTTCCCCACATTGCTGCTTGCCGGTGTATCCCTCCTCCTCTGCATTGTTTTCGGAATCCTGATTGGTCTTTTTTCTGCCATCAGACAATATCAGTGGCCGGATCAAATCCTCACCTTGTTCTCGCTAATCGGTATTTCGACGCCCTCGTTCTGGTTGGGGTTGATGCTGGTTCTCTTTTTTTCCGTAAAATGGCAACTCCTTCCGGCAAGCGGGATGTATTCAATTTATGGTGATGAAGGATGGCTTGATCTCCTGGAACATATCGTGATGCCTGCCTTGACCCTCGCCCTGGTGGCCACGGGAGTGGTATCCCGTATGACGAGAACCAATATGCTGGAATCGCTCAGGCAGGATTATATCCGCACTGCCCGGGCGAAAGGCATTCGGGAAAGTAAAGTCATATACAGACACGCCTTAAAAAATGCGTTGGTCAATATTATTCCGGTCTTGGGGCTGCAGGCCGGATTTGTGCTGGGAGGAGCCGTTTATATCGAAACCGTCTTCCAGTGGCCGGGGATTGGAAGGATGCTGGTGCAGGCTATCACAACCCGCGATATTCTTTTAGTCCAGGGAGGTGTGGTCGTCGTTGCATTCATCTATGTCCTGATCAATCTGTTGACTGATATTCTTCAGCAAAGTATCGATCCGAGGATTCGACTATGAGCAGCCGAATTTCCTTTGTTAAACTTTTGACCGGAAATCGTCTGACCGTCCTCGGTTTGCTGATCATCAGTGCAATTCTCGCCGTGGTCCTGCTCGCACCATTCCTGCCTTTGCCGAACCCGGATGCAACAAATCTCAGCCAGCGGCTTACGGAACCATTTCATCCTGATCATTTTCTGGGTACAGATGAACTGGGACGTGATATTCTTTCACGACTCATCTGGGGAACGAGAGTCAGTCTTGCTGTGGGAATTGCAGCGACCTTTTTTGCCTGCCTGTTTGGAACCCTGATTGGTCTGATTGCCGGCTATTTTGGAAAATGGACCGACAACGTTCTGATGCGATTCATTGATATTCTGATGGCATTTCCCTATATCCTGCTGGCACTGGCCATCGTTGCCGCGCTGGGGGCAGGTCTGCTCAATGCTTTGCTGGCAATTGCTGTGGTGAACGTTCCTTTTTTTGCCCGCAATGTTCGCGGAGGCGTGATCAGTATTGTCAACCGGGAATATGTTGAAGCTGCCAGGGTGGTCGGCAGCAGCCACCTGCAAATTATTTTTGAGGAACTTCTCCCCAATGTCCTTTCAATCATTGTCATCTCAATTTCGACAACACTGGGCTGGATGATTTTGGAGACTGCCGGGCTCAGTTTTTTGGGTTTGGGAGCTCAACCGCCGCAGGCGGACCTCGGATCGATGCTTGGTGAAGGCAGAAAAGTCATTTTTACCGCTCCTCATGTTTCCGCCATTCCAGGAATGTTGATTTTTGTTTTGGTGGTCGCCCTGAATTTGATTGGTGACGGAGTGCGGGATGTTTTGGATCCTCGCCTCAAATCAGGCGCTTTGAGACGCCCAATGCCGGCGACAGAAGTCAATTTTGCGCAAAACAAGACTGAAAAGAAAGAAGTTCCTTATGAATTTTTTATGGTCCGTTCTCTCTATACGGAATTTCATTTTGGCAAAACCAGGCTTCGGGCGGTCAATGAGGTGAATTTCGAGCTGCAGAAAGGTCAATGCCTGGGAATCATCGGTGAAAGCGGATCTGGAAAATCCGTAACTGCGCTTTCGTTGACAAGACTGGTCTCCACTCCTCCTGGAATCATCACTGGAGGACAAGTTCACTATGAAGACAACGATTTGATCCATATTCCCTTCGAGGATCTTCGATCAATCCGGGGCAATCGTATTTCCTATATTTTTCAGGATCCTCTCAACACTCTAAACCCCCTGCTGACGGTTGGCGATCAGATTGCTGAAACCATCGCGGAGCACCGCGGTTTGCCGGACAATGAAATTCGCGCCGAAGTAGTGGCACTGCTGAGACAAGTGAAAATACAGGAGCCGGAAAAACGGATGAAATTTTTCCCGCATGAACTTTCCGGCGGGATGAGGCAAAGAATCGGAATTGCGATGGCTATTGCCAATAAGCCGGAAATCGTGATTGCAGACGAACCGACAACAGCACTGGATGTGACCATTCAGGCTGAAATATTAGCATTACTGAAGGATCTGCAAAAACAGGTGGGCATGTCTTTGATTTTTATTTCTCATGATTTTGGGGTGCTTTCTCAAATGTGCGATTCCGTCATCGTGATGTATGCCGGGCAGGTGATCGAACAGGGATTGATGAAAGAGGTGTTGGCCCAACCTGCCCATCCCTACACGCAAAAACTGTTGAGCTGTGTTCCCAAACCCGGTAGTGGTCAACGCCGTCTGGAAGCGATTCCGGGGCTACCCCCTGCGCCGGAGCAAGTGTTGCCCGGCTGCTATTTTGCGGAACGCTGCGAGCTGTGCAGCACTGAATGCGAGCAGGCTCCGATCCTCTTGCGTCCGATTCGGGAAAAGCAGAACGTCCGCTGCATTAAAGCGGAAAATCCTGCCCTTTCCGGCTCCGCCGTCTGAATGTCTTTTGGAATGAGTTAAACGTGACAAATCCGAGCATCTTGAAAGTCGAAAATCTGAGCAAAGTTTTCAGGCGGATTTCTTTGATTCCCGACCCCAAAAAGGAGGTCCGTGCACTGGTAGAAATGAATTTTGAATTAAAAAAAGGGGATTCCTTAGGAATTGTAGGAGAATCGGGCAGCGGCAAAACAACGGTTGCCCGCATAATATCCGGATTGGAAACGCACACATCCGGTAAAGTTCACCTGCTGGGAAAGCCACTTTCTCAATGGCTGCAGGAAAATCCTGTCGAATTTCGAAAAAGCATCCAATATGTTTTTCAAGATCCGATCATGTCCCTCAATCCAAGAAAAACCATATACCAGACTTTGGAAAAACCCCTCAAAAATCTGACAGAACTCAGTGGACAAGAGAGAAAAGAGAGAATTGAGAAATTAATGGAGCTTGTCAATCTGAGACCTGAATTTGTCCATCGGTATCCTCATGAGTTTTCCGGAGGACAATGCCAGCGAATCGGAATCGCGAGAGCCTTGGCATCAGAACCTAAAATTCTTGTTTTGGACGAACCGGTTTCCGCATTGGATGTTTCGATTCAAGCCCAAATTCTAAACTTGCTGATGGATTTGAAAGAGAAGTTGGCACTGACCTACGTATTTATCAGTCATGATTTGTCGGTAGTGGAATTTATCTGTGACCGGATCCTTGTGATGAACCGGGGTTATGTTGTCGAAGAAGGCGATTGCGATTCTGTCTTCCGAAATCCTCGAGAAGACTACACGCGTAAACTGATCGCCAGTATTCCACTCATCCAGTTTTCCTAGTATATTTGAAATCGGTAAATTGATAATTTTTCAGTTTTAACCCTTTAAACGGGATCAGGACTTTGGATAAAGCGCTTTTTGAGAATACGAAAACTGTAAAAAAGTCAGGTCATCTTGCTATACAGATCCGTCAGCGGATTTTGTCGGGTGAGTTCAATCCCGGAGATCCGGCATTGCAGGAAAAAGACATCATGGAGGAGTTCCATGTCAGCAAAGGGACGGCACGGGAAGCTTTAAAAATATTGGAATCTCAAGGTTTAATTGATATTCGTACCGGTCCAAAAGGAGGGGTTTCAGTCACTCAGGTTTCAGTTGATAAAGCCAATGAGATGATGTGGAATTATTTTTTCCGAAGCGATATCACTATAAAAGACATCTATCAGGTCCGCAAAGTACTAGAACCCCTGCTTGCCGAGATTGTGACTCCTTTGCTGAGCAGAGACACGATCAACCGTCTTGCTGTAAATCTGGATTCCCTGGATTGCGTAGGAAAATATGAATCCACTGCGGAGAGAATTGTTGAGCTGGATTTTCATAAAATCCTCGCTGAATGCTGCCCCAATCCGATACTGGCGTTTTTTATCCAGTTTATCATCAATTTGCTCGAAAAGATTGTGATGGCTCAGGGGATCGAATTCACGGATGAATCAGAAAAACTCAAAATGAGCGGCTATAATTTTCATGCGGATCTGCTCAAATCGTTCTTAAACAAAGATGCGGTGGAAGCGACGCGTTTGATGTCGGAGCACATGAAGGAAGCCGAAGCCTACATGCTGCAATTTTTAAATGATCAGCAAATCCTGAAAAAAGAATGAGGATTGAAGGCCAGGCGGCTGATTTCGGATCCCTCCTGCTGCAGAAAATCATTTACCAGTCGTTGAGCAGGTTGCCGCGATCAGGTTCCGGGCATTTGACCAAGAAAATCGGAATTCAGAAATGTCGTTGAGCGTATCAATAGTAGGAGGAGGAATTGGTGGTCTTGCTGCTGCACTTTTCCTGCGAAACGCCGGTATGGAGGTGAGGGTCTACGAGCAATCATCAGAATTGAAGGAAGTGGGTGCAGGAATTGTTGTTCCTCCAAATATGGTGCGGCCCTTGGGAGAACTCGGACTTGGTGCGGGGCTCAAAAAATTTGCAGTTCGCCTTGAGGCCGCATGGGAATTTCGGCGTTGGCAAAACGGAGAGGTGCTCTTTGTCCAGCAGATGGGTGAAGAATGCAAGCGTCTTTACGGGACGGACTGCTACGTGATCCATCGAGCAGATCTTTTGAAACTTCTGCAGGAAGCATTTCCTGACCGTTATCTTCGATTGGATCATCGATGCATTCGTGTCAATCAACGGCAGAATGGGGTGGAGCTCACTTTTTCAAATAAAGACGGAAAGGAATCCCAGATTGAATCTGACATCGTGATTGGAGCTGATGGAATTCATTCAACGGTCCGGGATTCATTTGCCAAAAAGATTGAAGCTCGTTTTTCGGGAATATGTGCATTCCGATGTCTTGTTCCCGCAGAAAATGCACCGGAAATTGCTCTCCGCCCTGTGCAGACATTGTGGCTCGGTCCTGAAAGGCATTTTGTTCATTATCCCATTTCCAGCGGACGCCTTGTCAACATTGTCGCACTGGTACCCGCGGGAAACTGGAGGACCGAGTCATGGACTGCAGAAGGAGACATTTCAGATTTGATGAAAGAGTTTGAAGGTTGGGATTATCGTCTTTCCCAAATGATCACTGCGGCCACGGATACCAAACGCTGGGCGCTGTATGATCGTGTCCCATTAGAAAAATGGACTGAAGGGAGGATTGCGCTGCTGGGAGATGCTGCTCATGCGATGCTGCCGTTTTTTGCCCAGGGTGCAGCCCAGGCTATTGAGGACGCCGCCGTACTTGCTGCGTGTTTGACAAATACTGATGCTGATACGGCAGAGACGGCACTGCGCCGATACGAAAGCATTCGCAGGCCGCGGGCCAACAAGGTCTTGCAGATGAGCCGTGGAAGGGAGATCCAAAATCATCTTCCGGACGGACCAGAACAGGTCAAACGGGATGCAGGGCTGGCTAACGGAAATCCTCTGCGTGATTCGGCATGGCTCTACGGACATGACCTCAAAGGAGACTTGAAGAGAGATTAAAGAAAGAGAATTAGAATGAGAATAATGTCCGTTTTCCTGTTTTAAGAAAGGGTCCTCTCTCGAATACGAGTATGCCTCCTCTTTGGTCAAAATCCGGTCCACTGAAACCTCCTCCCGAATGTAGACTGAACAAGTAGAATTTCTTCGCACGTTCTCCCTTTTAGACAGTAAAAGTGGTTTTTTCACCCTTTGACACGGAAAATACCACGCGTTCAGGAATCAATGGTATTCGATGATTTACCGAAGGAATTTAATTAAAAAGATGCTTCTCATCTGGAAAGTGCGATTTTGTCCTGGCCAAAATTTTAGAGTCGCGCGATGCTGCCCGCTTTATTTTGAACTCATTTTTAGAGAGCGTTTTTGAGAAAAAAAGTTGAATAGGGTCTCAATTCTGAAAGGCCGTACTTTTTTTATTTCAGACTCTACAAATAGCTGTTACAAGATTAGCATACCAGCAAATCGTCCGCCGAGTTTTTGAAATTCATTTGATTGAAAGGAAATGTCGCGATGCGTAGAGAATTTTTTCTCAGTGTGATTGTTGTTTTAGCACTCAATGTGATAATCGCTTTTTTTTATCCCCCTGTCTTATGGTCGATGCTTTTGTTCGGTCCTCTCATAGTGCGTGGACTGTATGATAGCATCCAGACGAAAAAAGCTGTTCTACGGAATTTCCCTGTCCTCGGAAGTTTGCGGTATTTATTCGAAGCGATCCGACCTGAAATCCAGCAGTATTTTGTAGAGTCAGACTTAAATGGAGTGCCCTTCAGTCGGGATGAGCGCAGTGTGGTTTATACTCGTGCCAAGAAAGTCAGGGATACGGTTCCATTTGGCACTCTAAAAAACACTTATGAAGTGGGGTACGAGTGGGTTAATCATTCAATCCGACCTCTTCATATTGATTCAAAAGAACTGCGTCTAAGCGTTGGTGGACCGGATTGTAAACAACCCTATTCGGCAAGTCGTTTGAATATTTCTGCGATGAGTTTTGGTTCTCTGAGCAACAACGCGATCCTTTCCCTCAGCCAGGGTGCCAAGATTGGGAATTTCGCCCACAACACCGGAGAAGGCGGGATCAGCCCATACCACCTGAAAGGCGGTGGAGATTTGACCTGGCAAATCGGTACCGGTTATTTTGGCTGCCGAACCCCTGATGGCAAATTCAATCCGGAAACTTTTACAGAGCGGGCAACGCTGCCCAATGTAAAAATGATTGAAATCAAGCTGTCTCAAGGGGCCAAACCGGGTCACGGCGGGATATTGCCCGCTTCTAAGCTGACGAAGGAAATCGCGAAAATCAGGGATGTGCCCATGGGGCAGGATGTCAATTCGCCTCCGGGGCATTCGGCATTTTCAACTCCAATTGAATTGTTGGAATTCGTGGCAAAACTGAGGGAGCTCTCCGGTGGAAAGCCGGTGGGTTTCAAGTTGTGTGTCGGGAAACGGCGTGAATTTTTTGCCATTTGTAAAGCGATGCACCAGACAGGCATCACACCCGACTTTATCACAGTGGACGGGGGAGAAGGAGGAACCGGGGCAGCCCCTCTTGAATTTTCAAATCATATCGGGACTCCTCTGTCAGAGGGTCTGATTTTGGTTCACAACGGCCTGGTGGGGTATTCTTTGCGGGACAAGATACGAGTGATTGCCAGTGGAAAAGTTATTACGGGATTCGGGATGATCAAACGATTCGCTTTGGGAGCCGATATGTGTAATTCTGCAAGAGGGATGATGTTAGCGCTTGGCTGCATTCAAGCGCGGAAATGCAATTCAAATCATTGTCCGGTCGGGGTCGCTACCCAAAATCCCCAATTGGTGGCCGGTCTGGTCCCTTCTGATAAAAGTGTTCGTGTAGCCAATTTTCACAATGAAACCATTAAAAGTGTTTGTGAAATCATGGAATCGATGGGCATTCGTAAGCCTGAAGAATTGCGTCCCTGGCACATTATGCGGCGTACTGGGCCCAATGAAATTCGTCATTATGGCGAAATATACGAATATTTGGAAAATGGTGATTTGTTGAAAGATACACTTCCCGTCACCTATAAAAGGGCCTGTGAGGCTGCCTCTGCTGACGTTTTTGATCATGTTTCGCCTATATGAAAAATTACCGTTTCTTGTTTCCCTATCTTGCCCGGCATAAAATTTCGTATGCCTTGGGGGTGGTTTTTATTTTTCTGACCAATTGGCTGGCAGTGACCATTCCCTACCATATTCAGGTCGCCATTGATCTGCTGACGGATCATCTTGAAGAAAACCAGGACTTTTTGATTGAAAACATCGCGATTGTGATCATTCTTGCAGTGCTGATGAGTGGGGTGCGAACCCTTTCCAGGGTTTTGTTTTTTAATCCGGGACGAGCCATTGAGCGTCTTCTCAAAAACGAAATTTTTTCCAAACTGAATCATCTGCAAAAAGATTTTCATGACCACCATGCCACAGGAACTCTGATTTCAATTGCCAACAATGATATCAATAGCGTCCGCCGCATGGTGGGGATGGGAGTCCTGCAGGTTTTCAATATTTTTTTCGCTTTGTCGCTCACTCCCCTAAAAATGTGGGAGATTTCTCCTTCCCTGACTTTGTATTGCGCCATCCCTGTCATAGTCACCTTCCTGATTGCATACCGTTCTGTGCATTATCTTCGTCTTTTGGTCAGAAAACGAATGGTGGATCTGCAGAGCTTATCGGCAAGGGTTGTGGGTTTTCTCTCGGGAATTGACGTGATCAAAGGGCATCAAATCCAGGGCTGGGCCCTCCGGGAAATTGAAAAAGAAAGCAGAGAACTGCTGGAACGGTCCCTCCAGATTTCTAAAATTCGTTCCTTTCTGATGCCGATCCTCGGTTACACCGAGCAAATTTTGAAAGTGATTATTCTTTCTGTCGGTGGCGTCTATCTGCTGAAGCAGGAGTTGAGCATTGGGGAAGTGACCGCCTTTTTGGCTTATGCCACACTGCTCTCGCTGCCTTTCGTACTGATGGGCAGGATCATTTCTATTTTCCAAACCGGGATCGTGGGCTTGAAAAGCATACGCAGAATTCTTGACCAAAACACCCCTCCTCAGGATTTTATACACCTGGAAATTCCAAAAAGGGAGGCTCTTTTTCAAAAAGGAATTGTTGTAAAAAATCTCTCCTTTCGCTATCCCGACAGTACGGAAATGGTGTTGAAGAATATCAGTTTCACCATCCGTCCCGGGCAGAAGATCGGCATTTTGGGAAAAATCGGGTCTGGAAAAAGTACCCTGGTCAATTGTTTGAATCATTATTTGGAGCTCGAGAAAGGGCAGATTCTGATTGATGACCATGATGTGACCGAATTGTCCCGAAAAGACTTGAGGAGTGCCATTCGCACATTGACGCAGGATCCATTTCTTTTTTCAGACACAGTTGTGCAGAACATTAAATTTGGCTCGGCTCATCTGGAAAAACACGCATTGGTTGAGGAAGTGCTTTTCCAGAGTCATCTTGCCGAAGAAGTGAAAATGTTCCCAGCCCGGCAAGAGACCCTGGTGGGAGAACAGGGCATTCTTTTATCAGGCGGTCAAAAGCAGCGATTGAGTTTGGCGAGAGCGATGTACACGCCGTGTAAATTATTGATTTTGGACAATGTTCTGTCAGCTGTGGACTATGAAACCGAACGATTTCTGCTTCAACAGATTTTTGAAAAAATGCAGGCACAAAGTATCCTGATAGTTTCTCATCGGGTGAGTGTTCTGGAACAGGTCGATCAGATTTTGATTCTCGATCAGGGAGAGATCACCGAAAGAGGCAGTCATGAGGAACTTCTAACCCGGTCCAAATATTATCGCAGCACCTGGGATCTTCAGCAGAAACGGGGTGAAGTGGCATGAAATATTCGATGGATTGGCAATTGCTGTCCCGCTTTCTGGGTTATTTGAAACCCCATCAGAAATTGGTGTTCGTCGGAATCCTGGCAGTCCCCTTCTCAATCTTGAGCAGCGTCCTGCTGCCCTGGCTGATTATTCGTATCATCGACGACAAACTGATGGCCGGAACGATCGATGGGCTGGACTGGATGATATTGGGGTTGTGTGCCGTGCTGATGGTGAACTATGCTGCTGATGCCATCTATACTTTTTTTCTGCAAAAAGCAGGGCAGTTGACCATCCTTGATCTGCGCATGGATATGTTCCACAGGGTTTTGAAGTTCCCTCGTTCCTACTATGACAAGACCCCGGTCGGTGTCACACTGACCCGTCTGACCAGCGACTTGGAGGCGATCGGAGAGTCCTTTGCCATGGGGGTCTTGAATATGATCAAGGACACCCTGATCACCCTCGCCTTATTGATCTTCCTTTTCAGCGTCAGTTGGAAACTGACTTTGGTCGTGCTGCTGGTTGTTCCGCCTGTCTATTTCATTACCCAATTCATCCGCAAGCGATTGAGGGTCGTCTACAATAGAGCCCGGGTTATTCTTTCCAGATCCACCGGGTTTTTGCAGGAATGTCTGAACGGAATAAAGACGATCCAGCTCTATTCTGCGGAAGAGGAAGTTGAAAGCAAATACGAGCAGTTCACGGATCAGTTTTTCAAAGCCCAGACTTTATCCAATCTTTATGATGCAGCGCTCTTTTCAATCGTTTCGGGGATCACAACCATCACCATTGGATTGATGATCTGGTATGGTGCTGGAGAAGTTTTAGCGGGTTGGATCAGTCTGGGAATTTTGATTGGATTTATCAATACTCTGGATAAAATTTTTATCCCTATCCGTGATTTCACTTCTCAGATTGCTGATATTCAACGAGCATTAGCGGGGATTGAGCACATTGAGGAATTGTTTGAACAGGCTTTGGAAGAAGAACAAATTTCCCCGGAGGATGTCGCCTGGTTTGAAAATCACCTGTCTCAATTTGAAAACCTGGAATTTGAGAATGTCAAATTCAAATACAAAGATGACGGTCCCGATGTCTTGCGTGGAATTTCCTTCACAATGAAAAAAGGGGATCAAATTGCTTTAGTCGGCAGCACTGGTTCAGGAAAGTCAACCATTTTGCGGATTTTGACCAAAACCTACAGCAACTATCAGGGTTCCATCAAAATCAACGGGATTGAACTTTCCCGAATTCCGAAAAAGGTCTTGGAAAAACTGTTCTCTTTGATGCAGCAGGAAGTTTTTTTGTTTGATGAAAGTTTGAGCTTCAATATCAGTTTAGGCAGAGAAGGGATTGATCAAAAAGACGTGGCCGCCGCGGCGCGGTATGTTTATGCCCATGAATTTATCGAAACCCTTCCTGAACAATATGATTTTATGGTGAGGGACAATGGCAGCAATCTTTCTTCAGGGCAGGCACAGTTGATTTCGTTTGCGAGGGCTATTGCCGGAGGAAGCGAGATTATCATGCTGGATGAAGCCACCAGTTCCGTGGATTCTGTGACGGAGCATCTGATTCAAAAAGCCATCGACCGGGTTTTTCAGGAAAAAACCGTCATCGCCATCGCTCACCGCCTCAGTACCATACAGCATTCCGACCAGATTCTGGTTTTGGAGCACGGTGTTATCAAGGAACGGGGATCTCATCAGCAGCTGCTGAAAATGAGGGGGATTTATGCCAATCTGGTTCAGGAACTGGATCCGCTGGCAATCAAAGAGGAAGTGGCATGAGCCTGAAACCACACAATTTGCCTGCCTGGATTGCATTTTTCCTCTGATTTGATGATGAAATTGTTGAGAATAATCTTCTTTCTTCTTCTGTTTTGCCTGTCAGTCTCTGCATCTGCCATAGGGCAGGGAATCACAGAATCGGATCAGGAGAAAGGCTTGGAGCCGATTCCCGAAGAAGATTTGGGAGGCAATGGTGCTGCATTCAGCTCTGAACCTGATCCACTGTTTCCATTGAATCTCGACTACGACTTGAGACTGGAAATTGATCTGACAGGGAAGAACTTTTTCACCAATAAAAACAAAACCGTTGAACACGATTCTGCCAATGCCCTGTTCACGTTCAATGAAACAAGCTACCACTACGGATCCAAATTTGGCGCGGGTTCAAATTTGATGTTTGTTTCAAAATATTATCGCATCACCCTCGGGCAATTGAGCACCTCTGCAGACGCGACTCTTCTGAATTTCCCCAAAGACGGGGTTGATTCCCAGGCAACAATCAGCTCAGAAGTATGGGTAATTTTTCCTGTCATCACTCCGTTTGGGGAGCCGGAGCTGCAAATTGGATATATTGCAGGAAATTTCTCGAAAGGATTGAGTGGATTGTTTTCCGGATTGAATGTCGTGGACATAACAATTCAGGAAAATTTGTCCTCAGATGCAGCCACATTTAAGTTCAAATCCGACGATTTCAATCCTGAAGGGTTTTTCATTCTCTGGGAATATGCTGCCAACTGGACGTTTCAATTTCAAAGATTCAGAACCCTCCCTGTGAAACTGGCAGGATTCATCAATGATGAAGACAAAATTGCTTCATTGGAATTCACCTCAACAAGCTTTAAACTGGGATATGTCGTTCACTTTAATTTGTATCCTGACTTTGAAGTTCGACTTTTCTAGTGTTCCGGAGAAAGATCACCGACATTTTCCGCGCTCAATCCCGGCCGGATCAATTCCGCTCTTTCAGTCCGCTCATAACGCTTTGCCGGCGAGTTGACAAGCTCTGAAAGCGGCGGGGCCTGATAGGATGCCAGCGTTCGTTCATGAGGAGCTCTTTCATAAGTGGTGCTGCGCTGAACCGGAGTGCGGCCGTTCTCCCGGATAAGCCGTTCCATTTGTTCCGGCGGCATTTCCTGACCGTGAGAGGCACCGGCGGAGCGGGTGATGGTTTCATTCATCAGGGTTCCACCCAGATCGTTTACGCCTGCATTGAGACAGGCCTGCACCCCCACCGGCCCCATCTTCACCCAGGAGGCTTGAATATTTGTGATGTCAGGATGGAGCGTCACGCGGCTGACGGCGTGCATCAGAACAGCTTCCCGAAAAGTCGGCCCCTTGCGTGCCCGCCCTTTGAGATAAATGGGCGATTCCATGTGGACGAATGGGAGTGGGACCAATTCCGTGAAACCGTGGGTCTTTTTCTGCAGGTCTTTGATGCGGAGCAAATGACTGGCCCAGTGCCGGGGATGGTCGATGTGCCCATACATGATGGTCGCAGTGGTTTGAAATCCTGCGGAATGGGCCGCTTCCATGACTGCCAGCCATTGCTGCGTAGTCACTTTGTCGGGGCAGAGAATTGCGCGGACTTCATCGTCGAGCACTTCGGCGGCTGTTCCCGGTAAGGAGCCCAAACCAACTTCCTTGAGCTGTCTGAGAAAGTCCGCGAGATCCATCCCGAGCGTATGAGCCCCCTGCCAGATTTCCAGAGGGGAAAAGGCATGGAGATGCAGATCCGGCAAGATCGCTTTGAGTTCCCGGCAGATTGTCAGATAAGTCTCCCCGCTGTATTCGGGATGAATCCCTCCCTGCAGACAAAGTTCTGTTGCGCCGCGTTCCCAGGCTTCCCGGGCCCGTCGCTTGATTTCTTCAAGATCAAGGTCATAGGGTTTCCCGCGGAGGTTTTCACTGAGTTTCCCCTTGGAAAACGCACAGAACTGGCAGCGAAAATAACAAATGTTGGTGTAGTTGATATTGCGGGTGACCACATAGCTCACCTCATCTCCATTGACTTCTTTACGCAGTCGGTCGGCTGCTGCGCAGACTGTCTGTACTTCGCCTCCTCTAGCCTGAAACAGGCGGATTACTTCGGATTCGTTCAATCCGTCGCCTGCCATTGCTTTTTGAAGAATCGATTCGATTTCACTATAATTTGCATGCCTGTCATTCTTCTGACCGATAACTTCTTCGATTGGAGGTCTTAAAGTGCTTCCGGTGGACCAGTTGTCCGTCCTGCCAAAACCTTCGCTATCAATTTTCTGGATGACGAGCCGCCCCAGCTGCGGGTGCAGCCAATGTTCGCTTTGCAGCGCGTATTGCGGATAGATGGCCAAGCGTTCTGTCAGGATTTTAGCGCTTTGGGCTGTTTCGAGGGCCAGGGATTCGAGGTGGGGCCACGGTTTTTCGGGGTTGACAAAATCCGGAGTCACAGGAGAAACTCCTCCCCAATCATTGATACCGGCATCAATCAATCGTGCCAGCGCCCCTTTGCTGAGATTTGGCGGCGCCTGAATATTCATGTCTGCTCCAAAAATAAGCCGGGCAATGGCGATGGTCCAGAGAAAATCCTCAAAACTCGGTTCCGGGCTTGATGCCATCTGTGTGCCTGCTTTGGCGCAGAAATTTTGTATGATGATTTCCTGGATATGCTGGTGTTGATGATGAAGGCTACGCAATGCGAGCAGAGCCTCGATTCGTTCCCGGCGGCTTTCACCGATACCAATCAAAATCCCTGAGGTGAAGGGAATCGCAAGTTCTCCTGCCAATCGAATGGTTTCCAGCCTTAGCTTGGGGTCCTTGTCTGGAGAACCGAAATGTGGACCTCCTCTCTGAAATAATCGGGGAGAAAGGGATTCCAGCATGATCCCCTGAGAGACGGAAACTTCTCTCAAATCCATTAAATCCTGGCGGTTCATTAGTCCTGGATTGGTGTGAGGAAGCAGCCCGGTTTCTTTTATGACGAGATCACAGACCTCTCTCAAATAAGAGAGTGTGCTTTTGTGTCCAAGCTTTTCGAGTTCCTCTCTTGCCTGAGAATAACGCAGCTCTGGTTTGTCACCCAATGTAAAAAGCACTTCCCTGCAGCCGGCAGCGGCACCCCGGCGTGCCGATTCAAGCACTTCCTCAGGAGTCATGAAAGCTTGCCTGAGTTGAACCGGTGACTGAGCAAAGGTGCAATAATGGCAGACATCCCGACACAATTGAGTGAGAGGAACAAAAACCTTGCGTGAGTATGAAATGACTTGCCGGTGTGCCTGATCGCGCAGCTGGGCAGCGGACTTCATCAGCATCTCCAGATTCCCGACCTTCAAAAGTTCATAGACTTGATCCTCGGGAAGGAAGCCATTCTTCTCAATCGTTTTCATCCATTTTGATTCACTCACTCTTTACTCCTTATCGCATTTCTCTGAGAAAGAAATTAAAAGACCTTTTATTTCAATAAATTAGTTTACAATATTTTCGAGATTCTGGATTCATACTCACAATCCTGCTCCCCATCTTACTCCTGCTCGCAATCTTAATCCTGCTCCCCATTTTACTCCTGCTTGCAATCTTACTCCCACCCTTAATCCTAATCTTTTTTTGTGATGATTATGATTATGAGTACGCCTGAGAGTGCGAGCGCTATAAAAATGTATAGATCTTAATAACAGTCTGTTTCAGCAAAAAGTATCTCAAAAGAAGATTAGATTCAGCAGCAAAATGAGTGATATAAACAGAAACGTACTCAGATTCGCGATTCGCGACATTTTTGCAATATCATCAGGATTCGCACCTTCCCGGTCCCGGGAATCTCCCATCCAGTGTTCATGAGCCAGTTTCCCTTCCCGCCAGATCGGCCCCACCAGTTTCAACTGCAGGGCTCCTGCTGCGGCAGCCTGGCTCCATCCCGCATTGGGGCTGGGCAGGAGGCAATGTTGGGACCATCCGGTGTGAAAAGCTTTCATCCCGGAATAAGCCGGCAGCAGGAAGGCGCTTCCGGAAATCAGGAGCCATGTCAGACGGGCAGGAATCCAATTGAGCCAATCGTCCAAACGAGCTCCGAACCAGCCAAAATGAATATATTCTGAATTGCGGTAACCCACCATCGAATCCATGGTACTGACGATTTTAAAGACGATCATTCCAGGCACCCCGAACAAGATCAGATAGAACAGGGGACCGATCACGCCATCTGCCAGATTTTCGCTGATGCTTTCAATCGCCGCGCGATTGCATCCCGCCAGATCGAGATCCTTGCTGTCACGTCCGACCATCATGCCGGCCTGTTTCCGTGCCTGCTGCAAATCCTGCTGCTTCGCGGCATCGGCAACACGCTGTCCGTGGACATGCAAATCTTTTAAAGCCAGGAGGCTGTAGATGATGTATAAATGCCATCCCCACCCCAGCAGCCAATGCCATTGGGACAGGAGCCAAAAAATCCCTTCAATGCCTGCCAGGATGCTCAGGGTGAGCAGGACAAAAAGAAGAAACCCGCTGCCCTGTCCATCCATTCCGCGACGTCTCAGCTGGGTCTCAAAAAAACTCAGACAAGTGCCAATCAGGCGAACCGGATGGTAACGATAAACCGGATCTCCCAGGAAAAGATCCAGGATGACGGCAAGCATCATCAGGGTCATCGAGGACTGCAAAAAAGAAAATAGAAACTTGCTGTCCATCATGTTGACGCTCTTAAAAACTGAAAGGAAGAAGAAGGGAATTCACTTGCATCTTCAGGTCATTTTTCCTAGATTTTCCTTTTGATACCCCGCGTACACGCCCATTTTTTTATTTTGTAGGATGACGCTTGAATTCATAGTATACTCTCCTCTTCGCCTTTCTGAAATTCCCACAATTTTTTGATTTTTAAAAACAGATGCACAGAATTGCAACAAAAAATGGCGCCCTCGATACGGAACGCAGTCTGGAGATTGTCCAGCAGACTCCGGGTGACGTGATCTTCATCAGTGCAGCCGATACTGATCTTACCTGCGTGGCCCAAACATGGGAACCCTTGTTTCAAAAACGCCTGCGTGTCACCCATGCCGCCGCATTGCAGAAACCCTCCGTTGCCGAAGATTATGTTGAACGCATTCTCAGTCAAGCCAGGCTGGTCATCCTCAGATTACTGGGTGGAAAATCCTACTTTCCTCACCTGATTGAAGAATTGCTGCATCTCCGTTCTCATGAACATCGTCCCCAAATATTGATCCTGCCGGGTACGGACAGCTGGGATAATGAACTTTTTCAATATGGCGATTACAACGAATCTCTGGCGCGGCTTTTCTTTGGCTATTTTAAAGAAGGCGGTTTGGACAATATACGGCATGCCGGAGAAGGAGTCCAATTGTTATTGGAGAAAAAGGTTGCGGATTTTCCTCCCGTCATCACTATGCCGAAATTCGGCTGGTATCAAAAAGAAACGGAGTTCTCCCAAAAAACAGACGAACGGCCTCTCGTTTGGGTTTGCTTTTACAGGGCCTGGTATCAGACCGGAGATCTGGCAGTGATTGAACGCCTTAAAGATTCCCTGGGCCGGCAGGGATTCCGGGTTGCTCTTTTTTATGCTTATAGCCTGCGCAATCAGGATGCGCAGGAGGCCTTGCTGGAGGAGGCGAAAAAAGATTCTCCCCGGGTGATTCTGACCTTGCAGAGTTTTTCCATTTGTATCAATGACGGAGATCGGGTTTCTTTTTTGGAAACACTGGGGTGTCCGGTCCTGCAAGTGCCGGTTTCTTCTCAGGACCGGGAAAGCTGGAGCCACAACCCCCGTGGTTTTTCTCCTTCCGATGTAGCGATGAATGTCGCGTTGCCGGAAATTGACGGACGAGTGATGACCACGGTTATTGGTTTCAAAGAGGAACATCAGATCCTGCCTGAAGTGGAATATACCATCAAGAACCTGCAGCCGGATATGAGACAGGTGGACTATGTCGCAAAGCTTGCTAAAAATTGGGCTTCCCTGAAAACGATTCCCCATGCAGACAAGAAAGTGGCCATCATTTTAGCGAACTATCCCAATAAAAACAGCCGAATCGGCAATGGCGTGGGATTGGATACTCCTGCCAGTGTGGTGATTTTCATGAAAAAGTTGAAAAAAATGGGGTATTGGGTTGAAGAGATTCCTGAAGACAGCGAGGCCCTGATGAATCTGCTGCAGTCCCAGTTGACCAATGATGGGGAGCTGAGTTATGGCAAGCCTTGCGAGCAGGGACTTTCCAGGCAAAGGTTAGATAATTTTCTTGAAACTTTACCGGAGCACTGCCGGAACGAGCTCGCGGAACACTGGCCTCAGGAATTACCGGAAACAATTCCGGTCCCCGGGAAACAATTTGGCAACGTATTTGTGGGGATTCAGCCTCCCCGCGGTTTTGGGATTCAAACCCAGGCTATTTATCACAGCCCGGATTTGCCGCCGCCGCCGGCGTATCTCAATTTTTACCTGTGGATCCGGGAAGGATTCCAGGCAGACGCTGTCATTCATTTTGGCAAACATGGCAATTTGGAGTGGTTGCCTGGACGAAGCGTGACTTTGGGTCAGGAAGATTTTCCGCAAATCTGCATTGGCACCCTCCCTCATCTTTACCCTTTCATTGTCAATGATCCTGGAGAAGGCACCCAGGCAAAACGCCGCACTTCGGCAATGATTGTAGACCACCTCACCCCGCCACTGACTCGAGCCGGGCTTTATGATGAACTGGACCGCATCGAACGCCTGCTGGAAGAACATGCGCATTGTGAAACCCTCTTCCCCGAGCGGGCGCATGAACTGGAACATGAGATTGAACATCTGCTCGAAGATGCCCCCTGGCGGCAGGAAATCCCTGAAGAAGGAGATCTGATCAGCTCCCTTGGAAATTATCTATGCGAGATCAAAGAGAGCCAGATCCGTTCAGGCCTTCATGTTTTTGGGCAAAATCCAGAGGAAGAACAAAAAATTGATTTTTTGCTGAGTCTGCTGCGGATGCCTTCAGCCCATTACCCCGGATTGCTTGAAGCACTGACTGGACGGGAAAAAGAATTTGATTTGTCCACGCTCCCCGGTGCTGAACGGGACCAGGTGGATCAACAGGCCCGTCAATGGATCCGGACGGCACTGGAAAAGCGGGCATTTCCAGAAGACGAGAATGAGTCTTTGAAAATATTGCGTCAGCTTCTGTACGATCATCTTCATCCGCGTTTGATGCAGTGCGAAAACGAGATAGAAAACCTGGCAGACGGATTGAGCGGCAAATTCATTCCTCCGGGACCATCCGGTGCTCCGACGCGCGGACGCATTGACGTTCTGCCGACCGGGAGGAATTTCTTTTCAATTGATCCCCGGGTGATTCCGACGCCAACTTCCTGGAACTGCGGAAAACAAATGGCGGAACGATTACTGGAGCGGCATCTGAATGATCATGGCGCCTACCCGCGAAATTTGGCTATGGTTATCTGGGGAACATCGAACATGAGGACCGGTGGAGACGATATTGCGCAGGCCTTGTGGCTCTGGGGCTGCGAACCGGTTTGGGAGAGAGTATCGGGGAGAATTATTGACTTTGAGATTTATCCTGCTCATCTGCTCGGTAGGCCCCGCGTCGATGTCCTTTTAAGGGTTTCAGGCTTGTTTCGCGACGCTTTCGGCGACACCATGCGCCTCTTGGCAACCATTCCCAAAAGGCTGGCAAATCTGGATGAACCGGAAGAGCTCAATCCGATCCGGGCGGCCTGGCTGCGCGACCAGGAGAAAATGTCCGGGGAGGGGGTCTCCGTTGAAGAATCTGAGCGTTTGGCCTATCTACGGGTATTCAGTTCCGGTCCCGGATCATACGGAACCGGACTGCTGCCGCTAATCGACGGCGGAAACTGGGAGTCCCGCGAAGATCTTGCCCGGGTTTTTTTAAAATGGGGCGGATATGCTTATGATACGGATGGATCGAGCAGCGAACAGACGGGTTTGTTTGAAAACCGGCTCGGGCATGTCGAGGTGGTCCATCAGAATCAGGACAACCGGGAACACGACATTCTGGATTCTGATGATTATTTCCAGTTTCAGGGAGGTTTGCACGCGGCGGTTGAAACGATTCGCGGTGAAGCGCCTGTGACCTACCATGGTGATTCGAGCCAGCCGGATCGAGTCAAGGTTCGCACGCTTTCCGAGGAGTTCAACCGTGTATTTCGAAGCCGGGTGCTCAATCCCCGCTGGATTGAAGCGATGAAAAAGCATGGATACAAGGGAGCTTTTGAAATGGCGGCCACCGCGGACTACATTTTCGGCTATGATGCCACCTGTGATGTGGTTGCTGATTATCAGTATGAAGAACTGGCCCAAAAACTCTTTCTGGATCAGGAACAGCAGGAATTTTTTAAACGGTATAATCCGGTGGCTCTCCAGGACTCGGTGAAAAGGCTTCTGGAAGCGCATGAACGCGGGCTTTGGAAAGAAGCCAGTGCAGAAACCGTTGAAGCGTTAGAATTGAATCTTATTGAATTAGAAGGACAATTAGAATGAGTGAACAGTTCCCTTTTACCACCATTGTCGGGATGGAACGCGCCAAGCGCTCTATCCTCTGCCATGCCATTGATCCTCAGTTGGGAGGATTGATTCTGCTCGGTCATCGGGGTTGCGCCAAAAGCACTCTGGCCCGTGCATTTTCTCAGGTGCTGCCTCCTGCTTTTGCAGGGGAAGAGGTCCCTTTTGTTGAAATCCCGTTGGGGGCCACCGAAGATCGTTTATTGGGGTCGATTGACGCGTCTTCATTGATCGAAAAAGGAGAGTGGTCTGCCCGCATCGGACTGATTCAACAAGCCAACCAGGGAATTTTGTACATTGATGAAATCAATTTATTGCCGGACCATTTATCCGATTCAATTTTGGATTCTGCTGCCAGCGGATTTCATCGAATTGAACGCGACGGAATTTCTTCGCGAGTGGAGGCGCGTTATATTCTGATCGGATCCATGAATCCCGAGGAAGGGGATTTGCGCCCGCAGCTCCTGGATCGCTTTGCGCATGGGGTTCAAGTCAGCGATGATTTTACAGTGGAGGAACGGATGAGCATTGTTGAACGTCGCATGGCCTTTGATGACGACCCTGTTTCATTTGCCAATAGCCAGAAGCAGGAGATTGCCGCCTTGCGTCGGCAAATTCTGAATGCGCGCGCGTGTCTGCTTTCCATTCGGATTCCCGATCATCTGCGATTGGAAATTGCACAAACTGCTAAAAGTCTGCAGTTGGAAGGAGTCCGTGCAGAACTGGGGGCGATGAGAACGGCTCGTTGCCTTGCTGCCTGGGATGGACGGGATACTGTGCAGACGGAGGATGTCGAAGAAGCCTGGATTCTTTGCCTCGGTCATCGTCAGGCAGAAATTCAGCCACCGTCACCGCCCATGCCGCCGCAGCCGAAAGAAAAGCAGTCTTCGCAATCTGGCGCGCCGCGGCAATCTCCTCTGAGCACTTCATTGTCTCCAACTGAAGCGCGCATGGATAATTTGAAACTTGATGAAGTTCACCCTGCCGGACATGAAGCGTTGAAGGGCTGGTGGCAATCGGGAGAGCATGCTTCTTCGCCGCAGTTTTATTCCAACAACGGGTCGCATCGGATTATGCAGCAGGACTCGCCTTTTGCGCGAATCTGTTGGACCAACTCCTTTCTCGCTTCAATCCGGGAAGGATGGAAACCGGGAAAACTGAACTGGCAAATGCGTTTCCGCCGCTCAACCCGTAAGGCCAATACCTGGGTCTTTTTAGACGCCAGCCGATCCACTGCGGCGATTCATTTTTTAGCCGAAGCCCGTAATGTGCTCCTGTCCTTGAAGCAGCTGACCCGGAGCAGTCGATTTCATATTCTGCTTTTGAAGGACAATCAGCCGTCATGGCTGCTGAAGCGGGGCACGGCCGGCCAGGCAGAACGACTTTTGGCGACCTTGAATGATGCAGGTGGAAAAAGCTATCTCGCGCAGACGCTCCAGCGTCTGGCGCGCAGTATCCAGCGGCAGGGGGTATTGGAATCCGATCGAATTTTGATTTGTTCTGATGGCTTGACCAGTCCCAGACCCGGAGAAAGCGCAAAAAATGCGCTTCAGGGTTTTCGCAGTAGCTTGCAGCAGCTCATTCATTTCGGAATTCCTGTTGCCTGGCTTCATCCGACACCCAAACGCGGAATGTCCCAATGGATTCCCAAACTGATCCATAAACTTCCCATTCATCCGATCAGCCTCGAACATAAAAGGGGATTCTGAGTTCTGCTTCATCAAATAAAATTATGACTCAAGTCATCATGTTTCAAGGGACAGGATCCGGAGTGGGAAAAAGTATCATTGCCGCCGGATTCTGCCGTTTGCTGGCCAACCGGGGAATCAAAGTCGCCCCCTTTAAAGCACAGAACATGGCTTTGAATTCGGGAGTGACGATGGACGGATTGGAAATGGGGAGAGCCCAGTTTCTGCAAGCCGAAGCGGCGCGCATTGCTCCTGATGTGCGGATGAACCCGATTCTGCTCAAACCTCAGGGCAATCATCGTTCTCAACTGGTGCGTCTTGGCAAAGTGGTGGGGACCTATCGTGCGCAGGAATATTATCAATTGGCAGAAGAAAATTTTGAAATTGTGAAATCTGCCTTTGATTCGCTGCTCAGGGATTTCGATGTTGTGATCATCGAAGGGGCAGGGAGTCCTGCAGAAATCAATCTGCAACGAACCGATATCGTCAATATGAGGATGGCTGACTATGCACAGGCGTCGGTTTTTATTATCGGCGATATTGATCGGGGCGGAGTCTTTGCCTGGCTCAAAGGGACTTATGATCTGATTCAGGATACATATAAACCGTTGATAAAAGGGTTTATTATCAATAAATTCAGAGGAGACTACTCGCTGCTTGCTCCTGGAATTGAACTGTTTGCTTCAATGGTGCCGGTCAAAACGGTGGGGACTTTACCCTACATGAAAATAACGCTGGAAGACGAGGATTCTCAGAACATTTCCTCTCAAATTGACGAAAATGCCCGAATAAAAATCGGAGTGATTCGCCTTCCATATATTTCCAATTTTACAGATTTTTCGCCTCTGAAAATGCTGGATGACGTCTCTCTTCATTTTGTAGAAAAAGCTTCTGAACTGGACGAGTTCGATATCATTGTTCTGCCTGGAAGCAAGGACACGTTGAATGACCTGATGTTTCTCAAGGAAACGGGTTTTTTTGAAAAGCTGCAGGATCTTTTTGGGCAGAAACTGATGATCGGCATTTGTGGTGGTTTTCAGATGATGGGACGTTCCATCGCGGACCCGGATGGAATGGAGAGCAGTCTTCCAGAAATGGAGGCGCTCAATTTTATTGAGATGAAAACGGTGATTGGAAAAGAGAAAATCCTGAATAATCAAAAATACCAGGGCAAAGGTCTCTTGGAGGGAATTGTTTGCGCGGGATATGAAATCCACATGGGGACTTCATTGATCGACGATCCGGGACTTGAGCAGATCGTCGAAAAACCGGATACCTTTATATGGAAGCAAAGCAAAAGACTGTTGGGAACTTATATCCACGGTCTCTTTGATTCACTGGAACTGACTCAGCGGATTTTACATCTGTTTGATGATTCTTTTGAAGTGCGGAATGACTTCTTTGAAGAAAAAGAAAAGCAACTCAATGCTCTTGCGGCATCGCTGGAAAAGCACTGTGATCTCAATGTGATTCTCCAGGATCAGACAAAGTGACCGATTTGAAAACACCGAGCTGATCCAGAAAGTCCTGAACATCGTTGAATCCATGCGATTGACAATAATTGTTCAGGTGTTCCTTTTGCGTCAGAAAAAAGGATTGAAGAGAGGCCTTCTGTTCCAGATTGATGGTTTGTGCCCGTTGAATTTCATACATGAAGGCGATCACATCCAGTATTTTGAGATCAACTTTCAATTCAGATTTTTCTTCCACCTGAAGACTGCTGAGGAAGGACTGCTGGACTTCATCCAGTTGTGCTCGCAGGTCGCTGTTTTTCAAGGCGGGCAGAATATCCCCGGTGGCGGATTCATGAAGGTCGTGGGTGAGCGCCATCACCATCAATTCATTTCGTTTGCTTTCTTCATACCCTCGAAAACGTGCCCAATAGAGGGCTAAAAATGCAGTGCAGAAACTATGTTGCCCGACATTCCAGTCCCCGAAACCGGACACTGTGAAAGCTCTCGGGATTTTGAACAGATTCATCACCACGTCGAGGTTGGGATTTTTCTGGATGTCAGAGAGATTGCCCTGAGGAGTGAGGATGTCAATTTGCTTCATTTTTCGTTGACCGGTAACGTGATGTCAAAGCCGACGACATCATCCTCTTCACGATGAAGAGCCAAAGATCCCCCGTGGGCTTCCATCACCTTTTGGGCGTATAAAACATCCAGTCCCCATTCATCGGAACTTTCAAGAGACTGGGCTAAAAATTCTTCCATTTCGGCGTGTTCTGGAAGATTCCATCCGCTTCCGCCAAACAAAGAGACCTTCAAATGTTCAACACTGACGTCATAGATCATTTCATCCCCCTGACGCAATTTGATGCTGATGATGTCATCATCCGAGAGGCGGCTGATTTCCTGAAGAAGAATCAAAATGCTTTTTTTAAAAAGTTCTTCATCAATATAAAGGGATTGGGGCAATTGTCCTGATGCGTACAATTTGATTTGATCGTCCCCCTGATTCTGTTCACGTGCAATTTTTCTGAAAAAGGCCAAAAGGTCGACTCTGTTTTTTTGAGGATGGAGTGCCTGGTCCAGCTGTTTGGTGTGTTCCGTCAATTGACTGACATTTTCAACCACCGACAGGCATTGAGTCAGGGTGTTCTGAACCTCAGAGTCATGAACGCTGGCAATCAGTTGCTCCAGATCTGCCGTCATCTGCGAAATTGGCTTCTGTAAATTATCCACGACATGTGGTAGAATCTTGAGTCGATGCTGTGCTGCTTTTTCGCGTTCCAACATGGATGCAATATGATGCTTTTTGATTTGCAGCTGAATCGGCAGATTTTCGCTCACTTCCTCCGGAGCAGCAGCATGAACTTTTGAAATGGAACCGTGTTCCGCTTCTGCTTCTTCATAACGGAGCAGCTGTTCTTTGAGTTGAGCCAGTTGTTCTTTTAAATCAACAACAATCTGGTCTGATTCGTCAGGAAGCACCTTATTTGATTCTTCCACTTGTAAAGATAGCTTCGATTTTGCTATAAGTTTATTGGCCATCGCTAAACATCAATTGAAAAGTAATGTACTCTCAGTTACACTTGCCTTGATTCAAAGTCGGGAGTCAGCCCCATTGACTCTTTGATCGACACTTCCCTTGTTTCTATTAATTTAGGATTACCTACATGAAAGAAGAGTTTCTGCAAGCGCACAGCATTGCGCAATGTTTCATCCTCGCATTTCGGATTTATCGAATTTATTTTATCCCCATTATGATTCTCTCCATCAGTCTGCTGATTCCTTCGGTAGTTACCGGATTGCTCGGTTTGGAAATCGAACATATCGTATTTTTTGTGACGATACGTTTAACCGAAGCGGCTATGACCTTAGGCTTGGTGGCGCTGTTGTTTCAACCTGTTTTTCCGGCAATCGGCATTCTTAAGTCTGTTCGGTCACGTCTCTTTTTTGGCGCCGTCCATGTTGCAATCCTGCAATTTATTATCTTCCTGACAGGCTCCATGTTTGCTGTACTGCCCTTTCCTTTGAATATGATTCTTTTTTTAATTTTGATCGGCAGTATATTTGTTTTTTCACTCTCCCAGACAATTTATATCCTGGAGGGGGAGCGGGGATTTCGGGCTTTGGTCGCCAGTTTTCGATTGGTGCAGAGCAATGCTTCAAAAACCATTCTCACCATTATTTTTTTGGGAACTGCAAAACTGGTGCTCTTCAGTTTCTTACTCGTTTCTTTTTTACCGGAATTGAATTTGGGTTCTCCCGAGAATCTTGAGAAGGTTGAGAATCTGATGGCAATTCTTCAAACTCCTGAAGTGATTCAAGCACTCCGCTGGTCTCAGTATTTAGGATATCTCCTGCTCTATCCTTTTGCTTCGCTTGTTCTCGTCCTGCTTTATATTGATCTCAAACTGAGCCATTCCGGGATTGAAGAATCGTCGTTATTTCAGACCGTCGCGCATCTGCTTCGACATGAAGATGCAGAACCGGCATCCGATAAAATTGAAGATCAACACAACTCTCATTGAATCAGTCAGACAAATAAAGGTTCATGTTTTTCCCTAGATAATCTGTATTTCTCGAAAGTACCATGAAGATCAATTCTGCAGAATTTGTGATCAGTGCCGCTGATGCTCAACAATTTCCGAAAACAGATCACCCGGAAATTGCATTTGCAGGAAAATCAAACGTCGGAAAATCAACATTGATCAACTCGATGCTGAATCGCAGGAATCTGGTAAAAACCAGTGCTACTCCCGGAAAAACAAGGTTAGTGAACTTTTTTCTGATCAACAAGAGCTTTTCTCTTGTCGATTTACCCGGTTATGGATTTGCAAAAGTCTCACGCGCCATGCAAAAGGAGTGGGGACAATTGATCGAGTTGTATCTCTCCCAACGGCCTTCTCTGCGAGGAGTCATCCTGATCGTCGACAGTCGCCATGGCCCCAGTGCGGGAGACCTGCAAATGCAGGAATGGCTGGATCACTACAATCTGCCTGTCCTTGTTATTGCCAATAAAATTGATAAATTGAAACGAAGCCAGGTTCTTAGACAGCTAAAAGACATTCAAACGAAAATGGGGCTCTCAACAGTTCCGATCGCTCACTCTTCGTTAAAGAAGCTTGGACGTGAAGAAATTTGGAAAGCCCTCCATCCTTGGTTGAGCCAATAAATAATATTTATGCTATACCACCTTCGATTTGTATCTACAAGGAAGAATTGAGGAGATTTGTTCCCTGTGTTTGTCGGGGAATAAATATTGAATTGCTTTCTCAGCAGACCGAAAACAATTTCCTCAGGACGGTTTTTTAAAAACCTTCTGGAGCAGCGATTCTTCTGAGTTTCAACTTCCAATTCGTCTTTTGACATGAAATCCATACACTCCCTCCTTCTTCCAAGACTGAATTTTTTAAAAAAGTTTACTCCAGAAATTCGAAACCGTCTCTTTGCCATTGCCGGTTTGGTGTCCTGTATTTTTTTCCTGATTTATTTTGATGTTCAACAGGGATTTACGAGCTGGAATACCATCAATTCGAAACTGAGTATTTTTGTGGCGATCAACGTCAACATCGTCTTGCTGGTACTCGTCTTCTATTTGATCCTGAAAAATCTGTTGAAGCTGATTTTTGAAGGGAACCGCCAGGCTCTGGGAGTCAATCTTAAAACAAAGCTGATCATTGCCTTCATTCTGATTTCATTGCCGGCAACCCTCTCACATTTGTTTTCTACATTGTATACCAATTCTGCACTGGAATCCTGGCTCGCCAATCAAAGGGAAACTGCGAAACAAAATGCGCAGAGTATCTCAACGGCGTATTACCGCAATTTGCACAACCTGCTGGAGGTGCAGGGATGGCTTGTGAAAAATGCACTGATCAACAATCCCGAAATTCTCAACAGTCCGCAGGATTTGAATTATCTCATCACTCAGGGAAATGCAGAAGGCGTGACCATCTATTCAAATCAGCAGGCGATTCTGTTTCAAGCCCTGCGGACTTATAAATCTGAAAAGTACTGGCGGGTGGTGAAAGATTTTGAATGGGAACAGATTCGGGATCAACCGAAAGCATGGCTTTCAGAAGATTTGGGAAAACGGCGGATATGGCGCCTCCTGCAAAAAGTGACCGTGGAAAAAAAACCTATGGTAATTGAGATTTTGTATGTGGATACCAAACATCTCACCTCGGCGCTGAATGATATGGATGATCAGGAGATCAACACCAAAATCCTTGCAGAATCGGAGGAGTTGATAAAAAATTATTATATCATCAGTTTACTGCTGATGGTTTTTTTAATTGTTTTTGTTGCCACCTGGTTTGCATTCTATCTGGCAAGAGGCTTTGTTCATCCAATTGAGCAGCTGGCTGATGCGACTCAACGAGTGGCGCATGGAGAGCTTGGATTTCAGGTGGTTGCTGAAAAAGGGATGCCGCTCGACCGTGATTTTGGGCAATTGGTCAATTCCTTCAATTCAATGAGCCAGGAGCTTTTTGAAAACCAGATCGCCCTGCAGAAAACAACAGAGCATTTGCAGAAAAGTCATCTTGCTCTGGAAGAACACACCCGATTTGTGGAACTGGTCCTGGAAAATATCAAAACCGGGGTGATTTCTTTAGACATGGAGGGGCAGATCAACGGATTGAATCGTGCTGCAAAAAAATTTCTGCAGCTCAAACAATCGAGGTTTTTAGATGAACATTACCGGAAAGTCCTGGACAAAGAATCCCTGGAACTTTTTGAAGAGATGTTTCAGGAGATCCGAAGCAAAAAGTCAAAATCAATATCCCGCGAATTGTCGCTGACTAAAAATGAGGAACCGCTCGATATCTCTGTCACTTTGCTGACTTTGGAAAACCGGGAAAAAGAACCCGTGGGGATGATCTCAGTCTATGAGAATGTTACTGAAATTCAACGCTTTCAGCGTGCCCATGCCTGGCGCGATGTCGCCCGCCGGATTGCCCATGAAATTAAAAATCCCCTCACTCCCATCCAATTGTCAGCAGAACGGATACGGAGAAAATACCTCAATCAAATGCCCGATTCAGAGGTTCTGGACCAGGCAACCCAGACTATTGTTAAAGAAGTGGAGATGCTCAAAAACATGGTGAATGAGTTTTCAAATTTTGCTCGTCTTCCAGAATCGAACCTGCAGCCGGATAACTTCAATCTGACCATTGAAGAGGCGGTGCAACTTTATCGGAATGCCATCTCCGAACGAATCCGCCTGATCACCGAACTGGATGATCAAGTGCCCCGATTCTCCCTCGATCGTGAACAAATGAAGCGGGTCTTCATCAACTTGATCGATAACGCCGTTGCTGCCATCGACGGAGAGGGGGAGATCAAAATATCGACCGCATTTGATGCTGAATTGAAAATGGTGCGGATAGAAGTCGCTGATACCGGTCCTGGAGTGCCACCTGAAATTCGCCATCGTCTGTTTGAACCCTACACGACCACCCAAAAACATGGAACAGGGTTGGGCTTGAGCATCGTTGCTCAGATCATTTCTGATCACAATGGATACATCCGGCAACAGAATCTCGAGTCTGGAGGATCGTGTTTTTCAATTGAACTGCCTGTCACTTGACAAGAGCAGCGGGCAGCCGCTCAGGATCTGGGTGCGGATTAAAAGGGAACCGGCAATTGACGGCACCTTATCCTTTTGAATCTGACAGAGGTCCGGTTGGTTTGCGCATTTATTGCAAAACAACTTGACGATAGAAGTTTTCATGATAGAGTTGTTCAAAATGTGAACAATATTCCCTCAGGAGACACCTATGAGCATGGACAACGAAGATCTCCGTACTCTGGCATTATTTGAAAAAGTCGAAAAAAACCAAGGTATCAATCAAAGACAGCTTGCAAAAGAACTTGGAATTTCCCTGGGGTTGACCAATGCGTTCATCCAAAAAGTTCTGCAAAAGGGCTGGATGCGGGCACGACAGGTCAGCGCGCGGCGGTGGATTTATTTTTTGACTCCTCAAGGGGGGATGGAAAAAAGCCGGTTGACCGCCAACTATTTGAAGCGGTCTATCGACTACTTTCGAGATTTGAAGCAAAGGGTGAACAACAAGCTGATGGAACTCGCTGCTCAGGGGATCAAAGGCTTGCATGTTTACGGCAGAAGCGATCTTTCTGAAGTGGTGACACTCTGTCTGCCACTTTGGGAAATCGAGCTGCTCAGCACAATCACGACGGATCATTTGACTTCCCCGGATTCTCCCGACATGCCCCTCCTTCCGGAACTTCACGCCAACCAACTAATTTTGATCACGGCATTGGAAGATGTTGAAATGATCAAAACCCATCTCCTTTCGAACGATTACAAAGAAACTGAACATTGGGTCTATTTTTAGATGGACCTTTGAAAACAGTCTTTTCCTCCAGCCAGATGCAGTCCTGAAAAGGAATCAAAACACGGAATTTCAGTTTTTGGAATAAATCAGGATTTTCATTTTATGAAAATCTGCCTGTTGAATCCACTGTGGAAACGCGAAGGGATGATTTGCCCGGGGCAATCTTTCCAGGTCAGGAAGAAAAATTCAGTTGATTTTTATTTTTTTGGAAGGGGACTGGATTTGAACCGTGTTCAGATTGTCAAGATTCACGTTGAACGAATGAAATAAGCTGCGTTGCAGGCCCTGGAAATACCGTTCCGATTTCGTGTAGTCGGCACTGGGGAGTTCCAGCGTATAAATGGGAATCTGCCATTCATCTCCGTAACGACCTAAACTGCCGGTAAATGTCCGATAATTTCTAAATTTATAATGACTTTCTTTAGAAAAGTGGAGCGCCAGTGCTTTGGCTTTTTTAAACACAGTGCGTTGAGAAGAATTTCTTACTGTGCCGTCCAGATAGTCCAGGTCCAAAAAGTTCATCGGTGCATGTATCGATATGATTTTGTCGGGAGTGAATTTTTGTATCAAATTGACGACGAACTGATTTTCAGGTTCCGAGTTTGCAGTCCTGCCCGGATAACGCCTTTTGTTGCTTTGGTAACGCTGTTTCCATTCTTTTAATGCTGACAGCCTCCAGTTCCTGGTGGGGAGGTTACGATTCAAGTCAATTCCCCGGATATTTGTTCTGGTTTTTTTTGTTTTCAAAAATCCGTCAGGATTGACAAGGGGGGCGATAACGACGCGGTGATTGAGCAGCTCGGGCTGCTTTTTCAGAAGTTTGTGAAGGCGAAAACACTGATAGGGGGTGTTTTCATCCGAATGAACACTGCAGAGCAGCAGGGAAGTGGGAGATTTGTTGCCGATCACGGTATAAATGAGGGGTGAGTTCTGCACCGACTGCATCTCAGCTCGCCAATCGTCGCTGTTGCAACGGATGGCTTTCCATTTTAGACGATCAAATTCCTGATTCAGTTTCCGGCAGAACGGTTTGATCGGGACTCCGGTGCCGATGTCCATCATCGGTTTCGTGTAGTCCAAACTGATCCATCCCTTTTGTTTTACCTCGAATTGAATTTCTCCCCATCCTTCACGTTCATTCAAAACAATAAATTGCTGCCCTTCATAAACACGGCCGATCAGTTTTCCTTTGGGTTCCTGACGCACTCTCAGGATCTTCGTGTCAACCAGGATTGACTGTGCCCAGACAGCGCTTGTTTGACACCCAAGGATTGCGGTCAGGAAAAATAGAACTTTCATCCATTTCATAGCCGAACTCGTTTGAAGAGAGCGTTTCGTCGAAGTTTTTTCCAAGGAGGCCGGTTTCACAGAGTGATCAATGGGCTCCCGGGATGTTTTATATACATTAATCTTCCGTAAAGATGCAAGCCTCACACCCAAGAGCCTGGAATATTTCTCCAACCAGATAAAAAGAACCTGAGACAACAATGGGCTCGTGGTGCCTCTGGTGGAGATGCTCCAAAACGTCGGCGACACGAGGTATTGATTTTATCAGCGGTGGAGCCTGCAGAGAACGACAAGCGGAAAAAATAAAATCCGTCAGTTTTTGAGGAGAAGCGGCACGGACGGAAAGTGCTTGAGTAGCAACGATATGGTGGGCATTGCGACACAATTCCTGCAATGGAACCTTCAATGCTTCAATCAGTTTGTCGTCTGCAAAGCCGAGGACTAAAGTATAATTCGTGATTTGCCATATCTGCAGCTGGCGCGACAAAGCCTGCAGTGCAATGGCATTGTGTCCACCATCAAAGATGACTGTTGCAAAGGGGGGAAGGTTTTCCTGCCAAAGAAGCTTTTCATGATATTCCAGGCGTCCCGGCAATCTGAAAGAAGTGGCGGCCTCGATCCAGTTTCGCCGCTGCCCGCTCCCGGAAACTTTCGGATTGAGGGTAGTGTAGGCCATCAAAGCTGTTTTAAGACACTCCAGGTAGGGAATAGACGATTGCTGTTTTGGAAGCGGAAAAAGGTCGATTTCACCACTCGGCCACCTGAACTGAAAATGATCCTGCACTCTTTCGACTGACAATTCTTCGGCGCAGACAGGAGGACTGCCCGAAAGCTCCAATTGCTTTTTGAGCCACGTCATCAGTTCTTTGGCCTGAGTGGCGAGCACCGTGGGAATCCCTTTCCTGACAATACCCAGCTTTTCCTGTGCAATGGCTTCCAGAGAGTTGCCAAGAACGTTGATATGGTCATAGCCAATCGTTGTGAGAATGCAAAGCTCCTTTTCTGTCACATTGGTGGAATCCGCACTTCCTCCTAAACCGGTTTCTAGTACGATCCACTGAGCTTGAGCCTCCTGGAACACAAGAAATGCAATCGCTGTTAAAATATCAAAATATGAAAGATAGATACGACCCGAGTAGGTTTCGGCTTGCTTCAGAACCCGGGATGCGTTCCGGGTGAAGCTTTCTTTGGAAACCAGCTGTCCATTCAAAACAATCCGTTCCCGGATATCAAGGACATGAGGAGAGCTGTATAGTCCGGTAATGAAGCCCTCTTTCTCAAAGATTCGGGCCAGCATTGCGCCCGTCAATCCCTTGCCGGTTGTTCCGGCGATGTGGATGATTTTTGCAGCCTTTTGGGGCTCTCCTAAATCGGCCAGCAATTGTTTGATACCGGAGAGTTTGCTGATATCTCGAAATTTTGCGGTGGTTTCATAACTTCCTCGTTGTTCGAGTTCCCTGAGAACCGACAAGTAGGCATTTTCGCTGGAAGACATAAGTATTCTGCGGGTTTTTTGTTGAAGAGGAAGTTTCTGCCTTTTTCAGGAGTTTTTGGAACAATGAATCAAGGGTCGACCCATTCGCCGTGGTCTTTGATCAAATTAATCAGGCGGTCGACCGCCTCAATTTCGGGGATATTTCGTTCCACACAGTCCTGCTTTTTGTAGAGGTTGATTTTTCCTTCACCTGCCCCTACATAGCCGAAATCTGCGTCTGCCATTTCTCCAGGACCATTGACGATGCATCCCATGATGCCGATTTTAACCCCTTTGAGATGCTGGGTCCGGGATTTGATGGCTTCCGTGGTACTGTTCAGATCAAAAAAGGTGCGGCCGCACGAAGGGCAGGAAATAAAATCTGCTTTAAAAAGACGTGCGCGGGTGGATTGGAGGAGGGTCTGACAAAAATGAAAAACCGGTTTTTCAGTATTGCTCTCCGGGCAGGCAAGACAGTCGATCAGCCCGTCTGCAATCAAAGCTCCTGTTTCTGCAGCCAGGCCATACCATTCTTCCGGATCATCACTTTCTGGAACAACAATCCCAATCGGCCAATCCAATTTGCAGGAATCGAGAATTTGCACGAGCCGGCGGACTGGAAAAAGAGGATGGGAACCTTGAATCATGAGCAGCCGTGCAGGCATTTTCTGCAAGTCCGCGAGGGATTCTGCAAAACCCGGTTCTCCTATGTCCTGATCTTTCATCAGCAGAATAGGAGGAAACAGGAAATTTTCTCCGGATGGCGGAACTTTTTGATAAATTTGAATATCTGCCGAAAAAAATTCTCCCGATTGGGGCATGGTCAAAATCTGATCGAAGGACTCTGCCGGGAGCTCTTTTACTGCAAAGGGGCTCACGCCGAAAAATCGAAACGTTTCTTCACCTCCGACACGGACGGGTCCCAAAGAAACCGTTTGTGAAACCCGTCTGGAAAACTGAACGGGGGCTTCATGGATGGCCTCTTTCCAGGAAAGAGACTCTCTGCGAAAATTTTCCAGGGCAAACAGGATTGATTGGGCTGCCGGGATTTCGTTTTCTGCCGGTTCTGTGAGCGAAACCCGAATGGTATCGCCAATCCCGTCGTTCAGCAGACTGCCGATGCCGATGGCGCTTTTTATGCGGCCATCCCATCCGTTCCCTGCCTCCGTCACACCCAGATGCAGAGGATAATCCATCGCCTCCTCTTCCATTTTGATTGCCAGAAATCGATAGGCTTGCAGCATCACCAGGGGAATGGATGACTTCATGGAAATAATAATTTCATTGAAATCGTGTTTGCGAAAAATTCGGATAAATTCCAGAGCCGATTCGACCATCCCTTCCGGCGTATCCCCATAGCGATTGAGCACTCGATCAGACAGGGATCCGTGGTTGGTTCCGATTCGCAGGGCACAATGATATTTTTTCAGATTGCGGATCAGTGGAAGGAGCTTCCCTTCAACCCGGTCGAGTTCTTCCTGATACTGTTGTTCCGAATATTCCCGAATTTCAAAACGCTTCCGATCCGCATAATTTCCCGGGTTGATGCGGACTTTCTCTACAAATTCACAACTGTCAATTGCCAGTTTGGGGTTAAAATGAATGTCTGCAGCAATTGGAATTTCGATCCCCCGAGCTTTCATCCCCTGTCGGATTGCCGGTAAACTCTCAACGGATTTTTGATTGGGAACCGTGATTCGGATCAGTTCGCAACGCACCTTGGCCAAGGCCGTGATTTCTTCCAGAACTTCCGGGATATCACAAGTATTGGAGGTGAGCATGGATTGGATGCGGATGGGTTCGCTGCCCCCGATTTTAAGAGAGCCAACCGAAACCACCCGTGTGGAACGCCTTGCAAATGCAAGGGGGGTTCTGAATTTTGGCATCATGTGCTTGTCACCCGAAACAACGGTACTTTTCTAATTCAAAACGACATTCATTTTGATCAGTTTGAGGGTAACAAAATGCCTGTTTTCAGGGAAAACAGTCAAGTTAGATATGTGGTGCCGTCTGGGCTAATCCATCTTGGGCTGATTTTGAGGAAAGAACCGGAGGCGTTGGACCGGTGTAACGCCGAATTACTTTGAAGAGATGGCGGATTTCATTCGCATCGATGTCTTTGACATGGCTGCGCTGCGATTTGAGTACACGATTGATGAATCCCAGCTGCTGGTTGGAAGAGACGTAACCCAGGGCAATCAATTGTTTATTCAGAGAATTCAGAACTTTCATCTTTTTTTGAGGAAACTGACTTTCCTCTGGAGGAGGACTGTCTTCTGACAATACAATGCCCTGCAGCGAAGGTATTTTTGTTTTCTGCTGATTTTTGTTTGCTTTTGGTTTATTGCTGGTTTTCTGCTTTCGCCGATCTCTTCCCAATTCTATGGCCACAATAATGCTGGACAAGATTAAAGAGATCAGACAAAACCCAAGCAGCATAGCCTCCATGATATTCTCCCTTTCAACAATGTATTGATCCATTCACCATTCCCTGGCGGCATCTAAATGTTTTTTTGACATTTAGCACAAAGCAGGAAATAGACCACTTTGTGCACCATCCCCGGAAAATGGTCCGGAAGACAAAAACCTTCATTCGGGGATTTGAATGGATTTGTTCTGGTTTTATCGATCGATTGGATCTCTGGCGCGCCATTCAAAAAAATTCGGATCTGGAATTTTGAGAATAAGAAATGAAATCCATGCGATCCAAACTGGCATTTGAAAGTCCTTTTGTGCTCCTTTGAGAGGAAAATAATTCCCTCAGCACGCTGGGACTGATCCGTTTCGTTTGAATGCGAATGACCCTTTTTCTGTGCCAGGGGTCTGTTTGCAAAGCGACCTTGTTTGGGGGCCTTGCGCTTTACCGGGAGAGAACTGAAGTGGCATTGAAATTGTATTACTCTTCCTGGAAATGAACTGCAGTTTGGCATTGTAAATTTATTGATTTAGCGGAGATAAACCTCATGACGCGAGTATTCAAAGCATCTTACCTCATTGTGACCATGGTTTTGATTTTTGGATTGTGCAGCGAAATCTGGGGGGTGCGGGTCAAAGATATCGCCAACTTGAGAGGAGCCCGCAACAATCAGCTGACAGGATTTGGCATCGTTGTGGGTTTGGATGGGACCGGTGATTCGGAAGACAGTCTGCTTTCCCGAAAACCGGTGATCAACGCTTTGGAACGGATGGGAATCAGCCTTGCACGGGAGGATGTGACAGGACGAAGTATTGCAGCCGTCTGGTTGACGGCAACGCTTCCTCCCTTTGCAAAAGCCGGGCAGCGAATTGATACAACCGTCTCAACCATTGGAGATGCTGTTTCCCTGCGGGGTGGGGTTTTGGTGATGACTCCCCTGCGGGGTCCCAATCGCCTGGTCTATGCTGTAGCACAGGGACCGGTGGTCGGAATTCCGCGTGGTGTCAGTCGAGACAATGCGCTTCCTGAAGAACAAAAATACCCGCTTCTTCCCAGTTCGAGCATGGTCGCATCGGTTGGAATGGTACCTGGAGGAGCATTGGTCGAACGAGAGCTCAATTTGAGTCTGAACAGTCGTTCACGAATTTATTTCAATCTGAGGTCGCCTGATTTTACGACAGCACATCGTTTGGAAAAAATCATCAACCGTGCATTGGGTTACCAGTCGTCCCGGGCAAAAGATGCAGGGACCGTCGAAATTGCGGTTCCTCAAAGTTATTTGGGAAAAACGGTGGAGTTGGTCTCCTATATCGAAAATTTGGAAATCACCCCGGATAATGTCGCCAAGGTGGTGCTGGATGAGAGAACAGGGACGATTGTGATGGGGGAGGGAGTCCGCATCTCTCCCATTGCAATTTCTCAAGGGAATTTGTCTATCCTCGTCAAGCTGCCCGATGATCCGGCGCAGGCCGATCCGCAGGCAGACCAGGCGCCTGGAGACCTGACGCCGGAGCAAGCCGCCCAGCAGTTTTTGAATGATCCCAATACCATTCGATCGGATGTCTTCATGCTCAAGGGAGGCGCGGATCTTAAGGAAGTGGTGGATGGTTTCAATAAAATTGGTGCCACCAGTGATGATCTGGTCCATGTGCTGAAAGCAGTCAAGGCTGCCGGGGCATTGCATGCAGAATTAAATATCCGTTAAAAAAAGGAAATTCCGATGACTGAGATTCGTTCAGATTTGTCAGCAAATTTTTTACTCAAGCAAAGTCAGAACCTGGACAAGCTTGGCAGACAGAAAGTGACAAAGGATAATGAACTCCGGGAAGTGGCTTCTGAATTTGAATCACTTTTTGTGAATCAATTGCTGGATGTCATGCGGAATTCAGTCCCTGAATCAGAGCTTCTGCCCAATAATCATGGTGAGAAGGTGTTCCACTCGATGCTTGACCAGGAGTATGCAAAAATTGCTTCCAAATCCGGCAAATTTGGTTTGGCAGAACTGGTTTATCAACAACTCAAACCCAGATTAGAAAAATAAACGACAAAAGTGTTAAAGTTTTTGTTGGAGATGCCGATAGAGAAGATCAAGAAGTTCTATCTTCGAGCAGTATGGCAATTGCGTCATCAGGAAAGTCGATGTACACTGGTCCGAATCGGTGACCGTGGATCATCTTCCTGACTGATTCCGGATCGCAGCAATTTCTTGTAACAAATAACCTTTAGTCGTAAGGGGAAATTATGAAAGTAACAGGGCAGAATCAAAATATTGCAAAAGAACTCACGACGGAACAAAGCAGGAGTAAAGAAGTTTCAAACAATAAAAATACCGGTGCTGACGGCCCTCATGGAGCGATGGGAACCAGCTCGGTTAAAACCTCCGCCTTTGTATTGAAGAAAATCAATGAACGGATTGCGGCGGAACCCGAAGTGCGCCAGGATCGAGTGGCGGAACTCAAGGCTCAGATTGCCAGTGGGGATTATAAAATTGATGCTCACGGATTGGCAGGAAAAATGCTCAGTGAATCGTTGCTGGAAGACAAATAGGTCCCTGCAAACATCGAAATGAATGGAGGAAACATGGACGCACTATTGGCGGATTTATCAGAAGTTTTGTCGCATCAGGTGAAACTCCATGAAGAATTGCTGGCAGTGCTCCAGGATGAATCCGTGAGCATCGGTCAGGTGGCTCCCTCCAAACTTCTGCTCCTCCAGAGCGCAAAACAGCAGATTGCTCACAAAATTGCGGCGATTGAAACCCGGAGGATAGGAATTGTTCATGACATTGCAGGTGCCTGGGAGATTGATTCGAAAGAACTGACCCTGAGCCAGATCATTGCACGGGTTTCTGAAGAAGTCGCTTCGATTTTAGAAGAATGTTTTACAAGCTTAAAACGCCTGGTTGCTGAAATTCGGCGATTGGCCAATAAAAACGGATCGCTTTCAATGGCCCGTCTGAAATCAGTGGAAATGTCCTTGCGTTTTGTCCATGACTGGCAAAAGGCCCAACAGACTTATTCTGATGCAGGAACGCTGCAAAGCACTCCTGAAAAAATTTCTCGTGCTTCTATTTAGGTTGGTCTCGGAAAAAGATTCCCAATGACCCGCTGCTAGAGAACAGTCCCTGGAAGATGAAAAAAACTTTATGCCCTCTTTAAACAGTTCCTTGAATATCGGAGCCCGTTCCTTGTTTAACCAGCAGAGCGGAATCGCGACAGCAGGACACAACATCGCCAATCTCAATACGGAGGGTTTTTCACGTCAGGAAGTTCATGCCAAGAGTGAACTGGCGCAACCGGATGGCACCGGAGGAGGAGTGAGACGCGGCATGCCGCAAAGGATTTTTGATCGCTTTACCTCCCGTAAAATTGTCCAGGAGGAATCCAACAGCGCTGCTTTGGGAGCGCGGGAAAAATTTCTGGCGAAACTGGAAATTATTTTTAATGAATCAGACGATGCCGGACTGCGGCGCTCACTGAATGAATTCTGGGATTCCTGGAGCCTCCTGGCCAATGAACCGGAATCTGATGCGGCGCGTGAAAAACTTAAAAACCAGTCTGAAGCATTGAGTTCCCGTTTTCGTTCCATGCACATGGAATTGAGGGGCATTCGATCAGAAGCCAACAGCCGGGTTGCGGGAGTTGTTTCTGAAATCAATAATATTGTTGATCAAATTGCGGATTTGAACCGTCAGATTTCAAGTTATGAACTCGTTGACCGGACGGCCAATGACGCCCGTGATCGACGGCAGCTGCTGTTGGAAAAACTGTCTCAGAAAGTAGACGTCAGTTGGTTGGAGGACAGCCGGGGACAAATGAAAGTTTCAGTGGGCAGTACCGGCTGGAGTTTGGTGGAAGGAAGAAAAGGAAGGGAATTGCGGGCATCGCTTGTGGGAGGCGAAACCGGGATGTATCACATTCAGGGAATCGGAGAACATGAATACAAAGTGGATCTGAGCAATGAATTTCGGTCTGGTGAATTGAAGGAGGTCCTGGATATCCGCGACAAAACGATTGTTTCTTATATGCAGCAGCTGGATGATCTTGCCTTTGGTTTGGCTCATAAACTCAACAAAATTCATGCCAGCGGAACCGGACTCAGTTCAGGAATGGAACGGATAAAAAGTTCCTACGGGTTGAACCAGGACGCGCAGCTCGAACCTTTGCCATTCATCAAGGACGGGATTTTTCAGTTTCATTTACTGGATGATGACGAAGAATTTTATGCCACTTACGAAATAGAGATTCAGGCGGGGAAGGACAACATTTATGATATTGTCAACCGCATCAATGAAACTGTGAATGACCCGCTCTACTTTCAGGCGTCTATCGAAGAAGACGGATCCGCAGTCTTTCTTTCCGGAGGAGGCAAGCAGTTCATTTTCGGGGACGATCAAACCGATTTTAACGTGGTGATGGGTTTCAACAACTTTTTCGAGACCCTGAATGGCGCGGAAGACATCCGGGTGAACAACCGGCTTTTGGAAGATCCAAAAAACATTTCAAGCGGCAAAGATCTCGTCCCCGGAGACAATCAAATTGCTCTGGAAATTGCTAAACTTCAAACGCGGCCGACGATGAATGATGAGACTCAGACGTTTGATGAGTTTTACAATGGGATTTTGGCCGATGTGGGTCTGCGGATTCAACGAAACCAGGTAGAAAAAGAGCACCAGGACACCATGCTGGCACAATTTAAAGATATTCGGGACTCTGTCAGTTCCGTGAATATGGATGAGGAAGTTGCCAACCTGGTTCAATACCAGAAAGCCTATGAAGCATCGGCAAAATTTGTTTCAACCGTTGATGGAATGATGGAAACTGTGATTCAGATGTAAAATGAGGATCATCTTTTCACCCTGTTGGGAATACTATGCGAGTGACTGACATCACAAAACGTGATCAGGTAGTAGAACACATCCAGAGAAATGGAAAGCAGTTGCAGCGATTGCAGGGAGAACTCGCGACCGGGAAAAAAATCAACAAGACTTCCGATGATCCAATAGGAGCAACCATCATTCAGGACACGGTCACCACCATTTCGAGGAATCAGCAGATTGCTCAAAATACGGATAGCAATATCGCCTGGTTGGAACTGATCGAAATTGAGCTGAACCACGTGGCGGATCTTTTGGAAAATGCAAAGGTTTTGGCTCTTTCCCAGGCCGGTGATGCAACAACCACGGAGAGTCGGGCGATTGTGGCCCAGGAATTGCGTTCCATCAGAACAGCGCTGTTTGATGCAGCCAACGCGCGGTCAGGAAAATTGTATTTATTTTCTGGAACTGAAACGTTCACGCAGCCATTGCGGTTCAATGATCCGATTCAGGAGGCGAAAATCGAATCGACCAGTGTCCCCCAAAGAGATGTTGCAGAACGAATAGATTTGGACCTTTTTAAAGCGCAGTTTGAGGAGCACTCCAGCAATGAATACCGGATACGGATCACTCGCACCGGAACCTTTGGACGGGCTCTTTATCAAGTTTCAGATGATCTTGGAGAAACCTGGAGCAAGGAACAGATTTTGCTTCCAGTGATCAAAGTGGTGAATCCGGACGGCAAACCGGACGATCAGGTCATTCTTCGCTTTACCAGTAAAGATGGAGTGCACTCCGAAGTTGCCAGCGATCAGAATGCCGGATTTTTTGATTTTGCTGATTCTGGAAAAATTTTTCAGGAAGGGCTCGAGTTTTCGTATCTGCCCAATCCGCAAATCGCTTATGACGGCAACAGTCAGAAAAAGGAGGTTCTGATTGCAAATAACACCACAGTTCCAATTTCGATAACGGCTGAGAACCTGTTTTTGAAAAACGGAGAAGAAGGGATCAACGTCTTTGGATTGCTGAGTTCATTGGGACATGCCCTGGAATCGGACAATGGAAAGGGAATTGCTGATCGAATCGCCCAGCTGGATGTTGCCCGCAATCAGGTATTGAAGCAGGTTGCAACGGTTGGTAATACGATTCGGGAATTGGAAAAAGCCAAATCAAAATTGGATGATCAGGTTTATACAAAGCAAAAGCGGCTGTCGGAAGTTCAAGACGTTGACCTCGCCGAATCGATGGTCGAATTGAACTCGGCAGAATTGAATAATAAAAGTTCACTGGATGCTGGAGGGCGTTTGCTTCAGCCAACTTTATTGCAGTTTTTGAGGTAATCAAAAATTCAATTAATTGAAGATTTTGGATAAAATCTTTGCGATTCACCATGGAGGGTGAAGATGCTGATACTGACACGAAAACCGAGTGAAAGCATCACAATTGGGGATGACATCAAGATCCAGGTCATTGAAATAAAAGGCAAACAAGTGCGCCTGGGAATTGAAGCACCCAAGAATTATGTGATTCATCGAGAAGAGGTTTATATTCGAATACAGGAAGAAAACAAACTGGCTGCAGAAAAAAGCCCTGTCTCGTTGAAAGGCATCACCGACTTTTTTCAAAAAAAGAAATAAAACGGTTTTTTTAAACCATTGGCAGACCTCGTTGCCTTTTTCCATATCCTGCTTCATTTTCATCTCTGTGGAAATGAAAAATGGAAACCCGGAATATTCGGGCGTGTGGGAAGAAGCACATGCGGCAATGCCAATGTCTTATTAATTTATCCTTAGCAAGGAGATATATGATCGTTCAAACAACGCGGTTTGGTAAATTAGAAGTCGCTGAGGATGAGATCATCACGATGCAAACAGGGTTGCTGGGTTTCTCATCAGCTCGCTTGTACACATTGTTGGATGATGAAATCAGCTCGCCCTTCAAATGGTTCCAGTCGCTTGAAATGGAATCATTGGCATTTGTGACCATTGATCCTCAACTGGTGGTGTCCAATTACAAAATCGCACTTGCCGAAGAGCACATGAAGAAAATCGAGGCTGACAGTATTGATGATTTGTCAGTTTTGGTCATTGTAACGATGACCAAGGACATTAAAGATGTCACCGTTAATTTACAGGGACCCCTGGTTGTCAATCAGAAAAAGCGTGCCGGTCTTCAATTGGTCATTCCGGATGGAGAGTATTCCACTCGCTACCTTCTCTTTGGAGACAAGCTGAAGTATGATGCACAATCGGAGGAGGAAGAAAAAGTCGAATCGGCAGACAAAGCACCCCAAGCGGTTGCGGCCGGATAGAATCGAACTTTAAAAGGTTCGATTCATTTCCTGCATATTGAGCAGCAATGCTCGGCTTAGCTCATCCGGAAAGTGGAGGGCTTGTTTGATCTCCAAACAGGCTTGATCAACAGGGAAGTTTTCTAACCGGATCGGAGTACCGACCCACAAACCCACGCGGCTGAAGGGATAAGGAAATCGAAGGCCCGCGGAAAGGGGATAAATTGGATCGGAAAGCGAGGTGAAGCCCACGGGAACCAGGGGTATTTCATTTTTCTGTATCCATGCCACCATTTTTCCCATAGATCTTTCTCCTGCCTGATGCTCATCAGCAGGAATCCATAATGGCGAACGGCTGTCTGTTGTTTCCCAAAATAAACGCCATTCTTCATCGGATGCTGAAGCATTCGGTGCCTGCCGAACAGAAACTCCCCAATTGTTGAAAAAAGACTCCAAACTGCCCTGATTCGAAATTTCGATCAACGGAAAACGATGCTTTTTGAATGCAGAAAAGCAATACAGCGTCTGTGACCAGGAGCAGGTGATTGCGAAGGGGGAACCCTGGCTTTCCAGTTCTTCAAGAATTCCCCAGTTGATTCGAATCGCCCGTGTGCTGATCTTCAGCAGAGACAAGGCAAAAAATTCTTTCCATGTCGGCAGGGCTCTCATTGGCGGGGATTGCAGGAAAATGTGATTGAGTTTCAGCAGAGAGGCAAAAGGAGTTCAGTCAAATTGCTGAACCTGCTCAATGGTTCTGATACTCCTTCTTTGAATCGGGCTCATTAATTCGATTTGTAAAAGAATTTTTTACAAAGCATGGCAAAAAAGATTGTAGAGTGCAAACTCTTCTTTCTCTCAAATGAAAACCGCGATCCGTAATGGTGAAATATTTTTCTGCATTCTCCGCCTTATTCACCGTGTTGCACTATTTTTAGATGGCAATCAATTCGATAGAATGGTAAGGATATTTTCAAAGAAATTTAATTGATTAACTATTTAAAAAAATGCTTCGAATTTGATCAGGGAGTTTTATGAGTTGGTTTATAATTTTTGGAATCATTGCTTTCAGTTTTATATTTTGTCCCGCTGTTGTTTTTCTCTATCACCTGGGGAAGATTAAAAAAGGCGGTTGAGCGGTCTTATTCTAACGAGATGACGCTTTCTCATTGGTAAAAAAAGTCGGTAATTTATCCATTTTGCAGCACCATTTCACATTCATAGGGAGATGAATCAATGGCTGGTATTCGGATGTTGAAACAGGGATGTTTTCTTCTTGTCATCCTTCTTTTTGGTCTAGTTCCCCCCACACACGCAGAGACTCAGGAAAAGCTTGTTGTCGCCTGGAGCGCCATGCCGAAGACCCTCGATCCGCGGTTTGCAGTGGACAGCAACGGTTGGGGAATGAATCTGCAGCTGATTCACGGTGCCCTGGTTCAGCTGGATTACAACCTCAATATTGTTCCCGATCTCGCAGGAAAATGGGAACGTCCGGACTCAACTCACTACATCTTTCATCTAAGAAAAAATGTCCGTTTTTCCAACGGCGATCTGGTCACCGCCTCTGATGTCAAATACTCCTTTGACTCGGTGATGGACCCTCAAAACAAATCCCCTTTCCTCGGCATCAAGGATTCAATCAAATCCGTACAGGTGATCGATCCTCGTACTCTTGCATTTGAGGCGCCTGAAAACATGCCGGAAGTGACTTATCTCTTGAGTCTTTTTATCCCGATTTTTCAGAAACCTTCAGAAGAGGGGGGCGAACCTGCCTTGATCGGCGCAGGACCGTTTCAGCTGAAAGAAAAGAATGTTTCCGAAATCATCCTCATTCCCAATCCTTATTATTTTGATAAAAAGCCGGCACTCCAGCAGATCGTTTTTAAAGTCATCAAAGACGACAATACCCGGTTTTTAAAATTCAAAAAGAAAGATGTCGATTTTGCAATCAATGCTTTGCCACCGGACAAGTTAAATCAATTTGAGCGCAAGCCGCTCGCCGATACCTACACTGTTTTGGAAGGGCCGGCATTGCGTTATCAGTATCTGGGATTCAATACGGAGCATCCGATTCTTAAAAATAAAGCGGTCCGTCAGGCCTTTGCCCACGCCATCAACCGCGATGAACTGGTTCAATATCTGATGAACAACCATGCCGTCAAGGCCGATAGCGTCCTGACTCCGCAAAACGAATTCCATGCCGAAAATCTGCCCCAATACGAATTCAGTCCGGAAAAGGCCTCAAAACTGCTGGATCAGGCTGGTTTTCCCCTCAAGGAAGGAAAACGTTTCAGCATCGAGTATAAAACTTCCACAAATAAAATGCGGCAGAGACTGGGGCGGATCATTAAAGATCAATTGAAGAAAATTGGCGTTGAAGTCACCATCCGCTCACTGGAATGGGGGACCTTTTTTGGAGATGTGAAAGCCGGAAATTTTGACATCTATTCCCTGGCCTGGAGTGGAGTTTCTGATCCTGACTTTTTCTACAGCGCCTTCCACTCCAGTCAATTTCCTCCGGGCCGAAACCGGGTTCGCTATGTCAACACGGAATTGGATAAGATTTTGGAGGCAGGAAGGATTGAAAAGGATTTGGAAAAAAGGAAGGCTCACTATAACAAAATTCAAATGATTCTCTCCGATGAGCTTCCCTATCTCAGTCTTTGGTATGCCAACAATCTTGCAATTGTCAAAAAGAACATCCAGGGTTACCGCCTCCACCCCACTGGAGGTTTTCACTCTTTCCGGGAAATTCACTAAACTAAAAGGGGACAGATTTATTTTATTTAAATAAATCTGTCCCCTTTTT
>JADGAV010000005.1:0-33107 GCA_015231825.1 SAR324 cluster bacterium
TCGACGGTCGGGTTCGAGATGTTTCCGGCAAAGGGATCATGGGAGCCAAAGTCAACATCCGTCAAGCCGACGGGAACGGAGACTATCATCCACGCTACAGCGGTACATTCACCACCGGAAAAGACGGGATTTATGCGTTCGCTACGGTTCTTCCCGGTCAGTACGGTGGAGTCAAGCACATACACGTGCACGTTAGCCATGAAGACTACCCTTCGCTGACAACACAGATTCTTTTCAAAGGGGATCCGAATCTGGATGAAGAAAGCTCGAGAAAATTTGGAATAATCCTGGAAAAAGCACAGGTCAAAGGTGAGAAAATTTTAATCGGCCGTTTTGACATTGTCTTAAAAACCAGTGCCCAATAATAGCTTTTCACCATACTGGGATGAATTTTAATAAGATTCGCCGGTATGGGATGAACTCCATTTGACCCAAATCAGGGCAGTCAACACGATTCCAATAAGCGCATAAAGCGAAACCGTGTATTGAAACCCGATTTTTTCAATCAGACTGCCGACTCCCAACAGTCCCAAAGGCACTCCATAAATTGCCAAAATCCGCACCCCGATCACACGCCCCCTGATTTGGTTGTTGAGTTGAGCCACCAGTATTATGGACATGGAGACGATCCCCATACTGTGAAATAATCCCATAAAAAAAAGAGCAGCTAAACCGCTGGCTTTAGTCTCCATACCGGCAAACACGATGAGCATGAAATACCACAACATGATGCAGACGAGCATGAACCAGAACGAATGAGTTCGTTTGCCAGCCCAGGCGATCACAAAAGAGCCCAGTAAAGCCCCCGCACCAAATCCTGCAACAATATGACCCAGTCCGTTTTCGTCAATCAGGTAAATTTCTTTTGCCGCATAGGGCAGCAAACCGTGACTGATTGGAAATGCGGTCAGATTGATGAGGAACGCCAACCACATGAGCAGGTAAATGCTCGTATTGCTCCGGATATAAGAGAGACCTTCCTTGAAATCCTTCCATTGAGAATTGGGTAATTTGGAATCGGACGAAACATCATGATGGACACTGGAAACCCCTGCCGTCAGCAGGCAACTCAGCAGGTAAATCGTACTGACCAAAACGTAGGCATAGCCGATGCCGAGAATGGAAAAGATTCCTGCACCAGTCAACGCACCGAATATTCTTGCCGAATCCATTGACATTCTCGAAAATCCAAGAGCATTTGCCAAACTTCCGGCAAGCATGGTGTCTCCGATCAGAGCTTGGCGCATCACCAGGTCTGAAGGTCGGAAGAGTCCGTTCAAAAATGCGATGGCGAAAACATGGTAGGGAGTCAACAAATTTAAAAATGAAAAACTCATCAGCAAAGCGGCCAAGACAACAAATATCAAACGAATGGCACAAAACACTTTCCGACGCCCAAGCCGATCACCGAGGAGCCCGATCCATGGAGCAATCAGGGTACCCATGAACTGCAGTGAAGCAAAAGCCGTCAGTAAAAGAACCGATTCGGTTTCAACAAGAATGTACCAACCGAGAATAATCGTTTCCATTTCAAAGGCCCAACTGGCCAATAGATCCGCAGGCCATTGAAATTGAAAGCTTCTCACCTTAAAGGCGATGAAAGGAGTAAAATCACTCATTGGTTAGATACTCTGAAAAACAAGAATGAAAAGCGCATAATAATTTTATCCCTCTTCTTTCAATCGAACACAAAACCGAAGTGCATTGCGAAGCAATAAGTGCGTAATAGATCTTTGAATTTTGCAGCGTCGTTTATTACAGAACCGGAAACGAATCAGGAGCGGACCGCAATCAAAATTCCCAAACCGAGCGTCAGAACTGCGATCCCTGTCCATTCTACCGGCGAGGGAAATTCGTTCAGAACTGGAATCGCCATGAGGGCCGCCGATGCGGGAACAGCGGCTGAAAAACCTGCCATTTTTGTAGGACCAAGGATCGTTGCCGCAATCGAAAACAAAATGACGGCCAGAAACCCGGGGCCCAGCCCTTGAAACAATGCTTGAAAGACGATGGTGAACGTCTCCACTTCATGCATGCCGGAAGGCAGAAAGAAGTACCACAGTGGAAGAAACACCAATAAATTGGGCACATTGACCAGCACCAATGCCTGACGCGGCTCAAGCCGCCAAAAACGAATTCCAAAAAAATATACGGATAAAACAGCCGATGCCGAGAAGAGGAACATGATCCCCGACAAGAGGTTGATCCCTCCTGCCGCCATCCCGGGCCAACCCACCAATATGCCCCCGACGGCAATAATACCGACTGCGAACAGCTGGCCCCTTCCAGGCGACTCTCTCACAACAAGATACACGATCAGCATGGTAAAAACAGGAAGTGATCCATTTGCGAAAACACCGGCATAAGCCGCTGAAGCATTTGCCACTCCCAGATACATCAATACGGAGTAAATCGCACCAGGACCGCAAACGGACATGATCAAAGCAGCATGCAGAGGCAGGTGTTTCGGCCACCATGACTTCAAAAACGGCAGGACGACCGAACCGGCAACCAAAAAGCGCAATGCCGTTATATCGTAGGCGGTCAAACGGGTGTTCATGCCGGCACGAGAGAAAACAATGAATCCCGACCAAATGACAATGACTCCAATGGCGCAGGATAGACCGAGGATTTTTTTGGGATGCGGCATTCTTGTGCAGTCTGATTATTAGTTTTTCCGGCTACAGAACTCAATTGCTGGTCAGCAAAGAAACGGGAAAGGCGAATCAGAATTTCCTGCCTTTGGTGAAACTGAAGCGCCCGGAATTTTGATAAAACCTGCGGGCAAAACGATTGGGCAGGGATCCCTGATTCAGATCAGTTCGATTCGCGAAAAATGGAGAAAGAGGCATCGTCGATCAGGAATTTTGTTAAAACCGGGAGGACCTTAATATCAACAGAGCGTTCACTATGAAGAAAGCAAAACTGCTCCCAATGCCATTGTCACGGCGGCTTGAGTCGGGTCGATGACCGGGACCCCCAATTCTCTTTCAAGAGCATTTCTGTGAATTGCCATTCCGGCACAACCAAGAATCACTACATCAGCACCATCTTCCCGTTTTAGAAGTTTTCCCACTTCGATCATTTTTTCGAGGCTTCCTTCGCCGCTTGCGCTTTCTGCAACGCTCATCTCAAGTGCTCTTTCTCCCGCCAAACGGCGGTCCAGGTCCATTTGCCGGAGATAACGGCGATGCCGTTTAATAGAAGCTTCGGCAATCGCAATCACTCCGAAACGGTCCCCCCTTGCCAATGCTGTCAGGACGGCACTTTCCTGCATTCCAAAAACCGGTTTACTGGTCATCTCACGACAAACAAACAAGCCCGGGTCTGAGTAGCATGCAATCACGAAGGCATCAAAATCCTGATTTTCAGCCACCTTGAGGGAGAGAGGAACAGAAACACTGTCGATGTCTTTCTGGCTTTCAATCCCGTAAGGTCCTGAATGCAAGGTATGGCAGACAATTTCCGCTCCTCCTTCCACTCTCAATGCATTGAGTGCTTCCGAGATCCCCTCAGTGACTGTTTCGTTGGAATTTGGATTGATGACCAGTATTCGTCGTCGATGCACACTCATGCGGCCTCCTACCTCAACCTGGCATTGAAGCTTTTTTCAGGAATAAATTCAGGAGCGACATTGCCCGGCATCCCGGTTAGGTCGCATGGTTTCCGTTTAAGAAATTCTCCAGATCCTTTCGCGGCCTTAAGCGTTCCATCTTCAATGACGACACGACCCCGATTGATGACGGTAGTTGGCCACCCTTTAACAATGAATCCCTCATAAGGAGTATAATTCATATTGTCATGCAGCATCTCAACAGAAACACGGCGCTCCAGGTCGGGATCCCAAATAGCAATATCAGCATCGGTGCCAACCGCAATTGTCCCTTTTCGAGGATGAAGACCAAACATCTTTGCGGCATTGGTAGACGTCAGAGAAACAAATTGATTCAGGGAAATCCGCCCTTTGCGGACTCCTTCAGAATACATCAGCGGCATGCGCAGCTCTATGCCGGGAACACCGTTGGCGCATTCTTTAAAGGTCGGATTGGGGCCAGTATTCAGTTTTCCAGTTTCATCGTAGCGATATGCCGCATGATCTGATGAAATCAATTGAAACGTTCCGTTTTGCAGTGCCTGCCACATGGCCTCCTGTGTTTTATTGTCCCTGAGGGGCGGACTGCAGCAAAATTTAGCGGCCTCGGGGCCGGGCATGTTCATCTGTTCGGAAGTGAGAAACAGGTAATGAGGACATGTTTCTCCAAAGATTTTGCTGCCGGAATATCGCGCTGTGGAAATAGCTCTGGCTGCTTTTTCGGTTGAGACATGGACAATCAGCATCGGGGCATCGATAAATTCCGCCATTTGGACAGCCCGCTGGACGGCCTCGACTTCAGCAGCCCGTGGATGACTGACGGCATGGTATTTCGGATCCCGGTACCCCCTTTCCAGCAAACGCCTGCTGACCCAATTTATCAACGCGCTGTTTTCTGCATGCACCATCGTCAGGGCGCCATGTTCACGAGCAACGTCAAGCACGTCGAGCATTTGCCCATCGTCCAGTTTTACCAGATCGTAAGTCATGAACACCTTGAATGACATGATTCCCTGATCAAATACGGCGGGAAGTTCTTTCTTCAACACAGATTCGCCGGGATCCGATAAAATAAGATGGTACGAATAATCAATCACCGATTTCGAAGCGGCACGTTCATGGTAGATGTCAAGAACCTCATACAGAGACTGACCTCGCTTTTGAGATGCAAACGGGATCATTGTTGTGTTTCCCCCAAAGGCGGCGGAAACACTGCCGGATTCATAGTCATCAGCAGACATCAGTCCAAATGACGATTCCTGGGCAATATGGCAGTGAGATTCAACACCACCGGGTAAAACCAGTTTCCCTTCCGCGTTGATCGTTCGTCCTGTGGATTGCAGGTCAGAACCAAGGGCGCTGATCTTTCCGTCATTGATCCCAATATCAGCAGCAAAAGTATCAACTGCAGTGGCAACTGTTCCACCTTTAATCAGCAGATCAAAATGAGTCATTTTAGATTCCCCTTCAGCCAAGTTCATTGACACGTTTTTCCATCCTGCGGATGAGATGACCGAGTTCTTTCTGCGCAATCGAATTGAGTTTAGGTCCTGGAGCCCGAGTAGCCGGAGTATCGATCACACCGCGGCGATGCAAAATTTCCTTTCGAATCGCCAGGCCAAACCCTGGCTGCTGTTCGTGGCGAACCAGAGGAAGATAGGCATCATAAAGATTTTCCGCATTTTCTGTTTCTCCCTGCTGAAACATTTTCACGACGGAACTCAGCATTTCAGGATAAGCAAATCCGGTCATTGCCCCATCAGCACCCCGCGCCAGTTCCTGCGGCAGGTAAAGTCCGCCATTACCGGTTAAAATAGAAACTCGACGGTGCTGGTGGTGTTCTGCATAGCGACGCATCTCGGACAGTTTGTTCAATCCCGGCCAGTCTTCATGTTTCAACATGACCAACTGGGGATATTCCTCAACAAGTCGGTGGAAACTGGCAACAGAAACATGAACCCCGGTAGACAGGGGATAGTCCTGGTAGCAAACTGGAACATCAGGCCCCAGACTGTGAAAAACCTCAGAGAAATATCCAAGAAGTCGTTCTTCTGTTGCCAGACCGTTCACCGGAGCGACCATCACTCCGGCAGCTCCCAAATCCATCGCCGAGCTCGACAAACGGGTCAAATTGCTTAATCCGGGGTTGGAAACCCCAACTATGACCGGTACCCGCTGATTGACACGTTTGAGCATATAAGCCATGAATTGCTCTGCCTCTTCAGGCGAAAGTTTAGGGGCTTCTCCCATCATTCCCAGGATGGTAATCCCGGTCACGCCTTTGTCGAGGTAAAATTCAACAAGACGATCAGCGCTGTCGTAATCAATAGCGCCGCTTTCCCTGAACGGGGTTACCGAAATAATAAATACACCTCTTGCCTGTTCATTCAAAGCTGTGTTTGTCATCGTTTACTTTCTGAATATCGAATCCTGTTCTTTATTTTCAGATTGAACCCTATTCGATTTAAAAATTGGAATTTGGAGCCGAAAAAGCTCCTACGGGAGCTTATCGTAATATTGAGCAAAAACGCCAACAAAAAAGTCGGTAGCTGACAGTTTCCGGTCTATTTTGCACTGTGCAGGTTTTTTTAAAAAAATCAAAGATTTGAAATTTGCGCCAACAGTTTATCAGGAGCAAGTCAAAATCTGCATGGAGAAAGATCTTCCTTGCTCAATCCCGCCTCAATCATCCTCCCTGGGAGCTCGCCTTCTCGAATCAGACTGGCACAACAGGCGGCCATTGCGGGTGAGGTCAACATTCCGATCCCTCCTTGACCTGCCAGCCAGAAAAAATGTTCAACATTTGGATCAAATCCCACCACAGGAACAGAATCAGGAAAAAAAGACCGCAATCCTGCCCACTTGTGACTGATATGGCGAATTTTGAGGGAAGTCGCACCTTCAAGGCGCTCAACCCCCATCGCGATACCGAGGTCATCGGGTCTGGCATCGTGGGGAATCGCCGGGCTTTCATCGGCAGGAGACGCCAAAAGTTTACCGGAGTCAGGTTTAAAATAAAATTGTTCACTAATATCAACCGTGAAAGGCCATTCTTCCGTTTCGTATACTTCAGGTGAAGAATTGAATAAAAAAGCATTCCGCTTTTTCGGAATAAGGCCGAGTTTTCTGCATCCTGCCAAAGCAGCCAGTTCGTCAGACCAGGCGCCTGCCGCGTTGACCAATGTTTGACAGGAATACTCCCCCTGATTCGTTTTAACAAGCCATCCATTTTCCAAGGGCTTTAAATCAAGCACTTTGGTCTCTGTCAGCAGGATTCCTCCTTTCTTTTTCACCGAGCGTAAAAAACCGCCATGGAGTTCATTGACGTCAATGTCCCAGGTGTTGGAATCATAAAGTCCTGCGGTCACGTTTCCGCTTTCAAGAGCAGGCACCAATTTGAAAAGGTCATTTCCTTCAACTTTTTCTGCAGAATCGCCTGCCGATTCAATTTTCCTCTTTTCTTCCTTCAGCAATTCAATTTGATCGGAACGGGCTACGTGAAGGATTCCGCGTTCTTTCAATAAAGGGAAATCACAGAATTCATCAGGAGGAGATTGCAGAAACCCGAGACTCAGATTTGCGAGTTTATTGCAGGCTTCGCTACTGTAAATTTTTGTATAAATTGCCGCGGATCTCCCTGAAGTGTGGTATCCGGCGTGCGTTTCCATTTCGAGAATCAATACTTTAAAGTTATCACTCAATTCATGGGCAGCAGAAGCTCCCGCAATTCCAGCTCCGACAACTATAATATCGGTATCGTACATTGCTTCCTTTCTTGTAAAAGTCGTTTTAAATGAATGCCAAATTGCGTTTTCAGGGACTCTTGGCTGCGGGCTTTATTTTTTCCAGGATTTGCTGCAGATTATCTGTTGAGGGAATAGCCACATTCAGATCCTTTGCATAGTTCAGCATCGCCCCCAGAAATAGATCTCTTTCATCTTTTTTCTGAGGATTTTCAAAATCTCTTTGAAAGGAAGGTTTTGTTTCATAAGGAAAATTCATTCCTTTTCTGATTGTAGACTGGATAATGTCCGCAGGAAGCGGAACACCAAGAAGTTTTGAGATGGAAACAGCCTCTTCAGCGACAGACTTGACCCGGGCTCTCAACTCCTCCATTTCGAGGATTTCACCGATTGTTTTCTGAAAAGCTGCAGCCACCAGCCCGAAAGAACAGATAAAAATGAATTTCTCCCAGAGACTACTCTCAATGTCCGTTTTCCATTCGCACAAGATATTGCTCTGTGCGAACAAGTCCAGAAGTGCCTTCGGATCATAGTCAGGAAAATCTGGATCGGCTCCCAAAAGTATTTTGCATGAACCGCCATTTTGCGAAACAACGCCAGGTTTTTCTATGTGAGTACCAACATAAGCACAAGCGGGCAGGACAATCCCTTGATCAATCACCTTCCGAATCCGGCCGCGTACATCCACTCCGTTGAGTAATGGCAAAATGATCGTGTGTTCTCCAATTTGATTTTTTAGATTCACCAGAAGTTCATGAAGATCAAACTCCTTGACGCACACCAGGCATAGATCGAGCGGGGGCAGGGCTTGGCAGGAATCGGTCGTCAGAAAAGGACGGCACTGCATTTCCCCCTCGTTTTCTGTCTTGAGTGACAACCCGTGTTCTTTGATGGCTTTTAGATGGGCTCCGCGGGCAACAAAAAAAACTTTTTGTGCTCCTGCTCCATTTTGAAGTGTGCAAAGTTTTCCTCCAAAATAACCTCCAACACCACCCACACCCAGAATTCCGATATTTTTGATCATTTCTCTTTCCATCACTGATACCGCCTGTTAATGATTTAAAAGTAAAATGCTTTTTAAAAGGAAGCATTGCATCGAAAAGAAAAATCCAAACCCATGTACTCGAAAAAATATTTGAGGAGAAAGCATCACCACGCAGACAAACAAAAAATTGTCCAAAGAAAATGAAATGCCTGATGCCTCCCTTCAGGTTTGGAATTTACATGACAATTTCGAAAAGAATATGACTTGAGCCATTGCCTGGCATCATATACTGTGCAAGATTCCAGTTAGAAATCAAGCTTTACGAAATAAGATTGATTCCAATCCGCCAAAATCTTCAAGACTGGAAAACGAACAGGAGGAATTAATTCAATGGTCCGCATGGAGCAGAGATTCAAATTTCTGGTAGAATTGGGCGTCCATTTGGCTGTTAAAATTTCGGATCTCCCGGGAAATACAAGTTTCCATCTGTTTTGAGACGCTGCTTTTTAGAAAAATCTACTCAAATGGAATAGTCACGACATGGACAATCTCTTAATTGCACTGATGGCATTCTGTATCGTAATTTTGATCAGTTACATTTGCCATGCCTTCTCCCATCGGAAAAAAGAGAAATGAAAGGTGCAGTTTGGCACTCTTCAGTCCGAAAGCAAATGAATTCTTCAAATCCAGAAACAAGACGATTCATCTGAGGAAGGGAGACTGTTTTTTTGAATATTCGGTGCTTTTTTTCTGATTGCTCAGAAAGTATTTGAGACAAATCTCCTGGCCAAAAATTTTTCAGGGCTCCCAAAAGCCGAAAAGAAGGTTATTGATAGAAAGAGATATGGCAAATTCCAGTAAAAATGAATTGTCTGAAAACGAAGGCCCTCTTGTTTTCAAAAAAGTCCTTGTCAAATCGATCGATCTAAATAACCCTCAATCGGGAATCTCGGAAACAAGAATCGATATCGACGAAATCGGCAATATCCCCGGCATTCTCAAACATTGGCAGTGCGATCTCGAGACGAGAAAACAGGAAATTCAGAAATTGGATTCCCGTTCTTTTGTGAAACGGGCGATCGGAGTTTTGAATAAAAAAAATGCGATGGGAGATCGCATCACTGGAGAAGAATTGACAAAGTATTTTCTAACCAAAAAAAATTCGGAATGGGTGAAAAAACTCAAAACAGACCCTGGAGATTCTTTAACGCGGCTACAACTGGTCGCTAGTTTTGCAAGAATGAAACACAATTTTCCTGTAGAAACGTATCGCACCTTGTTTTTGCAGGCCCTGACCGCCTGCAGCTCGGAAGAATTCAGCACACCGGGGCTGAAAATTGTATTTTTTGCGCAGTATCAATATTATCTGAAACTGTTCAATAAATGCAAAGATGGTTTAGACAAGTACAACGAAATGCTGACTGGCATCAACAACAAGAAAGATTCACGGGACCAAAGAAGTTCTATCAAGCAGCAGATTCGCGATGTACAAAGGAATATGAAAATCCTCAGACTGCACCAGCTCTACACGAGCAAGCAATTGAAGGAAGACACGTCAGGTGATGTTTCAATTAGCTTTTCGGAGATCAGGCGCTTCTTTAAAAAATCAGAAGACTCGATGGAATTCGAAAAGTCCAGGACACAACTTGTCAACAAATTGATCACCATCACCAATATTTTGCGATATATTCCCTTGCTGCATTCAAAAGCCCATGAACTGCTCGATTTATATATAAAATTGGATCAGGAAAACCCAATCGGATATTTTATTAAAGGAAGGCTGGGAATGAGCGCTTTGACGTTTTCAATATACCGCTATGAAGGAGGAGATCAAAGTAAGGAATGTCAGCAGGAAATACAGGAAAACTTCAAACTGGCCTATCATCAGTACGAATTGGCGGTCGGTAAGATCGACACCACAAGACTCGATAAGAAAGATTTCACTATTTTATTGGAGTATGCCCAGTTAATTTTTTATTTTTACAACACTTCGATCAATCTTTTGGAAATCAAACTTCCCAAACAGTGGACACAAAATGCTTTTGCTAAAGCGAAAAAAGCCCTGGGCATGGCCAAAGATTCCGGAAAAACAGAGCCGCTTCTGGAAAAAATCCTCGCGGCGATGGAACACGAAGATTCTTGAACGCATTTCACCTAAAAGAGAAAGTAGACGATGCGAGTTTTGCTTGTTGAAGATGATAATAATTTACTGGAAGAACTGGAAAATTTGCTGACCCGGCGCAATCATATTGTCACCACGGCTAAAAACGGGCAGCAGGCATGGGAAGAATACAGCAATTTCCCAAACATCTTTGACATCATCCTGACCGATGTGAAGATGCCGGTGATGGATGGGATGCAATTGCTGAAAAAAATTCGACAATACGATTCTGAGGCTCTCGTCATCATCATGACCGCACAGGGAGACCTGGAAATGTCCGTGGAAGCATTAAAGTTGGGAGCACTTTCTTTTTTAAATAAACCGCTGAACCCCCGTGAGCTGTTATCAGCCCTGGGCAAGCTTGAAATCGTTCGCCCTCCCCGTCATTCGCAAATCAACGGCATGAACCGCTTCAACAAACAAATTCAGTTTTCTCTTTCCAGCTGCACCGAATCACTTTCTTCAGCAACCTTCTATCTGGAACGGTCATTCAAATGGCTTTGGCAACTTTCTGATATGAACAGCCCACAAATGCAGGCCTGCCTCTATGAAGCTATTCTGAACGGGATTGTTCATGGCAATTTGGAAATCCCTTCTTCCTACCAAAGATACTCACGTGAATTTGATGAGATTGTTGCAGAACGGGAACTGCGCCCGGAGTTTGCCAATCGCCAGATTACCATTCGTGCCGAATTCAATGAAAAGCAGTTCCAGTGTGAAATTCAAGATGAAGGTAAGGGTTTCGAGTTCAGCCAGTTGCCGGACATCGGAGACACCGCATCTCTGCTGGTTGAAGGCAAGGGCTTGCAAATCATCCGATATTATATGGATCAAGTAAGCTGGAACGAATCCGGCAACACCATAAAAATGGTCAAAAATACAAATCTCTCCGGATCTGCGACGACATAACCCTTTCCAGCTAAAAAGTTTTCTTCCTCCGCCATTGTTTCGGACGTTCACCTGGATAATTGAGTCCACTGGCATCAACTCCCAGGTCGACAAACATACGGGCCAACACTATCGCACTGCTGTATCCTTCCAGCACCGGGACTTCCCACCCCATTTCGTGCAGACGCTTTTCGAGAAAAGGCTGCAGCCAAAAAACATCAGAACAGCCGAAAGTGATCACTTCTGCACCATCTTCTTCAATGGCAGCAACGGCTTCATTAACTGTCCGTTCCACAGCCTCTGAAGCTTCTCCCCTCAACGCTTTGTCACGCTCTTCGTCAATCGTTTTTGCATTTTCATAACCGGGTCGAGCGTGATAGTAGTTAATATTTCGGATGGATGCACAACGGTCATGAAAACGATGACGGATGACAAGGTCATAATAGTACATATTGTGCGATTCAGTAAAATCGATGATGCTGAATTTATTGCCGAGCATGCTGGCAATATGCATCTGTGAAAAGGCGCAGGAAGTGACTGGAATGCCAAAATTTCTGGCAATTTCCCTTGATTCCTGAAAACCGGGTTCTCCGCCCCCCAGCAGCACTATGGCGTTATATTTTCCGCTTTCACAGGCCTCCCGCACAATCGGTAAACGAGCGGCTGCCACATAGCAAAATTCTTCACGGGTTTCAACCGCCCAGTCACCGTATGGTGACGGAGGACCTCCGTGAAAATCCCATTCAACATCTTCCAGCAAATGCTCGATATTGAGATATTCCATCCTGAGAAGCTGCTTTTTTGAAAGTCCGGGAACATGGTATTTATCGGCATACTTGCTACTGGCAGACAATTGAAATGGCTGTATAAACAAAAACCTGTATTTCTTTTTTTCTTCGCTCATCATTCAACTCATGCTATTGATGAAATCAACTCCGACCACTAAACAAATGGTTAAGATAAAAACTTAAAACACCCCGCTTGTATTCAACAATTCAAGCGGGATGTTTTACCTCATTTTTTCCTTTTCCCTCTCTGATGGTCAAGCTTTTATCGTTCCATGCAGTTGTGAGCTGATTTTTAAAGAACCTGAACTCCGCAGACTTGATTGTGATTGAAGCTCTCTAAGCGGTCCTTTTGGATTCACCGCAAGATTTCTGCAAAATTTAAAGGTTTTACTTTTACCTGCCTCGACTTGACAATGAATCCTTTCTAAGGCTATCAGTGAAACAAAAGTGTGCCTGGAAAGCAAGGAATCAAATGATGATTTAGTCAGTTTTCTTTTTTTTCGCGTATGAAAAGAATTCAATACATCAGCCGCTGGGCTTATCCTTTATCAAAAGAAGAACTGCTTGAAATAGAAGAGACATCAATCAGGAACAATGCCGGAAAGGGAATCAAAGGCTTTCTTGTTTCTCTAAACGATATATTTTATCAGCTTATCGAAGGCGAAGATGCGTTGATTGACGATCTCTATTTCGGCAAAATACTACAGGACCCGAAACACAAGGATATTGTTTGTCTGATGAACGAAAGCGATGTTTCTGAGCTGAGTTATCCTGATTGGTCAATGAAATTTTTTGATCTCAATTTAGCAGAGGATATCCTTCCAGAAGTCTTAAAGATCATGTTCAACACGCTGATCCAAACACAGCATATTCTGTTAAAGTACACGCAGCCCTCTGTTATTGATATTTTAAGTTTGGGACTAGACCCCACATCGATTTCCCCAAGAAAAAGGGATAAAGTCATCTTGATGGCAGATATCATCGGATTTTCAATTCTCTCAGAAAAACTGACGCCGGAAACTGTCATTGCCCTCGTCAACCGGTTTATTGAAATTTGCGGCAGAAAAACTACCCGATTTGGAGGAGAGATCAGTAAGTTAATTGGAGACAGTGTTTTGGCCATTTTTCCCGGAGATCATGCGGATCAGGCGATTTTTGCAAGTGCCGCAATTCTGGACGAACTGGATCATTTAAGAAAACTTTCCAACGACGAAATCCCCTATGACCTGCTTTTTTGTGGAATCGGTATTTCATCTGGTAATGTGGTGGAAGGAAATATTGGTTCCAATATCAAAAAGGATTATACCATTATGGGTAATGCGGTCAATCTGGCTGCCAGGTTAGAGTCTATGACAAGAAAAGTAAACCGTTTGCTGGTCCTCTCCAGTGAAGTTTTTCGGCTGTCTGAGAACGCGAGCAAATTTGACAATTTGGGAAATTTTGAAATTAAAGGAATGCAAGAACTCGAATCCCTTTATTCACTGAAGGAGACTCCCTTCATCGACATCGATGAGATCTATCAGAAAATAAAAAATTTCCAGTTGGCCCCACCCCCTGCAGGCGCCTGATTTCATTCCCCGTTATTTTATTTTCAGGCAGGGATCTTCCCTAAAACAAGGAAAAGCGATGACTTGTATCGGTATTATTTCAGATACTCACAATTTGCTGAGGCCAGAGGCCATTGCTGCGTTGGAGGGTTCAGATCTGATTGTTCATGCAGGGGATATCGGCGGCACGGAAATAATTAGCAGACTGCAAGAAATTGCTCCGGTAAGAGCCGTACGGGGAAACATTGACCCATCATCTGGGGAAAATGCGTTTCCATTGAACGAAATTTTTGAGATTTCAGGGAAATCATTTTGCGTGATCCACAATCTTGATGAACTCGAACTGGATCCCGCCGCGGCCGGGTTTGATATTTTGATTTCAGGGCATTCTCACATCCCCAAACTTGAAAGCAAAAACCGGGTGCTTTTCCTCAATCCCGGCAGTGCCGGCCCTCGGCGTTTCAAGCTTCCGATTAGCCTGGCGACATTGCAAATAGAAAATGATGAGATCATTCCGGAATTAATTGAGTTGAAAATTTAAAAATTTGGCAGCATCAGGATGTCAACTCAAATTGTCCTCTACATTCGCTATTTTCTGAAAAACCATTCACGAAAAAGGAGCACATGAAAAGCAGTGGGCTAATCTATCATATTGCGATTGAATCTGAATTTCGACGCCTTATGATCAATGGAGAATATTGCCCTCCTTTATTCAAAAAAGAGGGTTTCATTCATTGTACAGAATTAGACAGCACTCTGTTGAAGGTTGCCAAAGATTATTTTTCGCATGTGAATGAAGCAATCATCGTTCTTGAAATCAATACCACGGCGGTTTCGGCAGAAATCAAATTTGAGGCACCCGTTCCAATTGCAGGAGGTGGAAGGGAACATCTGGAAACTGGATTACTTTTCCCTCACATTTATGGTCCTTTGAATACCAACGCGATTAAAGGAATCGGACGATTGAATAAAGTTCAAGGTTCATTCACCTGGCCTAAAAAGTTTATCTCTTTTCAAAATTTTTTCTTTTCCTGACGCAAAAAGGAGTCGAAAAAACTATCTGTCAAACCGCTTTCTTTAGTGCAGTAAACTTGCAATTGAAAAGGCAACAGCCCGGCATGCTCGGATCCACAAAGCCCTGCATTTCGTTTGAAGTTTTTTCTTCTCTTCTACTCAGAACAAAAATCTCCGTCTTGCATTGATGTTATTGGGCCAAAAGGTTACATTCTAAAATGAAACTTGATTCTATTGAAATGCGATTGTTTTGTTTCCCTGTTTGTCATCAACAGGAAATTGCTGACCTGCAAAAATCCCGATGCCTTTTGAGCAGGCCTGGCAGTAAATGAACGTTCCCTGTGCTTTTATTGCGATCCGCATACAAAGATCGGAAAGCCCCGCTCCAGGAATAAATAGAAATATCATCCAACATAAACAGGCAGATATATTTTGTGCTGCCAGATCTCAATGGTTTTATTGTATTCTATTGATGTGATCATGAAGTAACTATTGACGAGGTGTCATGACCATCCGTAAAAAACTTGTAGCAGGATTTTTTATTGTCTCGGCTTTGGCTGTTCTTGAGGGAGTTTGGGGCTTTTATCAGCTTCTCAATATTGAGAGCCCTCTCGAGCATGAAATCCCTGCAAGTATTGATCAAATGGCGCGAAACCGTGAAATGGATGAACTCGCACATCTCATCCGATACTATGACGAGATTTTAACGCAGAGCGTTCGCAACCTCGCTTTCACTGGAGAGGCTAACTGGAAAGAAAGATATCTCACCCATGAACCGCTACTGGAATCCGCCGTGCAGCAATCCATAGAAAAGGGTGACAAAACCGACAAAGCAATTTTCGAAGCGATTGACCAGGCCAATACAGCATTAGTTGAAATGGAACATGAAGCCATCGAGTTAATCAAGCAAAAAAAGCGTGACAAAGCCGTTGAGATTCTGGAAAGCGAACAGTATTGGGCCCAGAAGCAAATTTATCAAAAAGGTTTGCAGCATTATTTCGACAAGCGTGGAATCAAGAGCGACCACGCCTTCGAGTCCGCTCTTGCAGCAATAAAACAGGCCGCCGGGCAAGCCAGGAATACATTAGGCAAGAGTCTTCAGGGGACAGTGATCTTTGTCACTGTCATCATATTGTTGTCCGTCGCAATCGGAACTCTGATCACCCGTTCTATCACGATTCCGATTTTAGAACTCATCAGGGCGACAAAACGAATTTTGGATGGCGATTTGTCACATCGGGTCAAAGAGAGTTATTCTGGAGAGCCGGGGATCTTGTCAGAATCCTTCAACCAGATGACAGAAAGCCTGGTTGAGACAAACAGCCAACTTGAGAAAGTCAAGAAGCAGCTCGAAAATCGTGTGGAAGAGCGAACAATAGAGCTAAAAAGGAGTAACGAGCAACTTCAGCAAAAAATCAATGAACGTGAACAGATACAGGAAAACCTGAGAAAAAGTGAAAGCCGAATCCGGTCAATTGTAGACAATATTGTCGACGGAATAATAACGATCAACGACGTGGGCATCATAGAAACTTTTAATCCAGCCGCAGAGAAAATTTTTGGTTATCGTGCGGAAGAAGTAATTGACAAAAATGTAAAAATGCTAATGCCGGAACCCTACCATAGTGAGCATGATAACTATTTATATAATTTCAAAACAACAGGAGAAGCAAAAATCATTGGGATTGGCAGAGAGGTTCTTGGAAAGCGCAAAAACGGATCCGTTTTCTCCCTCGAACTGGCGGTCGCTAAAATTCAGATTAATGAACAGCATCTTTTTACAGGAATTATCCGCGATATAACGGATCGCAAAATTGCAGAACAAACATTGAGGGAGAGCGAAGAAAAATTTCGCTCCACACTTTCTTCAATGGATGACCAGGTCTTTACTCTCGATAAAGCAGGAACTTTTCTTGATTTTCATCGACCCGTTTCTGAGACTGCCTTTGATGCTCCTGATTCCGTGGTTGGACGTTCCTACCGTGAATTTTTCCAACCTTATGTAGTCGATCAAATGGAACGGGCAATCGACGAGATTTTAACAGAAAACTCTGCGGTACAGTTTGACTATCCTCTGGAAATTAACGGGGAGGAACGCTGGTATAGCGCAAAGGTATCGATGCGAAAAAACCTTGAGGGAGAGTATGCAGGAGTCACTGTTGTTTCCCGTGACACGACTGAGCGTAAGAATGCGGAGCAGGTAATACGAGATGCCAAAGCGGCGGCAGAACAAAATGCTGAAAAGCTCAATCAATTTGCTATAGAAATGGAATTCAAAAACCTGGAGCTTGAAAAAGCAAGAGAAAATTCGGACATCGCTAACAATGCAAAAAGCGAATTTCTTGCAAATATGAGTCATGAGATCCGAACTCCAATGAATGCGATTATCGGATTCAGTGAACTGCTGTCTTCTTCAATCACTGATAAAAAACAAAAAATGTTTGCCGATTCGGTTCAAAAAGCTGGAAAAAGTCTGTTGAACCTAATCAACGATATTCTTGACCTCTCTAAAGTTGAAGCAGGGATGCTTAAAATACAATACCTGCCATCTGCGCTCCCGCCTTTGATCGAAGAGATTCACCAGATTTTTTCATTAAAGATTCAGGAAAAAAACCTTGAATTCATAGTGAACACAGATCCGGGCTTGCCTGAGAATCTGATGGTCGACGAGGGTCGAATCCGGCAGGCGCTGATCAACCTGGTGGGCAACTCCATCAAATTTACGGACAATGGGCGGATCACACTTTCTGTCTGGAATGAAAATCATAGTTCAGATCACAGCAAAACCGATATTTTTATCGCAGTCGAAGATACAGGAATCGGAATTCCAAAAAACCAGCAGGAATTGATTTTTGAATCATTTCGGCAGCAGGATGGTCAAAGTACAAGAAAATACGGCGGAACCGGGCTGGGCTTGAGTCTTACCAAAAAATTAGTGGAATTGATGAACGGAAAAATATCCGTCGAAAGCACTCCTGGAGAAGGGAGCATTTTCACAATTTATCTTCATGACGTGGAAATTTCTTCACCTGCAGCGCAATACCAAATAAAAAAAGAAGAATTTGATCCTGCAGGAATTACTTTTGAATCGGGCCAGATTCTACTGGTGGACGATATAGACATCAACCGTCTTCTCATCAAAGAAATTCTAGTTGGGTCCGGTCTTGAAGTTTTGGAAGCGGACAACGGTCAAAATGCAATACAATTTGCTGAAGAATATCACCCGGACGTCATTCTCATGGACATTCGCATGCCCATCATGGATGGGTATGAGGCGACCAAAAAGATAAAAGCAAATCCGAATACCAAAGATATTCCTGTTATTGCAGTGACCGCATCGGTGAGCAAAGACAAAATTTCCCTGTTTAAAAATTTTGGATTTGAAGGATACCTGCCAAAACCAGTCAATTTCTCCGACCTTTTTCGAGAACTTTCCTATTATATCAAGACTGAGAAACGGAAGACCGAAAAAATTCCGCAGCAAAACAGTAGATTACCGGACACCGAAGAAGCAAAAAAATGGGAAGTTTCTCCAGAACTGAAGGAACGTCTGCACAATGATATTCAGCAGCAATGGGAAAACACAATCAATTCGGGGGTCTTTGACACGGTTGCAGGATTTGGAAATCTCATGCAACAATTGGGGGAACAAAATGCATCGGCACCCCTGCTGGAATTTGCCGAAACCCTGCAGTCTCAAGTGGGAAACTTTGATATTGAAGGTATGAATGAGACTCTCAATTCATACCCTGCTTTGATCGAAAAATTAAGAATCGGGAACAAATAAGCATTCTTAACGATGGAGCATGAATGTCCAAATTGATCTTGTCCGTTTTTATTGCCACCAGTATTGATGGTTTCATTGCGAGAGAGGATGCTTCCCTAGACTGGCTGGAGACCGCAAACAGCAGCGTCCCGGAAGGGGAAGACTGCGGATTCCACGCGTTCTTCAGTTCGGTTGACATTTTGGTGATGGGGAGAAACACTTATGAGAAAGTCCTTTCTTTCGGGGAATGGCCTTACAGAGAAAAACCGGTGATTGTCCTGAGCAGCAGAGCTCTGGAGATCCCTCCAGACTTGCGCAAAATGGTGGAGCACTCTTCAGAAACTCCGGAAAAACTCTACAAGCGATTGTCTGAGAAAGGGCTGAACCGCCTCTATATTGATGGCGGTGATACCATCAGGAGATTCCTGGAAGCGGGACTCATTCATGACCTGACAATCACAGTAATTCCTGTAATCATCGGAAAAGGACTATCTTTATTCGGAGGATTGAAACGCGATGTTTCACTAAAACACATCTCCTCAAAAATCTATGATTTCGGGTTCATTCAATCAAGTTTTCAGGTAATACAATAATTCGAGGAAACCGGGTTCTGCAATCAGAAAACACTTCCTGATTCAATTTTAAGATTCCCACCAGGAATGAATCCGCATAATCTCACCAGGGGTGAATCTCTCCTTTCCAGGTCAAGAAACTCCCATGCTGCTGCGGATTAAGATTCTCAACCACCTGTTTGATCCCCGCAACACTTTCTGCAACAGAAAGAGGGGCGGAAGAACCGCCCATATCGGTACGGACCCAGCCCGGATGCAGGACAACCGCTGTGATATTTCTTTTGACCAGAGAAGGTGCAAGTTCTCTAAATCTTTCATTGAGTCGTGCTTTTGATTCTCCATAAAGGTCGAGCTTTCCGCTTCGCCCCCGCCTTGCTCCCATTTGACTGCTCATCAGAACTATTTTTTTCTGCCTGCTCCGGGAGACATTATCCAGCAGGGCCTCAGTCAGTTCAATCGGAGCCTCCACATTGATCCGCATGACTTCTTTCTCCTTCCCGTCATGCACAGCAGCATTGTGGATCAAAACGTCAAATGTACTCTGCGACAATTCTTCTGCAAGATTCCTGATTTGGGCAGAATCCCTGACATCCAGCGTGTACATCCGCAAATTCTCCAGTGACCCTTTTAGCGGGAGTGATTTTCCCGGTGTACGTGTTGTTGCGTGAACATGCCAACCGGCAGCAAGATATTGACGTACCAATTCCAAGCCAATTCCACGACTGGCTCCAATGACAAGAATAGACGGCATTTTAAATCCCCATTTCCAGAAAATGATGAAAAGCTTCGGTCTTCACAGAATTTCCAAGGTTTCGGTACAAAAAGAAAAAAGGAGCTATCACCGCTTCTTTTTGAGCCAAAGCAGCCACAATAAGGCCGGCAGGGAGCTAATCCCAGCCAACAACCAAATCATATTTGTTATTCCTAACGGATCGAGTATCACTCCGGCAATTGCAGATCCAGCCGCTCCCATAAGCGTAAACAGCGCAAACTCAGTAGAAAACACCCTTCCTCTCACCTGACCGGGCACTTGGTGCAGTAAGAGCTGAGTCGAGAAAACCCAGATGATACCACCCCCAACACCTCTTAAAAAGGTGCCAAAAAGAACCATCCCAAAATTGAACAATGGCGCGACAAGCGCCAGTCCCAAGCCTCCAATCAGATACCCCATAAAAAGTGCCAGGCGCAAGTCACGGTCACGATCACCTGTGAATTGACGTGCAATGACAGGACCAATTCCAGTGCCCAATCCCGTCGCTCCATACATCAGACCCAGGCCGATCCCTCCGCCTTCCCCCAGAACAAAGACTTCCTCGGCGATAGCCACCTGAGCAATTTGTATCCCGGAAAAAAGCATCAAAGACTGTGCCGGTTTATGCAGACAAATCACCAGAACATCGACTTTTCTGCGCAGATAACGGAGTCCGTCGAGGTATTGTTCAAAAGCAGCAGAAACCGTTTTCTGTGATGCATCAAGAACAGGCATGTGAGTCAGATTGATCTGCAAAATAAAAATTGCAGAAAGCAGGAAGGTACAGGCATCAATAATAAAGGCAGGGTAAATCCCCCAGGTCCCGGAAACGAGACCACCCAGAGCAGCACCAAGTGCCAGCATCACCGACCAGGTGATCGAGCTGATCGTATTGGCAGTGCCCAGCTCGTCCTTTGTTGTGATGTCGGGCAATATAGCTGTTCGGGTCGGAAAGAAAAAGCCGCTGATCCCCAGCTGCATTGCGGTCAGCACATAAAGAAGCCAAACCTGTCCGGAGTCTCGAACAAAGAGAAGGCAGAAAACAACGAGTGCCCGGGCAATATCGGTGACAATCAGAATCTGTTTCCGGTTGTACCGGTCAGCAAAAACCCCGGCAATCGGACTGACAAGAAAGGGTGCCAGCATACGCACCACAAAAAGCGCACCAATCGCCAAGCCGGAATCAGTGAGCATTGCAATGAGCGAAGCCGAAGCGATCAAATTGAACCAGTCTCCCAGCAAACTGACAATTTGACCCAGCCATAAAAAACGAAAGTTTCGGTTTTCACGAATGAGTTGAATGTACCCAACGGTCGATGAGATCTGAGAGGACATCGAAATATTCTCAATTTGTGAAACAATTAATTCAATTCTCCGCTGCCGATTTTGGCGGGGACAATCAAGCTGGTACTATAAATCAGCACTCTCCCCGAACATTTCGCGCAGGCGGTTTATCTTCTCCTGCTGTTGCGACCATGATCTCCCTCCGATGAGGCCGCCGTCAACCACCAGATTGTGCCCATTGATAAAAGTGGAGTCGTCGCTTGCTAAAAACAGGGCTGTTCTGGCAATATCTTCCGGTTGGCCCGCTCGCGGAATCGGTTGGATGCCTGCCAGCATTTTTTCAACTTTTTCAGTTGTTTTCTCTGCTTCTTCATCTGTCATATCAATTGCTTTTCCAAAAATCCCCGTGGCAATCCCTCCCGGGGAAATGCAATTGACTCGCACATTATGCTCTCCCAGCTCCAGGGCCGTGCATACTGTCAATTGCACCACCGCGGCTTTGGCGGCACTGTAGATGGTGGATGACGACAAACCCCCTCGCAAAGAAGCCACGCTGGCGTTATTGATAATGCTCCCCATTCCCTGTGCCTGCATAATGGGCGCGGCATGTTTAATTCCTAAAAAGACACTTCTAAACAAAACCGCCATGGCCTTCTCGAACCCCTCGAGGGGAATAGAAGCAATCCCGCCGACAGGAGCAGGTCCTCCCGCATTGTTAAAGAGGCAATCCAGACGGCCGTAGCGTTCCATAGTTTGATCGATCATAGCCTTGACCTGATCTTCCTCAGTCACATCGGTTCTTATAAAATGTGCCTTTGAACCCAATTCAGCAGCGATTTTCATTCCCAATTCTTCCCGACGTCCGGACAAGACCACAAAGGCTCCTTCCTCGATAAATACTTCAGCAGTCCTCTGCCCAATTCCGCTGGTTGCGCCAGTAATTATTGTGACTTTGTTTTCTAGTCTTCCCATTTCATTCATCCTTCCAGGTACAGTGTGTAATGTTCGGGCGATTCGTGTTTGCAGATGGAAAATACCGCTATACACAAGCAGTCACAAGATATACATGTGCCCGATTGTTCTGATGAGGGACGCTGCATTACTTTATTGAGCATCAGTCTAATGAATTCGTTATCCTGCAGGCATTCGATTTTGCATCAACATGCAGCGTTCAGCAGGAATCTGACAATCAAATTGACTATGGGGATCTTAACAGTCAAACTGCTTGTTTGCCTGTCTCTGAGGCCCCGTTCTTTCATGCTCGCGGATCAAATTATAATTTTAAGTCGATTTGACATCCTGAATGTTTCCATTGAGTCCTCAATACCGAGGATATTTTCTAACAACACTTGCCGCCGCTGCGGTCTCGGTATTTTTTATCATCTATAAAAAAGGGTTGGAGACGACGACTCCTGATGTTTTTACCTTGGCTATGTATGTGGTCGGGTTTGTCATACTTTTTTTGGGGAACCGGCTCAAAAAAGAAAAAATCCAGCTCAACAAAACAACTTTTTGGGGAGGAGTGATCTTTGCCCTCTTGTCGGTGCTGGGGCACATTGCTATCGGAAAATCTCTGGAAGGTGTCGGACCTTCCATCACCACCGTCATTCTCCGGACTCAGATCATACTGGTCATGTTTTTGGGATGGCTGATTCTGAAGGAGCAATTGAATCGCTTTCTGCTTCCGGGAGCGATTGTCGCCATTGCGGGGTTTATCTGGATGAACTACAACGGTGAACAAAAAAATTTCGCGGAACTTCCATTTTATTTATGGGGTTTTTGTGCCGCTCTTTGTTTTGGTGTCAGTCAGGTGATGGTGAAAGCGATTATTCACAAAATAAACCCTATTATCATGAATTTACTGCGATCTTTTTTCGGAATGCTCGCACTCAGCAGTTTTCCCGGTGTGTTTTCGGCATTGCTGGAATTGACTATGATTGAATGGACCCTGGCTGGCGGTGCAGCGCTTTTTGGTCCCACCCTTGCGCGCATCCTTCAGATGTACGCACTGCGGTACATCCCTGTTTCGCAAGCCATTTTATTCAGTATGCTGACTCCTGTTTTTACCTTGCTGATGTCATGGTTTCTTCTTAAGATTTTTCCATCCTCACAACAACTGCTGGGTGCCGGCATCATTTTAGCGGGAGTGATGATTCCAATCGTCCATTTGACAAAATCAAAAAAAACGACATTATGATTATTTTTCCTCATCCATCTAATCTATCTGCTTTCTGCAGATTCAATCTAACGGCACGGAAATCTTTTGAAAAAGAATGACGCCCCGGATTCCAGCCTGCCCTCCACCCGTCCGATTATCGGAATCAGCCTCATGCTGCTTTCAATTCTGATCATACCATTTTCTGACGGGATCATGAAATACATGAGTGTCTCCTATTCAGTGGTATTTGTGAGTTGGGCTCGATTTCTTGCAATTACAATGTTGATGCTGCCGCTTGCAATTCATCGCAGACATTCTTTTTTGAAGTTCCGATTCTACTTTCAAACCTTTCGTGCCCTTTTCTTCGTAGCGGCCTTACTCCTTTATTTTACTGCGATTTCAAGGATTTCTCTGGTGGATGCCCTGGGTGCCTCCCTCCTTGCCCCAATTTTTGCTACAGTCCTTGCCGTTGTGTTCTTAAAAGAACGTTTGAATCTCAAAAAGAAAATTGCCATTTTTCTTGGTTTCCTCGGTGCAGTGATTGTCTTGCGTCCTGGATTGTCCATGGATATCGGGACAATCTATGCATTGATTGCCGGATTCATGTACGCCTGTTTTCTGGTCATGACCCGCATGGCGGTTCAAACGAGTTCACCGTTTATCATCCTGGCATTTCAATCATTCGTCGGAACGATTCTCCTGACACCCTTTGCTCTAATGGAGTGGGAGCAAATTGAAGTCGAAGGAATGGCACTTGTTTTTGCAATGGCACTGATTTCACTGTCCGTGAACCTCCTTTCGCTCAACGCATTCCGTTTCGCCCAGGCGTCCACGTTGTCGCCTCTTGTTTATTTTGAACTCGTCAGCGCCACATTGATTGGATTTTTCTTTTTTAAAGATTTTCCAGACTGGATCACCTGGCTGGGTATTTCCGTGATTGTGATAGGAGGCTTGAGCTTGATTGAGGGGAAAAAATAGTTGCACTCGGCAGATCTTCCATATTCAGAAAATATATGACAAGAGTGAAATCCGGAATGAGCAAATCATTCCCAGTTTTTAAAAGCAGGAAGATGAATTCGAGAATAAAAATCTAGACCACCTGCGATTCTCCCCCCCGGCCGCTGATCACAATTTTTCCATCCTCTTCCAGTTTTCGGACCATCTGAATTATTTTTTGCTGGGCACCTTCCACATCTGAAACCTTGACCGGTCCCATCACCTCAAGGTCATCCCGGATCATATCTGCGGCCCGCGAAGACATACTGCTGAAAATCAGTTCTTTAACGGCATCGCTGGCAGTTTTCATTGCCAGGACCAGATCCTGCTGCTCGATTTCCTTGATAATTATCTGCATTTGCTGACTATCAATGAGCACCAGGTCTTCAAAAGTGAACATCAGCTCACGAATCTGTTCAGCCAAATCAGGGTTGCTTTCTTCAATGGTTGCCAAAATCCGGGTTTCTGAGGCTTTGTCCATTGTATTGAGAATCTCGGCTACCGATTCGACTCCTCCTACTTTTGTACCCACAGTGGCGGCATTTTTCATTTCCTCGGAAAGCACTTCATCCAGTTCTGAAATCACCCCGGGAGGGATACTCTCAAGGGCGGCGATCCGGTAAACGACATCTGCCTGCAGGTTTTCCGGTAAATCACGCAGTACCATCGAAGCCTGTTCCAAATCAGTGAGGTGTGCCATGATCAATGCGATGGTTTGCGGATGCTCCCCGGCAATGTATCCGGCAATAACTTTGGGATCCATGAATTTGAGTGAATCCAGGGCCCCTTCCGCCTGATGAGACTGCAGATTGTCGACAATGTCCCGAGCTTTGTCGGAACCCATTGCCTTCGTCAATGCGTTTTTAACGAAATCACTGCTGGCGCTGACTCCAACACCTTCATCCTGCATCACCGATTTGCGGTAAAATTCCTCCAGAACAAGATCGAGTTCTTCTGGAGCAACATCGGTGAAACGGGTCATATAATACCCGATCTGCTGAATCTCAATCTCTTCCAGATTCTTCAAGACTTCCGCGGCATTGTCTTCTCCCATTGCCAAAAGCAGAATTGCAGCTTTTTTGGGCCCTGTTAATTTTCCGACACTCATCTTACCCTTTCTTTAGAAAATGCCAGGAGAGGCATTCCTCTTTGCGAACGCGCCATTGCTGCGCGGTGATAACAAATTACGGACTATTTTCTAAAAAAAGGAGACTTCAGTGAAGAGATGAGGTCGCCAAAATCCAGAAGAAATTTGACTATGATTGCAACGTGCAAGTTGCGATCCTTGCTGCTCAATACGAAATGTTCAACCGGCTGGAATACAATTTTTCATCACTTTGTTCATCTCCAACTGACTGTTCAACCGTTCCTTTACAGTTTAAACCCTTTTTCGGTATCGGTCAATTTCTGCGTGTTTTTCCGAACTCAGACCCCTTCCTGAAAAAAATTCAGGAGGGCAGAAGATTTAACTGCTCACGAGGGAACCGGATTTATCAAGGCCTTCCTCAAGGACGTCTCTCTGTATATCCATCATCAACTGATCAACCTGAACTTTCCCCTGAACCAGAGACAACAGATTGGTTGATTTTTGAAAAACGGTAGAAAGCCACTCGGGCGGCAGGCGGAGGCCCAATGTAACTTTTGAAGTTTTGTAGAAATAATGGACCAGACTGGCATATTCAATATAGATCGCATATTCCATTTTGGATTTTGGCATTTTCCCCACTCTTTTAACGGCAAGCCCATACAAATGAAGAGTTGCTTTGAAAGACTCCTGAATTTGGTCCAGCATTTTTGTGGTTCTTTCTCCTCCCTGGTATTGCCCGACCTTAAAAAGGAGATCACTCATTTGAACTTTGGCATCCAAAAAATAGGGAATCGGATCATTTTTATCCATTTTTTTCAATTGTGCCGTCAGCTTTTTTGTTTCACTGTCCAGCAAGGGCAGGACGCGCAGCAGAAGCAGAAGTTCAGCCGATCTTTTGATAATATTCGACCATTTTTCATCCTGCTTGCGATCCTCCATATTCTTGTCTTTTCCACCCGTTTCAAGGAGACAATTTATGATTTCGTCAAGGGTTAATTCGGTATTGTGTACGGATTTGTTTTCCTTGATGGCCTTTTCCGTTTGTTTCTGGAAATTCTTTATTATTTCCATGTTTCGGGTTACCTGCCCGATGTGATTCCTCAAACCCTGAGACTGGCGAGTGAAGGCATTCTCCTTTCCGCCTCCTTTTTCCGACTTTAGTTTTGACTCCAGTGCAATGGCTTCTCGCTGACATTTATAGTACAATTTTGAAAAGTAGATATCCTGAGTCCAGATCAACATCTGCAGTCCGACATTGCTGTATTCCCCAAAACTGCAGGCGACGGTTGCCTGAAGAAGCAAAGTGCGGTAAAGCTCCACCGGAAAATCACGGCCGCTTTTGAGCACCATCGAAACCAACTCCAAACGGTTCATCATATGAGCAGGATCCCGCTTCAGGAGTTTGACTAGTGCAAGAACTGCCTTGGTAGGATGAAATTTTGAAAGTTCCTCGCCGGAAACTTCAGGAGATACAGCTTCGCCTCCTTTCATTACATTTCCTACTCTTTGAAGAAAAGTGGTCTTTGAATAGTCAAGAATTTCTTTTTTTCGAAAATTGATTTCCGACCGCCAGTGATCAATCAATCCCGGAATGTTTCCAAGTTCCTGCGCCTTGATTTTGAGATGAGAAATACCTTCTTCCGCTGGAGAATCATCAAGGGTTTTGCTGGCACCAAAAAGATCCTCATTGATGAAGTCTTTTTTACCTTTATTTTTCTTTTTCAACGCAATTTTTTTCTCGTTCTTTTTCTCTGCGTCTTGTTCAATCGGAGATGTCCCTAAATCTGGCTGCATCGATTTTCCTCTTTAAACTCTCATTGATTTCAATGTCTTGTTCATTGATCGGTCCTTTTTAAAAAATTCGTAAATCATCCGAAAAATGAGCTTCCCCCATTTGCGGGCAACACTTTGCACCGTTTTTTCTTGTCGACAATGCCGCTTCGTTCAGATTGACAAAAATAAAATTCAGCTGAAACCTGATTTTCCATCATCAGTTTGCTCATCTTTTCTTTCAATTTTCCAAAGAAATGCCCTGTAATGGCACAATCGTTTTTCAACCTGACACTCAAAAATCAATCGGATGACACCGGTTACTTCCAGAAAAATGTGAACCTTTCAACATCCTTGGTATTCCCGATTTTTTTAATTCCCCACCCTGTCCCCGGCACAGGTGACAAAAAAATATTTTTTACGCGATTATCTATAGCATTGAGCCTGATTTCGAACTCCCCTGGTGAGGTTCAGCATTTTCACTCAGGATATTGTCTGACTCAATTTTCAGATCCCCTCCGTAAAATCAAGAAAAGGAGGTGAATTGATTTGTGCAAGATCTATGCGTATCTCTTCAAGAGAATCGATTTATCAATATAGAGAGAAGAAATTGCAGGCAGGTTTAATAAAAATTTATTTCAAATTTTGATTCACTCTCAAAGATCGCCGAAAATCTAAACGCTTGGACTAATATTGCCTGTCCGGGCAGTGCTTATGGACGATTGCAGAGATTCTTCGAATCAGACCCAGCAACAAAAAAACATGGCTTTCTGAGCCCATTGGAATCAAGCGTGGAAGACTTAAAAATAAAGGTTGGTTCTTATTTTTGAAATATGCTATTTTCTTCCATTTTTCTCTATTTTCCAAAAATTCTATTTCATGTTCCCTATGAGAAGAGCCGTTGTTTTTTCAAGCCTGATTGCCCTGGTCCTGCTGCTCGCCTGGCAAATTTACCAGCGGGTCGATGAACAGGCAGGAAAACCCTCTCGCGGCAAACGCGGAGACGCACCTGTTGCAGTCGAGATTGCCCATGTGGAAAAGCAAATCATTCAGGATATTGGGGAATTTACAGGAACCTTGTTTCCCAATTCACGGTTCATTGTTGCCCCTAAAATCTCTGGAAAGTTAAAGAAGCTTCTGGTCAACATTGGCGATCACGTGGAAAATGGGCAGCTGGTCGCGGTGCTTGAAGATGAAGAATATGTTCAGCAGCTCCGCCAAACAGAAGCAGCCCTTGAAGTTGCCAAGGCGAATCTGGAAGCAATACAAAAAGGACTTCAGCTGGCGAAACGTGAAATGGAACGGGCAGAACTGTTGAGCAAGCGGCAGGTTTATTCAGAACAGCAAAGAGATACGGCCAGAGCCCGGTACAATGACCAGGAGGCAAAATATAAAGTGGCTCAAGCCAATCTTATTGAAAAACAGGCTGCCTTGCAAACCACCAGGATTCGGATTTCATATACCCAAATCAGAGCAGTCTGGGAGGACAAAGGTCCTCCGCGGATTGTGGGAGAACGGTTTGTGGATGCAGGAACGCTGCTGAACGTCAACACCCCGATTGCCTCAATCCTTGATATTTCAAATCTGACTGCAGTCATTCATGTGACGGGCAAAGACTATTTTAAAATCCAGCCCGGTCAACAGGTATCCCTGTCGACAGCCGCCACGTCTACTCAGAAATATCAGGGGAAAGTCTTGCGGATTGCTCCTCTCATCCAGGAAACTTCCAGGGAAGCACGGGTTGAAATTGAAGTTCCAAATCCTGATGAAACGTTAAAACCAGGCATGTTTATCCGGGCTTCAATCCAATTCGATGAACACAAAAATGCCACGGTTGTTCCCTCCAATGCCATTGCAACCTATCAGAATCAAACCGGCGTCTTTCTGGCCGACCTTGAGAAAAAACAAGCGCAATTTATCAAAGTTGAAACAGGAATTACGCAAAATCGAATTGTAGAAATCCTGCAACCGGAATTGTCGGGAAACGTGATCACACTTGGACAGCATTTACTGAGAAATGGTTCCAGCATCATCGTTCCTGCACTCCAACCTGCAAGCAGCCCTAAAAAAAACAAAGGCGACAAAGCTCAAAAGGCGAGGTCCAGTAAACAATCATAGAGATCGATTGAGGAGGTCCCATGAATATTTCAAGTTTTTCAGTTCAGCGCCCGGTCTTTATCAGCATGGTCGTCGGAATCGTGGTGGTCCTGGGTGGAATCGCATTGGAACGACTGCCCGTCGACCTCATGCCTGAGATCACCTATCCTACTTTGAGCGTCATCACCAGTTATGAGAATGCCGGTCCTGAGGAGATCGAATCGCTGGTCACCCGCCCCATTGAACAGGCGGTCAGTGCCGTCCCCGGCGTCAAGGAAGTCACTTCCGCCTCCAGCGAAGGTTCCAGTTCAGTCAGAGTTTCCTTTACCTGGGGTGCCAACCTCGATGAGGCCGCCAACGACATGAGGGACCGCCTGGACAGAGTCCTGAACCGTCTTCCAGAAGGAGCCAGCCGCCCCAGTCTGCGCAAATTTGATTTGGCCCAGTTTCCCGTATTGATCCTGGGCGTGACCAGCCATTTATCCCCGATTGAAATGCGGCGTATGATAGAAGATCAGGTCCGATACCGTTTGGAACGGCAGCCCGGGGTTGCAGCAGTCGACATATTTGGAGGATTGGAACAGGAAATCCATGTTGATATTGATGCGGATAAATTAAAAGCTCTCGGTCTCTCTTTTCAGGAAATTATCAAAAGTTTAAAAACCCAAAACATCAATCTTCCCATCGGCACCATCAAAAAAGGGAACTATGACATGGTGATCCGATCTCTCGGGGAATTCTCAGATCTCCAGGCATTAAAAGATACGACCATTACCGTTCGCGATGGAGTCCCGATTCAGTTGAAAGAAATCGCCTCCGTGACGAATACCCATAAAAAAGTCACCCGCATTGTTCGCATTAATGGAAGCCCCGGGATTCGAATGGCGATTAGAAAACAGGCGGGCTCCAACACTGTGGAGGTGACTGAATTCGTTTTGGATGAACTGGAGAAGATCAACACCGATATTGCCCAGCTCAAGATCATCCCTCTGGTCAACACGGCTGACTACATCAAACGCTCCATAACCAGCGTGAGCACCTCTGCCATGTTTGGTGGACTTTTTGCCATTGGAATACTGCTGGTTTTTCTCAGAAATTTTCGCAGTACCCTGATCATCGCAACCGTCATTCCCATCACGATTCTTGCTACTTTTGTGCTCGTATACTCTGCAGGATTCACGCTCAACCTGATGACACTGGGCGGTTTGGCAGTGGGTGTGGGAATGATTGTCGACAACGCCATTGTTGTTTTAGAAAATATTTACCGTCTGAGAAATTCAGGGTCTTCCGCCCGCCAGGCGGCAATTCTCGGAAGCGATGAAGTCCGCTCAGCGATCATCGCCAGCACCCTGACCACTCTGGTGATTTTCCTCCCACTGATTTTTGTCAGGGGAATGGCAGGAGTGATGTTTAAGCAGCTGGCCTATGTCATCAGTTTTGCTTTGATATGTTCTCTTTTGGCGGCGTTGACTGTTATTCCGATGCTGGCCTCACGTCTGTTGGAACCGTCCTCGGAAGAATCACCCCACTCCTTTCTTCAAAAGCTGCAGCAGTTCATTTTCCTGCCATTTAAAATCTTTTTTGAAGAACTCGATCGCGGGTATCAAGGTCTTCTCGCCATCTGTCTGCGTCACAGAAGCATCACAGTCGCAGTCACGGTCGGCCTTCTGGGAATGAGTTTCTATTTCCTGCCTTTTATCGGCGTGGAATTGATGCCCTCTGCGGATGAGGGAGAAGTCCGGGTGAATGTTCAAATGGATGTGGGCACCAGTCTGGAAGTGATGAATGAAAAATTAGCCCTGATTGAGTCCAGAGTCAAAGAATCGGTTCCGGAAGCTAAAAACATGATTGCTCGCCTGGGAGCCAGTTCCTGGAGAGCCGGTGGTTCTCATACAGGAAGTCTTCAGGTGACACTCAAGGCTTCTTCAGAAAGAAAAAGATCCAGTGCTGCCATTGCCGCTGATCTGCGAAAAAAGCTGACCAATATCCCCGGAGTCTCGATTCGTACCCGACCGGGAAGAGGGCTTTTTATTTTCCGTCTGGGCAGCGGGGATGGAGAAAAAATTCAGATTGAAGTGCGTGGACATGATCTGATGGCTTCGAGAGAACTGGCCGATCAGATAAAAGCTCAGGTGGAAAACGTTGATGGAGTGACCGATGTCAGACTGAGTCAGGACCGCGGACGCCCCGAAGAACGCGTTTTAGTCGATCGGGATCGGGCTGCTGATATGCAGCTGACCATTTCAGAAGTCGCCAATACCCTGCAGGCATTCTTGTCCGGGATTCTCGGAGGCATGTATCGGGACGGCGGACAGGAGTTTGACATCCGGGTGAAAGTAAAGGATGCAGAAATGATGAGTTTTGATGAAATTCTCGATATGACGGTAATCAATGCTAAAAACCAGCCGGTTGTCCTCAAAAATGTTGTCCAGCTCCAGACGCAGAGTGCCCCGATGCGAATCGAAAGAAAAGATCAGGAACGGGTCATTACTGTTTCCGTTAATATCAGTGAGCGGGATATGGGCTCGGTCCTGGCAGACATCCGTCAGTCTCTTGCCGGTTTGCCGATTCCACGCGATACCAGCATCGTCTTTGGGGGCGACTATGATGCCCAGCAGGAAGCATTTCAAGAACTGCTGGTGGGTTTTTTACTGGCATCCATGCTGGTCTATATGGTTCTGGCCTGTCTTTATGAATCGCTGCGGGATCCATTTTTAGTCATGTTTGCCGTGCCTTTTGCTGCAATTGGAGTTTTGATCGTGCTGTTTTTAACAAGAACGACATTTAATGTGCAATCCTATATCGGCTGCATCATGTTGGGTGGGATCGTGGTCAACAATGCCATCTTGCTGGTGGACTATATCAACCTGCTGCGCAAAAGAGATAACATGCCGGTGCGGGATGCCATTATCGAGGCAGGACGCCGCCGCTTGCGTCCGATCCTGATGACGGCATTGACGACCATTCTCGCAATGACTCCATTGGCCATGGGATGGGGGGAAGGCAGTGAAACGCAGGTTTCCCTGGCTCGGGTTGTGATTGGAGGACTCGCCAGTTCCAGTTTGATCACTCTGGTTTTTATCCCGGTCCTGTACGACAGTCTGGAGCAGTGGTTCCCAAAAACCAGTGCTGTTCTCCAACCGTCGTCCACATGAAAGGTGACAGAGGAAAACAAAAACATTTCTTTTTAGTTTGCTTTTCGCTAGACCTTAGACTTCATCTGTTGGTGCCGGAATAGACATGGACGGACTGACAGGACTTTCTAAAGGAAGGCCCAAGATGGAAATGAAAAACGGCTCAATAAGCAATTGTCCGGAATTCACCCGTTTTTTAAAACATAATAAACAAGTGTAACTCGTTAGAAAAAGGAGAAAGAGATGAAGAAAATTTTGTTAACAGCAATTGTTTTGCTTTTTGGAGGGTACACACTGCTCGCACAGGAAGGTGCGGCGCCTCAATTCGAGTTAATGGACTTGGAGGGGCAAAAAATGAGCAGCCGGGATTTCATTGGGAAGCAGGCTGTTCTGGTGTTTTTTTGGGCAACCTGGTGACCCGGATGTCAACGGGAGTTTCCCGTTTTAAAAACTCTTCATGAAGAATACAACACAAAAGGATTAAAAATAATTGCTGTCAATCTTTCGATCAGTGATCCCTTGGAAAAAGTGAAGCGATTTGTCGAAACTCAGAAATCCCCTTTCACCGTGGTGATGGATAGCGATCACAGTGTGCAAAATCAATATGGAATAAAAGGGACGGACTGGTCGGTTTTAATCGATCCTGAAGGGAATATTCAAACCGTCGCCCGAGGGGTCCCTCAGGAAAAAGTCAGGCAATTGGTGAATTTATAGTGATGTCAGGCCGGTCATTTCCGGCATTGCAGCGGAAGCGACAATGAGAATTGGAAATGC
>JADGAV010000005.1:33207-235456 GCA_015231825.1 SAR324 cluster bacterium
CATGAACCCTCAATCATCGTCGTCTCCTGCTCCCGAAACGGAAATATTCTGTATGAGAGTGTCTCCGCAAAATGACTGCAGGTCGATTTCCTGAAGCAGAAGAAGTCATTCCGCTGCAGTGTTTGCCGGGTCCAGTCATCGGCTTTAAGGTCGAGAACGGATAAAACTCCCCCACCACAATAGTCAACACTGTTTGCCGCAGATTTCGCCATCATACCGTTTCTTTTTTCGATCGCCGGTGGGTGACAATTGCCGGCGCAGTTGACAATGCATTTCTTGCCGATTTTATTGGCCTAAAATTTTATTCAGGACTTCAGCTAACTGCATCTGTGTATAAGGTTTTGAAAGAACGCCGCTAAATCCGTAGTCCTGAAAATTCGCCATGACAGGATTGTTAGAATAACCACTTGAAACCACTGCCCTGACCCCCGGGTCAATATTCAGCAGTTCTGAGACTGTTGCGGCACCTCCCATACCACCCGGGATGGTAAGATCCAGAATGACCAGGTCAAACGGGGTATCCGTATCTCCCGCTTCCTGATATTTTTCCACGGCCTCCGAACCATCGACGGCAAATGTTGTTTCATAACCCATCTTTTTTAACATTCTGCCGAGCATATTTAAAATCGATTCCTGATCGTCCATGATGAGGACCCTGCCCCGACCAAAATGATTAGCTGTCTCCCGATCCTTCGTTTGTGTGACTTCTTTCGACGTGGCGGGCAGATAGATACTAAAAATTGAACCTTTTCCGAGCTCGGACTCGGCGGCAATGTATCCGTTGTGCATTTTTACAACAGAAAACGTGATGGCAAGTCCGAGTCCACTTCCCTTTTGTTTTGTAGAAAAAAACGGCTCAAAAATTTTTGAGAGATGCTTTTTGGAAATACCGACCCCCTGGTCTTCAATCGAAATTTTGATATAGCGTCCTCCAGGCAGGGGAAGCCCGTCATCTTTTTCAAGTATAATATTTTCTGAATGAACTTCGATAGTGCCTCCATCCGGCATGGCTTGATTCGCGTTTATGATCAAATTGCTGATGACTTGATTGATCTGACCGGGATCAACTTCCACAAACCAGGAATCATCGGACAGTTTAAACCTGCAGATAGAATTGGATCCTCTTTTCGCCAGTTCGGCAGATTCTTTAACCAATTGGTTGGGATTGATCGTTTTTTTGACGGGTGCTCCCCCTTTGGCAAATGTCAGAAGTTGCTGAGTCAGATATCGAGCCTGACTGGCCCCTTGCTGAGCATCTAAAAGGGCACGGTAGATTTCGCCCGATTTTTCCAGTTCAGTCAAAACATAGGAAATATTGCCAGTGATTATACCCAGCATATTATTGAAATCATGGGCAATACCTCCTGCCAAAGTTCCGATCGCTTCCATTTTCTGAGTCTGCTGGAGCTGGGCTTCAAGCTTTTTTTGTTTTCCGATGTCAAAGCTGACGTTTAAGGCCGCATACATTTCTCCATTTTCATCCAGCAACGGGTAAATAGAAAACAATGCGGGAAATTCTTCTCCTGATTTTCTGACCATTGTCGTTTCACCTGAAAATCCCTTTCTGCCTTCTCGAATGGCCTTATGCATTTCAGGCATTTTGACAATATCTTCGGGTAAATGGAGTGCCGATACGCATTTTCCGAGCATCTCGCTTCGTTTATAGCCAAATATACTCTCTGCTCCGGGACTGAATTCCAACACGGTAGAATCGGGTTCTTTCGCATCGGTTATAATGAAAGACACCTCTTTTGCGGCACTGAATATCGCCCGGAGTTCTTCTTCACTCTTTCGCAACGCATCTTCAGAGTGTTTGCGTTCTGTGATATCTTCAACAACGGCGATATGCGAATGGGGTTCTTCCCCTTTCTGCCAGGTTGGCGAGATGGTCAGCCTGACCCAGACGATGGATCCGCTTTTGTGAATGTAGCGTTTTTCCGTCGTAAATTCATGGATTTCACCAGCTACCAGGCGTGCATTGTTGCCGAGATCCTTTTGAAGATCGTCCGAGTGGGTGATCTCTTGAAAGGTCTTGTTCATCGACATTTCATCAACTGTGTATCCTATTATCTCACAAAATCGTTTATTGATACGAATAAAACATCCGGTTTTCGATTCTACCAATGCGAATCCAACAGCCGCTTGTTCAAAAATACTTTTGAACTTTTTTTCACTTTCTCTCAACGATTCTTCAGTCTGCCGACGAACATCAATCTCCATTTCAAGCTGTTTTGTACGATCATAAACACGTTTCTCAAGTTCGTTCTTGTAGGATTCAATCAATACACGCTGACGGCGTTCTTCACAGACCACTGCCAACATTAAACTTAGATTCTCAATATAGGGGATATACGGGGCAAAAAGGGCAGACTCAGAAACAGAAAAAGTCATTTCACCGAAAACAGTATCTTTAAACTTCAATTCAAATTTTCTTCCGGTTTTCGAACCGTCTTCGGCCAATCCACCCCTTTCAAAATTTTCTTCGAAAACTTGATAACCTATTTGGAAAACTCCCGGCAAATTTTCCAACCCGCGACAGACAAAACTGAGAATGGATTCCAGGTTGGGCAAATGCCAGACCATTCCTTGAATAAGAACGATCTGCCCGAGTATTTTTGCAGAAAGTTTTGTTGTGAGGCCATCGTTAGCTGGTTCCATTTTCTGCCAAAAATTCCTTGGGAGGAATATAAAAGGGATTTTGAATGACTGATCCTCGAACAATCATATGAGGATGGACTCTTAAAATATCCATTATTGCATTTCCATTGAAAGTATTTGCATCATATTGACAGATTGCAGTAACCGGACTTTCCTCGAGAAGAAGACTTACCTTTGATTCATATTCGAGAAGTCTCTCTCCTCCTGGAATATCATGAATTTCAGAAGTCATTTCTCCGATCACGCGGCAGGCGTCGTATCCCGAATCCATTGAATCCTGGTAAAAATTCGAAAGAAGATCCAGCATCCGGTCCGGATCAAAATAATTATCCTGGAAATAAACCTCTTTGCAGCTCGACAAGGCGAATGCCTGGCTTTCAACAAGATCCTGATAGCTCAACTGATTTTGAGTAAAAATATCGCTCAGGGTCATTTCATCCACTTTTTCCGAGAAACAAGCAGAGCGTTCGCCCGCCTTAAGACCACTCAGAAGAAATTTTAACAGCGATTCACTGCGTTCATTATCGTCGGCAAAGATCTGGCAAATGTGAGTCCCGGCAGGGAATCTGTTTTCGGTAAATCCGAGTGAAATCATCTTTTCGGGATTTGTCATGACGGAACCCTCCTGATTTTAAAATTTGTTCAACCTGGTGCCGGACGTGCGTCCAACATTCGCTTAAAAAAAGAGAAAGCAAACACATTTTTTTTATTTAAAACAAATTTCTGATATTTTTGAAAATTTAGGTTCTTTTAAAAATCATATCAACTGACCAAGGATGTGTAAAGGGATTAATCAGACAATTATCTTGCTTTTTACAGAATTTCTGGTGTTGCTGATAAATATTTTAATTTTATTGATTTTTTCCCGAATTTCTTTCAACTCCTGAATAGTGAACAAAGCAATCTCCGAGAGCGTTTGACTTTCAGGTAAAGCCGAACTTTAAGCGGGATTTCTTTTGCTCTTCAAAGTTGTGTCATTCAGAAACCAAAAGAACGGCGAAAAGCGACTGCTTCCATTGAGGATAGAAGAGTTTATCTTGAAGATTTTTGGAGACAAGATACCGTGAAAGATCGGTAAAAATTGAAAAAAGCAGATTCAAAATTTATTCACATCAATACTTTACAGGAGAGGGCGGATCATGAATTACGATGGTCAAAAAATAAGGTGTCAATCCATCGAAAACCAGATCGCGGAATTGACATTTGATGCCAAAGAGGATTCAGTCAATAAATTTGACAGGCAAACACTGGCAGAATTGCGGGAGGTCGTGGATCTGCTCCAAACCGATAATTCGGTCAAGGGGCTTTTGCTCAGCAGCGGGAAAAATGTTTTTATTGTCGGTGCAGACATCACGGAGTTCCTGGGTTATTTTGCTGCACCCAAAGAAGAAATCGTGGAATGGCTCAAAACAGCCAATGCTATTTTTTCGGACTTGGAAGATCTCAATTTTCCCAGTGTGACGGCTATCAACGGTTTCGCTCTGGGCGGAGGTTTTGAAGTCGCCCTGGCGACGTGCTACCGGGTTATGTCAACAAATGCCAAAGTAGGACAGCCAGAAATCAAGCTGGGCATCATCCCCGGATTCGGCGGTACGGTACGTCTTCCCCGGGTAATTGGAGCAGACAATGCTATCGAATGGATTGCTGCCGGTAAAGAATACCGAGCAGATGCCGCCTTCCAAACCGGCGCGGTCAATGCCGCGGTTGCACCAGAAAAATTGAGAGAGGCTGCCTTGCACATGCTGAAACGCGCAATTTCCGGTGAGCTCGATTGGAAATCGAAACAGCAGGAAAAACGGGCTCCGCTGAAACTCAACCAGATCGAAGGATTGATGGTTTTTGAGGGAGCCAAAGCTTTCATTACAGGGCAGGCCGGCCCCAACTACCCGGCCCCCGTGAAATCCGTGGAGGTGATGCAGGCCGGATCCACACAGGAACGGGGAAAAGCGCTGGAAAAAGAACACGCGGTTTTTGCTGATTTAGCTAAAAATCCGGTGGCCGGCAATCTGGTCTCCCTGTTTCTCAACGACCAGCTGCTCAAAAAAATCGCCAAAAAATTCCAAAAAACGGCAACCCCGATCCATTCAGCCGCCGTATTGGGTGCCGGAATCATGGGCGGAGGCATTGCCTATCAATCGGCGTCCCGGGGAACCCCGATTGTGATGAAAGATATTAACGCCGACGCCATCAATGCCGGTTTGGCAGAAGCCTCAAAATTACTCAACAAGCAAGTTGAACGAGGCAGGCTGAACTCTGAAAAAATGGCAGAAACTTTGAACAAGATCCGGGGAACCCTCTCTTATGAAGACATTGCAGGGGTTGACATCGTCGTTGAAGCGGTTGTTGAAAATTTTAAAATAAAAAAAACGGTTCTCGGTGAAGTCGAAAAACTTCTTGAAGAAAACACCGTGCTCACTTCCAATACTTCGACACTCTCGATCAGTAAACTTGCTGAAGATCTCAAACGTCCGGAACTCTTCTGCGGAATGCATTTTTTCAATCCGGTGCACCGCATGCCTCTCGTCGAAGTCATTAGAGGCGAAAAAACAAGTGATCGCGCCATCGCACAAGCCGTCGGCTATGCAGTCTCAATGGGAAAAAGCCCCCTGGTGGTCAACGACTGTCCCGGGTTTCTGATCAACCGGATTCTTGCCCCATATTTTGCCGGTTTTGTAAACTTGTTGAGCAAAGGGGTGGATTTTCAAAGAATTGACAAGTTGATGGAAAAATTCGGCTGGCCGATGGGACCGGCCTATTTGCTGGATGTGATCGGACTGGATACCGCCTTTCACGTCGAGGAAGTGATGAGTGAAGGATTTCCGGATCGCATGAAAAGTGAGGGAAAAACTCCGAGCGGGATCATGTACGACAATAAGCGCTTCGGCCAGAAAAACGGAAAGGGGTTTTACGCCTACACCCTCGACAAAAAAGGGAAACCGAAGAAAAGCGCGGATCCTGCAGCACTGGAATTGCTGCAGCCATTGGTTAAAGAAGTCGTGGAAACCACGGACGATGAAATTATTGAACAAATGATGTTGCCGATGATCATTGAGGGCTCCCGCTGCCTTGAAGAAGGCATCGTTGACTCTCCCCAGGAAGTCGACATGGGGTGCATCTACGGGATCGGCTTTCCTCCTTTCCGGGGAGGTCTGATGAAATATGCGGATTCTATAGGCCTGGCTTCCCTTTGTGAAAAGGCGGAGAGATACAAAAGTGCGGGTCAATTGTACCAGGCAACTGAACAAATCCGTGCATTGGCGAAAGAAGGCAAAGGATTTTATGATCGTTCATAATCACAAACTGAGAGGAGACTTATCATGCAAGAAGCTGTAATTATCGATGCGGTTCGTACGCCAATGGGACGATCCAAAGGAGGTTTTTTTCGTCATGTTCGCGCCGAAAATCTTTCGGCTGAATTGGTCAATGCACTGCTTGCGCGCAATCCCCAGATAGATCCTGCGGAAATAGAAGATGTCATTTGGGGATGTGTTCAGCAAACGAAGGAGCAGGGTTTCAATGTCGCGCGTTTTATTTCCCTGATGACCGCCATTCCCCACACCGTTGGAGCACAAACTGTCAACCGTTTGTGCGGATCTTCGATGACCGCCATCCACACAGCGGCCATGTCGGTGATGACCGGAAACGGAGAGATTTTCATCTGTGGCGGTGTCGAGCACATGGGACACCTTCCCATGGATTACGGTGTTGATGTCAATCCAAGCTGGAGTAAATATTTTGCCAAAGCGGCCGGTTCAATGGGTTTGACGGCGGAAATGATGGCATTGATGAACAACATCAACCGGGAAAGACAAGATCAATTTGCATTGCGGTCCCACCAAAAGGCCCATCAGGCCACCCTGCAGGGACGCTTTGAAAACGAAATTGTTCCCATCGAAGGGCACGACGAAAACGACTTTCCTGTGCTCTGCCGTACCGACGAAGTCATCAGAGAAGACGCCAATCTGGAGTCTCTTGCCGGACTGAAGCCGGTTTTCCACCCTCAGGGGACTGTCACCGCCGGAAATGCTTCTGCAATTTCAGATGGGGCATCAGCCTTGATCGTGATGTCGGCAGAACGCGCCGGGGATCTGGGACTGCAAGCCATGGCAAAAATTCGTTCCATGGCCACTGCCGGTGTAGATCCGTCTATCATGGGCTATGGGCCGGTTCCTGCGTCTCAAAAAGCATTGAAGCGCGCAGGACTGGCCATCCAGGATATTGACTATGTGGAGATCAATGAGGCATTTGCCGCCCAATCTCTGCCCTGTTTGAAAGATTTGAAACTTCTTGATGATATGGAAGAGAAAGTCAATCTCAATGGGGGAGCCATCGCCCTTGGACATCCGCTTGGCTGTTCCGGAAGCCGGATTACTGGAACGCTGCTTCACATCATGAAGGAAAAAGATGCAACCCTAGGATTGGCAACGATGTGTATCGGGATGGGGCAGGGGGTCGCAACGGTTCTGGAACGGGTTTGAACAGGTTCGAAATCATGAACGCAACTCTGCCTGAGCTGGACTGGATCGAGACGCAGTACGAGGAAATGTGCAGGCTCCTCCAGCAATGGGTCCTCATCAACTCTGGAAGCATGAATCTGGCTGGTTTGGCAGAGATGTCCAGATCTTTGCAGGCAGCATTTGGCCGGCTTGAAGGAGAAATGCAGGAAATTGCACTTCCTGCCAAAACCGAAATTGATTCCCATGGCGATCCGGTTGATCTGCCTTTGGGTAAGGCACTACTGATTCAAAAACGTCCGGAGGCAGCGCGGCAGGTTTTTCTTGGCGGGCACATGGATACCGTCTTTGCGGCGGATCACCCATTTCAAAAGATAGAAAGGCTTGATGAGAATCGCCTCAATGGACCGGGGGTTGCCGACCTCAAAGGCGGCCTGGTCGTGATTTTAAAAGCTTTGGAGGCCTTTGAGCGCAGTTCACATGCTGATCAAATCGGCTGGAAAGTTTTGATCAATCCCGATGAAGAAATCGGTTCCTTCGGCAGTGCGCCCCTGTTTGAAGAAATGGCGAAAAAAAGTCATCTGGGACTCATTTTTGAACCCGCCATGGACGATCAGGGAACCCTGGCGGCTGAGCGGAAAGGGAGCGGTTCTTTCACTGCTGTGGTCCGTGGAAAAGCAGCCCATGCCGGCCGGGCATTCGGGCAGGGACGCAATGCCGTGGCGGCTCTGGCGGAACTGATAGTGCGAATTCATGCTTTCAACCGGAAAAATCCGCGGATTATCCTCAACGTCGGACACATAGAAGGCGGGGGCGCAATCAACATTGTTCCCGATTTGGCGATCTGCCGATTCAATGTTCGCACGCATAGTGAGGAAGACGAAGGATGGGTATGGCAAGAGTTGAACGAACTGGCCGAAGAATTCAATCAGCGGGATGGTTTTTTTCTCAGTTGGCACGGGGAATTCAACCGGAAACCCAAACTGCTAAGCAAAAAAAACCGGGCACTTTTTGAAGCGCTTGCTGCCTGCGGGAAAGAACTGGAAATCCCGATTCAATGGAAATCAACCGGAGGATGTTGTGACGGTAACAATCTGGCTGCTGCCGGATTGCCCAATATCGACACATTGGGTGTTCGGGGTGGAAAAATACATAGCGATCAGGAATACATCCTCCTGGACAGTCTCACAGAAAGGGCCCGCCTGACTGCTTTGCTGCTGATGAAACTGAGTGCCGGAGAAATCGATTGGTCCATGATTTCCAATGCAAAACTGTAACTTCAAGAAATGAGGAGTCTATGAAAAATGAAAACGAACGGGAGGCAATTCATTTTGAGTTGCCTCGGGAATACAACGCAGCAAGCCATTTTATTGACCGTCATTTAAAAGAAAACCGACAACAGAAAACGGCCATAATTGACAAAAACGGTTCCTATTCCTATCAGGACCTTGCTGAACAGGTCAATCGGGCGGGAAATGCCCTCCGAGAACTTGGCGTACAGATGGAAACCCGGGTGATGCTGGGAATGGTGGATACAATAGATTTTGTTACTGCCTTTTGGGGGGCGATTAAAATAGGAGCCGTCCCCATCCCTGTCAATACCTTGCTGACCAGCCAGGATTATTCTTATATGCTTCCGGACAGTCGGGCACGGGTTCTGATTGTCAGTGATATTCTTTACGAAAAATTTGCTCCGGTACTCGAAAACGCACCTTTCCTCGAAACCGTGCTGGTCTCTGGAGAAGACGCAAAAGGACATCTTCATTATGGCGAGAAGCTCGCCAGCGCCTCCTCCAGTCTGGATCCGATGCCGACAACCTCAGATGACGTGGCATGCTGGTTATATTCATCAGGTTCAACCGGAGCTCCCAAGGGGGTAATGCATCTTCAATCGAGTTTCGAATATGTTGCTCGAACCTATGGTGAAAGGGTTTTGGGAATTCGAGAAGACGACATTGTCTATTCTGCCGCGAAACTGTTTTTTGCCTATGGCCTCGGCAATTCAATGACTTTTCCGCTTCATGTCGGTGCGACGACGGTTCTCCTGGACGAAAGGCCAACTCCGGATTCGGTGCTGGCGGTCATGAAAAAACATCAGACGACTGTATTTTTTGGTGTGCCGACTTTATATAATGCTATTCTTGCTGATCAAAATAACGTTCGTTCCACGGGATCGGAAAAACTGCGGCGATGCTTGTCAGCAGGAGAAGCACTACCTGAAGAAGTTGCAAAAAAATGGAAAATTCGTTTCGAATCAGAAATCCTGGATGGGATTGGCAGCACAGAAATGATGCACATTTTTCTCAGTAATCGTGAAGGCGATATTTGCTACAACTCGACGGGGAAAGCTGTTCCGGGTTACGAACTGAAAGTGGTGGATGAAGCCGATCGTCTGCTTAAACCAGGTGAAGTTGGAGAATTACTGGTCCGGGGTTCTTCTGCGGCGATGGCTTATTGGAATCAGCGTCAAAAGAGCATCAATACCTTCCAGGGGCAATGGACTCGAACCGGGGATAAATATTTCGTCAATGATCAGGGGTATTATTGCTACAGCGGGCGCACTGATGACATGTTAAAAATCAGCGGAATCTGGGTTTCTCCTTTCGAAGTCGAAACTGCCCTGATGAATCATGAGCAGGTTCTGGAAGTCGCGGTGATCGGCGTGGCAGATGAGAATGAACTGATCAAACCCAAGGCCTATATCACGTTGAATGATCCATCCTGTGCATCCGATACCCTGGTCGAGGAACTGCAGCAATTTGTCAAAGACCGGCTGGCACCTTATAAATATCCCCGATGGATAGAATTTATTGAGGAACTGCCGAAAACCGCGACCGGAAAAATCCAGCGTTTTAAGCTGCGTGCCATTTCAAAGGAGTCTGCCGTTGATTGATCTGCAGTCCGATTTTTTTTTGGAGGTCGAGGGGACATTACTGGAATTTCGCTGGATTCCGCCTGCAAACCCTGATTTACCCACTCTGATATTTTTACATGAAGGATTGGGATGTGCCGGGATGTGGAAAGACTTTCCCGATCAGCTCGCCCATTCCACAGAATGCGGAATTTTGATATACAGCCGTGCCGGTTATGGCCGTTCCGGACCTGCCAGGCTCCCTCGCCCCGTGCGTTACATGCATGATGAAGGACTGCGTGTCCTTCCTGAGATTCTGAAAAAGCTGGCATTGACACAATTTTTTCTGCTCGGTCACAGCGATGGGGCATCGATTGCTCTGGTTTATGCAGGAAGCGGGGCGATGCCGAAAGCCTCAGGATTGATTTTGCTGGCCCCGCATGTCTTCAATGAAAAACTTTGTGTGGACAGTATCCAACTTGCTGCAGAAGCCTACCGGACAACAGACCTTCCTGTTAAACTGGCCCGTTATCATGGAAATCACACCGATGAAACCTTTTGGGGGTGGCATGATATCTGGGTGCATCCAGAATTTTGGCACTGGAATATTGAAGAATTTTTGTCAGGAATCGACATTCCCGTTCTCGTGATTCAGGGAGCAGATGATCAATACGGCACAACCCTTCAGATGGAGGCCATTCGAACTCAGGTTTCAGGCCCCTGCACGCTCAGGCTTCTTGAAAACTGCAGGCATTCCCCTCAAAAGGACCATCCGGCAGGAGTTCAAAATGAGATTCATGAATTCATCTTCAGTCTGCGGCAGAAAGCCGCTCAAGAGGAAGATCGTTGATGGGTGCATGCATTAGTGCTGCTACCAGACCAAGGCCGACAGCAATCCACCAGACCAGATGGTAACTGCCGGTCGCGTCAAAAACTATTCCGCCGACCCAGGCACCGGCAAAGTTTCCCGTCTGATGACTGAGGTAGACGATTGCAAAAAGAGTCGCCATATAACGCAGGCCAAAAATCTGCGCCACCAGACCACTGGTGAGAGGAACGGTGCCGAGCCAGATGAATCCGATAATCGCTGAAAATGCGAGCACGGAAAATTCAGTCACCGGCAGGCTTATGAAGAGCGTGATGGTCAGGGCACGAGCCAGGTAGATTGATGTCAGCAGATATTTCTTACTGAATTTTCCACCCAGATAGCCCGCAATCAAAGCTCCGAACATATTGAAAAATGCAATGACCCCGAGTGAGCTTGCCGCCAGTTCTGAGCCCAGTCCCTTGTCTTCAATAAAAGCAGGCAGGTGCGTGGCCATAAACTGCACCTGGAAACCGCAGACAAAAAATCCCAGTGTGAGCAAAACATAGCCTCTGTGTCCCTGTGCCTCGGCCAAGGCTTCTTTCAGGCTTTGTGTCGATTTTTTTTTGATGGACTGCCTTCCTGCAATGCCGAAGCAGGCAGAAAGCGGAATGAACAAAAGAAAGAAGGCCGAAAGGATGATCAATGTCGCGCTCCATCCTTCCTGGGCGATGGTCCATTGGACGGCCGGGATGATTACGAGTTGACCTGCCGTTGCCCCAACCGTCACCGCCCCCAGCCACTGTGAACGTTTTTCGTCGGGTGCAATTTTACCGACAGCAGCGAGCAAAATAGGCATCCCGCAAGCGCTGATCCCCATGCCGATGAAGAGCCCTCCGCCCAGAACCATTGTCGCCGGAATCGTCGATTGGGACATGATCAGAAGTCCACAGGCATAAAGGAACCCCCCTGTCAGAACTGTCCGGCCGGTTCCCCATTTATCTGCAATTGCACCGGAAAATGGCGCCGCAAATCCGTTGAGGAGGGCTTGAATTGCAAAGACCAATGAAAGCGTTTCTCTTCCCCAACCAAGATGGAGGGTCATTGGGAGCATGAACAGGCCGAAGCTCTGGCGAATCCCGAATGCAATCCCGGCTGCGATGAAGGCGCACAGAAGAACCAGCAGGGAAAAGCGGTGAGAGGATGCAGTTGATCCATTTTCTGTGTTCACAGTGGCACCTTTGGCTTGAATGGACTGTTCTATATTTTGCTGGAAAAAATCCGATGACGGCCCCCAACGCCGTTCCCGGTTCCAATCAATGGCTCGAATCTGGAATGTTTTTAATCGTGCCGGCAAATCGAAATGAGTGTTGATTTTGATGAAAGAGTAATGCAGAAGGAAATCAAAAACAAGAATAAGCGTCAAAGTCTGCAAAGAGATTTTGATTCAGAAAACACTCTTCCAAAAAATTTAAGGAATTTATGCTGAATTTTGGATACAATGTATCTTGTTGCGTCGACAGGACAGGCAAGATTAAATCGCTTTTTGATTTCCTCCGTTTTGATTTTCAGAAAATGCCCGGTTCTAAAAAAAATAAACTCCGTTTTGCTGATCCGATTTCAAGAAAACTCCGGATTGTTTCAAATATTTTTCACTTCACCTCAAAAACAATGCAGAAATTTATCAAGACCTTCATGAACCCCGGAACTATGCCGTTTGGAATAAATCCGCTTTTATTGCGGGGAAGTGTCATCTCTCTGCTGATCATGACTCTGTTCAGTCCTGCCCGGGCTTCGGAACTCAAGGGAAACCAGGCAGGATTTGATGATTCCCTGGGTCCGCAATACGCCCCTTATGCCTTCAAAGGACGCAACTATGAGCAAAATATGCGTCGTTTTATTATCAGCCTGGCAGATTATGCGCATCAATTAAAACCTGACTTCCTGATTATTCCGCAAAATGGGGAACCCCTTCTCACCGACAATCTGGAACCCGACGGCAAGGTCGTCAAAGAATATGCTGCCGTTATTGATGGACAGGGACGGGAGGATCTGAATTACGGCTATGAAGGCGATGATATATCAACTGAACAAAGCTCACCGCAGGACTACAAGACCATGCTCCGATTTCTGGAACTTGCGGAATCATTAGGTGTTGAAGTATTGGTCACCGACTATGCCAGTACACCGAAGCATGTGCTGCACGCCTATGAAAACAATTTTCGCCATCATTGGATTTCAATTGTTCAGTATCGGAACCTGGATCGGATCCCTGACCAGCTGGAAGCACCCTATCATGAAAACAACAGCGATGTTCACTCGTTGAAAGAAGCAAAAAATTTCCTGTATTGGATCAATCCGGCCCCGATGGAATCGTTTTTGAATCAAATACGACAAAGCAGCTATGATGCCATCATCATCGACCTCTTTGTGGATGGAAATTCGCTGCAACGTGAACAAGTGGAGTCATTGAAGACCAAAGAGAACGGGGGAAAACGTCTGGTGATTGCCTATATGAGTATTGGTGAAGCCGAAGATTACCGATGGTACTGGCAAAAGCAATGGTCGACCCGCCCTCCGGAATGGCTGGGAGCAGAAAACCCGAACTGGCCGGGGAATTATAAAGTGCAATATTGGAATCCTGCATGGCAGAGCCTGTTCTACGGCAATGAAGGATCCTATTTGAAAAAGATTATTGATGCCGGTTTTGACGGTGTCTATCTGGATTTGGTGGATGCCTTTGGCTACTACAAGGAAAAACGGGGAGACTGGGATTGATTCATGAATAAAATTTTAAAGCAATTTTCCGGATTGCGTACACTGATCCTCGAAATCCCCCTGTTTTTTATTTCAATTGAGCTTCTGGATCGATACTTACAACGGTTTGATTTATCGCTATCGGCCTGGCGTCCTGATCTTTACTGGATCGGCATCGTCGGATTCGGCTTCATGTACGGTCTCCGCTTTGGCGGTTTGGTCGGCGGAACTGCTGCCTTGATTCAGATCCCCTGGGCTGAACTCAAGGAGCTTTACGGGATGGACTTTACAATTTCCCTGGCTCACCCTTTTCTGATGCTGGCCGGAGGTATTGTTGCAGGAATGCTTTCCAGCCGGGATAAAAACGCCCTTTTTGAGTTCCGCCAAAAAGCGATCCAGCTTGCCACAAAAATCGACCATATCGAGGAGGACCGTCAACGTTTGATCAACGCAAATCTGGAATTGGAGAAAAAAGCGGTTTCCCGGGAAGATACGGTGCTGACTTTGTATTCGGCCGCCCAGAAACTCAGTTCGCTGGAAGTCGAAAAAATCTATGAGAACGTCCCTGAATTGCTGATCCGTTACCTGAATGCCCGTTCCTGTTCGGTCTATTTGTTCGACAAAAATCAGTTGCAGCTGATTGCTCAGCAAAACTGGACTTCGTCAGAGCAGCACCCTCAGAAATATGATCGTAATCACCCACTGTACCGTCTATTGCAGCAGAAAGGAAGAGTCCTTTATCCAACTGACCTGAAAGGGGTGGACGATTCAGTGCTGATCGCTCCATTGATGACGCCTGACAAACGATTATTCGGGATGTTCAAAATTGAAGACATGGCCTTTGTAGATCTCAATCCGAACGCAGTGCAGCTGATTCAAATCCTGGGGGAATGGGTGATGCAGGCGGTTGAAAACGCGAAAACCTACGGAGCCAGCGCACAGACCCAGATCCAGGATGAAATCACAGGAGCACACAGTTTTGCTTATTTTCAAAGCCGATTGGGACGAGAAATTCATTTGACCAAGCGCTACCATTTAGATTTGTCCGTGCTTTTCATTCGCATTAAAGGCTATTCCAAAATGAGCAGCGATGTCAAAAAAACCGTCTTGAGTATGGTGTACCGAGTGCTGGAGTTTCAGATCCGCAGCGATGATTTGATTGCTCGTATGCGGGAAGAAGATTCTGACCAGTTTGCAGTGATCCTCCCTTTTACCGGAGCAAAAGTTGCACAAATCGCCATGAAACGCTGTCTTGCTGATATTGAGGAATTCGGATTTAAACCTTTCAAGAATAAAAAAATCCCTCTGGTACTCACCTGGGAGGCATTTGAAACCAAAGATCAATCGCTTTACACCCACCCAATCGTCGTCGAATATGTTTCTGAAAAGCCCGATCATCGCATCGATCAAATGGTGGAACGTCTTTTAAACTGATTTATGCCATTTTTGATTCTTATTCTGCTCAGTGGATTGATCCAGTGGATCAGTTGGATTTACATTCCGCTTCCCTGGACTTTACTCGCGATGAATAGCGGCCCTTTGCTCCTGGGAGCACCCGTTTTTCTCATAATTCCCGCGCGAACCCGTTTTGCCACGATATATTCGTACTATCTCTTCAGTGTCGCATTTCTCGGTCCTTTTGCAACCCTGGGAAGTCTGCTCGCCTGGGGAATTGTATACAGCTCCCAGGGCCGCTCCCTGGATGCCTATTACCAGCAATCGATCGATTCGGCAGGATCACGAGAACTGGAGAGGAGCCGGTTTCAATTGACCGAAAATCTGTGGGCCGAAAATGAGAGCATGCAGGTGGCAGCATTCGTTGATATCATGAAAGGCGACGATCGTATGCTCAAGCAGAATACCATTGATAAAGTCGTTCAGCGCCCGAGTCACCTTTCTATTGAAATACTGCGTGATGGCTTGAAGGATGAAGATCCTGACATTCGCTACTATGCCGCCAGCGGTTTGATCCAGCTCAACGACATGTTTCAGGAAAAATTCAATCATTTACGGGATCAGACCGAGCAGGCTCCCCAAGACCCGGAACCCTGGTATGAGCTTGGAGTGACCTATGAACACTATGCCTATTGGGGAGTTGCCGCTGTTGACAGTCTGGAGGAAAATCTCAACCAGGCGGAAGCCTTCTTAAAACAGTCTCTCGTCCTGGACCCGCTTCTCGAAAAATCTTATGTGACCCTCGGGCGCTTGCTGACCAAACGCAAGAAGATCGATGAAGCACTGGAATTCATCCGAAAAGGATTCGAGCATTTTCCAGATTCGGTTGAGTTGATGGGATGGCTTGCTGAAGCCCTTTACGAAGGCAAGTATTATAATGAACTGGAAGACTTTTCCCGAGAGTGTATTCTCAAAGCAGAAATTCCAGAGACCCTGGAAAAATCGTTCCACCACTGGGCCTATACTGCTCCGATTCTGATGGAACACGATCGCAGTTTGTCGGAAGTTTGATCTGATGCCAAAAAAAGAACCTGAAAATCCCTATGAAAGCGATGTCTGCCTGATACTGGAAGGGACTTATCCTTATGTCCGCGGCGGGGTCAGCAGCTGGGTCCATTCCCTGATTTTAGGACTCCCCGAGTTCTCTTTCAGCATCCTCCTGATTCTTCCGGATCGAAAAGAAAGAAAGATGAGATACGAAGTTCCCAAAAATGTCAGGCATCTTCATAGTGTCTATCTTCAAGACCCCAGGCTTTTCAAGAAAAAAAAGTTCCAGAAAACACTGGGTTCCGAAAAATATCAGGACTTTTGGGAAATGCACACCAGCATGCCCTTTGTCGGTCAGAATAAAAACCCGGAAACGGTAAACTGCCCCGCTTTTTCACAAATCACCCAAAATCTGGATCAAAAGAAATGGAGTCCTTCTTCCTTACTTTTTTCCACAAAGAGCTGGGACCTGATGCTGCGTCTGTACGAACTCCGCAGTCCGGATGTGTCCTTCACAGACTATTACTGGACCTGGCGTTATCTGCATGCGGGAATTTTTTCAGTGATGGAAAAGCCGCTTCCGCGTTGCCGGCTTTATCACACTATTTCAACAGGATATGCGGGTCTGATCGCAGCGCGTGCTCAGATTTTGACCGGATCGCCCATGCTTGTTACCGAACATGGAATTTACAGCAAGGAACGAAAAATTGAAATTTCCCGGGCGAGCTGGATTTATGAAAAATCACGTGAACGCTTTATGGCAGAAAAAGAAATGGGCGCCTTCAAGCAGATCTGGATCAATGCGTTTCGGGTGATGTCAGCTTTCTGTTATGAGCAATCCTCTGAAATCATAACGCTTTTTGAAGGCAATCAGCGTCTGCAAATGGAAGACGGGGCCCCCCCCGGCAAATTGAAAGTGATCCCGAATGGAGTGGAATATGATCGAATCAGTGCCTTGCCCAGAGAATCTCGTTCTCATGCGACAATTGGTTTTGCCGGCAGGGTGGTCTCGATCAAGGATGTGAAAACTTTTATCAGAGCAATTCGCCTTATCGTCAATGTTCATCCTGATACCAAAATTCTAATCATGGGACCAACCGAAGAGGAAGAAGATTACTATGAGGAATGTGTTCAGCTCGTCAAAAACCTGGATCTCGAAAAATGTATCGAATTTACGGGAAATGTCAATTTGATGGAGTATTATCCGAAACTCAGTGTTTTGGTGCTGACCAGCATAAGTGAAGGTCAGCCTCTGGTTATTTTGGAGGCGCAGTGCCTGGGAATTCCGGTGGTGGCCAGTGATGTCGGTGCCTGCCGGGAACTGCTGGAGGGACGGGAAGAAGATGCACAATTGGGGCACAGCGGAATTGTTACCGGATTGGCAGATCCGGAAGGAACTGCTCTGGCGGTGATATCGATTCTGGGGGATCCCAAAAAAGCACGCAAAATGGGAGAAGCCGGCAAACGCAGGATGAAACAGTTTTATGACATGCCGCTTCTTTTTAAACAATATCAGAAGCTCTATACCCAATATTGTGATCGGTCCAGGTCCGCTGCAGCAGGGAGCCATCAGGTATCACGAGAATAAAAAAAGGCCTCAGGAAGGGCATCGGGGGGGAGCGAAAACGATCTTTTTTTAACACAAAGTTTTAACAGGAAAGAAACGCCTCCAGCATCAAAAACAAAACAACCTATATCATTCAACAATGGCAGGAATCGGATTCAACTTAAAAAAAATTCTGGATCAGCAAACGCTCCAGTCAACCCTGGCAGCCTATTTTTACACCGGCCTGGTGACATCAGGCCCCTGGTTGTTTTCGGTGATTGCCCTGTCCATCATCACGATTTGGGGACAGACTCTTTCATCAAAAATAATTGTGGATCAATTCATGGTTCTGGTGATTTATGCCTTTGCCATGTCGATGGTTTTGACAGGAGGCACTCAAATGGTCATCACCCGTCAGGTATCAGATTGCCTCTACAGTCATGAGGATTCAAAAGTCCTCGGTATTTTTACCGGCACCCTGCTCTTGACGCTCTACATGGCGACAATTTTTGCACTCGCAGTTCTCTGGCTTTTTGAATTGCCTCTGCAGACGCTTTTTCTTTACTTTGTGCTCTTTGTGCTCGCCTGCCTGATGTGGGTTTGTATGGTTTTTGTTTCTGCGTTGAAAGATTATATGAGAATAGTCTGGGCCTTTCTACTCGGCTTTATCATCTCGATTCCGGCCACACTCATGGCAGGTCAGCAATGGGGGTTGAACGGATTTTTGTCCGGGCTGAATCTGGGTTTGTGCGTCATCGTCTATATTTTAATCGCGAGTATCGTTGTGGAATTTAAAGGATCATTCAGTCCGAGTAATCTCGTTTTTCAGGCGCATTGGAAATATTGGCCGCTCTATTTGACCGGGATGGCGGCAAGTTTGGGAATCTGGGTCGACAAAGCTGTTTTCTGGTATGGGGAAGGTGCACCCGTTCTGGGACCACTGAGGGTTTATCCACTTTATGATGGAGCCTTATTTGTTGCCTATTTGACCGTCCTGCCTGCAATGGCCTTTTTTGTAATGATCATTGAAACCGATTTTTACGAAAGCTTTCGACGGTATTTTTTCCTGATTGACGAGAAAGCCCCTTTCGGCACCCTGGAAGAAGCACGTTCGGAATTGATCCGCCAGCTGAAGAGCAACAGCGCCCGTATTTTGGCATTTCAAATTTTTTTAACCACCGTGATTCTTTTTATATCTCCCTGGCTGATTCTGACACTCAATCTAACGTGGTTTCAGTGGGGAATTTTTAGAATCGCCTGCGTTGGTGCTTTTTTTCACATGGCATTTTCATTGATTGGGATTGTCCTCGCTTATTTTGACTGTCGCCGGGAACTGCTGTTCCTCAATGTCTTTTTTCTAGTCGTGAATTTCGCTGTCACCTGGGCCAGTCTCGGGCATTTCTGGTCTTATGGCATCGGATACCTGGTCGCCGGTTGGAGCACCGCCCTGCTCGGACTTCTTATCGTTGCATACCGCTTCAAACGGCTCCACTATTATACTTTTGTTACTCCCCAGGCAGGCACCTGACTGTTCCTGTTCTTGCCAGGGGAACACTGAAATTTGATTAGGGGACAAATTTTTTTCACAGCACGATGCGTCGCTGTCAGATTAATTTTTCCCACAGGATTGAATAATTTAAAAAGCACAAAAAACTGGAGGAACTATGTATGATTTCCTGGTTGTTGGTCGAGGCCTGATTGGGACCGCGGCGGCTCGTTACCTGGGCAATTCCGGCAAAAAAACCGCGTTGATTGGCCCCAAAGAACCCGAGGACTGGCAAACGCACCAGGGAGTGTTTGCCAGTCACTATGACGAGGCACGCATCACTCGTGTGCTCGATGAAGATGCTCTTTGGGCTTTGCTCGCGAAACGCTCGATTGAACAATATCCCGAAATAGAAAAAAAGAGCCAAGTGATTTTCCACCACGGGGTAGGAGGACTGCAGATTGGACCGATCCCTGTATCGCCGGATGATTATGTTGCCAAACTGGAATCCGTCGCAGAGGAATTGAAGGTGCCATTCGACCAGATCAGTAATGGTCAGTTACAGCAGAAATTCCCGTTTTTTTCCATACCGAAAGGATATACGGGAATTTTTGAAGATCAGCCTGCGGGATATATCAATCCCCGACAACTGGTGGCAGCACAAATGACTGCGGCCCAGCAAAGCGGGGTCGAGTGGATTGATCAATCCGTGACATCATTGAGAAAATCCGGGAATTTTGTCGAATTGAAAACTGATTCGGGCCAATTGATTCAAAGCAAAAAAGTTTTGATTGCCGCAGGAGCATACACCAACTTTCTGATCGAACGTCCCTTGGATTTGTATCCGAAGGCATGCACCATCGTCTTTGCAGAAGTCCCTGAAAAAGAACTGAGTTTTTTTAAAAAAATGCCGACCCTGATCTATGAATTTGAAGGTCACCCGAAACTTACTGATATTTATATGATGCCTCCGGTTCTGTACCCTGATGGAAAATACTATATCAAAATCGGGGGAGGACACATCACGATCGGAGGACAAGAAGACGATGCCACTTTTTTTCATACTTTTGAAGAATTGACGAATTGGTTTCATTCAGATGGAGATCCTGCTGAGGCGGATGCCTTAAAAGATGTTCTTTTCAGGACAGTCCCGCAACTCAACAAGGACAGGGTTCATACAAAGCCTTGTGTGACAACCTACACCAGTCATGGATATCCCTATATCGATACCCTGGAAAGAGAGCAAATTTATGTCGCAGCCGCCGGTTGCGGGGCATCAGCGAAATCCTCCAATGAGATAGGCAGGATTGCTGCCCACTTGACAGAATACGGAAAATGGACCCCTGATATTGCAGAAGAGCCTTTTAAAGCTGTTTTTAAGCAATAAGGATTGGATTGGAGGCAGGCGTACTCGATCCGGTCCTGCTGAGGCAGGAAAAATAATCGAATAACTGACAGGATAAAAAGGAAAAAATGACTGAACTCTTGAACCCCTTTCAAAAAGAATTCGGGCCCCCGAGTAAACAGGCAGCAGGAAAAATCAGAAACGATCTCGGCTCATGGGCACAGCGTTTTATCAGGCAGTCCTCATTTTTAGTGATGGCGACCAGCGACACCGAAGGGAAATGTGATGCCTCACCGAAAGGTGGGAAACCGGGCTTTGTTAAAATAATTGATGAAAAGCATCTGATTCTACCGGATATTGCCGGCAACCGCCTGTTTCAGTCCTATGCCAATATTCAATCAAACCCCCATGTCGGTTTGGTCTTTTTCATTCCGGGAGTGGACGGTACAGTCCGGGTGAACGGCACTGCTCGTCGATTTTCGCGGGAGGATATTGCGAAAGAAAACATAGAAATGGAAATTTTCGACCCGGATGAAGAAGCTAAAATTCTTCAAGGTCTATATATTACTGTGGAGGAATCCTACAGTCATTGCCCTCGCTCCTCCATCTTTTCAAGGGTTTGGGACCCCGAAGTGATCGTTCGGCACAAGTCCGATCCACCTATCGAAAAATGGAAGCCAGGAGCATGATCTTGAAAGGCGCGATCCGTACTGATCACTGCATTCAATTGAGCACTTTCCGCTTCTTTTCTTCCATCTTGCGTTGGTTTTCGTTAAGAATCCGCTTGCGGAGTCTAAACGTCTTCGGTGTCACTTCCACCAGCTCATCATCTGCAATAAATTCCAAAGCCTGCTCCAGACTGAGTTCTTTGTGAGGGATCACCCGCACCGCTTCGTCCCGTCCAGACGCCCGAATATTGGTCAGCTGCTTTTTGGCGCAGACATTGGTGATCAGGTCATTTTCACGGGAATTTGCTCCCACAATCATTCCCTCATAAACCGGTACGTTGGGAGGAATAATGAAATATCCCCGATCCTGCAGTTTCCAGATGGCATAAGGAATTGCTTCTCCCTGCTCCTTCGCCAGCAGCACTCCATGTGACCGGCTGGAGGTTTCTCCACGATAGGGCTCGTACCCGATCAGGGTGTGGTTCATAATGCATTCCCCTTTCGTCAAGGTCATGCACAGGGAACGGAATCCTATCAGGCCGCGTGTGGGAATATGCACATTCAACCGCACGTTGTTTCCCGCAAAATGCTCAAGATGCTGAACCTCTCCCTTGCGGCGCCCCAGTTCTTCCATCACCGGTCCCATCGCTTCCTCCGGCAATTCCATCACCAGTTCTTCAATGGGTTCCTTCTTTTTCCCGTCAACTTCTTTTATGATCACATGAGGTCGTGAAACACCGAATTCGTAACCGTCACGGCGCATGGTTTCAATTAAAATGCTCAAATGCAGTTCTCCGCGACCAGAGACCTTGAATTCATCCATCGAATCAGTATCTTCAACCTTCAGGGAAATATTGGAAAGCAGCTCTCTTTCTAATCGCGCCCGGATGTGGCGGCTGGTCACGTATTTTCCATCGTTTCCTGCAAAAGGACTGTTGTTGACACAGAAATTCATGGAGATGGTTGGCGCATCCACTTCAATAGAAGGAAGAGCAGCAGGGTTTTCCGAACAGGCCAGGGTTTCTCCAACCATCCCGTTCGGAAATCCCGCGACCATTACAATATCTCCCGCTTTTGCTTCCGGAACTTCTTCGCGCTCCAGACCCTCAAAAAAGAAAATTTTGCTCAGCTGTCCGAAATGCGTCTGCCCCAAGCCATCAATCCGTGCAATTCGCTGATTGCTTCTAAGCTGCCCTTGATGAATCCGTCCCAACAACAAACGTCCGAGATAATTGTCATAATGGATATTGGAGATGAGCATCTGAAAGGGTTTTTCAAGCTCGACTTCAGCAATCGGTATCTGTTTTAAAATCAGATCAAGCAACGGTTTCAGATCCTCATGAGGGGCGGCCAGGTCTTCCATCGCAAAACCCGCTTTTGCTGAAGCATAGACGTAGGAAAACTCCAATTGCTCTTCGCTCGCCTCCAGTTCAATAAATAAATCAAATACCTTGTTCAAGGCATTTTCCGGATCTGCTCCCTGACGGTCAATTTTATTGATGACAACAATCGGTTTTAAGCCGAGTTCCAATGCTTTTCGTAAAACAAATTTGGTCTGCGGCATCGGGCCTTCCGCAGCATCAACCAACAGTAATACTCCATCAACCATGTTCAGAATCCGTTCGACCTCACCACCAAAATCCGCGTGTCCCGGTGTGTCCACAATGTTGATCCTCACCCCTTCATAGTGAAGCGCTGTGGATTTTGCCAGAATGGTGATGCCTCTTTCACGCTCCAGAGGGTTGGAGTCCATGATGCACTCCTCCCTTTCCTTGTGCCCGGAAAGCATGCCGGATTGTTCCAAAAGTTTATCGAGTAAAGTGGTTTTGCCATGGTCAACATGGGCAATGATAGCCAGGTTGCGTAAATCTGATCGTTTCATATAAAGGCTTTTTCAGGGAATGGAGGATTTAAATTCGGATACTTCTTGTCAAACTTAGTGGCCGGGAAGATTGAATCTCGCATTGGGAAATGTTTCTGTCTTATTCTAATGTTAACCCATAAAAATATCCTAAAACCAAAATTTAGGCAATACAATAAATTCGTTACCAGTCAGAAAAAACAGCGCGAAAGAGTTCGGTTTTCCATTTCCTGAAAATAACAGACAATTGTACATACCACATTCGTATTTTTGGACAATAAAATTGCAGCCGCACTATATTGTCTCGAAGGGTTAAAATGCTGCTTGATTGAAATTCACTTTAAGAGTAAGATTTTTAGTAGTTCTCTCTAATAGTGTATGTCTGACATTCTGCTTATCAAGAGAATCACCATGGGGCAGACTTATACAATCTCCATAGTAAAAGGAATTTCGATCATCAAATACACTTCAAATCCTACATTGGAAAACGTACTGCAGGCGATGGATGAACTTGGTTATGAAGAATCGACCTTTCACAGAATTTGGGATATGAGCAACGTCGACATCGCAATGACAAGCGACGACATGCGGGTTATTGCCCGTCATAGTAGTCAACTGGTTCGGCCCGACTTGAAATCAGCAATGATTGCTTCTTCAGATCACGACTTTGGAATGCTGAGAGTTTATGAAGGCTATCGGGAGGGTCTGAATGGAGTATTGATGGTTTTCCGAGATTTCAACGAGGCGTGGAGGTGGATTCACAACTAAATTGAGCCAACCTCAGCAGAAAAGCATTTTTTATCGGGGACACAATACTATTAAAAGCACATAGCATCCCGTTTCACACAGGTTTGTGATGACCGTTCCAGAAGAAAACCGCCGCCAATTACCGGGGACACAATACTATTAAAATTTACTTTGCCTCCTGTTTAGCATAGGGTTATGATGGCCACTGACAGGGAAGCCGCAGCCAAGTAAAAGAAGTCCCGGATTTTAAAGCTTTGACCTTGAGTTTCCCCATGACCAGGGTGATTCATAGATGAATTGGAGAAGCGTTTTGAGTTCAAAACAGTCAATTTCTGAGAACAATCAGTCCATGCTAGATTTTCGCTTTCCCGGCTTGTTTCTGATCTTAAGCATTTTGACGTTTTTGGTCTATTACCCTGCCCTCCAGGCGCAGTTTATCATAGACGATGAGGCATTCTACATCAAGGATCCGCTCATGACGGCATCTGATGGACTTTTCCGAATTTGGTTTTCTCCTCTGGAAGAGGATTCTATCTGGTTTTATGTACCCATCAGCAGGACGACATTCTGGTTGGAACGAAATCTGTGGGGTTTGGACCTTCGCGTGACCCATGGTATTAATATTGTTCTGCACTGGATTGCTTCATTGATGTTGTGGCTCTTTCTCAGAAATTTAAAAATCAAAGGAGCATGGCTGATCGGGGTCATGTTTGCCATACATCCAGTGCATGTCCAATCGGTCGCCTGGATTGCAGAACGTCGAAATGTTGTTGCCATCTGCTTTTTTATTCCATGCATTTGGGCCTATCTTCGATTTGAAAGGGGAGACGAGAAAAAAAATGGAGGCTGGTACATTCTCTCGCTTATTTTCTTCACAGCTGCCTTGCTCAGCAAAACCTCCACCATCATGCTCCCCGGAATTCTGGTACTCTGCCGTTTTTGGTTTCGTGCCTCCTGGAAGTTCGCCGATTTTCTGCGGCTGCTGCCTTTTTTCCTTCTTTCTTTTGCAACCGGAATCGTGAGAATCTGGTATGAATCCGGTGCGCTCGGGGCCCGTGGTGCGCTGCATCCAGAAACTTTTGTGGAGCGTCTGCTCATTGCCGGTCATGTCCCCTATTTTTATCTAAAAAAACTTTTTTTCCCGTACCCGCTGATATTTCACTATCCGAAGTGGGAGATCGAGATTTCCCAGGGTTCCATGTACTTTCCTGTTATCGGGTTGGGGTTGAGTGCCGGACTGCTTTTTTGGAAACTGCGCGGCTGGGGGCGTGGATTTTTCACGGGAATGGCAGTGTTTGGCATCACCCTCTTTCCGGTTTTGGGATTCTTTAATATCGCCTGGTATCAATTTTCCTACGTCACCGATCATTGGGCCTATATACCAAGTCTGCCTCTGACTATTTTAGCCGTTCAAGGCGGGATTCAGCTTTTTGAAAAATCAGCAGAGCACAAATTGCTTCTTTACCAAATGGGAATTGTTTTTGTCAGCGGCAGTATTTACGGGCTTTTTGCCATTCTGACACTCCAGCAGACCCTAAATTACAAAGATGAAAAGACACATTCAGCAGCGATCATTGCCAACAATCCAAAAGCCTGGTTCGCTCATTTCCGTCTTGGTGACCATTTTCTCGAAAATGAACAGTTTGAACTTGCCCTCAAACACTATGACGAAACGCTCAAATACAGTCCTCCTCATGCAGAAGCCTACAACAGCCGCGCCCTGGTTTATATACAATTGAAACAATACGATCAGGCGATGAAAAGCTTCAACCAGGCATTAAAAATTCATCCGCGTTATGTCGAAGCCTATGACAGCCGAGGCTATCTGTATTTTCAGTTAGGAGAATATGAAAAAGCGATGCAGGACTACGAACGGGCGTTGAAACTCAACCCGAAATTTGTAAAAACGCACAACAAACGGGGCTTGTTTTTCTTTCAAATGAAACGCTATGAGCAGGCAATACAGGCATACTCCGAAGCCATTGCCATCGACCCTGAGTTCATCAAAGCATACATCAACCGAGGGAATACCTATTTTCAAATTGATCAGTTCGGATTGGCCATCAGGGATTATGAGGAAGCATTAAAAATTGATCCGTCCTATGCCAAAGCGTTTCACAATCGGGGAAGTGTCTTTCTTTATATGAATCAGTATGATCGGGCTATCGAAAGTTATGACGAGGCCATCAGAATTGATCCCGACTCCATTAATTCATATCTCAATCGTGGAATCGCATATCTCAAATTGAACCGACTGGATCAGTCTCTTAAGGATTTGAATCATGTGATTCAAAACAGACCGGATCTTGCGTTGGCGTACCATCATCGCGGCAACGTCTACATTAAAAAATTTAAAAACACGGGACGCGCCTGCAGGGATTGGGAGAAAGCCTGTCAATTGGGAAACTGCGGGGGCTACAGCCAATCAAAAAAAAACAAATCCTGTTGAACACCCGCTTTGTTTGGTGTTTCCAAAATTTGGATGATGATTGTGGGGAGATTTCACAAAATTTTCCCCTCTGCTAAAATGACGCCGATCCCTATTTTATTGATGTGACGGTTATAATCAATGAGACTTTCACCATATCCATCCCAATATTGAATCAAACCCTTCATTTTTCCGTTTCCCGCAATTGGAAAGGACAGATTGGCCTCAAGACCGCCGCGCTTTTCCCGAACTGCATAGCGTCCCATCAGGGAAATCCGGAAATCATTCCATTCCCACTGGATGGTCAATTGACTTTTACCGTAGTATTCTTCGATGTCAGGATTGTCATCCCTGGCGGGATCATCGATCGGTTTGTCCCGACTTTCCGGGAAGCGGTACCAAATTTTGTAACGCAGAGTGAGAAGGTCATGGACAACAAAGAGCCTCAGGATCGTGCGATCCCAGCTCCGTGAAACCGGTATTCGCTGACCATTGGATTCGTGTTCATATCCAAGATCGAATTGCCATATCCCCCAATTTTCAATTCGGTAGTTGGGGGTTCTCACAAAAATTTCAGGATTGTAATTGGTTTCGCGAAAAGGCCGGGAATTCTTCCCGTCATAGAATTGAAAAAACGATTTTTGCGAATAAGAGTAAAAAAAACGGAAGTCGCCATGTTCAAAAAGCTGCTGTCGGAAACTGAGTTGGAATTGAATTTCCTGCTGCATCCGGTTTTCTGAAGGCACCGTCCATGTGCCAGGCAGAATGTAGTTCGGTTTGTGAGAATAGATTTTAAAATTTTTACTCTCCTCTCCCGTTTCTTTGCTTTGTGCCAGTTTTTCCTGGAGATCAACAATGGTCTCTTTTAAGTCAGAAATCTGCAGATTCATGGCATCAAAAATGTTCTCATCCGTTATCGGAGCAGAAGTTTGCGCGGAGGATTGAGAAAATGCGGGGGATGCGAATGTCACTCCCATGAGCATCAGGCTGAACATGAAAATGGATGTCAAGCGCGTTTGTTTTGGCAAATACATTGGGCTTTCGTCTCCCTTATGGTAAGTTCATGAATAGAATGATTCTCTTGTTTTTTTCAATTCCATTGCTTTAAATGCTTTATTTTCCTGGAAAGATGCAATTTATTTTTCAGGTTCCGCAGGCACATCACCTGCGAATTGAGAAAAGAGGAAGGAACCCGGGAGAGCGGATAGTCAAATGTTATTAAATACGGGTCTATTTTCATTCATATCATCATCAACACGCAGGTTTCAGGTCCCATCGATTCAGGCTCTTCTTTGGGACTATATTTCTCTGAAGCACTATTTCCGGAAACTGAAGAGATGCATGGACCTGTTTGGAAGATTCTGAGCCCCCACTGCATCACGGTAATGAAATGAGCTGCACAAGTCCACAATTGCTGAAGCCTCCCATTCGGGAAGCACCGAGGGAAGTGCTCCCTGTATTTTGGCGGCAGCTCTTATTGAAAGCAAATGAAAAAGGAATTCTGACTCACGAGGCGTGCCACCCGGTCAGAGATACCCGGCTCTGTGCAAAAACCGGACAGCATGGAGTCCATTTTGATTATGTGATTTCTCTCGAACTGGCGAGCATAGAACTCTGGATCGATACCGGTGTTCAAATAGTCAACAAGCGTATTTTTGACCAACTTCATAAAAAAAGAAAGATTGTTGAAACACGATTCAACGGTGAATTGAGTTGGGAACGACTCGGCACACGGCGATTTTCCCGGATAAGAACCTTTGCCGGGCATGGAGGAATCAAGCATGGAGAAGCTCACTGGAATATTCTGCAGGATGAGATGATTGGACTGATGGACCGATTTTACAAAGCATTGAAACCGGCACTTGCCCAGCAGATCTGAGACGGGGAATTGAATTATTCCGACTGTGGCTGTTCCTGACCGTTGGAACTGGATTCTGAATGAGGTGCTTCCTGGGTTTTGTTTTTGGTCATCTCCTGATATTTAATGGCAATCATTTTCAGTTTGGCTTTCAGTACTTCCCGTTCCTTTATGAGTGATTCCTTTTCTAAAACCATCAATTCTTTTTCTTCGGTCAGGGTATTGATTTGTTCCTGCAGCGTCTTCTGTGTCCTGATGGTTTTTTCTGCAACAATTTGAGAAGTCCAGATGTAAAAATCTTCACCTCCAATGAAAGTCAGAATTTTTTTGGAGATCGCCAGAAGTTTCGAGGCTTCCACGGCAGTAATGGTAGCTGTCACTTTTTCTTTGGTAATAAAACTCATTTCCCCGATGAGGTCCCCCGGTCTTCGAAATTCATAAATCAGTCGTCGGTCAACAATCACCGCGAGTCGTCCCTGCAATAAAATGTAAATCGCATCACTGTGGGTGTTTTGTTTGAGGATGTCCTGTTTGGGCTTGTAGTCCATCACTTCCATATTTTTGACCAGATTGAGAAGCATGGTTTCAGGCATTTTATCAAAACTGCGCTTGTCTTTTAATTTGTCAAAAATGTTTTTTTCAATATCACTGAGTGAATCATAATTGATCTGAAAGTTGGACAAAGTTTGAATTATTTTTTCCTTTGCTTTGTCACGCACTTCAGGTGCGATTGTGGAAAGCAAACTTTCAAACAATTCGTCGGAATTTATTTTAGAAACAGGGGTTACTTCGGCGTCAGTCATCTCGGTGCATCAGGGGGATTTTTTAAAAATCAGATATACGTTCACTATTTTCATGCGAATCATTTTTAATCAAGGTATTTTCAACAACGCGGCAATTCTTGTTTTATCACTGATTCACACGGCTCACAAGACCCTGGGCTGTATTTAAAAAATGCGTTCTTCAAAACGAGTGATTCTGGATTTTTCACTTCAACTCGCAAACTGTCAATTTATTTCTTGCTGCTTTGATCAACCGCTGATTGTCGGCCTGGCAGTTCAATTCTGTCGACCTGCGACTGAGAGGTGATATAAAATCAGGTGCAAGTACTAAAAACTGCAATTCGCGATTTCTTTCCTGGTCGGCAAAATTTAAAGGGTCTGTCCCCGGGACCACAGAACAGGAAACCAGTCTTTCCGCATTTTTTCGTTATGCGACAGGCCAATCCCGTCAAAAGGAGGAGAGGTCGCCCCCCCTCGTTTGACGTAGCGGACATCATCACCCAGAAAGCGCGCAGAAAATGCACGGCGCCGATGTGGAGTTTCATTTCCCGGAGCGCCATGAACTGTTTTAAAGTTGAACAGAACCGCATCTCCCAAATCGAGTTGCGGGGCTAAAATTTCAAAATCTGATTCATTGATGACGGGCATTTCCATGAAGTCATCCTCTGTTTTGTACCACGGCTCATTGGTCAGCCAACGTGTAGGCCGAATCAGTTTCGGCCATCGATGGGAACCGAGCACAATACGCAGGGTGTTTGCTTCAAAGACAGGGTCGAGAGGAATCCAGAAACTGGCTGTTTTGTGACCATCGACGCAATAATAAGGAAGGTCCTGATGAAAGGTGGTTTCTTTGGACGTTCCCGGTTCTTTTACAAGGATATGCTCATGAAAAATCTGAATAAATTCAGAATCGGTTGCTTCTCCCGCAATTTGAGCCGCAGATGATTTTTCGATCCAGTGCCGGAACTCTGGAATACGTTCCCAATTGCAGTAATCTTCAAAAAACCTGCCTGGCTCCCCGTCGGAAACATTTTCTCTTCCATGTTGACTCGGTTCCTGCAGAACCTTTTCAAATCCTGCACGCAGAAGCTCAATATCGTGCTTAAAAAAACCACGAAGGACAAGAGCGCCATCGCCCTGATAGCTTTCAATCTGGGACGGAGATAAACAGGAAGCGCCTTTTTTCTGCATGCTTGACTCCTACCCGGCGGCCATGGCGGCTTTTTGATCGGCAATGACTTTTTGAAATGATTCGCGTTCTGCCAAAATGGAAAGCAGTGTTTTCAACTCCGGAAATTCATCCAAGGCATGCCAGCTATAAACAATTTTTGCGGCCCGGGTGGCGAGACCCAGTGCGAAATACGCGTAAAAGTCTGCATAGGATAACTGACTGCCGGCGATATACGGCGAGAATTGAGCAAGGGATTTGACGGAGGCAAAGCCTTTTTCCAGCAAGGAACGGACTGCCGTTCTGTTTTTCTCAGACGTTTCTCCGCCAAAAAAAGCATCGGGATAGATACGGCGGGCGGGCAGCTCTATGTAGAGTTCCATTTGCCTAATCAATTCTCTTGCTTTTGCCCTGGCAAAGACATCTGCAGGGTATAGCGATGGCCCCTTTCCTGTTTCTTCAAGATATTCAAGAATGACTTGGGTTTCTGATAAATATCCCTGTTCTGTTTCCAGAAACGGTACTTTTCCCATCGGACTTTTGTTTAAATAGTCCGGATTTTTTCCGGGGCGGGTCAAAACATACTCAAATTCAATTCCTTTTTCAAGCAGGGCCAATGCAACAATGTTGGTGTAGTTGCTGATAGGAAATCCATAAAGCTTCAACATGGCGGGCTCCTTGGAAATTGGGTGATCAATAGAAAAACAGCTGATCCGGGACAACTGCTGCCTGTGGCTGATTCCTGGATCTTGCTGAGCTTAAGCGTTTTCAGGTTTAATCGAAACGTCCCTCAGCAAAGCTGGTATCTGCAATCCAACAATCTGACAATTTATTTTTAAATCCTGAATATGTTTTTAAAATCTCATGATTTATTTTTGACCAGCAACGCTTCCATATGCTCTGAAAGCATTTTCCAGATCAGAAATCAGGTCGTCTTTATTTTCGATTCCAATAGAAAGCCGGATCATGCGTTCCGAGACGCCCATCATTTTTTGATCTTCTGGAGGAACATCAGAATGCGTCATCGATGCGGGATGTTCTGCCAGCGATTCTGTCCCCCCCAAACTGACCGCCAATTTGATCAACTGCAGTGAATTGAGAAAATGAAATGCGATTTTTTCGTTTCCGCTGATATCGAAGGCAATCATCGCACCGCCTGAATTGCATTGTTTGCAAAATATTTGAAATTGAGGATCCTCTTCCTTGATGTGTCCCAAATAATAAACTTTTTGCACCATCGGGTGCCCAAGCAGATAGTCTGCGACATAGCGAGCATTTTCTGCCTGCCTGGTCATTCGGATCTGCAATGTTTCCAAACTCCGCATCAGGAGCCAACCTGTCCAGGGGGTAGCCATGTTTCCCATAAAAGTACGCATCGCTTTCAATGGCTTTAGCAATTGCTTTGATCCCAGGCACACCCCTGCCACCACGTCGCTGTGCCCGCCAATAAATTTTGTTGCAGAATAGACGACAAGATCAGCACCATGTTCGATTGGTTTTTGCCAAAATGGACCGAGAAAAGTGTTGTCTACTGCCAAAACAACTTTTCGTGAATCACTTGAGTATTTTTCTGCCACCTCCGCCAGCATGCTAATATCCGTGAGCTTGTTTGTGGGATTGGCAGGAGTTTCGAGAAAAATGAGAGTCAGTTTGTCCTTGAATCCGCTGTTTTCGATTGTGGCTTCTGTTTCTTCACGATTGCTGCCGGCCTTCAAACACACGCTTTCAATGCCGAATTGAGGAAGAACATTGTGAAAAAGGTATTCGGTCCCGCCATAGGACGGTTCAAAAAACAGGACAGCATCTCCAGGACGTAAAAAAGTGTAGGCGACGGTGAAAATAGCCGCCATTCCACTTGAAAAAACAGCACCTTCTTCTGCTTTATCCCACAAAGTGAGCCGGTTTTCCAATATTTCCAAATCCGGATTGTTCAATCTCGTATAGATCAATCCGACTTCTTCCAAAGGTTTCATTTCTTTAAGCCCATAGGCAATTTCAAAAAAATGCTTCCCTTCTTCTGCCGTTTTGAAGACAAAGGTTGAGGTTTGAAAAATCGGACATTTCAGCGCTCCTTCTGAAAGCTCCGGTTTGTAACCATAACTCATCATCAGACTTTCGGGTGACATATTTTTTCTAATATCAGCTTTCTTTTCGTCTTTTTTAGAACCAATCATATGACCTCCTTACTTAGACGGTGATGATCGTGGCAATGCATGATGCGATTTATCACATCAAAAAAGTCACACGAATTTATCTCTCATTTATCGAGTCTACATGATCGATGAACATTGTCTATCCGTAAACTCACTTAGGCAAAAAAATGCCAGGGATTCAGCCAGTATTGAAAATAAAAAAACAGTCCCCAACCGATCTCAATCAGGGCTGCCGGACTTTTTTCTGAATAAATTCTTAAGGGCTTATTTCCTGAATCATTGGGAAAGTCAGTGAGCAAGCATTCAACTTGTTGAAAATCTGGAACCGGAAAATTTAAAAAACCACCGGACAAAAATAAGCTTGGACAAATAGCAGGGAATGAGGAAGAATACCGGCTGAAAGGTGGCTCTCAACGCTTGGATGGTCATTCAGTCTGACTCCACATGCATTCCGTTTACGGCTTTTGAGAATTGATTTTATATGTTTTACGGATGGTATATTGTCATCGCCTGCTGTCTCATTTCTTTCTATGTCAGCGGTGCGGTACTCTTCGGTTTTACGGCGGTCTTCAAACCGATTGTGGAGGAATTTGGCTGGTCTTACACTCAGATCTCTTTCGGCGCGTCTATCCGGGGCCTGGAAACGGGAATTCTTATCCCGATTGCCGGAATGATCATGGACCGCTGGGGGCAGAGAAGGCTCGTTTTTGGCGGTTGTGTGATCAGCTTTCTTGGCTTTTTGCTCCTCAGCAATGCCCACACGCTTCTTGTCTTTTATGCCGCCTTTGTTTTACTCGGGACAGGACTCAGCGCTACGATCAATTCTTTAATGATGGCAGGAATTGCCAACTGGTTTCACCGAAAAGTCGGACTCGCAATGGGAATTGCAGCAGCGGGTGTCGCGCTCGGGGGATTGACTGTTCCCTGGGTTACGTTCCTCATCGACACCTATGGGTGGCGTCAGGCGATGCTTTTTCTTGGAATCGGGATGCTGGTTTTTCCGCTTCCTTTATCCTTGCTGCTGCGGCATAAGCCGGAAGACTATGGCACCTTCCCTGACGGAGAAGACCCGCAGCTGTCGCTCAACAAGGGTTCAACTTCGGTATCCTCCGCGAAAATACCGGATATTGGTGCCAAACAAGCCCTGAAAACAAAAACCTTTATGATCATTTCTGCCGCTTATCTCTGCGAAGTGATGGGTGTCAGCGGGGTATTGACGCATATCATGCCTTATCTCGAAACAGTGCAAATCGAACGAAGCTCCGCCAGTTTCATCGCAGGAGCCTTGCCGTTGGTTACCATTTTCGGCCGCATCGGATTTGGCTGGTTTGGAGACCGAAGCGATCGAAGAAGGGTGGCTTCCCTCGCATTTGCCATGAATTCACTTGGAATTTTATTTTTGGCTTTGACCAGTGCCGAGCAGATCTGGCTTTTGTTCATTGCTATCTTTTTTTTCAGCATTGGCTGGGGGGGAGCAGTACCGATGATGGCCTCGCTGTTGAAATCCTATTTTGGCACAAACCGTTTGGGAACAATTGTCGGGTTTGTGGGTCTTTTTATGATGATCGGCATGATGACTGGTGCGCCCCTGGCCGGCTATATTTTTGATCGATGGGGAAATTATCAGCCGGCATGGTACATTCTTTCAGGGATCATGGGGGTCGCTTCCTCGTTGTTTTTCTTTCTTCAAAACCCGCACAAAATCCCCGGGGACATGCCCATCAACGGAAAAGAGAAATCCGGGGCAGTCTGTTTTGCTGCAGATAAATGAAAAAATCAGACGACTTCTGATTCTTTAAATTCCGGCCAATGTCCGGACAAGGAAACTTCAGTGCTCCCGCCTTAAAAGCAGGAAGGAGCATTGCCCGGTCATGAACATGGCCAACTGATCTTTAAAACATTCGCTTCATTAGAAGCGTTGTATAATAAATTCAGGAATTGAGTGCCGAAAGGCAGAAATTCCTGTTGAATCGATAGGAGTGCATCACTATGGCGGTATGGTTGAAAACGGCAAAACCCCAGGAAGATCGCAAGGCTGATCAACTGGAGATTCGGAAAACTGTAGAAGGATTGATTGCGGATGTGGAAAAACGCGGAGACGCGGCGGTTCGGGAACTGTCGGAACGTTTTGATCGATGGTCTCCCGAGCATTTCCGATTGTCGGAAGAGGAGATTCAACAATGTATCGAGAGCCTGGATGAACAGACGCTGCATGATATCAGGTTTGCTCAAAGTCAAATCCGCAATTTTGCACAAATTCAAAAAGATGCCCTTCAGGATGTGGAGCAGGAAACAATGCCGGGGGTGGTATTGGGGCACAAAAACATTCCGGTCAATTCCGTCGGGTGCTACGTTCCCGGAGGCAAATACCCGATGGTGGCTTCGGCACACATGTCGGTGCTGACAGCCAATGTGGCCGGAGTGCGGCGAATCGTCACATGTGCTCCCCCTTTTGAAGGGAAGCCTTCGGCTGCCATTGTTGCCGCACAGTCGATGGCCGGAGCACACGAAATTTATACCCTGGGAGGCGTTCAGGCAGTAGCTGCGATGGCGCTGGGAACTGAAAGCATCAAAGCAGTGGACATGCTGGTCGGCCCGGGAAATGCCTATGTGGCAGAAGCCAAACGGCAGCTATTTGGCCGGGTTGGCATTGATTTGTTTGCCGGTCCGACGGAAACGCTGCTCATTGTAGACGAGACGGTGGATGGTGAACTGTGTGCCACAGATCTATTGGGACAGGCGGAACACGGACCGACTTCTCCTGCAATTCTGCTCACTGTCTCGGAAAAACTGGCGAAGGAAACGATGGACGAAGTGGAACGTCAGTTAAAAATCCTGCCCACCCGCGCTAATGCAGAACCGGCATGGCGGGAATACGGACAAGTGATCGTCGCTGAATCGTATCAGGAGATGCGGGAAATTGCTGATGAAATCGCCTCAGAACATGTCCAGGTGATGACGGATCGTGATGATTGGTTTCTTGCAGAAATGAGCAACTATGGTGCTTTATTTCTTGGACCACGGACCAATGTTTCATACGGGGACAAGGTGATCGGTACCAACCATACCCTGCCGACGCTCCAGGCAGCACGGTACACCGGCGGATTGTGGGTAGGAAAGTTCATCAAAACCTGTACCTATCAAAAAGTCCTCACCGATCAGGCCTCTGTCAAAGTGGGTGAATATTGCTCGCGGCTCTGTGCCATCGAAAATTTTGCAGGGCATAAAGAACAGGCGGATCTGCGGGTGCGTCGTTATATTCAGCAGTCGCCATAGTTTCCCTGGAGAGAAAACTGGTGTTTCAGGAACAGAGTCCGTTTCGACAAATGACGGACGCCCTGAGCAATGGGGTCAATTTAAAGAGGGCTAGGCAAAACAAATGGAGCCGGAAGCTCCTGTCGAATTGACAGACAATAGACAGGACCTCTGCAGATGAGAAAGATCCCCTCTGGCATAGAAAAAATTATGGAACGAAACCGAGTCGAAAAACAGCTGAAGGAAAGCAAGTCCAAGCTCAAGGAAGTAAAAGAAGAACTTCGAAAAAGCGAGGAGCGGTTTCAGGCAATATTCAACAATGCTCCTGTTGGAATTGCACAACTGGATATGGATGGCTATCCATTGGTCACCAATTGGGCACTGCATCAAATGTTGGGATACAAGCATCAGGAATTGAGCCGGAAGAAGCTGGAGGACCTTGTCCACCCTGAAGATGTCGACAACGATCTTGATTTGTTCATGGAATTGATTGAAGGAAAAAGAAACTACTACGAAATGGAAAAAAGGTACCTTCACAAAGAAGGTCAAATCGTCTGGGGAAGCCGGAGTGTCGCCCTGATCCGCGACAAAAAAGGAAATCCCCAATCGATTATCAGCATGACAACCGATATTACAAAGCGTAAACGTGCCGAAGAAGAATTGGGGAAATATCGTGAAGATCTTCAGAATCTGGTCGAGATTCGGACGACCAAACTTCAGAAAGAACTGGAAGAACGCAAACAAGCCGAATTAAAACTGCAGCAGGCGAAAGAAGCAGCGGAAGTGGCCAACCGCACAAAAAGCGAATTTCTTGCCAACATGAGTCATGAAATTCGTACTCCAATGAATGCGATTTTAGGATTTACTGAAATTCTTGAAGAGCAAATCATCCGGAAAGACAACATGCAGTATCTGCATTCCATCCGCTCCAGCGGGCGATCGCTGCTGACACTGATCAATGATATCCTGGATCTTTCAAAAATAGAAGCCGGCAAACTGGAACTCGAACCAACCGCATTTCATCCCCATCGGGTTTTTCAGGAAATGGAGTTGATCTTTTCTCAAAGAATTGCGGAGAAAGGACTCCAGTTTCAAGTAGAAATTGGTGCTGATCTTCCAGAGGTTCTGATCCTGGATGAGATCCGTCTGCGTCAAATACTTTTGAATCTGGTCGGAAATGCCGTCAAATTTACAGAAAAGGGCACCATCAAACTATCAGTTCGGGAACGTTTCCGTGCGGAAGACCCCCGTTTGATCGATTTGATTTTTTCTGTGGAGGATTCCGGAATAGGAATTCCTGAAGATCATATCGAATCCATCTTTGAAGCATTTGAACAGCAAAAAGGAAAGAGTCCTTTCAAATACAGAGGAACCGGTCTGGGTTTGACCATCACCAAACGCCTTGTTGAAATGATGGGAGGTTTGATCTCTGTGACTTCACAAGTGGGAACAGGCAGTATTTTCAATATCATCTTAAAAAGAATTGCGGTTGCCGATCCGTCGGAGATAGATGAAGGGCAGCGAACAACGCTTCACTCCGGTTCAATCCAATTTGAACCTGCCTCGATATTGATTGCCGACGATATCGAACTGAACCGTCTGCTGGTGAAAGAATATTTGAGAAGCTACGACTTCGAATTTCTGGAAGCGTCAACCGGGCAGGAAGTTCTGCAGTTGCTTGAGCAGCATTCTCCCGATATGATTTTAATGGATATACGAATGCCTGTTTTAGATGGATATGAAGCGGCAAAGAGGCTGAAGGCAGATCCTGAGAAAAAAGATATCCCAGTGATTGCCATCACTGCAGCCGGAATGAAAGGGACAGAAGAGTGGTTTTTAGAAGTCTGTGACGGGTATTTACGAAAACCCGTCAGCCGGTCTCAATTGATATGGGAATTGACCAAGTTTCTCAAACACAATTATGAAGATAAAAACACAGATGCTGGCAACCTGGACAGCTATTCCCCGTTTCAGGAATTCGAAGCCCCGGCTTCGATTTCACAAAAAGATTACAAAAACCTGCCAAAATCCGGCTTGAAGCCTGAAACTCTGGAAAAACTGCCGGAACTATTGAGGACTCTGAAAAACGAATCCAGCGAATGGGAAACGCTTTCTCAGGTGCTGATCATCGATGAAATTCAGCAATTTGCCATTCGAATGAAGGTTCTCGGAGAGCAGTATCATTATGCTCCCCTGAAAAACTGGGGAAAAACCCTCCATTTTCAGGCCAGTCAATTTGATATTGAATTGCTGCCTCAGACCCTGGGGCAGTTTCGGGATTTGCTTGAATCGCTCCAGTCCCTGCTTGATGGCAAGTGAATATTGAGAATTGAAGATTTTTTCTGTTTCAGAGACGACTTCCTGCGGTCAATATTATTGATCTGATCCAGGTTCTCGATTGCCAGCATTTGAACTTGCTGAAAGCACAGGAATTCACCGCTAAATGGAAGCTTGAAAGAAACGTCAGGGTTGGCCTAAGGTCAGGAGGAGAGCACTGAAAAGTGTTTCGGAAACTGCGATGTTTTGACGGCGTTCAGGCCTAAAGAAAAAAGTCAGAATCATGAACGAAATTAAGCATGCACGCATTTTGATAGTCGATGACCACCCAAAAAATATTCAGGTGGTGGGGAAGATTCTCAGTAATCACGGTTATCGAAGTATTATTGCAAAAAATGGAATTGAGGCGCTGAAGGCCTCAGAAAAAGTACTTCCAGATTTGATTTTACTGGATGTGATGATGCCTGAAATGGATGGATATGAAACCTGCAGGCATTTGAAAGAATCCCCTCAAACCCGGGATATCCCAGTAATATTTCTGACGGCAAAAACCGAAACGGAAGATATCGTGCAGGGATTCGAACTGGGAGCAGTTGATTACGTCAATAAGCCTTTCAACTCTCATGAATTGCTGGCAAGGATTCGAACACACCTCGAACTGAAACAATACCGTGAACATCTCAAGCAACTCGTTTCTGAACGCACTGCAGAACTCCAGGAGGCTTATGATCAAATAAAAAAATTGCAGGACCGTCTGGAAAACGAAAATTCCTATCTTCGCGAACAAATTGAAGTTCGATTCCGACATCAGGAGATTGTTGGAGAAAGTGATGGGCTCAGAGAAATTTTGCTGCAGATTGAGCAGGTGGCCGTCACCGATTCAACGGTTCTTCTCCTTGGAGAAACCGGAACCGGAAAAGAAGTCCTGGCAAGAGCGGTCCACCAGCTCAGTTCAAGAAATAAACGGTCCATGATTACAATGAATTGTGCAGCACTCCCTTCCAACCTGGTGGAAAGTGAGTTGTTCGGCCATGAAAAAGGGGCATTCACCGGAGCGGTTACCCAAAAAATGGGCCGTTTTGAGGTGGCCAATGAGTCCACTCTTTTTTTAGACGAAATCGGCGAAATGCCTTTGGAACTGCAGGCAAAACTGCTCCGCGTTCTTCAAGAACAGAAATTTGAACGACTCGGCAGTTCCAAAACCCGGGAAGTGGATGTTCGCATCATTGCGGCAACAAATCAGGATTTGACCATTGCTGTGAGAGAAGGTCGTTTTCGTGAAGATCTTTATTATCGGCTGAATGTTTTCCCGGTTGCTGTTCCTCCTCTTCGTCAGCGAACAGGCGATATTCCCCTGCTGGTCTGGTCCTTTGTGAAGGAATTTGAGAAAAGCATGGGAAAGTCCATCGAGCGGATTCCTAAAAAAAGCATGGATGCAATGCAGGCATATTCCTGGCCCGGGAACATCAGAGAATTGAGAAATGTGATTGAACGGGCAATGATTCTGAGTCGGGAGGACACCCTGCAGATCACCCTGCCTCGTTCAGAAGTCCCCCCTCCCTCTATATCAATGACACTTGAAGAAATGGAGCGTCAACACATACTTGAAATCCTGGAGCAGTCAAATTGGCGGGTAAGAGGTCAAAATGGAGCCTCTGAAATTCTGGGATTGAAACCCTCTACCCTTGAGTCCCGCATGCAGAAGCTCGGTATCCGCAGAAATCGTTAATCCCCGATATTTCGTGGGGCATCCGAAATATCGGGGATTAACGATTTCCCCCTTCCAAAGTTCATTTCCAGGATTTAAAATTAATTCATAATAATCAGATACTTACAATTTTTTTAAAAAAATTATTCCCTGGCACAATACTTGAGATAGTTCAACCATAGCTTACAGTTAAAAACTAAACTAATTCACGTATTTAAAAGGGAGAATCATCATGTCCAACAGCATCGCAGCCAAAGCAGCAAGCCAAAATCCGATTTCCTATTTAGTCGAAGGCACTGAGCCGTGGAGCGGAAAAACTCTCTGGGATGCAAGTGCATTTTACAGACTCGGATTGTATCTGGAAGAAAAATGGGAAACACTAAAATTGTGGAAAGAAAGGATTGAATATCGCAGAAGCCTGAATTTTCTCAATGACCATCTTTTGGAAGACGTCGGTCTCACTCGTGATGACGTTGAAAATGAACAGAACAAGTGGTTCTGGCAGAAGTGATTACTCCTGCTGATCCTCTGGAAACTCAGCAATCCTTGTTTTTTGGTCTTTGAAAACAACGTACGGCAGCTATTTCTTGATCGGCAAGTAGTTGATGTAAGGTTCATACGAAATCGTGATCGACTCATAATTTCGGATCAGATTCGGGTGCTTCAAACGCAGACTTTTAACCACATCACTGAGTTCGCTCTGAGTCTGTACAAGGACCTCAAACTCCAGGTCCGCGATCCCCACAGCACGGGTGATGTATATTGTGCATGACAGTCCTTTGAGATAGTTGATGAGCTCTGCAAGGCTTTGACGGGAAGACTGGTTCAGGAAGAGAAAGATTTTGAAATGGGTGTAACCGAGCAGCCGATGGTTGAGCTTCAGGTTATACCCGAGAATAATTTCTTTCTCATGAAGTTTTTCGATCCGGTTTTTGACCATACCCGGGCTTAGAGAAACGGCCTCGCCTATCTCAATCAGGGAACGTCGCGCATCTTTGCAGAGAATGCCCAGAATCTCATAATCCGTTTCATCAATTTCCGCCTCCTCAGGGTTTCCGCCCAGAACCAGATCGGTAAGCGACTTTTTCCCCAGGAGATATTTGTGTTTTAAGTGGTGAATTGAAGTTGAAACTGAAAAATTCTTTTCTGCAATACATTCTCCGAATCTCTCCAGAAAATCATCCAATACCTCTTCAAATTCGATCGTATTCTTCGCCCAGATGATCAGGGCCAAATCCCAATGCCCTTCGTGTTGAATGATCCAGCCAATTTTTTTATTCTGACGGCATTCGCTGATGATATGTTTTTCGTTTTCAAGGTCAATATTCCTGAATTTTAAAAAAACGCGATGGTAAAGAAATCCCAGTCGATTGATATTCAGAATTGTGTAGTATCCTTCTATGATGCCTTTGTTCTCTAAAGACTCCAGGTTGTAGCTGACTACCTGGCGTGAGAGTTTCAGTTCTCTGGCAATATTCGCAAGATTTTCCCGCGCGTTCAGACTCAACGCGTAGAGTACCTGCTTCTCCTTCTGGTTGATCGCCAGCGAGAAGTCCTGAACATCGTTTGTTGACATCAATAGTAAAATTTTTGAAAAATAAATTGACAAAAAGTAATTTAAAATTTAATAAGGCTCGCATATAGCAAAATGCATTATCATTTTTTTTATAAATTAGTAAAGCCTTTAAAAATTCTTCGCTGTTATTCCACAAAAACGGCAATCATTTGAAGGAGGCCGCGAAGAAGGATACGACATTCTCATTTGCTCATGTGGTCTCGCTCTGCAGGGGCCGCTTTTTAAAAATCGATTATTGGGAACCTTTAGCTAGAGCACAGGATCATGAGTTTTATGCTGACGTGCCCGAATTGCGGGAAACGCCAAGTGGGTGAATTCACATTTCGCGGATATTTTAAATCACGACCCCAACAAAGTGACGATTTCGCCTCATGGACAAGTTATGTTTACTTCAACAAAAACAAAATCGGCAAGCAGTGGGAATGGTGGAATCATGCTTCCGGTTGTCAACGATGGTTCATTGTTGACCGCGACTCCGCCAAGAGCACTGATCATCAAAGCGTCTGGTTTGAAAACCGCAAGACTCTTGAACATGAATAAAATAAACCCGTAAGCCAACAATGACTGAACGAATCGCACAACACCCTGATCTCCCTTTGTTTTCTTCTCCAAAGAAATCGTTTTCCTTCACCTTCAATGGTAAAACGATTGAAGCGCATGAAGGTGACACGGTTGCCAGCGCTCTCATTGCGGCAGGAGTCAGAATCACTTCCCGAAGTTTTAAATACCATCGTCCTCGCGGTCCCAAAGATAATTTCGGGCAGGGTCCCGAGCTCCTGATGACGGTGGATCATGCCCCGAATGTGAGGTCGGATATGATCCCTGTCAGGGCAGGCATGCAGGTTGAAACACAAAACGCGTGGCCTTCCACCCAGTTGGATCTGATGAGTATCAATAATTTTGCTGTCCCTCTTTTGCCCAATGGCTTTTATTATAAAATGTTCCATAAACCGAAGTGGCTCTGGCCTATTGCAGAACGGTTTATTCGCAAAGCAGCAGGATTGGGGAAAATTGATACCCAGGGACGCGCCGTCGATACACGATATGAAAAACGATACCGCTTTCCCGATGTTTGCGTGGTCGGTTCGGGTCCTGCGGGTTTAGCCTCGGTCAAAGCGGCACTCGACGCGGGAAAGCAGGTTTTACTCATTGAAGAGCAGGAGCAATTGGGCGGTCATTCTCGTCATACAGTATTCAAAGTTGAAAATTGCCGTGAAAAGAAATTAAACGGATTGACTGAACAGGAAGCAGTCCGGAGCCTGATCGACGAAATTGAAAAGCATCCAAATCTGGAAATTTTGAGTCAAACCCAGGCCTTTGCTGTTTATGAAGACAATCTGGTAGCGGCACAACGGGGAACAGAATTGTTTAAGATTCGCGCCATTTCTGTCGTTTTTGCGCCCGGCGCTACCGATCGGCACCTGGTTTTTGACAACAACGACAAACCCGGCATCATGACAGGGCGAGGAGTGGAGCGTTTGATTGCCCTCCACGGCATAAAACCGGCCCGCCGTGCAGTGGTGATCACGACGCATGATGGCGGTTATCACACCGCAAAGCTCCTCCATGGCGCAGGCACAGAAGTACTCGCGGTAGTGGATGGACGACAGAAACCGCCCAAAAATGATTGGGTGGATGGCATACGAAAACTCGGCATTCCCATTTTTGAAGGAAAAACCATTCACCGGGTAAAAGGCCTCAATCAGGTGAAAAAGGTGGAGATTGGTGACCTCCACGGTCAATTTTCATCACTGAGCTTTGCCTGCGACCTCGTGGTGCTGGCGGTCGGATATCAGCCTCAGCTCAACCTTTTGTCACAAGGAAGGACCCGTCCCGTCTGGGATAAAAAACGACAAATTCTCCGCGTCACGGATCTTCCCCAAAATATCTATGCAGCGGGAGAGGTGCAGGGCTCCGCTTCCTTTGCACGACTCTACCAAGAAGGATTTGAAGCCGGTCGGGCTGCAGCTCAGCAATCTTCTCTTTCCGAAAGTCAACGTGACGAAAACGAGCTCATTGAAGCTCTCCCTGCGGATATTGAAAGCGGAGGCAAGCATCACTTTATTTGCCCATGCATGGATGTGACCCGCTCAGAAGCCTGTCATTCCATCGAGGAAGGATTTGATCAGGTCGAAACACTGAAGCGATACAGCAGCATGGGAATGGGCCCCTGCCAGGGAAAAACCTGTCATGAGGCAGTCGCTCGATTGGCAGCCCGAGATACGGGACTTTCTGAAACGGAAGCCGTTCCAACAACCATGCGCCCTCCATTGAGCCCCGTCTCTTTTGGCATTCTGGCAGGGAGAGCTCCCCATCTTGTTCCCCAGCGCAGAACGGCCATGCATCACTGTCATCGGAAAGCGGGGGCCGCCTTTTTAAACGCCGGGCAATGGAAACGACCCCATTCCTACCTTCCTCCGCAGGAAGAAGCTTTAATGGTGAGGAAGGGGTTGGGGATCATCGATGTCAGCACGCTTGGAAAACTGGAATTGAGCGGACCGGATGTGATGGATTTTCTGCATTTTATGCTGCCCGGAAAATTCCGTCAACTGGCGGTAGGCCGGGTGCGTTATTCAACCATGATCGGAGAAGATGGTATATTATTTGAGGACGGCACCATTTCCCATCTGGAGGAAGGCGTATACTATCTTTCAACCACCACCGGCAATCAGGCCGCAATTGAATCACTTTTCCGCTGGTGGGTGCTGACAGATCAATTCAAAGTTCATATTAAAAATCTCGCACCCGTGCATGCAGCCGTCAATGTCGCGGGAGAAAAATCAAGAGAATTCATTCAAAAACTGGTGGACATTGACATGTCAAATGAAGCATTTCCCTACATGGCATGCCGAAAATCCACCATTGCCGATGTTCCCGTTTTGCTCTTCAGGATCGGTTTTACAGGGGAGCTGGGCTATGAAATTCACTTTCCATCAGAATTCGGTGCTCCCCTCTGGGAATATTTTCTTGAACAGGGGAAATCCTACCCGCTGAAACCATTTGGTGTGGAAACTCAACGAATCCTGCGTTTGGAAAAAGGACATCTCATTCCCGGGGTCGATACGGATGCATTGTCTAATCCTTATGAGGCAGGAGTGGATTTCACCGTCAAAGAAGACAAGGAGAATTTTGTCGGAAAAGCCTTTCTCAAAAATTTCAAGGAAAGGGGAATCGAAAACAAACTGGTCTCCTACAAGCTCAATTCTGCAGATCCGATTCCTGAAGACGGCGTTGCCATCTTAAAAAACGGAAAGATAATAGGGCGTGTGACGAGTTCCCGAATGAGTCCGACACTCGGTTTTGGAATCGGTTTGGCCTGGGTTCCAAGGGACCTGTCGGGGGCAGGAAGCCGATTTCAAATTCGTTTAGCCAACGGTCAGGATGTGACGGCGGAAACACTCGACCATGCTGCCTATGACCCTCAAGGAGAGCGTTTAACCTCATGAAAGCTATCATACAAAAATTGAGTCCGCTGGATGAAGCCTACCAGCGCAATGCAGCCCATTTTCTGGCCGAGGAAGGGTGGTCGATCCCGGAACATTGCGGAAATCCGGAAAAGGAACGGGCACAACTCGAGACCGGCAGTGTTTTGGTGGATTGGTCACATATCGGAAAAATAACGCTTCGCGGCAATCATGCGGAGGACTCGGCGAGCCGGCTGGATTCACGTGCCGCTTCTCTGAAACCTCAGCAAAGCTGCAGTACCGACGACTGGGCTGTTTTGCGTCTGACCGGCGATGAATTTATGATTCTATGCAAATCAGGGAAAGAGAACGCAATTTTGGCATCTGTTGAGGGCGATGATCTCTCCATATTGAATCATGGAGGCGGATTGGGATGCCTGGTTTTGGGAGGGAAAGGACGTGATGAAGTCATCGAACGCTCTTCGGCGATGAATCTTCGCCGCGATATCGTCCCTGCCGGCACGGTTGTGCAAACTTCGATTCATATGGTCCCCTGCACGATCTTTCGCACATCGAGTCTGGAAATCCTGATCCACACCCGGGATTTTTCCGAGTCGCTTTTTGATGCGCTCATGGACGTGGGGCATGGAGTGGGTTTAATTCCTTCAGGAGTCGCAACCCTTCCTGTTTCTTTTTCGACTGGTCAGGAGGATTGATGACAAAGAAAATGTGGAAACAGCATGATCTGAAAAAACACTATGACATCGTCATCATCGGTGGCGGGGCCCATGGTTTGGCAACGGCCTATTATCTCTCAAAGATGGGGGTTCGCGACGTGGCGGTGCTGGAGGCAAAATATATTGGCTACGGCGGTTCCGGACGCAACACGGCGATTTTGAGGTCCAACTACCGGACTGAAGAAGGAATCCGATTTTATGACCAGAGTATTCAGCTCTATGAAAACCTGTCTCAGGAGCTGGACTTCAATCTGATGTTCAGCCAGCAGGGGCATTTTACCCTGGGGCACACGGAAGCTTCGGTATCCGGTTTAACCACGAGGGCTGAAAACAACAAGGCGCTCGGGGTGGACAGCTACATGCTGGATCCCATTGAAATTAAAAAGATGTTACCGGAAATCGATATTTCGGATCACCCGCGTTATCCGGTGTTGGCAGCACTTTATCACCCTCCCGGTGGAATCATCAGGCATGATGCAGTGGTCTGGGGATATGCACGGGGTGCAGAACAGGGAGGCGTCGAGATTCACAATTTGACAACGGTTGGGGAGATAAGGACCGAAAAGAACAAAATCAAGGGAGTGCAGACCAACCGAGGATTTGTTTCGTGCAACAAATTGATTTCTGTCGTTGCAGGATGGAGTTCCGATGTTTGTGCAATGGCGGGGATTGAGTTGCCTTTCGTGACACATCCTCTGCAGGCCCTGGTGACTGAGTCCTACAAACCCTGGCTGCATCATGTCGTGGTCAGCTCCAATCTACACATTTACCTGAGCCAAACGGATCGGGGAGAACTGGTTTGCGGAGGAGGAATCGACGGTTATCCTCACTATGGAATGCGGTCCACCCTGGCATTTCTGGAAACGTATGCCGCTCATGTTCTGGAGCTTTTTCCTGTCCTGCACAATGTCAAGGTCCAACGCCAGTGGGCCGGTCTCTGTGATATGACTCCGGATTACAGTCCGATTATTTCTCCCATCGATGAAATCGAGGGGTTTTATGTCAATGGAGGATGGGGAACATACGGCTTTAAAGCGTCTCCGGCCAGTGGTTACAACAGCGCGCAAATGCTTGCACAAGGAAAAGTTCCCGCCAATATCGCTCCTTTTTCTTACAATCGTTTTCGTGAAAACCGTTTAGTGGGGGAAAAAGCCGCCGCTTCTGTATCTAACTGAAGACCATTCAAATTGAGAAGCGTGTTCGAGTCTATCGTTTTTTAAAATCCATATTCATTCAAAAAGTTTCGTCAAAAGGAAGTTTGCCGGGATCAGACGACGGTGCAGATATCCCGGCTGCCTCCTATTTCATCCAAACGGTCACTGAGATCAATTGCATTGCAAAGGAAAGGGAAAGCTCATGAATCGAAAAGCAGATGCCATCATTATTGGAGCGGGGGTAATTGGATCCGCCACCGCATTTGAATTGGCAAAACGCGGTTATAAAACGCTCAATATCGACAAATTGCCTGCTTCCGGCTATGGCTCTACCAGCAATTCCTGCGCAATTGTACGGGCACATTACTCCACCTGGGATGGAGTGGCGATGGCTTATGAAGGCTTTTTCTACTGGGATGACTGGGTCAATTATCTCGGGGTTGAAGATGAGCGTGGGTATTCCAAATATATGAAAACAGGGACGATTATCTTCACACTCCATGGGGAGGATCACAGTAAAAAATCACTCAAATATTTTAAAGAAATCGGAGTGGAGCATGAAGTCTGGGACCTGGAGACGCTCAAGCAGAAAATGCCGATCTATGCCCATGATGCTTATGGAGACATCACTCGGCCCGATGAGGATGAGCACTTTTTTGATAAATCCGGTGATCTGATTGAAGGTGCGATTTTCACACCGGGATCGGGGTATGTCAGTGATCCGCAGCTGGCAGCTCACAACCTTCAGATGGCAGCAGAATCACATGGAGGAGAGTTTGCTTTCAACAGTGAAGTCTCAGAAATTCGGCAGGCCGACGGACAAGTTCTCGGCGTCACGCTGGCTTCCGGTGAGGAAATTGATGCACCGGTGCTGGTCAATGTTGCCGGCCCGCATTCCTTTGTCATCAATCGAATGGCAGGAGTGGAAGAAGAGATGAACATTAAAACCAAAGCGCTGCGCCATGAAGTGCACCACGTCTCATCACCACCTGGATTCGATTTTGAAAAGAACGGACTCCACACTTCTGACGGCGGCAACGGCATCTACTTTCGCCCGGAGATTGGCAACAGTATTTTAGTGGGCAGCGAAGATCCGGCCTGTGATGTCAAAGAATGGGCAGAGAATCCCGATGAATTCAATCGCAACATTACCGATTCACAATGGAAGGCGCAGGTTTATCGTCTTTCCCGCCGGATTCCTTCCCTGGAAATGCCTTCCCGTCCTCGAGGCGTGGTCGATCTCTATGACGTTTCGGACGATTGGCTGCCAATCTATGACAAATCGGCATTGAAGGGCTTTTATATGGCTATCGGTTCCAGCGGCAATCAATTCAAAAATGCACCCATTGCCGGTCACTGCATGGCCGAATTGATCGATGCCTGTGAAAAAGGACAGGACCATGATCAGAACCCGGTCCAGGTTCAATGTGTTTACACGAAACTGACCCTCAATATGGGATTCTATTCGCGAAATCGCGAGATCAATCCGGAAAGCAGTTTTTCTGTGAATGGCTGAATTTGAAAGTGGATCTGATATCCTTTTCAAAACTATTTTTTACGCAGTAAATTTTTGACGTTGACATTTTATTTTCTCTCCAATATCAAGTGCATTCTGAATGTTCAACTGTGTCATCAAGAGGAGCAATCAGCACCTTATTTTTCATAGATTTTGTACGAGGAACCCATGTCAATCCGTCAATGGTCTGTTCGTCATTCTCTGTTGATGGAAACGATTTATACCGTCGTGAAATTCGTTTTCATCAGGATACATCCTCTTTTGGACAGGATCGGCTATGCACGGGTGGAAAAACCGATGGCTTTCGTCGAGAAAAGAGTCAAAGGTTTCTTGTTCAACTGCCAAATGTGCGGCGATTGTTACCTTTCTGAATCCGGCATGTCCTGCCCGATGAATTGTCCCAAAAACTTAACCAACGGTCCTTGCGGAGGAGTTCGCGACAATGGGAACTGTGAGGTTGATGCCGGGATGAAATGCGTTTGGGTGGAAGCCTGGGAAGGGAGCCAGCACATGAAGCACGGCAAGAATATCCTTCTGGTGCAGAATCCGGTCAACTTCAGGATACAGGGTTCGTCATCGTGGCTGCGTATGACGAAAAAAGCTGTGAACCTGACATCTGCAAAGGAAGCAGTATGAAATTTGTGGATGAGCCCGTACCGGGGAAGCCGCTGCCCATTTTGCCGGGGCACAGTTCCGCAGGGCGCCTGGAGCGAATTTTGCGCGCTGGAAAATTTGCAGTGACAGCAGAGCTTTCACCTCCGGATTCGGCCGACCCTGAAGATGTTTACCGGCGGGCACATATATTCGACGGCTATGTGGATGCCATCAATGCCACCGACGGATCGGGTGCCAATTGCCATATGTCCAGCGTCGGAATCTGCGCCATACTGACTCAGATCGGCTATGCACTGATAATGCAGCTCAGCTGTCGGGACCGCAATCGAATTGCCATTCAGGGAGATATCCTCGGAGCGGCGGCAATGGGAGTCAACAGCCTTCTTTGCTTGACAGGCGACAGTGTTCAGGTGGGTGATCACTCAGAAGCGAAACCGGTTTTTGATCTGGACTCGATGTCCCTCCTGAACACGGCCCGCACGATGAGGGATGAACAGCGATTCCTCAGCGGCCGAAAACTGACCTCTCCCCCCCGTTTATTCCTGGGTGCTGCCGCCAACCCCTTTTCTCCTCCTTTCTCTTTCCGTCCTCACCGTTTGGCCAAAAAAATAATGGCCGGGGCCCAATTTATTCAGACCCAATATTGTTATGATATCGACCGGTTCAAGGAATATATGAAACAGGTCCGTGACCTTGGATTGGATGAAAAATGTTTCATCCTCGCCGGAGTCGGGCCAATTGCCTCAGCCAATGCAGGACTTTGGATTCGTGAAAACATCCCCGGGATTCATATTCCTGATTCGATCATCAATCGACTTTCCAGGGCAGAAAAACAAAAAGCGGAAGGAAGGAAGATCTGCATTGAACTCATTCAGGAAATCAAAGAAATTCCGGGGGTTCATGGGATCCATGTGATGGCATATCGTCAGGAGGAAAGCGTGGCAGAAATAATTGAAAGCTCAAAAGTCCTGGGAGACCGCGTTCCATGGTCTCCCAAAAGAGAAGACGTCAAGGCCCATTTTGATCAAAAAGAAGATTTGCCCGCCTTTTATAAAAGGCAGAAACCCGATGCAAGCCTGGAATGGAAATAAATAAAAGTCCAAATTGAGAGAAGAAACATCTTAGGGAGAAAAAATGATTGAAACTGTAATTAGCTCTGCATCCCAGGAAGTCATTATCGGACCGGAACGTCCTTTTGTCATCATTGGTGAACGGATCAATCCTACAGGAAGAAAACTTCTTGCCGAAGAAATGGCCGCAGGCGATTTCAGCCGTGTCGAACAAGACGCAATTGCCCAGGTGCAGGCGGGGGCCCGCATGCTGGATGTCAATGCCGGGATTCCCCTGGCCGATGAACCGGCGATCCTGGCAAAGGCGATTCAGGTCGTACAAGCGGTGACCAATGTCCCGATTTCCATTGATTCTTCAATTGTGGCTGCTCTTGAGGCGGGCCTAGAGGTCTATCAGGGTAAAGCGCTGCTCAACTCCGTGACAGGGGAAGATGAAAGGCTGGAACAGGTTTTGCCTTTGGTTAAGAAGTACAATGCTGCTGTGGTTGCCATTTCCAATGACGAAACGGGTATTTCAGAAGACCCGGATGTCCGCTTTGCGGTGGCCAAAAAAATTGTGGAACGGGCGGCGGATTTTGGGATTCCTTCAAGCGATATCGTGGTCGATCCCCTGGTCATGCCGATCGGTGCAATCAACCAGGCTGGAAAACAGGTTTTTCAGCTGATTGCACGGTTGCAGAACGAATTGGCCGTCAATACCACTTGTGGTGCCTCCAACATCAGTTTTGGACTCCCACAGCGGAACGGGATCAATGGGCATTTTCTTTCAATGGCGATGGTAGCCGGTCTGACTTCCGCGATCACCAATCCAATCCATGATGAAGTCAATCAGGCGGTCAAGGCGGGAGATGTCTTGATGGGGCGGGATCCGAACTGCACCCGCTGGATTGCCAAATATGCAGACCGCAGCACCGAACGAGAAAGCGCGAGAGGAGGGAGACGGCGGGGAAGAAACCGACAGGGGTAAAAGAAACTGGAAAACAAAGGATGATCGGAAGACACCGAATAGCTTATTGCTGCAGCACGAACACCCGACAATTTGATGACTTTCATGAACGATAACCTGAACCCGACTGCGTTTGTTGTCTTCTCTCCTTCAGGACAACGAGGGAGTTTTCCCATTGGAACACCCATTTTGCAGGCCGCAAGAACACTGGGGGTTGATATTGATTCCATTTGTGGAGGATGGGGACTCTGTGGACGGTGCCAGATTGAAGTCCAGGAAGGAAATTTCAGCAAACATCAAATCATTTCAAGCACAGAACACCTTTCTCCTCCTGCCGATACCGAATTGAAGTATATCGCCAGGAAAAAGCTCCCCTCATCCAGACGCTTAAGCTGTTCGACACAAATTTTAGGAGACCTTGTCATCGACGTTCCCCGGGAAAGTCAGACCCGTGATCAAGTGGTCCGAAAGCGTCCTGAAATCCGTGATATTGTTCTCAATCAATCGATTCGACTCTACTATGTCGAGGTTGAAGAACCGAACCTCTACCGTCCGAGCGGCGATATTTTTCGGCTAAAAGAAGCGCTCAAATCGCAATGGGATCTCCAGGGTCTTGCCTGTGACCTCAAGGTATTGCAGAAACTGCAGGCAACCCTGCGCGAAGGGGAGTGGAAAGTTACCGTTGCCATTTACGAAAAACAGCACATTATCAGTATTTGGCCCGGTTTTCATGAAAAATATTATGGGTTGGCCGTTGATGTTGGGACAACAACCATTGCCGCTCATCTTTGCGATATGAACGATGGCCAGGTGCTTGCTTCTGCCGGAATGATGAATCCTCAAATCCGTTATGGGGAAGATTTGATGAGCCGGGTTTCCTATATTATGATGAATCCCGATGGTGAAAAAGCCTTGGTCCATGCAGTTCGTGATGCGATCAATTCCCTGGCAGGACAAACTGCCGATGAGGCGGGGATCGAAGTGACCGATATTCTGCAGGCAACCTTTGCGGCCAACACCATCATGCATCATCTTCTGCTGGGGATCAATCCTGTTGAATTGGGATGGGCACCGTTTTCGCTGGCAACCCATCAGCCGATCAAATTTTGTGCAAGTGAACTCGAACTGAAACTGCATCCCGGCGCCAGATGCTACACACTTCCCTGCATTGCAGGCCATGTAGGCGCGGACACTGCCGGTGTCATCTTGTCTGAATCTCCGCACACCAGTGAAAAAATGACTCTGCTGGTTGATGTCGGGACCAATGCCGAAATAGTATTGGGAAACAAAGACCGTCTGATTGCCGCCTCCAGCCCCACAGGACCGGCATTTGAAGGAGCACAAATCAGCAGTGGCCAGCGGGCGGCCCCGGGGGCCATTGAGCGCGTGCGGATCGATCCAAAGACCCTGGAACCGAAATTCAAAGTGATCGGCTCCGACTTTTGGTCTGATGAAGATGGATTTTCAAATGATATCAAAAATTCCGGAATCACCGGGATCTGTGGTTCCGGAATCATTGAAGTGGTGGCAGAACTCTTCCTTTGCGGAATTGTCAATGAAGATGGTGTGATTGAAGGTGCTTTCGGGAAACGTACCGACCGGGTGATTCTCGAAGGGAGAACCTATTCCTACCTTCTCCATCAGGGCGATCCTGATGAAAAACCGATTTTGATCACACAAAATGATATTCGTGCCATTCAACTGGCCAAAGCGGCGCTTTACGCCGGGATTCGCCTGCTGATGGATAAAATGGGAGTGGATTCGGTGGAACGGATTCGCCTGGCGGGGGCTTTTGGCAGTCATATTGACGTGAAATATGCGATGATTTTGGGGTTGCTCCCAGACTGCGATTTAGCTCAGGTAGAGGCGGCAGGAAATGCGGCAGGAACGGGAGCCCGTATTGCACTGCTGGATTTTAAAGCCTGTCAGGAAATCGAGGAAATTGTCAATAATGTTGAAAAAATTGAAACAGCACTGGAAAAAGATTTTCAAAACTATTTTGTCGAGGCGATGGCAATTCCCCATAAAACCGCGCATTATCCTCATCTATCAAAAGTGGTGACCCTGCCTCTCCCAAAAAAAATGACAGATTCCGGACATTCGGTTCAGGGCCGTCCACGAACGCGGAGACGTGCCAGAATTCGATCCACTGAAAACAATATCTGAGGAGTTAATCCATGGCAGAGGAACTTAAAGAAACAAATAATCCCAGGCGGCGGCGCTCAGGGGGAAGGAGTGTGCGCCAGGAAATCAGAAAAAGTAAAAGTGAAGTGAGTGCCCCCTACATCAAAAGGAATGTCCCTGTTTATAACATTCTCGATGAGGAAGGATTGGAACTCATTGAAAAAAACGCCGATACGATCCTGGAGGAAATCGGCATAGAATTTCGGGGAGATGAAGAAGCACTGCAATTGTGGAAAGAAGCCGGTGCAGAACTGTCTGGAGAACGAGTCCGTTTTCCAAAAAACCTCTGCCGTTCCATCATCCGGAAATCGGCTCCGCGTGAGTACACTCAACATGCAAGAAATCCTCAAAAGAACGTCGTCATAGGAGGAAACAACACGGTTCTCGTGCCCGGCTACGGCTCGCCCTTCATCAGGAATTTGGATGAGGGAAGACGCTATGGGACTCTCAAGGATTTTCAAAATTTTGTTAAGCTGACTTATTTGTCTTCCTCCCTGCATCACTCGGGAGGGACACTCTGTGAACCCGTCGATCTCCCTGTCAACAAACGTCATTTTGATATGGTATATAGTCATATCAAATACAGTGATAAACCGTTCATGGGATCAGTCACTGCTCCTGAGCGGGCACAGGACACCGTTGATATGGCCAAGGTTGTTTTTGGAGATGATTTTGTTGAGAATCACTGTGTGATCACCAGTTTGATCAACGCAAATTCTCCAATGGTCTTTGATTCCATGATGCTTGGTGCCGCTAAAGTCTATGCCAGACACAATCAGGCCTGCATAATTTCTCCATTCATCCTTTCCGGGGCAATGTCCCCGGTCACGGTTGCAGGGACCTCGGCCCAAATTCTTGCAGAGGTATTAGCCGGTGTGGCCTTTACTCAATTGATACGGCCCGGGGCGCCCGTCATCTTTGGCACCTTTGCCAGTTCCATTTCCATGAAAACAGGAGCTCCGACCTTTGGCAGCCCGGAACCCGCCCTGGTGACCCTGGTGACGGCGGAACTGGCCCGTCGGCTCGGAATTCCATATCGGAGCGGCGGAGGCTTGTGCAGTTCCAAAATCTCAGACGCGCAGGCTGCCTATGAATCAGCCAATACCCTGCAGACCGCCATGCTGGCTGGTGTAAATTTTATGCTCCACACTGCAGGCTGGCTGGAAGGCGGGCTTGCCATGGGATACGAAAAATTTATCCTGGATGCAGACCAGGCGGGCATGATTCAAAAATTTTTAGCAGGGATTGATCTTTCTGAAAACGGACAGGCGATGGAGGCCCTGCGGGAAGTCGGACCCGGGCAGCATTTCCTCGGCTGCAGCCATACGCAGGCAAATTTTGAATCGGCGTTTTACATGTCAAAAGTGTCTGACAACAACAGTTATGAGCAATGGAAGGAAGAAGGAAGCCAGGACGCCACCCAACGGGCCAATAAAATTTGGAAAAAAATGCTCGAAGAATATGAAATGCCGGCCTTTGATCCTGCCAAAGATGAAGCATTGAAAGAATTTATTGAAAAACGCAAAGCGTCCTTTCCTGATTCCAATATTTAATTAAATGAACCCCGTACTCAAAGGAGATAGTGATGGCTGAAGAGTTTGAAGAGGAATATGAAGACGAGATTGATCTGGCGTCGCTTTCAGATGAAGAGCTGGTGCTTCAAATGCATGACGACCTGTACGATGGATTGAGAGAAGAAATCGTTGAGGCGACCAACATTCTGCTTTCAAGAAAATGGTCCGCCACCAGGGTTCTGGATGAAGCCCTGGTGGAAGGAATGAGAATTGTCGGGATTGATTTCAGAGATGGTATTCTCTTTGTACCCGAAGTTCTGCTCTCGGCCAATGCGATGAAAGGCGGGATGGAAATTCTTCGTCCACTGCTGGCAGAAACAGGAGCCCCTCCCATCGGAAAAATGGTGATCGGCACCGTCAAGGGAGACATCCATGATATCGGAAAAAACCTCGTTTCCATGATGATGGAGGGTGCCGGTTTCGAAGTGATTGATATCGGCATCAACAATTCTGTTGAAGACTACGTGGCTGCATTGGAAGAACACAAACCGGACATTCTGGGAATGTCTGCCCTGCTCACCACCACCATGCCTTATATGAAAGTTGTCATTGACGCTTTGAAAGAAAAAGAAATGCGCGATAACTACATTGTGCTGGTGGGAGGAGCTCCCCTCAATGAAGAATTCAGTCAGGCGATTGGAGCAGATGCTTATTGCAGAGATGCAGCAGTCTCCGTCGAAACAGCGAAAAGCTATATGCAAAATCAAATGGGGGCTGCTTCGAGAATATGAAAGGTATGCTATGCCCCAGCTGATCAAAATTTCGTGGCGTGATATCCCATCTCAGGTTATTGCGAAAAACGGCAGAAACAAGGCAAAGGTTCAGCTCTCCACGAGATTTCAAAAAGCCATCGACCGTGCCGCCATGAAAGCCGGGCGGCAGGGTAGTGATGAATATCTGGACGATTGGCAGCGGTCCTACAAGAAGTGCGAAGGAGAGCTGACAGAACTGGCTCATGCTGCCGCAGAACAACTTGAACTGGACTATCCTGACGAAAGACTGGAAGCATTGGTCCGTTCCCGTGGTCTTGAAGAAATCCCTTCCTGAAAAACTAAAATGAATTCCACCGATCCCCTGCTGCAGCCATTAAAGCTCAAACACTTGACCCTGAAAAACCGGGTGATGAGCACAGGCCACGAACCGGCCTATGCTGAAGATGCCAAGCCGAAACTCCGCTATCAACTCTACCATGAAGAAAAGGCCAAAGGGGGAATCGCACTGACAGTGGTGGGAGGATCCTCGAATGTTGCAGTGGATTCTCCAGCCGCTTTCGGGCAGATTTTTGTCGGTGACGATGATGTGATTCCCTATTTGCAGCAGATGGCAGCCCGGATTCACCCATACGGCACCGCCCTCATGTGTCAGATTACCCATATGGGCAGACGAACTTCCTGGAATACAGAGCACTGGCTGCCCACCATTGCCCCTTCCGTTGTCAGGGAACAGTCTCATCGTTCATTTCCAAAAGAAATGGAGATTTCCGACATAAAAAGGGTTGTCAAAGCGTATGGTGCAGCAGCGGCCCGTTGTCAGAAGGGCGACATGGACGGAATCGAAATAAGTTCCTATGGTCACCTGCTCGACAGCTTCTGGACTCCTTTAGTCAACCATCGTAGCGACCAATACGGTGGCAGTTTGGAAAACCGAATCCGTTTCAGTCTCGAGGTTTTTGAAGAAATCAGAAAGCAGGTTGGCGATGATTTTATTGTTGGAATCCGCATGTCGGGTGATGAGGACGTTCAGGGAGGATTGACTCATCAGGAATGTGTCTGGATTGCTCAAACGCTGGTGGCCACGGGGATGCTGGATTTCGTGAATATCATCAAAGGAATCATTCCCAGCGATGAAGCCCTGTCTCATGTCATTCCCAGTATGGGAACTCCCAGTGCACCGCACCTGAAATTGGCAGCGGCCATCAAGGAAAAAGTCGATCTGCCTATTTTTCACGCTGCCCGTATCAACGACGTCGCCACTGCCCGACACGCAATCAAAGAGGGTTTGATCGATATGGTGGGGATGACTCGCGCGCACATGGCCGACCCTCATATTGTTGCAAAAATAGAACGGGGGGAAGAAGATCAAATTCGCCCTTGCGTGGGAGCCAGTTACTGCATCAACCGGATCTATGGAGAAGGAGAAGCCCTGTGCCTGCATAATCCTGCAACGGGGCGTGAGGAAACGATGCCCCATGTCATCGAAAAATCAAAACATCCAGCACGCCGGATTGTCATTGTCGGTGCGGGCCCTGCCGGTCTTGAAGCAGCCCGCGTCTGCGCGGAACGGGGGCACCGGGTCATTTTGTTTGAAGCCAGCGAGAAAGCTGGAGGACAGGTCCGACTGGCGGCCCAGGTGAACAGACGGATGGAAATCATCGGCATAACCGACTGGCTGTTCCAGCAAGTTCAGCGCCTTGGAGTTGCAAGCCGTTTCGGTCATTATACTGAAGCAGAGGATGTTCTTGCCGAAGATCCGGATGTGGTGATCGTTGCAACAGGAGGAGAACCGAATACTGAATTCCTGCAGGAGGGAGCCGAGCTGGTGCTCACCACCTGGGACATTCTGGGACGTCATGTCCAACCTGCCGATGAAGTGCTGCTCTTTGATGACAACAGCCAGAATCAGGGCCTTTCCTGTGCAGAATTTATAGCGGAAAAAGGTTCAAAACTGGAACTGGTCAGCCCGGACCGTATGATCGGCCAGGAGGTGGGAGGAACGATTTATCCCGCCTATTTCAAAACATTTTATGACCGCGGAGTGAGCATGACCTTGAATCATCGCTTGACGGCGGTTTCACGCGAAGGCAACAAGCTGCGTGCACATTTGAGCAATGAATACAACAATTCAACCCTTGAAAGGCTCGTCGACCAGGTGGTGGTGGAGCATGGTACCCTGCCCATTGACGGATTATATAGTTCCCTCAAGTCCCGTTCTTCAAACCTTGGAGAATTGGCTCTGGATGCATTGATCGCCGGCAAACCGCAGGAACTGGTCAATAATCCGGCGGGCAGATACCAGCTTTTTCGTGTGGGAGATGCCGTTGCCAGCAGGAATATCCATGCTGCCATTTACGATTCTTTGAGGTTGTGCAAAGCCATTTGACTGCAAACTGATTTCGACCGAACTTGAGTCGATCCCAAAATCCTGCCGATCAAAACTCAAAAATGACAGCTTACATGGTGATTGAATACCTCCTGCCGGACTGCAAAGATCAGATTTATGACCGGTTTCAACAGAAGGGGAGAATGCTTCCAGCTGGTATGGAATACACTGAAAGCAGGTTGGAAAAGGAACCGATGTTTTCAGTTGATTAAAGGGGACAGTCCCCTTTTAATACAAACCGGGATTTTACAGGTGAATTTCGGAGTATGAAACTTTTGTTTTGAATGGAGTTTTATTACAGCCTGACCAGACTGACTACGCTGCTCACGAAAATCCGTTGCTCGCGCAGGGCGGCGCGCTTTCTGGACTTGCACAGGCCGAAGGCAGGTCGCCAGTCGCACACGGAATCCCGGCTGTTCCTCCCACGGCGAAGGCGCTCAGTTTTCGATGGGTTTCGCTTCCTTCACATTGGGGGCACTCAATCTGGAGGTCCATTTCAGAACTTCTGCGCAGTTCTGTAAAACTGCTTGAACAGGAGTGACATTCATATTCATAAAGTGGCATTTATTTCTCCAGGAGAAAGAATTTTGAAATGATGATCGAAGTGCTACAAAAAGTTCTCAAAATCGTCTGTTTTTATACCGGATTGACTTGGAAAAAATCCCTGACGGGTTTTAGCCCAAGCCTCTAAAACTTGGTCATAAATTTTAATTCCAAGCGATTGAAAAAGCAATACCAAAGGTGCAGTGCGGATGAGTTGAGTGGTTCTTTCAGGACGAATTTTGGCTCTTGTGAACATATTTCTGATCGAACACCGTTCATCAGATTGACTCAACAGTTTCTGTATATGACTTGATATTTAATTAAAAGCTGTGTTAAAACAGCATCTTAAGACCAACACGGCCCACTTGTACAATTTTTCCCTATATTCTCCCAGAAAATGATATGAAGCCGAACTTTATGCTAAAATGCATTGCCGCCGTCAGTCTGCTTGTTTTTTCAGTTCCGGTTTATGCTGAGCAGCTTCCCCTGATAGACGCCCATATTCATTACAGTCACGATGCCTGGACCATGCTGCCCGCCAGGGAAGCGATTGCTGTGCTGAGAAAAGCCGGACTGAAAAAAGCAATGGTCTCGAGTTCCAGTGATGACGGCACCCAAAAATTGTTCGAAGAAGCCCCGGATTTGATTGTCCCGGTTCTGCGTCCTTACCGGCAAAGGGGAGAAACCGGCACCTGGATGAATGATGATTCGATTGTCGATATGATCGAGCAGCGTTTGAAGCGCTATCGCTATGCGGGAATCGGAGAGTTTCATATCTTTGGGGATGATGCAAATCTGCCGGTGATGCGGCGTGTGGTGGAACTGGCCAGGGAATACAAGCTATTTCTCCACGCACATTCAGATCAGGCCGCAATCGAACAAATTTTCAAGCTGGACCCTGAGGCTCGCGTGCTCTGGGCGCATTCAGGATTTGATTCGCCAGAGGAAATTGCAAAACTGCTTGCTAAATACAAACGCTTGTGGGCTGACCTGGCATTTCGTTCTGAACACGCTGATGGCGACAAAGTGGACCCGGAGTGGGAAAAACTCTTTCTCGAGTTTCCAGATCGGATCCTGCTTGGAACCGATACCTTTACTCCGGAACGCTGGTACTATGTCGTAGAAAATGCTGAGCAGAGCCGTGCATGGCTGCAGAGTTTGCCTCGGGATCTTGCCGAAAATATTGCATATAAAAATGCTGAAGCTTTAATCCGTTCCGGAGATTTTCAATGAAACCGGTTTTTGTCACGTTGCTCCTTTTCAGTTTACTGAGTGGATTTTCTGTAAGAGCCGAAGCAGACGTTTGCCAACCCGAAGAGGGGAAATTGATTGCAGAGCTCAAATCGGACCGGTATCGGATTGCCGTTTCCTCGCTTTCCGGATCAGTTCGCGTTGGGAAACCATTTTCTGTGACTGCTGTCGTCTGTGATCAAAAAGGCGCTCCGGCTGATGTGAATTTCAGGATGGATGCCTGGATGCCTCAGCACAATCACGGTATGAATTACCGCCCTGCAGTCACTCGAAAATCCACCGGACATTTTCTTGTTGAAGGTTTGATGATGCACATGCCCGGAATGTGGCAATTCACTTTCAAGATTGGAGAAGGGAGCGATTTGCTGCGTTTAAGCAGCGATTTTGTCCTTGAAAAATGATTTCATCCATTCGCAACGCGCTGTTGCTATTCCTCGCCATCGCAGTTTTCCATACCCAGGCGACGGCGAAAGAACCTGTTGGGCTGATAGATTTCACAGAAGCAGAACTGGCTATGATTGTGAATCATGGCCCCTGGCCTCCCCGATTTTCAACCGACCCCAGCAATCGTTTTTCAGGAATGCCTGAGGCCATTGTTCTAGGGGAAAAACTCTTCTTTGACCCTCGCCTCTCTGCAAACGGAAGGATCTCGTGTGCATCCTGTCACGATTCTCTGAAAGGATTTACGGATGCTCTCCCCACCGGCAAAGGGACCACCCCTCTTACCCGCAACACGACAAGTGTGGTGAACCTGCGATGGAATCGCTGGTTTGGGTGGGATGGAGCGAATGACAGCCTTTGGGCGCAAAGCGTGCGACCGATCACTTTGAACTCAGAAATGGGGAATACCCGGCAAAAAGTCGCCCAACTTTTAAGGGAAGAATCGGACTATGCCTGCCGGATTAAGAAACTGGGTGTGGACAATCCGGTGGTTCTGGAGGATGAAGCCCTGTTCATCATCGCCGGGAAAGTGATTGCAGCATACATGGAAACTCTGGTGACCGAGAAATCGGAATTTGATCATTTTCGGGAGGCGTTTGAAAAGGGAAACCTCAAAGCTGCTGCTCAGTACCCTCTTTCAGCGCAAAGGGGTCTGAAAATTTTTGTGGGGCAAGGCCGATGCAGTCTTTGTCATTTTGGACCGCTCTTCAGCAACGGAGAATTTGAGGATATCGGGATTTCTTATTTTATCCCGGGAGGAATAGACAAAGGCCGATACGGCGGAATTCAATCGCTGAAGAAAAATCCTTATAATTTACTCGGTCCCTTCAATGACGATCCCGGTAGGAAAACAGCTGCGAAAACCCGCTTTGTTACCCTGCAGCATCGCAACTGGGGAGAATTTCGTGTCCCTTCTCTTCGCAACATCATGCTCACCGCCCCTTATACTCACAATGGAAGTTTGAGTACCCTTGAGGACGTTGTCCGGCACTATTCTGATTTGAATCTGGAACGCCTGCACAGCGATGGAGGATCGCTGCTAAAACCTTTAAATCTGAATGAACAATCGATTCAGGATCTGGTCGCTTTTTTGCGAACCCTCACCGCTCCGCTTTCCCCGTCTCCCTACGCCGAACCTCAAACTCGTTGCGTCATGACCGATCTTCGTTAAAAATGGACTGATTGATCTCAGGTGTCTTATTTTATAAAAGGGCGCCCTCAGTGGAAATGTCCAGATTTTCTTTCCGGGAGACTCCATTCAATCCTTTTCGGGAGAATCAGTTCTGCAGAGGAAGAACATGAGCATCCGTCACTCGATTTCGGGCCAGGAAATTCAGTAATCCTAGAACTAACTTTGCCTAAAGGCAGAATTCCCGTAATCCCTCAGATGAATTTTCTGAGCATGCGTTGAACCCCCGGGCCGACAATTAAACTGATCATCGGGACAATAATCAGCGTCATGACGAATGTCTGGGCAGCCAAAGGCCACGATAAGCCCAGTTGCCGAAATGCCCACAAGATCAATGTAACAAACGGCCAGACAACAATCCAAATGCAGAAAAGCCGAATGAGAGTGAGAGAAAGATTCAGTTTTTTATTCATATCGCCTTTTTCAGGGGCTGGCTTTCACAATATGCGATGAACAACCCGGCGGCAATCACCAGAGTGATGCCGATCCAGGTCCATTGGTCCGGAAAAGCCTGAAAGACATACCAGCCAAATGCAGTCGCAACAAGCAATTGTACGTATTGAAAAGGGGCAATTGTTGATGCCGGGGCAAAACGAAAAGCGGTGATCATGAGAACCTGACCAATGCTCGTCAAAACGAAAAAGAACAAGATCAACAAGGCATCTTCGTATTGGGGAATTGTCCCCCGAAATGGTCCCAAAGGAGTCAGCAGGATGGATGACGTGATGCCCATGTAGAACACGGCAACAAAAGGCGGTGTGTATTTTGCCAGAGTCCGGTTGATCATATAAAACAAACCCAGGCTGCACCCTGCGCCAAGCGCGAGGTAGTAGCCGAAACGGTTTCCGCTGAAATCCGGACGCAATATGATCAATACTCCGACAAAGCCGAAAATTATTGCCAACCATCGGGTTTTTCCAACGGTTTCTTTTAATACAAAGGGAGACAAAGCAGTCACCACCAGGGGAGCTACGAAAACCAGGGCCGTGGTGTCGGCCAGGGGGATGTACTGCACAGCAACATAAAAGCCTCCCACACCCAGCGTGACAAAAACACCGCGCAGGAACTGAAGGCCAAGAGGCTTGGGCAAGATCACGTTCCACCCGTGCCGAGACACGATGAACGGCATAAAGATCAAGGAGATAATGAGCATCTGGACCCAGAGAATAAAAATCGGGTCGTAGCTGGCACCCAGAATTTTAATGAGTCCATCTTTGGTGGCATTAACTCCAACAGCCGTTGCCATCATGCCAATGCCGATTAGGGGACGATTTTCTGACAAGAGGAATTCTCCATTAAACCATTGGGGAAGCTCAATGGAAAGCAAATAGGAAACCCGATTCAGGCTTTTTCTCAGTTGGCGAGGAAAATTTTAAGTTTTAACCTGCACCTCAATGTTTAAAAGCTTTGCGGCATTGAGGCCCATCACCAGGGCCTTGTCGTCTTCTGAAAGTCCCTGAACGGAGTCGACGTGGCCAACCGGGTCGGGCTCGGCCATGTCGTAGGGATAGTCGGTTCCCATAATAATGTGATCCGCACCCCAGGTCTCGATCATATAACGCAGCTGATGTTCCGTGAAGACGACCGTGTCAAAATAGAATTTCCTGAGGTATTCCGATGGCGCCTTGCTGATCGTCTGGCGGCAATCGTCACGCAGGTGATAAGGATGATCAAAGCGTCCCGAGTAGGTAGGAATATAACCGCCGCCGTGAGCGACACAGAATTTAAGACCGGGATAACGCTCGAGATACCCGTCAAAAATTAAATGACCGACAGCCAGGGCGGATTCCAGAGGATGGCCGATGGTGTTGCGGAAATAATGATCATCCATTCGTTCAACAAAGCTGGTGCCGATCGGATGGATGAAAATCAAAGCGTTTCTTTCTTCGCACCGGGCAAAAAATTTCTCAAGACCCGCACGGGTCAGATCCTTTCCATTGACATGGGTCGAAATTTCCACTCCTTTGAAATTCAGTTCGTCCAGACAGCGGTCGAGTTCTGCAACGGCCATCTCAGGGTTCTGCAATGGCACGGTTCCAAGCCCGACAAAACGTTTGGGGTGAGTGGCAACGACCTCAGCGATGCGGTCATTGACCAGTCGAGATGAGTCGCGGGTAAAACCGGGATCATAGCTATAATTATAGTGAAAAGGAGAAGTTGAGATCACCTGCAGATCAATACCCTGGGCATCCATATCCTGCAGCCTCACTTCGGGTTCTGTCAGTTTCGGCAAAATTCTGGTTTGCAGAGCGGTGTTGATCTTTTTGGTCACTGGATTGGTATCAATCATTTTTCGGCCACTGTCGTCCGGCGAAAGGGCCTGCAGCAATTTGTCAGCTTCCGGCACATGAATGTGACAGTGAATATCGACGGTGAAATGTTTGTGATTGCGCACAACCGTTTGAGTGCGGGATTGATTTCCTCCGCTTTGATCAGCAGAATTTTGATGGGTGCATTTAAAAAACATGAAGGGCTCCAGGTTAAAAAGAAAAATAGTTCACACGTTCGGAATTACCGTTGCCGTGCCTCAAAGACTGATTTAGAAACTTGCCCGTGAGCATTGGATACTGGATTAAGATTTTAGATGAAAATTTGTCAGAATATTTTTTCTGCAACAGAAGTTCCGCCAAACGCGGCATTGAAGAAAAATCAGTCTGCATAGATAAAGTTTGCCGCCTTTAAAAACAAAGTTCGATTCACTCCATCTGAATGAAGGAAAGCAGCAGCATCTCGAACCAGTTTTTCGACTCCAAACTCCTTCATATACCCATGTCCTCCATGGATTTCAAGACACCATGTGGCAATTTTCCATCCGGTTTGCGAGGCAAATGCTTTCGGGTAGACCCCCAGTGTTTTGTTCCATCCCTTTTCCTGATTGTCGGCAAGATAACAGGCTTTATGGATATAGGTTCTTGCCACATCCAGAAGCATTTGCATTTCTGATAACTGTGCTCGAATACCGTCGTGCTCAATCAGCGGCTTTCCTCCCTGGACACGAATTTTGGCCCAATCGAGAGCTTTTTCGTAGAGGGCGTCCGCACAACCCAGGACACTCGCCCCCGCATAGGCGTTGGACTGAGGAAAAAACTCGGCTAAAACGCCGAATCCTTTGCCTGTTTCTCCGATAACGTTTTCATCAGGGATAAAACAATCTTGAAAAATCAGTTCAGCATTATTGGCGAGACGTTCTCCCATTTTGTCATGAACCCGACCGATTGTGAATCCGGGCCGATCTCGTTCTACGAGAAAACAGGTACTTCCGGTGGAAAGTGTTTTTTCCTTCTCCGTCTGCACAAAGAGAAGATAGAATTTTGCCCGATTCCCGTTGGAAATAAAATGCTTCATCCCATTGACAACCCAACCCCCTTCAATTCGTTCTGCCACGGTATTGAACGGAGCAGGATGGGGCAAAAAATAATTTGAAGCATTGTCCGGTTCTGTAATTCCGATGGCCAGCATGGCCGTGGGGTCGTCTACAAAGGCCGGCAAAACCCTAGATTTTTGTTCTTCAGTGAGGGCTTTTTCCATGATTTGAGCAATTTTCAATGTTTGGGCAAAAGCAACTGATACACCAATATCGCCACGGCCCAGTGCTTCAACAACCATCGATGTCGTCAGAGAACTGGCAGCCAATCCTCCCCATTCTTCACTGAGGGTCATTGTTCGAATGCCCAGCTTATTGGCTTCGGCGATAATTTCCTGGGAATACCCATCTTCCGGATTCGGGTGAGCATCCAATTCGGCTGAACGTGGAAGCACTTCTTTTTCGACAAATTTTTTGACAGTATTCAAGATGGATTTTTGGTCTTCCGTGCACTCAATCGCGTCCCACATAAAATATCTCCTTTGCTTGCTTTTCCAAATCAATACTCGATGGTCTTGCCGGTTGAAATTTCGAGTAAACTATCCAGACAAATTTTTCCGGATCCCGTGAACTCTGTTGCTGCGTATTTCCTCCTCAACGCCGTGCCGGTATCAGAAAATTACAGCGCCGGTCTTCTTAAAATCTGTAATTCTCTACCCGGATTCCTGAGCAAAATCAAAAAACCTCGCGGCACGCGCGAGAATCAGTAAACTTTTCAGCCGAACGGCATGCCGTTTCCCTGAATATACTTTGCATGAAAGGCGAGTTGCCCGTCACTGTCGTAAAACGAAATTCTGCCACCTTTGATTATGGGTTTCAGGCAGATCTTTCCATCCCGCCGGCTTTTATCATAGCTGTCTTCGAGACAGACCGTCCCCGATGAGGTGATCCACCAGGTGCCGTCAACAAATTCGCAGGGGAAGTATTCATCATAAACCTGTCCGAAACGACCGAAATAGATCGTGTGCTCAAAACCAGTTTTTTTATCGATATAAACAAAGGTGTGATCCCTCAGTTTCTGATCAAGATCCTTCAGGTCTGCCTTTGCATTTGATGATGCAAAATGCAGCATCAACAGCATCAACAGAAATAGTTTTTTCATCATGGCATGCACTTGGCTGAAAAATGACTGAAATGACGAATAATTTCTAACTTTAATATTTTGTAAAGTCCACGTTTAAACCAACAGCTTTCAATTTCTGCTTTGCTGGCAACCCGCGAAGCCATAAAAAAAGCGTCAGTCTATGCATCCTTTCGAAAATAAGGGTGTGAAGAAAAATTGACAAGAGAATTATTTGATTTTCATGAAGGTCTGTTTCATTGATGTAAAAACGAACCGTCAGAGCAACGTCATACATTGCAACCGCTGTGTAAGCAACTGTCTGGAATAAGGAATCGTATCAATTTTTCGAATTTTATCGAAAAGTGAATTTGGAAATTATCTGAAATATTCGAATGCTGTGAGAAGCAATTTCATCTTGTCTTGACATTAATAGTGTTGTCAAATGATCAGTGTATTGATTGAAATACGGAACCTCATTAGCATTTACTGATCAAATAATTTTTGTGCAGATAAAGGAGTGAAAACCATGGCAATAAATCCAGTGGGCTGGTTTGAAATTTATGTGAATGAACTTGGGCGGGCGAAGAAATTTTATGAATCGGTTTTCGATGTGAATCTAGAAAAGCTGAATGTTCCTGATGAATCAAGCATTGAAATGTTAGCCTTCCCTTCGGATATGGAAAAATATGGAGCGTCTGGAGCGCTTGTTAAGATGGAAGGTGTTCCTGCAGGAGGGAATAGCACCCTGGTCTATTTTTCCTGTGAAGACTGCGCCATCCAGGAATTGCGGGTTAAAGAAGCTGGCGGGCAAATCCACCAGGAAAAAATGTCTATAGGAGAGTACGGATTCATTTCCCTGGTCGTCGATTCAGAGGGCAATCTGTTCGGGCTGCACTCGATGAACTGAAAAAGTTTTCTGCAATTTTTCTTTCGTACTAATCCCTTAAAATCCTCCATTTTCAAAAAGGGGACAGTCCCCTTTACTGTCCTGGAATCGATTGAAACCTAATCGTAAAAAGTGATTTTTCTGAATTCTCACTTCAATGAATTCTCCTCCGTGGCCGAAGACCAGGGCGTGAGAAAATCGTCTTCAGAGGCGAGATCCTCAGCAAAACTTAAAGACATTTCATCTTTTCCTTTTGCCATCTGATTGCTGGAAGCGAGAGGAATTTGAAACCAAAAAGAACGTCCTCCTTGCGGGTCTTTCTCGCTTTGAGACTCCCCTCCCGCCAGTTCCGCCAATTCCCGGGTCAATGCGAGGCTGACCCCCATATCGGTAAACGGCGTATTTTCTGAATCTGAAGAGAAGCGTTCAAATATTTTTTCCACATTCATTTGTATCATCGAATTTCCGGGGTCGTGCATCGAAAAACGCAGCATCTTCTGCTGTTCCTGAGTTATTTTAAATTTTAATGTTCCCCCCTTGGAAATTTTGATCGTTGTCCGGATCAAGTTGAAAAGCATCAATTCAAGAAGCTGGCGGTCGAAAAAAAATTGCTCAGGATTCTTTTCATCCCAATCGGTCTCGAGCTGGAACGAGGTCTGATCCACAGTGCCGAGGCATTCGTTGACCAAATCGCCAATGAATGGTTCCAATTCTATCCAGTTGGGATTGATTTGAATTTTCCCTGAATCCAGGAGAGCAAATTTCTGGACGTTGGTGATCATTTGCCTGAGATCCTGTGCACTGATATAGACAATCTGCAGAAGCTGGTTTTGCGCTTCGTTGAGGGGTTGCAGCTGGAGTGTTTCACATATTCCCAAAATCGAATTCAAGGGCATCCAGAATTCATGGGACATGGCGTCTACGAATCCGGATTTGATTGCTTGCGCTTCGTCCAGCTCCAGATATTTTTCTTTTAACTCCCGATCAGTTTCTCTTAGATGAGAAGCCATATACTGGATATGTTTTTGCAGGTGGGACAATTCCGGAATCTCCTGAAAATCACTATTTTCTTCAAAGGATTGCTCATCATCAGACAAGATAAAAATCTGATGAAATGCTGGATAGACGCACCAATGAACCAGATACTTCGTCACAAACCAGGCAAAAACACTCAAGCCAACGGCGATGCCCATTCCCCAAATATAATCCTGTAAAGATTTAAATTCGAGCATGCCTAATTCAGCAAAAAGAAAAATCGTCAGGAAAATTGTTCCTGTCAGCAACAAAGACAGTCGATTGTGAATTTGTTTCATAAGACCTCGTGGTTCGCATTAAAAAATCAAAGAATTTATTCTATTTGGGCACAGCAATGCCTTCAACAATCATATCATTGTAAATTGATTTTCTTAACTGGTAAACCGGTTCGGATTCAATCGCCAAAGATAGTGCTTTCTTCGCTTTACTAAAGGAAGAAGTTAACCATTCCTGCGGCATCTTCAACTTTAGAAGAGATTTTGCAGTATTGTAAAAATAGTGAATTGTCTGGGCATATTCGTAGAGAATCGAAGATTCCATGTCGTCTTTGGCTTTGCCGATAGTTCTGATTGCAATTCCATAGTAACTATATCCCTGTTTGAAAGCATTTTGAATCTCCTGCTGTACTTCCGGATTTTGTTCACCCGCCTCATAGCGGCTGACCGCGAAGGTCATTGTGGTGATGGCCAAACGGCCTTTCAGTAAGCCCCCGATGGGGTGATCGGGCATATATTTCATTAGTAAATCGGACAACTCATGTGCCACCGGATGCAGGAGAGGCAGATAGCGCATCACCTGAACCAATAGAAATGCGCTTTTTAATATTTTGACATCTCGATTCCCTTCGCTGCTTTGAACCTGATTGACCAAAGATTGAGAAAGCTGGTTGAGATCCAGGGACAGATGAGAAGCGCTATGGGTTGTTTTTGCAGCCTTCCCCAGTGAATGCTGATAGACTTTGATCAGATTCATATTTGTGTGAATTTCTCTCGATTTTTTCATCAAAATCAGACGATTTTCCTTAAAACTTCCGGAGGCGCGTTCGCTGGTGGACTCGAGATATCCCTGAATCTTGTTCTGCTGTGTCCGGCAATGGGAATACAATTTATTCAAATAGCTGCTTTGTGCCAATAAAACAATTTTCAAACCTTCGATACTCAAGTCTCCCAAAAAACTGGATACACAAGCCTGCAACAGTAGTTCGCGATAAGTCCCGACAGCAAATTCGCGTTTGGACTGGATTACTGTCGAAACCAGTTCCAGGCGATTCATCACATTTTTTGGATTGAGTTTCAGTTGTTCCGCCAGTTTTTGAGCATTTTTGACAGGATGAAGTTTCATTAATTCCTCCCCGCTCATCCAGGGAGTCATTGTTTCTCGTTTCATGACCGAAAGTGTCCGCTGCATGAAATTTTTTTGGTCAAATGAAATGATTTCTTTAATACGGAGTTGAATTTCTTCTTCCCAGCGCGGGCTGTGACCCGGAATATTTTCAATTTGCTCAGCAATAATTTTTAAATGAGAAATCCCCTTTTTCGGGTTTTTTTCAAAGTCAGCTTTTTCGGTCAAACTCTTCAGTTGAAGAGACCCCTGACTTTTCCCTGTCGCTTGCTTTTGAATCGCCATAGATTGGAATTATATTTTATTAAGGTGAATGCTTGTCAAAACTTGAAAAATTTTAATATACCCCGGAACGAATGAAAGCAATAATTTCAGGAGAAATACACAATCAAATCCCTGCCATCAAAGAAAAGTTCACCAAGGCTATCCAGCAGCAATGCACTAACTTGACGACAATTTATCTACAAGGGCCGGATAGGATTTCAGTGTCGTGTTCATGGCATCAATTTCAAAATTTTCCACCTGAAAAAGCAATTGCTCCCCGAAATTCTGCACAGATTTAACATTGTGCTGATTTCCAAGCTCTAATAAATGGCTGCCGAATACGTTAATTTTTTCAAAAATGCCGCTGTCTTTGACACCTTCCCATTCTTTCCAATATTCGTTTTGCAATAATCTAATGAGTTCTGGACTCCCGGCATCTTCAATTTGTTCATCGGCAAAATCAGAAGGAGTCAAATTTTCTTCGGATTCAATGGTTTGAGCGAGTTCAATGAATCGGGAAATTTCCTGCAGAAGTTCGGAAATTTGCACCGGTTTGCTCAGATATCCGTCAAAACCAAAAGCATGCAGTTTGTCCTTTTTATTGAGACGGGCCGAAGCGGTCAATGCGATAATAGGAATGCGCTTCGTCTCATCATCCCGCTTTAAACGCTCAGTTGCCTCATATCCGTCCATCACAGGCATACGGATGTCCATCAAAATCAAGTCAGGAACAAATTTTTTTGCAAAAATCAGCGCATCCTGTCCATTGACGGCCTCAATCGCATCAAGGTTCACCTGGCCAAGGGACTCCTGCAGCAAAACCCGATTTGCTGCAATATCATCAACAACCAAAATTTTTCCTTTTTTGAATCGGGCATTGGTGACGCTCAAACCCGGCAGGGAATTTTCTGAAAAGTTCTCGTTTGTTCCAATTTCAACTTCTCTTAAGGTAATTTCAAAGGTACTGCCAATTCCTTTTTGGCTTCTGATACTGATTTCCCCATTCATCATTTTTACCAACCGTTCTGTAATCGCCAGTCCAAGTCCGGTTCCGCCATATTTTCGGGTACTCTGCCCATCTTGCTGCTGAAAAGAATTGAAAATCAGCTGCTGCTGATCCTGCGGGATACCGATCCCTGTATCTTCCACAGAAATGATCAGATCAATAGTTTGAGTATCTCGTCCAGGAGTTTTTTCTACTGAGTTTGGTGGATTTTTCTGTTTACAGGAAATTTTTATGTGCCCTTTTTCAGTAAACTTGATTGCATTGCCAACCAGGTTGATCAATGCCTGGCGAAGGCGGACTTCATCGAGTAATAAATTTGGCGGAACATTTGGGTCTAATTCAACATAAAAATCCAGACTCTCCTGCTTTGCTTTCAATGCAAAGATCTGTTTGAGTTCATTGCAAAGCAAATTTGGGTTGACCCATTCCAAATGAATCTCCATTTTCCCTGCTTCTATTTTTGAGAGATCCAGAATATCGTTGATCAATTGCAGCAAACTTCTTCCTGCAGTTAGAATTGACTGCAGATACAATTTTTGCTTTTCATTTTCAAGCAGCGGCGCCATCAATTCGCTGAATCCAATTACCGCGTTCATCGGTGTGCGAATTTCGTGGCTCATGTTGGCTAAAAATTCGCTTTTTGCCAGATTTGCTGCTTCCGCACTCTCTTTTGCCTGTTGAAGCTCTTCTTCGAATTGCCTCCGCTCCGTCACGTCTCTTAAAAAAGCAATGCTGCAGAGTTTCCCTTCAATGGATGCGGAAGAACCAGAAATATCCAGATAAACAATGGAACCGTCTTTTTTTTGGAATGGGATGTCTTCGGTGCGGCCTCTCGAAGGGCTCGTAATGTCATTAAAATCGAATAAATCGAAGTCCTGCCTTTTTCCATGATGCAGATCGTTCAAGCTTAAATCAGCAAGCTCCTCCTCGCTGTATTGAAGCAGCCGGCACATTGCCGGATTGACGTACATCACTTTTCTGGTTTCTGTTTCCGTGATGAGAATTCCATCCAGGCTGGATTCAAACAAGGTTCTAAATTTTGCTTCGTTTTCTCTCAACTCGTTTGCAACTAATTTTCTTTCGATGATTCGTCCCAAGCGATCGGCAATGGCATTGATGAGATTTCTTTCACTCTTTTGAAAAGGCCCCTCATCCAATTCCGGCATTTCCCGGGTGTAAAATACTTCCAGGTTTCCTATATTTTTTCCAAGATTCCAAATAAAACTCTCGATCTTCCATACCGTTTCTTCAAACGGACTCGTTTTGAAGACCTGACTTTCCAAAGAAAGCCGTGCACAGGTGATTTCGGGGTACTGCCAGGATGAAGGAATGAGATCAATCGTTTTCTGAAGCAATTCATCCAGACCGATGCTCTCGTCTTCCTCAAGATGAGAAATTCCGTAAAGGCAGTTCAATTCTTTGATCCGCCCGTTCAGATTCTGAGATTGCCTGCGAAGGGCCGCAGCCATATTGCGTTGTTCTGAAACATCCATCTGAATGGCGACAAATGCTTCTATTTGTTCCTTCTGACCAACGATCGGCGCAATGGTTTGTTCGGCGTAATAAGTTTTTCCGTTTTTTTGACAGTTGATGATTTCTCCAGTCCAAGTCTGACCTGCCAGCAATGTCCTCCACAGTTTTTCATAAAATTCGGCATCATATTTTCCCGATTTCAAAATACGCGGATTTTGACCGATGATTTCCTTTTCTGAATATCCGGTTATCCGGGAAAACGCGGGATTGCAATACTGAATCCGGCCGAATATGTCCGTCATAAAGATCGCATGTCCTGCTTCATCAATTGCTTTTTGAAACTGGCGCAGTTTTTCTTCTCGCTGCTTTTGTTCCGTAATATCAAGAATTGCTGCGACAAACAGGGCTTCATTTTCAGATTCAACCTTTCCCAATGCCAACCAGACCGGGAAAGTTTCTCCATTTTTGCGACAACCCAGCAGTTCACTCCCTTTGGCGAAGAAACTGAGAAGTTCCGCCGATTGATTCTGCATCAGCAGGTCCTCATAATTCAATATGGCTGATTCTGGAATCAAAGTTTTCATCGGGCTGTTGATAGCCTCTGCTTGAGGAAGACCAAAGATTTGTTCCGCAGAAGTATTAAAACTTTGAACCATTCCCTGTGCATTGAATGTTACAATGCCTTCTGCCGAATTTTTAATGATGGCGGACAAGCGTCCTTCACTCGCCTTAAGCTTTGCGCTTCGGTCCTGAAGGGTTTCCCGCATCTGCTGGAAAGCAAGACTAAGCTGACCGACCTCATCTTTTGAAGTGGGCGGCAAATCAATATCATAATGACCTGCGGCAATTTTTTTTGCTGCGGCTGAAAGTTTATTGAGTGGTTTTCTGATCCAGAGTTCTTGAAACAGAGTGCTGATTACTGACACAAAAAACAGGATGCTAAAGAGCAGATATTCGAGGAATCGAATATCTTGAATGCTCTGTTCCACAATCTCTGTCAGGTTCAGTGAGACACGAATTTTTCCGAGGGGTTCATCTTCATAAAAGAAAGGCAATTCAAGCCATTCCTGTTGATTGCGGCCAGGATTCTGATTTAAATCAAAAGGATAAATAACAGATCCCCGGGCATCTTCCAGGATGAGGCTTTTCCACTGCGGATGCTGTGCGAGTACGAGATCCAGTGTTGCGAATACCGTGGCCAGATCGCTGCTGAGAAGATTGGGAGTCAAAGTATCGGCCAGCAATTGCAGATAGACTTTTTCCAATGCAGCGTGATTGTCTTTTTGCTGAATGATGTAGTTTGGCAACCACATAAAATGTATGATCACCACGGCAAGCGTCAAAAGAAAAAAAAAGGCAGCAAAAGTTTAAAGCGCAGGGTCATAAATTTTACTTAACATAGTATTTTTCCAAACCCATCTCCTGAAGTGGCTCATAGTCCGACATGGAGGCCGTTCCAATTTCTTTGATCGGGACACTGGCCAGCATTTTCTTTCCCTGCTCTGACTGGCCGAGCTGCAGAAAAGCTTTTCTGATCGATTCCCGAACAGCTGTTTCTACACGCGGGTGGACGGCAAAGGGATGAGGGGCCACTTTGGGAGTCTCGTGAACAATTCGGAGGGCATCCCTGATTTTGGCTGATTGCTGCTGCAGAGTCTTTTGGACACCACCGCCTGCATCCGTCTGGCCGAGGACGACGTTGAGATAAACGGAGCTATGGCTTTTAACAAATTTCGAAGTGTACTTGATATCGTATCTGCTGCTGAATTCTGCACGAAACATCAACGCAGCCCCCAAAGCATTCGGAGAAGGGAAGGCCACTGTTTTGCCTTCCAAATCTGCAATATTCCGGATCGGGCTGTCTTTGCGAACAACAAGGACACCAAATAATTTTCTTCCGGTATCTTTAACAAGGGGAGTATATCCCTGGTATTTCTCTGCGACTACGAGATGATAGGGATTCATGTAGGCAAAATCGAATTTGCCGGCATTGAATGCAATTTCAAATTGCGGAATATTGGGAGAACCGACGAGATCCAATTGGATACCGCTTTCTTTGCTCACTGCGTCTAATATTGGTTTCCAGATCTGTACAATCCGTCTTGCGTCAAATTGAGGGACGATGCCGACCGAATATTCCCGGCTTGCTGCCGGCTTTAAATAGACTGCAAAGCAGCAAATCATCAATAAAAAAACCAATTTTATTTTAAAACTCATCCTTCCCCTTCGTTCAATGGACTGAAAAATTTAATTTTCCTCCCCCCCTCCGAACAAAGCCTGTCGTACCTCCGCAAATCATTGTTCAGCATCTGAGACTCAATTTTTTGAACTGATAATTTTAATGACGGCCTGGAGCTGTTCTTCCTGTTTTAGAGAAATGTTAAGGAATTCCAATCCTATATTCCAAATCGAACTTTTCCCACTACCTTCACACCAGGCTACACGGGCCAGAAGAACGATCCCGTCTTCTGCTAGTTCGGAACAGACCGAATCGTTTCCCAGGAAGATTTTAGACCTCACAATGCTCCCTATTTCCAAATGTCCGTTGATTTGCACCTTGGCGCCGCCGGTGGAGATATCGATCTGGTTTGAAACATACTCTTTTTCTTCGGTTTCGATGACGACCCGAAAATCGACAAAAAAACGGGGAATACGGTATTCAAGAGTCTGCTCAATCATCAGTTCTTTTTTATTGAGTGTGCCATCCCAGAAGTAGCCTTCCACGATTGGCGGCGATTTTTGAAAATAACGGCAGCGCTGAATGTATTTTTGAGTCACGATATCTTCTGGAAACAAATCCAGACAATGATTGAAAAATTCCCATGCTGTATCAAAATCGAGGATTTTATATGAAACAATCCCCCGGAACAAATGCTCTCTTGTGGCCATTTTTTTTTCTCTTATCCCGGGCGGGTCAGTATCACAAACTTCATAGATGATAACCGGTTCGGTCTTCCCTTTGACGATGACGGTATCAATTTCACGAAGCAAGTAGTTTTCTTCAGAGATTTCTGTACGGGTCCATTGCGAAATCAGAATTTTTGCATTGTAGTGTTTCGTGAGACTCTCCATGCGGGCGGCCAGATTGACGTTGTCACCAATCACGGTCGGGTTTAATCTCCCAGTCGCTCCCAGAGTACCGACCATGACCTCTCCGGTATTGATTCCAATGCCGATTTCTATCAAAGATTTGTTCTTCCTCCCCTGATTGTAACGATCCAGTTCTTTTTGCATGGCAATCGCCGTTTGGACTGCATCTTCAGCAGAACTGGCCTGATCAAAACAAGCCATGATCGCATCTCCGATAAATTTATCGACAAAGCCTTTGTTGGAGGTGATGATGGGCTCCATAATTCCGAAAAGATTATTCAGAAATTCAAATATCTGCTGCAGTTTCATTTTCTCTGCCCGGCGAGTGTAGGACCGGACATCGGTAAATAACACCGAAAATTTTTCCTCCTGAAATCGCTGAGGTTCAAATTGTTTGCTTTGGTCCTTCGAAAGAATCTGACTTAAAAAACGTTCCGGAACAAAGAGCTGGCAGGCTTGTGTGATTTTTGACAATTCCCGATAGGAGTTTTGCAGGTCTTCCTGGCTTTGTTTTAAAGAGAGATGGGTTTTTACCCGGGCAAGCAGTTCCTTCTGGTTAAAAGGTTTGGTGAGATAATCGACGCCTCCTGATTCGAAACCGGCTATGATACTTTCAGTTTCCGTTTTTCCTGTCAAAAATACAACAGGAACTTCCATCGTTGAAGGAGAAGATTTTAGTATCCGACAGACTTCCAGACCGTCCATTTCAGGCATCATGATGTCCAAAAGGATCAAATCAATTTTCTGTGTTTTAACTTGATTGATGGCAACTTTCCCACTTTGTGCGAATGCTAGCTGGTAACCCTCATTTTTTAAAAATCCGGCGACCACTTTAATGTTAACCGGGGAATCATCCACAATCAGTATTAAATACCTGGAATTTCCGTTGTCCATCGTTTCAAAAAAAGTATGTTGTTGAACGCTTTCGGGGAAAAATCGAGCCGCCGGCCTGTTTCCCCAAAACACTGCGTTGTTGTCCGATTTTGATTTGAGGCCACTTTGACTCGCGACGGCCCTTATAATCAAAGAATTTTACTCGAATCGGGTTGTTACTGAAACCCAGTAACTGGAGTACGGATTTGTTTAGTCGTATAAGCTGGTCTTCGAAATTGCAATTTTTATTTGCAGAATTTTTAAAAATATAATATGGAGACTAAAGTGCTAAAGCCTCACAGACCAATTCCGCAATGTCCTGATCCTGCAAGCTCGATTTTTTTGCGGCCAGGCCGTCTTCCATCATAGCCATGCAGAAGGGACAGGCTGTTGCAATGATAGCGGGTTTCTCCTGATTTGCCTTTGAAAGGGCTGATTCCGCCTCAAGGACTCTAAGCTCATTGACCCGTTGCTCCTGATCCTCTTCGACCCACATCATTCCTCCGCCTGCCCCGCAGCACAAGCCGGTCTCGCGGTTTCGCTCCATTTCATACAATTCAATCCCATGGATTTGCTGCAGGATTTGCCGGGGAGCTTCAAAAATCCGATTGTGTCGTCCCAAATAGCAGGAATCATGATAGCTGACTATCCTGGGGATTGCCTGCTTAAACTGGAGTTTCCCCTGATCGAGCAGTTCTTTGATTAAAACTGTATGGTGAACCACATCATATTTTCCTCCATAGTCAGGATATTCATTGCCGATGGTGTTGAAGCAGTGTGGGCAAATTGTTAGGATTCGTTTGAAAGCATATTGAGAAATCGTTTCAACATTAGCCTCGGCCTGCATCTGGTAGATGTATTCATGTCCAATTCTGCGGGCTGGATCTCCAGTGCATTGTTCTTCTTCTCCAAGAACAGCAAATGAAACGCCTGCTGCATTGAGAATCTTGACCATAGAGCGGGCGATTTTTTGATTGCGGGCATCAAAGGCCGCCGAACAGCCCACCCAGAATAAATAATCCACCTGTTCCCGGGCTTCCAAAACTTCCGACATGATTCGGATATCCAGTCCTTTTGCCCAGTTTAAACGGGTGCTCGGGTGTTCATTCCAGGGGTTGTGACGCCGTTCAATCCCGGTAAAGAGATCACCATAGGTTTCGGGATACTCGTCTTGATCCATCACTTGATGCCGTCTCAACTGCAGAATTTTGTTGAGAGGATCAATATAGACCGGACAGGCTTCCACGCAGGCCATACAGGAAGTGCATGCCCAAATCTCTTCAGCACTGACCGAGCTTTCCATCATGCTTCCGGATTCCTCTGCTTTTCGAAAAAAAGGAGTTTCCCGGTAGACCTGTTTTCTTATCTGCAGAATGATACTGCGGGGAGACAGAGTTTTTCCGGAAATGTGTGCCGGACAGTTCATTTCACATCGGCCGCACTCTGTGCAGCTGATCAGATCCAGGATATCCCAGCGAGTCAAGTCGGAGGTCTTGTCATATCCCAATGTTTCTTCCTGCTCAAATGCCGCTTCAACATCAACGAAGTCAAGCCTTCCTTTGGCACGAACGTCTTTCAGAAAGACGTTGATTCCCGCAGTGGCAATATGGGTGACTTTGGGAGCAAAAGGAAGATGGGCAAGCCAGGCCAGTGAAATGAAAGCATGAAACCACCAGACATACCAATGGGCATTTTGAAGGGTTTCAATACTCGTTTCCTGAGTCATTTTAGATGCTAGATATCCAATCGGGGACCAAAGCGGATTATAGCTCAAGGTGGTGCTGTTTGCTGCCAGTCTCAGTCCTTCAATGACAAATCCGGTCACGGCAATGATAAGCAGACTGGTTGGCATAATCATGTCATACCATGTCCATCGCAATTGGGGAGGGGCCAGCAGATAGCGGCGCAGGATCATGTAGAGCAGACCGGCGATGAAGAAGGCGCCCATAAGATCAAGAACCAGCTCGAAGCCCAAATAAAAATTCCCATATAAGAACCCGTGCTCTTTCCCGAGCAGCCTTTGAAAAATGTCATATTCCAGAGCAACGAGCAGGGTTCCAAGAAAAAGACTGACGAACCCGAAGACGATAAAGGTGTGCTTCAGACCAGCCAGGAAATCCTGCCGGAATACTCGCCGGTTGAGCATGGTATCTTTTACTGTTCTGATCAGTTGCCCCGCGTTTGGAAGCAATTGAAATGACACCTTTTTTCCACGGAGAATTCTGCGCGTTTGAATCATGAAACCGTAAAAACAGAAGATGAGCGCCAGGATTGATAAAACAAAAAAAAGGAGTTCTCCCTGGGCAGAAATATTCCAAAAAATTTCTCTCGATGTTGGTTCAGGGTTCATTGCTCTCCATGAAAAAAATTTGGAAATTTGGTTTCATATTGAATTTTTCAAAGTTTTTGGAAAAAATAGTATTTTGAAAATAACAATAAAAGTGATAACAAACAACCTTGATCTCTTTTGTGATTTGCTGAAGAATCAGCGGGGAATGAAAACAAGCCCAGATGCCGCCGGACCTGCAGAGCAAAAGGCGAAATTTTAAAAACTGATAGGAGGAATATCGTGAGTGAATTACCCAAACATGCGCATGCAGTGATTATTGGTGCAGGAATCGTCGGAAATAGCGTCGCCTGCCATCTGGCAAAATTGGGATGGAAAGATCTCGTACTGATAGAAAAAGGACCGCTTCCCAACACCGGTGGTTCCACCGGTCACGCATCTAATTTTATTTTCCCGGTGGACCATTCGAAGGAGATGACCCAAGTCACCCTCGACAGCCTGAAGCAATTCAAGGACCTGGGTGTTTTTCGGGAAAGCGGCGGGATTGAACTGGCACGTTCCGAAGAGCGGATGCAGGAACTTCGCCGAAGAATGGCTTCCTCGAAAGCCTGGGGAATTGACTCTTCTCTGATTTCTCCCAATGAAGTAAAAAAACTCTTTCCCTGGGTTGACCCGGATGTGATTCTCGGCGGCTTTTACACACCAAGCGCCGGCGTTGTGGATTCTCTGCGGGCCGGAACGCTGATGCGAGAAAAAGCCATTGAACTGGATGCGCTCAAGGTTTTTACCAATACTGAAATTACCGATATTGCGGTCAAACAGGGCCGAGTTTCCGGAATTTCCACTACCCGGGGGGAGATCTCAACCGAAATCGTCGTCATTTGCTGCGGGGTATGGAGTCCGCGAATTGCGCGGATGGCAGGCGCATCAATCTCCCTGTCTCCAGTGGTCCATCAAATGATCGATGTGGGTCCTATTGCTGAATTTGAAGATTGCACCGAAGAAATTGAATATCCTGTTTTGCGGGATATGGATAAGTTCATGTACGAACGCCAGGTCGGCAGAAACCTGGAAATCGGTTCTTATGCCCATCGGCCGATCATCGTCAGGCCGGACGATATTCCCTCCATTGAAGCTTCCAAGCTTTCTCCCACCGAGATGCCTTTCACAAAAGATGATTTTGATCCTCAATTGGAGGATGCCATGGAATTGCTGCCGGAGATGCTGGACAAAGATGAAGTGGAAATCCAGTACTCTATCAACGGCCTGCTTTCACTCACTCCGGACGGAGAACCGATCATTGGAGAAACGGCTGAGGTGAAAGGACTTTGGTCCTGCGCCGCGATCTGGATCAAAGAGGCACCCGGATTTGGAAGGATGATCGCGGAATGGATGACGGATGGAATTTCTGAAATTGACAATCATGGCGTTGACATTTCGAGGTTGTATGAATATGCCCGCACCGAAAATTTTGTCGAATCACGGGCTGAAGAAGCATTTAACAAAACTTACGGCATCGTTCACCCGAATGAACAGTGGGGGATGTCCAGGGGACTGCGGGTGAGCCCCTTTTATGCCCGTGAAAAAGACTTGAATGCCGAGTTTTACGAGACGGCAGGGTGGGAACGCCCATATTGGTACAATTCCAACCAAAAACTTCTGGAAGAGTTTTCGGACCGGATGCCGGATCGTACTCAGGAATGGGACGCACGCTGGTGGTCACCAATCATCAAGGCCGAGCATCTGGCGATGCGTGAAAGGGCGGCCATGTTCGATTTAACAGCTTTTGCCGTCTTCGATATCAAAGGTCCCGGAGCATTGGATTATGTGCAAAAAATGGCCGTCAATCAAATGGACGTGCGGGTTGGCCGCTCTGTTTATACGCCTTTGTTGAACGATAGGGCGAACATCAAAACAGATTTGACGATCATGAGGCTGGGAGATGACTTTTTTCGAGTTGTGACGGGCGGATCTGACGGAAGCCGAGACAAAAAGTGGTTTTCAGACCATCTTCCTGACGATCATTCGGCATCACTGGCAGACATGACCTCAGCCGTCTGCACCATTGGTCTCTGGGGGCCCCGGTCCCGAGAAATCATTCAGAGTTTGACGAAAACGGATATGTCTCATGAGGGATTTCCCTTTGGCAGCGTTCAGGAAATAGTCCTGGACCGCATTCGGGTGCATGCATTACGCATTTCTTATGTGGGAGACCTGGGCTGGGAAATTCATATTCCGATGGAATACGGTCAATTTGTCTGGGACCTGCTTTGGGAAGCGGGTCAGCCCTTGGGGCTCATTCCTTCCGGAATTGGAGTTTACGGAACGACCGGACGCCTGGAAAAAGGATACCGCCTCTACGGGGCAGAACTCGATGCCGACCATAATCCTCTAGAAGCAGGTTTGGCACGTCCGAAAGTCAAATCTCAGAATTTTATCGGGAAAGAAGCTTATTTGGAAGCACGTGAAAAGGAGCCCGATGCCATCATGTGCACATTAACGGTGGAAGATCACAAGTCGGCATCCGGTGAATTGCGTTTCATGCTTGGAGGTGAGCCGATTGTCACTTTGAGTGACGGCAAGCGGATTGTTGACCGTCATGGGAGAAGTTCTTATGTCACCAGTGCCGGAGAGGGACCATCTCTCGGGAAGTATATCTTGATGGCATATCTTCCTCCAGAATACGTCAATAATGACAATGCCCTGGCTGTAGAATACTTTTCAGAACTTTTTCCGGTGCGGGTTGCTGTTGCTGGCGGAGGATCGCTTTTTGATCCCGACAATGAACGCATGCTTAAATAAAAAGGAATAAAAATATGAACATTTTAGTTTGTGTGAAGAGAGTTCCGGATCCTGGAACAAAAATAGAACTGACGGCAGATTCGCGAGCGGTCGATACCAGCAAATTAGGTTTTACAATCAGCCCTCATGAAGAATGCGCTGTAGAGGAAGCGGTGCAAATGATTGAAGAACACGGGGGAGAAGGCACCGTACTGACTTTGGGACTTCCTGAATCGGATGCACAGCTGCGTGACGCACTGGCAGTCGGCATGGAGCGAGGAATACTCATTGAAACAGACGGCAGTGACTGGGATCCCGGTCAAACTGCCAAAGCCATTGCAGCGGCAATTGAGGAAGATCAAACCCGTCATGGGCCTTTTGATCTGCTGATGTTTGGCAATGAATCCGCAGACAGCGGAGGTTTTCAGGTTGGTATTCGAGTAGCAAATGCACTGGATCTGCCATGTATTACCGGGGTCAAATCCATGGAAATGGAAGATGGGCAACTTGTCTGTAAGCGTGAATACGGAGATGGATGGGAAGTATACAAAATACCGCTGCCTGCTGTGGTCACCGTCAAAGAAGGCCTGAACCTCCCGCGTCATCCATCGCTGCGAGGAACGATGAAAGCAAAAAAGAAAAAAATCGAATTTGTTCAGCCCGAGAAAGTGTCTGCTCAACTGGTAATGAACCGGTTGAGACATCCTGCCGAGACCAGCAAGGAGGTAGAGATTTTAGGCGAAGGGGCCGCTGCAGCTCCTAAAGTTATTGAATTATTAAGAAAACTGGAGGTGCTATGATTTTAGGAATTATTGAACACGACGGCGTGCAGCTGGATCCATACGGCCTGCAAATGCTCACATTTGCCCGGGATTTGTCAGCCCGTCTAAACACTTCTCTGGAAGCAGTTTTAATCGGAAAGTCTGCAGAATCATCAGGGGAGCAGATTAAAAATTTCGGAATTTCCAAAGTCCATCTCATCCAGCATGAACGGCTGGAACACTATGCCCCGGAAGCATGGGCAGAAAGTGTCATCCAGCTGCTGGCAGATAAAAAGGCCGATCTTGCTGTTGCAGCTGGAACAGAGCGCGGCAATGAGCTGATGGCACATATCGCGGCAAAACTGGATTTACCTTTAGCCAGCAATTGTTCTGAAATTTCACATGGTGACGGGCTGGAAATCACCCGTTTAAGATGGGGTGGAAGTCTGCTGGAAGAAACCAGTCTGCGAGACAATGTAAAACTTCTTACACTCGCTTTGAATATTGTTGAAGCGCAAGAATCTTCTGCAAATCCAGTCGATTTTGAAGCATTTACACCGACCCTGGAAGACAAGGATTTCCGTGTACAGCTTTCAGGGCGCGAAGAAAACACAGCAGAAGGCGTCACGCTCAAAACAGCATCGCTGGTTGTCGGCGGCGGACGCGGTGTCGGCAGCGCAGAAGGATTTAAGGTTTTGGAAGAATTGGCGGAATGCCTCGGCGGTGTGGTCGGAGGGTCCCGAGTTGCCACCAACAATGGCTGGAGACCCCATACCCAGCAAGTAGGATTGACCGGCAACCGGATTTCTCCGAAACTCTATATTGCCTGTGGCATCAGCGGCGCAATCCAGCATTTGGTGGGATGCAAAGCGGCCAAGAACATATTGGTGATCAACGTGGACCGGGAAGCTCCCTTTTTTTCAAAAGCCGACTATGGGGTGCTGGGAGATTTGCATGAAGTCGTGCCGGCATTGATCAGTGAAATCAAAAAGGTTCAGTAACAGAGAACCTGTTACCCGGTTCAAGGTGCTTTTCTGGCACCCAATGCCGCAAAGCATGAATTTTTGTGCAGGATATCGACCTCAATAAAACCCACTCTGCGCAGCAGCTCGGCCTGAAAGGTAACCGGGCGGGGAGAATCCTCCTTGTCAATATAGGCAAATACTTTTTCGCGGTATTCCACCCCTCCTAAAGATTCAATATACTGGCCATAACGATTCCACATCGTTTCCTGGACAAAGGAGTTTTCATGAGAAACGAGATCTGTTATCCAGAAGCTCCCTCCCGGTGCGGTCAATTGAAAGATCTTCGAAAATGCGAATTCCCAATCCGCTTCATCCCGGAGATGGTGGAGTACTGCGGCAGCGATGATGATATCGTAATGATTCTTTTGGAGCTCAGCACGTCTAATATCATTCTGAAAAGTACGAATTTTTCCTGAGTTGACTTCTGAAATCCGTTTGACTGCACGATCCAGCATCGGTTTGCTGATGTCAACAAGATCACAATCCAGAGGATTGAGCAACTGAAGCAGCCTCAATGTGTTGTTGCCGGCCCCGCAGCCAATGTCAAGGATTGTTTTAGCCTTTGGAGTTATGGCAACAGCATTTTGCGTAATCAATTCTGCAGCAAGCGGAGCATCTATAGCTGTTTGCTGTCCTGTTTCCAAATTGGAAAATCGTTCGACATCTTCATCAAATCGATTTCGGATTTCTTCGAGTGTTGATTTGTCACTGAGTGAGGTTTTCATTTTTCCTTGATGGACAAAAAATCAAAATTTCGAAAAGACCATAGCATTTGAAGGTAGCTCTGTAAAGCAGGTTTTAGCAGAGAATTTCTTGAATTCTGGCGGTATTTAATGAAGGATGCGTGGGGAGTATTTTAAGAGATCCCGCAGAAAAGGCAAAAATTGTACGATTCACTTTTTTCATTCCTATTCACTCTACAATTTTAAAATTTTGTTATATAAAGATTCGGTAATTACTGAACATCGAAATTCTGAACACCATGAAGATTAAACTAAATGAATAAAATCATTGGTAAAAACAACTAAAATTAAGAAATATGGAGGTTAAAATGACTGAGACGCAGGACGAAACAGATGAATCCGAAGAAGTTTCAAGAGAAGAAATGGATCATCTCATCAGAAATCACATGTACGGTTCTTTCGGAATTGGATTGATTCCGTTTCCATTTGTCGACATTGCCGCATTGACCATTCTTCAGGTGAAGCTCGTCAAGGAGATTGCCGATGCCTATGAGATTCCCTTTTCCAGGGAAAAAATTAAAAACGTGCTGTTCCCATTAGTCAGCGCAGTGACGCCCTCATTTATTGCCCCCTCCCTGACCAGTTTAATTAAAGTGGTGCCCATTGTTGGACAAACTGCGGGTGCGGTGACAATGCCGGTCATCTCCGGGGCAGTCACGTATGCGACGGGACAGGTTTTTGTTTCCCATTTTGAGTCGGGTGGAACCCTGCTCAATATTAATGTAGCAAAGATGAAAGCTCACTATTCGGATATGTTTGAAAAAGGCAAAGGAATTGCCCTCAATCTCAAAAAAGAAAAGGAGAAGGAGGAGGAAGAACAGAAGGAGACTGCTGCAAAAGAAGATTGAATTTAAAGGGGTTTAAACGTTCCCGGATCCTGTGGACTCAGCTAGAAATAGACTGTTGAATTTCTTGGCACCAACTTTGCTAAGTCTACCAGTAGCTACGGGTAGCAGATTACCGGTAGCCGGATGGCATTTGCTTCTCTTTTTTTAAAAAGACTTTGGAAAAAGCAAGTATGTATACCCTGGGACAAGCCGCCAGAGAAGTGGGGATAAAACGACAATCCCTTACCCGGTGGATTGAAAAGTTGAGCATCCAGACGAGAGAGGAGGGTCAGGCGCGCTTCATCTCGGAAGCCGATCTGCACCGGATTCAAAAGGAACGGGAAGTCAGTCAATCCCGGCAGACGGAAACACGCAGCAGCCCAAAGCATGCTTTCGTGAGTCAGCTGCCGCAGGATTCCCGGCAAGAGCGTGAAGTGCTCATTCATGAACTGCAATTTTTGCGATCACAATTAACGGCTAAGGATGAACAGCTGGAATCGGCTGCAAAACATCATGCGGAGCATCTGACGCTGCTTAAAGGACAAGTGGAAATTGAACGTTTGCGGGCTTCGGCTCAACTGAGAAAAAAAGATGAGCAGATAGGAATGCTTCAGAAGACTTTGGATCAGGAGCAGCAGCTGCATGCCGGGACGATGACCCAAGTTGCCAACGGACAGGCTCCCAACTAGCAGCTGATTTTTCAATGACGCAGTATCTTGCCCGGAACGGGTCAATCTCAACGTTCAACAGCTCGAAATTTTGAGAGGAAAAATGAAGAATTTGTTCAATCGTTTTAATAGAAATGGAGATTTTATGAACGGCTCAGTTTCTCCCTGTTTGAGAGTTTTAGAGTTGGATAACTCAGCCTCTGCCACGGATATAAAAAAAGCGTATCGGCGACTGGTCCATATCCATCATCCGGACAAGGGAGGAAACTCTGAAATGTTCTTTCAAATCCAAAACGCCTACGAGCAGGCAAGGCAGCTTGTTGCTTAATAAAGGTTTTCTCCACTCTTGACTTTGCCGGGGTGTCATCTCTTCCTATTTTCGAATGAATCCCTAAGTCCTGCAGCTTTTGGCGACACCGTCGGATATGATTTGATCCAGTTTTTCCCTGGTATCAATCAGGACAGCGCTTCCATCTTCAAAACGGACATCGACCTGATCAACAAGAATACAAGTCATTGTCGGACGATACCAATCCCCAAACCACCAGATGCGGTTGACAGAGGACTTTTCTGCAATTTGATCCATCGGCAAATGGGGGCCACTGCTGATCAGTTCGGTTTGATGAACCTTCTCTCCTTTTTGATTGAAGATTGATACGGAAAAACGGATCTCGTCAATAGTCCTCGGGCCAGGATTGTACCAGGCAATCTGCACCGGGGCAATATTGGTGCTGAGCAATGAAATGTCGCTGACAAAAAGAGGGTCGCCTTTTTCTTTCACCCGTCTCAAGCCTTCATTGGTAGCAGTACTCAAACACCCTGTGAGCAACGCGGAGAGGAGCAGAATATTTATAATTTTGCTTTTCATCTTTTTCTTTCCAAATGATTGTCAATCTGTTTTTCTTTCAGTGGAACCGGATGGCACGAAGTATAAGCCGGTTTGAGTGAAGAAACGAGATTTTTTTTATCCCCCTGCTGTGCGCAGGCAATGCTTGATTTTCGAAAAAATAAAATAAAATGAAATCTCTCTGGATAGTTTTTATCAGCGTATTCATTGCCGAATTAGGCGATAAAACTCAACTTGCCACTTTGATGTTCGCAACAGAAATGCAAGTCAACAAATGGGCGATATTTGCGGCATCTTCTGCCGCGCTGGTGTTGTCTTCCCTGCTGGCTGTTCTGCTGGGAAGTCATCTCAGTGAATGGATCAATCCCAGAATAATAAAGATTATTGCCGGGATTGGATTTATTGCCATTGGTATTATCACTTTGATTGGAGCACGAGCTTAGATTTAGGATCGTGTTTTTTCGAAAATTCCCATGACCTTCATGTCGTGAAATGCTTCGATCAGTTGTCAATTACCTTCCAATACGGCTAGTATTTTCCGAATTCACGATCATCCAAAGGGATGATTTGTGAAGGAGAGACATTCAACGAGGCTGTCAGTGCCTTGGTTTCCAGTTCCATGGGAAGCGCAGTTTCAGTTTTTTCTGAGAATTCAGTTTTTACTCGATCCGCATAATAATCGCCTCCTCCGCCTTTCAGTTTGAACTGAGACAAAATTTGATTCAATACGCCTGCTTGAGCAGCTAATTCTTTTGCAGTATGGGCATTTTGCTCTGCGTTGTCTGCACTTTGCTGAGTTCTTTGTTCAATTTGAATCACTCCCTGCCCGACCTGATTGAGGCCGCTTATCTGTTCCAGACTGGCCTTTTCTGTTTCTCCTGCAAGAATATTGATCTTTCCGATTTCCTCCACAATCTGATCGAGATGGGCTGCAGTTTTTTTGGCAACATCGCTCCCTTTAGAAGCATTTTTCACTGATGCTTCTATTAAGGCTGAGGTTTCCCTGGCCGCTTCAGCACTGCGGACCGCCAGATTTCGCACTTCGTTGGCGACCACAGCAAAGCCTTTGCCATGGACCCCGGCACGCGCTGCCTCGACGGCTGCATTCAACGCCAGCAAGTTTGTTTGAAACGCGATTTCATCGATCACTTTTATAATTTTAGAAATATTCTGGCTGGAATTTTCGATATCTTTCATCGCCCGTGTCATCTCGTTCATTTGGGAATTTCCTAAATGAGCAGTTTCCCGGAGTGTATTGGCATGTTCTCTGGACTGGGATGCATTTTCTGTATTTTTTTCTGTCTGAGAAGTCAATTCCAGGATCGCTGCAGATATTTCTTCCAGAGAACTCGCCTGGGATGAGGCTCCTTCCGAAATAATACTGCTGACATTGGACAATTGATTAGAACCATTTCCCACCTCCCGGGCCGTGACTGAAATTTGCTTCATATTTTTTTCCAACTGGTGGGCCATTTTTTGAATGACTTGCAAAAGTTGTCCGAATTCCCCACTGGAACTGACTTCGACTTTGACGCTTAAATCCCCATTTGCAATCGCTTCAGTGGTATCCATGACAATTTTCAGAGGAACGAGAATTCCCCGGATGATAATCCAGCCCAAGAGCACTGCCAGTATGAGCGCCAGCACCAGCACAACGATCAGCTCGCTCACAGCAGTATTTTGTATCCTGCTGACGTCATTGATTTGCCCTTCGACTTGCCGGTCCCCCAATTCTTCAATATCTTCGATCATACCCAGCAGAACCGCTGCGACTTGAGCATAACGGGATTTGGACTGTTTAAGCTTTTCAAAGGCAGCCACCGCATCTGTGAATTGTTTTTTATGAAGAGTAAAAAGCGAGTTTAAATTCTGTGCATAAGTTCCTGGAAATTCAGCTAAACCGACGGGTCCCTGAAATAGTGGATGTTTGACCAACGCCTCCATCGACTGTTCAAGGCGATTCAGATGATGCTGCAAAGCCGCCTTGGTTTCAGCTCCGTCCGCGAATGTTATGAATCTTTGGTAATGATAAAATCGGGATAAGATTTCAATTTGAGATTCCATCCCGCCATCTGCCGCCGTCCATTTTTCCTCTAATCCGTCATTCCAGGTAATAATCAGATCAGGAGACTGCTCCAACGCTTCAATTGCACCGTCCCCCCGCTCTTCGACATTGGTCATGAACTTTTGAAACCGGCCGAAACCTTTGGAAAGGGCAAGGTCCGCTTTATGAAAAGAGTTATAATCGTCCAGTACTTTTTCACGAAATTTACGGTACTCTGCCAGTTTTAAATCAAGGCTTTCAATTTTATCTTCAGGGAGCAGTCCGGTGGCACGCATGCGTCCCAACGCTTCTTTCTCCATCGCTTCCCCTTCTATAATATCCTGCCGAAACTTTTCAGTATCCTTTCCTTCCATAATTTGGTCGATGGCTATGATTTGTCTTTGCAATCCGATCGTCCCCTCCATGGCACCGTCGGCGGTGTCCCAAGCCCGTGTGGTAATATAAGTCAGAATCTGGGAAAGTTTGCTGATCCCATAAAACCCGGCTGCGCTGCTCAGGGTTATCAGCAGAGAAAACAGCGTAAAGCTCAATAGTAACTTTAATTTAATCGTCATTTTTGTTTCTCCCAAAAGGATGAAATATGTTCTCTTGGTGTTTCACTTATTATAAAAATCTTTTCAGGTCGTACTGATGAAAGATAATTTCTGAGGCAATGAAATTTTAACAGGCTTCAACGATCACATTTCCTCGCAGATGAGAAATTGCCCGCAATAAAACTGAAATTGAAATTGCAGAGGAGATGGAATCAAGGCGAAATTGAATCTGATCCGCGCTTTTTGATGGCTTCCTGTCCCATAAAATCGAAGTTATGTGTCAGTTTTTTTGGTTTCAGAAAAGAGTCTGTGCCAAACGTTTTCAGGTCCCAGAGGGAACTGACAATGCCATCGAGATAAATCCTGTGAAATTTGGGTGCAACCAGTAAATTAAAATTTCCTGTATTGATCCAGATTTTCAGATGATGCGGATAGCTGGTATTCAGTGGAATGTTCAGCGATTCATAGCATTCTTTGAATAATCTCCGGCATTCCCGGGTATTGAATTGGAGGAAAAACCGTGCCAGGTTGAAATCGACTTTTAAAAGACTGGGAGGGATTCTCACCTGGATGCGGTCCAAATTGAAATTTGTTACAAAAAAATCACCGAAGTTATCCCGAATCACCAATGAGATTGTGCCAAAACGGTTGACATTGCAAACCGCCATGATATCACGGATGTAATGAATATTTTCTAAAAGTTCACGAGGACGCACGGGAATCGGATGAAAAAATTCATACATTTCGGTAGCGAGCAGCTGCAGATCAAAATGAGTCACGGGATTGGAAGCAGCTGTCCCCTGACCGCGGGCCGGAGGTTTTTCCAAGGCCGTTTGATTCCGTTCTGTAAAACCCAGGTAACCGCTGAATACACAGCGGGCAATTCCCTCAACCAAAGGAGCTTCAAACATTTCAATTTGATTGTCATCTCCCATTGCGTATCGGCTGACTTTCCCCATTTCACCACGGCTCAACACGGATTTAAATGTCCACTTTGCCTTTTTATGATTGTTCAGCAGAATTTTTTTCCGAGGAATACTGAGACTCTTGGAAATTGGAAAGGGAACCTGGTGTTCTTTTCGTTTAAAGTTCCGTTTAAAATGATACTGGAATATGACATTCTCCAGGGGATCTCCCGCCAACATAATTCGAGAATTGAAGATGTGTTTTTCAATCACCGCGGGTGAAGGAGTCAAACCCAAATATTCATAATAGTCAACCAAACTTGCGACAATTGAATCCACATGAATACGGTCTTCCTGGATTTTTTTAAACTGCATTTTTTCGATTGCGCTGAGCATTTGTCCGGATTTTACTTTCTGAACAATGTTTTGATCAACAATCAGGACATTCTGGTGGAAATGCTGCAGTTGTTCCAGGGTGAAGGCTTCAATGATTTTTGCTTTGGGTCCGATGGTATCGCCTCCAATTTTGAGCACATAACCCATCAATAACTGCAGAGCTTTCCTATTGTCCAAATCAAGGATTTTCTGTTCCACCCGACGCAGGGACTGCAGAAAATGAATTTTCAGCTTCTTTTCTATCTGCTTCGCGACATCGTCCCGTCCCTGGGCAAATTTTATCAGTTCACTGCGATCTCTGTCATTTTTGAAAAAGTAGTCATAAAATTTCACCAGGGCCCTGATTCGCCAGGGTGCATCTTCTTCAAGCCAGATCGATTGACCATTATTGCTGAAATTGATGACATCAGAGAGACGAATGTGTTGGGAAAAACAAAATATCATTTGTTTTTGAATATCCTGAATGGTTTCCTCATCACCAACTTTCTCGTTTTCAAAGCGCAGCAGCATTTCGGTGAATTTGATCCACCAGGGATCCCTGATCAACTGAGGAAATTCTTTTTCCATCATTTTGATCATCGTTACCCATTTGTTTTCAATTCCCAGTCTTATAAAGTAACGCTGTTCCGGATTGAACAACAAATGGGTCAGGCTGGTCAGAGCCTGATCATCATCTTCCAAGCAAATCATTTCAACCCACCAGCAATTGAGAAGTGCTTTGGGAAGATTGCGATGACTGATCTTTTCACTTTCCCTTAAAAAAATTGGAAAAGCATGTTCTAGAAATATTGCGCGGGGAATGTTGAGATCCCCCCAGTCCGGCAAAGTCCGGATAGGGAATTTTTCTTCTTTCCCTGCACGGCTTTGCTTGAGCGTCCACTCGGCTTCAGGCAACGCGCCAATTCGGCACAATGTCTTGACCTCATGCGACATCTTGAATGGAATAGGGGAAGTTCCTGCAAGAATCACAGCGGGATTGAGCAGAAAATCATTGAGCATCAGGTCATAGGCCATGCTTCCTTCAGGAGATACCAAAAAAGGAGTGTGCCGTCCCTGCCGTTGATTTCTCAGGATGTTGGTGAAAAAATGAACCTCCGTCTCAGGATATTTGTCTGTCAGGTACTGTTCGGCGAAGCTAATTTTTTGACGAGTTGCAAATTCGCACTGGGCTTCCAGTGAAATAGCTTCCTGCTCACAGAAAAAGTCCACCAATTTGACCATTTGGGAGCGGAAATTTTTTTTAAGTTCCAGATCGAGTTCCCTGGCAAATGCTTTTGTCAGAAATTTTCGCTGCCGGTCGAAACGGGTGATGAAAAATGAAATTACATCTGCCAGTCGGTGTTTGGAGTCTAAAGAAATTCGGGCCATCAGAGTTTTGAAAAAATCCTTTATGACCGTATTCCGCTGATTGATGCTCGCCAGGTGCTGCAGAAATACATCCTGTTTTAATTTGCCGGTGATTTCTGAAACCTCCATCTGCTGCTGTTTCGCATATCGTCGCAGCAGCATCTGGGCATCGGCCTGATCCAGATATTCCCGTCGGTAGAATTCTGCAATCCATGGCCAGGCTTTCTCTTTGCTGAGGACCGTCAAGGAATAGGGGAACCATTCATTTCTTATTTTTTGATCGTCATAATTGATTTTAATAAAAGAAAAAAACTTCGACAACTGCGATATATATTTTTCAAAATAAGGAAATTGTCCCAACACGTAGGAAATCCTTTTCCACAGCAGGGCCGCCTGCCTGGAAGATTCCATTTCCCGGAACTTTGCCCATACCTTGTTTTCGAAAGACCGTTGATAAATACTTGGCAATACCAAAGAGATCACTCGTCTCTCATCTTCCGTCAAACCCTCCTGGTATTTCTCCAGCATCTCTTCTTCCACCATCTTTGCCAGGGCCTGCTTTTCTTCTCCCAGCAGTTTGAGCACCTCCTTTCTCAATTCGTCGAAAATCAACCGGACAATGGCGACAAAAAAGTCACCATCGTTCCAACGTTCATTGAAGACGGGATTGGTGTCAAAGATCACCTGTGCGTCCATGTCAGAATCAGCTTTATGCCCGATTCCTCCTAAACTGCCGATGGTGCTCAATGCCCTGATGGAAGGTTGCGGATTTTTTCCCAGTTGATTGCTCAAATTGGCAAACTGGCTGTGTAAAAAGGATTGAAGTCCCGGCAACTCGGTATTTGGAACTCCTTTTACGAAAGAATCGGGAAGAAAACGCTGCACCCCTTCAATGCCGTTCAAGGCACCTTTTTGAAAGACGGGGTAAGTGCGGGTGGAAAATGTTGCCTTGCCCTCATCATCCGTTCCGATTCTTTCTGAAATTTCCAAAGCCGGGACCTGGGGATTGATATCAAATAGAAGCAGAGATTCCTGAATTGCTTTTTGCATCTCCTCTGTGGACAAAGCCACCAGACTTTCCATCCGTTCCTGGTTGATCTGCCCCATTTTCTGGAATTCTTCCAGAGCATCCTTTCGCTGTTCGTCGAGTTCTCCTTCCGCGTGGTTCAAAATAGAACTGCCGTGGCTTGCGGCATCTTCTTTCCCTATGCAGTTGGTGAGGGCAACAGAAAAAGTTTCCTCAGTTGAGAAACGTTGATTGAAGGATTCGAGTTTTTTTAAGATTTCTTCAGGAATCCCTTCTTCTTTCAGCTCTAGCAGTGAACGTTTTGTGACTTTGAAACTTTCTCCGTAAGATTCTGCGAGGATTTCACTGATTGAATATCCCTGCAGGGACTGCAGAATTTGCTGGAGGGTCCGTTTGACCTCTTCGTCAAGAGTATTGGAAGGTACGGTTTGATAAAGAGAGAGGAGGGTTTCTAACTGTCGGTCAAATTGAGGATTAAGGCTTTTTTTCTGCGCTGCCTCCTCCGCTGCAGAAACTGCTGCAGGAGGCTTTTGAACTTCGATTGCCGGCATAATCCTCTGTTATTTTTTTTACGGAGTCAGGGAGCAATTAAGGTAGAAAGTACCTCAAAATAGTCAGGGAATGTTTTCACAACGCAATGAGGATCATTGATCGTCACAGGAACGTTGCCGCAGGCAGCCAATGAAAATGCCATCGCCATCCTGTGATCATCGTAAGTATCAATCGCAGCGGGATGAATTGTCGCAGGAGGAGTGACCACGATATAATCCTCGCCTTCATCCACCCTGGCTCCCAACTTTCGCAATTCCGTGCTGACCGCCTTGATCCGTTCTGTTTCTTTCACACGCCAGTTGTAAATATTGCGAATTGCGGTGGGGCCCTCTGCAAACAAGGCAATCACGGCGAGTGTCATGCCCACATCAGGCATCGCGTTCATATCAACATCAATCCCATGCAGTGGTTTTCCCTGCACAGTGATGGCTTGCGGTTCCCATTTTACATCCGCCCCCATTTTTTCCAGAACTTCGGCAAAATGTGCGTCTCCCTGAATGCTGTCAGAACCGCAGCCGATAACCTTGATTTTTCCGCCTGTAACCGCGGCTCCTCCCAAAAAATAGGAAGCAGAAGAGGCGTCACCTTCCACGTAAATTTTACCGGGCGTCCGATAACACTGCTGTCCCCTGATGTGAAATTCCTGAAAGTTATCATTTACAACTTTAATGCCAAAGCGGTCCATCAGGTTCAATGTCATTTGCACATAGGGACGGGAAACCAGCTTGTCTTTAATGACAATCCGGACATCGTTGTGAGCATAAGGTGCGGCCATCAATACTGCAGTCAGGTACTGACTGCTGATAGCACCGCTCAAGTGGCACGTTCCCCCCGGGATCCCCGATGCGTGTATTTCTACCGGAGGACATCCTGTTTCTTCCGTGCAACGCAAGTTTACTCCGAGTTGTGTCAATGCATCGACCAGATCACGAATTGGACGTTCCCGCATACGTGGGACTCCATCCAGCAAAAACCGGCCTTTCCCGATGGCCAGCGCAGCGGTCAAGGGGCGCATTGCAGTGCCGGCGTTTCCCAAAAAAAGCTCTGCACCCTCTGCCGGGATGTTTCCTCCGCAACCCTGCACGGTGATCTCGAGGGCTTCGCGGTTTTCCTCAAATGGGATCTGCAGCGCAGTCAGTGCTTCCACCATATAACGGACATCTTCGCTGTCCAGCAAATTATGTATGCGAGTTTCGCCTTCAGCAAGCATACTGATCACGAGAATCCGATTGGACAAACTTTTTGAACCGGGCAGGGTGACTGTTCCTGAGAGTGTTTGAATCGGGTCTAAAATGAGAGACGGCGGTTTGGAAGGGGATGTCTTCATAAAAAGATCAATGGAATTCCGAAGTTTATAAAGAAATTTGACGCAATGCGAATGGCGTCAGTGTATAAAATATCCGGAAAAATAAAAACATCTTTTTGCCTGTCAGCAGGAATTCGCTGTTGACTTGAGATTATTATCGGAGATTCGGACATGGACTTTGCCTGATAAAACAATTTTGTGGAACCCTGCCATTCCGTTTCAATACCTCTCCTGTCACTTCCCGGTTCCTGCCCAGTGAATAAAGAGCTCTTCAAATTTCAGCTTGTCAGTTTTTTCAATTGAGCGACAAATGGAACGGCGAAAAAGTTCCTGCGGCCTTTTACCAAGCATTGCGGACCATTGAATATTGGCACGAAACAAAGGAGTTCTAAAAGGGGAAGCACCATGGTCAAACTGCCTGATTTGAAAGATTACGAGACAGATAAAAACGATTTACAATTCACTATTCCGGAAAATTTTAATTTTGGATTTGACGTCATTGAAAAAAGAGCGGAAGCATCAGACAAAACAGCTTTCATCTATATCAATCGGAGTCGTGAAATCGTTGAACATCACAGCTTTAAAGATTTGAATCTGGCTGCCAACCGCTTTGCCAATGTTTTGCTGAAGATGGGCGTCAAAAAAGGAGAAATGGCTTTATTGATCACACCTCGCATCCCCCCCTGGTATCAGATCCTGATTGCCTGCATCAAGGTTGGCGTGGTCGCCATGCCGGGCACGAATCTGCTCACTGCAAAGGACATTCAATACCGGATCAATAAATCCCGCGCAAAACTGGCAATTGTCACCGAAGAACACGCCCACAAAATTGAGGAAATACAAAAGGAATGTCCCTCGCTGCAACATCTGATTTTGGTAGGAAATCAACGCCGCGGGTGGCTGCATTATGAAACTGCATGCCGGGAAAGTTCGGATATTTTACAGCGCGAGGATGTGGAACCGACATCTTCAGAAGACATGATGCTGGTATATTTCACTTCAGGCACCACCTCCCTTCCCAAGATGGTTCCCAGAAATCAATCTTACGCGTTGGCGCATCTCCTCACCGGACACTACTGGATGGATTTGAAGGAAAGCGATATACACTGGACCCTGTCTGATACGGGTTGGGCCAAAGCAGCCTGGGGAATGTTGTTTGGGCAGTGGCTGATCGGTGCGAGTGTTGTTTTTTATGACGGCGACCCGAAATTCGATGCCGATGCACATTTATCGCTGATCGGGAAATTGGGCGTCACTACCTTTTGCGCACCTCCAACAATTTTCCGGCTTTTTGGACAAATTGACCTCAGCCCATACGATCTGAGCAGTGTTCGACATACCGTCAGTGCGGGAGAACCCCTTAATCCGGAAGCCATGCGTAACTGGGAGAAAGCAACCGGGACTGTTCCCCACGATGGATACGGACAGACGGAAACCGTGAACCTTGTTGCGAACTTTCCCGGGCTTGCCATTCGCCCCGGATCGATGGGAAAACCGGTGCCGGGACTGGAGGTGGAAATAATCGACGATGAAGGGAAACGCTGCCCGGATGGCGAAATCGGTCACATTGCCGTCAAGGTGACCGATCCCTATCCTCCCGGATTGTTCCGGGGCTATTTTGAAGATCCTGAGGCCAATTCAAAAGTTTTCCGAAATGGTTGGTATTACACCGGAGATACTGCCACCCGCGACGCGGATGGATATATCTGGTTTGTCGGAAGAGCCGATGACATCATTTCGTCCGCCAGCTACCGGATCAGTCCCTTTGAAGTGGAAAGCGCGCTGCAGGAACATCCGGCGGTTGCCGAATCTGCTGTTGTCGGCAAAAAAGACCCATTGCGGGGAGAAATCGTCAAAGCCTTTGTCACTTTAGCGGCGGGTTTTGAAGCGTCTGAGGAATTGATTAAAGACATTCAGGACTTTGTCAAAAACCAAACTGCACCCTACAAATACCCGCGGGAAATCGAATTCAGGCAAGAACTTCCAAAAACCATTTCGGGAAAGATCAGGAGGGTCGAACTGCGGGGTGAGGGCTAATGACTCACTATGATCACAAAAGCTCTCATTGCAGATCCGATTGATTTGGATAATGCTTAAAATTATCCTTTACATCCAAATATTCGAATGTTACCGTTTTGACTCAGCAACATTGCTAGCCTGAAAAATTCAGTTCCTGAAATCACATGCCACCAACAGACCGTTTCCTCCTTTCTTCAGATGATGAGGCTTATTCACCAAACGAAAAAGATAGTTCAGAATGATCGTTGATGAAGCCCGTCCATCTGGAAGTTTTTGATTGCCGGCTGACTATTGATTCCCTACAAATTGGAGTTTTCAAATGGAGAAAGTAAAGACCCCTAAAGCGCTTGAAGAATGGCTCGAAGCAGAACTTGAAGAGACACTGGACGAGGATTTTGAGATTGAGATGTCTGATCCTGAATTGTCTCTGGAACTCCGCAAGATTTACAAACTGCAACGTCCGCCTTCCATCAAACGGGACGTTTACTTTAAGGAATTATTGCGCCTGCAGGCAGAACTGATCAAGATGCAGGACTGGGTTTCCGAAACCGGAGAAAAGATTTTAGTTATTTTTGAAGGACGTGACGCCGCAGGCAAAGGAGGGGTGATCAAACGGATTACTCAACGCCTCAATCCAAGAATTTGCCGGGTTGTTGCTCTCAACAAACCGACGGATCAGGAAAAAACCCAATGGTATTTCCAGCGCTATGTCCCGCACCTTCCTTCCGGCGGTCAAATCGTGCTCTTTGACCGTTCCTGGTACAATCGTTCGGGAGTGGAACGGGTGATGGGATTTGCTTCCCCTGATGAGGTTGAACAATTTTTTCAAGATGTTTCGGAATTTGAAAAAATGCTGGTTCGTTCAGGAATACGTCTCTTCAAGTACTGGTTTTCTATTTCGGATGAAGAGCAGCAGCTGCGCTTCCTGATGCGTATCCATGATCCGCTCAAACAATGGAAACTCAGCCCGATGGACCTCCAATCCCGGGTTCGCTGGGAAGACTACACAAAAGCAAAGGAAGAAACTCTAAGAAGGACCAATATTCCCGAATCGCCCTGGTTCATTGTCGAAGGCAATGACAAGAAACGTGCAAGGCTCAACTGCATCCAGCACCTGATTCAGCAGATTCCTTATGAAGAGGTGCCTCACGAGTCAATCAGTTTACCGGAACGGGTCTTCAATCCCGACTACGAGCGTGCCTCAATGCCGACGGATCTTCATGTTCCCGATTTCTACTAGAATGATTTTTTAATTTCCGCAAATCCCCTATCAGGCAGCAATGCGTTCAATGGTCCAGTAAGTTCCCACCAGAGCAATCAAAAAGGACAAGGGGATGCGAACTTTCGCGTGATACCAAGAATAGCGGAGGCTCCATCCCAGCAGAAGGAAGGCCAGTAAAATAACAACTATCTGTCCCAGTTCAACTCCCATATTGAAGCCGGCTAGTGCGGTCAAATAGTCGTCTTCGGCCAAATCCAGACTGTGAAGAATTTCTGCAAATCCCAGGCCGTGAATCAGGCCAAATCCGAAGACCAGCAGAGAACGTCTGAGTTTCATCGTTTTGCTGACCATATTTTCAAATGCGATGAAAACAATCGAAACTCCAATGAGAGGCTCGACAAGGGCGGCAGGAAGAGAGAAAATACCATAAATAGAAAGTGCCAGGGTGGCGGAGTGGGCCAAAGTGAAGAGCAGGCTTTGCCACAGAAGTGGGCGCAGGGTCGTTTGAAATAAAAAAAGCCCCAGCACAAACAAAATATGATCCGCCCCCCTGGGGACTATATGCTCAAACCCGAGCCGTACATAGGACCAGAGGATTCCTGCAAACTGACTGGAAAAACCATCATTCCCGCCGGCAAGCATTATCGGCTCCCCCCACTGGGCCGCCGGCAGAATTTGATAATCATTTTGGACGATTCCCAAAGACATGTCTCCCAAACCCGGCGGGAAACGAATATTTAGAGAACGAGTGCCTTTGGGCAAATGACCTTCCAGTATTACCGGGGATACCAGTTCCTGACCTTTTTGCTGTAACCGAGCGACGGCTTTGCGCACTCGCTCGACCGTCAAAAATGAAATCTTTTCTACAGGAACCGTTGTGCCGCGACCGCTTTGCAAGGAGAACTGGTCTAAAAACCGAGTTTTTGCTGCTTCCAGGCGTGAAGCAATGTCCTCCTCGGACATTTGGGCAAACTCTTCGAAAGGATGCCTGTCGGGATGATTATTCTCTAGAATAAAACTGAAAGTGCTTGATAAAATCCGAATTTCAAATTTTCCATCCGAATAGATGTTTATCTTTGCTTCAGACAGGCTTAATGCATGACTTGCCAGCCCTGTGGGAAACAGAATCAAACAGGCCCATCCCAGGCAAAACATGACCCTCCGCTGGAAGAAAGGCCATGCAAAGGAAATCGAGTCTCTTTTCATCTGAATAAAACAAAATCTAATTTTGTTCACTGAATTGATTGACTGCTTCCTACGTATCGGTTGATCTGCCCCGATTCAGACCAGAATTCGGGAATATTGTTGATGCTGCCTTTCCAGGCTCCTTTCATCAGAATATGTAAAGTGTAGTTCACCGTATCATTGATCACACTGCTGCTGGTTGAATGAGCATGATAGTGATACCCGTAGCTGCCGTGCTCATGCCCGCCGAAACTGTCCAGGGATTCACTGTATCCTGCCATAGAGCTGTAAGCCGATTCATATTTTCCGTAAAGGGCGATACCGTCCATGCCGAATCCAACTAAAGGCGGGTGTTCGTTGCCAGCATAATCTGAGATATTATACAGATTCAAACCGTTTCCTGTAGCCCCGTGCCCGTCTGCATGCCAGTGAAGACCCAAACCCCGGCCCACGTGCAGCCCCATATTGGCAATTTCGGCCTTTTTCTGCGCTGAAGCCAGGGTATTGTTGAGCGGGGGATAAATCACCACGCCGTCAATTGCGACTCCGACATAGCTGATACTGGCATAATTATATACTGTGTAATTTGTTTCATTGACATCATCCGCCAATGAATTGCTCATCGTATTTTCCGTGAAATTGGTGACATTTCCATAATTTTTCAGGGGAATTTTTAAAGTATAGGTTTGCAGCAGAGCATCCCTCGTAACACTTTGAGTCGCATAGGAAGCGCTCAAGCCATCTCCCGGAGGGGTGGGAACATCCAGCAGCCGGTTGGGTTTATCAGAAATTGAATACAACTGAACGACCATGAACGGATGCCTCACATTAGAGTCATCAGACTCGTTGGTGAAAAAGACAAAGGGGGCCGTGTTCTGATCAATTTGGCCATTGACAATTGTTGCGCCTTTCAATTTAGTGTTCAGCAAAGCATTTCTAAAAGAAAGATAGACCGAACTGTCATAGCGCAGGGACTCTCCTCCGCTTTCCAAATCGCTTTTGATCTGGCTGAGCATAGATGCCGCCGCTGCTGCAGTACTGCTGTCACTTCCCCGCGCAGCCACCTGGTCCTTGTACTTGGAATGAGTATCTTTATAGGTTTTATCTCCAGATAAATTATGGCTGGAATAACTCTCCGTCGTGCTCCACGTGACCCTGTTGTTGGCTGCAAATGCAGTATTGCTGGGATTGAAATCATTGGGCAGTTGATAATCGAAACCGGTATCCATTAGAACAATGGCTGTGCCGGAACCGTTCAATGACAAATTGCTTCCGTCCGCAGAAACAGCCGAGGAGGTGAAGGTCGAATCTTCTTCATAGGCACTGCTGCCAGTATTGAATTTGTAGCGTTTTACCGCGGTCATCGTATTCGCGCTGGTATCAAAGGTAAAACAAAGATAAGCAGAATTGGAATTTCTTTCATAACCCCAGACATTGCGCATCAGGAGTCTATTGTTTGTAGAATCATAATCCACCGAATAAATTTCGTGTTTTTCAGAATCCAGTCGATAGCAGGAAGCACCGCTTTGCTCCACCAGCTGAAATGTCTTCAGCAAAAGATGATCATAAGTCGAAAGAGAGGCGTTCAATGCAATGTCATAGCTGCTGCCGGTGCTCATGTAGGAACTGCCTGATTGAATCAAGACTCGGTCTCTATTTGACAGGCTGGATTTACTGGTGGGAGAGACCGATACAGAGCGGCTCAGTATCGTTTCAAAATTGGCAGGGACCGGAATTGAAGCAGTGCTTCCCGAATCCGAGGAAGCCAATGTCGTCGTGGTGATTGAACTCGTCGTTGTCTGAACAGCGCTCGTTGTGGTTGTGCTGCCGTCATTGCTGGCAACGTCGCTGTTTCCTCCGCCTCCGCCACCCCCGCCTCCGCAGGCTGGAAGAATAAAACCCAGAGTAACAGAAAGTAAAATGAGCGGAGTCTTCAGAAAGGAGGCTTTGCCTGTCAATTGTATCATTTGCTGTCTCTTCAGTAATTAATTGGAATGAATAAAGAAATTTCAGGTTCCGGATATTTGAAGCTATCCATCGCCCGTGGAACAAAAATTCTGTCGAATCAAACTGGACAAATTTCCTGCTTAATCCTGTTATGCGGAGAACTGTTTTGATTCATCTGAACTAAAATTGGAATTTCGTATTATAAAATAAGGACAATAACTATCTGCTTACAATAATATATATTGATCAAAAAGGCCCGATTTAATTTGAATCACAACTGCGCAGACGTTTTTGAATCGTGCAGCTGGTTTTTTGCTGAAAATCCCTGTGCCGGGACCAACCCCTGAGCTTCAGCACCGGCAATTCCCAGCCCGGGAGGCGATTTCACAGTCTTTAATAAACTGTTCATTTCATATCAGAGTCTGATTGAAACAACAGACGCTTTTGACATCCCTGTTCCTGTGGAACGATTTGCCGTGTTTAATTTGGAGTTTTATGAATAATCTTCTGGGATGCACCGGTTTTTGAAACACCCGCTTCCGCATGCTGTTGATTCGGTTCCAGCGGCAGCACATCAATTTTATTGGAATTTGCCATCCGCTTGGCAAAATTCCAGAGGAAGCCCGGTCTGGTGTTTTCCGAAAAGGTAACGGGGTCACGTGATTCTGTCTCGGTTTGATTTTTAAACACATAAAGAGGATAGTGCAACGAGAACTAAAGCAAAAAAATGAACCCTATCACTGTCAGGAGGAAAACGATGGAAGGAAAACAGTCAATATTAGTCATCGATGACAAATCAGAAAACATCGATGTCGTTGTTGGACTGCTCGGTAATACTTATGAGGTGATGGCCTCAACCAGTGGAAAAACTGCTTTGAAGATCGTCTCAAAAAATCCGCCGGATTTGATTTTGCTGGATATCATGATGCCCGAGATGGATGGCTATGAAGTCTGCAGAACCTTAAAGGAATCTCCATCTACCCGAGAAATTCCTGTCATCTTCCTCACCGCAAAATCTGAACTGGAAGCTTTGGTCACGGGATTTAGACTGGGAGCTGTTGATTTTATCAGCAAACCATTCAATTCCGAAGAAATGCTGGCAAGAGTGCATACTCACCTTGAATTGAAGCGCAGCAGAGAAAACATTATTGATTTCAGTCACAAACAGAATGAGTTGATTCACATCTTGTGTCATGATTTAGCAAACCCCCTGTCAGTGGTAAAAGGATTTCTTCAACTGGGCAAACAGGATCCAAGCATTCTCACCGACAAATTTGATTTGTTGATGAGCGCGACGGATTTGGGCCTGGAAACGATCGATCTGGTAAGACAAATGTGGGCCCTGGAAGAAGGAAAAAAGACCTTGGAACTGGAATCGGTCAATTTGTTTTCAGCAATCCAAAGTTCTTCGGAGCTGATGCAGCAAAAATTCAAAGAAAAGAACATCATGCATGCCGTTGGCGTGGAACCGAACCTATATGTGCTGGCGGAAAAAAGTTCATTAATCAATTCTGTGCTCAATAATATTTTTACCAATGCAATCAAGTTTTCCTTTCCAGGTTCCCGGATTGACACGAAAACAAGCGGCGATGACAAGGAGGTCATCCTTATGATTCGAGATTACGGGATCGGCATGTCGGAAAATCTGCTGGGTGATTTGTTTGAGATCGGCAAAAAGACCAGCCGCATAGGTACATCCGGGGAAATGGGAACCGGATTTGGAATGACGCTGATGAAGAAATTCATTACCCACTATGGAGGCCGCATTGAGGTGTCTTCTCGAGAAAAGTCAATGGAAGTGAACGATCACGGTACTGAGATTAAAATTGTCTTCCAGAAAGCATAGATCATGTTTCCCTTTGAATTTCTCAACGCTTCCATTGATAAAAAGCTGGCTATCGCAGGTGTCTACGAACCAATTCTGGTCCTGCTTTCCATCGCCCTTGTGTTTCCGGCGGCCTATACGGTTACGACTGCGGTGGATCAGATAAAAAAGTCAGATCATCTACTGGATAAAATTTATGGAGTAGGATTAGGAGCAATGGCTCTCAGCTCCGGAGTATTTTCCATGCATTTCATTGGAATGATGGCCTACAGTCTCCCTATCCCGGTTCACTACAACCTGAAGCTCACTTTATTCTCTTTGCTTCCTGTTTTTATTGCTTCAACGAGCAGTATGCTGATCCTCAGTTCTGAAAAAAAGAAGCATTCGAATCAAATTTTTCCCGGAATCCTGTTCGGCTCCGGTATCGTTGGCATGCATTACACCGGGATGCTGGCAATGCGGCTGGATGCCAGCATGGTTTTTGATCCTGGTATCGTCGTGCTTTCCCTGATCCTTGCCGTCGGACTTGCAATTTTGTCACTGAACACAGAACGTGTGCTTCCCCTGCTGAAGCTTGCTCCCGATACGGTCATTGGGAAAACCGCCCGGCCACTCGTTCTTTCCCTGGCAGCTTCAGGAATGCATTATACAGCCATGGCAGCAACCTGGTTTTTTCCTTTAGAATCTGCAGGAGGAGGTCTGCAGGATGGCATCGATTCACGGAACCTGAGCTACATTGTGGTGGCGATTCTTTTCTGTGTCCAGACTTTTGCTCTTTTTGCCGTTAATTTTAATTTGAGTCAACTGAAAACCGGGGAAGCATCCCTTGATAAATCTCCGAAAGTACGAAAAATACTGATTCGAAAATTTGCTCAAATTTACATTCCGCAAATATCACTGCTCTTTTTTGCAATCGCGATCGGGCAACAGTTTTATTACAGTTCACTCAAGTCAGATGTCGAAAATCAGTCTCTCTCTGATTTGGAACTCTCTGCAACACACGCACTGCATGATTTTGAGGTCATATTTGATGATTTGAAACTGATCTTAAAAGACCGGACGCTGGCCAATGCTCTTGAGAATCGAAATCCTCAGACAATCGAACTGCTGGGAGAGGAATTCATTGAGATCGCAGAAGAATCGGACCTGTTCCGCCAAATTCGCTATATCGATGAATCGGGCATGGAAATTGTGCGGGTCGACTCAAAAGACGGCCTGGCTTTTCTTCTCCCTCAGCATCTGCTCCAGGATAAATCGGACCGCTATTATTTCAGGGAATCGATGCGCCTGGATCAAAATCAGATTTACATTTCACCATTCGATCTCAACGTGGAAAAAAAAATGGTGGAAGTTCCCATTGTCCCGATCATTCGTTTTTCCGCTCCCGTATTTGACTCCAGAGGGAAAAATCGTGGAATAATCATTTTAAATTTTGACGGGAACATTGTCCTGGACAGTATCCGGGACATCTTTGGTTCTTCGTCGAACCAGGTGTTTTTTCTGAACAGGGAAGGGTATTTCCTGATCGGCCCCTCTCCCGAGATGGAATGGGGGTTCATGTTTCAGCGTGAGATTCGGTTTCAGGATATTTTTCCTTTTGCCTGGAATTCCATTTCTAAAATGAAATCTGGGTTGCTGGAAACAGAAACCGCCATCATGGCATTCAGGACGATCCAACCTCAAATGAGAAAAAAAGGTGAATTTAACATTGCCAATGAGATTCAATGGAAATTGATCGTTTCCAGCCCTTTGCCGCGCGTCTATTCTCTCTCTAGAATCAGGCAGCATCCCTTCATCCTTTCAATGATCTTGTGGGTCTTGATGGTCATGACCATAGTATCCTGGTATTTTTCCAGATCTTCGCTTCGAATCGAGCAATCTGAAAAGAAAAATCGCACCCTTTTTCGAGAATTGACGTTCATGAAAAACGCACTGGATGAACATTCGATCGTCAGTGTTACCGATGTCAGGGGCAACATCTTGTCAATCAACGACAAATTTTGTGAGATCAGCGGTTTTTGTCCTGAAGATCTGGTCGGTCAGAATCATCGAATTGTTCGGAGTGGTGAACATTCACCAGCATTCTACAAAAATCTATGGAAAACGATCGGCAAAGGGAAGGTCTGGCATGGTGAAATAAAAAATATCAAGAAGGACGGCGGATTCTACTGGGTTGCAGCTACCATTGTGCCGTTCATAAACGAAGAAGGAAAGCCCTTTCAGTATATCGGAATACGTACCGACATCACCGAGGCGAAACAGATTGAAAAAGATCTGGAACGTGCAGTCAATGAAGCAGATGCTGCCAATCAGGCGAAAAGTGATTTTCTGGCAAACATGAGTCATGAAATACGAACTCCAATGAATGGAATTCTGGGGATGATGCGGCTCTGTCTGCAGACGGATCTCAATGCAAAGCAGCAGGATTACCTGAACAAGGCCCTCAATTCTGCAAGTTCCCTCCTGGAAATTATCAATGATATTCTGGATTTTTCCAAAATTGAAGCCGGTAAACTTGAGATAGACAGGGTTGCCTTCAACCTGGATGAGGTACTGATCAATGTCGGCAATCTCGTTTCGTTTAAACTGCAGAAAAATGATGTGGAATTTCTCTTCCAAATTTCAGATGAGGTTCCCCGTTTTCTCATGGGAGATCCCATTCGGCTGGGACAGATTCTGCTCAACCTCGCCGGCAACGGTTTAAAATTTACAGAAAAGGGAGAAGTTGTCCTTTCAGTTTCAGTTCTGAACGAAGAAAAAACACACACGGATTCCGATACGGTAAGCCTGCAGTTTCAAGTTCGCGACACAGGAATCGGAATGACGGAAACGCAGCTTGGAAAGTTGTTTCAGTCTTTTTCCCAGGCCGACATATCGACGACCCGGAAATATGGCGGCACCGGATTGGGGTTGTCGATCTGCAAACGTCTGGTGGAGATGATGGGTGGTGAAATCTGGGTGGAGAGCGAAACTGGAAAAGGAAGCACATTCGGATTCAAATTGAGCTTCAGCAAACAGGAAACAAAGCCGAAAGCTGAAGTTTTACCCCAATCTCTGAATTTTGAAGGAAAGCGGGTGCTGGTTGTCGATGATAACGAGGCGGCCAGACAAATTCTATGCGAAGTTCTCAAGTCATTTTCCTTTCAGGTAGAGGAGGCACCTTCCGGTCAAAAAGCCATTGAAATTCTGGTAAAGGCTGATCCTCCCTTTGATTTGGTGCTGATGGACTGGAAAATGCCGGAGATGGATGGCATCCAGGCAATTGAAGCGATTCGAAGCCATTCCGGGATCCTGAAGCAAGCAAAAATCATCCTGCAGACAGCTTATGGAAGAGAAGAATTGGTCACGCAGGTAAAAGAATTGGAACTGGACGGCTTTCTGATGAAACCGGTCACTTCTTCTATTTTACTGGATACGGTGGCCAAAGTCTTTGGTTCAGAATCTCAGGCAATCTATCCAAAAATTGTTTCTCGAAAATTTGACCATGATTTGCTGAAATCGATTCAAGGAGCCCGAATCCTTCTGGTGGAGGACAACGAAATCAATCAGCAGGTTGCCCAGGAATTATTGGAAGGCGTCCAATTTTTTGTGGACATTGCAAAAAACGGGGAAGAAGCCGTCGAAAAGGTAAAAAACAAAGAATACGATGCAGTATTGATGGATATTCAAATGCCGATCATGGATGGTTATCAGGCCACTGCAGAAATTCGCCGGGATCCTGGCTTCCGCAATTTGCCGATTATTGCCATGACTGCAAAAACGATGGCAGGAGACTATGAGATTTCTTTAAAGTTGGGTTTGAATGACCATGTCTCCAAACCGATTGATACAGAAGAGCTTTTTTCAGTTCTGCTCAAATGGATCGAAGCAAAAGAGCGCAATTGTCCTGAAACGGAACGTGCTCTTCCCGAGGAGGCACCAGCAGAAATTCTTCCTGAAAAACTGGCGGGACTGGACATTGCCGGAGGATTGGCCCGGATTGGAGGAAGCATCAAATCCTACAAAAGTCTGATCAATAAATTTTATCAAAAACAAGCCAACACCCTGGAAGAAATCAGGGCTGCCCTCAAGACGGGAGATTTTGACAGGGCCGCGGGAATCGCTCACACGATCAAAGGGATTTCTGGAAATATTGGAGCGACGGATTTATACAATGCCGTCCGTGACCTGGAGGAAGGAATTGAGAAGACCCGATCCGGACAGTACTTAGGAGAGGAACTGGAGATGCTCCTCCTGCCGGCTCAATCTCACCTGGAACAGGTTTTATCAGCTATTCGGAAATTAACCAGCGAGCAAAAAGAAATCACGGTCAACAGTGGTTCGATCGATTGGACAGTACTCGTACCACTTTTGAGCGAACTGGCGGGGTATCTTGAAAATTACAGCACCAAAGCTACGAACTGTGTGGAAGAACTGAGCAAGCATTTAAATGGCAGTGAAGCAGAAAGCGTGCTGAAAAAAATTGAGCAATGCATCCTTCAATATGATTTTGAAGGGGCGTCCGTGCTGCTGACTCAACTAAGAGAAATCCTGAATATCAAATCTGATTGAATGTCCGCTTGAAGTGAACAATTGAAAAAATGATAGGAAGCACAAGATGAGTCACGATCATGAAAATGAGTCAAAGGGAACATTAAGGCGCCGAAAATCACCAATTTCTTTATCGAGCTATTTGATCCGATTGGTTTGGTGGTGCATCCTGCCCATGGCTCTGCTTTCGGTTTATTTAGTCATTCTGCACATCAAGGACCGGAAATCTCATTTTGATCAGACGGCCTCTCATCATGCACGCAATATCATGAATGAAATCGACCGGCTTGTTCAAACCAGGATTGCTGCACTGCAAATGCTGGCAAGCTCGCCAAATATCGAAAAACCGCTTCGAAGACGTGAACTCCATGAGGAAGCCAAGGGATTTAGGGAGCATTTTGGCGGGCATGTGATCCTGGCCGATGCATCGATGCAGATGCTCTTCAATACCCGGGTGCCTTATGGAACGGTCCTGCCCAAACTTCCTGTTCCTAAAGGGACAGCCGCCGCACCGATTGCTTTAGCAACCGGGAAGCCCGCAATTGGCGACACGTTTTACGGCCCCATCGCCAAAGACTTGCTGGTGGCTCTGGTGGTGCCGGTAATCCGGGAAGGTGTGCCGAAGTATCTGCTGCTCGCTACTCTGGAACTGGTGATGATTCAGGAGTATCTCGATAAGGTGGCACTCCCTCCCGGATGGCTGCTGACAGTCTCAGACAGTCATGGATCCCTGATAGCCTCCAATTCTCCGCAGGCTGTGACCGCGCTGGAAAACAATGAGGAGCTGCACCGATGGCAGGTCAAATCTACGGTTGCACCGTGGTTTGCCAATCTCGCCATTCCATGGGAAGTTTACTCAAATCCAGTGATCAGCAATGTGATTGAAAATATAACAGTGCTTCTCCTGGTCCTGATAATCACGATCATTCTCGGACGCCATGGAAGCAGACGTTTGAGGGACTCAATGCAGTCGCTGGTGGCGGGAAAATTGCCAGAGGAAAATCGATTGGCAATTCGAGAAATTGAATCAATGCATCAAATTGTAGAAGAAGCAGCTGAGGCACAGAAGAATGCAGAAAATGCAAAAATTGCTAAAAAAGCCGCAGAGGAAGCAAATGAGGCGAAAAGCAGTTTTCTTGCGAATATGAGTCATGAAATTCGAACTCCCATGAACGGGATAATAGGAATGACCCATCTCTGTCTGCAGACCGACCTGACTCAAAAGCAGCGGGATTACCTGAATAAAGTGAATATTGCGGCAGCGTCCCTGCTGGTGATCATCAATGACATTCTGGATTTTTCCAAAATTGAAGCCGGCAAACTGGAGTTGGAACAGACAAATTTCAACCTCGACGAAGTCTTGAACAACGTTGGCAATCTCATTTCGTATAAACTGCAGAAAAAAGATGTGGAGATTCTTTTTCAGGTTTCCGAAAAGACCCCCCGGTTTCTTGTTGGAGATCCGATCCGCCTGGGGCAAATTCTGATCAACCTGATCGGCAACGCAGTTAAATTCACGGAAGCCGGAGAAATAGTGCTTGGGATAACTCTCGAAGAGGAGGCGAGAAAAAGGAGCAGGAAGTCAGGATCGCGGGGAGGCAAAAGCAAATTGAAGTTTATTGTTCGCGATAGCGGAATTGGACTGACCGATGAACAGATCGAAAAAATGTTTCATTCGTTTTCCCAGGCGGATGTCTCCACCACCCGGAAATACGGAGGTACGGGCCTGGGATTGTCAATCTCCAAAAAATTGGTGGAGATGATGGGAGGCGAAATCTGGGTCGAAAGCAAACTGGCTGAGGGAAGTACTTTTGCCTTCACGGCCAGCTTCGGGGTGCAGGAAAAAGAGCAAAAACTGGATTTAGTTCGATTTCCGGAGATCGAAAACCTGCGTGTGCTGGTGGTGGACGATAGTGAAACCTCAAGGAAAATTCTCGTCAGTGTCCTTGAGTCATTTTCTCTGGAAGTCCTCGAAACAGATTCCGGTAAAAATGCTCTAAAATTTCTCACCGCGGCAGATCCCCCCTTCGATTTAGTACTGATAGACTGGAAAATGCCGGAAATGGACGGCATTCAGACGATTGATGCCATCCGCAAAAATACCGGGATTTCTAAACAGCCGAAAACTATTATGGTGACCGCCTACGGGGGAGAAGAGTTAATGTACCAGATAAAAGATCTCAATTTGGATGGTTTTATGGTCAAACCAGTGACAACTTCGATCTTGCTGGACACAGTGATGAACGCCTTCGGCAAACATTCAAAAACATCATTCACCGGCTTTGTGCCCCAAAACATTGACTACGCCCTGCTGAAACCGATCAAAGGGGCCTCGATCCTCCTGGTAGAAGACAATGAAATCAACCAGCAGGTTGCACAGGAAATTCTGGAGGGGGCACAATTAAATGTGGATATTGCCGTGAACGGAGAAGAAGCCCTCGAAAAAGTGAAAAGCAGGCAATACGATCTGGTCTTGATGGATATTCAAATGCCTATCATGGATGGTTATGAGGCCACACGAGAGATCCGCAGGGATCCTTCCTTTCAAAATCTGCCGATTGTTGCCATGACCGCGAATACTTTGGCAGGGGATCAGGAAAAGTCCTTGCGTTCAGGATTGAATGGTCATATCGCCAAACCGATCAATGTGGAAGAACTTTTTTCTGTTCTGCTCCAGTGGATTGGAGTAGAGGAACGGGAACTGTCTGATACCGGAAGAGCTGGCAGAGAAGATACAGCTGGGCAAAGCGAAAAACTGCCGGCAATGATTGCAGGACTGGAGATCGGCACTGGACTGGCCCGGATTGGAGGAAATACTAAATTATACAGGAACTTGCTCAACAAATTTCTTGGCAATCAAACTGCTTCAGTACAAGAAATCGAAGCTGCCTTCAAGAAAGGCCATTTGGAGCGGGCCGCTGGACTTGCCCATACTCTCAAAGGCATTGTTGGAAATATCGGAGCGAAGGATTTGTACACAGCGGCCGGTGAACTGGAGGAGGGGATTAGGAATTGTTTTGCCGGACAAAAGCAGGAACATGAACTGGAACCGCTCTTCCGTTTGGCACAATCCCATTTGGACCGGCTGCTCTCCTCCATACAGGAATTGAATGGTTCAGAAAAAACAGCGGATTTTGAAACCGGGGATGACTTTGACCAGGCCCTGCTGGCACCGCTATTGAAAGAGCTGGCCGGCTATCTTGTAAATCACAATGCCAAAGCAGCGACCTGCGTGGAAGAGTTGAGAAAATATTTGTCTGCAGGTGAAAACGGGACTTTGTGGAAAAAAATCGAACAGTCTATCAATCAGTACGACTTTGAAGATGCATCTGCATATCTGAGTCAGTTAGCAGAAACAATTCAAATTGATATAAACTCCTGAAGTATTTTGAGCAGGATCCTTACGCCAAAAGGCAGCGACCGAATACCGCGGGCGGGACAAAATTGGCTTTTAAAACTTAAACTCTGAATTTTTTCATGAAACTGAAATACAAACTGCTGGCGATCCCCTTGATTTCCATCTTCACGATTGTAATTTTTTTAATGTTTCTCAATGATTTTTCTGAGCGATATGACGACAGGATTGAAAAGGCCCGTGTAGCGAATCGATTGATTAAACTGGCCAAGGAAGCGCGGATCGCTGAAAAAAACTTTCTCATTCGGAGAGACTCCACAGAAGTCAGTAAAGTAACAAACAGCATCAGTGAACTGATACTTTTATCAAGGAAAACGCGCAGCAATTTTCGCAATCAGACCAATATTGAACAAATGGACCGGATCCTTTTGGCAGCGTCCTCTTACCTGGAAAATTTTAATATTTTTGTAGAACTCAAAAAAGATGATTTTGAAAAACAGAATGAGATGGTCCTGCAGGCACGCCTGCTTGAAACAATTACCAACGAAATGCTTTTAGAACAAAGAGAAGAGAGAGACCGGTTGTTAGAGGCACAGGAAAATCTTCAGCTGATCACTCAAAAGTATGACAATATCAACGTCTCGGAACTTCTCATCCGATTGGTCAGTAATGCCCGTATTGCAGAAAAAAACTATATTATCCGCAAGGATGAATCGGAAATACTTAAAACCAGTCAAATCCTGAGTGAACTGATAAACCTGGCCGAAGCCAGCAAAACCAAATTCACCATTTTGAACAAAAGAAGAAGACAGATGGAGAGCATATTGACTGCGGCCAAAGACTACCGGATGGAATTCGAGGCCTATGTCAAACTGGACAAAAAATCCCGTGAAAAAGAAGTGGATTTGGTTTTTCAAGCCAGAGTGCTGGAGGAAGCTGCCCTGGAAATGCGTGCCAGTCAAAAAAACCAGCGTGAGATGATCCGTCAGGAATTTCTCAACTACACTTTAATAATGCTGCTGATTTCGGTTCTGCTCATCAGCGTTCTCACCTACTATCTGATTCAGCGAATAACCAAGTCTATGAATTCTGCGGTTCGCATTGCCAACGATGTGGCCAAGGGAGTGAGCCGTGTCGATATATTGGTGCGGGGAAACGACGAAATCAGTCAACTGATGCGATCTTTACAAATGATGGTGGAATCGCTCAGTGAAGTTGCCAAAGTCTGTGAGACCATTGCTTCAGGAAACTACAAAGCTGATTTGAAGGCTCGCGGCCCTGACGATGAGTTGAGTTTGGCCATCAACAAAATGACCCTGGAGTTGTTCAATACAGAGGAAGAAAACCGGAACCGGGTATGGATCAAAACGGGACAGACTGAAATGGCCAAAGTGATACAGGGAGAGCAGGAGCTGGCTTCTCTGGCAGAAGGAATCCTGCGTTTTCTGGTCGGCTACCTGGAAATTCAGGTGGGCGCCGTATTCATTCCTTCAGAACAGGATCATCTCCGCCTTTCTGCATCCTATGCCAACGATCAGTATTTGTCTCAGCATCAAATGATCAAAGTCGGGGAAGGCCTCGTCGGGCAAGCCGCCCTGGATAAGAAAAATATTTTTCTGAGTGAACTGCAAAGCAAGAATCATCAGCTGACCATTGCTCATGGAACCGGCGTGATCACTCCTGCAGAAATAATTATTATACCAATTGTTTTCGAGTCCAATGTTGTTGCCGTGCTTGAAATCGGACGAACCACTGCATTTATGCCGCAGGAACGTGAATTCTTCGAAGTACTCAAAGACAGCATTGCCAGCGCAATCAACAGTTCTAATTCGAGAGAACGAATGAAAGAGCTCCTCGATGAAACCCGAAGAAACGAACAAGCGCTGAAAGAACAGGAAATCTCACTGTATGAAGCCAAAATCGCAGCAGAAGAAGCCAATGCGGCAAAATCGGATTTCCTGGCAAATATGAGTCATGAAATTCGTACCCCGATGAATGGGATCCTGGGAATGATACGCCTCTGCCTCCAATCGGAACTCAACGAAAAACAACGGGATTACCTGAATAAAGCCTATCATTCCGCGGATTCGTTGCTGGGCATTCTAAATGATATACTGGATTTCTCTAAAATCGAAGCCGGCATGCTCAATATGGAAAGCGTCAATTTCAAATTGGAAGATGTTTTGAACGACGTCGTGACATTGATCCATTCTAAAAAAAAGAAAGAAGACCTGGAAATCCTCTTCGAAACGCCTCTGGGAATTCCCAATTATCTGATCGGGGATCCTATGCGGCTGGGTCAGATTCTGGTCAATTTGATCAACAATGGCATTAAATTCACAGAAAAGGGCGAGGTCGTCATTTCTGTCAAAAAACGAGAGGAGGACGAACAAAAGCAGGCGGATTCCGGAATCGTGGCGCTTCAATTTACGGTTCGCGATACTGGAATCGGATTGACTGAAGCGCAAATTGGAAAACTTTTTCAATCATTTTCCCAGGCGGATTCCTCCACCACCCGAAAATATGGTGGTTCAGGATTGGGCTTATCGATTTGCAAACGACTGGTGGAGATGATGGGGGGTGAGATATGGGTGGAGAGCGAATCCGGCAAAGGAAGTTCATTCATGTTCACAGCCGTTTTCGGGGTGCAGCTCAAGCAGGAAAGCTATGCTGTAAAACGATCCCTGGCCTTGATGGGAATGCAAGTCCTTGTGGTGGATGACAATGCCATCGCCCGGCAAATTCTCTGCAACGTTCTCGAATCCTTTTCCTTTCAAGTCAACGAAGCATCATCCGGTCAAATAGCCTTAGATATTCTGTCCAGGGCCAACCCCCCTTACGATTTGGTGCTGGTCGATTGGAAGATGCCTGAATTTGACGGTCTCCAGACCATAGAATCGATCAGGAAGCATGCTGGGATTGCAAAAAAACCGAAGATAATTCTGGTGACTGCCTATGGGGGAGACGATCTCAATTTCCAGAAAAAAGAATTGGTACTGGATGGTCTGCTGAGTAAACCTGTGACCTCATCTGTTTTGCTGAATACGATCATGAATGCGTTCGGTGCCAATCCAATGTCACACAACGACAAACCTGGTTCCGGGAAAATCAACCACGATTCACTGAAATTAATCCAGGGGGCTCAAATCCTTGTGGTGGAAGACAATGAAATCAATCAGCAGGTTGCCCGGGAATTGCTGGAGGGAGCAAAATTTTTTGTGGAAATCGCCAACAATGGCCTGGAAGCAGTTGAAAAAGTGAAAACCAAAGCTTTCGATATCGTATTGATGGACATCCAAATGCCGACCATGGACGGCTACCAGGCGACCCGTGAAATTCGCAGAATTCCTGCATTCCAGACTTTACCGATTATTGCCATGACTGCAAAAACGATGGCAGGCGATCAGGACAAGTCATTGAACTCCGGATTAAATGACCATGTTTCCAAACCGATCAATGTCGAACAACTTTTCAACGTCTTGCTCAAGTGGATCAAACCCAACCTGCAGGCTTCCCCTGAAACCGCAATTTCCAGTTCAGAAGAAATATCTAAACAAATGGAAGATTTCCCTGATAAACTTGCGGGACTTGATATCAGCGACGGATTGACCCGGATTGGAGGAAACACGAAATTATACAGAAATCTGCTCAATAAATTTCTCCAAAACCATGGGGCCGTAATGGATGATATACAGACAGCGTTCAACGAAGGAAATCTGGATCTATTAGCCGACCTCGTCCATGCCGTCAGGGGAATTTCCGGGAACATTGGAGCGAAGGAACTCTGCGCGGTTTCCAGTGAACTGGAGGAAAGAATAAGGAATCCTCAAGGCGGGCAGCAAGGAAACGATGTTTTAGAAACGCTTGTCCTTTCGATCCGCTCACATTTGGAACAGGTGCTGTCCTCCATTCAGGAATTAAACAGCACAGAAACAGAGACGGAACCTCAGGGAAACAAAGCGATTGATCAGACAGTGCTGGCGGGGATATTGAAAGAACTGGCAGGCTATCTGGAAAATTATAGTGCCAATGCCAACAAGTGCGTGGAAGAATTGAGTGAACATTTGAGTGGGAACGAGACCGCGGATGTCTTGAAAAAAATGGAGCAATGCGTCAGCCTTTATGACTTTGAAGCAGCTTACCAGCATCTCTGCCAACTAACAGAATTGCTGAATATCGATTTGGATGAATAAGCATGGAAAGCCAGCAAAAGATTCTTGTTGTCGACGACAGTCCGGAAAACATTGATGTTATTGTTGGATTGTTAGGCCAGCATTATGAGGTGATCGCCGCAACAAACGGCAAAATGGCCCTGAAGATTGCGTCAATGAAACCGCCCGATTTGATTCTGCTCGACATCTTGATGCCCGAAATAGACGGTTACGAAGTTTGTGAAATCCTTAAAGATTCTCCGCTTACCTCCGACATTCCTGTCATTTTCCTTACCGCAAAAACATCATTGGATGATATTGTGAGAGGATTTCGTTCTGGAGCGGTTGATTATATCTCCAAGCCGTTTTTTCCTGAAGAAATGATGGCAAGAGTCAATACCCATCTCACCATGAGACGACAAAAAATCCAGTTGTTCGAATCTGAAAAAATTGCTTCGATGACCCGGATTTTTGAAAAATTTGTCCCTAAACAGTTCCTGTCCCGCATTGCAAAAGACGGGATTGAAAATATTGAACTGGGGAAGGCTGAAAGCGATATTATTACCATTTTATTTTCTGATATCCGTTCTTTTACAACCTTTTCAGAAAACATGGTGCCTCAAAACCTGCTTCAGCTCCTGAATACCTACTTTTCCCTGATGGATCAAATTATTCGAAAACACAACGGCTTTGTTGATAAATTTATCGGAGACGGAATCATGGCATTGTTTACCAGAGATAACGCAACGGCAGCGGAAGTCGCTTCGGATGCCATTTCAAGCGCTATTGCCATGCAAAAGGCTGTGATGCCCCTTCATACAAATCAGCAAAATGAGCAATTTCCTCCGATTTCCATAGGGATTGGAATTCATAGCGGTCCTGCCATTATTGGAATTACCGGATCAGAACAACGGATGGCTTCCACGGTACTGGGGGATAGCGTCAATATCGCTTCTCGTTTGGAGGGATTAACAAAAACCTATGGGGCAAAAATACTGGTTAGCAGTGAAACAATCGGGATGCTCGGCAAACGCCCCAATTTCAATTTCAGGGAAATAGATGTTGTGAAAGTGAAGGGTAAGACAAAAACCACCAAAATTTATGAAGTTTATGATTGCGACTCCCCTGATAGGCAAATCTTAAAAAACAAAACCAGCCCCTACATTTCGGAAGGGATATATTTTCGAGATAATGATGAATTGAATGATGCCGCTGAGGTATTCCAAAAGGCTGCGGAAATAGACCCGGACGATCGCGTCCTTCAGCATCATTTGGCCGCATGCCTGTCGCTCAGGGATTCCGGATAGTCGCTGGGAAGAATTGAAATTTCCGCGCTGAACTGCATTTGAAAAAGGGGATTCTCGGGAAGATCAAAAGTATCATTAAAGCAATGTTCGTTTCCTGAAAGTTCTGTTTGAGCTTTTCTCTTCCATACGATATTCTTTCCTCCGGTTTCAAAAGTTTTTTTTAAAGCCTTCCTTTTTCCGCCAAAATAAATCCCAATGACCCATGAATGAAACAAGTAGGAAAAATCCGTCAGCATGGACCCTCGAGGAATGGAACCGTATCGGGAAGAACAAGCTGCCCGGCCTGGTCGGAATGGAGATTGTCTCGGTCAGCCTTGAACTCCTAAAAAGCCGTTTATCGATTCGTCAAGTTTTAATGGCCCCTAACGGCTTTCTGCACGGTGCCTCCGTGGTTGCACTGGCTGATACAAGCTGCGGTTATGGCACCCTCATCAATCTTCCGGACTAGACCATACGATCTCTTCAATTTCCGATTAGTAAGGTGCGAAATTGTCTAAAATCTCAGGGAACGAATTTTTCGAACGACCTTGTTGAACGACTTATCTTCATTGTTGATGATAAATAGATAATTATTGCCTGAAAGCAGATCACATCCCAAATCTGATTTTTCCATCTTACATCTCCCTTCTTGAGTTAATATTAGTTTTGCAGATCTATTTTTTTCAACTCTTTTGAGAGATGTCTTCGATGATAAGCATCTTGCCTTAATATGTTTCTCAGATTTATTTTTTAAAAATAAATCTGTCCCCTTAATTTATGGATAGGTTTTTGAAACGATTGCATCTGCACGGCTTTGCATTACTTCCTCGGGAAGTGTTTCAAGTCCGTGCCCCATCGCCATCCGGTTGACGAAGTTCCAGAGGGCTCCCAGTGTGACAGCATCAGAAAAGGCGTCATCGTCCCATCCTGCAGCAAAAATAGCATCTGCATCTGATTGAGAGAGTTTGGCAGGAGTTTCTGTCAAAATTTTCAAATATTTGAGAATCGGCTTTAGCCTTTCATCGATAGGGGCTGTGTCGACATTGTCAAAAAGTGCCACGATTAATTCCTGGGAATAGCCAAAGGCTTCCGCAATTTTCTGGTGCGTTCCAAAGCAGTATCTGCAGGCATTCAGTCCAGAAATATAGCAGCTTATCAGTTGTCTGAATTCTTTCGACAATGCGGAGTCTCCTCGCAAAATGTCATTGGTAAATTCTGGCCAGTGCTTAAAACGATCTGATTTTCTCGCATAAACATCAGAAATAAAACTCCCCATCGGCATGCTTTTCAGGAATGGCATATTATTTTCCTTTGTCAATTAAGGTGTAAAAGTAATCAGAACCCTTCTTGAAATGAGTTTTGAGAATGTCATCCTGAAAAACGGATTCGAGGATCCAGATAAGCATACAAAATATCTGTGAGCAGACTTGACAGCATGACAATTACTCCTCCGATCAGAACAACTCCCTGAATTAAGGGGAAATCTTGATTGATAATGCCTTCATAAGCCAGGCGACCTAGGCCTGGCCAGGCGAAAACCGTTTCAACAAGGATGGTCCCGGTCATCAATATCGCAATGTACATACCACCGAAACTGAGCACCGACATCAAGCTATTGCGCAGTGCATGCTTCCAGACGACGGAGGATTCAGAAACACCTTTGATACGGGCAAGTTTGATAAATTCTGAATCCAGCACTTCCAACATGCTGGATCGCAATAGGCGTGCGAATCCAGACATCATAAAAAGGGCGAGGGTTGCTGAAGGGAGGATGTAATGTGCGGAAGTCTCCATTCCCGAAGAAGGCAGGATGCGAAAGTTGACTGCAAAAATTTGAATGAGGACAAGGCCCACCCAAAATGTTGGCACTGATTGGCCAAGTCCTGCAATCACTCGAGCAAAATGATCGTATACCGAACCTTTTTTTACGGCGGATATGACGCCAAGCGGCACAGCCATCGACAAGGCCAGAACGAGCGAGGTCAGTGCCAATCTGGCCGTGTTGGGCAATGCTCCGCCAATTGAAATGAGCACAGGAACCCTGTCGTTGGTCGATAGTCCAAAATCTCCTACTGCAGCCCGGCTTATGAATTTGAAGTATTGTGCAATGATCGGTTCGTCGAGTCCGAGTTCCACCCTCAGAAGCTGGTAGTCTTTTTCTGTTGCACTTTCATCAAGCAGCAAGGCGGCAGGATCGCCACTGATCCTGATCAGACTGAAAATCAGTACAGAAAGCAGGATCAGTGTGACAAACATTTGAACAATGCGGACCACGATAAAACGCTTCATTTGCTCAACACTCATTCATAGAAAAGAACCCGCTTTTTTATTCGTCAGATCCAATGAATTCAATTCGAAAGGACTGGATGTTACGCCCAATGTTCCAGGCAGGAACATCTTTTCCTAAGGCAAAAAGGTCATCTGCAAGTGCAACACCCGTTGCAAATGACTGATCAAGGACATATTTCATATTGCGTTGACTGATCTTTTTGTAGTCGGCAACGGAACTGCTTGCCTCCACTTCGTTGATCATTTTATCCAGTTCAGGATCGTTGACAGTTGAAAAAGGATTTCCGGAAAAATACTTTCCACGCCATGAATAAATCGTTCTGTTGGGCCACGCCATTAAAAAGGCACTGGGTCCTGTCACTTCCTTTTTCTTTACCCAGACTGGGCGGAAAGCATTGTAGGCCATTTCCAAAACTTTGGCTTCCACTCCAATAGCAGACCAGTATCCTGCAATGGCTTCATTGATTAGCTTTGTTTCTGGCAGTCTCGTAACAAAGGAATAGATATTGATGGAAAATCCGTTGGCGAGTCCTGCCTCGGCCAACAGCTTTTTAGCTTCGTCAGGATTGTATTCTGTCACTGGAAAAGGGCTATAGTCCACTGCCCATGAAAACTGAGGGAGCGTGGTGCCGATGGTGCTGCCATTTCCCATCAGGATTTGATTGACAATTGCATTTTTATCAATCGCTTTTATCAAAGCTTCCCTGACACGTTTGTCGTTCAATACTCCTCCTGTTTTATCTCCAACACGCAAAAATGAAAGGTCGAGCAGCAGTCCGTTTTTCTTTTTGAAAATCCGGAAACCATCTTTTTCAACAGAACTGACATCAGAAACTCCAATCTGGACCAAATCAACTTCTCCGGTTTTAAGCGCGGCTAATCGGGTGCCGCTTTCAGGAAGGAGTTTGAAAGTAATGGTTTGGTAGGTTGGGTCAACACGCCAGTGTTTTGCCCCCGCGGCTTCCAAGGTGATATGGTCGCGAGCAACGGATTCCTTTAAACGGTAGGGTCCTGAGCCGATCGGATTTTTCATGAAGTGATCGATTCCGTGTTTGTCAACGTAATCTTTTGGAAAAACGATACCCTGTGTACCGATGGCGTCACTGAGAAAGTATAATATAAACTGCCAGGGTTTGTTCAGGTTGATAATCATTGTGTAGTCACCTTCAGTTTCAACGTTTTTTACAAACGCATTGAAATCTGACTTTCGACCTGCACGGTTGTTTTTTGAAGAAGCATTGTCGATGGCAAATTTGGCATCTTTGGCGGTAAGGGATGTGCCGTCATGAAATTTTACACCCTCACGGATATGGAATGTCCATTTCAGTCGATCCTCTGAGACTTCCCATTTGTGAGCAAGGCTGTTGGATGGATCAGGTTCTCCATTTTTATCAGTTGTGATGATGAAATCAAAGATAGGGCTCATATAGGAAAGCCGATAGCCGGATGCGGTCGTCGGATGAAAGGTTTGGTTATAGAGCGTTGTCAAGCCGACTCTCAATTCACCAGCAGGTTCTGCATCGGCTGGGGTATGGACAAACATCGTTACAAGCAACAAAAGCAATGCCGCAAACAGTTTGTTTAATTTATTCATTTTGCCTCCTTGAACAGGTTTATCAGGTTGGAAAAAATTAATTTAAAAAAAATCCTGCCTCAGGGGCTCCATCGAGCATGTGGCAGGCGGTGAAATGACCGGGACCAATTTCAAACATTTCGGGTTCCACTTGACGACATACGTCTTTAGCGAAAGGACAACGGGTATTGAAACGGCATCCTTCGGGAACATTCAACGCGCTGGGAACTTCTCCAGCGAGGACGACGTCTTCGCGGACAAAATCTGGGTGCGACGGCATTGCCGCATCAATCAGGGCCCGGGTGTAAGGATGGTGGAGATTTGTAAAAATTTCTTCAGCGGGACCGATCTCAACCAGACTGCCAAGGTACATCACGCCGATGCGGTCACTAATGTATCTGACGGTACCCAGACTATGAGCAATAAACAAATAGGATAAATGAAATTCTCGCTGCAGATCCCGCAGTAAATTTACGATTTGTGCCTGAATCGAAACATCAAGTGCCGAAACCGCTTCATCCAAAATAATCAGTTTCGGGTCCACAATCAGTGCACGAGCAATGGCAATGCGCTGCCTTTGGCCTCCACTGAATTCATGAGGATAATGCTTAATCGCATCCTGAGGGAGCCCGACTTGATCCAACACCTGCTGAATTTTCGAGTCAATTTCGTTCCTGGACAAGGATTGGTTGATGACGAGGCCTTCGGCAATAATCTCTCTGATGCGCATTCTCGGACTCAGGGAACTCATCGGATCCTGAAATACAGCCTGAACCGCGGAACGATAAATTTTACGCTGACTTCGGTCCATTTCTTCCAACGGGATTCCGGAGAAAAAAATTGTCCCCCCGGTAACAGGCAACAGATTCAGAATAAGGCGCCCCACGGTACTTTTTCCGCAACCTGATTCACCGACAAGTGCCAAAGTTTCTCCGGGAACAATGCTGAATGAAATATTGTCAACTGCTTTGATTTGACCCGCTACTTTACGGAAGATCGCTCCTCGCTCAACAGGAAAATATTTTTTAACCTTTTGGACATCCAGAATAGGTTTCATTTAATTTTCACCGCCTCTTTCTTCACGACCCAGCAGCGAACGAGGTGATCGGCACCCAATTCAGTCTCCTCTGGATACTTTTCCTTGCAGATATCCTTCACTTGGTCACAGCGTGGCGCAAAGGAGCAGCCGATCGGCAAGTTCTTCAAGTTGGGTGGCTGCCCTTTGATGCTTTCAATATGATCCGCTTTTTTCTCCACCTTTTGCATCGAATTGAGAAGGCCAATCGTATAAGGATGAGCAGGCTTGTCAAAAAGATCCTTGACTGTGGCTGTTTCCACAATACGGCCGGCATACATGACAGCAGCTCGATGACAAAGATATGCTACCGCTCCCAAATCATGAGTAACAAAAATTATCGAGAGTCTTGTTTCTTTTTGAATTCTCTTTAGCAAATTTAGATACTGCAGCTGGATGGTTGCGTCTAGTGCTGTGGTCGGTTCGTCTGCGATCAGTAATTCCGGTTCGCAGGAAATCGATATCGCACCGACAACCCGCTGACGCATTCCGCCGCTGAGCAGGTGCGGCCAGTCTTTCATTCGCATTGCTGGTGACGGGATATGAACTCGTCTCAGCAGATCGATCGCTCTTTCTTTGAGGCTTCTTCCTTTCAGGGAAGTATGAATGCGTAACCCTTCAATAATCTGACTGCCAATCGTAAAAAGCGGATTCAGGGAACTGAGCGGATCCTGCAAAATCATGCCTATTTTACCCCCTCGATAGTCGCGCATTTCTTTTTCAGAAAGTTCGAGCAAGTTGAGACCATCCAATTCAATTGCCCCACTGACAATCCTTCCAGCCGGTTGCGGAATTAGTCGCATGATGGACAATGACGTCACGCTTTTACCGCTTCCGGATTCGCCGACAATGCCGAACGTTTCTCCATGTTTGACATGGAAACTGACTCCATCCACTGCTTTTACAAGACCCCATTTTGTTCTGAATTGGGTCTTTAAATCGGTAACTTTGAGGAGAGGTTGTGTCATTTTATTTCTCACTCAACCTGACGCATGCGGGGATCGAGCACTTCCCGTAACCAGTCACCCAGCATGTTGAAGCTCAAACAAACGATGGCAATCGCCATTCCAGGCATAAAAGGAACCCACCAGGCAGATGTGACATACTGTCTCCCTTTTGCCACCATCGAACCCCAAACAGGATCAGGACCCGGCAGTCCAGCCCCCATAAAGCTCAGGGCGGCTTCCACAATGATGACCCAGCCCACCTGAAGTGTCAAAAGAACGAGTAAGGTGTTGTAAATATTGGGAAGAATGTGTTTGACCATTATTCTCAGATCAGAGGCCCCGGCCACTCGGGCAAGTGCAACAAAATCCCTTTCCTTGAGGCTGAGCACTTCTCCCCGGATCACCCTTGCATAACGAGCCCAAAGTACCAAACCGAGTGCAGCCACCACGTTCAATAAGCTCGGCCCCAGAATGATAGAAAGCAAAATTGCGAGGAGAATGATCGGGAAAGCGATGGTTGCGTCCCCCATACGCATCAGAATCCCGTCAACGATCCCGCCAAAATAACCTGAAACAATGCCGATGACGGTACCGAGAAATCCGCCCAGGAAAAGCGAAAAAATCGCAACAATGCATGAATTGCGGGCGCCGATCATAATTCTGCTGAGGATGTCCCGACCGAGGCCGTCAGTTCCCAAAAAATGAGCGATGCTTCCTCCTTCTTGCCAAAATGGGGGTGAAAATCGAGCACCAAGATCAACCTGGTTGGGGGGAAAGGGAGACAAGTTTTCTCCAAACAATGCCAGAGCAAAGAAACTAACGATCGTGCTGACTGCAAACAGGGGAAAACGGCGTTTGACATAGAGATGCCAGAGCCATTTACCTGCATTCAGAAAAGAAGTTAGCACCGATGCACTCCCGTCTCAAATGGTATATTTTGTTTGATAGTTCCCTCGTTTATCTATGCCGTCACTGCATAATGGGCAGAATCAAGCAGGATGGAAAATCTACCGAATGATGGATCGTGTTTTGAGCGACCTGCGTGTAAGTGTGACATCCAATTGCTTCTCCGGTGTTGGGATTGACATCGAAACGCGGAAACGAAGAGGAACTGATTAATAAACGGATTCGGTGACCTTTGTCAAAGAGATTGCTGCTGGGATAAAGCGGAAATGCCACTTTTACAATTTCGCCTGCTTTCATCAGCTCCGGCTGATCCAGACCGTTGCGGTAGCGAACACGCATAAGACTGTCACAGATATTCAGTCGATACCCCTTAGGCCAGGAAGCGGAGAGGGGGTAAATATCAAGCAGCATGCAGAAGATATCGGTATCAGGTGCGTCTGATGAGAAAAATAACTCGACACGAGGCTGTCCGGTTACTTCAACTGGATTCTTCAAAGGATCGGTCTCGAAAACAAGGACATCAGACCTCTCTGCAATATCGCCATAAGGGGGATTGCAAAAAACATCTTCATGGGTCACCTGATCCGATGCTCCTTGCAGAACTACGCTGCGCCGCAGCATGATCGGGTCTCCAGTACGCATCATCCGTTTTGGCGGAACAAGGTTTTCAGTAAGTGATGAGACGTTTCCCGCTATCGTCGGCAGAGGATCATCGGGATCAAAAATAAACGTGGTCTTTCCGCTGCTCTCTTCAGATGCCTTGCTATTGATCAGTTTTCCTGTGTTATTTAGAAAATAATTCGTTTCGACTGCTTTGGGAGGGGGCCAGGATTCGCTGATCTGCCAATGTCCTCCATGCAGCAACTGGTCTTCTTCATTTTTTCCCCCGCCTCCTCCCATGGTATAGTAACGAACTTTTGGGTCGTTCTGACAGCCATTTTCAACACTTTTCAGCCAGCGGTCAAACCATCTCAGCATCAAGTGCAGCCTTGACTCGGCCAGGTTCCCTTTGATGGGAGCCTCGGGTCCCATGTCGACTTCACCGGAAATTCGTCTGTCAAAATTCGGGCCTCCATGAATCCCGGGACCCATCAAAAGAAATTGATGATTGAGCGTGTTTTGAAATGCGGAAAAATTTTCAATGGAAGCTTGTGCGTAGGAATCGTACCAGGCACCGGCATACATTGTAGGGATGTTCGCCGTTTCGTCACGGTTCCTTTCAAAGTTTCGGCTGCGATTGTACCAGAATTCGTCATAGTCTCCGTGTGTGTATAAATCCAGTGCCCATTTTTCCCATTTTGGCAAAGGGCTCAGTGGACTTCCCCCAGGTTTCCAGGGGAGTTTGCGTAACCATTGGCGGAGGTTGACTGAATTATTGATCAGAACTTTTTGAATACTAAGGTCCCGGCTGGCCTCTTTTGAAACAATACTGTTGACAAGCGCCCAGCTGAGCCATCGCAGTTCCATGGCACCATTGTGCCTCAATGCAGTGCGAACACCATTGGAACCTCCCTGATTAATCCACATTGCCCGCAGGTGAGGCGGACGTTCCAATGCCGCGGCATTTTGATTCCATGCCCGTAACGATGAACCTTGGCTGCCGACATTTCCGTCACAATAAGGAAGCGATGCGAGCCATTCAATGACATCGTAACCATCTTCTCCTTCTCCATCGAGCAGGACGAAATCACCTTCAGATTCAAAACGCCCCCGAACATCCTGGACTGCATACAGATAGCCGTGCCGCGCAAAAAACTCACCGTTTGCTGTCTGTGATGAAGGACCCTTGCCCGAACGGGTATCATAAGGCGATCTTGTAATAATCGCAGGAAAAGGACCGGGAAGAGGATCCCCGTTTTTGGCAGGTCGGTAAATGTCGACGGATAACTTCACCCCATCCCGTGCCTTGACTTTGAGACCTCTTGAGAGAACGACATCATACTCAGGCCCTGACAAGTTTTCTTCAACCTTCATTGCTCCCCCTTTTTGCTCCTGCAAAATTAGTTTTTTGTTTTTTGACTATTGTTGGGCTTTTCGAACTCACGGCTTTTGAGCACTCTTCGCTGGATCTTTCCGGTCACTGACTTCGGCAGATTTTCAACAAATTCGATTTTTCGCGGATACTTGTAAGGAGCCGTGATTTGCTTGGAAAAATTTTGAATATGTTTTACCAATTCCGTGCTGGCTTCAGCGTCATTGTGCAGTACAATAAAGGCTTTGACAACCTCGCCTCGCTCCGCATCAGGGCTCGGAACGACTGCGGCTTCTTTGACCGCCGGATGTTCCATCAACGCATTTTCGACTTCCTGCGGTCCAATCCGGTAGCCTGCTGAATTGATGACATCATCTGCCCGTCCTTCATAGAAAAAATACCCGTCTTCATCTTGCCTGGCGTTGTCTCCAGTCAAGAAATATTCAACACCATCTACACTTCGTATGGCGTTCCTGGTTTTTTGAGGATCCTGCCAGTATCCAATCATGACTTGAGGGTTTGGCAAGGCAAGACCCAACTGGCCGACTTCATTTATTCCTGCCAAGGCGTTTTTTTCGGTAAGTACGGCAATTTCCGTCCCAGGCAGCGGTCTTCCCATAGAACCGGGTTTGACCAGGGTCCCCTGATAGTTGGCGATCAGCATCAAGGTCTCTGTCAGACCATAGGCCTCTAAGAGGCTATTCGATGTTAATTCTTTCCAGCGATGATAGATTTCGGGATTGACGGACTCTCCTGCAGAGACGGTAAGACGAAGTTTTGAAACATCTCTTTTAGAAAAATCTAGTGAAATCAGTTGCCTTAATTCAGTTGCCGCTGTGCAAAATACAGTGACTTCGTACTTTTCTATCAGGTCCAATCGTTTTTCGGGGTCAAATGGACCCTCATAAAACAAGACAGCGCTTCCCTGACTCCAGGGACCAAATAGAATTGAGGTTCCAGCTTTGGACCAACCGGTATCAGAAGTACAAAACATGAGATCATCGGGTTCCAAAGACAACCAATATTTTGCAGACACTCGCCAGGAATAAAGAGCACGGGAGGAATGGGTCACTCCTTTCGGATGTCCAGTCGAGCCTGAAGTGTAATAGATAATTGTCGGGTCTTCAGCCGCAACTTGGACGGTTTGGTAGTTTTCGTTGGTGCTTTCAATTGCAAGATCAAAATCGATCCATGACCCAACATTCCCGCCAACCGAAAGCTGGCAGTTTAGATATTCCACACTCTCAAATTTTTCAAGATTATCGACAGTTGTTACTACCCCAGTCACCCCGGCATTTGCAATCCGAAATGCGAGATCCTTTTTGGTTAACATCGGCACGCAAGGCACCGAAACTGCCCCAATTTTTGCAAGAGCCACCATTGTAATCTGCCAGGCGGGTATTCTGGGCAGCATCACGATCACCCGATCCCCGCGACCAATACCTTGATTCTGAAAAACATTTGCCAAACGGTTCGATAGTTGGCTGATCGCTTTAAATGTAAAACGTTCTTCTGCACCATGCTCGTTGCACCAAATCAAAGCCAAGCGCTCAGGATCCGTTGCCCATTGATCAACGACATCGGTTCCAAAATTAAATTCTTTGGGTATTTCCCATAGAAAATCAGAGTGTGCAGTGAGATAGGGGTCTTTCATTTTAAAGGAGGCAATGGTCAGTTAAATATTCTCACCCAAAAGGAACTGAGTTTTGGAAGAAAAGGAGAAATGTCGCCAAATACTGAGGCAGAGAGTCGACCTTCAGAGAAGTTCCAAACAAATAAAACTATTTCCAGGCAATGTCAAGGTGACCCAAGAACGTAACGGTCAGCATGGGTCAGGCAAGTTCAATATCAGGAAAATGCTCTTTAAAGCAATGTTCGTTTCCTGAAAGTTCTGTTTGAGCTTTTCTCTTCCATACGATATTCTTTCCTCCGGTTTCAAAAGTTTTTTTTAAAGCCTTCCTTTTTCCGCCAAAATAAATCCCAATGACCCATGAATGAAACAAGTAGGAAAAATCCGTCAGCATGGACCCTCGAGGAATGGAACCGTATCGGGAAGAACAAGCTGCCCGGCCTGGTCGGAATGGAGATTGTCTCGGTCAGCCTTGAACTCCTAAAAAGCCGTTTATCGATTCGTCAAGTTTTAATGGCCCCTAACGGCTTTCTGCACGGTGCCTCCGTGGTTGCACTGGCTGATACAAGCTGCGGTTATGGCACCCTCATCAATCTTCCGGACAAGGCATCTGGATTCACAACAATCGAACTGAAAACGAATTTTCTGGGAACAGCGAAAAACGGAGTAATCTTGTGTGAGGCGACTCCTTTACATCGGGGACGGTCGACCCAAATTTGGGATGCTGAAGTCACAGAGCAATCTTCCGGAAAGGTCCTGGCTCATTTCCGTTGCACCCAGATGATATTGTGGCCCAAGGGGGAATAGGGTGTCTTTGTCTTTCAAAGAACCCTTCCAGAACACGCTCAATAAATGAACCTTATAGAATTGTAGAAAATAATGAAAAGAACCGAATGGTTTTCTGACATAAGCGGCACCAATCCTGTTTTTAGTGCGCTCGATACTTTGACATTTGACAATCGATTTGTGAATGAACTTGCAGCCGATCCGGTGAAGGAGAATTATCTGCGTCAAGTAGAACATTCTTTCTATTCGCGTGTCAGCGCAACTCCCGTGGAAAACCCCGAACTGGTTGCATATTCCCGGGAAGTTGCTTCGTTGTTGAATCTGGAGGAGGATCTCATCAAGTCCAGTGAATTTACCCAGGTCTTTTCAGGAAATCGGCTGGTGCAGGGAATGGATCCATACGCTATGTGCTATGGAGGACATCAATTTGGAAACTGGGCCGGGCAGCTCGGCGACGGACGCGCGATCAATCTGGGAGAACTCCTCAATGCCAATCAGGAACGATGGACGATTCAGCTGAAGGGTGCAGGTCCCACACCCTATTCGAGAGGAGCAGACGGGTTGGCCGTTTTGCGATCTTCTGTACGCGAATTTTTGTGCAGTGAGGCGATGCATCATTTGGGAGTTCCGACCACGCGGGCTCTCAGTCTGCTCACGACCGGAGAAAAAGTGATGCGGGATATGTTTTACAATGGCAATCCCCAGTTGGAACCGGGTGCGGTTGTCTGCCGGGTGGCACCCTCTTTTCTCCGATTCGGAAGTTTCCAGATATTGAGTTTCCGAAGAGAATATGAAGAGTTGAAACAACTGGTCGATTTCACCATAAAGAATGACTTCCCGGATTTGGAAGAAACATCAGGAGAATCGCTCTATCTCAAATGGTTCAAGCAAATCTGTGAAAAAACTGCGGAAATGATTGTCCACTGGATGCGCGTCGGCTTTGTTCACGGTGTAATGAATACCGACAATATGTCGATTTTGGGACTTACCATTGATTACGGCCCCTATGGTTGGCTTGAGGGGTATGATCCCGAATGGACCCCCAATACAACCGATGCAGCAGGACGTCGCTACTGTTTTGGCAATCAGCCTGAAATTGCTATCTGGAATTTGTATCAACTGGCAAATTCACTGGTTCCGCTGTTCGGAGAAACGGCTCCCCTGGAAGAGGTTTTAAAAAATTCTTCAGAATATTACCTCAGGAAGAGCCAGGCAATGCATGCTCGAAAATTAGGCATACAGGAATTTGAAAATTCTGCAGATTCAGAATTAATGAAAGAACTGGAATCCATTTTGGTGATGGTTGAAACAGATATGACCCTTTTTTACCGTGCCCTGGCATTGGTAGACAGCACTCAGGTTTCAGACAGGCGCGAGCAGGAATTGGATCTTTTCATGAACTCCTATTATCAACCGGAGCAATTGAGCACGGAATATAAAAATCGATTTTCTCAATGGTTGAATCAATATAGAAAAAGACTTGGGCAGGATGGAACGCCCAACGAAATCCGCAGAGCCAATATGAACTCCGTCAATCCCGTTTATGTTTTGAGAAATTTTCTTGCCCAATTGGCCATCGACAAATCAGAAGACGGAGATCATACTTTGATTGAAGAATTGCTGGATGTCCTGCGAAATCCATATCAGGAACAGGAAGGGAAAGAAAAATACGCGGAAAAACGCCCAGAATGGGCGAGGAATCGAGCAGGCTGTTCCATGCTTTCCTGCAGTTCTTAGGGTTATAAAATGCTTCCCCTGATCACAGAATTCGATCTTCCGGATGCAGAGCTTGTCCTGTATGACAGTTTTTTCACTCAACAGGAAAGTGATGCCCTCTATCGGAACTTGAAAGAAAAAATAGAGTGGCAGCAGGACCAAATCAAGATTTATGGAAAGCAGCATCGCGTTCCCCGTTTGGCAGCCTGGTGCGACTTGAAGCATCGGCCCTTTGCTTATTCCGGTATTTCAATGCGTTCCCATTCCTGGATTTCTGAGCTTTCTTTTATAAAAGAGAAGGTAGAAGCGGAGGTTGACTATCAATTTACCAGCGTGCTGCTCAACTTCTACCGTGATGGAAAAGACAGTGTCGGCTGGCACAGTGATGACGAGAAAGAATTGGGAAAAAACCCGGTGCTCGCTTCCGTCAGTTTTGGCGAGACCCGGCCTTTTCAGTTGAGACATTCATGCCGTAAAGAATTAGACAAAGTTGACATTCCTTTATCCCACGGTTCATTCCTGTTGATGAAAGGAACAACACAGCATTTTTGGAAACACCAGATTCCAAAAACCTCCAGGAGCATCGCACCGCGGATCAATTTGACTTTCAGAATTTTGAAGTGAAGGAATATTGTTTTTTTAAGCAACCCGCGTCTCATATCATCCTGGGCGGAGCAGTCGAGAACTTGCTTCAGACAGATTGCAGTTTCTTCAGCAATTTTCTGGAATATGAGACGATCAAATTACTCACCAGATACGTCAGGATAATCAAAGAGAGGTATTTCAGCACAGCAGGCAGATTGCTTCGAAGAAGTAAAGTGCCGAAAACCCCAATGACGATCACGTGGATGATATAGACTCCGTAAGAATTCCTGTTCAATTCACTCCAAATTTTTCCTTCTTTGTTGAAATACCGCCAAAATGTTTCGATCATAATATAGAGCAGACAAAGCAGTGAAAGATAAAAACTAAGCCACCAAATCAATCTATATTGCAGAGTTACTGAAAACCCTTCGGAATAGAAAAATGGATAAATCCGGGTAAAAATGTGAACCGTCACAGGAAACCAGGCCATTGAACTAATGACGGAGTACTGCAATTTATTTCCAGGTTTTTTCAGGAAGACTTTTCGATCAAAACAGAACACGCCCAGCATGAATACCGAAAAATAGGCAAGCAGTCGCTCATTGTCAAAATCAATCAGCGGAGTGAGCGTCCAGCTGCGAAATCCCAGCATACTGCCGATGCTGATGCTGTAAATAAATCCGAGCAGGAAAGTTCCCCAGACCGCACTTTTAAACGAAACATGGGGTATACCGATTTTGGTTTTTGAAAACAGGAGAAAGAGCATCTCGAACAAAAACAGCACAGGCAGGAACCATAACCAGTTTTGACTGTTGGGATTGGTGATGTGAAAATAGGTCTGCCAATTTTCCTGAGGCAGATTGCGAGAGTAGAGGAAGATGACTTTGTAGGCCGGGATCAATGTTACGACTGCGAAGATCCAGGGAATCATCAAGCGCTTGAACTTCCCTTTAACAAATTCCCATTCTGTCTTATTTTTTAAAGATCCAGGGGTTAAGTAACCTGAAATAAAAAACAGAGTCGGCATCATGAAAATATCGAGCACGATTCCAATGATTCCGACCCAGGTGAGGGTCGCAGGATCGTCTACAATCCAAAACCAGGCCCAGAGTCCTGCAGATTCGTAAACTCCTCCAACATGGTAAAGCACAACCAAGAGGATGGTCATCGTTCTCAGATTGTCCATCCACTGAATTCGATGGACATCTGCTGCAGTATGTTGACGGTTTGTCATCTTGCCGCCGCTCTGGAAAATTCAGTAAGTGGCCGTTCCCTGCGGAAGCCGGCCTAACTCTTCACCGGGGTGATCCCCTCCATATTGATATAGCCCGGGAGCATTTGAATCTGCCTCATCCATGTCTGAACATGGGGATAATCACTCAGGAAAATCTCTCCCGCCGGAGCGAGAGCGACATAAGGGTAACATGCAATATCTGCAGCAGTGGGGTGCTGGAAACACAGCCAGTCCCGACCGGCCAGGTGCTCGTTCATTACCTGAAGTCCGGCGCGACCATGCTCCTGACATTGTGCAAGATTCCACGGGCGCTTGAAAAGCTTTACCGCTCGGGCCCGGGCCAATCCATACAGCAGTTCGTTTTCCGCGACTGCCATCCACTGCATCAGTTCTGCCATCGCTGCGGCTTCCGTCGGAAGCCATTGTTCTCCTCCATAGCGGCGTGCGAGATATATGAGGATTGCCTGAGAGTCCCAAAGCAACAGCTCCTCATCTTCCAAAACAGGAATTTGACCACGAGGGTTGAGCTTCCTGAATTCGTCTGTCCGGGTACCTCCTGCCAAATTCACAGTGATTTTTTCATACTTTTCCCCAAGCAAAGAAAGCATCAAACGAATTTTGTAGCAATTTCCTGACAAAGGCGCATCGTAAAGTTTCATAGGGTCTTCTCTTCAGTTTTTTACAGTGCAGGTCGCCAAAACACAGTTGGTGATGACGTCATGAGTGCAGGTGCTGCAGGTAGTTCCCGAAAAAGTATAGACTTCCAAAACCCCGCTTTCTGCACTTTCATGCTCGAATTCAATATACGAGGTAATTTTGTATTGATATCGGTACCCGCGGAAAAGATTGAAATCGGTCCAGGTATTGACGGCGGCTCCTTTGAATTGCCGGATTAAAGTGAAGTATCCTGCCCCATCATTGCGGTATATTTTATAACCCAGGGAACCGGTCACCGAATCCCAGCTCAAACGAATTGTCGAAAAACCCGTCGCCTGTGCTCTGAAGTTTGCCGGAGTGTCCGGGCCTCTGGTATCAAGGTGAAAATCTTCACTTTCTGCAAAAATCTGCCCCAGTGAATTGAGCGCCCAGATCCTGAAAACATAATTTTCTTCAAATACAAAACTGGAATACGAATTAATATCAACCGTGTCCTGAATCAGAAAGCTGCTGTCGGACTCAAATTTTCTTAAAATTTTGTACTTTTTTGCCCCTTCCAGTTGGTCCCACGTGAGTAAAACCTGATCTTTGTCAGTCGTTTCAACTTTTAAATTTTCAATGCTTATCCGGTCTTCCTGGGGAATTTGATCGACCGTGTTGTCAGAATCTGAGGGTGCACAGGAGACCGTCATTGACAATGCCACCAGCAATGCCCAGAAGTTCCAATGTTTCATTGTTCTCTCCTTTCAGAAAGATTGTGCCAAATCACATCTCATTCCAAACGGCAGTTTTCGGGGATCGTACAGATTCAGCACCGAACTGTTGCCGACCCTGCTGCTTTCTGGTAGTGAAATAGACTCACCTTTGCTTTTAAATTTTCAATTGAACCATGCTGTTCAGCTTACCCCGTTATCAGCAAATTTCAAGAATTAACAAGGCCAATTCAGCAGCAATTATTTCGTAGAATCAAAAAGCGAAGGAAAAAAGGGGAGTCCCCAGTGCCATCTTCTTTGTGAAGTGCCGTTATAAATGAACTGCAAAGCATCTGAGGAACAAAGTGAAAAAAAAAGGGGAGAGGAGCAGGAAGCTGATTTAAATTCCGGCAAGACTGACAATGATTTGTGCCAATTCATAACAAAACAGGGAAAAGGAAATAATCACCATCGTTCCGCCAATGAAAAGATGACCCTCACCGTTGATTGGATCAAAGTACAAAGTAATATTTGAATAGTGATCCGATGATCCCACTTGTTCAGATTTTTCGGATTTTCGCTTGTGCCAGAGAAACATCAGTGTCCCGATTCCCAACGTGGACAATAGCCACATCCCCATTCTAAATTCCATAAATTTGCCTTCTATTTTTGTTGATTGATACAAGGTGCCTCCGAACAATTTTCCATGAACACTTGCACCTTTGAATGGTTTCTGGTTAGACCCAATTCAATTTTCGGGCAAATCTTTGTTAAAGCATTAAATTTTTAATAAAAAATACGAGTTCCTTTGATTTTCTCTTATGCCGGTCCATTTTTCAGAAGGGTACATTTTGAAGGATTTCCTGCCTATGAATTTCTTTCTGCGGGAGCAAAGTCAGCTGAAAAACGGGGCTGATTGACCGATGAACAAAGAATTTCTTCTTTTTGAGAAAACGATCATTTTATCGATAGCAGCAGCGTAAGAAAGCTTTTGGGAGGGCGTGGAATTGAAGCAGACAAAAATGAGGAAAAGAAAAATTACACATCCGCTTTTATTGAGAGGATGCCAGCGGATCTTTCCATCGCGCCACAAGATTGTGTTCGATGTGAATCAAGTCCAGGATGCGGCCAACCGTATGGTCGACGATATCATCAATTGACTGGGGACGATGATAAAATGCCGGCACCGGTGGTGCCACAATTGCTCCCATTTGCGTGACGAGCAGCATGTTCTGCAGGTGTCCATAGTGGAGAGGAGTTTCCCGAACCATCAGGATCAAACGACGTCTTTCTTTGAGGATGACATCCGCGGCTCTGGCGATGAGTTTGTCGGAATGGCCGTGAGCAATCGCGGACAGGGTGCGCATCGAACACGGAGCGATGATCATGGCCTCGGTTTGAAAAGAACCGCTGGAAACCGAGGCTGCAATGTCTTCATTAGAATGAACTTGATCGGCAAGACCTTTTATCGCTTGAAGGTTCATATCCGTTTCGTAAGCTAATGTCTGCACGGCTGGTTTTGAAAGGATCAGATGCGTTTCGACCGCAGGATTTTTTTTTAGCAGCTCCAAAATCCTGATTCCATAAAGAATTCCAGTGGCACCTGTGATTCCAATGATGATTCGTTTCATGAATTTACCGTTTGCAGAACTGTGAAAAGATTCTATCAAAAGAATCCAATGGCCTTCTGGAAAAGAACATTTTTAATTTTCGGACTTTTGTATGACAAAAACCCTTTTTATATCCGGTTCCTCCAGGGAAGACTCTATAAATCAGCAAATCGTGACCATTGTCAAGGATTAGATCAAAGGATCAAAAGGAATCGCTGTTTCTCTAACAATTCTTAAATTTTGAATGCCAATGAAAAGCTTAATCCAAAACCAGGTTTTGACTTATCTGCGGGAGCACAATGTCATGACTTTGGCAACCATGAGCCCTGAAGGTCCCTGGGCTGCATCAGTTTTTTACGTCAATGATGAATTCAACCTCTATTTTTTATCAGCTCCTGCCACACGGCACAGTACCAATTTGAAATTGAATTCCAAAGTTTCAGTGACAATTCAGGAAGATTACAGGGAATGGTCTGAGATAAAAGGGATTCAATTGGCAGGAAACGCCTATCAGCTTGAGAAAGGAGAAGTGAACAAGGTCATAGTGCGGTACAATGAGAAATTTCCAATAATCGGCAAACAGGCCCCCAGGGAAATAGTGACCGCTCTCAGCAAAGTTGCATGGTATCGAGTCGATCCGGAACGCCTGTATTTTATTGACAACGCCTTGGGGCTCGGTCACCGAGAAGAAATATTCCTCAACTGAATGGCCAGGCTGGCTCGAAGATTCAATGATGGCTCAAATCGATCCTGTCATCGCAGGACATATTCCAAAACAGGAGAGGGTTCAAAGCGTCATTTTCCGACCACCCCTTCCAAATCTCCCATTCAAGTAAAAAAGTGCTTTGAGAAGCATCAGTCCTGAAATGGGAAATAGGCTAATCCTCCGTTGCCCAACGCTGATTGATCTGATGGGCCGTTTCCAGCATCACCTTGATCAGGGTATTGATCTCAACCATCGATTTGAAAAAGCCTCCCGACAAAGTCGCCTGCAAGCCGCTTTTGGTTCGTTGCAGCGGGACAACAACGGTGCTCACTCCAGGAAAAACAAAACTGGGCGTGATCGTATAAGGTTTTTTTCGGTAAGACTTCAACTTTTTGATCGTCTTTTCCTTTTTTATCTCATCGTATGCCTGAAAAGTCGGGTCATTCTCTAGAAAAGCATAGAATTCACTTTCTTTTAACAGGGAGATCAAAGTTCTTCCTGAGTTCCGTTCAATTGCCGGAAAGTAAGCTCCAGTTTTTGCATGGATCAGATGCTCATTGGCGCCTTCCTGTGCATACAAATTGAGTGAATTCCCATTTTCCAGGATACTGATGTGACAAGAAAGTCCCATTTTTTGGCTGTATTCTGCCATTGGACCCGATGCCGCCTCGATCAAATTCCTGAAAGGGGGATGATATTGCGCGAGCCTGAAAATTTTAGAAGTCAGTTTGATTGAATTCGATTTTTCGATTTTTGAGATGTATCCCCTTTGCGCCAGTGTTTCGATAACGCGAAACATTTCGCTGGTTGTTTTTCCCAATTCATTGCACAAAGCCGTAAAAGAAATTTCATGGTTTCTTTTGCTCAGATATTCCAAAACCTCCAAGGCCTTCTCAACAGCAAGCACCCGGTATTTATCTTCCGTCATCAATCCGTCCTTTATCGCCGTCTTTGTTTCCGAAATTCAGATTGATCTGATGCGCTGTTTCAAGCATTTTTTGGATGAGAGTTTCTTTTTCTACCAGTTTTTTAAAATATGGCACGGTCAGCGCTGCCCGAAAGTGCTCACCATTTTCTCCCAACGGAACAATCGCATCATAAACTCCCGGCAGTATGTGACTTGGTTTGATAAGATATGCTCTTTTTCCAAATGATTTCAACTCTTGGAGAACCTTGCCCTTTTTTTCCTGTGAGAGTGACTGAAAATAAAAATCATGTTCCAAAAATTCAGAGAACCGTTTTTCGTCAAGAAGGGCGACCAGAAGCTTTCCTGAGTTTCTTTCTATGGCAGGAAAACGAGAGCCTAATTTGGTGTGAATGATGTTGGTTCTCGTTCCTTCCTGTTCGTAAAGATTGAGAACATTTTTCTTGTCGAGAATGCTGATGTAGGACGAGAGTCCGGTTGCTTCACTCAAATAGGCCATCGGTTCTGAAACAGCGTCCAGAATTGTCTGGTAAGGAGGCAGATAATGAGCAAGCCTGAAAAGTTTGGAAGACAACTGAACCGTATTGGTTTTTTCAATTTTAAGCAGATACCCGGAATGAAGCAAAGTATTGAAAACGCGGTAAATCTCGTTGCTCGACTTCCCAATTTCCGTGGACAGGTTTTTCAATGATATGCCATCGGGGTTTTTGCTCAGGTATTCGAAAATATCCAATGCTTTTTCAATTGTCGAAACACGGTATTTTTTGCCACTCATCGGGTGCCTTAACATCAGTGGTAGTTAAATATTATGAATTAATAAATATAAAAAAAGTTTTAAAAATAATCAAATATTTAAAAAAATTTTAATATATGAATTTTATAAAAAATTAAATTATATTTTATAATCAATCATTTAACTCATTATTATCAATTTGTAAAAAAAAATAATTGATCAAAAATAGCAATGATGGTAAAAAACTTTCATTTAATAAAGACAAGCAAAATTTGCTTGAAAATAAACTTCGAGAAAAATGAGCTGGATTGCCAGTCCGGAGATAACCTGCCTGTCAATTCAGTCGACTGTTTTTAAATATAGATAAAGATAGCCTATGAAAAAACAACCCAATATACTTTGGTACTGCAGCGATCAGCAGCGTTTCGACACGATCGGAGCCCTGGGTAATCCTCACGTGCATACGCCTCGATTGGATCAGTTCATGAAGGATGCCGTCACATACACCCATGCCTTTTGCCAAACGCCGATCTGCACACCGAGCAGGGCCAGTTTTTTAACAGGATGCTATCCCAGTACTTTGGGAGTGAATGGAAATGGGAATGAAAGCTTTCCCCGGCATTATGAGAATCGACTTCTGGGTAATGTATTGTCTAAAATGGGGTACGATTGCGGTCTGGTCGGCAAACTTCATCTCGCCAGTCCCATGGGCAGAGGCGGCGTTGAAAACCGGGTGAACGACGGTTACCGGTACTTCCAATACAGCCATCACAGCAAGGGGCCCGATGAATATGGTCATGACTATGCCGAATGGATGAAAACTCAGGGCGTTGATCCCTACCAGATAATGCCCGCCAAAAAGCCAGCAGAAGACTATCGGCTCGGTGCGAAATTAAAAAGCCATTCCGGGCTATACGAACCGAGCCCGCAATCGGATAATATTCCTCCCCATCTTCATCAGACTCATTGGTGCACTGAGAAAGCAAAAGAATTTATCGACAAGAACCGGCACGAGGATCAGCCCTGGATGCTCAGCATCAACACCTTTGATCCCCATCCTCCTTTTGATGCTCCCTGGGAGTATTACAAACGATTTAACCCTGACGATCTTCCCGGTGCCCACTTTAAGGAGAGTGATCTGATTCATCAAAAAAAGCTTCAGGATGCCGGAGTCGATTTTCAATCTGAAGTCAAGCATCCTGATGAACGTCAGCATAAGAAAATCCAGGCCTCATATTATGCAATGATTGAACAGATCGATCATGAATTTGGCCGTCTCCTGGACTACCTGGAAACGGTCGGGGAAAAAGAGAATACTGTCGTGATTTTTACCAGCGATCATGGAGAAGCCCTCAATGATCATGGCTTGATTGCCAAAGGCTGCCGGCTTTATGAAGGATCGGTTCGCGTTCCCCTGATGATTTCGTATCCTGCGAAATTTCAGAAAAACGTGGTCAGCCCCGCCCTGGTAGAGCTGCTTGATATCACGCCGACGATCTATGAGCTTTTGGAAATGGAGCGGCCCTTTTATATGCAGGGAAAGTCCTTGCTTTCTCAGCTCAAAGGAGACATACCCACTGACAGTCATCGCGAATTTGTCCGGACAGAATTTTATGGAGCCATTGATTTTCCTGATCAAACCCATGCGACCATGTACCGGGATGAGCGATGGAAACTAATCTGGTATCACAGAAAAAACAATCTCTGTGAACTGTATGATTTAAACAATGATCCCTGGGAACATCATGATCTTTCAGAAGATCAGGAGTACGAATCGATCAAGTGGCGATTGGTGCAGAAATGTTTTGATGAAAGTGCCTATATTCACCAACCGGATCCTCCGCGGATTCATCCATTTTAAACTTATTGCTGATCGAAAGAGTCAGCCGTTTCAATTTTACCTGGAAATCCATTTTTTAGAAAATGGCCCTGTGATTTGAATATTTATGAGGAGTGGAAAATGCTTAAATTCTGTAAAAAAACCGTTCATAATTCTTACAAAATTCAAATGCAAAATACTGTGAGGTTCTTTGTGTTACTGGGTTTGATTGCTTTTGCGTCACCCGCTTTTGCAGATGAAATCTGCCCCAAAAGGGGAGGTATTTTAAAAACAGTGGATATGCATTATAAAAAGGTGGACCCAACCCAACGGGAAAACCCTTTTTATTTTATGCCTCTTGTTTACGATTCCCTGCTGGACACCAATGCGGATCTGTCCCTCTCTCCAGGTTTGGCTGAAGCCATGCCGACCCAAGTGGATAAATTGACCTACGTTTTTAAGCTTCGCAAAGGCATAAAATTTCATGATGGCACCGACTTTGACGCAGAATCGGTTGTCTACAATGTAGAACGATTGAAAGCAGGGAAAGTCATCTCTGCTTTGACAGGGACGTGGAAACGATTTGTAAAAAGAGTTTCAGCGACGGATTCTCATACGGTCAAATTTGAACTCAATGAAGAATGGCCCTCTTTTTTATGGGGGGTCGCCAGCAGTTTGCGGATTGGTTCTCCCACCCTCATGGAAAAATTGGGAATGGACTACGGCCTCAAGGAAGCGGCGGGAACCGGCCCCTTTATGCTGGATTCGTTCAAACCGAAAAAGACCATTAAACTCGTCAGAAATCCCAACTATTACCGCAAAGGGGAACCTTGCCTGGACGGCTTTCAAGCACAAACGATCAAATCAGGAAAAGTTCGGATTCTTTCTCTCAAAAAAGGGGATCTTGATGTCATCAACACATTTCCGGAATCCCAGTTTCCCCAATTGAAAGGAGACAACAATATCATCGTGGACGAAGGAAAAGCATCCACACTCACTTTGCTGCCAATGAATACGCGGCATCCGGCCCTGAAAGATAAAAGAGTCCGACAGGCGATCCAGTATGCAGTGAACGGCAAAGAATTGATCGACAATGTTTATCGCGGGGCGGGTGTTGAAGTGGAAAGTATCTTTCCTCCCTGGCATCCGGCCTTTATGAAAGCTGCGGATCTCTCTCCGATCAGGCAGAATATTGAAAAGGCAAAAGATCTTCTGAAGCAGGCGGGTTATGGCCCGGGCGGCAAAGTATTAAAATTGAGTCTTGAAACAGGATCGGGTGGGGCCCATGTGCAGCGCGGTGTCCTGATTCAGGCGCAGCTGAAAGCTGTCGGGATTGAATTGGAGGTAAAAAATATATCTGCAGGACAAATGTTCAGTAACATGCGTTCCGGAAAATATCAGCTGGCCCTTTGGCAAATGCTGGGTGGTCCCACCATGAAAGATTATACATGGAATCTGTATTCAGGGGATGGAGGAAACAATGTCGCGTTTTACAACAAAGAAGGCGGCTATCAGAATCCAAAGGTCAATGCCCTAACCAATGCCATTGTAGCAACAGAAGACGCAATGGCCGTTCAAGATAAAATTAAGGAACTTCAGGAAATCGTTTTTGAAGATGTTCCCTATATCTTTTTAAATTTCCGCAACCATCGAACCGCCCGCAGGTCCTATGTGAAAAATTTTCAAACGGGAAAACTAAAAGGGCGTGAAGATATTCGCCGGGTATGGATCGATAAATAAGAAAACAGAAATGAAAAGGGGTGAGTTCAAGTAATGCTGATCTTCATTATTGTTCGCAGACTGATTTTTTCAATTCCGACGATCATAGGAATTGGAACCCTGGCATTTATGCTGGGGCATCTCACCCCCGGCGATCCTGCGATTGCGGCCCTGGGAATTGATATTGAAGGATATTCGAATGTAGACCAGGCAGAGGTCGAAAGGGTACGCAAGGAACTGGGTCTCGACAAACCCATTCTTGTCCAGTATGTCAGCTGGCTGGGAAACGCACTGGTTGGAGAATTTGGACGTTCCTATGTCAGCTCCGTGCCTGTTGCGGAACTGGTTTTTGAAGCGCTTCCATCAACTCTCCTTTTGATGCTGGTAACGATGGCACTCGCTGTCATTGTCGGGATTTCCCTGGGAATTATTTCTGCTATCTATCGGGGAAGATGGGGTGATTATCTGGCACGCCTGATCACGATTGTTGGTGTCAGCACCCCCACCTTCTGGTTTGCCATCATCCTGATGCTGCTATTTGCCTTTGTTTTTCCGATACTACCCATAACCGGTGACATTACACAGCATGGCCTCAAGGCCATGATCCTCCCTTCTTTTACCATCGCCCTTCATCCCGCCGCACTGATCGCCCGCATTATGCGTTCCAGCATGTTGGAGGTTCTTTCTCAGGAAATGACACGCACCGCCACTGCGAAGGGTTTGAGCCCGCAGCGGATCTACCTGGTGCATGCCTTCAGAAATGCCGTGAATCCTGTCATCACTGTGGTTGGTTTTCAATTTGCCAATTTGCTGGGAGGGGCGGTCGCTGTAGAATTTATTTTTTCTTTGCCGGGACTGGGAAGTCTGCTGATCGAAGGAATTTACGAGAAAGACATTTTAGTGATTCAAGGAGCGGTTCTGGTGATAAGCGTGGCCTTCGCACTGTCCAACCTGGCCGTGGATATTTTGTACATGCTGATCGACCCGAGGATTCGTTTATGAAAACTGATCAATTGAACAGCAAGTCCCACAATGAAATCATTCCGGGAAAATGGGCCCGATTTGTCGAAGGATTTCGGATATTTCTTTCGGAACGGTTGAATGCATTCAGCCTTGGACTGACGGTATTTTTAATCCTTGTTGCCGTTTTTGCACCGTGGATAGCGCCACATCCTTATGATCAGGTCAATCCCAGCTACGGGATGCAGCCTCCAAGTTTTGAGCATCTGATGGGGACCGATCAAGCCGGTCGGGACATTCTTTCTCGCGTATTGATCGGTTCACGTATCTCTCTATCCATTGGTTTGATCGCCGTCATAATCGGTCTGTTCTCTGGAGTCTTAATCGGTGGTTTTTCCGGATATTTTGGAGGTTTGATCGACGAATTCGTGATGAGGATCGTTGAGATTTTCATGTCAGTCCCCGGGATTGTCATGGCACTGGCACTTGTCGCTGTGCTCGGCCCCAGCCTGCCTTTTATTATCCTTGCTCTCTCTATTCGACGCATTACTCAATTTGCCCGCATCACCCGAGGCGCTGTCCTCAGCGTCAAACAACAAGATTACGTGATGGCATGTCATGGGATTGGCATGAGTCACATACGGATCTTTTTTATCCATGTTCTGCCAAATTGCGCCGCACCCATTATAGTGCTTTCCAGCGTGATGCTGGGCAATGTCATCCTGACCGAATCCACCCTGAGTTTCTTGGGAATGGGAATTCAGGAACCGACACCAAGCTGGGGAACAATGATTGCGAAAGGAAACGAATACCTGACTTTCGCGCCATGGGTTTCCGTTTTTCCAGGATTATTTCTTTTCTTAACGATGCTTGCCTTCAATTTGCTGGGCGATGGTCTGCGTGATCACCTGGACCCCCGCGGCGGAAATATTGTTTGACGAAGATGATACAAGAAAATAACACTGTGATGCCGGATAGACCGATTCTGGAACTTCGGGATTTACAAACCAATTTTTACACAAGACAGGGGGTCGCCAAGGCCGTTGATCACGTCAGTTACTCCGTTCATGCAGGAGAAACTCTGGCAGTTGTCGGAGAATCGGGTTGTGGAAAAAGTGTCACCTCTCTTTCGGTTCTGCGCCTTATTCCGGATCCGCCAGGCAAAATTGTCGGGGGATCTGTATTATTTGAAGGCGAAGAGCTGACAGAGGTTTCTGATCAGCGCATGAGAGAAATCCGGGGCAACGACATCTCCATGATATTTCAAGAGCCCATGTCGTCATTGAATCCGATGATGACGATCGGCAATCAAATCAGCGAAGCCCTGATCCAACACTTTGGAATCAGCAAAAAGGCAGCATTCCAAAAGGCAGAAGAGATGCTGACCGTGGTTCATATTCCGGATGCGAAAAAGTGGCTCCATGGATACCCTCATGAAATGTCGGGAGGTATGTGCCAGCGAGTGATGATTGCGATGGCGATTTGCTGCAATCCAAAAATTCTAATCGCGGACGAACCGACCACCGCGCTCGATGTAACGATCCAGGCGCAAATTTTGAAATTGATGGAGCAGCTTCAGCAAAAACTCAATACGGCCATCATTTTTATCACTCATGATCTCGGCATCGTTGCTGAAATCGCACAACGGGTCGTCGTCATGTATGCCGGCAGAAAAGTGGAAGAAAGCACCGTCAGGCAATTGTTTGCTCAACCAAAACATCCATACACTGTTGGCCTGATGACAGCAGTTCCCCGGTTGGAAAATTTTCTTGAGGAAGAGTCTGCCCCTTCTCGTCTCACTGAAATTCCAGGAGCAGTGCCTCGTCTGTACAATTTGCCTGCAGGCTGTGCTTTTGTCAATCGATGCTCTTTTGCTACCGATCAATGTCGGCAGGAAAAACCTCCCTTTGAAGAAAAGTCACCCGGACACTGGGCCGCTTGCTGGCAGGAGATTGGATCATGAAAACAAGCACACCGCAGGAAGAAGCTCCTCTGCTCGAGATCAATAATCTTAAAACTCATTTTCCGATACGGTCAAAGATCTTTTCTCGTGTCACCGGTTACATCTATGCCGTCGATGGAGTGACGATTCATATCAACAAGGGGGAAACGCTCGGTCTGGTCGGCGAAAGCGGTTCCGGAAAGTCCACGCTTGGAAAATCAATTCTGCGCCTTGTTGAACCAAGTTCAGGAGAAATTAAAATTCAGGGGACGGATATTTCGAAACTTTCGAAATCCAGGATGTTTCCCTTTCGTCGCAATGTCCAAATTGTCTTTCAAGATCCTTATTCCTCATTAAACCCCCGGATACCGGTTGGAAAAATTGTTTCCGAGACCATGAAAGTCCACGGCATTGCTTCCGGGGCTGAGGCAGAAGAAAAAGTGCAGAAGCTTTTTGAACGGGTTGGTTTGAGAGCAAGCCAGACCCTGAACTATGCCAATGAATTTTCGGGCGGCCAGCGGCAAAGAATTGGGATCGCCCGTGCCTTGGCATTGAACCCCAAATTGATTATTGCTGATGAACCCGTTTCGGCCCTTGATGTTTCGGTTCAGGCACAGATCATAAATTTGTTCATGGACCTCCAGGAAGAGTTCGGTTTGTCCTACCTCTTCATCGCCCATGATTTAGCCGTGGTGGCACATATCAGCCATCGGATTGCGGTTATGTACCTGGGGAAGATTGTAGAAATCGCCGACAAAAGCAAGCTGTTTAAAAACCCGCAGCATCCTTATACCCAGGCCCTGCTCTCAGCAATTCCTACTCCAAATCCTGAAGTAAAGGCACGATCCAGAGAACTGATAGAGGGAGATATCCCTTCGCCGCGGAATCCACCACCCGGATGCCGGTTTCATTCCCGCTGTCCTAAAGTGCTGGATCAATGTCGTGTGGAAGTACCCAGGATGACTGAAGCGCAGCCGGGTCATTGGGTAGCCTGCCATTTGTGCTGAAATCTGCGGGTCTATTTATCAATTTCCCAAATGATTTAAACCGAGAGAACCGTTTAACAGTTAAAAATTCATTTTTTTCTACGGATAAGAGTGCTGCAGTGATATGGAAAAAAAGTCTCAATCCATCGAATTTCTGATTCAGAGTGAGATTCCAATAGTGAGCGTTCTAAAATCAGACAGCAGCAGCAATAAATAAAAATAGGTCCCGCTCCGCGGTTTTCAGGAATGATTTACTTCCCAAAACCCGGGCACATGTTCCCAAATTTTTTCATTTTGATCTAGAAAACAGGAAGTCATGAATCGTCCCAACTTATTATTCATTCATTCGGACCAGCATTGTTTCAATATCTCGGGTTGTTATGGCGATGAAATTGTGCAGACTCCTCACCTGGACTCTCTGGCACGTTCCGGAATTGCCTTTGATAATGCGTATTGTCCCTCTCCCCTGTGTGTTCCTTCTCGAATGTCAATGCTGACGGGGAGACATCCTTATGAATTGGAGGTGTGGAACAATTTTCACGTTTTGAATTCTGGTTTGCCAACATTTGCTCATTCAATGGGGGCAGCCGGATATTCGCCCGTGCTTTTCGGGAGGATGCACTCCATTGGCCCGGATCAGCTTCATGGCTACTCGGAGCGGTATATCGGGGACCATATTGCGAATTTTCCGGGAAATCCGCTTCCAGATCGTGGGGTTCTCGGGCCTGGAAGTGCGTCCAAATATATCAGTCTGGAACTTTCAGGAAAAGGGCAGAGTGGATACCAAGTTCATGACGAGGAAGTCACACGAGAAACCATCTCTTATCTAAATAATCTGGGACTGCAAAAGCGACAGGGTACCCTGGATCGTCCCTTTTCGGTCTCGGTCGGATTCATGCTTCCTCATGCACCTTATGTTGCACATCCGGAAGATTATGAATTGTATGAAGGAAGGGTCGGTCTGCCGCGCAAAAAAGCACCTGTCGGTAAAAGCCAGCATCCCCACTACAAAGAATGGAAAGCGCACACGGGAATTGACTCTGAGATCCCCGAAAAAATGCAGATTCGTGCACGGACTGCCTATTGGGCATTGATCACTCGAATGGACTGTATGGTTGGGGAAATTCTTAAAGCTCTGAAAGACAATCAACTCGATAAAAATACCATAATTGTTTATTCTTCAGACCATGGGGAGCAGGCCGGAGAGCGGGGACTATGGTGGAAACAGACGTTTTATGATGAATCAGCAAAAGTTCCCCTGATCATGTCCTGGCCCGGAAGACTGCCTGAAAATGAACGCTGTGACAGAGTGGTCAGTGCTTTAGATTTGAATGCGACCCTGCTCGATGCCCTGCAGGCCCCCCCGCTTCCAATGAGCCGGGGTCGAAGCTTGCTCCCTCTTCTTTCAAAAAAGAATTCGCGATGGGATGATCTGGCATATTCTGAGTTTTGTGGTCACGAAAAAGATTTTGTTCAGCGCATGGTGCGTAAAGAGGAATGGAAATTGATATACTTTCTGGGACATCGATGCCAGCTTTTTAACCTGAAAGAGGATCCTGAAGAACTTCATGACCTGGGAGAGGATCCTCATTACCAAAATATTCAGGATGAGCTCAAACATCTTGTTCTTGAGGACTGGGACCCGGATCAGATTTTTCAGAAACTGCAGGGGAAAAAAGAAGAACTCGAACTCCTCAGGGCATGGGCAAAAGAAACGAATCCTGCAGAAACTTATCGCTGGCAATCAAAAGGAGAAATGAACTATCTGATTCAATAATTGGATGCATTCGAAACCAATCAAGATTTATAAGTGAAAATTCTGCAATGAGCAATGTCGTTATCTTAATGGCAGATGAACACAATCCGTTGTATTCTTCTGTTTACAAGCACCCGTTTGTAATGACTCCCAACATGGAAAAACTCGCCAAAAGGGGGACGGTTTTCGAAAATGCTTATTGCCCTTCCCCTTTATGTTTACCCTCGCGGTCTTCCTTTATCACCGGGAAACGGGTACATCAGCTGCAAACTTACAACAATTGCATGGTAAATTTGGACACCTCTCCGCAGTCTTACGGATCTTTTTTGGATCAGCAGGGGGTCCATACGGTCCATATTGGAAAAACCCATTTTTTCGATCAGGGTGAAAAACTGGGATACAGTGAAATGATTTTACCCGGAGAAGCGGTCTATCCGGGAAATTCTTATATTCAACGCAATCCATTGCCGGTGCGCAACGAAGTCTTGAAAAGAGCTACAAGCTACGGAGCAAAGGAAAATGATCAACAACTCCTGAATGACCTCGATTCAATTGATTCGGCGCTTGACTGGATTAGGAACAATGGGAATCAGCAAAGCAAACCCTGGGTTCTGGCAGTCAATTTGGTCAAACCGCATTTTCCACACTTTACTACGGAGGAAATGTGGGAAATGTATGCATCACACGAAGACCTTCCTCTTTACCCAAAAAAATGCAAAACCGCTCAACACCCCTACGCCAAAGCCCATCGGAAATACTTTCAGGTTGATTCTTTTACGGAAGAGCAAGTAAAGGGTTTAAGGAGGGGATACTATGGCTGCGTTTCGTTTGTGGACCAGCAACTGGGAAAGTTGATGGCCGTCCTGGACTCGGAAGGTCTGCAAGATGAGACCAATTTGATATATGCTGCAGATCATGGAGAAATGCTGGGAAAATTTGGAATGTGGTGGAAATGCAATTTATATGAAGATGCTGTTCGTATCCCCTGTATTGCGGCCGGGCCCGATTTTCAATCCGATTTCAGCGTTGAGACTCCTGTTGATCTTCACGATGTACAAGCATCAATATTCGAAGCAGTTGGTGTTCAGCACCCCGATGATTGGTTGGGAACTCCCTTGAGTCAAATTCCACAGAATGATCAGGATCGGATTATTTTTTCAGAATATCACGGGCATGGGGCACCTGGAAGCCTCTTTATGGTGCGCAAAGGCAATTGGAAGTACATTCATTATTCCAACGCTCCTCATCAACTCTTTGATCTGAAAGAAGATCCCGATGAATTGAACAACCTGCTGGAGCATCGATATGATCTTGCCGATGCAATGTTGAATGAATTGCTCAAGGTTTGTGACGCAGAAGAAGAACATCAAAGAGCAGAAACATTCATCATGGCGCAATTGGAAAAGTTAAATTTGCCGGGTTCTTAAGACAAGATGTCTGTCAGGCGAAATTTCTTTTCCTTCCTTCATTAAAAAACCAGCATGAGCAGAAAAACGATGGCCAATCATCCAAATATTATCCTGATCATGACCGACCAGCAACGCTACGATTCGATTGCGGCATCAGGATATCCCTACATGAAAACCCCCACTTTGGATCGACTGCATAAAGAAGGAAGCTCTTTTTCAAATTGTTTTATTACCGGTGCCGCGTGTGTCCCCTCCCGCGCCAGTCTGTTTTCAGGATTTTATCCACATTCCATCGGCGTCATGCGCAACGGAATTCACTGGTCAAAAACCTGGGTCGGCGATTTAAAAGAGAAAGGATATCGATGCGTCAATATCGGAAAAATGCATGTCTACCCCTTTGATAAACCTGCCGGTTTTGATGAACGCTACATCGTAGAGAACAAGGACCGCTTTCTGGAGGCAAAAAATTATTTTGATGAGTGGGACAAGGCGCTGGCTGCCAATGGCCTCGTGAAGCAGCAGCGGGCATTATATCGAAAACGTTCTGATTATAAGCATGCCCTGGGAGCATTTCATTGGGAGCTTCCCGAACGCTTTCATTCTGATATGTTTATCGGAGACATGGCAAATTGGTGGTTGCGTTCCTACCCAAAAACAGAACCGCTTTTTTTACAGATTGGTTTTGTCGGACCCCATCCACCCTATGATCCCACCCCTCCTTACCATGAGATGTATAGGGACGCGAAAATTCCGATGCCGCGAATGCTCCCTTCGGACCTGGAAGGACAGCCCAGGGCATTGAAAGTATTGCGGCAGCATCATGCTGATATTGATCATGATTCCATCGTCTGGTCTATGAATCCTTCTCCTGAACAGCTGAAGCGGCTCAAAGAACACTACTATGCCAACGTCACGATGATTGACGCAAAAATCGAGTCCATCATGCAGACTTTGAATGAGCTGGGCTACCTGGACAACAGCATCGTGATTTTTACCACCGACCATGGTGACTCGCTGGGAGATCATGGGCATATTCAGAAATGGAACATGTACGAAGAAGTTGTCCATGTGCCGTTAATTTTTTGGTCCAAAGACGAGAAGATCCCTGCCCAGGAAGTCAAAGGAATGTGCCAGTTGCATGACATTGGTCCGACCCTCTTTGAAATGCTGGGAATGGATCATTCGCAGATGGAAGGACGTTCACTGCTTCCTGCCCTGCAAAAAAAGGAATGGCAACCCTACTCCCATGTTTTCTGTGAGGAAGAACGGGACAGCATCATGACGGATGCGAAGCTGCAGACAATGGTACGTTCAGAAGATTGGAAATTTGTCCATTTTCTGGAGGAAACGGATGGGCAGGTTTATGATTTAAAAAATGACCCCGCTGAAGAAGTCAATCTATGGCAGGATGCACTGGGGAAAAAAATTCGGCAGGAAGCGATGGAGGTCCTCTGTGAGTGGCATCTGCAAAGTAATCTGCAGACCCAGGCAGCCAGAGGTTCCTTCATTGACCCTTGATCATACAACTGACAAAGGAGAATTATTTGCAGAGTTCTCACTCTAAATCTAGGCCCCCTTCCCGCCTTGCCGGACTTCCGATTTTCTATGGCTGGATCGTCATTGCCATCGCATTTGTCACCATGGGAATTGGTGTCAACAGCCGCACTGCATTTTCCTTGCTGTTCCCTGAAATCCTCGAAGAATTCGGATGGGAACGGGGCGTGACTGCAGCAGCATTCTCAGTGGGCTTTTTAGCCTCGACTTTGATTGCTCCAACGGTTGGAGTTTTGAACGATCGCTGGGGACCGCGATATGTTATTTCTCTGGGTGCAGTTTTTGTCAGTTCCGGTCTGATGCTTTCTACCTTGATTACTGCTCCCTGGCAACTCTACCTGACCTTGGGAGTCCTTGTGGTCGGCGGCAGCATTTGTCTGAGCTACATCGGTCACGGATCCTTTATACCCAACTGGTTCATCAAAAAACGCGGGCTCGCGGTGGGGATTGCCTTTTCAGGAGTCGGTGTCGGTTCAATGATCCTCTTTCCCTTACTGCAGAATCAAATCGACAAGGTCGGATGGCGGCAAGCATGCTGGACTATGGCGTTTTTGATGCTGACCCTGGTGCCGCTCAACCTCCTGCTGCAGCGCAGGCACCCTGACGATTTGGGACTGTTTCCTGATGGTCAGGCAGGTGGAAGTGAACAGCAGCGAAGCACTGCGAGTGGAGACAACATTGTTGATCGAGAATGGGCCAATACAGAATGGACACTCATGCGCGCGATGAAAACGGCGCGGTTTTGGTGGCTGGGAATGGGATTTTTCTGCGGATTGTTTGTCTGGTACAGCATCCAGGTCCACCAAACAAAGTATCTCATTGATATTGGATTCCCATCTCAACAAGCAGCTTTTGCTCTCAGTCTGGTCTCTTTCTTTGGAATTGCCGGTCAGATACTGGTGGGATATTCATCAGATCATATCGGCCGTGAATGGGGATGGATGTTCAGTGTTCTCGGTTTCGGAGTCTGCTACGTGCTGCTTTTGGTTCTCAAGCAGTATCCGAATTCTTTTCTTTTTTACCTGATGGTGATCTGTCAGGGAGGTCTGGGGTATGGGATTGCGCCAATTTATGCCTCCATGCCTGCAGAACTTTTTCAGGGGAGGCACTACGGTTCCATTTTCGGGGTGCTGGGCACCATCGCCAGCCTGGGAGCTGCCGTGGGACCGTGGCTGACCGGGGTGATTTATGATTACCAGGGCACTTATCTGCTGGCATTTCAGTTTTGCATCGCACTCAGTCTTTTTTCGGTCCTTTGCGTATGGATGGCTGCTCCCCGGAAGGTACGTGTGGTTGCCGGACAGGTCAAACACATGAAGCTTTGAAAACTGAGGCTTTCAATCTGATTGCTTCTCATTCCACCAGCATTCACGCAAATAGGCGACGTAATCCTCAGGATTGATTTTGGTTGATTTGGTAAAGGAGTCCATCGGCTTTCCCTCTTCAATATCGACCTCCAAAATGTCCGTGAAACGATTCCAGAAATTAAAAAAGCCTGAGACCATTGAGATTTCAACAATTTGCGCATCATTGAAATGTTTTTTCATCTCTTTCATCGCATCCTTTGAAACAGGAGGCCGTCCCGGTTCGCCGTGATATCCCTTTTCAGTCAGCACCTGGGCCCATCGCATTGCTGCTTTTTCAGAGGGAGTGAAAAAGTCAGAAGTCTGATCATCATTTTCAATCGCCTCGAATTCTTCCTCGCTGATCTCCAACGCTCGACCGAGCGTAACATTATGAGCCGTTCAATGCTTGCAGCCGTTCAGCAAAGAAGTTTTGAGAATCACCAGGACTTTTGTCCGCAAATCCAGATTTTCTGTAATCTCCTCTCGGAGGGCGGCGACAATGAAACCAAACAGCACCTGCGCCAGTTTGGGAGAATGCGAAGCAATCCGCACCGCATTTGCCGTCCTTCCGAACAATTGATTGCTGTGCTTGATCAATACGGCTGCTTCGGGAGAAGCGTCTTCATCGGTAATTATTGGAAGTAGTGCCATCTTTCCCTTTCTATAGGAAGTTCAATTTTTTTTTAACTGCCCTGTTTTTCACAAACTGGCATTTACGTTTTGACAGAATTTAGAAAAATCTTCAGTCTTTCGGAAAAAAAGACCGCACAGGTTTTCTTTGACAGTGAAAGCGGGGCTGCACATTTGCAGGATTCCGCATGAAGGAATGCGAATTTTGAGGAAATTAATTTTCAGTCGTGTACTGCAGATCCATTCGTGCTGTTTTCAATTTTTTTTCTCAAGTACCGTTCCTCGGACAAGTGCTCCTTCGATTTCGATACCTTCCAGCTTCGCATTGCTTAAATCAGCGTTGGTCAGAATGGCTCCTTTGAGTACAGCACCTCTGAGATTTGCCCCTCTCAGATTGGCTCCTTCCAGATCAGCATCGATCAGTGTCGCTTCTTCCAAATTGGCATTGATCAAAATGCTCCAGCGCAAGCTTGCCTGAGTCAAATCTGCTTTTTTCAAATTAGCCCTGACCAAATTGGCTCCAATCAGATTGGCACTGGTCAGGTCAGCTCTCTGCATCCGGGCCTCACGAAATTCCGCGTCTCGAAGATCGCTGTATGAAAGGTCAATTCCAACCAAGTCGGTTCGACTTAAATTAGACGACTTGAGAACCGCTCCCCTCAGGTTATATTCTTTCAAATCCAGGTCTGAAAAATCGCAATTTTTGCATCTGTTTGTTGCAATCAGGGTGGAAACGTAGGCTGCTGAACACGCTGTCAGGAGAATGCTTATAAAAACCAAAATCGTCAGGTTTCTTAAATTTTTCTTAAACATATGCTATTTCCATATTTGAGTTATCAGCAATCAAGATAAAATTCCTACCTTATTTATTATCAAAATGTCATACTTAAATCCACTTCTTAGTGGTTCTGCCGTTCCACGAGAGCGAATTCTTCAGAATTAAAAACCAATTCAATCATCACGCGATGAAACAAGTCCTCAACCAATTGAATGTTTTTTTTGAACGAGTTCCTGCCAGGATCATTGACCATCGCCGATTGATGTGGATTCTGCTTTTATTGGCCGTCATATTCACTGGTTTGGGGATTCAATGGATCGTGATCGATATGTCCCTTGATGCGTTTCTGAAAAAAGATGACCCCATCCTGAACGTTTATGATCAATTCCGGGAAACATTCAGCAGTGATCAGGGAATGTATATCGTTTATGAGGCGAATGACGGTGACGTTCTCTCAGAAGAATCACTCAAGGCATTGTCCTCACTTCATCAGGAACTGGAAGCGAATGTAAGCGATTTTTCCAAAGGAGAGAGTTCTCCACTCGACCATCTGATGGAAGTCACCAGCTTGATCAACGCCAGCTACCTGGAAGTCGAAGAAGACACCTTGAGATCTCGGGATTTTGTCGGTGAAAACCCCCCGGAGACTCAGGAAGCAAGGGATGTGCTGAGAAAAGAAGCGTTGGAGCATCCTGATTATCCCAAATTTTATATTTCTGATGATTCCCGGTTCGGGGGAATTTTGATTCGCACTGATTTCGGCACCATCCCGGAAGGAGAAGAGGAAGAAAAAGATTCATTGGAATTTGATCCCCTCGATCCATCAAAAAACACAGGCATTGACCAAAAACCCATCCAGTTTAAATCCACCGATATGGCAGAATATGCTGCATTCAACAGGGAAATTGAAAAAATTCTGCAAAAAGCGGCCTATGCAAATGCATTCAAATTTTATCCTGTTGGAGAGCCCGCACTGATGGGATTCATGAATGATGTCATCATGGCAGAAATGGGAAGAATCTTTGCAGGCACATTGATTTTAATGGCTGCAACGCTTTGGATCTTGTTTCGCTCACTGAGCGCAGTAGTCTGGCCGCTGAGCATTGTCGTATTGTCTGTTTTGATGACGGTCGGACTGGTGGGTTGGGCCGGTTTGACAATGACGATGATGATCAATGTACTTGCACTGCTGATGATTGTTGTGGGCATTGCAGATGCAGTCCATATACTTTCCGGCTATCTTTTTTTTCGACGGCAAAACCTGAACCATGATGAAGCACTGAAAGCAGTTTACAAAAAATCAGGATTGGCCTGCCTGCTGACCAGCATAACCACCGCCTTTGGACTGCTCTCTCTCGTTTTTGTGCCGATAATGCCTATCCGGAACTTTGGATTTTCCGCTGCGACAGGCGTTATGCTCGCATTTTTCCTGACAATCTTTCTTCTTCCTCTGATGCTTGACCTTTGGCATCCGGTTTCCCGCAGGATGCCTGAGAATTTCGAAAACGATGTGTCCCGAAAAAACTGGATCCAAAATTTGATCAGCAAAATCGTACCTCTGGCAACTGGCAACCCCTGGCCGGTTGTATTGATTTTTCTTAGCGCGGGAGTGATCGCCTTATATGGAATTTTCCAAGTTAAAATTGATTCCAATATGGTCATGATTCTCAAAGAGGGTCTGCCCCTCCGACAGGCCTATCAACTGGTGGACCGCTACATGGGTGGTGCAAACAACATGGAAATCTATCTTGATTTCGATCAGTCGGATGCAATGAAAGATCCCCTTGTTTTAAAGGCCATCGAAAAAGCTCAAAATAGACTTGAGACACGTTACAGCCCTCCTGTGGTGAAGACTTCATCCCTGGTCAACGTGGTAAAAAGCACCTTTAGGGCACTCAATGAAGACCGTGAAGAAATGTTCATCATTCCTGAAGATCCGCCCATGCTGCAGCAGACATTGCTGATGTTTGAAACAGCCAACCCTGAGGACCGCTTGCTGCTGGTCCCCGATGATTACAGTCGAGGAAGGATCACAGTCAGGGTACTGAATGCAGGATCCATGGACTATGTCGACTTCATTGACAGCGTCAATCAGGAACTCCAAACGATCTTTTCCCCCCTGCAGAGAGACTATCCGGAGTTGAAAGCAGAAATTACCGGAAACCTGGGGTTAATGATGAAAATGATCGACTATATCAGCTGGTCTCAGGTACAAAGCTTTTCAATAGCGCTTGCAGTGGTCAGTTTCTTGCTGCTGATTGTATTCGGATCAAAACGGGTTGGTTTTTTTGCAATGTTGCCCAACGTCTTTCCCATCCTGGTCACCTTTGGAGTGATGGGCTATTTTGAAATTCACCTCGATATCGATACTTTGATTATTGCTCCGATCATCATCGGTATTTCCGTTGACGATACAATCCATTTTTTGACTCATTACCGGGCAGAGATTCTCGCCCATTCCGATATCAAAAAAGCCATCATCGCAACCTTGCATGAAGTAGGACAGGCAATCACTTTCACTTCGATGATCCTGATCACCGGATTTCTTTTTATGCTGTTTTCCTCGCATCAGGGACTGGCTAATTTCGGTATCCTGAGTGCTGTGGCAATTGGCACCGCCCTGGTCGCCGATTTATTTCTGCTGCCGGCCTTTTGCCAAATCGGAAAAATTCGCTTTGCTCCCGCCCCCTTTAGCGTGGAGGCCCTATAAAAGGGACTGAAAAAAAATTTGTGAGCACGACGTTATCCGCGTCCTAATAAAATTTAATCAAAAACAGGAAAAAATGGCTGATGAACATGGAATGAAACGAAATTTGACGCAATATGGAGACCAGGGATTTTCAGTTTTTCTTCGCAAGGCTTTCATCAAGGCGATGGGCTACACAGATGATGCGTTGGAACGTCCAATTATTGGAATTACCAACACATTCAGCGGCTACAATGCCTGTCACAAAACGGTGCCGGACTTGATTGAAGCCGTCAAGCGCGGAATTTTACTCGCTGGTGCACTGCCTGTTGAATTTCCTACGATTTCTCTTCATGAATCGTTCAGCCACCCAACCAGCATGTTTCTTCGAAACTTGATGGCGATGGACGCTGAAGAAATGATTCGTGCCCAGCCAATGGACGCCGTTGTATTGATCGGCGGCTGTGACAAAACGGTGCCGGCTTTGCTGATGGGGGCTGCCAGTGCCAACGTCCCCGCGATCATGCTGGTTACGGGGCCGATGCTGACCGGCAGTTTTCAGAATGAACGACTGGGAGCCTGCACCGATTGCCGCCGCTACTGGGCAAAATACAGATCAGGAGAAATCGATTCAGAAGCGGTGGAGCAAGTCAACGCTCAATTGGTTCCCACTGCGGGAACCTGCTCTGTGATGGGGACGGCCAGCACGATGGCACTGGTCACCGAAGCACTGGGAATGATGCTGCCCGGCGGCGCTGCAATTCCTGCCGTGCATGCCGAACGCCTGAGACAGGCAGAATTGACGGGTACCCGAGCGGTTGCTTTGGCTCAGGAAAAGATCACGCCGGATCAGATCATGACAAAAGCTTCCATTAGCAATGCTTTGCGGGTGCTGCATGCCACTGGCGGTTCAACAAACGGGATTGTCCACCTGGCCGCTCTCGCAGGACGATTGGGACATCCCATTGACCTGCCCCGATTTGACAGGATGGGACAGGAAACCCCGGTGCTGGTTGATCTGAAACCTTCGGGTCAGCACTATATGCAGGACCTTGAAAATGCCGGTGGATTGGTAACCCTTTTACGAGAGCTTAAATCACTCCTCAATCTGGAATGCATGACTGTATCGGGAAAAACCCTGGGGGAGATCATCGAGGCCGCCCCGCCTTCCTGGCAGCAGGATGTGGTTCGTCCTTTTTCCAATCCAATTTATCCCCAGGGAAGTATGGCTGTCCTGCAGGGCAATCTTGCTCCCAACGGCGCCATTATCAAGCAATCTGCAGCTTCAGACGAATTGATGGTACATACCGGACGCGCCGTCGTTTTTACTTCTCTGGAAGATCTTGCCTCGCGAATCGATGATTTATCGCTTGATGTGGAGCCTGATGATATTTTGGTACTGCAGAATGCCGGACCGATTGGGGCTCCTGGGATGCCGGAAGCCGGTTATCTTCCAATTCCCAAGAAACTGGCTCTCAAAGGGGTCAAGGACATGGTGAGAATTTCAGATGCCCGCATGAGCGGAACGGCTTTCGGCACGATTGTCCTGCACATTTCTCCCGAAGCAGCCGTTGGGGGCCCTCTGGCAATCGTGCGCACCGGTGACCGGATCTCCCTGGATGTGCCGAAACGCCGGTTGCAACTTCTTCTTTCGGAAAAAGAGATTGCTGACAGAAACGCTGCCTGGCGGGCAAACGTGCCGCGCCCTGCCCGCGGATACCACAAACTTTATTTTGATTCAGTACAGCAGGCCGACAAAGGCTGCGATTTTGACTTTTTGGTGAAAGAAAAATAGCAGGAGTTAAAAAGATTCCACAGAATTTTCAGACTGATTAGAATAAATGAAGACGAAACTGGGATAAAACAAAACTATCTATTGATGATTACAATTTTAAAGGAGGCAAAATGACAAATTCTGTCAGTGCGGAACTGATCTATCAAAATTATGCGGTAATTGGAGAAGGCAGTCTTTGGGATCCGGAAAATGAACGATTGTATTGGGTTGATATTATGAGGAATCAGGTTTATGCCTTCGACCCGAAAAACAATTCCAACTTAGGCTATGATGTTAAAGAAAATGTCGGTACCGTTGTCCTGCGGGAAAAAGGAGGGTTAATGCTGGCTCTTAAAAACGGATTTGCCAGTCTGGACCTGGAAACAGGAGAGGTTGAAAAAATAGCAGATCCTGAATCCGATATTCCCAATAACCGTTTCAATGACGGGAAATGTGATCCCCAAGGCCGATTTTGGGCGGGGACCATGGCCTATGACTCAAAAAAGGGTGCCGGGTCCCTCTATTGTCTTGAAACGGATCATTCGGTATCTTTGAAAATCAAGAATGTGACCATTTCCAATGGATTGATCTGGAATCAATCGCAAACGGTTTTTTACTATATCGACTCTCGGGCCTGCTCCGTTGACGCGTATGAATACCAGGCCGGGACCGGAGCAATATCCAATAGGCGAACAGTCAAATCCTTCCCGGAAAACGGAACGGTACCAGACGGGATGGCAATTGATGAGAATGATTTTCTCTGGGTTGCAATGTACCGGGGAGGAAAGGTCCTCCGAATTCACCCGCAATCTGGTGAAACCGTCTTTGAAGTAGAGATTCCGGGTGCCCGGCAAATCACCTCATGTGCCTTCGGCGGAAAAAACCTGGATGAACTTTATATCACATCGGCCGGGCAAAAACTTTCAGAAGAAGAATGGAAAGAACAACCGAATGCCGGCGGTTTGTTTCGGATCAAAGTTCCATTCAAAGGAGTTCCATCGTCCAAATACAAAGGGTAAAACAAGGAAAATTTCGATCCGGACTAACACTTGAAACTCCCGGCAATTTCCACTACATTACAATCAATAAATGTGGAAAGACTTTTCTCAAGACACTTTAATTAATAATTTCAATAGTTTACAGTGAAATAGTCAGTCTTTTTAATTACTCGAGTAACTGGGATTTAGACCAGTCCCGTTTGCCGGTTTAGCAGACGGCCTCATAGGTGAAAAACTCAATGCAGCAGAAAAACTTTAAAAAAATTTTCAGCTCAGATGTCATTTTTGCATTATTTTTTATCACCTTCTCAATTGTTCTCCTGCTTATTATTCCTTACCAGGTTGAGAAGCCTCTCTCATTCATGGGCGGGGCCGGTGCGGCTTTAGACCCTGATCTTTTTCCTCGTGTGGTCGGTTTTTTTCTATTGGGCACCAGTATCTGGTACCTCGTCAGGAGCCTCTTCCAAACGGGAACGAAACTCGAGCTTGACCTGGATATAAAAGGGGGTTTCAATATTTTAGTGACACTTGTTATTTTTTTAGCTTATGCCCTCTTGATGGATCCGATTGGATTTATCGAATCCAGCGCGGTCACTCTCGCCATACTGATGTCATTTATGGGAAACCGGAATTTTTTAATAACCGGAGGAGTGAGCCTTGGCATTCCCTTTGGCATCTATTATTTATTCACCCGGCAATTGCTCGTTTCTTTACCGGAAAGTTATCTCTCCTCCGTTTTAGACAAGGTCTTGGCGCTCGCATATTAATTTCAAACACGTCAACCCGGTAAAATTAATTATTCCCTGTGTGTACAATGTGAATGGGACATATTCACCTAATAAGGATTTTTCATGTTCCTCGACTTTGGAGTGAGAAAATAGACTCCCCTTTAAAATCAAATTGAGAACCAATCAGGTTTTTAAACTTAGGAATTTTTACTTATGTGGGAAAGTTTTTTGGAAGGCGTTCAGCTCTCTTTGCGATGGGATACCTTCGGGATGATGAGTCTCGGGCTTTTCCTCGGAATGTTTGTCGGAGCTCTGCCGGGATTCACAACGCTGATGGCAGTCGCTATCCTGCTGCCAATTTCTTTCTTTGTCGATCCTCTGGTGGGAATCCCATTTCTTCTGGGGGTTTATAAAGGAGGTATTTTTGGGGGAAGCATCCCTGCGATTCTTGTTTCCATGCCGGGAACAGGAGCGGCTGTCGCCACAACTTTTGACGGTCCTGAACTAACCAAACAGAACAAGGGCAAAAAGGCTCTGGAAATGGCCCATTATTCCTCCGTGATTGGAGACACTGTCAGCGATGTGGTCACGATTTTATTTATCGGCCCCATTGCCTTGCTTGCCTTAAAATTTGGTCCGCCGGAACTTGCAGCCGTCATCTTCCTGAGTTTGATCGTCATCACCATCACGACTGGAGGAGATTTTGCCAAGGGATTGATAATGATGTTTGTCGGCATTTTTTTTGCCATGATTGGTCAAGACCCGATTGGGGCATTGTCTCGTTTTACTTTTGATATTTTTCCGATCAGAGCAGGAATTCCTTTGCTCCCTATGCTGATTGGGGTTTTTGCCCTTCCAGAAATGATGTTGGCAGTAGAAAGAAAAGCGAAATCCATTGTTGCTGAAAAAATTGATTTGGAAAAAAGCGAAAAACTGACTTTTGCGGAATTTCGCCGTTGTTTTAGAACCATCTTGCGTTCAACTGGTATCGGTACAAGTATCGGTATGATTCCAGGAGTGGGTCAGGTCGTGGCCGCATTTATGGGTTATGCAGCGGCAAAAAATGCTTCCTCTCATCCGGAAACTTTCGGCAATGGGGAACTGGAGGGAATTGCTGGTGCAGAAGCTGCGAACAATGCCGTCAATGGCCCAACCTTAGTGCCCTTGCTGACGCTTGGAATTCCGGGAGACAATCTGACTGCGATTTTATTAGGGGCTTTCATTGCTCAGGGACTGCGTCCTGGACCGACTCTTTTTGAAGAACAAAGTGCAATGGTTTATGCAATTCTGGTTGCAATGGTTTTAGCGAATTTTCTCTTTTTGATCATCGGCTATTTCACCATCCCATTGTTTGTCAAGGCCGTTTCTATCCGTCAATCGGTTCTTCTTCCGCTTACAGTCGTCTTTGCCTTTGCAGGATCTTATGTATTCAGATCGAATACATTCGATTTGATCGTGCTGGTCTTTTTTGGTCTCTTTGGTTATATCGCAAAAAAATTGAGATTTGATGTCACCCCGATGGTGATGGCTTTTATTTTAGGACCGATTTTGGAATATTCCTTTGGACAAACAATCAGTTTAGCGGATGGCAGTTTATTAAACTTTGTTTTTGTTGACCGACCAATAACTCGTATCATTCTGTTAGCAACTCCTGTGATAACGGGATTCCTTTTATGGAGATCTTTCCGTCATAAGCAAAAGTCGAAGGCTTAACATCAATTAATCCCAGGTTAAAATTCTGGCAAATTTATTCCTGTTGATAATAAAATCATGCAAAGGAGGTGACGAAAGTAAAAGATTTTGCTAGTTTAATGAGGCGCAGGTGAGTATCTGGTAGAGGCTTGTCCCGGAATTACGCATATCTGCAGCAGTTTTTACAGTCTGAGATTGGAGACTGCCGGCAGTTTTCCCCTTATAATTTTTAACAATACAGTGTCCTGTTGATTTGCTTCAGTGTCGTGCTGAAACGAATCGAACGTCTAAACCTTTTTGGGAGGTCAAAATGATAATACGAAAATTTATCCAAAGTTTATTTGCAATCGGTGTCGGTTTATTGATGATTGTAGGGAGTGCTTTTGCCGAGTACCCTGAAAAGCCCATCACCTTGGTGCTTCCGCTGGGTGCCGGGGGTTCTCATGACTTGAACGCACGAGTTTTTACTTCTATTATTCCTGAATATTTGGGCAATGCCGTGATTGTCAAATTGATGCCGGGCGCAAGCGGTCAGACCGGAACTGCTGCAGTGGCCAATGCAAAACCTGATGGATACACGCTGCTCTTCACTCACAACTATTTTGATCAGCTTCAACAGCATGTTACAAAGCTGCCCTATGACACCACACGAGATTTTAAAACCGTGGCGAGAATTAATTATGGAGTAGCATCGATCGTTGTTCGTGCCGATAAACCCTGGAAGACCCTGGATGAAATGGTAGATTATGGAAAACAAAACCCCGGTAAACTGGTATTCGGCCATAGCGGGCAATGGGGAGCTATTTTCGTCCCGGCTGCACAATTTTTAACCGAATCCGGAGTCAAAGCCAAATTTGTTCCATACAAAGGAGGGGGTCCTGCAATGAAAGCGCTGCTTGCTGGAGATTCCGATTTTACAATGGCATTCACCTCTGTCATCAAGGCACAGGGAAGCAAGCTTCGTGTCTTGGCCAGTGGCGGCAATTCACGTGTTTTCCCGGACATCCCCACACTCAAAGAATTGGGATTCAAAAGCGATATAGGTCGAATGTATCGACTTGTGATGGCTCCAAGAGGGGTCCCGGAAGATCGGATGAAAACGCTTTATGCCGCATTTGAGAAGCTCAATGGCAATAAAACTTATAAAAGAATGATGGGAAGACTTGACGAAAACACGGACTTGATGCTGGGACCTGAATATGAAATGCAGCGCCCCACACAAAGCGACGAATTCAAAGTTATGGTCAAAGCCATCACCGGGAATTAGTCTAAACCGAATTTCTGCGTATTCGGCACCTTCTAGGAGGTGCCATTCCCTCCCCTTCCCCCGATCTTTAGAGATTCAATCCCTCCGCAAACGTTTATTCAACATATATTTATTGAATGATGTGAGATTTTATTTTAGGCATTAAACTTTTTGCCTAAATAAAGGATCAGACGGCATACATCCCTGTTACAAACAGAAAGGCTCAAGCAATGCTACAAGAAAGAATCGAAGGAAAATGGATTGAAACCTTCACCCGGGTTTTTGAACATTGTAAAGTGGAAACCGGAACCGTGGTAGCGATCCTTTCTGAAACTCAATCTCGTCCTGTTAATGTTCAACTTGCAGAATTGGCTTTGCATCGATTGGGCGCCCAGGCATTTCATCTGATTGTCCCGAGTCCTGTTCAAAGCACCAATGTCCCGATACGGTCCACCGGAGCAAGTATCGCTCTGCAAGGCATACGGCCGATTTTGAGCGCTTTGGCTCAGTCTGAATTTGTGGTGGATTTGACGGTCGAAGGCCTGCTGCATGCCCCTGAAGTTCCCGAAATTTTAAAAAACGGAGCCAGGGCACTAATGATCAGCAATGAACACCCTGATACCTTGGAGCGCCTGCTGCCTGATCCGGAACTGACAAAAAGAGTGAAGATCGGGCTAAAAAAACTACGCGCTGCACGAAAAATGCGGGTGACTTCTCCAGCAGGAACCCTTCTTGAAGTGGATGTGAGCAATGCACCGCTTGGAGCAGCCTGGGGTTATGCAGACCGCCCGGGCTTGATCTCTCACTGGCCAGGAGGATTATGCCTTTGTTTTCCTCAGGCTAAAACCGTCAATGGAAGTTTGGTGCTCGCTCCGGGAGACATCAATTTGACCTTCAAGCGTTACATCGAAAATCCGATCATGCTGACTATTGAAGACGATTTTATCACAAAAATTGAAGGGGAGGGGGTTGATGCAGATCTATTCAGAGACTATACAGCCGCCTGGAGTGAAGAAGAAGCCTATGCGGTATCCCACGTCGGATGGGGTATGAATCCGGCAGCCCGCTGGGATGCGATGGCAATGTATGACAAAAGAGACTTCAATGGCACCGAGCTTCGAGCATTTGCAGGAAATTTTCTATACTCCACCGGGGCCAACGAAACGGCAGGACGTCATACCCAGGGACATTTTGACCTCCCCATGCGAAACTGCACCATTTTTCTTGATGGAGAGGAAATTGTCAAACAAGGAGTGCTCCAGGGGGAATTAGCACCATGACAGTTCCCACGTTTCGAAGAAACGGTTATTCGGGAGATGCACTGGTTTTTCTCCATGGCATTGGCGGAAATGCAGACTCCTGGCAGCCCCAGTTGTCAGCTTTTGGAAAAAGTTTTCAAGCAATTGCCTGGAATATGCCGGGTTACGGAGACTGCCCCCCTGTTCAGGATCTCACCTTTCCTGCATTGGCCTTTGCTTTGGAAAAATTGCTCGATGAGCTGGAGTTCCCGGAAGTTCACCTCGTTGGACATTCGCTGGGAGGAATGGTAGCCCAGGAATTTCTCCTTGAAAGACAGCATCGCGTCAAGTCTCTGGTGCTTTATGCGACCAGTCCCGCCTTTGGCAGGGCCGATGGAGAGTGGCAGCAGAAATTCATCAGACATCGTCTGGAGCCTCTCGAACAAGGAGGAACCATGAAGGATGTTGCCCGGCAAATGATGACAAGCCTGCTGGGGGAAGATCCGGATCCGGAAGGAGTAAAACTCGCACAAGAATGCATCGCGGACTGCAAGCCGCAGGCTTATCGGAAGGCCCTTCAATGCCTGCTTGGCTTTGATCGTCGCTCTCATCTCCCAGAGATCAGTCTTCCAACACTGCTTCTCGCAGGAGAAAACGATCCCGCCGCACCGTCAGCGATGATGAAAAAAATGGCCAGCAAGATTCCTGGATCCCGTTTTTGTCAAATCGCAAAAGCCGGACACCTGATCCATTTGGAGCAGGCAGACTCATTCAATAAAACCGTTGCCCAGTTTCTTGAGTCATCCATGGGATAGCAGCGTAACAATTGTTGGTTTCGCCAAAAAATGAAGATTACCGGCCCGTAAAATTGCCAGGACGGCGTTCAGTCACAGCCCGCACCCCTTCTTTAAAATCTTCGGTTTCCCGCTGCCAGCTTTGTTCATGGTGTTCACGATCCGTCTGTGCTTCAATTTTCTCAGCCAGTCCCTGACGGACTGTTTCTCGGATGGAGAGAATCGCCAAGGGACCGCTTTCTGCAATTTCCTCTGCCAGTTTGACCGCTTCCTGCCGTACATTGTCCTGACTGGTGAGAATGTCTGCCAAACCCCATTCCGCTGCCTGATCTCCTTTGATCCGACGTCCGGTGTAGAACATGAGATTTGCTTTTTGCTGGCCAATCAATGCGGGTAGGGTATGGGTCAAACCGAATCCGGGATGAAATGCCAGTTTTGCAAAGTTAGCGGAAAATCGGGCTTCAGGACAGGTGACTCGAAAATCCGGAAAGAGGGCCAGCCCCAATCCGCCTCCCACGGCCGCCCCGTGAACCGCTGCAACAACCGGTTTTTTACAGGAGAACAACTGAACTGCCTTCGTATAAAGCGGATTCTTGCCTCCTTCCACATGCAAAGAACCTGACATTCTTTCAGGAAGATTGGCACCGGCGCAGAATGCAGTTCCTTGTGCCGCCAGGACTGAAACACGGCAATTTTTGTTTTTGTCCAAATCCTGAAAAACTTCAACGAGGCTGCAAATCAGATCATAGTCGAAAAAATTGTGAGGAGGGCGTTGAATTTCGACCACCGCGACATAATCCTTCAATCCGACTTGTACATCCCCAACCTTTTTATTCATTCATTTCTCCTGAAAAATTAATTTTTTTAATCCTTGTATTTTCGAAAACAAATTTCCCGAAATGTCCTGAACACCGCATTTTATAATTCCAGATCGAATTGCCATTAAAATTTAAATGATTTCATTCATCATCTTGATCAAGAAAAGCAATTTCGTGATCCAGTCAAAAGTTTTCCAAAAATAATCATCGACGGAGGAGTCTGCGTGCGACAACCCAGCGGTGAACTTCCGAAGGGCCTTCATAGATCCTCATTGCCCGCACATGCTGCGCCATTAAATGCAGAGGCATCTCTTTGGTGATACCCATGGCACCCATGGTTTGGGTCGCACGGTCGATCACTTCTGTGGCCATCTCGGTGCCGTAAACCTTGATCATGGAGGCTTCGGTGCGCACATCGTCTCCACGATCCTGCTTCCAGGCGGCATGCTGAATCATCAGTCGGCACGCATGAATTTTGGTTTCTGCCTCCGCGACCCACCATTGAATCGCCTGACGTTCTGAAAGCGGGACTCCAAACGTAACCCTTTGTGTTGCATAGTCACACATGAGATCCAATGCACGCCGCGCCATGCCAACACACCATGCCCCCATCTGCAGTCGTCTCACCGTCAGGCGAAGCTGCATGGGAGCAAAACCTTTTCCCTGCTCACCCAGCAGCTGCGATTCGGGAATCCGACAGTTTTCAAATGCAATTTCAAATGTGCGGATTCCTCCTCCCATTAATATTTCTCTTGAAATCTCAAATCCTTGAGTCCCTTTGTCCACCAGGAAAGCAGAGATTCCGTTGCGACCTTTTTCGGGGTCAGTAACTGCCATGACGATGGTAAAATCTGCCTGGGGAACCCTGCTGACCCAGATTTTTCGTCCGTTCAATACCCACTCATTTCCGTCTTTCACAGCACGAGTGATCATTCCTGAAGGGTCAGCACCGGCAGCCGGTTCCGAAATGGCAATGGCTGAAACAGTTTCTCCCCGGGCGTATGGCTCGAGATACCGTTCACGCTGACTTTCGTTAGCGGTAGCCATCAGCATTCTGAGGTTCGGTGAATCGGGAGGAAATGTAAAAGGGACTTCGGTTTTTCCCATTTCTTCATGGACTCCAAGCAATGCCACAGCGGGCAGGTTCGCGCCTCCCATTTCCTCCGGGACATCCAGTCCCCAAAGCTCCAGATCTCGGCATCGTTTGTTCAGTTCAGCGTTTTCTTCTTCAGTGAGACGCACCTCTTCACCGCGGGCTTCCCGATCAAGCACCTTTTCTTCCAGGGGCATCAAGTCTCTCTGAACAAAAGTTGCCACCAGTTCCTGGAGCATACGGTATTCTTCAGGTAGTTCAAAATTCATGGTTCTTCTCCGTTTCCAAAATTGAGAAAGACTAGAATCGTCTCACTTTCGTCAGTCATTGCAAAGTTAAAAGTTGCTGACAATCGAGACAGTATTCTGAAACCGAATCAGAAAACGGATGAGTGTCTGATTTCGTTTTTAAGATTTAAAATGAGCTAGAATCTCAATTAAATTTATGATATATTTTGTGGTTTCTCTAAACGAGTGGGGTTTTTTATGCATTGACAGAGGGATTGTTCATGCAGCCCACTGAAAAAATGATAGAAGTAATATTGCAATCTGATTTTGAGTTCAGATCGGAAATTTAGTTTTTGATTTCAGTTTCTGTTTCTCACAAGAGTCCTTATTTTAAATGCTCGAAGCACTCATTTCCAGAAAATAGAGGTTTATGAATAAAACGGTTTGCGGGGTAGATTTTGGCACCTCCAATTCAACAATTGGGGTCAATGACGGCACGGATGTCCGCTTGATTCCTTTCAAGGAAGAATCCTACTCCATTCCATCAGTCCTTTTGTGGCTGAAGCACAATCGTCAGTTTTTAGTCGGCAACCATGCCGTTGATCAGTTCACAGACGGAGAAGATGGACGGTTTTTCCGTTCACTAAAACGTTATCTTGGAGAAGCTGAAGAAATTTCGACGCTGGTCGGCACTCGTGCTTCTTCCGCCAAACGGTATTATTTGCGAGATCTGATTTCTATAATTCTTGCTTCAATGAAAAAGCACACCGAGGAAAAAATCAACAGGGAACTGAGTACGATCCTTTTAGGGCGTCCGGTCCACTACAACGATTCAGATGCAGAGCTGGACAGACAAGCGGAGGAAAGAATGCGGTCTGCTGCAGCGCAAGCAGGATTCGAAAACATTTCCTTTGAATATGAACCGGTCGCTGCCGCACTCTCTTATGAAAGTACTCTTCAGAATGAGGAATATGTTCTGGTTGGTGACATTGGGGGGGGAACCTCGGATTTTTCAATCGTCAAGGTTGGGCCGCAGCAAAGAAAGCAGGAAAATCGGAAAAATGACATCCTTGGCAATGCCGGGGTCTATGTCGGAGGTGACACCTTTGATTCTCACATCATGTATGAACATGTCACCCCTTTTTTAGGAAGAGGCAGCAAATACAACACCGGCAACAAAATGCTCGATATTCCCGGGACCCTTTTCAGTACCGTTTCTCAATGGCACCTGATCCATTTCCTGAAAGATCGTCAAACTCTTGAACAAATCCAAGGCTATATTACCTTCGGTGAAAAACCGAAAAAGCTGAAGCGCCTCAAAGAGGTGGTTGAAGTGGATTTGGGATATGACCTTTTTAACGTGGTAGAACGTTTCAAATTTGAATTGACGAAAAAGGAAGCGGCAACCCTGCATGCAGATTTCTTTGAAGACCCATTTTCTGTGGAGAAAACCAGGCAGGAATTTGATCAGAGCAATCAGTCCATTTTAGATAGAATTGAAAATTCACTGCTCGAAGTCCTGCGTCAGTCTTCCCTGACTCCCCAGCAAATTGACAGTGTATCGCTGGTGGGCGGTTCCACTTTGATTCCTTCTGTCCGCAAAATTTTCTCAAACTACTTTGCACAGGATGTCATATCCAACCAAAATGTTTTTACGAGTGTGGGCTATGGTTTGTCTTTGGCTTCCCGGAATTTGCTCTAGATCACTGTCTTCTGAAAATGCAGCCCAAACGACCAAGGCCGTAAAAAAATAACATCTTGTGCTTGCAGGAGGGAAGAGGCACCTTATCAGGCAAACAAAATAAGGTTTCTCTCCCCTATTTTCCATTGACGACCTTGAGAACTATTTCCCCCCCCAAACTTCCTCTACGTCAACTGATTCTCCCCATTTATTTTCCTTCGGCCTTGATGGCAACAGGTGAGGGAATTGTTCTGCTCCTGATTCCACTATTCGCCGTGGAGTTAGGAGGTGCCGTTGCAGGCGCTGGAACGATGTTTGCGCTCAAGGGAATCGGCAGCGTCCTTTCAGATATGCCGACAGGCCTGGCGATTGCACGTTTTGGTGAAAAACGACTGATGCTGTTTGGTCTGTTCCTCATGTTTGTTTCCATGCTTGTTTCCAGTTTCAGTCAGACCCTGCTCCTGCTCGGAACCGGCACCTTCGGATTTGGAGTTGGATTTGGTGTGTTCATGCTCACCCGCTTAAATTTTATTGCAGAAACAACATTTCTGCACCAGCGAGGTCGCGGCATGTCCATCCTCGGGGGAATTCAACGTATTGGACGATTTTTAGGTCCAATTATTGGTGGGGTCTGCATCAAATTTTTCGGCTTTCAAATCACGTTTTTGATTGCCGCACTAATCGCTGCCATTGTATTTGTTTTTCTGCTTTTTGTTTTACCTGGAGCAAAGAAACGAACAGCAAAACACCATTTTCCAAAAGTTCTTGCTCTGATTCCGCGAATCCTGGCGGAGCACAAGAAAATTTTTTTGACAGCTGGCGTAGCGGCTATCGCTTTGCAGATTACCCGCGTGGGACGCCAACTGCTATTTCCCCTTTGGGGAGGGCAGATTGGACTTGATGCGGCGCAAATCGGATTCATTTTGGGTCTCTCCTCCGCAATTGATATGTCCTTATTTTTTCTGAGCGGGATTGTGATGGACCGTTTTGGCAGAAAATGGGCCGCTGTTCCCTGCATCTTCATTTTAGGAATGAGTCTTATTTTATTGCCCTTCAGTGACAGTTTTCTTTCGTTTTTGCTGATCGGACTGTTGGCGGGATTCGGGAACGGAATGGGATCGGGTATCATCATGACGATGGGAGCTGATCTGTCCCCTTCTACAGAACGGAGCGAATTCCTGGGTGTTTGGCGTTTTGTTGGAGATTTGGGGACAGTGGTGGGACCGATATTTATTGGCTTGTTGGGAAAATTATTTGTCCTCGGAACAGCTTCGATTGCCACTGGAGGGATTGGCTTGTTCGGCGCAGGAATAATGCTGTTTTTTGTTCGTGAAACCATGATCAAATATGAATTGAATTCAAATTCTCAAAATGAAAGAGAAAACCCGGTATGAATGACAGGGAAAACAGGCATTTTCGTTTCTATCACGCGCTTGAAGTGCGATTTTCTGATACGGATTTACAGGGTCATGTCTTTTTTGGAAATTATCTGACTTTTCTTGATCAGGGATTTTTGGCATATCTGCGTGAATTGGGATTTGGCTGGGACCGCCTCAAGAAACTGGGGTTGGAGTTCTACTTTGTGGAAAGTGCATGTCAATACTATGGAAAATCCTATGTTGAAGATATTCTTCATGTCCACATCCAAATTTCAAAAATGGGAAATAGCAGTTTGACTGTTCAGGGAACAGTCATTAGAAAAGAAAGTGACGAGGCGGTGGCCAGCGGATCCCTGATCGCCGTGATGGTAGATTCCAGAACCTCAAGACCGACCAGGATACCGGACGAATTCAGAACTGCGGTTGAACTTGCTCAGAAATAAAAAATTTTCCAGGGAACAATAATGAGAGAAAAGCCCCCCTTTTTTTTAGGTTTAAAAAGCAAAAACGAAAAATGATCCAGGAGAAAAAATGAAGAATCCTGGTGAAGGACCTGAGATTCGAAAACAGAATAGGCGGGGAGGAGGACGAAAGAACAATACCCGCGGCAAAGGAGGCGTCATTCATCAGCTTCCATGGAGTTTACCGGTCAATTCCGATAAGCCAACCGAACCTTTGTCAGAAGAAGGCATTGAAGCGATCCACAATGGAGCGATGCGCATTTTAGAAGAGCTCGGTCTGGAATTCTTGAGCACCGAAGCCGTTGAGATTCTTCAGAAGGCAGGATGTCCGGTCAATGGCAGCAATGTGAGAATAGGACGGGAACTGGTGATGGAGCAACTCAAGCTGGTTCCCTCGAGTGTCACCATTACTCCTCGCAATCCGGAAAGGAAGATCGAAATCGGAGCAAGTCAAATCGTATTCGGAAATGTTTCCAGCCCCCCCAACTGCTCTGATCTTGATCGTGGAAGACGAACCGGAACTCGAGAGAGCTTTCGGGATTTGATCAAGCTGACCCAATATTTCAACTGCATCCATTTTGCCGGAGGATATCCGGTGGAGCCCATGGACCTTCACCCCTCCATCCGCCATTTGGATTGCCTCTATGACAAACTGATCCTGACCGACAAGGTCGTGCATGCATACTGCCTCGGCAAAGAACGAGTCGAAGATGTAATCGAAATGGTCCGCATCGCCGGTGGTCTCAGCCATGAAGCCTTTGACTCAATGCCGAGGATGTACACCAATATCAATTCCACATCCCCTTTGATTCACGACTTCAACATGCTTGATGGTGCCATGCGGCTCGCCAGACGAGGGCAGATGACAGTGGTCACTCCATTCACGTTAGCCGGTGCGATGGCCCCACTCACGATGGCGGGAGCAGTGGCCCAGTCAATTGCAGAAGGATTGGGAGCGATCGTTTTGCTGCAGCTGGTCAATCCTGGCTGTCCGGTAGCTCTGGGGACCTTCACTTCCAATGTCGACATGAAGTCCGGTTCTCCTGCTTTTGGAACACCGGAGTACATGCGTGCAACCCAAATGTCTGGTCAGATGGCACGTTTTTACGGTCTGCCCCTGCGGGCATCCAACGCCTGTGCTGCCAACACTCCGGATAGTCAATCTGCGTGGGAAAGTTTATTTTCACTTTGGGCAGCAGTATCTGCCGGAGTGAACATGGTTTACCATGCCGCCGGATGGCTGGAGGGGGGACTTTGTGCCTCCTATGAAAAATTTGTGATGGATTGTGAAACCTTGCAACAGGTGATCTCCTACATGAAACCGGTCTCAGTAACAGAAGATGATATTGCTTTTGACGCCGTCAAAGAAGTGGGACCCGGAGGGCATTTTTTTGCTTGCGCCCACACGCAGGATCGTTTTGAAAATGCATTCTATAGCCCTTTTTTATCAGATTGGTCCAATTTTGAAAATTGGCAGGAAAATGGTGCAGTGAAAACACCGGAACGGGCCAATAAGATTTGGAAACGAATTCTTGCTGAATTTCAGCCACCGCCAATTAATGAAGCGATTAGAGAGGAGCTCGAGGCATTTGTCGCGAAACGCAAAGAAGAAGGCGGTGCACCGACTGACTACTGAATTGAGAGAAAAAATTTGTTGTGCGATGTGGCTTTCATTTGGTTGAGGGAAACAGTCCACATCACTTTCATCTCAGAAGTGCTGACACATTTTTTTTTAATTGCATCAATGGAAAAACCATGACTATTGAAGAAAAGTTGAAAAAAAAGGGATATATTCTTCCCAAAGCATTGATCATTCCTCCCGGAGTGAAACTCCCATTTGCCTTCGTCAGGGTTCGAGGAAACCGGGCCTATATTTCCGGGCACAGTCCCCAAAATCCGGACGGCACCATTGCTGAACCCCGCGGGAAAGTCGGCGGTGATCTTACTCTTGATCAAGGATATGAAGCAGCACGCCTGACGGCTTTATCAATCCTGGGGAGCATCCAACGTGAATTGGGGTCCTTGGATCGAGTGGCCGCCTGGCTCCGGGTTTTTGGAATGGTAAATGGTGCACCGGGCTTCAATCGTCAACCCATGGTGATCAACGGATTTTCCGATCTGATTCTTGAGTTGTATGGTCCGGAGAAAGGTGCCCATGCCCGTTCGGCGATTGGGATGGCAGATTTGCCTTTTGACATACCAGTTGAAATCGAGGCAGAAATTGAAATCAAGTAACGATTGAATCCATCAAAATGACTTGACACACGCTATAAATAGAGGCATCTCATTGATCAGTCTGATATCAGAGATCATATTTGACATTATTTAGAGTCCTTGGGGACGTAAAAATAAAGTGACCACCGACTGAAGCCGGTGGCTTATTAAGGTGAATGCCTCAAAGGCTATTTATCTGGTTCCTCCAAGGGGTCCGGGTTCCAAAGATCAAGTTGATCATGTCGTTCATCTTCCTTCTCCTGTTTCTTGATGTATTAACGGATTGTCTCTTCGTCCAGACATACCGTAGAGACAAAATAGCCTCGTGTCCCTAAACTTTCACCCGGGACGCTTCTTTGTTTTTTGCCACGATATTCACAGGCAATCGAGATCGCACATTTGCCTTTGATGAATCCAACGATATTCGATATAGCATATTTCGGAGGAATACTAATGCACATGCGGACATGATCCGACATCAAGTGGCCTTCCATTATTTGACAGCCTTTTTGATGAGCCAATTGATGAAATACCTCGCCAAGAAAGTTACGAATCGAGCCGTAGATTTTGCGACGCCGACATTTCCGAATAAATACCACATGGTATTTGCACTCCCATTTCATATGACTTAAACTCTGATACGAACTCAGATAGGTCTCCATTTTTATAGGTTAAAAAACATGACCGCAGCGCACGGTCAAACCTATATAAGGCTCCCAACAGAGGTGGGGGATTATTCTCAATGCAATGGTCCCTTTTTCTCTCTCTGTTGCTGCAGCTCGATATATGAAGGATCGCAAGCGAGGGAAAATTCTCAATATCGGCTCCAATTCTGGTATGACCGGAGTTGCCAACAATTCACTATATTGTAAAAGCAAAGCGGTTCTTCATGCCATCACGATGTCATTTGCAGTCGAACTTGGACCCTACGGAATTCGAGCAAACGCATTGGCACCCGGCACCACTCTTTCTGAAGGGACAGCCAAACGAATTGAGGAAAATCATGGGCGGGCAAAGGCGATTTTAGATTCAACCCCACTTCGACGTTTTGCCACACCAGACGAAATCGCTGCATGGGCCGCCTTTATCGTATCCGAAGAAGCAGACTTCGCCAATGGGACTGTTTTCGTGGTGGATGGCGGGAAGTTGGCGGGGAGGTGAAAACGGCGCTTTGCCTCGTTAACCGACCCAATTGCCAGTAATAAATCAAGGGAGAGAAAATTTTCTCTGCCTGGACAGCCAAATGCTTCGCTAGAAAAGCTGCGTTAATCTGCTCTCCAAAGGAGCCCGGTTTTTGTTTTTGATTGTGCGACTGTGCGCTAGAGTTCGGGGAAGCAGATTATAAACATAATGCTCCGCAGTTCTAACTTTGTTCCACAGAAATACGGCATCCGGATTTTCATTCAGCAGGACATCAACTGACTCCGCTTTTTCTTCCAGTTCAGAAAACTTCTTTTGAGCAACCGCGGCTTGTTTGAGCAAATGGAAAGCGCAGAGCACGTCTCCCATCAAAGCCAGCATGTTGTTGGCGTAGAGCACATAGCCTTCTGAGTCTCCAGAATGAAGAACTCCCTTCATTTCCTGAATGAGCTCGAACATCAATTCATAATATTCCTGCCACTCTTCTATCAATCCCCGGATTTCTTCAGGAACCTCTTGATTGGTCTGCTCGAAAAACTGCAGGTCCTCTTTTAAGGAATCAAGCAATTCCCCATCTTTCATAGTAAACTTGCGCGAAACCAGATCGAGAGCCTGGATGCCGTTGGTTCCTTCGTAAATCGAACCGATTTTGACATCACGAGCATTTTGTTCCAGAGGAAAATCGTTGGTATACCCCACACCCCCGAGCACTTGAATTCCGGTACAGGCGGTTTCAAATCCCTGATCGGTCCCGAATGCTTTTGCAATCGGAATGTAGAGGTCAAGGAGGTTTTTATAGTGCGCTCTCGTCTTTTCAGGGCCATGACTGCTCATATCAGTGAAATAGCCGCAGGCATACACCAAGCCTCGTAAACCTTCTGTGGTGGCTTTCATGTTCATCAGCATCCTGCGTACGTCGGGATGTTCCACGATCAAGGAACGGGGCGCATTCTGGTTTTTTCCATGTTTGATGGCAATTCCCTGCGTTCTTTCATTGGCATAAGAAAGGGCATATTGATAGGCGGCAGCCGAGGCAGCCAAGCCCTGAAGACCAACGAGAAGTCGTGATTCATTCATCATTTGGAACATCTGGGCCATCCCCTGGTGTTCTGCCTGCAGCAGATATCCGTGACACTGATTCTGGTCTCCAAATGAAAGAAGAGCAGTGGGAGAAGCATTGATGCCCATCTTGTGTTCGATATTGACCAGGGTGACGTCATTAGGAGTTCCATCCAAGCGAATTTTTGGAACAATGAAAAGACTGATTCCTTTCGGCCCTGGGGATGCTCCCTCCGCCCTTGCCAACACCAAATGAATGATATTGTCCGTCAGATCATGATCTCCGCAGGTAATGAATTGTTTGCTGCCTTTGATTAAATAATGATTGTCTTTTTTTTCGGCAGTAGTGACGACATCCCCTACGGCTGTCCCGGCGTGAGGTTCTGTCAAACACATGGTCCCCGTCCATTCTCCGGAGTACATTTTTTCGCAAAAAAGAGATTTTTGCTCTTCGTTCCCAAAAGTCTGTATGAGGTGAGCCGCTCCCGTCGTGAGGAAACTGATGAGGAAAAATGATTGATTGGCCGCATAAATCACTTCATTGGCAGCAATAGAAACCAGCTCCGGTAATCCTTGACCGCCTGCATCTGCGGGCATGTTCAGTCCGATCCAGGCACCCTCTCCCATCTGTTTCCAGGCTTCTTTAAAGCCGTCGGGCATTTGGATCGAACCTTCTTGAAAGCGGCATCCTTGACGGTCTCCAATTTCATTGAGCGGCGCAGCAACTTTTTCTCCAAAATTTGAGGCCTCCTCGATAATCAAGTTGAACGTCTCTTGATCAAATTCAGAGAATGCCGGCAATTGGCACAATGCCTGAACATTCATGACTTCATTTAAAATAAATGCCACATCCCGGCGATCGGCACGGTATTCAGTACTGCTCATGATTTATCCCTTTCTCCATACAAAAATCGACATCAAATTTCCTTGCAGCTGCGCGTCCCTCATTGTTTGAATTCTTCCTTCAACGCTTCCGAAACGCCCAATGCGTCCTGAAGGTTAGAATAATAGAGATTGGCTCTTGTAAAATTGGCTCCCTTGAGATTTGCTCCTTTTAAATTTGCTCCTTTCAGATTGGCATCTTTGAAGTTGGCTCCCTCCAGGTTGGCGTCTTCAAAATCAATGTATTCGAGATTTGCTTCCACGAAGCTGCCTTTACTCAAATCAAGACCTCGCAGGTCCGCTCCTGATAGATCCACGCCATCCAGTTTTCTAAATCCCTGACGAATAGAAAACTCCAATTGCGAGGTTGAATGAATCCAGTTGTCATCAAGACCTTGAATCACCCATTCTGAAAGATCTTTCGCATTTTTAAAATGAGCCCCTTCCAAACTGGCCAGTTTCATTGGGTTTTTCCGAAAATGTGCCCCTTCGAGATTTGCATTTTCCAGGCTTGCCTGAATAAATTTTGTTTCTGTCAGATTGGCAGAAACCAACTTGGCGGAAGTGAGGTTGGCTTCGCTCAAGTCTGCTTCACTTAAATCGGTCTTACTCAAATCGGCTCCCCGCAAATCGGTACCATACAAAAAAGCACGGAACAAATGGCTTTCAACAAGGTTGGCTCGTCTTAAACTGGCACCCAAAAACTGTGTTTCCCTCATCCTTGCTTTCTGCAACTGCGCCTTTTCCAAATTGGCACTTTCGAGGACAGCTCCTCTCAGGTTGGCTGCAATCAGGTTGGCCTCGGACAGATTGGCTCCTATCAGCTGTGCACCGGTCAGATCTGCTTTTTGCAGATTCGTTTTTCGTAAGTCAAAACCGTTGAGTTTCATCTCTCTCAGCGACGCTCCTGACAGATTAATTCCTCGTAGCTGTGAACGCGAGAACTGACAGTGAGATAAATCTGTTTCAGGCTGGGGGCTCGGGCATTGACCCTTGGGAAGGCTGCGGGCTAAACTTTCAAAAGTTGCAGGAAAGCAGGCAAGTGAGTAGAAAAGAATGACGATGAAGATCCGGCGCATGGAATCTACTTAATGCAGAGTCGGGCTTATTTTTGCAATTAGTTTTCTTTGGTACAGGCGCACTTTTTCTTGAATATCTGCAGAAAAACTGATCGCGCCCGATTCCTGGTTTCTAAAAGATTCTTCATTTTAAGAAAATCATTCGTGCAAGGTTGCTCCTGGTTCCTTCAGGAGATGTCAGTTCAAGGAAATGCCCGTGTTATAATTTTTTGAACACCAGAGTTGCATTGGTTCCGCCAAATCCAAAAGAATTTGAAACAATCACTTTGATATCACGTTCTTTTCCTTGATTGGGAGTGACATCAAGATCACATTCGGGGTCAAGGTTTTCGATATTGATGCTGGGGGTGATAAAACTATGTTTGAGGGATTTGATCGAGACAATGGCTTCAACAGCACCGGCAGCTCCCAAAAGATGTCCGGTCATGGATTTTGTCGCACTGATAGAAATCTTTTTGGCATGGTCTCCCAGAACAGCTTTTATTGCCTGCAATTCGTTTATGTCGCCTGCGGGTGTTGAGGTTGCGTGGGCATTGATGTAGTCGACATCCTCCACGTTGACTCCTGCATCTTTGATTGCCATTTTCATCGATCTGGCAGGACCGTCAACAGAAGGAGTTGTGATATGGAATGCATCGGAACTGAAACCATATCCTGCCAGTTCACAGTAAATTTCTGCTCCCCGTGCCTGGGCAAATTCAAGATCTTCCAGAATTAAAATCCCCGATCCTTCTGAAAAAACAAAACCGTCCCGATCTTTGTCGTACGGTCGGCTGGCCTTTTCCGGCTGCTCATTGCGAGTACTCAAGGCCCTCATGGCAGCGAACCCCCCAATACACAATTTAGTGACGGATGCTTCAGTTCCTCCAACAATCATCACTTTTGCATCTCCGCGTTCGATTATTCGGGCTGCATCTCCAATCGAGTGGTTGGAGGATGCACAGGCAGAAACCGTGGAAGTGTTGTAATTCTTTGTACCAAACATCATTGAAACCTGTCCTGCCACCATATTGGCGAGAACCATCGGGATAAAAAATGGAGAAATCTTGCCTGGACCTTTTTCCTCCATCAGCAGCAGGTTTTTTTCTATCATCGGCTGCCCGCCAATGCCGACTCCAATGGAAGATCCCACATCACATTGCAGGTCCTCTGTGATTTCAAGATCGGCATCCTGCAAGGCTTCTTGTGCGGCTGCAACTGCATAATGGATAAAAGTATCCATCTTTTTTACTTCTTTGGGAGGAATGATCGAAGGCATTTCAAAATTGCGTACTTCTCCAGCAATTTGACTCCTGACTTCAGAAGGATCAAATTTGCTGATTCGTCCGATTCCGGATACTCCATTACAACTGGCTTCCCAGACTGTTTTCAGGTTGTTCCCGATCGGGCAAACAATACCTAATCCTGTAACAACAACACGTCTACGCATGAGGCTGGTTTTGATAAAGAGTTCAAAATTGATATTTTTGGAAATTTTATTGATTATGCGTTCTGTGCATTAACAATATGTTCAATTGCAATTTTAACAGTCGTGATTTTTTCTGCAATATCATCGGGAATCGTGATATCGAATTCTTCTTCAAAGGCCATTACCAACTCGACGGTGTCTAAAGAATCTGCCTCCAAATCGTCTGCAAAATGAGAATCTGGTGTGATTTTAGACTCGTCGATACCCAATTGCTCACTGATAATTTTTTTTACTTGTGCTTCAACATCCATATTTATATCCTTTGTTTAGAAACCTTGAAAAACGATGTCCCCATAAAAACAATTCAACCCTTTTTCCCGGGACTCTAGGAAAAAGCCTGTGATTGATAAGCGATCAATGACACGAATCTTCTGCTGATTTATTTTGCATACAATTTTCCAGAACTTCACTGGAGCTTCCTCCAAGTCATCCTTTGAATGTGGCGGAGTTTAAATAAAAGTCAAACTTTTTTGCTCCGCAATCGGCAAAATAATCATGTTTCAAACTCAGCCGTACATGCCTCCATTGACATGAAGTGTTGTTCCCGTAATATAGTTTGCTTGATTGGAAACCAGAAAGCAAACAGCCTGGGCAATGTCATCCACTGATCCCATTTTTCCCAGCGGGATTTGATTCAATATGGCACTTGTTTGTTCTTCATTGAGTTCCCCGGTCATATCTGTTTCAATGAAGCCTGGAGCCACTGCATTACAGGTGATGTTGCGACTCCCTAGTTCCTGAGCGAGTGATTTGGTGAATCCGATTATCCCTGATTTCGATGCACTGTAGTTCACCTGTCCAGGATTGCCGGTAAAGCCCACGACTGACGTAATATTGACGATCCTTCCGTAGCGTTGACGAACCATTCCTTTGATCAGAGCTTTGGTCACATTGAACATCCCGTTCAAATTGACATCGATAACCTGATCCCACTCTTCCCGTTTCATCCTCAAGAATATATTATCACGGGTAATACCAGCATTGTTGACTAAAATATCAATTTTTTTAAATTGTTTGAGTGCGGTGCCCACCATGGTTTCGACGGCATCCGTGTCGGCAACATCAACTTGAAAAGGAAGACATTTTCGCCCCAAGGCTTCAATTTCCGCTTGGGTCTGGTCGGAAAACTGTTTGTTCCGATTCGTGAAAACAATGTCTGCACCTGATTTTGCCAACTCAATCGCAACGCCTTTGCCGATGCCGCGTCCGGCTCCCGTCACAAATGCGACCTGATTTTCTAAAGTCATAAATCCTTTCATAGCCGTTTCATTTAAACTGTATCAGTTCCAGGTATCCTGCGGTCAAAGTAGGGATATACAATTGGCTCAGTCATGCTTGTTCTGTTTCTTGAAATAGCCGCAATGCCCAGTAAATTATCGGACTTTAAAGTATAACACAATCGTAAAGACGAATAACCAGACAGATTTCAAATGCATCAGCCAAACTACCCGGCTGTGGGTTTGCTGCTGGTCAACCAGTTTTTCTTCATCCGGAAGCCGAAACCCCAGTTTCTCTAAAAACATAAGCCATACCGACTCAACTTCCGGCTTCTGTTCTGAATAATGCCACAACTGCTGTAGATGGTGATGGTAGGGGGAACGAAGAAAGAAACGGTAATGTTCTGCTGCTGCACGCCCTTTCCACCACAACATCAGTTTGAAAAAGCTCCGTTGTATCATCGTGGAAAGTACAGAAAAAACAAAGATTCCCCCAACAATGGGAAGAAATAGCTCTGCTTTTACGAAAATAAACATGGTTGAAATGATACTTCCCAGAGCCAGCGCTCCCAAATCTCCCATATAGATAAGCGCGGGAGGAGTGTTGTATCGTAAAAAAGTGAACCCGGCACTGATAATTGCCATTGCTAAAACCGTTAATTCCTTGATCTCAGAAGGGAGTTCCGGAATTTTCAATCGAGCGGCCCACTCCGGATCAGCGCCGATAAATGCAATGGCGGCAACGAACAAGGCGCATGTCATCAAGGGCATGGTCGCTAAAGAATCCATGCCATCAGTCAAATTGACGGCATTGGCTCCGCCAACAATAATAAAGAGCATGAATGGAATAAAAATATATTTGGGCAGATAAGGATACCAGACTTTCAACGGGACAAAAGGGACTACCAAATGTCCGTCGATATCGACATAAAGATAGAGTGCCAATACCACGATCAAGGCAACTGCAAATTCTGCCAGCAATCGAGTTTTTCCGCTGATGCCATCCGCTTTGTCACTGTACCAGCTTCTCTTTTCCTCACCGGATTCTATTCTTCGTTTATGGATGACTTTTGCCACATCATCGATTGCGCCGATTACTCCAAAGGCAACCATGATGGTCAGAAGGGCAACAATATACTGATTTAAATTGCACCATAGCAGTGCGGAGAAGACAATCGCTAAAATAAGAATCCCTCCGCCCATAATCGGAGTTGCCCCTTTGTAGGGTTTTCCCGCTGCTGTCGGTGCTGAAGGCGTAAAATCAGAAGTGATCCCATTTTCTCTGAAGAGCCGGATTATTTTGGGCATTAGAAGAATAATAACCAGATAGGCAGTAAGAAATGTCATCCCGCCACGGAATAAGACCGATTTGAAAATCTGGTAGTGCCAAATTGAGTAGAGAAATGCAGCGATCATAGGGGGTTAAAAGCAATCAAGCATATCCAGCGAAGAGAAAAGAAGTTCCTGGCGGAGTATGCTCTGCAGAATGTGAGAGATATCCGGACTTACAGGAGAGGATCAGAGGATGCAAATTAAACAGTCATCAGTTCTGTTTCTTTTTTACCCGTCAAATCATTGACGGTTTCAATATGTGCGTCCGTTTTTTTCTGGATGATATCATGAGCTGCTTTTTCTTCATCCTGAGAGATATGCTTGTCTTTTTGCAGTTTTTTAGTACTTTCGTTGGCTTCTCGACGAACATTTCGAATCGCAATTTTAGTTTCTTCCCCCATCTTCTTGGTTGATTTCACCAATTCCTTGCGTCGTTCTTCGGTGAGTGGAGGCAGGACCGCCCGGATGATATTGCCGTCCTGGGAGAGGCTCAGACCCAGGTTTGCCCTTTGAATTTCCCGTTCAATTTCCTTGATCATATTTTTATCCCAGGGATTGATCACCAGCAGCTGAGGTTCAGGAGTGGAGATGGTTCCTACTTGAGCAAGGGGCGTAGGAGTTCCATAATAATCAACTTTGATTGGGTCAAAAATCGCGGGGGTCGCCCTTCCGGTACGAACTCCAATGAAGTCTTTTTTTAAGCTTTCAATCGCACTATCCATTTTGCGATCAAGGGTCTCCATAACCTCGTCAAGTGTTTCGGTGCTCATAATATACCTCAGCTAATGATGGTTCCAATATCATTTCCGCAAATTGCATCGGGAATCGAGTTTTCCGAACCGATATTGACAACAATAATTGGGAGATTATTGTCTTTGCAAAAAGCTATGGCGGTGGCGTCCATGACCCGTAGATTTTTTTCCAGTACGTTGTCATAGGTGAGTTGGTGAAAACGAATTGCATCAGAATGCAGGTTGGGATCTTTATCATAGACCCCATCAGTTTTGGTGGCTTTGATCACCACTCCTGCTCCCATTTCGGATGCCCTCAGCACTGCAGCGGTATCGGTGGTAAAAAACGGGTTTCCTGTCCCTCCTGCAAAGATTACGATGCGTCCTTTTTCCAAATGGCGATCGGCACGACGTTTGATATAAGGCTCTGCAATCGCATGCATTTCAATGGCCGACATCAATCGCGTTTTATGACCTTTTGTCTCCAGCGCATCCTGAAGGCATAGTCCATTGATCACCGTGGCCAGCATTCCCATGTGATCCCCGGCGACGCGATCCATTGAAGGAGGAGCGGAACGGGTTCCCCGAAAAATATTTCCTCCTCCTACGACGATACCGATTTCTACTCCCAGCTGATAAATAGCAATAATATTTTCGGCGATCTGATTGATGACATCATAATCGAAGCCGGACCCTTTCGGACCGCCAAAAACCTCGCCGCTCAGTTTGAGCAGTACACGCTTATATTTTGGGACCACATTTTCCTTTAAAACTGATACTTCACAAAGCCTGTCAATGAAATCGCCACTCCCAGGTTTTTACTGCTGTCTTTGAGCAATGCCTCAATCGTTTGCTCCGGGTTCTTGACAAAGGGTTGAGAAAGGATGCAAACTTCTTTTTTGAACTTCTGCAGGCGTCCTTCAATCATCTTTTCGATGATATTTTCCGGTCTCCCTGATTCCTTTGCCTGGGTGATTACAAATTGTTTTTCTTTTTCAAGCACTTCGGGGTCAATTTGATCTTCACTGATGGCTTCAGCTTGAGTTGCAGCAATATGCATGGATATGTCCTTCGCCAGATCACCCAATTCGCTTCCTTGATAGGCCTGATCGGTTTCAAGACTGACGAGGACGCCAATTTTTCCCGTCATGTGTACATATCCTCCAATCAATCCAGAATTGACTTCCAGCCTTTTCGCTTCAAGAAACTGTATGTTTTCACCGAGTTCCCCAATACTTTTTACAAGAAAATCCTGTACACTTTCTTGCCCCTGATAGGCCTGGTTGACGAAATCTTCAACTCCATTATCACTGGCCTGCCGTGCCAGCTGAGCCAGCATTTCCTGGAATTTATCATTTTTTGCAACAAAGTCTGTTTCACATCCTAATTTTACGATGGCGCCTTTCTTTTTGTCTTCAGAAACATAAAACCCGATACTGCCTTCCCGGGTTTCACGAGAAGATTTTTTGAGTGCTTTGGCTTGCCCGGTTTTTCGCAGCAGTTCCTTAGCGGCATCCATATCGCCATCGCTTTCCACCAAGGCTTTTTTGCAGTCCATCATCCCGACACCGCTCACTTCACGTAACTCTTTGACCATACTTGCTGTAATCTGTCCCATATACTTACTTCTACCCATTGAATGTTAATTTATTTTGAATCTGTATCGAGATCATCATCTGCACAAAAGAAGCCTATTCCATCCCGCTTCCCTTTTAAAGCAGTTTTTTATTGGAATCAGCATTCCCATGAAAAAAACGTAGCCGCTAATTTATTTGACGATCAATACGGTAGTTTGTTTACTTTTCTTCTTTTGTTTCACTCGAGTCGGCAGGCTCTTCTGCTTTTGCTGCATCTTCCGCTTCAGCTGTCGCGCTGACTTCCACGGCTTCTACCTTGGCCGGACTCTTTTTCTTAGTCTGAACCTTAGCTTTTTTAGGACCCTCAGGGGCTTCCTTGGCTTTTGCGTCACTCGCAATTTTTTTCGATGCCTTTTCTTCTGCAGCTTCTTCTTCCCGAATTGATTCTTCAGCATGAAGACGCTGATTTCGAAGTGCTTTCCCTTCTCGAATCGCAGTTGCTATCACACTGGCATACAAGCGGATCGCCCGTGGCGCATCATCATTTCCTGGAATAGGATATTCAATGCCGTCGGGATTACAGTTGGTATCGACCACTGCTATGATCGGAATATCCAATTTCTGGGCTTCTTTGACCGCAATATGCTCTTTCATGCAATCAACAATAAAAACGGCACCGGGAAGTCGCTGGAGGTCCTTCACTCCACCCAGTGAACGTTCCAGTTTGAGTCGCTTCCGTTCAATCTGCAATGCTTCCTTTTTGATCATCCCCTGGTAGTTTCCTTCCGGACCCGCCATTTCTTCATAGTCCTGCATTCTCGATACCGATTGCCGTACGGTCTCAAAATTTGTCAGCAGCCCGCCTAACCAGCGTTCATTGATAAAAAAACTATCGCAACTCTGGGCTTCTTCAACCAGAATGTCACGAGCCTGGTCTTTGGTTCCTACAAACAAAACCGATTTTCCTTCTTCAGAAATTTTTCGGGTATATTCGTATGCCTGTTTGAGGTTTTGCAGGGTTTGTTTTAAATCAATGATATGAATTCCATGTTTTGCACCATAGATGTATTTTTCCATCTTGGGATTCCAACGGCGGGTTTGATGTCCAAAATGGACCCCTGCTTCGACGAACTGTTTTAAAGACACAACGGTCATTTATTTTTCTCCTATCAAATGGCAAAATTGACTTGCTTCCCTAATGAAAGCAATACGGAATATTTTGCAAATTAAATTGGTTTGGAAAATGATGCTTCCCTCACAAAAGAGGTTGCACAACTATTGGAAAGAATTAATGAAGTAAATCCGGTTAAAATAGAATAATGATCGAAGTTTTGCAAGTTAATTATTCTTCCAAAACGTTGCAGACTGCTTCTTCTTTCATGCCGTTCCGTTGCCGGTTGGCTCATAAAAAAAGGCAAATCTGATCCCAAATTGACGGTGTTCAATCGATTTCAATCAGGTGAAGTCCAATCGATCTCAAAATTCGAACCCCTTGTCGCAAACCTCGTTGCAGGAAGCCTTTTTATGTCCGCATTGGGCGATGATCAGTTTCCCGTCCAGGCATTCGCATCGACCACTCCAGCGCGGATCAATGGTGTGGTCTCCGGGCAGCAACTCCAGAGGGATCTTAGTGAGTTCAGGAGAACAAGATTTTTCTTGTCTCCATTGGTTGGACAACTGGCCGGGTTGGGGAATGTAACGTTCAGGAAGGGGATCATTCCAATTGACATTGCAGGAAAGAAAACAATCATTTTGGATTTCATAGCAGCCTTCACCCACCAAATAATATTCTGCGCCCTCACTGCAAAACGGCTGCCCCCATTGCGGGTGAGTGAGGATGCAGCGATTCATGCAGGTCAGCTCGTTTTCTGCATAGGCCGGTGTGAAGGAGAGAAATAGCAAACTCAGGCTTATTGCTGAAATGAGGCAGGAGCAATCAAGGATAAATCGCTTTGCACAAGAAAATATTTTTGTCATATCACTCCAATTTCCCAAATAATTGGCGCCCTGAAAATGCTTCGATCAAGGTCACATCATCTACATATTCCAAATCTCCACCTGCGGGAATTCCCCTGGCCAGACGTGTGATTTTGAGTCCTTTTTCTGCGAGGGCCTGCTGCAGAAACAAAGATGTCGCTTCTCCTTTTACAGTGGGATGAGTTGCTAAAATCAGTTCTTTTGTTTCATCCTTCTCCAGGCGACGGAGCAACTCAGAGAATTTGAGCTGATCCGGACCGATTCCTTCCAAAGGTGAGATGGCTCCCATCAAAACATGATAAAGTCCTCGGAAAACACCACTTTTTTCAATAGGAAAAATATTGTTCGGTTGTTCGACCACACAAATGATGCTTCGATTCCGTGATGGATCCTCACAAATCGGACAAGGGTCGGATTCGGTGAAAGAAAAGCAAAGAGAACAATGCCTAATTCGGTGCTTGACATCCACTATCGCTTCAGCGAGCTGCTCTGCTTCCTTTGATGTATAATGCAGCATACTGAAAGCGAGACGTTGAGCCGTTTTACGGCCAACGCCCGGGAATTTGGAAAATTCCTCAATGAGTCGTTCTAGTGATTCTGGAATCTGCATTCTTCAATCAAGAAAAAGTTGACAAAAACATTCCTTCAGCGAATTTCGTTCTCATTCTAGCGAAACAGCACAACGAAAGCCAATAAAATTGAAGCTCAATGTGGGAGACCAGTAAAAGCGACAATGGAGGCAAGTAGAAGCACCGTCATGAAACCAGGATCCGCCGCGGGCCACTTTTAACTCTCCAGAGTCCGGACCCTGAGGAGAAAGTTCAGGTGACCATGCGTAATAATCTGCCGCGTAATAATCCTCAACCCATTCCAAAGCATTGCCCAGCAAATCATAGACGCCAAATCGATTTGCTTTACGGGTTTTGACGGCACGGCTTCGGTCTCCGGAGTTTTCCCGGAACCAGGCATATTCGTTCAGGGGGCGCAAAGACACCTCCGCACGAAAATAGTAGTCCCCGGCCTCCACTGCTCTTTCCCACTCTGCTTCAGTCGGCAGACGCTTTTTCTGCCAATCGCAATATTGCTCTGCCTGGTGCCATTTCACCCCGACTACCGGTTGCCGATCGCCGTTGAATTTTTGATCTTCCAAACCTCCCGTCGAAGTACAATGAACGGCATCAACACATGCTCTATATTGTTGGTTGCTGACTTCATGCTGATCCAGAAAAAAGGCAGGCAATGTCACCTTGTGAGGAGGCCGTTCGTTTTTTTCCCCGTTTTGCCACCCCATTTGAAAAGTGGCAGAAGGAATGAGTACCATTCCTTCCGGAGGCAGAGGAATTGCTGCAATGGCGGCAGTGAAAGACTGCAGTTCATGATTGGATAAAAAAACCCGTCCTGTTTCCTCCAGCAGTTCAATGGATTCCAATCGATCATTCCTGCGAATATGGTCCTGCAGTGATTCTGAGACTGTTTTCCCGATCAGCTGCTCAAGTTCAATCACCGGATTTGCTTTTCGGAATTGGATCACCTTAAGAAGGATTTGCCATTGTTCCTTAAGAACATACCAATCCTTTTGATCCAGAATCTGACGTATCCAATCTATGACCTGCTCTTCCAGCCTCTTTTGCCAGAACCCTCTCAGTTCAGGGTCATCATCCTTAAACGTCTTCGAATCCAGCAATTGTTTTGCTTGCAGCCATTTCCTGTCTTTTAAAACCTGCCCAATTTTTTTGATAAGGGATTGTTTCCGTTGTTCATGTTCAATATGCGGCAATAGCGGATGTCGAGGGAAACGAGTTTTAAAAGGAATCAATTTTTCTGAGATGGGCTGACCTAACCTTGCTGCGATCCAGATCAACAAGCCCTGCGCCTCAATACTTTGAGGAGAAGAGTCATGAATAACCTGTTTCAGTTCCTTTTCAGCCAGCTCCCACTCCTCCTTAGCGATAAATGCCCTGCCAATTTCCAGATGCGCTGTATTTTGGTAGATGGGCAACATTCCCTGCCATGAAAGAGGAGTGTTTTCACGGGCAAATTCGCTGTGCATCGAAGCGAAAATTTCTTCACTTTTTACAGAAAACAACTTGAGATCAAGTCGGATCACTTTCTCCCTGAAGTCAAATGTTCCCATCAGCAGAAGGGGAATTTCCAACGCCTCTGCAATTTGAATCGCCACCTGATGATCGCTTCCCTGTTCCAATTCCCTCCAATGGGATATCATAAATGCTTCTGTTTTCTGAGGATGTATGATCACGAAGTCCGTTTCAGAACGAAGTTCCTCAATCAACTGATTTTCCAATGCCTGACTGAAATGCCACCTTTTGCCGCTTGACCGATGCTTCAGATTAAAGATCAGCAATCGTGCATCAGTCGGAAATTCGTTTTTTTTGAGAAACGGCTCGATTTGAGTTTCCATCTGTTCAACCAGAACTTCCACTGCGTCATCCAGATCGGATTCAATTTGAGTTTCTGCTGCATCTGCGAAGGAGGGATCGGTTGAGAAGTATCCTGAAAAGACAATAATAAAAAAGAAAAACGCGGAAAAGAGAGAGCCGAACATGGGGCGGAAGATCATTGTTTTTTGGGAAAATGTTGATCAGCTTGTCTTGCTGTAGTGATCATAATTCCGTTTGGCTGAACGATGATATATTCAATGCCATTTTCTTCAGGAATCCATTCTTGCGGATAGGGCGTAATTTTTTCTGCGCTGATTATTTGAAGGCGACGTTGGTATTCGATTTCATTGTTTTTGATTTTTTGGACCAACTGTTCAGTGTTGCCAAGAAGTTTGTTGACCAATTTGAATTTTTTCCCCTGGTTAAAAGGGTCCGGACCTTTAAGAATTTCGAGATTTCGCTGGACAATGGTGAATTCCGCACGCACATCGATAGCAACTTCTGCCTCTTCAACGATTGTACCGCATTTGTGAATCCGACCTCCGGTCATCCGAACTTCAGTGTATTCCGTGCTTTTGCATTTCGGACAGTGGAGCCAGATGATGAAACCGGGAATCGGAGCAAATTCTGATTCTGTGCTTTTCTGTTTGCGCCATTCGTTCAGGTTAATAACTTTACTCATATCCATCCTTGCGGGAGAAGAGAAAACGACCATCTATAAAACATATTGTCAAAAAAAGCCATCTCAAAGAGCGAATTATGAGAGGAATGATAGCAACATTCGGCTTGATCGTGCCTCCTACAAGTATTACTCATAAGACTGAAAAAATTCACAAATCCGCCAACCCCTGATCATTTTAAAAAACCTTGAAGCGATTTACTTTCCTTTTTTTAAGTACCCTATTTCTGTTCATGCCGGTGATTGCTCTGGCAGCCGAACAAAACAAAGCAAAAATTGTCTGGTGGGTCTGGCCCATTCTCTTGTTTGTAACGACCTTTCTGATTGGTATTTTTGGGGTTATGGCCGGCATTGGCGGCGGAGTTCTATTTGTTCCTCTGGTGAGTAGTTTTTTCCCGTTTCATATTGATTTTATCAGAGGTGCCGGATTGATGATTGCACTGGGAAGTTCACTGGCCGCTGCTCCCGTCCTCCTGCGCAGAAACTTCGCCAGCCTCAAACTGGCGATTCCTGTTGCATTGATTGCTTCGGCTTTTTCGATTATCGGCGCCTTCGGGGGATTATGGCTTTCCCGCTTAAATCCTGCATACATCCAGGGCAGTCTGGGGGTCTTGATTCTTCTGATTGTAATCGTCATGCTCATTTCCAAAAGCGCGTCCTATCCCGAAGTTAAAGCAGGCAATTCCTTCGCGCAAGCACTGCAGCTGAATGGTGTTTACTTTGAACCCACACTCAATCGCGAAGTTGAATGGACCGTCCATCGCACGCTTGCAGGATTGCTGGTCTTCTGCCTGGTGGGTTTTCTTGCCGGAATGTTCGGATTGGGTGCAGGATGGGCCAATGTTCCTGTTTTGAACCTTCTAATGGGAGCACCTTTGAAAGTCGCAGTGGCGACCAGCAGTTTTTCTCTCTCCATTACCGATACCACAGCCGCATGGATTTATTTCAATCAGGGTGCAGTACTGCCGATCATCATTATCCCCTCGATGGCAGGCGTCATGATTGGCGCAAACATCGGCAGTCGGCTACTGCCAAAGGTCAATCCAGCGATGATACGTAACATGGTCATTGGCGTTTTACTCCTGGCCGGAATACGTTCCCTGTTAAAAGGGTTTGGCATTTAGTTTTGATTTGTTCAAAGATAGGAGCCTGCAATGCAGGCACAGGCGACACACAGAGGATAAAAAATGGATCAAAAGTACGAAAATTTAGACAATCAAATCCTTTATGCCGGGGTGCTGAAATTCCTGGCTAATTCGGGGTTGGTATTGTTGTTTCTAACGTTTTTTGTTTATATGCTGGAAATCGTCGAGCCCCTGGTTCCTCTGGAAGAATTGCCCCAATACTGGAACCTGCCTCTCCATGAATTTCTTGAAAAGACAGGGGCTCCAACTGGGTGGCAATGGGTGAATTTTCTAAACAAAGGAGATTACCTCAATTTTCTTGGTTTAGTTTTTTTTATTGGAGCAACTGGAGTTTGCTATGCCGTACTGTTCTTTGATTTTCTTTGGAAAAAGAAAGGAATGTACCTATTTCTGGTGGGAACAGAGTTGATTTTTATTATTTTGGCCGCATCGAACCTCCTCAAAGTGGGACATTGATCCAATCAAAAGAAGTGCAAAGACGAGTGGAGCAAATAGTTCTGGACTTCATGATGGCTTCCAAAGTCAGACTCTGAAGTTTGAAAAACAGGAGACAAAACATCACAACCAAAAGCAGGAGCTTTTACTCTTCATTCTGAATTCCTTCCCAGAATTGCTCGATTCGGGATTTTAGCAGTTCGGTTTGAGGTGTGATGAGATAGTGCCAGTGCCTGGGAAACAGCTGCCGGTAGCGATGCTGCGCAAATCGCTCATCCACGAGGACCACAACTCCAGTATCACTTGAACTGCGAATAACGCGCCCTGCGGTCTGAAGAACGCGATTCATGCCAGGAAACTGATAGGCAAAAGAAAACCCGGGCCACTGCTGTTTGTCATAATATTCCTTAATCAATTCTCGTTCAATGCAGATTTGAGGTAAGCCGACGCTGACGACAATCACCCCGATCAGCTGCTTTCCCGGTAAATCAATCCCTTCCCCAAACAAACCTCCCATAATTGCAAAGCCCAGCAGTCCCCCCGAAGGCTTTGCTGCTACAAACCGGTTGAGAAATTCTTCTCGGGAAGCATCATCCATCTGCGGAGTCTGGGCAATGATTTCTGTTTCGCACAGTTGTTCAGTAATCAGCCCCCTGACTGCTTCCAGATACCGATAAGAAGGAAAACAAACGAGGTATTTGCCCTGGCATGATTGAATCACATTGAGAATCAAAGCTGCCACAGCAGCATAAAAACGCTCTCGATTCTGAAAGTTTGTTTTGATGTGTGATGCGATAAACAATCCGAGATTTGCAGGTGGAAAGGGAGAGGATAGATCAATCTGCCTGACATTTTCTTCCAAACCTAAAACCTGAGAGTAATAGAAAAAAGGACAGAGTGTTCCAGAAAACAGAATAGCACTGTGGGACAAGTGAAAAGCAGAATTGAGCTGTGCTGAGGGGTCAAGGCAGTAGAGAGTGATTTCCATTGCACGTGATTTTCCGAAGGAATGAAACTTGACCATGCTGACAAAGTGTTTGTCATAGAGCCCGTCTATACGCAGAAAATGGCGCACATCAAAATAGAAATCGATCAAAGCCTGCTCAATTTCCCGATCGGGTGCAAGAGAAATCCCCTCAAACAAGCAATGATCCAGTGTTTCACAAAACATTTCCAATACCTGAGCCATTTCGGGCTTTTTCTGACCAACAAAAATGTCCTCCTCACGTTGGATCATGGAATCATCTTCGCTTTCACACACTTTTTTTAAGCTAAGAAAAACTCGATTGAGATGCTGAAGGCGTTTCGCCAGCAATGCGTTTACGGGTTTGACTGCGCGATACAGCTGAAGAGTCCGACTCTTGCTCAATGATGCAGTAAACATCGTTCTGGCACGATCAACCAGGTTGTGTGCTTCGTCAATGAGTAGAGTTTTTCGGCGCTTTTTATCCTCCTGAAATCGTCTCAGAGAGGCAGTGGGATGAAACACATGATTGTAGTCCCCGATGATTATGTCCAGCCAATATGACAAATCAAGGGATAGCTCGAATGGGCAGAGCCGGTGCTTTTCTGCCAAATTTTCCATCAGCGATCGGGTAAAACCATTGTATTCAAATAATTCTTCCAGGGCCTGCGGTAGCCGGTCATAGTAACCTTCCGTATAGGGACAGGTGGATTCCTTTATTTTTCCATTGCGGCAAAAACAGATTTTATCTTTGGCCGTCAGGGTCATTGATTTCAGTACCAGTCCCTGGGTTTCCATCTCTGCAAGCATTTTTTCTACCAGTCTCCGGCCGACTGTTTTCGCAGTCAAATAGAAGATGAGATCATGCTCTTTTTCTCCTATCGCCTTTATTGCAGGAAACAAGGTACTGACCGTTTTTCCAATCCCTGTGGGGGCCTGAACCATCAACTGCTCTCTTGCAGAAATTGTTCGATAGACTTTGACAGCCAATTCCCGCTGTCCCGGACGATACTGGTTGTAGGGAAATTCCATTCCCTGAATAGAGCGATCTCGCTGATTTTGATAGTTGACAATTTTCTCCAACCATCCAAAGTAACGACTCATCAAAGACTCAAAAAATTCACTCAAGCTGTTATAAGAAAAGCTTTCTCTCGTGCTTTCCTCATCCTGTTTTTCGAGTTGAAAATAAGTCATCTGAATTTGGCATGAATCACGGGGATGGTCGCCATCGGGATGTTCCCGGCAGAACAGGCAGGCATATACTTTTGCCTGGGCAAGATGCAGTGTTCGCATGGCAGAGGGGAGAGAAAGCATGGAGGAGTATGTCGTTTTGATTTCTTCAACAATGACCGGTTTTTCTTTCAGGAATACTCCATCAATTCTTCCTGATATCTGGAGCTCAATATTTCCTCGGGAAACTGTATGACGGATGCTCACTTCCGCTTCATAATCCTTCGGCCGGTTGCGCTGAACGAGTTGATGCCCGCGAATCCCTTCCTGAGCAGCGGGGGAGGGTCCGGATCCAAAATTTAGATCGCCTTGCCGGCAGCAAAATTCAACCAGTTCTTTGACTGAGACTTGAAATGAATGGGCGGGTTTCGTCTTTTCGAGGAGCATGATCTCTAAGAAATTGGATCACTTAAACAGTTGATGTCGGGATTTACTAATTCGCGTTGAGAGTTTCACATTTTCTTTTCCTTTAAATTTCCAAATAGCCAGCACTCGGCAATTTGACAGCTGATCCTTAATAAGAATCAGTTTGACTGGCTAATAAATTATGCAATTGCAAGGAAAACGAAAGTCTCAGGGTTCTGTTTAATCCTTTGTCGATATTTCCTCAAGCCAATTTTGCCCGTTTAAGCCCTCAGGACCAGTGCTCACCTGTTTGGCACAAGCGGTCAGGGAATGTCATTGGAAAAGGTGACATTGACAACACGGTAGGGGATTTCATATTCGTGAAAGAATTTAATCCATCGTTTCTGGTTCTGCTGCAGCCGGTCTCCGGGTCCTTTGACTTCAAGCAACTGATAATACTCCTTTGGAAAGATGATCAGATCGGGAAAGCCGGATCGGTTGTTGCCCAAATCTCGGCTCAAGCGATCAAAAATTTGAGCGAAATGGGCGCGGGGAATCCGACATAATGCCAGTTGAATCAACTCTTCGCTGAGTATCGGCCAGAAAACCAGCGTGTTGCTGATTCCCATTTTTTCCCGAAAAGTGGCGACAACCTGGCCGGGCCAGCCAGGGTCTTCCCGGATCATATTGAGCCGTTCATCAATCGCTTCCTGACGCTGTTCTCGAAATTCAGCGGTAAACAACCCCTTTGGTCCCCGTTGATACAAATTGAAAAATGCCCCGCGCAGAGGCATAAAAACAATATCCCAAAACGCTAGCCCGAACATGCCCCGCCATAAATGATTTTCCACAAAATAGGCATGATTCCCTTTTGCTCTGAAATGGGCAACGACCTGCAGCTCGACTGAATCTCCTGTTGGAGAGAGCACCAAAGCTTCTTCCAGTACCCGATGAGATTTTAAGGACTGAAGCGGGAGCCCCAATTGTTTTCTTAGACGTCGACTGAATCTTTCAGCGAATTCGAATTCTTCTTCGGACAAAGGGGAATTCAGGATTGACTGACAGAGAGCAAGCGCCTCTTCAATTCTATTTTGCTTGGCCAGAATCCGGCTACGTCGTTCCCGTGAAGGAGGACGCTCTGATTGTTCATAAAGCATCGTGGCGGACTCCAATTCCTCAAGTCGTTCCAATTGACGAGCCAGCGTATTGGTCATCCGATTGTGCAGGCGTTTCAAAGTGCGATCATTCTGGTGCTCCGGAATCGCTTCGAAAAAATCCAGAATATTTTCAGGACCACGGACGAGCACTTCGTTCTGCCATTCACGCAGGAGATGCATTTGAAGGGTTTTTTCCAGGAGTCTTCGTTCCTGAAAATATCGATCCTCCTGGTGGATCTGATAATCTTCATAGCGAATCATTCCTAAATCCAGGAGTACAAATTCACTCAAGTCCTGATGAAGGTTCCCAAAAAAACAAAGCCTGTAAACCAGCAGTTCTTTCAATCGCAGAGGGCATATCCAGGAATAACGTTCTTTAATTTTAACCACAATTTCGTCTTCATTTCCCTCTTCAAGAAAAGCCCGGATTATTTCCGGTTTTTTAAGATGTTTCAATCCCCCAAAAACAGGGAAGGCGAGTTCAAGCAGTTCTTCTCGAAGCAGCAGAGACAGCAGCAGTTCGAAATCAATGGCAGGATTGAGCACGGCAAAATTCGCAGAAGCCAAAGATTTTAACGTTTCTTGAATTTGTGGAATTTCGGAATAATGGAGTTTGTCGGAACGAAAATATGGCCCCTTTCTGGAGATCAGACGCACATATAGCCGCTGAACATCCAGGGTGCATGACTGAAAATCATTATAAAACTTTTTTTCGTCGCCAGTCAGTAAATCAGGATATTGTTCGAAGACGAATCCGATCAGTTTTTGGAAATTGTCCAGGTAGTACCCTTCCGGAAGTTCAATGGCCATGGTTTCAGGTAAAATGGATCGGGGACGGGAGCAGGAGAAATGCGTTTAACCGTTTGAAAATCCCTAATTTCTAGCAAAATTTGACGGTTGTATCCATTTATTTTCCTGCGTTTTTAAGAATTATTAATCAGATTCCGACTTGTGCCCGGATCCTATGAAAACGAACCTTGAGATTCTCAGAAATTTTCGTTACCTTTCCCTGTTTGTTTTAGAGCGACAGGGCAGAAAATGAGTTTCTGCGTTAAATTAAGGGGCTTATTTAAATTCCCTTTTTATTTGGCATTTTAACAATCAATCTTTCACAGGAGCAAATCATGTTAAAACTAAAAAAAACGGTGGATCAGATGGTGGCGGAGGCGCGGGAATCTATCGTCAATCATACGCCGGAAGAAGCCAAGCGGCGGGTTGATGAAGAAAATGCTCTGCTGATTGATGTCCGGGATATCCGGGAATTGGGAAAACAAGGTGTGATTCCCGGAGCCCGTCACATGCCGCGGGGGATGCTCGAATTCTGGATTGACCCGGAATCTGAATATTTCAAGGAAATTTTCGCTGAAGATCGAGAATTCATCCTTTATTGAGCCGGTGGCGGAAGGACAAGTTTGTCCACAAAAACGCTTCAGGATATGGGTTTACCAAAAGTTTCACACATCATTTCGGGGTTCAAAGGATGGAAAGAGGCAGGACTTCCGGTGGAGGAACACCAAAGCCACAAAAAACAATAGTTCTCAATTTCTGATCCACTTCTCCGCCTCCGTAAAGGCGGTCTTCGGCAACACCTGCTGAATTTAAAATATAAACTTGATTCAGTTTATAGCGTCAAGCTAGCGGTTTTAGTTGGGAAACAATTGATTCTGGTCATTCGAGGAGATTCGAAGACACGCATTGAAACACTGCAGGCCGAAAACTTAAAAATTATAAATCAATGCGAACTATGAATTCCGGATTACCAGTTTTGTTTGATTGGAAGATTCACATTCCTAAAAGAAAATTGAGCGATTTTTATCAGATAGAGGTGTTTAAAAAAATATATCCCGCAGAGAATGCAAAAGATTGGATTAAAAAATAAGGAACAGGAAAATACCGGTAAAAAAAAAGATTCCGTTTTTCCGAGGTCTTCAAAAGTTAAAGTCCCACCCATAAAATCTCAAGGGATCAAAACAAAACTGGTTCCCTGGATTGAGAGTCTGCTTCCTGAAGATTTTTCTGGAGTCTGGATTGAACCCTTCATGGGGACCGGAGTGGTTGCCTTCAACCTGGCTCCCGATCAAGCACTGCTCTGCGACAGTAACCCGCATCTGATCCATTTTTACCAGGCGATAGCTGAAGGAGACATAACACCGGAAAAGGTGCGCACTTTTCTCAATAAAGAAGGGGTTCTGCTATTGGAAAAAGGAGAAGCACATTATTACGAAGTTCGGGAACGGTTCAATCGGACACATCAGGCACTCGATTTTTTATTTTTAAACCGTGCCGGATTCAACGGTATGATCCGCTTCAACAGCAAAGGAGAATTCAACATTCCCTTTTGCCGGAAAGCTCATCGATATGCTCAGTCTTATGTCACCAAAATAGTCAACCAGACCGCCGAAATCGAGAGAGTTTTGAAAGCCAGAAGCTTTAATTTCCGGAGCCAGGATTTTGTAAAAAGCATAGCGAAGGCAAAGGCCTCGGACATCATTTATTGCGACCCGCCCTATATTGGCCGCCACGTCGATTTTTACAACGGATGGACCGAGACTCAGGAAAAGCAATTGTTTGAGGCACTTTCCCGATCCCCTGCCCAATTTATCCTCTCGACCTGGCATCACAACGATTTCCGGGAAAACAGTTACCTCCAATCCCTCTGGCACCCCTTCCGAATCATGACCCGTGAGCATTTTTATCATGTTGGCGGAAATGTCCGGAATCGAAACCCGATGGTTGAAGCCCTTGTTACAAGTTTCTAAGGACTAAGCAGTCTATCGTTCCGAAGAATCCTGTCTCACGGTCGAATTCAAAATTCACCGGGAAGCCGACCCTGATTGATCATCGGTCATATTTACGATGTGTTGAAGTGCGATTTGGCGGAAAGGAGAAATTCAAGAGGGGAGCAGGGAAACAATGATTCCTATATTCATTAGCATTTCTTATGCATCGTGTAAGAAAGCATCGTTTGTCCCAAATATCCAAAGGTGTCATTCTGTAAGAATATAAATCACTTTTTATTCTTACACAATTCCAAGAGGATATATGATGTCAAAGCAACCGAAAAAGCTCAATGGAAACTCTACTGTTTTTACAACGAATGGCGGGACAATTGCCTGGACAGGGGTCGTTAATCCAAATCAAAATTCACTCCGTCAATCAATGGTGCTTGTCTTGAAGAGAATCAATGGGTTTGTCATGAATTGGAGTGAATCCATCTATCAAAATGGCGATCATCGAAATTGGAAGAACATGATTTAAGGATTTCGTGCCCGGGTTACACCAATCATGGAATCGCGGGTGACCAATTCGGCCAGGTCTTCCTCACTCATTTTCTCTGTACCCGAAGGACGTTCCGGGAGCACCAGATACCGAAGCTCCGCAGTGCTGTCCCAGACCCGAATTTCGACATCCTCTGCGAGTTCCAAACCAAATTCCTTCAAGATCCCACGCGGATCCATGACCGCCCGAGATCGGTAGGGTGCCGATTTGTACCACACAGGGGGAAGCCCCAATACGGGCCATGGATAACAGGAACACAAGGTGCAAACGGTCAGATTGTGGATTTTGGCCGTGTTTTCGAGCACCACCATATCCTCACCCTGCCGACCCGTATACCCTAATTCCGCGATGGCCGACGTTGCGTCATCAAGCAATCTTTTTTTATACTCAGAATCCACCCACGCTTTGGCAACAACTCTGGCGCCGTTGCGGGGACCAACTTTTGTTTCGTAAGTATCGATCAGGACATCCAGCGCAGCCGGATCAACCAGACCTTTTTCGATCAGAAGTGATTCCAGTGCCTTGACCCGCAATTCGACTTCGGGCAGAGGATCCATATGACGATGATGACTCATGGGCAAATTTTACTGGAGGGTATCGGAAATTTCTTTGATTCGCAGGCAGGCAACTTTTCGCTGATCAAAAGATTCCAGTTCAGGACGTTGATTGCTGCAAAGTGATTCACTATGAACACAGCGGGATTGAAATGGGCATCCTTCCGGTAATTGAAGAGGGGAGGGAATTTCCCCGCTCAATCGGATTTTTTGACGTTTGGTGCGATCAATTTTCGGAGTACTTGCTAAAAGTGCCTGTGTATACGGATGCCTCGGATTTGAGAAAATAGTTTTTGTGTTTCCATATTCAACAATCTGCCCCAGATACATGACAATCACATCATTCGCAATATGCTCTACCACAGAAAGGTCGTGGGAGATAAATACATAAGCCAGGCCGAGCTCGTCCTGCAGATCCATTAAAAGATTGAGCACTTGGGCCTGGATGGAAACATCCAGCGCGGAGACCGGTTCATCCGCAATGACAATTTTAGGATTCAGCATGAGTGCACGGGCAACGGCAATGCGCTGACGTTGCCCTCCAGAAAACATGTGCGGATAACGGTCAAAAAATTCTGGCCGCAGGCCAACTTTCGCCATCATCGCCTGCACCCGTTTTTTCCTTTCCGGACCGGAGAGTGTGGTATTGATCTTTAAGGGTTCGCCAATAATCGTTCCCAATTTCTTGCGGGGATTGAGGGAGCCGTAGGGATCCTGAAAAATGATCTGCACTTTTTGCCGAAGCGCTTTTCGCTCTTCGGCGCTGCAGTCTAAAAGATTTTGGCCGTCAAAAAAGATTTCGCCACTGGTCGGTTCGTCGATCATGGTCAGGACTTTGGCCAACGTCGATTTTCCGCACCCAGATTCACCAACCACTGCAAGAGTTTTGCCGGCCTCCAACTGAAAATTGATGTTATTGACCGCTTTAACGGTCGCTTTTTCAAACAGACCTTTTTTGACCGTATAGTAGCGATTGAGATGTTTCACTTCCAGGACTGGAATTTTGCTCGATTGGCCATTCATTGCTGATTCCTTGGTGACGCTTATTCTCCAAGCGGAGTATGACATTTGACTTGTCGTTTCAAAGGACCCTTCAGTTCCGGTTCTTCATTGCGGCAGCGATCCGTCGCATATTGGCAGCGCGGGTTGAGAAGGCAGCCGGAGGGGCGGTCATACATTCCGGGAACAACTCCTGCCAGCGAATCCAGACGTTTTTTACCTTTTGCATGTTCTGGAAGTGAATTGATCAAAGCAGCGGTGTAAGGATGCTTTGGAGTATAGAATAATTCTTCAGCGGTGCCGATTTCAACCACTTGCCCTGCATACATCACCACCACCTGCCCGGCAGCCTCTGCGATCAGAGCGAGATCATGCGAGATCAGCACCATCCCCATCTTGCTTTTTTCCTGAAGTTCGAGCAGTAAATCCATAATTTGCGCCTGAATCGTTACATCAAGCGCAGTGGTTGGCTCGTCAGCAATCAGCAGGCGGGGGTTGCAGGCAATTGCGATAGCGATCATCACACGTTGGGACATTCCTCCGGAAAGCTGATGCGGGAACAGCTTCAAACGCGGAACAGGATCAGGAATTCCCACTTGTTCCAAAAGTTCAACCGCCCGTGCTTTCATCTGTTTTCGGGTATCAGGCTGGTGAACTTTCAAGGTTTCAATGATTTGATATCCCACGGTAAAACATGGATTGAGGCTGGTCATCGGTTCCTGAAAAATCATCGCGATGTCAGCGCCGGTGATGGAACGCCGCTGCTTGTCATTAATTCGAAGCAGGTCCCGGCCCTGGAACTTCAACTCTTCTGCTCGCACCCTGCCAGGAAATTCTATCAGACCCATCGTCGCCAAGGCAGAAACACTCTTACCTGATCCGGATTCCCCAACAATTCCAAGCACTTCTCCTTCATCAAGTCGGAGATTGACGGCATCTACTGCACGAAAAGGCTTTTCAATGGAGCCAAATTCTACGGTCAGATTTTTTATTTCCAGTAAACTCAATGTAAATACCAATCAATTGAAGGAGATGGACTCTCTATTTTTTCAATTTCGGATCCAACGCATCACGCAACCCGTCCCCCATTAAATTGAAAGCGAGCACCGACAATAAAATGATCAAACCAGGGAATGTGACGACCCACCAAGCTCTTTGCAGAAATTGAAGTGCATTGGAAAGCATCGTCCCCCACTCAGGAGTCGGAGGCTGGGCACCCAAGCCCAAGAAGCCGAGTGCTGCGAGGTCCAGAATTGCATTTGAAATGCCGAGCGTGGACTGCACAATCAGTGGTGCCCAGCAATTGGGGAGAATGGTGATGAACATGATGCGGAACACACCAGCCCCTGAAACGCGTGAAGAAATAACATAATCACGATTGACTTCCCCAATAGTAGCAGCCCGAGTCAGTCGGACGTAATGGGGTAGAGAAACAATTGATATTGCCAGGGCAGCATTGACAAGGCTCGGTCCCAGAACAGCAACGATAGCGATGGCCAGCAGTAAACTGGGAAGCGCCAGCATGATATCCATCAGGCGCATGATCAGCATTTCTATCATTCCTCTGAAATAACCTGCGATCAGTCCTATCACGACTCCGGTTGCCAGGGAGAGAATCACGACCATCAGGCTGATGGACAAGGAAATTCTTGTCCCATAAATGATTCGGCTCAGGATATCCCGGCCGAGATCATCAGTCCCCAGAATAAAAGAAGAATTACCACTTTCCCAAACAGGTGGAACCAGCAAGGCATCCCGGTATTGTTCAAACGGATGATGCGGGACGATAAACGGTGCAAATACGGCAACAAGAATCGCTGCGAAAATAAAAACCAAACCTGCCAATGCTCCCTTGCTGCTGCGAAAATAATTCCAGAATTCCCAGAAAGGGTGGATATAAACAAACTCTGTTTGACCCAATTTTTCGACTGGAGCTGCGCTGGCAGGATTTTCTGACATAACTCGATTTATTTAACGATGACGGATACGCGGGTTGATCACTCCATACAGGATATCCACGAGCAAATTGACCATGATGACGATGGTGGCGACCATCAATATGCCTCCCTGAACGGCAAAATAGTCCCGGCGGCTGATCGAATCGACCATCCACTTTCCAATTCCGGGCCAGGCAAATATAGTTTCAGTCAGAATAGCGCCGCTGAGCAGAGTTCCAACCTGCAATCCTATTACGGTAATCACCGGAATCAGGGCGTTTCGCAGGGTATGGACAAAGATTACCTTAAAGGGAGAAAGGCCTTTCGCTTTGGCAGTTCGAATATATTCTTCATTGAGGACTTCCAACATCGCGGAACGGGTCATTCTGGAAACAATGGCGAGGGGAATGGTCGCCAGAGCAATACTGGGGAGAATCAAATGGCGGAGAGCGGAGAGGACAGCTCCTTTTTCTTCAGAAAGAAAGCTATCAATGATCATGAATCCGGTTACTCGCTCCACCCAATACATCGCCGACATTCTTCCTGCCACAGGAGTCCATCCTAAATTCACCGAAAAGACAAGAATCAACATGATGGCAGCCCAAAAAATCGGCATTGAATATCCGGTTAATGAAACGGTCATCACTGAATAGTCAAAAAATGACCCTCGTCTGACCGCAGTCAGGATTCCTAACGGGATGCCGATGCTGACTGCGAGAATGCTGGCGCAGACTGAAAGTTCGATGGTTGCCGGAAAGAGGGTAAAGAACTCATCAATGACGGGAACCTGGGTTGTGATTGATTTCCCCAAGTCACCTGAGAACACTCCGGTGATATAGGTGACGTATTGTTTCCACAGGGGTTTGTCCAGTCCCATTTCCGCTCTCATCTCGGCATATCGCTCATCACTGAGTCCACGCTCCCCGGTGCGGATCAGGATGGGATCACCAGGAATGATGTGGATCAGGAAAAAAGTCAGGATGGTCACACCAAAAAAGGTGGGAATGACCACTCCAACTCGTTTCAGGAGAAAAATAAGCATCGTTCGCTTTGGACTGAAATGAGTGACTGCTTTATTGACCGGAATCGAAGCCGGTCAGTATTGATTGTTCTTTGTACGAAAGAATTTCAGAAAAGGCAGTACTTTTTTAGAGACGACGGCATAAAAAAAGGATGAAAGCAAAAAACTTTCATCCTTTTTGCTGCGGGAGGTGACTATTTTAGGTCAACACCATAAAAAACATGCCCGCCAAAGGGATCAATTCGATAATCAACCACTTCTTTTCGAACAGGTTCATTCACTACTGAATGTGCAATGGTTGCCCAGGGTGCTTCTCTTTTGAAGACTACCTGTGCCTGCTCATACAGTTTGGTTCTTGCGGCCACATCACTGGTTTCTTTCGCTTTTAAAAGCAAATCATCAAATTCTTTGTTGCACCAGCGTGCCCGGTTTGTTCCATTGTCTGCTGCAGCACAGCCGAGCAGAACATAGAGAAAGTTATCAGGATCACCATTGTCTCCGGTCCATCCGAGAAGAACTGTCTGGTGATCTCCTTTTCGGGATCGCTTCAGGTATTCTCCCCATTCAAAAGAAACAATTTTTGCTTTGACACCCACTTTGGCCCAATCCGCCTGAATGATTTCCGCCATTCTTTTGGCATTGGGATTGTAAGGTCTTTGAACCGGCATCGCCCAAATATCAGTTTCAAATCCGTTGGGAAATCCAGCATCTGCCAAGAGTTTTTTCGCTGCATCTATATCATGCTCATCATCTTGAATTGCATCATTATAGGACCAGATTGTCGGAGGAATCGGGTTTTTAGCCACTTTACCAGCATTCTGGAAGATTGAGTTGATAATCGCCTGCTTGTCCATTGCCATGTTCAATGCTTTTCTCACTCGACGGTCATCAAATGGTTTTTTTGTCGTATTATAGGCCAGGTAACCAACATTCAGTCCTTCTTTGGACATCAATGTGATATTCGGATCATTGCGCATCAGGTCCAAATCGGCAGGATTGGGATAAGGCATACTGTGACATTCCCCAGCTTTCAATTTAGCAAAGCGAACGGAGCTATCCGGGGTGATGGAAAAAACCAAAGTGTCAATTTTCGCTTTTCCTGCCCAGTAGTCCGGATGGGCTTTGTAACGGATGACAGCATCTTTTTGATACTGAACCAATTGAAAAGGACCTGTCGCAACGGGTTCCAAGTCTACTTTTTCCGGCGTTCCGGCAGCTTTCATTTTGTCTGCATATTCAGCAGAACTGATGGATGCAAAATCCATTGCCATATTGGCAATAAAGGGGGCTTCTGGTTTGCTCAGTGTAAAGCGAACCGTATAATCATCAACTTTGCTGATAGACTTGATGATGGTTCCCATATCCATTCCATTAAAATACTCATAGGCCAAACCACCAGCCACTTTATGGAAAGGATGATTCTTGTCATGCTGACGTCCCATGCTGAAAACAACATCGTCTGCATTAAAATCCCGGGACGGTGTGAAATTTTTAGTTGTGTGGAATTTGACCCCTTTTCTTAAATGAAAAGTGTAGCTCAAACTATCCGAAGACACATCCCAACTTTCTGCTAATGCAGGTACAATTTTTGTTGACCCTCTTTCAAATTCAACCAATCGGTTAAACATGGTTCTTGAACTGGCATCAAACGTGGTTCCTGCAGTATAAAACGCAGGGCTGAATCCTTCCGGACTTCCTTCAGAGCAAAAAACATAAGTTTTCGCAAAGACACCTGCAGCCCCACTGATCATTGTAAATGCTGCAAGTAATACTATGCTAAACAATCTTTTCATATAACCTCCTCAAAGATTAGTATAAAGCCTGTCCATACGGTTTAAATGAAAAATTTTCTTTCAATTTAAGGCGCGGGCACAGGCACTGGTGCAATGAGCATCGCCCATCGTGAACTATCCGTTCCTTGTTGAGCATCATTTGCTCTACGGATAAGCAATTGATTATACTAGCTTTTCTAAACGTATCGAAAGGCTGGTACAAAATTAAAAAATAACCCCGAATTATTCTAATAATTGTCAAAAGTTGCAATGTATTTTTCTGAAAAGCGAATTCTTATCGGTGAAATTAAACGCACGGACAAGACTGATTTAGTCCGTTACATGATCGAAAATGATCTTCATTCGGTCCGGCATATTACTGTTCAGCATTTCCAGGGCTTCTCCCATTTGGGAGAGATTGAGCGTATGGCTGATCAATGGCTGCAATTTGACCACCCCCCGTTCCACAAGATCAATACAAGCTGGATAGTCTTCAGGTTTGGCAGCCCGCGCATTGATAACAGCGAGTTCCTTAAAATAAAGTTCGTAGAACGGCAACCTAGCATTTTTTTCTGTATAGATCCCGAACGGGAGCAGCTTCCCGCCCAAACGTGTGTAACTGATGGCGTCAGCAAGCACCGGGAGTTGACCGACAGATTCAATCACTAAATCCGCACCTCTCCCTTCGGTGGCATCCAGGACTGCTTTCAAAGCACTTTCATTGGGTTCCAGGGTCAGATCAGCTCCCAATTTTTCTGCCAATTCCCGTTTCCATTTGCTGCGAGTGATACCAATGACGGGATAAGCACCATGGGCCTTAGCCAACTGAATGTGAAATAATCCGGTTACGCCAAGTCCGAGTACGATCACAGATTCTCCAGGAAAGATTCGGGCACGTCGCTGGGCATGCAGGCAAGTGGTCAAGGGTTGGATCAACGGAGCTTCCCTGTTTTCAACTTTTTCTGGCAAAAGATGAATATTTCCTGAAGGGACCGAGAGGAATTCTGCAAATCCACCGTTTCGATCCCGTCCGATCAATAATCCTTTCGGACAGAGATGGGTTTGCCCGGCCCGGCAATGATAACAGGCACCACAAAAAGTGACTGGATCGATTATCACGCGCGAACCTGACGGAATTTCTCTGTTTTCCTGAAACACTTCACCAATGGATTCATGACCCATTACGAGCGGATATTTTGCAGGAATGCCTCCCTGAAAAATTTTCAGGTCTGTTCCGCAGATTCCGGTGTGAGTAATCCGGATCAAAGTTTCATCAGCAGCCGTTTCTGATCGTTTGATCTCTTCGTATGAGATTTCTCGGGGAGCGTTCAGCACCATCGCTTTCATGACGTTTTCTCTTTTAGGGGTTCTTATTTTAAACGAAAGAATTCTTAAATTTCAGTCAGTCGATTTCAATTTCTGACTGCTTTGTTAAGATAACACGGTTGGATTGGCTCTGAAAAGAAGAAATGAGAGAAAGTGCACAGTGTCTTTTTGCCGGGCAGATATTGCAATGCGAAACATTAATTTATTATTGAAAATGTTCATTGCTGTGCTATGTAAGAAGCAGGTTTGTAAATATACCGCAGAATGCGGAATTCTGATATTACAAGATTCACCAGGAAACAAAATAGCAACTTCGGGACAAGTCCATGGAAGCCATTGAGCTGATTGAACAATACTATCAAAAAGGATGGACCGATGGCTTGCCGGTAGTCCCCCCAAACGAGAATGCCATCAAGCAGATGCTGGCAGCAGCAGGGCTCAATGGGGGTGATGTAGTCGCAGAGATCAGCCTGCGAAACACCAAAATCACTGCTGAGAAAATCGCGATCAATGCTGTCATGGCAGGCTGCCTCCCGGAATATCTGCCTGTTGTGATTTCTGCAGTAAAAGGATTGTCTCATGAAAAATTCGGCTACCATGGCCCGGCGACCAGTACAGGAGGGGCATCGATTGTTGTGATTGTCAATGGTCCAGTCGCTCAAAAATTAAAAATCAATTCAAAAGACAATGTTTTTGGCCCCGGTTGTCGTGCCAACATGACGATCGGAAGGGCGATCCGCCTTTTGATGATGAACACTATCAATACGCGGCCCGGGATACTGGATCGATCAACCCTGGGAAGTCCAGGAAAAATTTCTTTTTGTTTTGCAGAAAATGAACGAGATTCTGCGTGGGAAGCACTGCACGTGGAACGTGGATTTGCCAAGGAAACGAGCACAACTACTGTTTTTGCTGCCGAGTCCGCGATTCAGGTCTATAATCAGCTTTCAAATAATCCCGAACCTCTGCTGATTAGTATGGCTGATGCGATTGCGAATCTAGGTTCAAAAAACATTGTAGGTCAGCAGCAGGTTGTGCTTGTTATTGCCGGAGAACATATGCAGATTATGAAAAAATGTGAATGGAGCAAAGCGAAAGTTCGGGAATTCGTTTTTGCCCATGCCACGCGTACGCTGGCAGAATTAAAAAAAGCTGGGCGTCTGCCGGGCGCAATCGAACCGGGAGATGAATCGAAGCTGCGCCATGCGGTGCTCGATGCAAGGGACTTGATTCTGGTCTCTGCAGGAGGCAAAGTGGGCAGCTTTTCTGCATGCTTACCAGGATGGGGCACAAAAAATGGTACCCAATCCGTGACGACGATGATCGAGCTTTCGCAATAGTCTGGTGAACCGGTTACTCAATGCTTTCAACATCATTTTTAGGCAAAGGCAAAAAACTGAATCCTTTTTCCCGGAACACATTTTCAATGGAGATTTTTTATGTGTGCTGATTTATTTGACCCGACGGGCAATTCTGCAGAACATGAAACCATCACCTATGCCCCAAGACCACAGAAACTCAAAAACTTGAAGGTCGGGTTGGTGGACAATACGAAATTCAATTCAGACACGCTGCTGGTTAAAATTGCACAACGGATGGAACAGCAATATGGCGTGAAAACAGTTCAAATGAGCAGAAAGAAATCGGCGGCACACCATGTTGAGGAGTCTGACGTGCAGGAGTTTAAAAAAAAGGCTGATTTTGTAATCGCCGGAATTGGGGATTGAGGTTCCTGCAGCTCGGGCAGTGTGCTCGACGGAATTTTGCTGGAAAAAGCAGGCATCCCTGCTGTTTCTATTGTTACAGAACCTTTTCGTGAGACTGGGAAGGAAATGGCAAAAGATTGGGGAGTTCCCAATTATCGTTTTCTCGAAATGCCGCATCCCATTGCAAATCTGACCGAAGACGAATTGAACGAACGTGCTGACAAGATTCTGGAGAAGGTGGTCCAGTTGCTCCGGGAAGGCCAGCCCGCTGGATAAAAAAATTCAGATTTTATTGCGAAGCATAGGGTTTAATACCCCGCTGCTTGCAGCGTTTTTAAGCGC
>JADGAV010000080.1 GCA_015231825.1 SAR324 cluster bacterium
GGAACTGGAGCAAGGGGGATATGAGCATCACTGTTTTTCTGAAAATGAGATTGGTCAGCACAAGAAATTAGGAAGAGTGTGGAAGAAAATTATAAAATTGACAGAAATTGAACCTCCAGCCCGTTTGTTTGAACTAGGGTGCGGCGGTGGAATTCATCTAGCAAAATTAGCTCTCAATGGATTTGAAGTTCATGGGATTGATGTTTCAGATACCGTCGCAGAGAAAGCACAGAATTATTTGCATGAAATCAACACATTTCAGACTATTAAAGCGAGTTTGGAGGTTGCCGATGTTTTTGAATATTCTGGTTCTGAAATCTATCAAATGAGTTTTCACTTTGGAGTGATAGAGCATTTTTTGGAATCATCGGATCGACTGAAGATTTGGCAAATCTTGTATGATTTAACGCTGCCTGGAGGATGGATTGTTTCTGTGGTACCCTGCGGCCAGCATTTTATGAGGGAAATGATGCGAAATCAAAGATTGGGTGGGTACAACATTCCTGAAATCGATTACAGTTGTTCCTTCCATCATGAAGAATTCAATCAGATTAATCTGACTTCGATTTCTACGATCCCTCACAACTATTTTTCATTTCTCTCTGCTCATCCTTTTCCACTAATTTCTAAAGTACTGCATCCGCTTTTTTTCGCCGTAGGAAATCTAAGTCTTCCGTACCTTCCTATCTCAAACGCTATCAAGGAGCACTTTGCAGGCTCACTAATCGTTGTTGGACAGAAACCGCTTTAAATGAAAGTATCAATTGTTGTTGGCGGACGGTGGCATGCCTTTGACTTGGCGCGTGAACTTCAGGCTGAAGGAGTCTTGCATCGGCTGATCACCCCTTATCCAAAATTCAAAACTCGTCATTGGGGAATTTCTGATGACAAAGTCATAAGTCTGCCTCTAAAACTTCTTCTGGAAAAGGTTATCAGCAAAGTGGGCGGAGAGGCTTTGTCGACGCGATCCCAAGCCTTTCTCCATCAATTGTTTGCTGCAGCAGCAGCCCGCCACCTGGAGGGGAGTACGCTGGTTCATGGCTGGTCTGGTTTTTCGGAACCATCTCTCCATTGGGCTAAAAAACATGGGGTGCCATTTGTTTTGGAGCGCGGCTCTGCGCATATGAAGGTGCAGTGCCAGCTGTTAGAGGAGGAATATCGGAACCTGGGATTACACTGGTCTGCAACCCATCCCAATGTGGTGGAGCAGGAATTGAGGGAATATGACTTGGCAGATCGAGTTGCGGTTCCCAGTTTGTTTGTCAAACGGAGTTTTCTGAAGGAGAAGTTTCCGGAAGACCGCTTGATTCATAACCCTTTCGGGACAGATTTGAAAAACTTTTCTCCTGGATCAGGGACCGACGATATTTTCCGAGTACTCTATGTAGGATCATTGAGTGTCAGGAAAGGAATTGGCTATCTTGTCAGAGGTTTTTTACAAGCCGATATTCCCAACAGCGAACTCCTGCTCGTAGGAGGGGCGACGAAAGAAACGCCATTTTTGTTAAAAGAGGGAGATGGAAGGGTGAAAATGCTCGGTCACATTCCGCAGAAAGATTTAGTGAACTATTACCGGAATAGTCGCGTTTTCGTCATGCCCAGCATCGAAGAAGGACTGGCGATGGTGCAGGTTCAAGCATTGGCTTGTGGTTTACCCCTGATATGTACGCCCAATACAGGAGGTGAAGATTTGTTGAAAATGTCGAAAAAGGAACCTGTTTTGGTAGGGAAGGATATCCAAGATTTTCCTGCCGGCTATTTGATTCCAATTCGAAATTGTGGTGCATTGGCAGCTTCTCTGAAGTTTTTGGCACAAGATTCCCATCTCCTGAAATTGAAACAGGAAGCAGCCCTGGATCTTCGTTCATCAAGCCTGAACTGGAAAAACTATGGGCAGCGCGCGATTACGGCCTATCGTAGGTTGGTGACAAAGTAAGATTGATGGAAAATTCTCGAGTAAACTGGTTTCAAAAATATCCAAAAACCGCTGCAGTGTTCCTTTTCGGGGCGACGTTGATCTTACTATTGGTAGGAATTGAATACAGTTTACAAAAAATTATGGGATTGGGAAATCCAGTTATTTATCAGACCAACCCTTTTTATGGTTATCGGCCGTTGCCCAATCAGGAAGTGACTCGATTCTATGGAGCAAAGTTGAAATTCAACAACTTGGGATTGCGGGCAAATGAGAATTGGGATGAGAATGTCGAGGATAAAATACTGTTTTTGGGGGATTCTATTACCTATGGAGGGTCCTATATCGCCAATGATCAGTTGTTTTCTCATCTTGCTCTCGAAGGAATAGAGGGATATATGGCTGGAAATGCCGGTGTCAATGGGTGGGGGGTTGAAAATATTCATGGATTGGTCGTGGAAGCCGAATTTTTACCTGCAAAGATTTATATTACGATGCTGATTGAAGGAGATTTTTATCGAGATCGGGGACGACTTCTGGGATTGCCATTTTGGTCTCGAAAACCCAGATGGGCTTTAGAAGAAATATTTTTTCATTATATCACGCTCCTCAGTTGGAGTCGGTATCGCGGACCGGATGGAATTTCCGTCTATCCGGAGGTCCTGGAAAAATTTCTTGAAAAATCAGTGATGCGCCTCAAAGAGATGGATGAATTTATCAAATCGAAAGGGTACATTCACAAAATTTATATCGCTGCAGATGCACGGCATCTTTTCCACAACAAGAGCAAGGATGCAAAGATTTTGAAGCTCTTGAAAAAACATCAGGTGGATGTGGAGTATTTGATCGACCGATTGAAACCGCTTAAAATTGATCCGTCTCAGTCAGAGATAATTTTCTACGATGGCGGGCATCTCAATCCAGAAGGACATAAACTCTGGGCCAAACTGATCAATGATGATCTAAAAAGGCTTCTCAATTGATTGGATTTTCTTTTTTTGTAGAGTTCAATTGAGATTCTCTTGATGCTCCTTTGATTTGATGATATT
>JADGAV010000036.1 GCA_015231825.1 SAR324 cluster bacterium
TAATATAAACGGGGGATTTTCGGAATTCTTGCCTGAGAGGCCAAATAGGCAAGCACTTTGTAAAGTCCTGGAGCATCCGCAACACTGAGCAATCTTGCCTTATGGACTTTCATCATTAATTCAGAAGAAGCACAGGGGGCTATAAGCAAAGTGACTGCCCCCAACCCCACGCTCCATAACAAGCCTTCTTTTCCAGCAATCATCCAACCAATCAATCCCAGAATTATTGCCATCCCTGCCAAGAGAAAAAATGACTGAGTGAAGTTGATCATTTGCAGACGAAAATACGTTTTCTTATCCATTGCTTCTTCCATTGCTTGAAAACGGGAAAGCTGCAAAATTCTGAATGATTTGCAACCTTCCCTACATTGTGACAAGTCTTCAAATTTCCAGCGTTAGCTGACGCTGATTCTTCTGGGTTCTGCCTCCGGTTTCTTTGGCAGGGTCAGATGCAAAACCCCATCATCCAAACTGGCTTCAATCTTCTCGGTGTCAATTTCACTGGAAACCGTGAAACGTCGTGTATAATGGCCGACGTTGTATTCCGTATAGATCGGTTTTGTGTCGAGGTAGGGAGATGAATCAATCTGCCCTTCCACTTCCAGGACGTTCTTTTCGACTTTGACATTTACATTTTCTTTGGCCACTCCCGGCATGTCCATCGTCACAATAAGCGCATTGTTGGATTCTACGATATCCGTGAGCGGCTGATAAAACCGACCTGCTACCGTTTTTTCATCCTTAACTTCCTGCTTTTGAAGATCTTGCTCTTTGGATTTGGCCATTTCTTTTGTTTCAGCTTTCATAATATCCTCCTTAAGAAATATGAATTAGAATGTACTCGGTCGACCACTAGGGTTAACTGATGCTGATCTTCCTTGGTTTATCAGCTTCCGCGCGTGGCAACGTTACCGCCAGCAGTCCATTTTTGTACTCTGCTTTGATTTTGTCCGATTCCACAGCAAACGGAAGTTTGAAAGAACGGTCAAAGTTAGAAGATCGACGTTCTCTTCGATGAATGCTGAGATCTTTGCCATATTCAATCTTTCGTTCTCCGGCCAGGCGCAGAAGATTGTTTTTTACCTCCAGTTTCAAGTCTTCTTTTTGAATGCCCGGCAGCTCTGCCACCAGCATCAGATTGTCCTCTTGTTCAAACAAATTGATCGTTGGGAAAACCCCTCTTCCAGATGTATTCATATCATAATAATCTGATTTCATCGATCGGTCCATCGCATCCTGCAAAGCAAGCAAGGTATCCAACGTTGTTGAGAATGATCCAAACATAATGACCTCCTAGGGTTAGGGATTTAGAGTCAAACATTCAAATGACTCTCATAAAAGATTACCTGCCGCCAAACGGCAAAGTAACCGGATTTAATAAAGACATTTCTTTTGCGAAAAACTTCTTGCTTCTAGCAAATTTTCTATTTCCTCATTAACTGAAGGGCGAAACCATTCCATGCGGGGCTCAGTCGCTAAAAACAAAAGTCTCTATATCTTCATAATACCCTAAATGGGATCCGCCGATTACTGAATGTGAGAAATGCTGCTCTGGCGGAAGAACTTTTATTTTTCCTCCTTCTTTCAAGTAATTTTCCATCGCTTTTCGAATTTCTTCACGACTGATGGGTTTGCGTATATTCGAATCCATGATTCCTCCAGTTTATGTAAGGTTGTGTTTAAAATGTTAAATACCAATAAATTTACGATTTCAAAATGATATAGCGGCTTCCGTTCTGCCATTGCACCAAAAGCAAAACTCCTGCTTTCAGATCGGCGTTTTTAATCGCATTATAAAACGATTGAACACCTTCCACGTTTTCCTGATTGACTTCCAAAATCAGCATCCCTGACCTCAAGCCTGCAGCAGCAGCCGGCGAGTCTGCAGCAACGTTGGCAATAACGACACCGGATGTCTGATCATATCCAAGTCGCTTTGCAATATCAGCACTGAGCTCCTGAACGGTCATCCCCAGGTCTTCGGCAGGATTTACCGTACTTGCAATCTGCCCTTGTTTGGGCCTCTCGCCCAAAGTGACGGTAACTACTTCCGTTTTGCCTTTACGGATGAGTTCGACTTTAACTTTGCTTCCCGGTCGGGCAAGGCCTGTCTCGTTGCGCAGATGATCACTGCCCTGAATTTGCTTTCCGTTGAAACGCAGCACCACGTCCCCTGCAAGGATTCCACTTTTATCTGCAGGAGAATCGGGCATCACCGCAGTAATCAGCGAACCCTGAATTTTTTCTTGACCAAAACGTTTTGCCAATTCGGGCGTCAAATCCTGAATACCGACCCCTAGCCACCCTCTTGAAACGCTCCCTTCGCCGATCAATTCTTCGGCAATTTGCTTTGCCATATTGACCGGGACGGCAAATCCGATTCCCTGATAACCACCGCTGCGGCTGAAAATTGCCGTATTCACTCCGATGATTTCTCCGTTGAGATTGATCAAAGGCCCCCCGCTGTTGCCAGGATTGATAGCGGCATCTGTCTGGATGAAGTCTTCGTAATCAGCAATCCCAACACGCGACCTTCCTTTCGCACTGACGATACCCATGGTAATCGTATATGAAAGACCGAAGGGATTACCGATTGCAATCACTGATTCGCCCACCCGAACCTCGTCGGAATTTCCCAACGGAAGCTGAGGCAGGGCATCTCCTTCAATTTTGATCACGGCAATATCAGATTGAGGGTCTGTGCCCACCAATTTGGCATCAAATTCACGCCCATCGGTTAAATTGACAGTGATTTTATCTGCACCGCCGACTACGTGATTGTTGGTGAGAATGTGACCCTTCTCATCAATGATCGCGCCAGATCCCAAACCTTCCTGTTTGAATTGACGCTGCTGCGGAGGCTGCTGCCGCTTTTGCCTCAATTCGGGGTAATAGCGATCAAAAAATTCGTGATTGAAAAGATCGTAGGGATTGTTGAACTGAAGATTCTGATGAGGATTCTGCACCATCTTTTCAACTCTTATATGAACCACCGCTTTTTGCGCTTTTTCTGCCACATCGGCACGGGCCTTCGACTGTTTGATCAAATCCTCTAAAGCAGGATTATGATTGTCTGCCCAAATAGTTCCTGCCAATAAAAACAGAGCACTGAAGATCACGCCGATTGTCCATCTAATTTTCATGTTTTCCTCTTTTTTAAAACTGCCGACTCTATCTAATCTCCAATCACCAAAATCCAACTTCTAATTCCGGGATTCAATTTTTGTCAGCATAAATTTAATTTAATTATTTGTTAGCACTCATTAAATAAGAGTGCTAACAACGTGTTGAATAAAAAATACCATAGATTATGTGATTGTCAATACTAAAAAATTCACTAGAATATTTTTAATTTAAATCGTTATAATTCAGACGATTACGACAATCGGCACCGATTCGAATTGGTGCTTATACTGATTTTTACTATTGGTAACCAATGATTGCTAAAAGTTCCCAAATATTTTTAAGAGGCACAAAGGAGAATTTGAGAAGAGAACAATTGGAGTGCGATTGAAATGGCGGAGGTACCCGGGGCAGGAAGACCAGAGGTCAATTTGAAAAGCTGATTTTATAATTTAAAACGGAGGAGGAGAAGCACATTTCTAATTTGACATTATTAAAAGTGCTTCTCGATCAGCCGGCTTAGCTGACCTCTGAGATTGGAGCAATATGCTCTGTGATAAACAGAATATGAGTCTGCTCTTCCTGAATTAATTTGGAAATTCGGTCTTTTCCCAGTTCATCAGGAACTATTTCCTGCATACTCAAAAACAAGGCGATGGAGTCTTTTTCAAAACGAATTGCTAAATCCAGGATTTCTTCAGTACTTGATTTTTGCCCGAGGATCTCGCTGATCTCTTGATCTGCACGAAAGATGTGCGAATCCGCCATCGCTTTAAGGTACAAAGCCTGCTGTCCTTCTGGATCAAAAACAAACGGATCGTCCAGCTGTTGCTTCATCTCCAGATAGATGGTTCTGAAAACTCCCTGATGCTCCGCTTCCATCGCCCGAAGCCGCTGCAGTACTTTCTTCACCCGAAGATCCTCCACGAGTTCAGCAGCCTGAGCATAGAATTTTTCTCCGTTTTTCTCGATCTCAATCGCCATTTCAAAAATTTCATCAGCATTATAGAAAATATTTGCCATCGTTATTCTTTCTACCCCATACGTATTGCACGGAAACCTTCAGTGTTGCTTGCCAGAATTTGATTTGTCTTGTTCTGTTGAAAAAAGAACAGCCCGGTTGCCAGGGCGTCGGTATCACAACTATTCGGACCGATTATGCTAAGGCTGTGAAAACTGGTTCTCCCAGGCCGGGCGAGGGAAGGGTCGATCAGATGATGGTAGAGGGAAGACTCAGCAATAAAATATTGTTCATAGTTGCCGGAAGTGGCAACCGCCTGATTCCGCAATTCCAGGACTTCTGCAATTGTTCCCGGTTTCCCGGGATCCCTGATGCCGATTTTCCATCCCGGATTCTGCATTTTTCCACCCAGGGCAGCCACATCCCCTCCGAGATTAACCAAACCCTGATCAAGGCCGGCCTCTGTCAATACTTTAATTGCCTGGTCGGCGGCGTACCCTTTGGCTACCCCTCCTAAATCAAGTTGCACGTCAGGATGTGTGAATTTCAAACGGGGAGCTGCTGAGTCTCCAGTCAGGTGAACGTGTTGATAAAAAAAGCGGTTCGCCAAATGGACAATTTGATTTTCCTGAGGCGGTTTTGAGCGGTTTTTAATATCCCAGATTTCTGACAGTTTCCCAATGGCAGGATCAAACGCGCCGCCTGTGACACGAGACCATCGAAAGGCATGTTGCAGAATTTCTGCGGTTTCAGGAGAGACCGGGACTGCATCTTCAAAAGCCAATCTGTTGGCGCGACCGATGTCGCTATTTTTATTAAAGCGGCTCATTACTGTTTCAATTCTTTTGATTTCTGCAAATGCCCGGTCAATGATCTCGTAAGCTTGTTTGGCATCATCATGGACTACCTGGATTTCTGCAACAGTGCCCATCAATACCACTGATTTCTTGAAAATCTCACGGTTTCTTGCCAGATAAGGCCCCAGTCCAAGCCCTGAGCAGACCAGGAGCAAGGCACCTCCTTTTTTTATCAATGTCCGACGGTCTATGGTATCTGGTCTCATTTTAACTCTCCTGGTATTTCAAATTTTGGGTCACCTTTGCGAAGCATGACCTTAAAAAACTTAGTAATAGAACACCTGATCAAGCTCCGTTGGTGCTTTCTTCCCTGCAGCCCGATTGACAGAGGCCTTCAAGATATTTCGCACAATTTCCGCAACCCTCTCCTTCATGATCAAAGTGATTTTTTGTTTTCATGAATCTGGCAAAATACTGCATAACTCCCCAGGCAGCACAAAGCAGGCTCACTCCTAAAACTGCTGCAAAATGCGGAAAATACTCCATAACTCAAATTCAGCAATCAATTTAAAACGAAAATCTTACTCATAATCTTAATCCTACTCATAATCTTCTTTACTTCAAACTAAGATCAAGATTGTTTTTGTGTAAGAATGGCGCCAATTCCGGTTGGAATTGAATGAGTTTCAGCTCGTGCTGAAGAGACCGGCAAAACCCATAAACGCCATGGATAAAATCCCGGCAACAATCATATTGAAAGCAGTTCCCTTGATCACTTCCGGAATATCCATCAATCTTGTTTCTTCACGAATGCCCGCCATGATCACCAGAGCCAGAGTCAAACCAGCCCCTGCACCGAGCGCATAAACGATCCCTTCCAGGAGTCCGTATCCCTTATTGGTTGCAAAAAGTGCCAGCCCCAATATTGCGCAATTCGTGGTAATCAAAGGAAGAAAAATTCCGAGCGCTTTGAACAGGGCAGGGCTCAATTTTTTAATGACAATTTCCACAAACTGCACCGTACTGGCAATAACAATTATGAAACTGATTAAACGCAGATAAGGGGCATAAGGTAGAATAAATGTGTTCAGCGTCCAGCCGCAAACTGCGGTGATTACCAAAACAAAAATATTTGCCATCCCCATCCGAAACGCCGTTTCGATCTTGCTGGACACACCAAAAAAGGGACACAATCCCAGGAAATACGAGAGGGTAAAATTATTGATCACCATGGCAGAAATAAAGATCCAGAGAAAATTTTCCATAGGAGTTGCCTATTGTATAGAAAGGGGGTGCAATGGTGTTACTTTTTCCTGTTTTTCCTTTTTCTGCAGACGGTAGGCTTTCAACCAGTTGAAAAAGAGCAAAAGAAAACCCAATGTTAAAAATCCGCCTGGAGGAAGAATCATTATGACCCAAGGTTCATAGTTCGGTCCAAAAAGAGGGATGTCAAAGAGCGAGCCGTTCCCCAGAATTTCGCGGATCACACCAAGGCAGAACAGTGCGAAACCGAAACCGAGTCCCATTCCAGCCGCATCGGCAATGGCCAGCCTCACACCATTTTTGGAAGAAAACGCTTCCTGGCGCCCCAAAATAAGGCAGTTGACCACAATCAACGCGATGAAAGCACCCAAGTCCTTGTGAATTTTTGGCACAAATGCCTGAAGCGTGAAATCAGCAACCGTCACAAAAGTTGCAATGATGATCACGAAGGTCGTGATCCGCACCTCTTTTGGAATTATTCTTCGAAATGTTGAAACCAGAATACTCGAAGAAACCAGGACAAACAGGGTTGCCGTGGCCATAGCCAAACTATTGATTGCCGTATTGGTCACCGCCAAAGCAGGACACAATCCCAAAACTGCAATAAAAACAGGATTTTCTTTCCATATTCCTTTGACAAACTCTTCATAGTATCGACTGGCTTCTTTTGATTCTTCCATTGTCAAAATTTCCTGTTATGTGAATATTAAAAATTTCGTTCCAATTCATCGCGGCATTGCCTTCAGGAATCTCGAAAATCTCCGCTGCACCTCGTATCCTCAGCAACCCCCTCGCTGAGGGCATCTCATTTTTCGATTCACTTCCAAGTCCTGGATGGACAACAAATCAAAAAGTAACTAATTTGCCGCCTTGGCCCATTCTTCAATGGCAGGTCGCCAACGATTTATGGAATTCTGCAAAAGGCGCACAACAGCTTTTGAAGAAATTGTTGCTCCCGTGATGGTCTCCACCTGATTTTTCTTCTGCTTGCTTCCGGGTTTGACAGGGACAAGTTCCGGAACAACCGACAGTGCTGTAAAATTTGCAATAAAATTTTTATCCTTAATTATTTTGTCGCCAAGTCCAGGGGTTTCCCTGCTTTCCAACACCTCGAACCCGATGATAATCTTTTTTTCCGCCTGGTATCCGAATATGCCTTGAATGAGATCTTGAAAACCCGGTTCACTTCCCGGAATTGCAAAGCCCTGCAGTACTTTTTCCTGATCATAACAGGCAAAGATTTTTTCAACCTCACCGGATTGCTTTTCCTTATTTTCAGAATTTTCTGCTTTTTCCAAAAGCAGCTTACCGTTCACAAATAGCAGGGTTTGAAATGATTGGCACCCGGGAACTACATGAAACACAGCCTCCTTTAGAGCTTTTGCTTTGTTTGCCTCAATAATCGGTAAGGTCGAAAGATACACGCCGACGAGCACCAAACCCGAAAAAAGACCGGCAATTCCCAGGGTCGCAATCAATCGGAACGAACTTGGATGAGATTCTTGTGGGATGGCTTCAAGTTCCATAGACTTTTTGCTGGGTAACACGATTGATCAAGGGAGTAACGGCATTCATCAGAAGAATGGCATACATCACACCTTCCGGAAGTCCGCCGAAGACACGTATCAGCACAACCAGCATTCCAATACCGGCACCGAACAACCAGCACCCTTTTATTGTTACAGGAGAAGTCACCAGATCTGTGGCCATAAAAACAGATCCCAGAAGCAGACCGCCTGACAACATCATGAACAGGGGTGAGGGATAAATTTGAGGGTTGATGAGATAGAGGACTCCAGAAATGACAGTAACTGTTAAAAAAATCGAAACCGGGATTTGCCACACAATGACTTTCCTGTATGCCAAATAGATTCCGGCAAGGATGATCACAATCCCGCAAGTTTCTCCTAAGGAACCTCCTATGTTGCCAAACAACAAATTTCGTATTTCTGTCGCCTGATGCTCAAATTTCATCAATGCCAGAGGGGTTGCCGTTGTGATGGTATCCAGTGATTCTCCCTGCATGAAAGGCATTGCGAAATTAGTACCGCGGGGCATTAAATACTGCCCGTCAGGAGCTGACCAGGTGGTGATTGCGGTAGGAAATGCCGCCTGCAGAAAAGCGCGTCCGAGCAAGGCGGGATTGAATACATTTTGCCCCAATCCTCCCCACATCAGTTTTCCCAGAGCAATAGAAACCACACCGCCCAAAAAAACCATCCACAAAGGGAAACCGGGAGGGAGAGTCAGTGCCAGCAAAATCCCCGTGATCAACGCGCTGCCTTCTTTGAGCGAAGCGCCTTTGGACTCTGTTCTGTCAAAAAGCCATTCTGTCAAAAGGCAGGCAAAAATGGCAGTTGCACAAATCAGCAGGGCACTGAGGCCAAAAAAATAGAACGAAGCCAGCATCACCGGAATGAGGGCAAAAACCACCTGAAACATCAGCCAGGGGGTGTCTTCTTCCTGATGAATGAAGGGGGAGGTCGACAATACAATTTTGAGTTTTCCCATGCTCACGCGGCCGCCTCTCTTTCTCGGAGGATTGCTTTGGCCACCCGAAATCCCTGAACCAGCGGAATTCCTGAGGGGCAGACAAAAGAGCAGCAGGCACATTCTATACAATCCATCAGATGTTCATCTTTCATTTCTTCGTAGAGGCCTTTTCTCGTTAAAAGCCCAAGAAGAGAAGGATTCAACGACGTGGGACAGGCCTGCAGGCATCGTCCGCAGCGAACGCACTTGTAGGTGCTGATCTCCCGTGCTTCCTGGCCGGTTAAGGCCAGCACCCCGGAGGTCCCCTTCAAAACAGGCACTTCCAGATTTTTTTGTGCGACCCCCATCATGGGGCCTCCCAGGAGAATGCGTGTCGTTTCCGGTTTTAAACCGCCGCAGGTCTCAATCACTTCATGGAGCGGGGTGCCGATGGGCACCATCAGGTTTGCCGGCCGATTGATGCCAGGTCCGGTAACGGTGACAATGCGTTCAATCAACGGTTGAGATCTGGTAAAATAGTCGGCAAGTGCCACGGCGGTGCCTACATTGGCAACAACGGTTTCAACATCCAGAGGCAGTTTTCCGGATGGGACTTCTTTCTTGAGAATAGCAGTGATCAGCATCTTTTCTGCCCCTTGAGGGTATTTGACCTGCAAGGGAACCACTTCCATGACGGTCTTTTCTTTTTGAATCAATGACTGAAGTCCCGCGATAGCATCAGCTTTGTTGACTTCAATGCCAACAAATGTTTTTTCCACCCCAAGAAAGCGGGCAAGGATTTTTATTCCCTTGATCAGTTGAGGGGCCTGCTCCAGCATCAGTCTATGGTCTGAGGTAAGGAAAGGTTCACATTCACATCCGTTGATAATTAAAAACTTGCAGTGTTTTCCTTCTGGAATTGAAAACTTCACGTGAGACGGAAAAGCAGCCCCGCCCAAACCAACCAGACCGGCTGACTGCACCAGGGCAACAAATTGTTTTTGATCCATCTCCTCCAATACCGGAGGCGTCTTTGCTTCAAAACGCTGTGTCGCAAATGGATCCGCTTTTATTCTGATTGCCGGAAGCAGCTGCCCATTCGGATGCCTTGATGCTTCAATGGCAGTCACGGTGCCGCTCACCGGAGCATGAAGTGCCACGGAAACAAAACCGCCTGGTTTTGCAATCATTTCCCCCCGTTCGACCTTTTGCTTTTTTTGAACAATGGCAATGGAAGGTGCCCCGATGTGCTGGGACAAAGGGAGCACATATTCTTCGACAAAAGGCATCCGCTCAACTGAAAGATGCTGAGTCAGTTCTTTATAGTACTCAGGGTGAATTCCGTGTTTGAAGGTAATCTGCCCGTTTTGCTCATGGTTTAATGTCAATAACATCAAATTTCCGGATATAAGAAAGCAGGTTGAACCTGCTGATAAAATAGATCAATATTTTATTAAAAAGAGTGCTCGGGTTGAATCGGTAAAAAGCCCGTGCCTGCTTTTTTTCTTTTCTCAGCAACAAAGGTGAGAATGGATCCTCCCGGGAAGCATTCGTTTTGATTTGATACTGGCCAAGATGCTCTTACCACTTCCCGGAAGGGAACCCGACTTTGCATCAATTCTGGAGTTGCGACGCGTAAAAAACTTCAAAAGCAAAGCTTTACTGCATCTGATCCGGGTTTTGGTACCCCGTCAAGGCCAATAATTTTTCTCGAAGCTTTTGTTTGGTATTCCGCATTAAGTCGTCTTCCTGCTGCTGGAGTTTCAATTCAAATTCCGCTTTAAGCTGATCCATTGCTTTTTGATGTTCAGCTGCCAATTCTTCCTCAATTTGCGCCCGTACCTTTTCAGTAAACGGAGTGACCACTCCTCCAATTTCCTGAAGCGTCTTCCAGTTGTTCCGGACGGAATCTGCTGCATCCGCCATTTCCAGAGAAAGCGATAGTTTTTGCAGTTTGTTTTCCTGATCAACATTAACAATAAATGGTGTTTTTCCTTTTCGGTCCTTCTCTTCCATTTGCAGAAATTCGTTCAAATGCAGCGAATTGCCGTTCGCGGAAGATTCTTCTGTGAAATGGGATTGAAAGCAAGCCTTTGTCAAGGCCCAATCCGCAAAGGTAATCGGCGCAATTTCAGATGCTTCCTTTCCTTCGACAGTATAAGAAATTTCCAGGCTGCATCCCTCACTTTTCTGCTCTGGATTGCCCGCCAAATCCAGATGTGTTCCAAAAACACCTGGAGCATCCGGATTGAAACACAGGGAGGGAAAGGTCCTCGATTTCAGTGCCAAATTCAATTGCAGAGGCCAGGCAGTGAAAGCAGGGTCCTCCTTACCCGCAGAAGGAGCATGCAGATGGAAAAGCGCAGGTCTGGGACTGGCAATGCCCGCAGCCAACCCTGAATAGAGTTGGTTTGGAGTCGCCATTGATGATTGCAGAACGAATGCATTGCGATGACTGATTGCAAGAAGAGCAACTTTTGATACAGAAGCCGCATACGCTTTGGGAGAAGCCCCCTCGCCTGGTCCGGTATCAAAAAGCACAATTTTCACAGGCCACCCGGAAGAAAGCAAGGATGAGAGATTCGAAAGGTCTTTATTCATCATGGAGCTGGATTGGCCCGTCAGAAAAATCGGTGGGGCACTGGCCCGCTCTTTCTCAGTCAATCCGCCCCAGTCCAAATCAGCAATTTGACCATCATGAAGTTCAGGATCGTATTCTTTTGAAGCTTCAAGACGGGCTCGGCGTACCAGACGGATATTGTCCAGAAAGTGACGCAGCTGTCCTTGAAAGAGTCCCAGGGCATGGTCAGAAAAACCTTCCTGCCATTGGAGTATCAGGGGAAAACAGTAGGGGTTGTCAGGAAACCTGTTACCCCGGTTTTCCGCAGCATAATCCGCCATGCTCATGCCGAACCTCGCACGCCCCACACCACTGGGTCCCACCGTTATCATCCATCGCAGGTCCTGCAGCGATTGGACCAGTTCCGTCAATCGCTCTAAAGGTTCAAGCTCAATAGTCCTCAGCTTTTCTTCCACTCCCATCTTTTGGACCAATTGTTCAAATGGGATTCTCTGTGTTTGAACCGTGGAAATTGCTTTTGAAAGCGATTGAAAATCTTCTGTTGGAAGCGCTTCCGCCATTCGTTCATTGATCTGAGCGGAAAGCTTTTCAATCAGTTCTTCAATTTCTTTGACCTGTTCCAGCATTTGCGGCTGCATGATCGACTCCACTGTCGCCGTAATGAGATGCAGCATCGTTTTTTCAGAATTGTCTTCAGAGTCTCTGCCTCCCACCATCGTCATGTAGAAATTTCGACACAGCAATATAGACGCAAGCGCCGGATACTGCGGATTTTTATGCATGCGACGGATGGTCTCAAAAGAAGTGTCAGGCAGAGATTCCCAAAGATGAAAAACCGATCTGAGCGGGGAGACATCATCCGCGGTTTGCGGTGTCATGGCCAGTGCATCTTCCTCACAAACTGCAGCACAAAGCCCGCAGCCGGTGCATGTCTGAGGATCAATTGAAAGGAAAAAAATTTCTCCGGAGCCCTTTTTCTGTTTTTCAGGTTCAGAAAAAAAAGGTTCCGTCACCGAGACCGGAAGCTCACTGACGATTGCCAACACAGAATCAAACTCCAGTTGAAGCGCGTCCAGACGATCTCCTTCGAGTTTCATTTGTTTGGCGAGTTCATCAAAGGCAGAAGGCAAAACATCGGCCACTTTGGAAATTTCCTCCTGATTGTTTTGGAGCACCCGATTGGCCAACTTCGCCAGATTTTTTACGGCAGGAGTCAACTGAGCAATTTTAGCACCTTGTGATGCAGCAATTTCCGCTGCCGACTTGATGAGCATTTCCATGTGCAAAACACGTGGAGGAATTGCCGAATGAGGGCAATAGAGATAGCACTGTCCGCAGCCGGTGCAATTGCGGGACAGAAATTTGGGAAGTTCACTGCGTTCTTGAGACATATCACGGCAATTGGCCGTGGCAGGAGGAATCACAGGAAGCGCCTGAAACGGATCTGCTGTCAATTCACCTGTTGCCTGACCCGTTTGATAAAAATGACCGGTTTGGTCATAAAAATGAGACAAACGGGAATAAGGGGGCCCCTGATCTTGATAATGCCGAACTGCCAGGGGAAGCTCAAAATGAGGAAATTTTCCATCATCTCCTGCATGAACGCGGGACTGCCAGCCCTCCTCATTTTTTTCATCCGATGACAATTCCAGAGAGAAATCATTGACATGAGGGTACTCACGTCTGATCGTTTGAAAAAGAATCTCTTGCTTCGGGTATTTTGAAGAGGAACGTACAAATTTGACTCCGGAAAAAAAACGCCGTTTTCCTTCTTTTATCATATTGTCAAAGCATGCGAGGCCTTCCTCCTTCGTAAAAGGCAATCCTCCAATGCCATAGGATGCACAATAGAGCCGGACTCCCCTTGTTTCAGAAGGATAATTCGGATAAATCTTCTGATGAGCCGCTGAATTTTCTGAAGATTTTGCAAGGGCAGCAGAAAGTTCGCGAAACAAGGGCGGGTCTTCTGAAAGCGGTTGGCTGATCTGCTCCAGCACCGTCACCGCCTTTTTACCGCCGAGGAGCTGCGCCAGCAAATGGCCTGGAAAGGGACGAAGCATAGTCAGGTTGAGACATCCTGCCTTTATTTTTCCCTCCGCACGCAACTCATCAACTGCAGAGACGATTGCTTTGTTCGATCCTCCCTGGGCGAGGATCACATAGTCAGCGTCTTCTATTTGATAACTGGAAACCGGGGAATAGGAACGCCCAAAAAGCTGAGAGAATTCAGCCATGATTTGGGTGCTCAGTTGGGGAAGATGATCGAAAAAATATGGCTTCTGAGCGGCTATTTCCAGCGTCAGTGCATGGGCATCTTTCAAAGATCCATTGAGCGTCGGGTAGTCGAAATTAAACCAGTTTGGAATGCGGCGACGCATTTTTCCAAAAATCATTTCCTGCGCAGGAGTTGGAGAAGTAATCTGATCATCCGGATCTCCCAGGAAAGTTCGCACTGTTTGCTGCTCAGGAATCAGCACTTTCTGAGTCGATTCAGCGGTCACTGAATCCATGGCGTTGATTCCCGGAATCAAAGACTGCTCCGCAATTTTGTGGGCAATCAGACAGAGATCCAGGGTTTCCTGAACATTCGAGGCAAAAAATTGAAAGAACCCGGTTCCTGAAATGGCATGATAAGCAGCGTGTCCCTTTTCTCCGGGGCACGACGTCAATTTTGTGCCTGATGCAAGAAGATGGAGGATGTAGCTTAAATGTCGTTTTGACGAGGAAATCAACTGATTTTGCCTCGCGACAACAGCCGATTCATCAAGCAGGACCGCCGCTCGAAGCCCCGTCATTGAAAGACCTGTTGTAAATGACAGATCGTCTTTGGAAACATTAGAATCAAGCGGGCGCCTTCCAAACAGGTTTCTTCCTTTATTTCCGGAATTCCCTCCTGTCTGGAAATTTTCACTGATGGCAGATTCCAGCAGATTGATGGCCTCATACCCTGTGATCTCTGTGCTTTGTCCAAAAACGGCTTCTTCCTGGGCATCATCAAATTTCATACGGTTTCCTCACTGCGAAAAACTTCAACTCTTCCAAGAGGAAGGGATCTGCTTTTCCTATATTCAAACTGATTCCCTTCAACCCAGCAAATGGCATTGGTCGGACATCGTTTTGTTGCCTTTGGGTGGGCAAGTTCATTGTTGGCATAATTGATCACAGGGAGATTGTTGCGCATTTCTATCAGACCGGGGGCCGCATCCGCTGCACAACGTTCGCAGGCATTGCATGCTACTGAACATAAACGTTCGGCTGCTTCTCCCTCAAGCAGGGAACGGCACTGCACAATCAACTTTTGACTGACTGGCATGATTGTGAACAGATGTTTGGGGCAAATATCGACGCAATCGCCACAGGCCGTGCAACCATTGACGTCGACGACAGGAAGTCCGTTTTCATTCATAGTAATCACGTTAAAGGTGCAGGCAAGCTCACAATCCCCCAAACCGAGGCAGCCCCAGACACAGCCTTTGTTTCCTCCCGTAACTACCGTCATTGACCGACAGGTCTCAACACCATGGTATTCAATTTCATCCCGCGCCTCTGCTTTTCCTCCTGCACACAAAAGCCGCGCTGTCCGTTTTTCTGCAAATCCGGGATCGACTCCAAGAAAAGTCGCAATGGATTCGACATTGTCTGACGAACTGACGGTGCACCCTCCCGGGGTTGCTTCTGAATTTACCAGTTGCTCAGCAAATGCGCGGCATCCTGGAGATCCACATGCCCCGCAATTCGTCCCTGGCAGCATTTCTTCCACCTGATCAATGCGGGGGTCTTCATAAACACGCAGTTTTTTATTGGCAATGGCGAGGATCGTGGAAAAAACAAGCCCGAGTCCCATCAAGATTGCCACGGCAGATAAAACATTTTCCATCATGGGAATTAAGCTCTAATTAAATGGTTCCGCACGTTTGATCAATTCGTCAAGATCGGGTTCATCCGGGTTGAGTGGTTTTCCGGGATGAATACACTTTGCCGGGCATTTTTCTGCCGCTGTGACGAGCTGCTTGAATGTCCCCGCAGAGGCATCCTTGATGATCGCCTGTTTGTCCGCATTGTATTCGAACATGGCAGAATTGAGGTCCGTGCACTCATTGCAGGTGGTGCAGCGAAATCCTTCAATCCATGGTTCATCAAAGGAAAGTTCTTCTTCCGGTTCCGGCTCAGCAGTTTTTGCAGCCGGCGTTTCCTGCGGTGAATCAAGTTCTTCAGGAGGAGGAGCCGCTTCCTGCCGCGGCGGGCTTTTTACGGATGCAGTGCTTCCGGACAGGGGGCTCATCGGCAGTGAATCGAGGTCGAGGAGCAGCGAGGACAATTTTTCCATTGCTTCTCCCGCCGTTTCTCGTCGCACCCGCTCCAGTTCAGATTGCTGCTCTTGCTGAAGAGCAGCAATCTGAGAAGATAATTCTGTCTGAGCTTCTTCCCGTGCTTTTTGAGCAGCACGTTCCGCATGATAATTGTTGCTGCCGCCAAGATCCTGGATGACGCGCCAGTAGTCCAGGCGTTCCTGACAGGCGAGCACCATGGAATAGGACATCATCACCTTTTGGAGCTGATTTTTCTCATCAACCATCCAGATGAAAGGGACTTTTGCATAAGATTCCTCCGAAGAAAGCTTGAGATATTCGGGAATCGGAATCAATTCATCATTCCAGTAAGAGGAAGGGATCAAAAAAAACTGATCGCTGTAGAGGGCATCCAGTGCGGCAAAATCTGCAAAAGTGAACGCAAGCGGTAAGCTGCTTTCCTTTTCTTTCTCATCCAATATATTCAGTTCGTAAACAGGCCAATCAAGCGAGGGAAGAGGATTGGCAGCAATATCAAATCGACTTCCCCATTGCTCTCCTTTTTGCGGATCATAAGTGAAAACTGGAAATTCTCGACTTTCCAGGGCCGCTCCTGACCAAATGTAAGGGTTGCTCAACGAATGCTTTTCTTGAGGAGAGAGCACGTAAAAAAAGGCGGGAAAAAAGCCCTGGATCCCGTCAATGAAGCCCTTCATCAGATGCTGGGGAGTGCCCACCGACGATTGCACCACCATGCCATTCCGGTGAGAAACAGCCAAATGGCCCAACTCTGGACGCGGATCCAGCCGGGATTGTTTTTCATTGGCGGTTTTTTCTTCCGTCAGCAGCGGACGTTTGACAATCATCATTTTAATGGGTTTCTTCGATAGAAGAAGACGGGATAAGTCAGAGAGTCCAGATTCCAGGAGGGAGCGTTCATCGTCGATCAGCAGCAGCGGAGGTGCCAGTGCAATTTCTTCTTTGCTGAACGACTTCCAGTCAAAATAGGCAAAAAAATGATCATGAATCTCGGGATGATACTGATCTTTAACTTCCAGACGGGCAATCCGCAGTGCGGAGAACCATTCCGAGATGGCACGCATGTGTTCCTCAAAATGAAGAAGTGCTTTTGAACAGCCGTCTCCTTTAGCAAAAGATACAATCGTGGAGTTTGGAAAAACATTATTCCATGAAAAGTCTGCACTCCCTTCCCAATCTTCAGGAACCAGAACAATAGCGTCATCGTCCCCAAAAATCGGTTCAAATTTTTCAAGGTTGGAATAGGCGATTTTGATGCGGTTGAACCGTTCCAGGGGCATTGCTTCTGAAGAGCTTTCCGGCAGCAGGCCTGACAAAGCCCCGGGATCGACAAATGAAGTTCCGAAGCCAAGAGTTCCCTCAAGGTGCTCGGCACCCCTGGCTTGAGCACTTTTTCCTTCTTCCACCCGCAGTAAATCACGCAGCTGGGCAAGCAGATCTCCTATTTCTTTTTTGAACGACTCGTATTTTTTCAGATGATTTGCATTTAAAATGGCCGCCAAACAATGAAATGGCGTTTCTTCAGTAAATTGAATCAATGCCCCTCCATCCGGGAGTTTTGCAAGAAGAGCAGAACAGCTGGACAGCAAAGCTTCTTCTTCACTGCCAGGCAGTGAGAGCTGCTTCCGCAGTTCTTCTACTGCAGTCTCTATGCTTTCTCGAAAAGGATGCCTTGAGCCTGACGAAGACAATTGACTGCGAATAATTTTTTCAAGTCGAGGGAGATTGTCCTTCAGCTCTTTCGATTGATTCGGTTCCGGAGCCGCCGATTCCATGCTTTCTGCTAAAAGTTCAGAGAGGGACTGAAATGAAGATTCCTCGAGCGGCTCGTTTGGATCGGCAATCCAGAGTGGATAATCATATCGGATCTTGCTCATGTCCCGATAAGGAGCCAGCAGTGCAGGATAGACGTCAGGCTGATGATACAATTTCCCGATACCCCCTTCTTCTCCAGTCCTGAAAAATTGTCTGACCAAACTCCAAAAAGTCTGCATTTCTTCTTCGCTGGCAGGGTCATCCTTTACGATGAGAGGCAATTCACGTGGTTTTTCGATTGAGCTTTCTTCCGGCATAGTTTTGCTGAATTGAGATGCAGTGTTTGTCAGTTCATTGCCACGGGACGCATTCCCTGCAGCAGCAACATCACTCGTTTTTGGAGACATCATTCCTCCCGTCCTGCTTTGATTCCTTTGCAGTTTTCCTCAGTGGAACCTGAAAGCGGGAAAATGTTAAAATTCTGGGTTAAACTGCGTATTTTTCAAACTCATTCATCAAAGCGGCTTCTTTTGCTTCGATGCTGAAGCCGAGGTTGTGTCTCCCGTATTCATCATATCGTTCATTGTCCTTTTTCTGATAAAACAGACCAATTGGAATCATATCTTGAATCCCTGCAAATTCTCTCGCTTTATTGATATCGGCAGGATCATGTTCCTCGGTATTTTTAAACATCCTCTCGACACCTTTCGGCAGCTCGATTCCATTTTCATGGTTGAGCAAAAGCGTCTGATTTGCATCGGTAACTGCATCGGCATACACTTCCGCGCTAAAATGAGGACAGCGCTGCAGAATTCGGACAAATGAAAATCCAGGGTGCTGATAGGCAGCCATCAGGGTGGCGTAGAGATGCGCCGGATTCCAGTCAACGGTCTGAGCGACAAAAGAAACATTGGCAACACCCAGGGTCGTTATAATCGGGTTAATCGGAGGAAGCACAGACCCGGTGGGATGCGTGTTGGAAGTTGTTCCTTTTCTCGAGGTGGGCGAAGTCTGATCCTTGGTCAGGCCATAGATTTCGTTGTCGAGCAGCATCACCGTCATATCCATGTTGTAGCGAATCGCATGGATCCAGTGTCCGGTCCCAATTGAGCAGCAGTCTCCGTCACCTGTAGCGACAAAAACATGAAGATCGGGGCGACGAAATTTAATGCCGCATGCTACTGGAAATGCTCTACCATGCAAACCATGAAACCCGTAGGTCTTCATATAATGCGGAAAACGGCTGGAACATCCAATCCCGGAAACAAACACTGTTTTTTCCGGAGCCAGTTGATTTTCCCGGCAAACTTTTTGTGCCGCGGTCAACACGGAATGGTCTCCGCATCCGGGACACCAGCGTGGAATATTTCCTTCATAATCCGACAGGGTGTAGTACTTTTCGGGAACCGCCAAGACAGCGTCAGGTCTCAAGCCAAACATGTTTTCACTCCAAATAAGGGGTTGATCTGAATTTTATGTTCCAATTTTCGCAGCTCTGGATGGAATAGGAATTCTTCGTGTAGAATTTTCAAAGAGCAAGCTCCTTTCTAATTCTTTCTACAATCGCTCCGGGCCGCATCGGCTGACCATGCACATTTGAAAAAAAGTCGACTTCAGTGAGGGTATGAGCGCGAAGGTACCAGGCCAATTGTGAATAACGGCGGGTCTCTGCTGTAATCAACGGGTCATCGGCTTCATCTCCATAATTGATTTCAACCGTGATCACTTTCTTAAACTTTTTAAAAATTTCTTTCAAACCAGGCTCAATGGGACACAAAAAGCGAAGATGCAGAGAAGACACTTTTGCTCCGCTTTCGCGAACTTTTGCAACGGCTTCTTCGATGGATCCGCGAGTGGACCCCCATCCGACGACAAGAAGATCCCCTTCATCATCCCCGTTGACTACAGGAGTTTTTAAGGTTTGATGAAATGCAGCCAACTTTCGACTCCGTCGATTGGATCCCCTCTGGTTGATATCCGACTGATAAGCTACATGACTGTCTTCGTCGTGCGCCAGGCCCGTCAGGACGTACATTCCTCCCTTCTGACCAGGAACCGGTCTTTGAGAGAGACCTGTTTTTTCGTCCCAATTGTAAGGAGGAACTCCTTCTTTCCAGTTACTTTGATCGACCGGAGGGGCAAGCCAGTCCGGATTGAACTGCGGTTTTGGAAAAGGCTGAACTCCTGTGGCCAGGTTGGCATCAGAAAGCACAAAAACCGGCATTGTAAATGCCTCGGCCAACTTACGGGCCATGATCACAAAATGGAAACATTCTTCAATGGATGAGGCGGCCATCACAATGGTCGGCGAATCACCCGGTTGCCCAAAAATGGACGCCAGCAGATCTCCCTGTTCGACTTTCGTCGGCAAACCGGTTGAGGGCCCACCCCGTTGGACATCGAGAATCACCAAAGGAATTTCTGCCATTACCGCCAAACCGATGAATTCTGTTTTAAGGGCAATGCCGGGACCTGACGTCACCGTCAAGGCGGTTTTTCCGGCATAGGAGGCGCCAATAGCAAAACCGATCGCCGCAATTTCATCTTCTGCCTGATGAACGACACCACCGGCAGATTCAAACACTTCTGCCAAATAGTGCGAAACTGAGGTTGCCGGGGTGATCGGGTACATGGAACATAGTTCAATTCCTGCAGCAATGGCTCCCATCCCAAGTGCTTCATTTCCATTCATTACGACCAGATCCAGGCCTTTTTCCTGAGCGGGGATGTCATATTGAAAACCCAGATTTGCCTGTGCCCATTTGAACCCTGCATGCAGGAGATCCAAATTTGATTGAACCACTTTTTGGGATTTTCTCCTGAAAATTCGGGCGATCTGAGCTTCGGCGATTTCCAGGTCCCGGTTGTAGAGAAAAGAGAGCAAGCCCAAAACCCACATATTTTTACCATGGTGCGGATTGTCCACAATTTTCAGACATTCCGTCTCCATTGGCACTTCACGCACATCATAACCCCGTGATTCAAAATCTGCCAGGGCTTCCGCATACTGTTTTTGGACCGTGGGCACTTTATCCTCTGCCCACTTGTTTTCCAGCAAAATGATCGTTCCTTCCTTGAATGCCTGCTGTCCGATCCGGCTATACAATGCCTGTTCGTTAAATGCGACCACCAAATCCGCCTCATCGCCCATATTCGTGATCGCGTGAGAACCCAGGCGAATGCGAATCCCAGAGGCCCCTTCTCGAGAGCGGGCAGGGGGTTGAATTTCGGCAGGGATAATTTCCACAGTCCAAACCCCATTGCCCATTTTTGCTGAAATAGAACCGAAACTTTGCCCCGCTTTCTGAGCTCCTTCACCAGAATCACTTACAATTTCAACGATATGCTCTTTTACTGGGAATACTTCGATTTTCGGATCTACCATTCCTCCGCTACTTTGTCCCGGACTGTTTGTGTTTAGCTCAAGCATTCTCTTTCCTGTCTGAAGGTTAAATCAATTCTGCAATTCACCATTTTTTCTGCATGCGGTCTGGGTTTACTGTTCCAGGGATTTGATCAGGGTTTCCATTTGACGGTAGTTGTTTTTCGCCACACCGATACGACAGGAAACTGAGGATCCATGGAGGTCCCGCACATTTATATCATTTTCTATTTTTAAATCACCGATTTCCAATTGAAAATGGTGATAACGCTGCTCCGGATTAAACAAATGCCGCTGATTTGGAAGCACTTCAAAACGAAGACCTTCAGGAGAAATATCCAGCACCCGAAACCAGGTCAATTTACCCGGAATCTTTAATCGGCAGTCATATCGTTTACTGACATCAAACCTTTCCCAGAGGCGATCCTGGAAGGAGATATGTCGGTAACTGGCAGAAATCTCACAAAGCATTCCCGAATGAAGGTCATCGTTTTGGGCATGGGGATGAACCACGGTAAGGGTCAGGACATGGTGTTCTTTTTCCTCTTTTTCAACCCAATCCAAATACAGGACCGAACCAAAATTGACGTGGCTGGCCATGTAGTCAGGTTTTTCAACCCAGATCCGGTCTCCCTTCGCCATTAGAATCGCACGAAACTCAATCGAAGGGGATTGAAGAATCAAATGCACAGGAATCTGCTTTTCGCTGATTTCTTGAATGATTTCTTGAACTTCTGCGGCTTCATTAGAGCCAGGATCCAAATCTACTATGTTGGCGGCTCTATACTGGGGTTCCTCTTCTTTCTGCATCATTGTGAAAACATCCACAACGCCCTCCTGAAAACCATCTGACACTCTCTTTATTGGATTCTTAAGGAAAAGCCCTTCTTCCATTGTCATGGCACATAATAGTTCAACCCGAACTTTATTTCTATCCGTAAAATTACTTAGTTTTCAGAAATAAGCGGGCCTTTTGAACAGCATGGACAAAGGCATTTTTCGCAGCCGGTCCGATTCAAAATTAAAGGTGGAAGACCCGCCATTTTTTCTTTGAAAAGAAGCAAACTGTTACGGAAAGACCCCAGCCTTTTCGGGTTCGGCTCGAAACCCATCAGTTTTCGATGAGTCCTGAGCCGTCGCAATATAATTATTTTTCCTTCAACGCCGCCTGTGCTGCAGCCACACGAGCCGCAGGAACACGGTAGGGACTGCAGGAGACATAGTCCATTCCTACATCATGACAAAATTGGATCGAACGTGGGTCGCCTCCATGCTCCCCACAAATTCCATATTCGATATCTCCCTTCTGCTCTTTGCTGACTTCAATGGCATTCTGAATCAGTTTTCCGACTCCCAGAGGATCAATCGTCACAAAAGGGTCATCATCAAGTAGATTTTGTTCGAGATACTGGGGAAGAAATTTACCGATATCGTCTCTGGAAAATCCGTATGTCATTTGCGTCAAATCATTGGTCCCAAAACTCATAAATTCAACCACGGGAGCAATCCTCTGGGCAGTCAGACAGGCACGTGGGGTCTCCATCATCGTTCCGATATGATACCTTAAGGAAAGTCCTTGCGGCTGCAGAATGTCTTTAATGGCTTTACTGATATTTTTCGCAATTATCCGTATTTCCCGAACATTGATAATCAGGGGAATCATAATTTCAGGAATCACCTTCACTCCTGTCGATGCAACTTCAAGAGCAGCAGTGATGACTGCCTGCGTCTGCATGCGGGTGATTTCCGGATAAACAACAGAAAGGCGGCATCCGCGGAAGCCGAGCATCGGATTTATTTCATGGAGCGTGTCCACCTGCTTCCGGATTTTCTGATAGGCGACTCCAATCCGCTTTGACAAACCTTCCATCTCCTCCTTGGTATGAGGAAGGAATTCGTGCAATGGCGGATCGATCAAGCGGATTGTTACTGGAAAACCATCCATGACTTCAAACAAAGCTTTCATGTCTGCCTTTTGGAATTCGAACAGCTGATCCAGATGTTTCTGCCGCTCTTCCAGGCTTTCCGACAATATCATTGCCCGCATCACATCGATCCGATCAGCATCAAAAAACATGTGCTCGGTTCGACACAATCCGATTCCCTCGGCGCCCATCTCCCTGGCTTTTTTTGCATCTTCAGGCGTTTCCGCATTGGCACGCACCCCCAAGCGACGATATTTGTCTGACCACGCCAGCAATGTCTGGAAATCGTCGCTGGAACTGGCGGCCACTTTAGCGACTTCACCCGACATGACTTCACCGCTGGCACCATCCAGGGTGATGGTTTCCATGCTTTTAAATATCTGCTGATCTTTGGTGGTGAAGATTCCTTTTTGATAATCAATCGAAATATCACTACAGCCCGTAATTGCGCATACACCCATTCCGCGGGCAACAACGGCTGCATGAGAAGTCATTCCTCCCAGCTCAGTCAGAATTCCTGCGGCCACTTTCATACCATGGATGTCTTCCGGTGTGGTCTCATGCCGGACAAGGATGACCGATTCTCCAGTTTTGGCGACCTCCACCGCCTCTTCTGCAGAAAAGACGATTTTCCCGGTCACACCTCCCGGGCTGGCCGGCAATCCTTTGGCAATTACGGTTTTGGAAGCCTTCGGATCAATCTTGGGATGCAGAAATGAATCAATATGGTCAGGTTCCACCCGCATCAGGGCTTCTTTTTCATCAATCAGACCTTCCCTCACCATATCGACTGCAATTTTTACGGCAGCCTGCCCAGTGCGCTTCCCGCTTCGGGTTTGCAGCATGTATAAAGTTCCTTCCTGGATGGTGAATTCCAAATCCTGCATGTCACGATAGTGTTTTTCGAGAGTGTCTTGAATTTGAAATAACTGCCCATAAATTTCGGGCATTTCTGCACGCAATTTTTCAATGGATTCAGGAGTACGGATTCCCGCCACCACATCTTCGCCGGCTGCATTGAAGAGGTACTCTCCATAGAACATTTTTTCGCCGGTGGCAGGGTTACGGGTGAACGCGACTCCCGAACCGGAGTCATCTCCAAAATTTCCAAAAACCATCGATTGCACGTTGACAGCGGTTCCCAAAGTTTCCGGAATATGATTCATCTCTCGATAAACAATCGCCCGCGGCGTATACCAGGAAAGAAAAACGGCCTGGATGGCGAGTTCCAATTGCTGGTGAGGGTCATCCGGAATGTTTGCGACGTCTTTATATTTCTGCACAATCGTCTTCCAATCTTCTGCCTTCATTTCAACATCAGACTCATACTGGTTTGCCTTTTTGTATTCGCTGAGAATTGTTTCAAACACTTCGTCCTTGATCCCGAGAACCACGCTGGAAAACATATGAACAAAGCGTCGGTAAGAATCGTAGGCAAAACGGGGATTGTTCGTCTTGCGCGCCAGCCCTTCAGCGATCTCATCATTCATCCCCAGGTTGAGAACGGTATCCATCATGCCCGGCATGGAAACCGGGGCCCCGGAACGGACGGAGAACAGCAAAGGATTTTCAGGGTCACCAAAACGTGTATCCATCTTCTCTTCAACAATTTTTAGGGCAATATTGTACTCTTCAATCAAGCCATCCGGAAGATGTTTCCCCTGTTGAAAAAATTCATGACAGGTGGCCGTGGTGACAATAAAACCGAAAGGAACCGGAAGACCCATCGAGGTCATTTCACACAAATTGGCACCTTTGCCCCCTAATAATTGTTTCTGTTCTTTACTTCCTTCACTGAACAAATAAATTCGTTTTCTCATTGTGTTTCTCCATTATTTTGTTGCTAAACAGGGCTACAGGCCTAGGCAGGGACAATCTGAAATTCATAATGCCGATCAGGGATCCGGAGGGAGGGAGGATAGGTGGGGCCTCAATCGTTCTCTTCTTCATAATCATAATCATACTCATAATCACGACGCTGTAAGATTATGAATATGAATATGATTATGAAACTTACTGTTCCACACTAAACGGATAGCCAAATAATATTCAATTTCGTTCTTTTTACTTACCTAGTTTCTCCTTCATAAAAGATGAAAATTACCATTTCTCGAATTTCGAATGGCACCTGGAATAAGTGATATCTTAATCACACTCTTCTTCATAATCACTATCACGAAGCTGAAAGATTAAGATTAAGAGTATGATGTAAGATTAAAATTACGAGTATGACCAAGATTTCGTTCTTAGTTCTTAATTATTTTGTCCTTCATTTTTGATGAAAAATAAAAATCCGGATAAAGCATAGTGCTGCCGGACATGCACGTTCAGCAAGCCAGTTCGTTATGATTCGCCTGCTTTGTATATGTACATGGGGCAGTTCAGATGATGTAAAAGATAATCTGTATTGCTTCCCACAAAAAGCCGATTGAGCAGGGTATGGGAGTGGGCAGCCATCATGATCAGTCCGGCACCGGTTTCTGTTTGCAAGTCTTTTATTTTCAGATACGGTTTGCCGAATTCAAAGAAAAACTGATAAAGTGATTTGACTTGCAGAGACAGCACGTAATTTTCAAATTTTTGTTTCAGTTCATTGCAGGCATCGGTCATTTCCCTTTCGTCCTCTTCAGCAACCGAGATCTCGTCACCCTCCTGGTAAAATCCGCTTTCCATCGCATATTGTCCTTCCCCATATTCAGGAACCGGTTCCGTGTGAATAAAATAAAGTTCTGAATCGGTCCGCTGCGCCCAATCATCAGCGATTCGGATGACGGCTTTGTTCACTTCCGAATAATCAACCGGAACAATAATCTTATTGGCGAAACCCATAGGATTTTGTTTGTGCACAAACACCGGACAATCGCAATGATGAAGTACATAATCGGTGTTGCTTCCCAGAAAAATCCGTCCAAGCAGGGTGTGGGAATGAGCTGCCATGATCACCAGATCTGGTTCGAGCTCCTTGACGGCTTCCATGATCTCCACATAGGATGTGCCAAAACGCAGTGAAGTCTGATACGGCGTTGTCACATTAAAATTTTGTAAAAATTGCTGGAACCGTTTTTCAAAAAAATCCCGATCCACATCTCCGTTTTCCATATAATCAGCATCCACTCGAAGAAAATGAAGATCCGCATTGCTACGCTGCGCCCACTCATCCGCAAGCGTCACAACCTCTTCGCATACCTGACTGTAATCAATTGGCACCAAGATTCGCTTTTCCATCGTTCCCCCTTGAAAATATAAGGTTGCATTGGTTCTACGACTTCTATTTTCGCTTCAATCTTATTATGGATTCAGACAATCGTCTATCCGCAATTCTACGTATACAGGAGAGGAAAAACAGAAGGTGAGAGGCAAAGGGAAGGGGCTTTTTCCAGAACAAGGCGCACTGCGGAGAGGACTCCCGATTTACGTAGAATTACGGATAGAAATAATATCATGATACGATTATTTTCATAAAGGGCGCTCCACAAGAAAAGGAGCGATCACATAACTTTCAAAGCGACAAGAGAAAGAAGATGAGTAAATTTGTTTTTGGTCCTGTGCATTCAAGACGATTGGGACGGTCTTTGGGAATTGATATCGTCCCCAGGAAATGCTGCAATCTAAATTGTATTTACTGTGAAGTAGGGCCGACCACGACGAAGGGACTGCAACGGGACTACTATGTTTCCTGGCGCGAACTGGAAGAACAATTTCTGGAGGCTCTTCATCAGCGAAACCCGGATGTGATCACCATCACTGGTATGGGTGAACCGACACTCAACAAACACCTGAAAGAGATTGTCATTCAAATCAAGCTGCACACAAACAAACCCTTGGTTTTGCTTTCCAATTCCCTGCTTTTCACAATACCGGAGGTGAGAAATGATGTGCTCGGATTTTCCATCATTTCCCCTTCTCTGGATGCGGTCCTTGAAGAAGATTTTCAAAAAATCGACCGGCCCCTCATTGCCATCACGCCTGAACAAATCGTCGAAGGTCTGATCAGTCTGCGTCAGGAGTTTAAAGGAAAACTCTGGCTGGAAGTGCTCTTGTGTGAAGGGTACAACGACTCTCCTCCAGCGTTGGAAGCCCTTCAGAAAGCAGTCGGCCGGATCAATCCTGACAAAATTCATCTCAACACAATCGGCCGGCCTCCGTTGACGGCCATGAAGGAAAAATTTGCGGACCGGGTCCGTCCTCTCACGATTGAAAAGCTGGAAAGCATCCGTCGTTTGCTGGGGCCAAAGGCGGAAATCATTGCCTCACAACCAAAACGTGAGACCGCTGAGCAAATGATTCCTCATCTGCAGGAACAAATCCTTGAATATCTGAAACGGCGTCCGGCAGACCAGGCGGAAGTCGCCTGTGGACTCAATGTCTCAGCCGATGCTGTCGGCATTGCCCTGGAGCAATTGTTCCAGGCGGATAAGCTCCAGAAAAAAGTGCACGATCACAAAGAAGTTTACTTTTGTTCCACCTCCGTCAGCACAACCAAAATCAATCCCGCCTAGTCTTTTGCAGGGCAGTGCTCCAATGTGTTAATGAAAGGATTTCAGTCTGTTCAAACAACAAAAACCGAATCAATTTCGATTTTCAGAGCAAAACCTTTCTTCCGGATAAAAGGAATCCTCTGCGCCAACAGCCGGATTGCCATTGATTTTCAAGGGAACCAGTTTGTATGCCAGTGCAAAATGAATCAGGGTGACCATGTCGTGAATGCCCAATTTTTTCATCATATTGAACCGGTGAAACTCAACCGTGCGTGGGCTGATATACAAGCCTTCAGCCGTTTCCTTCGTTGATTTTCCATTGACGAGCCAGCGCAGGATTTCCTTTTCTCGCCTTGTCATCAATTTGAGTAAAAGTTCCCGGTGCTCCTCCATCCTGTCTGACATCTGCTGACGTTCCGAACGGTCACGAATCACTAGCACCGTGCCTTTGATCCGCTCGGACTCTCCTTTGAGACAATTGACATGTACATCCACCGGAAGCGTTTCCCGATTTTTTTTGCTGAGGATGAGTCGATCATGATTGAGCCGAATGCCGATCTCGGATTGATCCAGATTTTGGCGGATGAATGTCGACACGTCAAGCGGTGTGCCATCGTTCAGCAGATTCAGAACTTCTCCGCATTCTTTTCCCAAAGCCTTGTTTTTGGACCAACCCGTCAAGCGTTCTGCGGCGGAATTGACGAAAGTGATGAGATTTGCCGGATCGGTTGCAATCACCCCATCATGAAAACTCATCAGAATCGAATGCAGGCACTGCTGACTTTCTTTGAGTTCTTTGTCTAAACGATGCTTACGCAAGGCCATTTCAATGACCCATTTCAGTTTTTCTGCCTGCAGAGGTTTGCTCAAGCAGCCATAAGGAAGAGATTCTTCAAGAAATTCAAAACAAATGCTGTCCTCGGAAGCAGTGAGAAAAATCACAGGAATTTCATGCTCAGCAATCTTTTTTGCCGTTTCCATTCCATTGAAAACACCCTGTAGCTCAATATCCAGCAAAACCAGATTGGGGTGACGTTGAATGCAGATCTCAACGGCTGTTTTTCCGGATGTGACAATCTCCACGTCTTTATATCCACTGTTATTGAGCGTTGCTGCAATCTCCAAAGCGGTCAATGTTTTGTTTTCTGCAATCAAAATACTGGAATTTTCTGGCATGGTTCTTCCTTATAACCTCAAGCTTGATTTTTTAGATCAATTATTGTTAGAAATGATTTAAGAGCTAAGAGTTGAGAAGATTATAAATCGAACTGCCAAGAGGATCTATTCGTAATTCTACGTAGGAAAATGATTTTATTTTGGAATTTTTCAAAGAATTACCAGTAGATTTACGGGGTTTGAACGTGAAAAGCGATTCCTTTCCACTGAAATAGGAAAAAACACGTAGATCTGCGGATTGATATCTCTGCTCATACTAGTTCTAATAAAGTAGAGAAGAGGTTTTTTCAAAAATGGAAAAAAACTTCCCATCTACGTAGAATTCCGGATAGACTTTCGTTTACACCATGCTATGGTAAGCTCACATTATCAGTAAAGATAATTGCTTCCCATTGCCAAGCCTGTCGCATCCGGGAAGCTGCTAATATTGAGGAGGCCAGAGCTTAAGGAGGAAAAAACTCGTGTCTTCTAAAAGCACAGAAAAAAACAGCGCTGTTTTTTTCTGGATACAGACCTCGTTCCTAGTTATTAGGAATAATTGTAATAATATATGGACGTTTTTCAATTTGGAGCAAGGCCTTCTCCAAGATTGAAAAATGGAATTTCAGAATCTTGGCCTGCTTGATCGATGGAACAATTGGTCAGTAAGACCGAAACTTTTAGTGGAGTGTAAAAATGGCTAAATTTTTCAAAGAAATCGCGAGGAAAAAGATTTTTCTTCTTTTCTTGATGACTTCCTCATTAGTACTAGTTGGTTGTGGAGGCGGAAGCGATGGCGATGATGGTAAGGATGTTGATCCTGCCATTGTTGAATCCCTCACTGCCCGAACGCCTGAGACATGTATCATCTGCCATGAAAACATGGGAGATAAACACTTTTCGGTGTACGAAGATTATGCCGATACCAGTGAGTTGGGATTGACAGTAGACAGTGTCTCGAGTGCCCTCAATACTGATGGCACCACCTACACTGTGACTGTTACATTCAGCATTACCAAAAACGGGCTTGCCTATGTTGATACCGCCGGGCTTCCGGGTCTGAGTCAAAAGCGGATGTATGCAGCCAATTACGACAGCACAACGAGGAGTTATCTCAGCAACGCATCGTTTGGTTCCTTCACACCTACATCGACCCTCGGCACCTACACTGCTGTTTCAAGTTCAGCGGGTTTCGCGCCGGAGTCTTCCAATGCTATGGTTTACGCATACATTGCTGAAGGCACGCTGGATACTGAGATAGCGGATGACAGCCATGTCCATCTATACAACAACGTGGCCAACGCGGCCTTGGCATTTGGTACTGCCCAATCCACCAATGCCTCCGCCTATGTTTCATCGGCCAACGTCTCAGGTTGTGAGAAATGTCATGGAGCTCCGTACATGAAGCACGGCTACCGAAATCCGGTGGTTACTGGAATTCCGGACTTTGCATCCTGTAAAGCCTGTCACTACGACACACGCAGCGGCGGACATGAAGACTGGCAGATTTTAGTGGATGATCCGGAACGTTTTGTCACTGTTCATGATGGATCGGTCCCCCTGACTGCTGCGGAAGAAGCTCAGTATGCTTATACCGCCAATGTCATGAACGATACGCACATGGCCCACGCTATGGAATTCCCGTATCCCCAGTCCATGTCAAATTGTGCCACATGCCACGATGGTAAGCTGGATATGATTTTGACCGACGCCAACTTTACCGTGACAACCTGTAAAAGCTGCCACCCGGTAAATGGACCGTCTGGAGGAACAGACGCTCACAGGGCACCGGCATTGACTGCAATCCTGCCTTCCAGTATTTCATCCCACTCGGACTTGACGACCAATTGTGTCGGTTGTCACACGGCCGGAGGAATCGGGCCGGCATTCAGTTCCATCCACACCGGGTATGACACGGAAATCTATGCAGATGCCGCAGGAACCAAATATGCTGACATCTTTGTCACTACCGTTGATTCTGCATCCCTCAGCGGCAACACACTGACGGTCAGTTTCAGCACGACAAAAACCGGCGGTACCGGTTTGTCACAGACAGCAGGAGACATTGTCCCAACTGTAGCGATCGGTTTGTATGGCTATGACACCAAAGATTTCATCATCAGTCCTCATGGACGAAGTTTCGACGACAACGGCGATGGTACAGTCGGACAAAGAGGCGTCGATTTCACCGATCTGGAATATGAGATCGGCGAAGATGTCGGGAATCCCCGCTTCACCGAAGAAACGGTCGCTGCCGGAAGCTGGAGAATTACAGCAAATCTCGGACCATGGTCTGACAAGATTGATTCAGGTGTAGTCAAGCGTGTAGAAATTGGTGTGATGCCCGAATTGAGAAATTCCGCCGGTGACGTGGTCGCGTTGAATGCACCTTCCAGAACCTTTGACCTGACGACCAACGCATTTGATGATTCTTACTTCACAGACATTGTCAGGGTTGACGGCTGTAATACCTGCCACGATTCATTGGCTACCACATTCCATGACGGGAAAAGAAGTGGAAATGTCAGGATCTGTAAGATGTGTCACTCCCCGCAATTTGGGGGTTCCCACCTTGAGATGCAGTCACGGTCCATTGATTCTTATGTTCATGCGATCCATTCCTTTCAGCCGTTTGATCCGGGTGATGTCGACATGACCGATCCGGTCGAAAAAGTGAAGTATGAACTGCATATCGAACATACCTTCCCGATGTTCACCATCAAGAACTGTGAGGCATGCCATAATGCTGGAACTTTTGATGTTCCAAATCAGACCAAGTCACTGCCGGGCGTTTTGTCAGGAACCGATACATTACCTGGTGGAAGAAACATTCTTCCTGTCGCATCGGCCGTTGTTGGTCCTGCGACCAGAGCATGTGGCGGATGCCACCGTGCGACTTACTTGAAAGAAGATGACGTCCATGAATTCAACGCATTGAATCAGCATATGGAAGCTGGTGGCTATTGGGTTGAAAACGAAAGTGGAGCCTTTGAAGGCATCATCACGACGATCATGGCATTTTTTCAATAGTTCAGCGGCAAGGTTGGCCTCGGCCCGCCTTGCAAGTTTACACAGTTTTAAAACAAATCAAAAAAGGCGAACCATGGCGGTTCGCCTTTTTTTTTGTAATCCTTCCTCCGCCCTCTCTCCGGCTTCAAATCAAATCTTCACACAACTTCTCTTTTCAATGTTAAAGCCAGGCACGTGTTAATTTGTCCTTTTCAGTAGCTTCATGAGCAGAACTGCACTGAGAATTCAGAATTGATCAAAATTCTGTCCATCCTACGTAGGATTACGGATAGACAGTCCCGCGCGCTGTGATAAAGTGTAATCAATTTTTGTCTTCTTTTTTAGCCTGTTTTATGATCTAACTTTTTGAAATACAAATATCCCAGGAATAAGTGCAGAAATTTATTTATGAATTTAAGCCAAAAAAAAACCTTAAGGCCGGTAGCTTACATGAAATATACAGCTTCGTTTGTGATGATAATGTCCCTCATGTTGCCCTGGTGTCTTTGGGCAGCCGATGAAGAATCTGAGTCTCAGGGATTCGAACTGAAAGGATATGTCTCCAGCAAATATGTTTCGCGAGAAAGCAAGCTTTCCGAGGAAAAAGTAGACGATGCTGACATTTACGGGCAGCTTCGTCTGGATTTGAGCAGTCCAGAAAAAAAATATGAGGCCCACTTCTTCGGAACTGCCAGAAACGACCTGGACGGGGACGAGGAGTCGAACGAATTTTCGATCTTTGAGGATTTCGGACAGGTGGGAAAATCCGAGCAGAAAGGTGCTATTTATGAAGCCCATTTTGATCTGAATCAAGCAATGCCCAATTTGAAGCAAATCAAAATCGGGCGACAATCCAGCACAAGGGACATGTCCCTCTATTTCGACGGTCTTTCTGCTGATTTCAAATTGGGCCGCAAACTCGGACTGATCGCATACGGCGGCCGCAGCGTACGATTTTTTGAAAGTGACCCCGGTGATGATTCGCTAGGGGGAGCCGGGATCGATTATTCATTTTCTCCCCTGACCAGTTTCAGCCTGGATTACCTCTCCACCAAGGATGAACGCGTCGATGAAAATGAGGAGATGAAAGACCGCCAGGACGACATGGTTTCCTTGAAACTCTGGCAGCGCTTTTCCAATGCCTTCAAGGGAACATTTAAGTACCGCTGGATCAACAGCGAACCCCGTGATCTGAACTTGAGTTCACTTATTCTTCTTTCCAATTCACAAACCAGTTTCAATTTTAATTATTTCCGCCAGTTTCTTATTCAAAACGAATTGTCCGAAGACCTTTCCTCTTTTCATGACCTGATCGGGCAAACCCATCCCTTTCAAGTCGTCAAACTGAATCTTCGTCAACCCTTCGGATCCCATTACGCCCTTGATCTTGGCTACCTGGAACGCAGTCTCGTTGAGGAAGAAGACGAGGGTTCCTTCAACAGGGAGTTCAAAAGAACATTTATCCTTTTCGAAACCTTCGATCGCATCCATAAAGGATTGAACATCACTGTTTTTGGTGAACGCTGGTCCGGTGAAACAGAAGTCGATTCCTCCGGTTGGGACATCGGCTATCATTTTGATGAGAAACTGAATAAAGCAAAAGTCAGCGCCGGCTCTTACTATAGCCTCTACAAATATGATTACTTTTCCGACCGTGGAGAAAAAACGGATGTGCGTACCTATTATGTGAAAGGCAATTTTCCGTTCGGACAAAGTTTTGCTGTCAATGGCAGTTACGAACGAGAGGAAAGTCTTGACGACTATAACGTTTATAAATTGGGGGTACGATATGATTTCTAATTGTCTCAATAAAAACACGGTGCGCAAGGCCTTGAGTGTCGGACTGATTCTCGCCGTATGGGTGATGCTCGGAGGCTGGAAATGGTGGGGAGATGATCACCGCGACATAAAATTCAATCATAAACTTCATGTGCAGGGAGAGGAAATTGAATGCAATGACTGCCATGCAGAAACAGCGGAAAGCGAACGCGCAACATTTCCTGAGGAATCTTTTTGTGAAGACTGTCATGATGAAACGGAACCGGACCCGGATAGCAAGGAAGGCTGTCTGCTCTGCCACAACATCGATCCCGAAAAACTTCCCTTTCGAGATGAAGGTTCCCTTGCCATCAAAATGGGGCCGGAACCATATAAAGACCTTCTCTTTTCTCACGAAGTACACGCCGAACAAGACATCAGCTGCACCACCTGTCATGAAGATATAGACGAAGACGAAAGCCTGATTCTGCCTCGAAAAATCTATCTGCCGACAGCCCAGCAGTGCCGCAATTGCCATGTTGCAGAAAATATTGTGACGGACTGCCAGTCTTGCCACGAGGAGATCAACACCGACAAGGCTCCGGAAAATCACCAGCAGGGATGGGATCGTTTTCACGGACTGACGGCCGTCATGAGCAAAGGCGGGGCTCATCAGGAAGACTGCCTTACCTGCCATCTGCAAAGTGACTGTGCTTCCTGCCATCTGACAGAAGCTCCCAGGGATCATACCGCATTTTGGAAGCTGCGCGGTCATGGAATGATCGTCAGTGCAGAACGGGAAAGGTGCTCGACCTGCCATATTCAGGAATCTTTTTGCAGCAGCTGCCACAACGAAACCGCACCCGCAAATCATGTGGGCAATTGGAGGGTACGCCACTGTACCACCTGTCATCTGGATTCCGGATTCACTCCGGAAAACAACAGCTGTGCCGTTTGTCATCGGACACCCATTCACTATTTGAGGTAAAACTAGTTTTCATAATCGTCGCCCGGTCTCAACTCCGGGCCATTGCTGCAAGTGCCAATATCCCATGGGATCAGTCAACCGAACGACCTCTCCAAAGGGGGAAGAAGCTTTCTAACTTGCTGTTAATTTAAGGAGGAAATATGTCGATGAAAAAATTGAAATCCAAAACACGATGGTTCATGCTGGCATTGTTCGCGTTGATGACAGCGATCGGTTTTGCCGGCTGCAGCGTCGAAGACTCGGGGGACGATAGTATTTCTTCTCTTGAAGGTGATTTGAGAACCTACGAAAAAGTAGGAATCAATGTCTGCACCAATTGTCACTATGGACAAGTCAGTCAATGGATCCAGGGACAGCATGCCAATGTCCAGGCCATTGATCATGACACCCATGCCGACCTTGATCTCGGTCTGGACAGTGACGGTTTCCCCTACTACGGCTATTCCGGATTGGGAACGGATCCGGAAAGCAACTGTGCCAGTTGTCACGATCCAGAGGGAGACGGCCGCAATCTGGTTGCTGATCTGACAGGAAATACTTCACGTCCTGTCATCGGTTGTGAGTCATGTCACGGCGGGGGAAACAATCACTATGGAATCGGACCGATTGAAACGCCAACTCCGGATTATCAGACTTGTGGAAATTGTCATAATTCCGAATTCGATCACCTCGCTTATCATCCCAACGGAGACAACATTCTTGAGGAATACATGGTTTCTCCTCATTTCAACTCCATTAACGATCATACCTACATTGAAGAGGGTTCCACTGAAGTGAGAGCGCGATGTTCCCGCTGCCATACTGATGAAGGCTTTCGCAAGTACAATTCGATTCCGGGAACAACCGGTTACAGCGATCTCACCGATGAATTTGAACATTTAGCCAACATTTCCAATGCATCCGCGGTGCAGTGCCGGACTTGTCACGACCCGCATACGACAAAGGAAGGTGATTTCGGCAGGGTTTCTGAAACAAAAAACAGCGACGGAGTGGTTACCCAAACGTCCGAGTTCAATACCTGTACTTCTTGTCACCAGTTGAACGACGCCAATGGGGTTGCAATGACAGATGCCTATCATGATCCATCCGTGAATCAATACGGATCTCTTGAAGAAGTGATCACTGACACTCATGCAATGGGCGGAGATCCCACTCGTGTCAACACGGGAGACAACGCCGGGGATTATATATTCATTAAAGCCGATGCCGTTAATTCCTGCGCCGGCTGCCACAATCCTCATCTTGCGGACAACACCATCAACAAACAGTGGGCTCGTTCTGCCCATGGGAATCCAACTGGAGAACCCTGGAAGCACTATGACTGGAAAGCAGCCAATCGATCGTCCTGCAGTCGCTGTCACAGCACGACCGGTTTTGTGAACTACAATATGGCTGTTGCTGGCGGCGAAAGCTATGACGCCTCGAAGAATGACTTTTCTTACCTCACTCCGGCAAGCACCAACGCAGAAGGTGCTGTTGTGAATTTAGGGCAAAACGAAACCCTCTATTGCTGGGGTTGTCACAGTGATTACAAAGGCGGAATTCGCAACCCCGGACCCATCACCGCAGATTATGTCGATATGGACGGAACCGCCATTACATTTCCCGACGTTTCCGCTTCCAATGTCTGTATGGCCTGCCATACCGGAAGAGAAGGAGGTGGATCCATCGCCAACAGCACCGCTGATTTCAGCAGCCAGGGATTTATCAATTCCCACTATTTAACGGCGGGCGCGACCCTCTTCAATGTTAGTGGTTATGAATACTCAGGCCTCGACTACAGCAACGAAAATTTTTACGAGCACGACAGGATTGGTTCGGTCGATGCGAACGGGAACGCAGTCGTAGAAGGTACAGGGACCAACGGCCCCTGCGTGGGATGTCATATGACCACTTCGGAAAAACACCTTTTTCTGCCAGTCACCGAAGATGAAACCACTGGAGAAATCACAGCGGTCAACAGCACAGCCTGTGCCAGCTGCCACGGGGGTGGTTTTGAAATGACGCCTGCCACACTCAATGAACGGAAAAATTTGCATCACGACGGGTTGGAAGCCCTCAAGATTCAATTGCAGCAGAGCGGCTTCTATTTTTCAGCATCCTACCCCTACTTTTATAGCGATGCCGCCGGAACCTCTGCAGTTCGCGACTGGACTACCGGGGGTGATGCGACGACGGGCAAACCCAATATGGGGGCAGCCTATAACTACAACCTCTTTGAGCATGATCCAGGTGCTTATGCTCACAACAACTATTATGTCAAACGTCTGCTTTATGACTCCTTCGATTGGCTGGATGACAACCTGATGAATGGATCCGTCGGCGCAACATTGACGGCGTCCCCGCATGCGGGGGCTTCCTATCAGGCAGGAGCCCAGTTGTATTTTTCAAAACGTCCTTAGCAGGCCGTTTCCTCTCAATATAATTTATTGAGACCTTTCATCAGCAAACAATAAGGGGACATGTCGCTTGAAGCCGACATGTCCCCTTTTTCGCATTTTGATCAGACTTCACACATTTTCTGCAGTTTTAACTCTTGGAGGCATCGTCGGTTTAAACAGGTTATTCTTCCTCTGATTCCATTGCCTTTTCTTCCCAAAGAATTTTTTTCATATTTTTTAAAATACTGCCCTGTCATTCCGCCAGGAATTGAGTGATCTTCCGGTCCAAAACATGTTGGCATGTTTTGGCCTGCTCGTCTATTGACGGACAGAGCAAGGCTTTCAAATCGGATTCGCACCGGGACTTGCTTTTAAAGTCTTTTGATTTGTTGAAGCCCGGGTGCAACGAATGACAAAAGCCCCGAAATTTATCCAAGGATTAAGAATTCCATTTATTATCAGTCCCATCGGAACATTGTATGAACAGAGATCGCGTCATTTGATGGACTGCTGTGCTGACGGTGTTCTGCCAGCATTAAATTCTTGGATCAATAGACCCCGTTTGCTTTTCCTCCGTCCCAAGAGGGGATTTCCAGTCTCCTCTCCCGGGATGAGAAGAGGCGGGAAAAAGCAAATGGAAATGAGATCAACCAGGAGTCAAAGCGACAGCTGCGGAATTTGAAATTCCAAGGGGATGATGAGGACCGGAATCTCCCCCTGTTCTCTCGTTAAAGCGAAAACAAGGGGGAGTTCAAGGGGGAGGCAGGAGAGTGGATTTCAATCATTCATAGACTTCTGCACCACCGGTATGACAATCACTGCAATCGGTGAATTCCTCGAAAGGATCTTCTTCACCGGGGTGAAGAAAGGGCAAACCTTCAACAAAATTGACATTTACCTCTTCAATTTCCTGACCCTGAGCTAAAATCAGATGACACTTGTTGCAGGTGGTGAAAATCGATTCGTCATCCTCGGAGGCTAACTGGTCGGTGTGACAGCGGAAACAGCCCGGCCAATCACGATGGCCGATATTGTCCGGGTAGGCTGACCATTTTGCCTTCATTTCCGGAAAAATCGTGTTTTTGTAAAGATCCTGCACAGCACTCACCGTCTGCTTCCATTTATCCGGAGACTCTTCAATCAGTTCAGGATGATTTTCCTCATAAAAAGTTCTCAAACTATTGGCAATTCCAATCATTGCCTCAGGAGTGCTCTCGTAGTCGGTATCAAGTGCTTTGACCGCTTCCAGTTTGATTGAAGGAACATCCATCGGAATAGCCCCTTGTTCCATTGCATTGTTGACCGATTCCATCGGAGCCAGAAAGTTATGGGCCGGTCGATTGTGGCAATCCATACAGTCCATTGTGCGGACCTGCATTGTTTTCTTTGCTTCTTCATCAAGCGGATCATCAACATGATTGTATTCGGTGATGCTGCCATCGTCCCTTTTGACACGGACCCAGGCGATTTCCTGCCGTTCTTCATCCCGTGCAATGTACTCGATTTTTGAGGCGAGCAGCATATGATAGTGAATGCCCGATCCCTTCATGAATGTTGATTTTTCCCCGCCTATTTTCATCAACATCCGAATCTTGAAGGGGGTGTTCTCTTCATCTGAAAGGAAGTAGGAACGGACACTTTCCTTGAAGCCGATAAATTTTTGAGGCCAATGGCACTCTTCACAAGTTTCACGGGCAGGACGGAGATCATGAATGGGCGTTGGAATAGGTTTGGGAAATATCCCTGCAGAAACGGCGTATATCTGTCTCAAACCCGAGAGCTTGGATTTGACGTACCATCCCGCCCCTGAACCGATATGACACTCGACGCAATCGACACGGGCATGAGAAGAACTGTGGTATGTGGTCCATTCCGGATGCATCACACTGTGGCATGTTTCTCCACAAAATGAATTGGATTCTGTCACTTCATAAACCGTATGCGACCCAATGCCGAAAACAAGAGTGACTGCCGCCACCAGCACCATGCTGATCATCAGGCTCAAAACCGGGTACCGAGCCAGAATGTCACCAGAAAAACTAGGGGGCTTGCCTGATTGTCTGCGTTTTTTCTCACGGCGGTAGCCCACGACAAACAAAAGCAAGCCGAAGACAACGGCGATCAAAAAAATAACATAAACAATCCCCTGGTAGGAAGGTGTTTCAGTGGAGAACAGTTCAATAACAAAGAAAAACAATTCCCCCATCACTCCAATCAGGGCGAGGAAAAAACCGATGAGACTCCAAAGATTGTATATCGCTCTTGGCGGGGCGATTTTTCTCCATTCCGCAGGGTTGGGTTCTCCCGGATTCGATTTTGAATCGGGAGTGTCCGGCGTGTTCTTGTTTTCATCCATACGTGCCCTTTTATGATTTAAATTTAAGCTGAAGCAATATGACTCAAAGCGACTCCTTCTGCAGTTTCAATGTTTCTGAATTTATTCAATAATATTGCAACAGCGTCAAGATCTATCTTTGTTTATCAAAGCATTAACGGGGAATATACTTGATCCTTCCCTTTTCCACACCAATGACAATTTTGGCAAGAACCAGAAAAATCATCCCTCCGATGGACCATATTCCAACAGAGACACCGATTTCATATATTGAGGGTGTGTACTCGACGATGTCTCCCAGGGGACTTGGAATAAGCCCGGGAATGACCAGGCCCATCCCTTTTTCTATCCAGATTCCAAAAACAGTCAGAACGCAGGCCGTGTTGAGAAAACGGGGAGATTCGCGTAATTTGTGCACTGAAAGTATCAGCAGTGCAATGGTATTCAAAGCAATAGCTGTCCAAATCCAGGGAACGAGTTGATTGTGTCCGTCCAGGCCGAAAAAGAGATACTGGGCGGAAGCACCATGATCAGTTTGTCGATAAAACTCAGTGAACAGTTCAACCGCCAGCAAAAACATATTGATTTGCAATGCCACTGTAGTGATCAATGCAAGAATTTTGATCACGCCATCATCGATCCAATAGGTCGATTTTGCACGAATCATCTGGAAGGCAATAATCAGGATAGCGGGGCCGGAAGTGAAGGCAGAGGCCAAAAACCGGGGACCCAGGATTGCTGTATTCCAGAAAGGACGGGAAACATTAGAGGAAAAAAGAAATGCCGTTACGGTATGAATGGAAATGGCAAATAAAATCGAAACGAGCGTTGCAGGAAAATAGATTTTAAAATTGGGTTCTTCCCCGCAGTATTTGATGTAGAGCATGTAGAGGGGAATCAGCAGATTGAGGATCAAATAGGAATTGATCACGATCACATCCCAGGCCAGCATCGAGGTGGGCAGGTTTAATTTTCCGAGGAAGGGGAGAATATGCCATAGCCGTTCCGGACGCCCCAGGCTGACCAAAATAAAGAGCACGCACATGATACAAGCAGTCAACGCCATCACTTCGCCGAGCAGGACAACTTCTTTGATCCTTTTGATATTAAAAATATAGGCTGGAATCACCAACATCACTGCAGCGGCGGCAACCCCCACCAGAAAGGTAAAATTGGCAATATAGACTCCCCAACTGACCTCTTCTCCCAGGCCATGCCCCATGATGCCCAGTTGATACTGCTTGATGTAGCTGAAAAATCCAAGAAGTGCCACCAGGCCGAAAACGGTCAAGAGGGCAAAATAAAGCTTTCCACCCCGAAAGACGCTGAGTCCAACATCCCAAAAAAAGTTAATCAGTCGCATAGTCCCCCTTCAATCGGTATAATACCAAAACTTGGGTTCAGTATTTAATTCTTCCTTCAAACGAAAAACCGTTTTATTTTCCAGAATATAACGGATCTCACTTTTAGGATCGAGAAGATTGCCAAAGACCCTGGCTCCTGTCGGGCAGGCTTCCAGGCAGGCAGGCATTTTCCCCTTACGGGTTCTCTGGATGCAAAACGTACATTTTTCCATCACCCCCCGTTCCCTGGGACGATTGCCTAAATAATGGGTTTCGGTATTGATTTCTTCTTTAGGGATCACCGGCTCTTCCCAATTGAAATGGCGGGCCCAATAGGGACACGCGATCACACAGTAGTGGCAGCCTATACACCAGTTGTAGTCGATCACCACGATTCCATCCGGTTCACTCCAGGTCGCCTGAGTCGGGCAGGCTTTGACACAAGGGGGATCTTCACAATGCTGGCATTGCACGGGCAGATAGAACTTTCCCGCTTTGGGGACGGGATCTTCACCGAAGTAGTGATTGGACTTTTCTAGATCCATTGATCCTTTTTCCATTTCCAGAACGCGAATGTAGTGAATTTCCGGATCGCGGCTCAAATTGTTTTCTTCAACACAGGCATAAACGCATTTTCGATAGCCTTTGCATTTAGAAATATTCAACGCATAACCAAAAACTGTGTCTTCCCTGGCATAGGGTGCCGTGTTCTCCACCGTGATATCAACCCCATGTTTTCTTTTCGCTTTACGCTCAATGCGCGCTAATGCCGCCTTGACTTCATCTTTGCTCATGTCGCGATAGTGCTTTTGAAAGTATTCCTTCAAAGCATCACTGTAGGCTTCTCCCTCAAGAACATCTGACGCCACCGCCAGGGCAGTAGTCCCTGAAGCAATAGCGGCACCCGCGGTCCCTGCTTTTTTAAAAAAGTTTCTCCTTGAAATAGGGGCAGCTTTCTTGTCCGTCATTTTGTCCTTTCATTTTTGTACTTGAGAGCGATTCGATCCCAAACCTTGATCAATTCGTGCTTGGTTTCGATTTTATGAGGCTGATTGCTTCGTTCCATTCTGATTTCCCGGATTCCTTTCGGAATCGGATCAGGCAATTGCGGTTTGATGGCCGGAGAATGCGGATTGTGGCATTCAACACACAGCAGGATGGTCCTTTCCTCGGACCAGCTTCCGACCCTTTTGCCATGCGCCCCCATCAGCCAGTCTTTCTGGCGCTCAAAATGACATTGGCCGCACAAAAGATGGGACTCGTTAAAATCGATTTTCTGTTCTTTCAATGAGCGCAGATAATTCTTTTCCTTACCGGCAAAATGGCAGGTGAGGCACCAAAACCGCTGTTTGCCATGGTCGAGGACAAGGTCTTCATGCTCTTCCGTCAGTTCACGTTCCGGCTGCACTTCCTGCTCTTCATGACAGTCCATGCAGGGGTAGTACTCGTACTGTTCTTTTCTTGGAGGCACTCTGAAGGGGCTGATGACCAGTTCTTCAATTTCAGACTCACTCTCCCTTTTCCAAAATGCTCTAACCTCGTCAACAACCTTTTGAAAGCCAGGCTCCAATTCGACAGCCTCTTCCTCCTCTTCGTCTTCTTCGTCTTCTTCCTCCTCTTTGTCTTCCTCTTCTTGTTCGGAAGAAGCACTGTCTTCGGTCTGAATTTGGGACGTTTCCTTTTCCTGGGCTTCTGCCACTACAAATTGGGAGAGGAGGAGAGACACGCCCATCAGCAATCCCAGAAAGAGAATTGCTCCTATCACTGCCATTGTTTGTTTTTCAGAATTTCTCATAACAATTCATTTCACAAAGGTGAGTTTTTTCTGATCCGGTCAATACTTTGTATACAGGACAATAAACTAAAGGTGAAGACCGACGGGTCACCGGAATACTGGTTTTCGCTTCGGCCTTCGGACTTCAGGCGGGTTAAAATTTTCTACTTCTTTTTTCCTTCAATTCGCTGATCCAACCACAATTTCAGCTCAGGATCGGAGTCGAGCACGGATTTTATGACAGTGTCCGGGTTATGATTGTGTTTTTCCAGAGTTGCAATAAAAAGCTCGCTTCCTTCGCTTAACTGATCTCGTGAGCGCAGTTTTGATTTCATCTCCATCCATTCCAGCACCGTGGTTTTGAAATGGTTTTTGTGATGAGCAATATAATGCTCCAAGGTCGTTTTTCCATCAATCCAGGTAAAACTCATTGGATATTCCCGGGGATGAAAAATGACAAAAAACCAGTGCCAGACAAGAATCGCCAGCGTCGCCAGAATCGCTTCATAGAAATGGATGATCTCATTGACTTTGATAAACCAGACGTAGGGAATCCATTCGCTGGCGATAGTGGGGAACCACAGGACAAAACCCGTCACTCCCATCAAGAAAGTGCCCCAAACCAAAGCCCAATACTCAGCTTTTTCCGTGTAGTCGAATTGATCAAATTCAGGTTTCGACTTTCTGAGTCCGCAATAGTAAAGAATATTCCCCCACAGTTCTTTTAAATCTCTCCATCTGGGAAGAAGATGTGCCAACACGTCACGACCGCGAGAAGTGGTGATCAAATAGATCAGATGATAACTTCCCAGCAGCAGCAGAATCACCCCGGCCCAATGATGTATCGTTTGCCGGATGGACTCCGTTATACCGATCCACACCATCCATTTGAGAATCCAGACATCAGGAAATTTTAAAGCAAATCCTGTGATGGCCAAAATAATAAAGGTGGTGAATAAAACGGCATGCTGGATGACTTCATTGCCAGTCAAGCGTGGCAGCGAAACCTCATGTTTTTCATGTTGCCGCCGTTTTTTGATTTCAAAACCGAAGATAAGCAGATTATGCAGGAGCATCCCGCCAATGACCACCAGAATTAATCCAATGTATATTCGTTCCACCCAATACTCAATTTTCCGGGCCGCTTCAGATTCGGTCTGATGAGAATAACTTTGTGAAAACACAACGGTGGCATCTTCATGACAATGCTTGCAGGTCTCGGTCACTTTATCTGGATTGACAGAAGATTGAGGATGCTTCTTCGGCAGGATTCGATGGGCTTCGTGACAGTCAATGCACATTGCCGCCTCTTTGTCGCCCCGCATCACTGCCAAGCCATGGTAACTGTCCTGATATTGCTGCGCCTGACCTTCACTGGAGCGGTATCTTCGGGATACGATTGGATCCTCGTGACAGCGGATACAGGTTTCCTCCTGAATCTTCTGAATTTCAGCCCGTTTATCTACGGTATTGATGGCATGGATACTGTGCTCGGAATGACAGTCGTTGCAAACCGGGGACTCTTTGACACCTTTTTTTGCATAAACCCAGTGAATCGACTGTTGGTAGTCTTCTGCAATTTCCTGATGACATTCTCCGCAGGTTTCGGGAACTCTGAAGCTTGAAATCTTGGATCCGGGCTGCACCCTGTTTTTGATATTATGGACTCCGTGACAGGAGATACAGTTGGCTGCATCTTTTTTATTTTCAGCCAGATTTTCAACCAGTTTTCCGTGAACCGATTCTGCATATTTTGAAAAAGGAGAATAGGTCATTGAATATTTTTCAATGAGATCGGGATCATCATGGCAGCTTCCACAAGTCCGGGGCAAATTGATGTGAAAGACCCTGCTGGCTTTATCAGAGACCATCTGGACATCATGACTGCCATGACAACTCCAGCATTGCGCAGCTTCATCGATTCCCTCTTTCAAAGAAATCCCGTGAATGCTTTCACGGTGCTCCAAAGTCTCCGATTTGTGACAGGTATAACAATCCCCTTTTTGCGAATAAGTGATTTCCTCCTCCTGGTGTTTCTCCAAATTATTGGCAATATAAGCATGGCAGTCCACACAGGTCAACGACTGGTGGATGGATCGCAGCACCTGGGGGCCGTAATCCTTGTCATCGTGGCATTCCAGGCAACTTTCTTTGGAAACAAATTCTGCTTGGTGAAAAGGATTGGTCAGCATCAAATTGTCATGACAGGAGGAACAGTAATCCTTGACCGGATCTTCGCTGTCAGCGGGAGCTTTGATGTCATGTGAACCGTGACAGGTGACACAATCCGGTGGGTCTTTGTCCATCTTTTCTTTGATTCGGTGATGGATGTCCATTTGCATGGTTTCAAACAATTCATCGTGACAGCTTCCGCAATTGACTGGTTTCACGTTGCCATCCTCGTGGCTTTCGTCTACGACGGTTTCATGACAGCCCTGGCAATCCTCATCGCTGTGCGCTTCTGAAATTAATTCATCCTCATGGCATTCCTTGCAGTCCAGCGCTTCTTGCTGCGCAAACAGTGGTGAACAAGAAAGCATGAAGGCGGCAAAGAAAATATAGATGAGATATCTTATAGTGATTTTCATAGCTCACTCACAATGTTCATTCCATCTCAAAGATATGAGATGATCATGGCGTAAACAATGGCAATAACAATCATCAATCCGGTTGCCAGAAATGATAAACCAAAGACTTTGGCAAAAATCATCCTTCGCTTTGACGGCGGCCCGACCAGGTATTTTTCGAGTTGCCCACTTTCGAGCAGCTGCTGATATTCGACAGGACGTTCCTCTTTCAGCTCGGATAGCGGAATTCTTCCCGTGAAAATAACAGGATCCATCGGGAATTTTCCAGGTCGGAAATGTGTATTAAAAAAGTGAATGGAAAATATAAACCCTGTAGCCAGCAGCGCTTCATCACTGTGAACCACCGTGGCGACATTAATCACCCAGCCAGGGAGAAATAACGTTGCAAATTCAGGAAACCAGAGCACCAGTCCGGTCAGACCAATGATGGCAACTCCCCAGAACACTGCGAGGTAATCAAACTTTTCCCAATATGTCCAACGTCCGAATTTAGGTTGCGGTCCTTTGCCGATAAACCAGAGAAAGTTCTCTTTCATCGCCACCAAGTCACGTTTCAATGGAACCATCGAATACTCTTCCTTCAACAATCCCTTGAGCGTAATCTGCCGTTGTTTGAAACTCTTTGCCAACATGAAGAGGTGGATAGCAAAATAGGCAAAGGTAATGACCGCACAGATCCGGTGAATCACTCCGGTCACCTGTGGTCCTCCCAGCAGATGAGAAACTTCCGAGAAAAATTTCATATCCGGAAATTTGATCGTCATTCCAGTGAGCGCAAGCCCAAGAAAACTGACAATCACCATCAGATGCAAAATGCTGTGAATCGGCCGGAACCGGCGGTAATATTGTTCCTCTTTCGGCTTTGAACGAGCCTGTTCTTCAGCCTCGTATGATTGACTGCTTTTTACAATCAGAGATCGAGTCAGCCAGAGCAGGGAATGCAGACCAAAGAAACCCAAAGTGCCAATCAGCAGAACCGTCATGAACCAGAATGAATAATAGAGGATCGGGTATTTTTCACGGTCATGGTGGGTGGCGTGAGTCAGGTATCCGGTGAATTTCCGGTTGGAGTCAGGATGGCATTGTTTGCAGGTATTGACGATATTTTCCCGGTGCAGGGTGGAGCGCGGATTGGAACGGGGTAAAATGTTGTGAGAACCATGACAATCATAACATTTTGCGGCGCCGGATTCCCCAAGTTTGGAAACTTTCCCATGAAAAGTGTCAAAGTAACTTTCCGTCAGGTCTTTGTGGCAACCACCGCACTGGTTGGTGATCGCAAATCTGAAATTACCGTCATTGACTCTCTGGATGGTGTGAGAGGAATGGCAGTCATTGCAGACCGGTAGGGGCTGATCCGATTTACTCACTGTCGCACTGTGGATGCTTTCGTTGAATTGCTCAAAAATTCCAAAATGGCAGGTGGAACAAGTCTTGGCGATGTTGCCGGGGAAAACGGTTGATTTGGGATCACTTACCGGAAGTTCAGAATGAGGAGAATGGCAGCTGGCACAGGTTGCTGTCACCAACAGTCCGCTTTGAAACAAACCTTTACCGTGAACACTCATTGTGTAGTTCCGTACAATATTCGATTCACTGGAGTTGCCTCTGGCAGCCGACTGGTTTCCTTCCTGGTGACATTTGGCGCACAAAATGGGAACGCTTTGCGCGAAAGTAGGCGATCTCTGATCTTTCTTCGAGAGAATATCATGGGTTCCGTGACAGAAAGAGCATGCAGGAGCATCGGGGTCATTTTCAGCTAACAGCTTTCCGTGAATCCCATTCGAATAAGCAGTCACTTCTTCAGCATGGCAGACCGAACAATCCACCGGGTTTACATTTTTATGGACGGGGACTCCGGGCTCAATATCCTTGTATTCAATTTCTGCCCCTGGATCGATATCAAAATGGCACCGGACACATGAAATTTCGGCGTGTACCGAGGCATCCAGCTCAAATCGATCTTTGTGCATGGAGACGGATTGACCGTCGCGAATTATGTTGATGTCCGGCTGGGAGTGGCAATTTAGACAGGTGCTGTCGGTGATCGGTTCGTCATAGATCACCTGCCGAATTTTGTGTGGTGAGTGACATTCGACACATACAGGAACCTTTCCCGGCTCGCGTTCCCAAAGGTGGCCTTGGACCACTTTTTCGTGAACCTGCTCAATTTGAGCATGACATTGCATGCAGGTCCCGGGGAGATTTTCCCTGTTGATTCTCGATTCAGGGTTTTCATGAGACAAAATATTGTGTGATCCGTGGCAACTCGTGCAGACCGCGGTGATGATCAGTCCGCGCTTGAATAGGCCCTCTCCATGAATGGACATTGAATAGTTGGCCACGACATTTTTCTGGTCGATTTGATGAGTGGCTGTCATCTCGGTCCCTTCCTTGTGACAGCTTCCGCAGGTTGCAGGAATATTCATCACATAAGTGGACGACTGCGGTGAATCATGCGGCAGAATGTAGTGGTTTCCATGACAGGAGGCGCAAGTGGGAGCAAAATGATCGTCCCGCTCCAGGACTGCCTTTCCATGAACACTATTTTCATATTCTTCCCGAATATTGTCTTCATCATGACATTCCAGGCAATTGACCTTTGCCGCAACCGGCTCATCTTCTTCTTCATGTTTTTCGGTGATATCGGTGTGACACTCGGTACAGTCACTGTCGCCGTGAATCGATGATTCAAAACGGGAAAGGATAATTTCGTTACTCTCTTCGCCTTCGTGGCAATCCAGGCAGTACTCGTTTTCCAATGACCATAATCCGGGTGTCAGAATCAGAAATGCAATTCCGGTCAGGATGGTGCCGATCTGTCTTTTCACAATTTTTCTCCATTTGATGCAAATAGAGAATCGGGGCTTTCAGACGACGTAAAAGTCCTTTTTCTCTCAACTAGTTTGCATTTTTTTGTTTGATTTGTTTTTTGATTTCATTTCGCTGATCTTTGAGCAGATCCAGCACGGTCCGGGTGTTTTGCTCAATTTCATCAAGATCAAAAGTGTGCCACTTGATCGAAAGTTCGCCGATCTGCGCGTCAATTTTCTGCAGAAAAACTTTTGATTCCTCCGCTTCTCCTCGAATGCTGACATAGCGATAGAAACGATGAATCGAAAGAAATTTATTGAGCAGCCATTCTGCTTTTTCAGGAATCTCTGGATGGTTTTTAGTTTTTTTATTGTGACATTGGACACATGTTTTTTTAACGGTATTGACATTCAGCGCGACACTGTTGATGGAGCTGTGGCAGGTGACACAATTGGGGCCCTGCTTTTCCTGGTTTTGCGTCACGAGATGTTCAAAGTGGGGACTTTTCCGATATCCCTCATAAATTTCGTCATGACACTGGCCGCAGGTGTCAGGGATATTGATGAAGCTCACAGCACTTTTCACTTTGCTTCCAATCGATTCTCCATGAGCCCCGGTTTTATCAGCAATCTTTGAATTGCCGCCATGACAATCATCGCAACTGACCTCTTCCTGTCTATGAATAGAAAGCTCCCATTCCTGAAAATAATTGTAGAGCTTTTTATTGGTGACCATAAAATCTCGATTGCTGTGACATTCAGTGCAGGAATCTTTCACTTCCGCCGCCTGACTGCTGTTCGAAAGCAAGAAAAGTGTTAAGAGCATCAATGCCATTGCTGTCAAACCGAAGAACCTGTAACCGGGAAAACGATCCCCAAACGCTTCAAGCTGTTTCATTATTCACCTCCGCTGATATTCTTTTATGACTAATGCCGACAGTTTAACACCAACACAACGATTGTCTATCCGTAATATTACGTAATTATTGAAATATTGAAGGGAAAAAACAGGGGAGTTTAGATTTCATCAGCAGCCCCGTCCGGAGCGGCGTAGCACATGAAAATTCCGACAAATTTAGCCTTTACACACTCAATTCCCAATGATAGGCTTTTTAAGCATTTTCTTAGTCAACTTCAGTGAATCAAGTCATCGGAAACTTAAATTCGCATGAAAAAAAAAAGGCATTCAAAGTCAAAGCCGGGAAGAAAGAGGCAGCATATTGAAAAGCGGTCAGACAGCAGTCCTCTTCAGGAAAAAGAACTTCATTCAAGGAAAGCAGTCGCCAGGCATGTCTTCTATTCGTTCGCCATCTTTGTACTTTTTTTTGTTGGAATTGAGCTTCTTCTCGCGCTTTTGGGTATAAAGCCGATTTTGCTCACAGATGACCCCCTGGTGGGTTTTGCAGGCAATGTCCCCTTGTTTGTGGAGCAGCAAAGGAATGATGGGAAAACGATTCTTAAAACGGCGAAAAACAAGCTGACCTACTTCAATGACCAGGAATTTCCAAAAATAAAAGACAAAAACAGCTACCGGATCTTTATCGTCGGCGGATCGACAGCTTATGGCCGGCCTTATGACCACAAGGCTTCTTTTGGAGGATGGCTTCACGCTTTTCTAAAGGCAGCAGAACCGGAAAAGAACTGGGAAGTGATCAATGCCGGCGGGATCAGTTATGCAAGCTTCCGGGTTGCCCAGCTGATGAAGGAACTCGTCCGTTATCAACCGGATTTGTTCATAATCTATTCAGGACACAATGAGTTTCTCGAGGAACGCAGTTACGGTCAATTAGCTGATTTTCCTCCCTGGCTGATTGAACTAAATTCCTGGCTCAATGGAACCCGACTCTACAGCAGCATGAAAAGGCTTTATGATTCATGGCGGCCCGATTCCATGAAGCAGGCGAGAAAGCGCTATCAGGTGAGCGGTGAGGTCGATACCATTCTCAGCCAAAGTCATGGTCCAACGAGCTATCACAGGGATGATGCTCTGCAACGGCAGATTCTGACACACTACCGGCTTAATCTTGAACGGATGGTATTTTTGGCCCGTGATGCCGGGGCGGAGTCAATTTTTATTACTCCGGTCAATAATCTTAAAGATATGTCACCTTTCAAAAGCGAGCACAAAAAGGGACTGACTGAAGAATCGCTCAGGAAATTTGACAACCTAGTTGATCAGGGCAAAGAGCTCCATGCCGCTGGAAATTTCTCCGCTGCACTCGCCTTGTTCCGCGAAGCACTCCAAATCGATGAACGTTACGCTGATCTGCATTTTCAGAGCGGACGGGCACTTTTTGAGCTTAAACTTTTTGAAGATGCTGAACGCTCCTTTTGGCAAGCCGTTGATGAAGATGTTGCCCCACTTCGAATCTTAAGCTCGATGCAGACCATTCTCGCTGAAGTCGCAGCAAAACACGGAGTGGCATTGCTGGATTTTCAAATGCTTCTGCAGCAGACTTATCAGCAGAAATATCCTCATACTGTTTTTGGCAGGGAGTTTTTTTTGGATCACGTCCACCCCAGCATCGACGGCTATCGAATCCTGGGGCTCGGCTTGCTGGATCTGCTCATTGAGCAGGAAATTGTTTCGGGAGAAGATCCATTGGATGAAGTTCAGATTGACAAAGTGGTTCACCAAATTTCGTCCTCTTTGAACAAACAGGATCATAGTCAGGCGTTAATCCAGCTAGCCAAGGTTCTGGACTGGGCAGGCAAATTCGACGAGGCACATCATATTTTAATGAGAAATCTCGAATTGAATGGCCCTCAGGGAGCCGTCTTTGCTCAACTGGGCAGGACCTTGTCAAAGAAAGGCAATGACCAAAAAGCGTTCCGTTTTTTCGAAAAAGCCATTGATGCCGGTTACGAAAGGCCCTGGATCTACCTATGGATGGCCGACACCCACAGAATCCGGGGCAACTACTCTTTGGCGCTGGAAGCATATCAGGATAAACTCCGGCTTGACGGCAACAAGCTCGAAGCACACACTCATTTCGGCATGCTGTCATTTGCTCAAGGCGACCATGATTCGGCCCGCACTCACTTTAAGCAAGCACTGCGTTTGAAGCCTGACTTTCTCCCCGCCCGCATCAATCTCGTATCGACCCTGTTTATCTC
>JADGAV010000063.1 GCA_015231825.1 SAR324 cluster bacterium
CCGTGCAACCCATGCGCGGCAAATTCGAATCCGTGCAATCCGTGCAACCCATGCGGGGGAAAACCGGCCTACAAAAAGTCTATTTACAAAACGCCCGCGGAAGCCATAGCTGATGGGAACAAACTATTCCATGACAAAAGTCTCAGTGGCACAAACACGATGGCATGCACTACATGCCATAATAAAGATAGCGAAGGAGTGCTAGATTTGACCCAGTCAAAAGCATGGCCACATCATGTAGAAATGGGAGGGGGTATTGTTACACTTGATCAGATGATTCAAATTTGCATGGTAAAACCGATGCAATCTCAAGCATTCTCTTGGGATGATCCTTCTTTAGTCGCGCTCAGTACCTATGTTCTCTCTTTAACAAAATAATTCGTTTTGCTTTTCCAGGATGAACGGACCCAGTTCCCGTTAATCCTGGAATGCTTTACTTATTCAAACTTCAGGAAAGTCCAATCAGGACTCCATACTTTTCAGGTTCCATCCTGAACAATTCACAAGTTTCTAATAATTAGAGAAGTGATTCGTTGGGGAGACAGATTCTTAGTCTCAATGATATAATCCGCTTGTTCATAGAATGGAATTCGCTTTACCAATAGTGAACTGATTCTTTCCTCCAAATCTTCTGCATGCAACAAGGGTCGATGTTGAGAGCGTTTTACGCGTTCAACAATTTCGTCAACCGAAGTTTTTAAATAAATCAGTCTGCCGTAGACCTTCATCAATTCCAAACTTCCTGGTGTTGCAACCGCTCCACCTCCTGTTGCAATCACGGTGTTTTGAACAGTGGAAAGTTTTTGTAAAAGTTTTACTTCCAACTGACGAAAATGATCCTCTCCCGAATTTTCAAAAATTTCTGAAATGCTACGATTTTGCTCGTTTTCAATTTGTTCATCCATATCAAGAAAATGATATCCCAGTCGTTTTGCCAACTTTCGACCAATCGTCGTTTTGCCAACTCCCATAAACCCAATCATAATTAAATTCATAGATCTTCCTTAAGCATCACAGCGATCAATCCAACCTCCGCCAAGCAGGATATCTTCCTGATAGAATACTGCTGCTTGGCCCGGGGATGCGGACCGCTCCGGAACTTCCAAGACCACTTGAGCCCTATTATAGTTTTGAGGGATGATTTTGGCCTTTACCGCTTTGTGCGCATAACGCAATTTTACCGATACAGAAATCGGTTCCTCGATGGGTTCGATAGAAACCCAATTTACCTTTGAAACCTCGACTGATTTAACGAAAGTCTCTTCAATTTTTCCTAATACAATCTGATTTTTTTTCTTATCTAATTGAACAACATAGTAAGGAGTACTCCCGCTTATTTGCAGGCCCCGACGCTGGCCAACGGTGTAATAGGGAATACCCTTGTGTCTTCCCAAAACCTCTCCGGACGAGGAAACGAAATTTCCCGGTTCAGGAGTTTTATTCAATTGATTTACAATAAATTCCCGATAGTTCAAGGGCACAAAACAGATTTCCTGACTGTCAGGTTTTTGAGCTGAGACCAAACCGTAACGCTCTGCAATCTCTCGAACTTCAGGTTTTGAGTATTCTGCCAAAGGAAACAACAATCTCGGCAATTCCTCAGAAGGTGTCCCAAAAAGGAAATAGGTCTGATCTTTGTGAAAATCACGAGGTCGAGTTATCTGCCAATTTCCGCTGGCAGAATCTTTCAAAATACGTGCATAGTGACCTGTCGCCAAATAATCGCATCCCAGTTCATCCGCTTTTTCGAGCAAATACTGACTTTTTATTTTTTGATTGCACATGACGCACGGATTAGGAGTTCTTCCATCCAAATATTCCTGGACGAAGTAATCGATTACATTGTCTTTGAACTCATCTCGGAAATCAATCACATAAAAAGGAACATCCAACCGACTGCAAACAGCACGGGCATCCAAGGTATCATCCAACGAACAGCAGCTTTTGCTTTGCCGTTCCATCGATGGCGGCTCATACAATTTCATGTGAATTCCAATAACGGAATATCCTTGCTCTTTTAACAATGCGACAGAAACAGAAGAATCTACCCCACCACTCATTGCAACAGCAACACGCTTACTGGTCATTTTCGTTGTTATTAAAAATTCAAAAAAGAAGTTTTTATCAAGAATTGAAAGGAATCAGATCAAAACCATTGCAGGTTATGATCTGTTAATTTCTTTTTATTGGCTGGAGAGTGCTGTTGTAGGCACTGTAGTCAACGTGACCTCTTCTCGGTATTGTTTGGAAACTATTGTTGAATTCGTTGTAGTTAGTATGCCCCCGGCTTGGTTTTGATTGAAAACTGCTATTGTAGGCGCTATAGTTCGTGAGAGGTCTTCTGAAGGCCCGTCGAAAACTATTATTGTAGGCATTATAATTTGCTTTCCTTCCTTTTTGAGGAAGATTTTTTAGAGAATCTTTGAAATACTTATTGATCAACCTTCTATTTTCAGTATTTTCGCGATCCCTTTCAGCTTGCTCCTCGCGAAGACTTTTTTCACGAGCCAATTTGATTTCTTCTTTTCGTTGTTCGAGATTCTTTTTTAAAATATCACTTGTTTCCGGCTGTAATTTGACGATCAATTGTCGCAATTTTTTGCTTTGTTCAATTTCTTGCTCCTGGACAGGTGTCTGAAGCGGAGTCAATACTCGAATTTTCCGGCTTTTCGATTCTTCTTCAGGGCTAAGCCTCGAATTATTTCTGAAATTGAGACCATGAAAAATATTTTTACGGGCGGATTCGCGTACCAACTTACTGATTTGTTGTTGTTTTGCGCTTATCGTTGAAATTTGGCTGCCCCGATCAACATTGATAGACACAGAATTTGCATTTTGAGCAAAAGAAGAGAAGCAACAGAAAAAAGTTCCCCAACAAACAAAGACAACCTTTAAAAAAAATTTATTCCTTGTTCCCCTTATGAAAAAAGCCATCCTTATTCTCGTCTTGATTCTTAGTTCTGGAATCCTAGCATCCACAATTTTTTCTCAACAAGCTACTGTACCAAATTTTCCTGAAAATTGTTATCGTCCAAAAAAAACAGAATATCATCAATGTTTTACCCTTCTTTACGAAGAAAATCTTAAACGATCAAAGAATAAAAAGCAGAAAAATAAACCTCCAACCGAAACAATCCAAAAAATAGAAGCAGATCGCCTGGCAAATGAGGAAAGGCGTCAACAGGAAAATGCTCTAATTCGACAAAAACTAGATGCAGCTCAAGCACGGAATATTTCCAATAAAGGCAGGAAATACCGAGTCACATTCGGCCGTGTTCCGGAACCTACAGAATAAATCTTTTTACGTCATATTTCAAAAATTCAATTTCGAAGTTCAACCGGACGGATATAATCCTTCATGTAAGAAGATTTCAATTCTTCTAGAGAAAACTGTTCCCCTCTCTCACTTGTCTGTTTATCACTAAATGATGAAACAATTTTTCTTAACATCAACATTGTTTCAGACTCTTCTGACTCTGCATCTTTTCCTTTACCAGCGGCATCTATAGATTCCTGAGATACTTCAAAAAATTCAATTTCTTTAAGGTTTGGAACAGCCAATAACTCTTTGAGAGAAGTTATTGCAGAAGCCTTGCTTTCCAATCGGTTAAAATGATGACAAGCTCCCTGATTATCGAGAAAAATCAGCATTTCGTTTGTCAAATCTTTGAGGAAATGATCAACCTCATTGATTCGATAACAACGAGAAACAACATGAACCCGGAAAAAACGTCCACTTTGCAGGGCATTAACTTTCTTAAAACCGATCTCCTTCGCAAAATTCATGGTCTGTCCTATGTGAATCAGGTTTAATAAAAATTATAAAATAATGAACTACCCCGCGGCAAGCAGCGGAGTATCATTGTGTGTGGTCAATTTTTCAACGAAGCGAGCTTCGGAGAACTAGACCCTGAGCGATTAAGAAATGAATTAATCCAACTTCCCCGGCGGCTTGCAATTCCATAAATTCTGCGAACGTCCCCAGACATGCATTTGATCTATTAAAGCCCTTACTTCTTCAGGCTCCCCTGGCCGAATATGATCTCCTTCAACCCAAACCTGGAATTTTGGATCCGGAGCACTCTCCCACATTGGATCATAGGCTTCACGGGGTACCAAATGATCTGCTCTGCCGTTGATAAAGTATATGGGAGTACCGTAGATGTTGGGAAAATACAACTCCATATATCCATATTTAAACATATTTCCCAATAAAAATCCAAGAACATGTGCCAATACTTTTACTCCTGCGACTTTGGAGGCGTTGATGGGATCTGAAAACCATTCATATTCCGGCAATAAATTGAAATGAACAAAACCTTGATTTGTCAATTCCCGAGTGATGACCAACTGGTAATTGGTAAAACCGTAAATTACCATCAACGCAGAAATTCGTTCTGGATCAAAACTCGTTAGCATCACTGGAAATGGCCCTCCAAAACTTCCTCCGGCTACAATCACCTTGTCAGAAAACATAGAATTGGAAACCGGCGGATTCTGTATATAGTCGACGACTGCTCGCAAACTACCGACAGTATGAGCCATTTCATTTTTGAGAACAGATGGTACTTTCATCCATTCCCACCACGTCCATCCATTCCAGGGATTGGATCTAAAAAATTGATTGATCGGGTGTTGGAGTGCAACAATATTAGCCCGATTCGGAATGTGAGCTGCTCCAACTGCCAAATTTCTGCCTTCTTCCAAACCCCCCATAATGACAATCGTGTCACATTGTGCATGATTTGGATTTCCTTCAAACCAAGCAGTGGATTGACGTCGAGGTTCCTCCAAAGACCTTAATTTCCATTCCCCTTGTTTTATGACCTGAACTTCCCACTTTGGAATCTGAGAAATGTGAAAAGGTTGCTGAAAGCGATATATTTTCCACCCTGTTCCGAAGACCAAAAAGAAAAAAATTAAAAGTAAAACATATCTTACTTTCACGACTTTCCTTTTATGAAGCACCATTTTTCAATTTTTTAGACCACAGTTGCTTTTGAATCGAATTTTCTATGGATTGATCCGTATACATTGCACTATAGTCAATATTTTGTTGAAGACACCATCGGCGAAGTTTTTGTTTGTGAAACAAAAAATTTTTTCGATATTCTTTCCAATCGCCTGAAGAGATATATCGATACTCGCCTTTATTTTCTATATTTCTGACTTCGGCATGAGGATGTGGCCGTTCTTCTTCAGGATCAATCAAATGGAAGCAAGAAGTTTCTTTCGCAATTAAATTGATCATCCCGAACCAATCTTTCCATTGTCCATCAGGAGCTAAAAAATCAGAAATAACAAAAATGTGATCAATAGACTTCGGCTGATAGTGCCTGTTGGAAAATTCTTTGTTTCCAAGCGGTCCTTGCCTGTTCATTTTTTCAAGCGTATGAGTGAAATTAAAAAAAGCCTTTTTTGAAGAGCGTGGTTTTTGGGATATTTCATCAGTAAACAAAGCTTGAAAACCGAAAACGTCCCCTTGTTTATATAAGACATACCCCAGGGCAAATGCCAGCAGCAATGCTCCTTGAAATTTTGAAATTCTTGCAGAACTTGAATAAAATCCCATAGACGGAGAGTCATCGAGCAAAATGAGTGTTGATGCAAAGGTTTGAGTATCTTTTTGCTTAACAAAATACCGATCCGATCGCGCAAACAATTTCCAATCCAAGTCCTTTAAATCGTCGCCAGGACGGTACTCTTGATACCCTGAAAACTCCAAACTTTGGCCATGATTCGCTAAATGGTGAATTCCCAATCTTTTGGAATACTTGGACGGTCTCAAAAACAATTCAATTTGTTTTAAACTTGCGATAAAGTCACTGTCTTGAATCATCAAAAACCTCATTCAAAAAGAGTATATCGCGTCGATTCTTGTGAACAATCTAACCACACAAAATAGAAAAGTGCCTATGAATCCCATGCTTTCGTTTTACTGAAAACAGATTTCATTTGAACTGGAAAAATTGCGCTGCGATTACCCTAGCTTCAAAGCAATATCAAGGGTGAGAAGTAAAGAAAGAAGAAAATAGAGCGGAAGAGAAAGGGGGGGTAAGAAGATAAATTGGCCTACAAAAGCAGGCCAATTAGCAACTATATTTTTCCTTGAAGAATAAAAGCAATCACCAAACCATAAATTACCAGAGATTCGATCAACGCCAACCCTACAATCATTGGGGTAAAAATTTTATCCGATGCATTTGGATTCCGTGCAATCCCTTCCAGTGCAGCACTGACAGCAATTCCCTGTCCGATACCACCTCCCAAAGCAGCAATGGCAATCGCTAAACCAGCTCCCAGAGCAATTCCGAATGTCGCTAAATCTCCTTGTTGTGCGTATAAAGGTGCTGCAACAGCGAACATTATAAACGTAAAAAGTGTCAGTTTTTTCATAATCCTTACCTTCCTAAAAAGTTATAAATAATTACGATCAGTGAGCTTCACCCATCGCACTTTCAAAGTAAATTGCGGACAACAAGACAAAAACAAAGGCCTGCAAAACAGAGACAAGAATACCTAGCCCCATAAATGGAATCGGTAATATAATCGGTAGAAGCCCGGTAAAAACACCGACCACCTTATGATCTCCAGTCATATTACCAAACAATCGAATCGACAACGACATTGGACGCACCAAATGACTGATCAATTCGATAGGAAGCATCAGCGGCGCAAGCCACCAAAGAGGGCCTAAAAATTGTTTTATGTAATGAGATCCATGTGTTTTAACCCCTAAATAGTGGGTCACTACAAAAATTATTAGTGCAAAAGGAAGAGTGACATTGAATTGATCCGTGGGAGGATTGAAGCCAGGAACCAATCCAAGCAAATTCATGCAGAGGATAAACAATGCATAAGTCCCTAAAAGCGGAAATAAAGGTCTTGCTCCGGTTCCATGCTGAATAATACCCGACAAGAATTTATAGATCCCTCCAACCAGGACTTCAATGAAGTGTGAAAAATTTGCTTTCCCTGAAGGTTCCACCATTTCTGTACTTCGAAATGGTTTTCCTCCAAAATAAGCAAATATAATCAAACCGACTACCACAAAAAGCATGTCTAAAACTGGTAGTGGATCAATTCCATTCTTTATTAAGGGTTCCTCTAAAAACCCTAATAATAAATGCGACCAGGTAAAACCCCCTGCAGCAAAGAGCGGAGTCCCAATCACCATTAAAATAACTACTAAAGCAATTCTTATAACCATAACTACCTCAATTCCCTTCCACAATATCTGTTTATTTCAGGAACTCTGTGTTGATGGAAACAAAGTCCGCTTAATGGAAAAAATAAAAATTGCAATGACAATATTGGACAAACCAATCAATACCCCAAGCCCAGAAAGCTGAAAAGAAACAATCGCTATATATAAGACGACTGCAGAAATTCCTAACTTGAGGAGATACAAAACAAACATTCGCCGTTTCAGATCTTTGAAAAGCAAAACTCTCAAAAGAATCTGGCGAGTTAAGAAAAAATTTAGTCCAACAACCGCTAAGCCTAACAAGACAGCGGGCAGAAAGTCAAGACGGAACAGAGCTGTTGCCAGGGCAATTACTATGCTGACAATAATCAATATCAGAGTCACTTCAAAAAGAGATGCCAGTGTTTCAGTCGGAACCTCGGGTTCAGGTTCAACCGGCGTTTCTGGCATTAGGGGAGTATTGTCATCCATAATCATCTAGGAATGGAAGAGGCATCATTATTTTTCTGCAGTCTTTTTAAAAGTCGATAAACACTTCGAAAACCAGCTGCGAGACCGAATATAAGAAATAGCAACAGCAACCAAGGTTCTGTCCCGAATTGCTTGTCTAAAAACTCTCCAACAAGGAGCCCTACAATAACGGAAAGACCCAGTTCCAGACCCATGGCACTGAATTGGATCCATTTGCTCTCAAATTTAAAGCTTTTCATAGGGTTCTCATCACAAATTTCAGTGGTTATTTTAAAAAATTTGATTCTTATTCGATTAATCGATAACTTTTGGGACCATTGCAAAATTGGGATTAACGCATGTAATTATCGCGTTTTTTTTAAAATATACTAAGTCGGAATCGATTTACAAGTTTCAAGGTAGAAAACAATTTTTTATGAATTCAGTCAACAAAATTACAGTGGGACTTTTATGCGGAGGTCGAAGTGGAGAGCATGAAGTATCATTAATCTCAGCATTGAATATTTTTAATGCACTCGACCGTGAAAAGTACAAAGTGGCAGTTATCGGAATCGAAGCTTCTGGAATCTGGCATTTATGCTGGGATGATACATTTGTTCTAGACCACAGGGATATTCAGCAAAGCTCATTGGATTTATCAAAACCAATTGTAGTCCCGACTTTGAACGGCGAAATGATTGAGAAAGCTTCCCAAAAATGCCTTGCAAAAATTGACGTTTTTTTCCCGATAACCCACGGAACCTACGGTGAGGATGGAACAATTCAGGGATTGGCACGCACGTTAAACGTACCTTATGTGGGAGCGGATATAGTCGGTTCAGCAATTGCCATGGATAAAGATGTGAGTAAGCGCCTCCTGAGGGACAGCGGTTTGCCGATCACACCTTTTATTACAGCAAGAACACCGCATACAATTTCTTTTGAAGACGCATCTAGCCATTTGGGAACTCCTCTTTTTGTTAAACCGTGCCGCTTGGGGTCGTCTTTAGGAGTATCAAAGGCCGTCGATCAGCCGACTTTTGAACAAGCGATGAAAAAAGCATTTCAGCATGATCGCAAGGTGATTATAGAACAAGCAATTAAAGGGAAAGAAGTAGAATGCGCCGTTTTGGGAGAAAAACCACCAAAAGCTTCACAAATTCTCGGGGAAATCATTCCGTTAAAGGAATTTTATTCATACGAGGCTAAATATGTTCAGAAAGACGGGGCAAAGTTACTCATTCCAGCTGAATTAAAATCTGAGGTTGCACAAAATATTCGCCAGGCAGCTGTTTCCGCTTTCACTATATTAGAATGTGAAGGAATGGCTCGAGTCGATTTTTTTGTAAAATCAGACGGTTCTTTTATTATCAACGAAGTCAACACACTTCCTGGTTTTACACAAATCAGTATGTATCCCAAATTATGGGAGGCATCAGGTTTTTCTCTAGGTCAGCTAATGGACAGGTTGATTGGGCTCGCCATGGAACGATTTGAAAAAGAAAAGCAGCTCATCTTCTAATTGGAAAAGTATGAATTATCTTTCTTCTCCAAACCTGAACATAGTTTTAGTGGAACCGCAAATCCCGCCAAACACGGGAAATATTGCGAGACTTTGTGCCGCAGCCGAGTGTCATCTTATCCTGTTGGGAGAATTGGGCTTTGAGCTTTCTGATAAATATCTAAAGAGAGCAGGTTTAGACTATTGGGAGTTTGTCAGTTGGGAACATATACCGAGCAGCGAATCCTTTATCGAGTCGTTGCCGTCTGAACATTTTCATCTTTTAACAACCCACACGCATACTCCATATACCCGCTGTGCTCCAAAAAAAAGTGACTACTACTTCTTTGGTAAAGAAACGGCTGGTCTTCCCAAACATTGGCTTTCAAAATACAAGGATCGTTGCTATACCATACCGATGTGGAATCCTAACATTCGAAGTTTGAATCTGTCTTCCGCTGCTGCCATTGTCGTTTATGATGCACTGCACCATATTCTTCAATTCTAACTCAATACGAATTCTATCTATGTTACTGAGCGTCAATCCGATAAATCCTCAACAACGACTACTCGATCGAGCCGTTTCTGTTTTGAAAAACGATGGAGTGATCATTTATCCCACCGACACTGTTTATGGTTTAGGGTGCAGCATTTTTAGTAAAAAAGCTATGGCCCGGATATGTATGATAAAAAATCGCGATCCGAAGAAACCGATGACATTTATTTGTTCCAGTGAACGCCAAATTCAAGAATACACGCAGGGAATCCCAACTCCTGTATTCAAAATTATCCGCCGTTACCTTCCTGGACCATATACTTTTATCTTTAATGCAGCCAAATTAGTTCCACAAATGATGCTCACCAAACGAAAAACATTAGGTTGTCGATGGCCAGACCATGCGATTGCGGTAAATCTTGTCGAAACTCTGGGACACCCAATCCTGAGTACGAGTTTGCTTACATCTGACGAAATTCTCTATGACGACCCCACTAGCATTCATGACAAATTTAAAAAACAAGTCGACCTAGTGATTGATGGTGGAACTATTTTTGCCGAACACTCTACGATCGTTGATTTTACGACCCCCACACCAGAAGTTGTTCGACAAGGCAAAGGTGAAACAAGTTGGTTAGAAGAAATTTTTATATAAAATGAAATTGATTTCCTGTAAACTCTGCAAACATGTTGTAAACACAATGCAAACATCATTTTAAAATTTAATTATTAAATATCAATGTATTATATTTTCAGCAAAAGTTTTATACGTCTAATTCCTATGTTTAGAATATTTACTGTCAATAAATTAAAATTCATAAAAGAGATTTTAATTTTAACAAATTTTATTTCAAACTTAAATTTGAATCGGAATAAGTAACATTTTAAAATATGTTTTTCTCTAAAAATATCAGTAACATAAATTCATATTGAACAAAACTCTTCCCTACTACTATTACTGTAAGGTAATTGATGGAAATTTTAATAAAAAAAGAAATATTAATTAGTGCCCTTCAGTCCATTCATTCCGTAACAGATAAAAGTTCTGTAAAACCAATTCTTTCAAATTTTCTTCTGAAAACTTTGGATGATGAAAATGGAATAGATGGAAAAAGCTGTGTTGAATTTTCTGCAACAGATTACGAACTATCAATTATAGGAAAATTTCCGGCACAAGTGATTGAGCATGGTAGTGTCTGCATCAGCGCTCGAAAAGTTTATGATATTTGTCGAGAGTTTCAAGGAGATGACATTTTTATAAAATCGACAGAACAGCTTTGGATTCATGTAACCAGTGGGGCATCCCAATTAAAGTTACCTTCCATCGATGTCGGACTTTATCCACAGGCAGTTCTTGAAGATCTTCCAGAGAAAGTAACAACAACAGCAGCTGAATTAAAACATTTTATTGAAAGCACTTTGTTTGCAGCTCAAACCAATGAATCACGGAGAAATTTGATGGGCGTATGTTTGTCTGTGCTTGATGAACATACGACTCGCTGGCTCGCTACTGATGGACATCGTTTAGCTCAAATGATTGGAACAGTTTCTTCGGCTATTTCCGAAAAGGTGTCGGAAGTGATTATCCCAAGGAAAGCATTGCAGGAAGTCAGTAAGGCAGTGGATCTTTTTAAAGATTCTGTTGAAATCTCATTTGATGACCGTACCCTTCAGTTTGTCGGTTCTACATTCACCATAAAAACCCGATTGATTGAAGGAAAGTTTCCTAATTGTGATCCAATAATTCCCAAGGATAATGATTTAAATATTGTGGTCGACCGAGATCGTCTGGTGAGTTCCCTGAAAATCGTGTCCTTGATCAGTAGTGAAAAATTAAAACCGGTCAAAGTAACCATTACTCAAGAAAAACTAATTTTGGAAAGCGAAAAAGCGGAATACGGGGAAGTAAGCGATGAAATAGAAATAGAATATTCGGGAGAGGAATTTCAAATTGGATTCAATGCGAAATATTTGCTGGACGTGTTGAATATTATCAATGGTTCTGAAATCAGATTGGAATTCAAAAACGCGATGAGCCCTTGTTTAATCAAGGATCCGGTAGATAATTCTTTTCTTTCTGTGATCATGCCCTTACGGATTGAGTGGTAATATATTCCAGGGTTTCGTTACTAAAAAAAAAATTTTCAAATTTTAGCAATTATCACGCATTGAAGTGAATTCAGCAAATTTAGAATTCT
>JADGAV010000037.1 GCA_015231825.1 SAR324 cluster bacterium
TAAAAACCGTCCAAGAGTAGGGTCATAGAACCGAAAATTGTAGTAGGCGAGTCCGGTTTCCTCATCATATTCCTGTCCGGTGAATTTGTGGGTGACGGTGTTCAGTCCTGCCGAGTGTGTAACATCGATTTGTCCGAAGGGCAAGTAAGTGATGTGGGCGATTTGTTTTCCAGTCTTGTCGGTGATGAGACTAGAGGAGTCGAGGTGGTTGATGTGGTAGAAGAAAGTACCGAGCGCTGTGCCCGCCTGGGTGTCTCCGTCGAGCCGTTTTGGAGCGGAACCGGAGTGTCGATATTTGGTGATGGAGGCGAGTTTTTGGCCGTGGGCGTGTATATAAATTGTCACTAAATCTTTATTATTGCGGCTATCTCTATGCAATTCATAAGATTGGCTGACGTAAAAAGTATCGACTCTCGAATTGTCTTCCCGAACAATTTGTTTGCGAGTGCGTTGCCCCGAATCATTGTATTGGAAGGAAACACGGTTCCAGTCATAGCCAACGGACAGACCTTCATCAGGTGTTCCGGAACGTTCCACCTTGATCAAGCGGTTCTCAAAATCGTAGGTGTATTCCCAGGTCTCGCCGTTCAAGGTTTTGGTTTTCAGGTTTCCAGAATCGGTATAGGTGACCTCGGAAAGATTGAATGCCCGCTGAAGATAATCCTCTCCATGAACTGATTTCAATTGATTGCTTTGCTGATCGTAGGTGAAGCTTTTTCTGGTTTCTGCTATCTGGGGATCCGGACCCATGGCCATGCTGGTGAGATTTCCCAGTGGATCGTATTGATAACTACGGTTTCCATAAACGCCTGTCGCCTGTTTAAGACGAAAAAGGTCATCGTATTCAAAGATTTGAGTCTGATCCGTATTGACTCCACGGAATGTTTTATCAAGCCTTTGATCATCAATCCAGCGGATGGTGCCATCCTCATGATAATAGTAATAGTGCAGGTCCTGCAGAACTATTCCAGAAGCCGAAGTGGTTCTCAATTCAATCAATCGATTTTCACCATCATAAACATAAGTTGAAATGATCCTGTCATTCGAAAAGATTTCCTTTTTTTGAAATTGTCCTTTGGTATTGTAGTCAGAGAATCGCGCAAAATGGATTCCGTTGACATGTACATCCTCAAGTAAACCTCGTGGATTGTAGGAATAATCGATTTTTGTACCATCAGGCAGTACCGTGAACCGGAGACGATTGAGGGGGTCATACTGCCACTTTTCTTCAAAAACCTTAATTTCAAAATCATTTTTTTCATCATCCCACCACTCGATTTTGCTCGTTTTTTTGATCACATTTCCCACCTCATCGTATTCAAAGGATTCGTTGTTCCCGCATTGAATATCCCCGCACGCCCAGCTTACCGGTTCTGAAATTTTACTCAAATAACCCGTTGCTTCTGCCGTTTCATCGTAAGTATAGGAAATGGAGGATCCATTGAATTGTTTGGCAGTGACACGGTTGAGTGCATCATAAGTATAGTTGAGGCTACCCGCCGGTGTGGTCACTGTTTTGCTATTGCTGCCTGCAGAGTGATGGTAGGAGGTAATTCCTGTTGAGGGGTCAACAATCTTCGTTTTGCGACCTCTGGTATCATAAAAAATGCTGATCGGATTGGAGATGGTCGGCAGCTGGACCGCAATGAGATCCTGTAAAAGATTATATTTGTAAGTCACCATCTCATTGTTGTGATCTTTGACTTTTATTAAATTTCCCCATGCATCAAAATAGCTTGCGGTTGAAGCATGCTTTTCCCCCTCGTCAGTTCGACTGATGATTTTACGTTCGACAGAACGCAATGCGTTTTCCTTCCCATAACGGTATTCGCTCCTTCCCCCCAAGGGACGTTCCACGCTTGCAAGGCGCCCTGCAAAATCATAACTGCTGGTAATCCATTGAGGGTTCATGCTGCCGATCAAACGTGGCTGGGAGGTGTTTGTAGTTTTCAGACCTTCTTTAAAATTTTCATGATGCTCGACAACAATGCTGTCACTGTCTTCGGTACGGATCTCTTTGTATACAAAACCCAATCCATCAAAAAAGGACTCCTGGACAAAATCAAGCCCATCGGGGTTACTCATTGCAACTTTAGTAACTTGAGCATTGGCAAGCCCATAATCCTGGTAAAAATAATTGATCTTTTGGTCTGAGGAATTGGAAATCTGACTGATCCTCCCGAGGCCGTCATAATCATAGAAGAGGGCTTGACCCCTGGCATCCGTTTTTTGGATCACTCGCCCGGCGTGATCGTGCAAATGACGGATTTTATGCCCTCCTCCATTGGTCCGCGATGTGACAAAAGTTCTCAAGGTTTCGTCAAATTCTGCTGATGAGGAGTAGCCAAACTCATCTTGCTCCGAAAGTTTGTTTCCTGAAACGTCATAGACATAATTCTGCCCCGTTACCTGCCAAGTTCCTACGCCTTCAATACATTCTGTTCTATCCGGACAGAGATAATGCTGCACTTTCGCCAGTTTGAATGGAATGGAAGAATACTCGAACCGGCTCCATTCCAGAATATGGTTTCCATCCGTCTTTTTAATTTCCGCCAACGCACCCAACTGAATTCGGGTCGGGGTGACTGAATTTTTATAACGGCGCACAATCTTTAAGCAAACCCGAGTCCCGACCCAGGCACAATTACTTGTTTCCTCAGGAAACCCAAAGGAATTGAAGGATGTAACGGTCTGCAGTGTATAAAAGATTAATGCCCCGGCCTCATCAAAAGTGAATTTTTGCTGAGCTTTATGCAAGACGAGACGGACATCGGGGTGGGATGCCGTGTGGGGGACAAAGGTGTTTTGGATTTCTGAAATTTTTTTCCCATGAGCATAATGTTCCACCCTGCTCATTTTGCCTTCATAGCCCGGATCCTGCCTGTAAAAAGCTTTTGTCTCTTTTTTACTTTCTTCCTGAACCTGAAACACTTTCTCAAACCACAACTCACGCTGCGCCTCTACTGCAGAATCAAACTTTCCGTTTTCATAGTGATAGCGGGTTGAGTAAGTCTGCTGAGAACTGTTGGCCGACGTGTTCCTGTTTTGTGTGATCCGGGTGGTGAGGAAATGATCAAATTCGGTATCGTCAACACAGATAGCATTGATACCGGCCTTGTCATAAGGACCACATCCTGTTTTGACTTCAGCTTTAACACTTTCCAGCAGGAGTCCTCCCCCCAAATCTGTTTCCATACTGTGGATTCGATCATCGGCCCAGGCAAATTTGTAAGGCGGGAACGACTCGGTACCATTTTTTTCCTGTAAGGAAATCAGTAAACTTCTTTGAGTGGAAGAAGAATATTTGTATCCGATCTCATAGTCACGAACAGACTTCCCCAACGATTGAATGGTGATCCTCTTGAGGCGTTTTTTCATGACGATTGAAACCCCATGTTCCTGTCGGGGTGTCTGATCATCGCGTGATTCTGTGACAAAAGAGATTTTCCGGTACTTGCTTCCTTCTCCAGTTCCCAATCCATTGCCCAGCGTATAAACAATACTTTCCGGATAAAAGTCCCCACTGTCTCCATGAACATAATTCACGGTATAATAATTTCCAAATGCATCTTCAAACTGATCGAGAGCCCATACGCGAACGGCGCCATTTTTATTTGGCGCAATTATTCGGGACCCGTTATCTCCAGTGCTCCGCCCGAAAAAGAGCCGACTGCCATCAGGCCGGTATAAGGTCCAGGAGCAAGGTCCTTCCCCACAGATACCCTCTGGAACATATTTGCCCCAGCTTTCCTGTTGGCTGTGGTATTCACTTTTCTGGCCGTCGCTTATGTCGACCAAGACACCATCCGGTCCCGTATAGGTATCATTGCCACTATAATTGATGCTATTGCTGCTATCGGCAATGCGGGTGATTGAAGGCAGCCCTGTCAAACTCCATCCCATGCCGAGTACACCGTTTTTAGACGCTGAATTGTAGGTGAGGGAGAGATTCGGTGCTGCCCCATTGGTTCCTGGAACAATCTGGATTGGCAGGGAATAACTGAACGTACCATCCGGAAGGACCTGATGGACTCCCCGGCCCAAACCGACAGGGCCTCCCTGCCCAATGGAGACATTCAGGGCCCCTGAATTTTCAGGAATCGGATCGTTTACCGGTTCCACCGGCAGCGCCAAATACGCCAACAGTTCTTCCGAGGAACTGCCATAATAGATCCAGATATCCTGGTAGGGATCAATCGTCTCCAGTTTTTTGTCAGGATCAATGGTGGCGAGAGGATTCCAAAATTTCCAGATCCCTTCCTGCAGCTGCCAGACAAAGAGATCTGAGGGAAAAGCAAGCGGCGTGTCAGGAGCAGAAACCGACGTAAACTGGAGATCTTCCGGAGCAATCGGTTCGGAGAAGAAGTTTTCTATCACTGTCCAGTCATAATTATTTAAAGATGCCGTCAGGGATTTGTTGTCCGAGGAAATTTGAGATTCAGAAAGCAATTGCTCTCTTTGGAGAAAAGGAGGACTCCCTTCTCCAAATGCAGGATGCGGCAAGGGCATCAACAGCGTTTCTGGTCCGCTGAAATTCAAAAAATAAAACCATATTGGAAAATGAGGATTAGGAGTGATCAGTTCCTGGTAGCCAAACTTCGCGTGACTTTCAGGAAATATATGGTTGACAAGGGTATCAAAAGTCACCCCACGGGCCCAGATTGTCAATTGCCCCTCGGGTTTGCTGTCGCTGGGCAGCCGCTGCATTGCGATCAAACTGTCCGGGACTGAACTGCCGCCGAGTTGTTGTTCAAACAAGCTCAAATGTTCATCAATGGTGTGTTTTCCGTCAAATCCTGTATAGGGTGGAAACTGGTTCCATTCCAAATCCAAAATCCCGGCAGGAACATGTTCATTGGATTGCGTGAAATGAACCAGATTGCCATCATGAGGCGGTTCCAAATAGTCCTGAGTGATTTTTTTATCAGGTTTGACAATCCCGCCTCCTGCCATAAACGAATCTCCGCTGATGATCATTCCGCCCGCATAAAGTTTTGAAAAATCAAACTGTTCTTCTGCAGAATGTTCTGACAACACCATCGGGTACACTCGTTTTCCCATAAATTTGACTGGTTTTGAAGGAAAGATCATCCCTATATCCTCATCGCTATTTCTAAACAAATGATGACGTACTCCTTTGATGAATTCCATTGAATGCCGATTCGGATCCAGTTTGTGATACAACAGATTGTTCAGATCAAAACCTGAATTTTTATCAAAGAATTTGTATTCCCACCAACCTTGATGGTATTCGTTGAAGACGTCTTCCAAGACATTGAGCACCGATTGGCAGGAACCTGACGCATGCCTGCCAAACCACCATCCCGGCGGCGGAATGTAACATGCGGGATCGTCTGCAATCATCTGTTTAAGGAGGTTTTCATCACGATCAAACCAGAAAAGGGATTGATCAATCCATGAGGAATAGGGGAAAAACTCGCGTCGATGCGAAGGAGAAGCCTGGTTGATTTTCCAGTCCAGAATTACATATTTTCCAGACTGATCGTCAGCAATCGGCCAGGAGGTGATCTTTGATCCAAAAATGTCTCGTTCATTCAATGAAGAAAGACCAAAAACTGCAGGCGGAGTCCTTGTCATTCCCAAATGTGGGTATGCTGCCGTCAGGGTTTCATGGTTTCCCTGCCTGTAGACATTGAGCAGTTCCGCTCCTTCTTCCAAGGCCTGCTGGATTCCCAATGCTGCGGAAAATGCTTCATAGCCTGTCAATTCCTGCCAGATTTCATGTTCAAACGTCGACATCATGTACAAGCCAATGTCCCCGCTTCTGATCCCCGCTCTGCCCGGAGGAGGATTAGACGGCAATGCGGCGGAGTCATAATATCTCGGGCGAGAAGCTGCTCCCGAGTATATATTATAGACATAGCCCTCCGGAGTAGCACTGACGGGCACTCCGTCTACATACAATAAGTGGTGGACAGATGCGGCATTTTGAATGGACCGGTCCGTCGGTTGGACGATATGACGAAGCCCCTGCAAGCGTTCCATCATCTCCTGTTCTTTGTTGTGAATCAACCACCCTGACAGTCTCAAAATACGTTCCTGCAAAGTTTCAAGCGCCCTGCGATTTTCAGCGAGAAAAGCTTCATTGCTTTCTTTTTCTCCATTGTGATTGGTATCTAAAAACGGCGCATCAGGAAAGGCTGAACTCGTCGCTACAGGATACTCCAACAATGCCGATTTCAAGGATTCTATCGCCAGTTTGACCTGCCACCAACTGGAATGAGGCCCTCCGACATTGATTTGAAAGTGCTCTCCAACAACAAGAGCATTATGCAGTGAAGAATAGATTTCTTCCCTAAAGTCCATTCCCACCTCAAGCACCAATTTATCCCCCCAGCGGACTTTGCCATCAGAAACTGTCACATTCCGCCATTCTTCTCCTCCAAGCAGTAATTTGATTTTAAGGCAGCTGGTCCCGCAACTGCTGTAGGTCAGAGCCAAGCCTTTCGTCACATAATCCGAAATGGGAATTTTTTGATCAACAAAGAGGGAAACACTCAAATCCTTGCTCCCGTCAGGCAACCGCTTGTGTAAATTAACGGTTAAATGGACCCGCCAGGGCCAATGATACCAGGAATTGATATCGGCATCATGTTCTTTGACAGAGGCATAATGCCGCCGGTAAAAATAATCCGTGGGAAGCCAGCTGAAATGGTCCACCGCATGAGCGAGATTATCTCGAATTTCAGGGACAATCGGGCCATGATAATCGGTATCGTCTAAATTTTTGTCGGGGTGATGAGTTTCCAAATAAGAAAGAATTTGCTCTTCAAAGATACGAAGAGGATTTTTACGAATCTGAGTCTCGTCTTTATTCTGGCGGGCACGAAGGAAGCTTTCAATATCAAAATCGACTTTATCATCAATATAAATTTTTCCACTCATGTCGTATTCCTTGTAGAAAGGATCAACGGGCAGCCAAACACATTGTTCCGGGGTGTCTACACAATTCACACCGCTGCTTCCGGAACCTAGATCCGCTTGCGGAACAAGGATTTCAACCAGAATTCGGGAAAGCCCAATTTTTTCTTGGGGTTCATCATAACTGTAACCGATCCGCCACCAGATCGATTTTGCAACTTCGACATCTTTGACACCAGTCAAATTTGCAAAAAGCAAAGACGGCATTTGTGCAGGAAGATGCAGATAGCGCGCGGGAATGTTTTGGGACCGCAGCATAGCGATCAGCAATGAGGCCAAATCAACCTCGGTTCCCCGTTTACTGTGAAATGCATAGATCGAAGTCATCAGGGACCCTGGATAAAACACCGGACGATAATTATTACGAACCCATTCATAAATCTTGACCGGGGTTTTTAAATCGGCCGCCTTGTTTCTCAATGGAGTGGCACGGCTCGAAGAAAATACAATTTCCTGGGTTTCCGCCAAAAAAGGGGAAAGATCCTCCGCAAGCAGATCGCTTTGAAAAAAAAACAGGGCGCAAAAAATTCCAGTAAGAGTCAGTTTGAAGAGACGATCAAAAATCATGATTGCCATCAGTTCGGTGAAAGATTTCGAACAGAATCGGGAACAGGAGGAGCCATGACTTCCCGGCTCTGAGGTGGTTCCGGTTTCACAATAATGGAGTAGTCATCAATAATAGGTTTGGGGGTCAAACGTTCAATCAATTTCTGGATTTGAATTTGCTGAAGATTTGTCGGTTCATTCACCATTCTCTGCGTATCCCGGACAAGTTTTCTGGAACGGGTCCGCAACTGCTGAAGAAATACGTCATTCAGGGGCGAATCGACCACTTTTCCTTTGTTCAAATGAATTTTTAACCGTTTCAAGTTGGCAACAGCCTGACTGTCATCACGTCCTCGTCGGCTCGTCGTGTTTCTTTGTTCCAATTGATCAGCCGCTTTCAGAACTTCAATTCTGGCCAATTGAAAAGCCTTTTCGGCTTCCCTCACCCTTTTTTGGGCTAATTGTCGATAATGAGAACCAGTCTCTTGTGCCTGCGCTCTCCTCAGTGTTTGCATCCGCACCAGTTCCTTACTGTAAGACTGCAGGGATGACTGCAAAGTACGAAAATTTTGCTGATATTCGATCAATTCTGAATTATCCCGCTGACTCCAGTGGGCATTGAGGACTGCTTTTCCAGTTCGAAGAGAGATTCCTGCGCTTGCAAGGCCCGCTTTTAACAATCCGCTCGGTTTCGCTTCTGTGATTCGGACTTTTTTGCCGTTGGAGCAAACGTAAAAATTCCCGATGCTCAAACTGTTTTTTTCAGGATCGGCTTCACAAGCACAGGTGGCAGGATTTATTTTTTGACAATCATTGCAGCCATGGGCGCAGCCAGCAACAGTCGGTTGGCTTCCGCAATGCCATCCGGCTTTGATCACCCCCACTCCGGGAAGCGATTCAATCACCTGCCCATCTTCACTGACTTTGCCGATGCCGATGATGACAAATTCCTCCAAATCATGATCATAAGAATACAGTTCCGGCTGAGCTCCTGGAGGATGGCCGTCAAAATTGGGCAAAGTCAAGGGGGCAGGAGGATCAAACATAGTGCCAGTGGGTTGAATGGTGATGATAAATTGGGGCTGCATTCCATTGGGGGGTGCCATGGGAACCTTGGAACTGTTGACCACTGTCACTGAGAGATAACCGGACTTTTTTCCATCAGGAAAAGTGACCGAATCCTTAAGAATTTTGAGTTTGAATCCAGGAACTTCCGGTAATGTGAACTCCTCATCCTGTTCGCCAACCCATTTTGCATTTTCCGTGTTGAGCCGAAGCATGTAAATGGGAGACGGCAAAGGATTGTCTGCACCAACAACTGTGACCATATTGTAAGAAAGTGCGGGCCAGTCCCCTGGCACTGTGGTGGTGCTTCCGTCCGCGATCAAATGGATTGGCCCAACCGGGACTTCCGGGATGACAAACTGACCTTCTGCATTGGTGAATGCCTGCCGGGTCGTATCTTCTACCCGCACTGCCACATTCGGAAGCGGATGGTCTTCGGAATCGAGAACGATACCACTGACTCGTGTATTTCCCGGTTGCCCTGTTTTCAAAGCAGAAGCTGTAAAAACCGCCGAAAGAGGAGTCTTGCTGATCGTGGCTGTTACCCAGTGCTGATCCATTCCGACTTTTTCTCCAAGAGTCAAATGAGCAGAGGCCCGACCATCACTATCAGTTTTTGTTTGATAGACCGACTGGCCATTCTGCAATTTACCTTTGCCTCGGCTCACTCTAAATTCGACCCATACATCCTTGAGCACATTTGCACCAGAATCGGTGATATTGACCACAAAGGGTTCTCCCAATTGCTGCTTCGGGCCGCCACGCTGATTGTTTCCGGAGTTAATGGTGATTTTGTCAGGAAGTCTGGGAACAGCAGAAGCAAAAAACAAAACGCCCCCTTTTACCCCGACTGCAGTGGCTTTGACATGCTGGTTGCCGTTTCCAGATCGGGATCCAATTCTGAAGCGGGTACCGGCCACCCCGTCATTGCCGGTTTGGACAATCACCGCTTGTGCCGGATTCGCCGTTTCTGAGCCGACAACCCCATCCCCCTGAACAACCCGGAAGACAACATTGTTTCCGGCTAGCGGCTGTCCCTCTTTATTCACCAGTTTGACTTGAAGAGCCTCCGGGACTTCACTGTTGATCGTACCTTTCTGATTTTGTCCGGCAATCAATTTCAAATGGTTTTCTGCAGGTGCTTCATAGCGAACCGTGATTGATTTCGAGTTCACATTGCCAACCTGATCGGCCGCAGTCACCGTGATGCGGTTTTCCCCAATATCGAGAGGTACAAAGGGAGCCAGGTAACTCCGATTGGAAACCGGCGCAACAACATTTCTCGCCAAGCTTCGAGACAATCGTGCCGTTCCAGGATTCAAAAGCTCACTGGTGATCACAACATTGGCCTGCTCATCATTGACCGTTCCGCGCACGATATCATTGACCAGTCCACTGAGCATCACAGTTGGAGTGCTGACCACCTGCCCATCTTTCAGCGAGTCGATGGTGATGTAAGGAGCCGTCCTGTCCAGATAAACGAGAATCGATGCTGTCGCCTCGGTATTGACATTGGTAACACGTGCAATAATAGTATTTCCTCCTTCCTCCAAAGTAACGGCTGTAGAAAACGATCTTCCATTGAGAGCAACAGGACTGCCATTGACGGTCAAGGCAAGATTCTCATCATCAACCATTCCCGAAACTTTAACAGGGGAACTGCCCACGGTGATCAACGTCGAGGGTTGAAGAATCTGGACGCCAATGGGGGGAACTGTTGTTGGTGGTGCAGTGGACGTATCAATCGGAGGGCTGGTGGTCGGAGGACCGTTTGTGATTGTCGTTGATGGCAGACCCGGACTGAGCACATTGTTCGGATTTCCGGGATTGCCCGAATTTCCTGAAACATTGGATGAACTAGCCGAACTGCCTGCATTGGATGTTGGTAAATTCGGGGTGCTGGAGCTGAAAGTCGAATTTTGTGAAGGCAGAATGCTATTGCCTTGTACCGACAAATTCCCAGTTCCTCCACTGGCAGGAATGGAAGGACTCGAGATGGGAGGGACCGGATTTGCCGGGGGAGAAATCAAATTGCCAAAGCTCTGGGCATTTCCCTGAGCAATGCCGGCAATCTGATCTTGCGTCGCCTTGATGGCAGACTGCCAATCTCCTTTGGCGTTCACTACCGCTTCGGTAAGAACCGCTGCAGTGCTTTGAATGGTATTTTGTGATGCCTGCTGTAAATTTCCCAAAGCCTGAGGATCCAGAACACTGATGACAGATAATTGATCGGTTAGCTGCGCAACCTGTTTGGCGGCATTCTCAATGACGCTGTTTAATGAAAAATTGTCAGACAGTGCAGGGGGTCTCGTTTTGACCAATTCGATCAAGCTGCCTTTAATGGAGCTGATCACATTCGTTGTCAGATTATCTAAAGCATCGGTCCCCAAACTGCTCAATTTTTGGATATTTTGATTTGCTTTTTCTTGTTTGATCACTTCCCTGATTCCCGTCGTGACCCCATTGAGCAACAGAGCAATTTCAGCTTGATTTGAAATACCCTGGGCAATTGCTTCTTCTTTGACGGTTTCCAATTTTCCAGCAATTACTCCAATCGTATTGACCACATCGCCTCGCTGGACCATCGCACCTAAATTTGCCACCGAAGTGACCGTGTCGTAACCAACTCCGATCAGAACTGAAGATAAACCGACCTGAAATTCAGCCTGATCCAGAAAGGGAACCGATTGAGAGGCAGTCAGCTCTGACTGAAGCAGCTGATCCAGCGTCTGGTTGTTGCCTTGGGCTATACTTTGCAGAGTGTCAAAAAAGGAATCGCTTACCGATGGGAGCACACTGCTGGATGGGCTGCGTGCCTGAAATGCGGGATCGTTGCTGAAGGACGCGAATGATAAACCGCTTCCAAAAATTTTTCCAGTAACTTGCTGACCGGTTGTTTGCAGATCCAACGCGGTCAAATCTGACAAAAGGCGACTTTGCTGATTGAATGCTGTATTGAACCGCTGTAATTTTTTTTGACCTCCTGTCAGCCGGCTGAGGCGTCTTTCACTTAAAGAGGAAGGGAGGTTGCTCCCCAGAAGCGAGTGACAAACCAATGTCGTGACAGGGTTGACGTGGGATATGAGGGAGTCAATCCCTGCTGCATTTTTGGTGAGAATCGTACAAAGCGGAGTTTGGCTGCTGCGATTGACCGCAAGGATTAGAGGAAAGTCCTCTGAATCTGAGATTTCAAAAGAAAAATTCCCCCCTGAATCGGTGTAGGCAACGACTGTTTTCTCATCATTGACATTGACTAAAAACACTTCTGAGTTCGCTTGCGCCAGTCCGCCAGCCGCGACTCCAGCCACACGGACCACAACGGGATCGTCACTGATGACCGGGGTTTCAGTGCTGGCTGGAAGGGCAGAAACAGGGGAAGGGAGTTCTTCGGTCTGCTCTCGGTTTCCCCTTGACGGGTTATTGCATCCTAAAAGGAGGCAGAGGCTCAAGATCAGGAAAATTCCTTTGATCGTTTTTACCTTTTTAAATCTGTACATGCGTCCTTGGATGATTGAGAATCATTGACCAATTTCTAATGAAATTCCCCAATTCGATTCGTGTTTAAAAAACTATCCAATTCCCTTTTTTCTTCCCAATGATATTCGTATTTTAACCGCCACGAAGTTATTTCCACTGATAGGATGCAGGAATCGTAATCGGTCTTCGGCAGGTTATGCTTCGAACTATAAAGCCGTCCACTCTCCAAAAGCCGTAGTTACTGTGTCCAGAATCTATCCAAATCGGATTTTTATTGTTGTCATAAGCGAAAAAAACCGTACCATCCGGCCAGTCATTGGAATAAGATTCTGCCTGGAGAGTCCATACTTCTCCTTTGGATTCACAAAAATAAAATGTCGTGTTGCTAAATCCCGCAATGGGATTTCCTTGCACTCTCGGATCCGAATAAATGATATCTGCATGGCCTTGCTGCTCCGGAACAAAACTACAGGTTTGTCCATTTAATTTGATGTATCCGAGATTTTCTGAATGACAGGAAAGATCACTTTCCAGATACGCCTGGAGGGTGCCCACATTGATCGTTCCATTTTGGACCGGGGTCGCCTCCGCAGATTGAATCAGCAGATTGCCATCTGGAGTAGAATAGGAAAACTGACATGTGACGGTCCCGGACACGGATGATACTTTGGGGATCGAAAATGTTCCTGCAGTACTGGTCGTTCCCAAAACCCCTAAACAGATCACTTCCGCACCTGCGATGGGATTTCCGGATGGATCAAGGACCTGTCCATTCACAGTATTTCCCGGAAGCTCCAGAGAGCCAATCTCTGTGACACCGCTTCGGACAGGAGGAGTTGCTTCAGATCGGACAAGAAGTTGGGAAACATGAGCATTGTTATAGATGAATCGACATTGAATGCTTCCTTCGGTCGTGGAAACTCCGGACATAAAAAAAGCACCATTGCTGATAGTCAGCACTGATTTTCCCATGCAAGTCACCTCTATTCCAACAGGACTGTCATTTGTTCCGGTTAAAACCACTTTTCCAATAACTGTTGTTCCCGGATCGCGAATTACTTCAATCACATGGGGAGCAGACGTGCCAACCTGATTGGCGGAATCAACTGCCGTGGCAGTGAATTGGGTTTCTCCCGCACCAACAGGAATTGTATAGTCGAATTGATAAGGAGCGTATGTGTCCGTATGGATTTCCTTGCCATTTGCCAGAAACGTCACAGAATTGACCAGAACATCTGCAACAGCAGCAACCTGCAATGTAAGCGTTTCTCCTTCAATCCAGGTCTTGCTGTTCTCTGGACCGATCCAGGAAATTTTTGGAGGAGCAGCAGGAGGGGAAAGCCGGCCAAGATCCACCGTTCCACCACGAATTGGAAAGGCTGTATCCGATTGGGCTACCAGAAGCTGCCCATAGGGACCGATGTAATCGGCCTGGCATTGGAATTCACCCGATGTGGTCGAAACATTGGAAAGTGCAAAGGTCCCATCAATATTCGTTGTTGCGGAAACCGAGAAACAGGAAACAGAGGCACCGATGACCGGGCTTCCCGCCGCATCCACCAAGGTTCCGATCACCGTGGTTCCCGGATCAGAAATAACAGAAACATTCCTGGCAGATTCACCAGGATTGCCCGCTAAATCAGTAGCAACCGCTTTTAAAACCAAATTGCTTTTCCCGCTTGGAACAATAGTAGGAAGCCGATATGGAGCTGTCTCATCACTTCCGATCAAGATGTTATCAATATAAAACTCGACAGACTCAACAAAAACATCGGCGATGGCATCCACCTGCATCAACTCAAAATCTCCTTCGACCCACGTTTGTCCTGGATCAGGATGATCCCATGTGACCCGGGGAAGCTCGGTCACAGGTGTGAGATTTCCGATGGCAGTCATCCCGTCTCGCACAGCGGATTTTGCAGACGAATACGCAACAAGCAATTTGCCATAGGGACTATTGAAACGAGTTTGGCATTGGATATTGCCTGAAATCGTGGGGACCCGTGAAATAGTGAAAACTCCGTTGCTACCAGTTAGTCCAGACACACCCAGACAATTGACTTCAGCACCTGCAACGGGCTTTCCTGCAATATCCAGAACTTTTCCTTCCACGGTGGTTTGCGGATCCGGCACCAGAAAATCATCGATATTTGTGACACCTCCTCGATCCTGGACAATGGAAGCGGACTGCAGAACCTGTAAATTTCCATTGAAATCCCGGTACTCTGTTTCACACTGGACCGTATTGCCAGCGACGGAGACTCCGATTGAAAAAGCACCTTGGCTGTCCGTCAGTCCGCTTGTTCCATGGCAAGAAACATTTCTTCCTTCAACTGGAATTCCTGCAATATCGAGCACTTTTCCTTCGAGCGTCGTTCCAGGAAGAAGCACGCCGACCTTCGTTTTCCCTCCCCGTATCGGATCAACAGCAGTGGACTGATTGACAACTTTTCCTTCAGAAGTCTGGTAGCTGGCCTGGCATTGAATTTTTCCCATTATTGTAGAAATCCCAGAAATACTGAATTCACCATTGATATCACTCGCTCCGGAAACACCGGCACAAGTGACGATACTATTGAAAACCGGAAGATCATCACGGTCCAGGACCAGACCTTCTATTGTGGTTTTCGGATCAGGGATAACCTCTATAGATCGAGGTTCGGCCTTGCCGACATGATTCCCTACATCTGTAACACTTGCTTCCAGAAGAAGAATTCCAGTTTCGGAAGGAACGTTGCCTGCAAACTGATAGGGAGCAGTGTTGTCGGTGAATACCACGGTACTGTTGATTAAAAAATCAACGGAGTCTATGTACAGATCGGCCGTTGCTGCAATTTCCAGAATCCAGTTTTCCCCTTCAATCCATGTACTATTTGCGGAAGGATTGAGCCAGGTCACAGATGGGGCATTGACATTCGGAGAAAAAGTTCCGACATTGGTTGTATTGCCACGAACTGGAGGCATAGGAATTGAAAATGCTACAAGATTACTGCCGAATGGACTGCTGTAGGCGGCCCGACATTGAATGTCCCCTGAAATCGTAGGAACATCCGGAATGGAAAAAATGCCTTGATCACTGGTACCGCCAGCAATTCCCTGGCAGGAGATTGCCGCTGCATTGACAGGGATTCCAGCGGTATCAACCAATTTGCCAACAACCGTAGTTTTCGGATCAGGAATGACGGACAACACTTTATCAGACGCCTGCTTCTGATTCCCTGCGATATCTTTTGAAATTGCTCCGATCGTCACTGTACCCGCAGTTGCCGGAGCCACATAATTAAAATGGTAAGGTGCTTCAAAATCGGTGTAAACCAAGGTTCCGTTGACGAAAAACTGCACGGAGGCAATCAGGACATCAGCAGTACTGGCGACCGCCAGAAGTACGGGTTCGTTCTCAATCCAGGTGGAATTTGCTATAGGTTCTTCCCAAAGAACCGTTGGTAAATTGGGCAAAGGAGTGAAGGTCCCCACATCTGTGGTACCACCCCGCACCGGAACTTTGCTTTTCGATGAGGCCATCAGCGTCACGCCATACGGACTCGGAAAGGTCGCATGACATAGAATGTTTCCAGCAATTGAAGAAATTCCTGCAAGTAAAAAAGTCCCATCTTCACCCGTTTTACCAGCCTCGGTTCGGCAGCTGATGCCGGCTCCAGAAACCGGATCCCCGGCTGCGTCAACAACCGTTCCCGTCACAATGGTTCCGGAATCAGCAATGACTGGAATGGATAAAGAAGGCGCCTCTCCCCGGTTTCCATTCTGATCCACGACTAAAGCACCCAATGTCACCGAATGGCTTGTAGAACTGATAAAGTAGGTAAATTGAAACGGAGTTGACAGGGACGTGTGAGCGATTTCTCCATCAATGACAAAGTTGACCGCTGTTGGCGAAGTATCGGAATCTGATGAGACCTCCAGGACAATGCTTTCCCATTCTCCTGCTACCCATGCCGTATCATCGGTTGGATTTTTCCAGGTAAGCAGCGGAGGACTGAAGACTCCCGCATCCGTTATTCCCCCTTTATTGTTCGGAACTAAGGCGGATTGAGCATTCAGCAGAAATCCATCTTGGTTGGGGTATGTCGCTTTGCACTGCACCTTACTGTATATACTGGGAATGTCTTCCAGAAGAAATGACCCGTCGTTCTCCGTTGTACCGGACCTTCCCAGGCAGGTGACAATTGCTCCTTTTACGGGATTTCCCAATCCATCGAGCACCTGCCCGATCACTGAAATCCCTGGATCCGGAATAATATTCACAACCAATGGGACTGCTTCTCCGACATTACCCGATAAATCGACGGCGAGCGCACCAAAAGTTACCCCTTTTTCACCCTGAGGCAACGTGTATTCCATCTGATAGGGAGCAGTGGTATCGGTGAGAAGTACTTCACCATTGATCAAAAAAGCAACCGAAGCGACGTAAACATCATCCGTTGCTTCAAGCTCCAGGGAAAACGAAGGAGTCTCAGTCAATTCCTCCTCAATCAAAATCAAATTGCCAGTGGGTTTGATCCAGCTGAGCAAAGGAGAGACATTGCCTTTGTCTTCCAAAAAACGATACTGTGCCGTGTAAAGGCGCCCGACCGCACTCGTCATATAAACATAATTCCCGCTGACATCAATACCATTGCCATCATGATCTCCAAATTGGGACAAATCAATGGCACCCTGATAAACCGCTTCTTCCGGATTCGAAATATTGGCATAAGGAATGGCACTGACAAAGAGCAGATCAGCAAAAAAGGAGAACTGGCCAGCCAATACAATATCAAGAGGGTAAAAATCATTGAGAATACTGACACGAGTCGGGAAAGAAGGGTCGCTCAGATCATAAATTTGATAGCCATTGGACCCGGCCGCTACATGGACCAGACCGTCGTTCAGTTTAAGATCATGGATGCTTCCTATAAATGTCGTGCTTTTCAGCACCGGGGCATTGGGATTGGAGGCATCCAGCACAAAGAGAGAGTTCCCATCTGCCGCAACCAGAAGATTTCCTTGAAAATCAACGGATGAAATATTTGGCGCAACAGGATGCGTCCCCAAGACAGAAGGAGACAGCGGATTGCTGATGCTAACACGCCGCAACCCCTGGTCATTGTTTGCGATATAGAGAATGCTTCCATCAATAGCCAAATCCATTGTCTGATCACCAGTGAATAGCCCAGACACAATATCAGCATTGACAGGCTGGCTAATGTCAATCACTTGAAGGCCGCTGCTACCATCTGCGACATAAGCATAGCTCCCCGAAATTTGAAGATCAGAAGCCGTTCCTGAAGTATCAATAGTCCGCACCAGAACCGGGGAGGAAGGATCTGAAACATCCACCACATGCACCCCGGCCTCCCCCGAGGCAACAAAGGCATAGTTTCCGGAAATTTTAACAGATTGAGGAAGACCCGGAAGATTGATGAAAGAAAGCGGGGTTGGAGAAAAGCTGGTAACCGTCACGCGCACGCTGTCGTTGAATCCATTATTGCTCGCCCGAATTTCTGCCACTCCAGAAAGTCCCGCATATAACTTCCCTTCATCCACACCAAAACTGGCAACTGAAATATCACTGGAAACAAAAGTGGTCCCCATTGCTTTGGATGTCAGATCAATTTGATTCCCATTGATCAAATGACCGATCACCTGAAGCTGCAGGCTGGCTTCACTGAAGATCGTATTGAAGGTGATGGCAGGATTCGAAGGAATGATTTCTATACGGGTCAATGCTTTGCTGAAATCCGAATCACCAGGATCAGAGGGATCGGTTCCGATACGAATTTCCAGGGCATCGTCCAATCCATCACCATCAGTTTCAATCAGTAACGGATTTGAAGTAAAAACCCGGTTTCCCACCGGGATGCCATTAACTTCATCACCATCCAGCAGGCGGTCTCCATCAGAGTCGGAATTATTAGGATCCGTTCCCAGGGAAAATTCACGCAGTGCTGAAAGCCCATCTTCATCCCGGTCCTCAAACGCATCGACACCATCTTGAGGATTCAGGCCATTGGCAATTTCATAGTCATTTGGCAACCCGTCCGAGTCAGTATCGCCGCTGCCTGAGACGGTTAGCTGCTTCAAAGCAGATGCACCATCCTTACGAACCGTGATCAGCACACTGCCGACTCCGACAGCCAGGACAACGCCATCTGAACTGACTGAGGCAATGGCTGAATTGGTGGAGCCATAGTTGATTCCAGACTCGGGAGCAGTGACATCTTTGGTACTCCCGTCCGGATATACAGCGGTCACCTGCAGAATCAGGGTGGACCCTAGACCATTGAGGACTGTCGAACCTGGAGGGTTGATGGTTAAGGAGGAAGGAATCGGATCAAGGCCGGCAAAAATAATTTCTCCAACTTGGCTGAGATCATTGGGATTGACGATGAAATAATCACTTTGACCATTGATCGTGACCCCGTCCCGGAGACAAGTGGCTCTTGCCCGGATACTTCCCATATTTGTTGGTAAATTTGGCAGTGACCAACTGCCGTCCGGTGCAACATTAATTGTCCGATTCAGCACATTGATGGTGCAGCTGTCATCTAGTTTTGCTTCCTCATCTTGTGCGAACGATCGAGTCGTTCCCAAAACGATCAGCAGAAGGAAGGTGAACAATTTATACCTCATTGGAGCCGGGATTCCAATCAAGCGGTTGTCATTATCCTTACCTGGAATTCATCAAGATTGCCTCTTGCAATCTTTTTACGTCTCATTCAGTGGCATTACCTGGGGATCAATGTGAAAAAATTACTTTGAATCACCGTGAAAAATAATTTTCTAACAAAAAATAAATGACCCTGCAAGAAAAAATATTAAACCAGGGAGGAGAATCAATTACTCTAAAACCGGTTTCATTCGAAGCGGAATTACAAGCGCATCACGGGCAAGATCCGTGATGGGGAGAAGCAGGGATTCATCGTCTAAAGCCCAACGGGCGTAACGATTATTGAACTTTCGGTAACGGAGGACGGCGCTTATTGTGAAGGGACCATTGGCCCAGTAAGGTATGGAAAATTCATATTTTACAATGTCCGTTTCCCCTGCAGTAATCACATTTCGAAAACTTTCGCCGACCATGTTAAACAAATCATGCTGCCAGACAGGCATGCGTTGACGATCAATGGGGATGGATCGATAAAAATGTGCACTCGGATCAATTTCATTCCCTGCAGACAAGCCTCCGCTTTCGAAAATTATATGATTTTCAGCATCAGCCACTCGAAACCAAAGCCAGGCTTCGTTGAGATCAAGGGTGCCTCCAGGAAAATCATGACCGACACCAATATTACTCAGGCTGACATTGATTTTTACCTTGTCCCCCAAATTAAAATACGCGGGAGGCTCAGCTTCAAAACGCACCGTGTCTTGGGAAATACTGCGACTGCGGGTAGCATCTATTCTGCGTGGAGTTTCAATGGAGACACGGAGTTTGCCAGACTGCAAAAATTCCTGAGTCCTTTTTAAATGCTCGTGATCACCATTGAGCCAAGGAATTACTGTATTTGCTCCGGGGAAAAAATGGGACCGGAATTGCCCATTGTGATCAGCGGAAGGATCGTCTCCGGAAACCAGGGGCATGTGGCAATCCTGACAACGTAAAATGCTTTGATGAGCAAAATTTTGTTCGCTTTGACCCGAAAACGGGCTATTCAGCCAAGCCGTGTATTCATCCTGCATCTTGATCCACCCCCATTTATTAAGCTCCTTATCCATGAATTGCGCATGGCAGGTGGCACAAAGTTGGGAACTTGAGAGCGGGGGTCGAGCCATATCCCGGCGATGAGCTTCTGGCTGGATTTTGATGAGAAAATTGTGAATTTTTTTCAAAATTGAAATTTCTTGATCTGCAAAGAGAACCTCTTTTTTAGGAGCAAAGAGAAAACTTCCCACCCCTTTGACATGCCTTACTTGATCCACTCCGTGACAACTCATACAACCAACGCCCTCCTGATTCGCCAAAGTATTTGCTTTACCGCCATGAAAACCACCTTCTGTCAGCTGTCCACTCAGCAGCGCAACCGGAGCATGACATCCTTCACAATATCTCGTGGCAGCCATTCCTTTCTTTTGGGCCAGCAGATTGATATTTTTTACATAGGCCCGATCTGACGCTGCCTGACTGTGTATGGAGGCTTTCCATTGTTCCGCAATTTGGGGATGACAGGTTCCACATTGGTCGGATCCGGCAATCCGACGAGCATCAATAAAACTTCCACTGATTGTTTCAGTTTGGCTGGGACGAAACGGATGCTGACCATATACCCATTGATAAGGCTTTATTTTTGCCTCATCCCGATAGGGAGAAGGCACAAAGGAATAAATTGCCGTTGCCCCTCCGACGGTCAAAACAGAAACAAGAATTGCAATACCACTGAGTTGGAAATTCCTTGATTTTCCTTCAATACGATTGCTGGTGGCAACCAAAATTCGGTGCAGGATGAGATGAACGGCGAGCAAAGCCAGTACAAGGTGTGCGGAGATAACGTGGATTTTAAGAACCCACCGGAAACTTTCCTCTTGACCGGCGATCATGATGTGAAGGCCTGAGGCGGTTTGGCACAGAATGACCAAGACAAGTGCTATTCCAGATAAAGAAACCCATGGTCTGCGGATGCCCAGGGTGCGACGGAAATGATAGATGAGATAGGGAAGCGAGGCGGTTCCCAGAAAAACACCACTGAATGCATGAAGCAAATAGGTCCACTGACGCCAAATTGCTTCCCCTGGAAAGTAATAGGTCACCATTCCGCTGAAAGCCACCATTGGAAATAAAAAGACGACGTATGAAAGCCAGTTCTTTTCAATGCCTGAAAGCTTAGAAACCTTTTTCATTTCTATTCTTATTCTAATGACTGCACAATTTTATGAACACGTTCCGGGTATTGTAAACTCAATCCTTCAGCAGCAATTTTCCGAAGTTTTATTTGCTCTGTACTATCATTCAATATTTTCCAAAGCATGTCTTCTGCACGAGGATCATCTAACCGCGACAAATTGCTGACCGCCTCCAGATGAATCGGATCATGGCGCCGGTGAATCAATTTGAAAATTGTTTTGAATGAGTCCATTCGATTTTGACGGCTGATATTTTCCATAATGAAAATCCGCAGCTGCAGCATCGTTTTCTGGGAAAAAAGCAATTGTTCCAGAATCTGTTTTGCCAATTTACCATTTTGATCGATTAACAGTCCCACAACCGTTTGCTTGACGATTTCGGAAGAATCACGCAAACCACGACCCAGTATTTCCGGCAGCTCCTGACCGGGGATTAAATTTGACTGCTGCATGGCCCAAAAACGAATGGCGGAGGCTCGTATCCGATCATCATAGTGGGAAAAAAATCGTGTCGGCAAATCCCTTTTGGTTGAAAATTTGATCAACGTGTCAATGACCGCAAGCTGGACTTCAATCGACTCCTGCCTGCTTGTCAAAATGGACCATAATCGTTGTTGCGTTTGCTCGTTTGGAAAAAATGCAAGGTGCTCTACGGCCTTCAGGCGGGTTTCTCTTACTTTCAGCATCTCAAATAAGAGTGGGGCAGGAATATCGCGGCTTTTTGGGTCATTGTTCTCAAGAATTGTTTGTCTGATAGATAGCGAAGGATCCTTTAGCCCCTGCAGGGCATAGTCCCTTTGCTGAGAGAGATCCAATCGGAATAAAAGTTGATAGCTTTTTAGGCGGACAATTTCCTCTGGATGTTTCAGCAATGACTTTAGAAACACAATTGCAGCTCGGGTACCGCTTTGCGAAACCACTTCCATTCCCTCAAGGAGCAGGGTCAAAGGAATATCAAAATTGGTTTGTTGCAGCCTGTCAATGAGAATGTGAGTCAACTGGTTGTAGTTGAAGACAACTCCATCCACATCATTTGAAAACAGAATTTTAAAAGTTTCCAAAGCCGAACGCGCTTGAACCTGCCCCATTTGCAGATCCAATGGAAACAAACTTTTAAAAAGAGCGGGTAGATCCGGGGCATTGAGTCGTTGGAGTGCAATAAAGGTTTGAGCTTTCAGAGTTGCTGAAGAATGGGGATTCTGGATAATTTTAAACAGGGAAGGTAACGCACGGCGGTCCCGCAATAGTCCCAAAGCACGTACGGCCTGGATCTGTACCTGGTCCACAGGATCTGAAATCGTATCAATCAGGGCATCAAGACTCTGATAAGCCTCGGCATCCCCCAGTGCCCGTGCTGCACAGATGCGGACTTGGGGAATTTCATCAGTGAGCATTCGAAGCAGGTGAGGGATGGCTAAATTTTTTCGAAAAGGCAACGCTTCCTCTTCACGAAAAAAAAAGGAAAATGTTTCAGCCAAAGCACAACGAAGTTCAGGATCGGGATCGTTAAAAACGCGCAGCAGCCATCGAACACTTTCAGGAGCCTCAAACTTCATTAAAGCTTTGAAAGCGACCATTCGACGGTCCACATTCGGGTCCTCCAAAGCTTTTACCTGCCGGATCATCTCCTTTGCAACACCAGGGTCAGGAGGATTGAGCGAATTTTCTAATTGTGGAGAAGATGCACTCTGATCACCGGGACGGGGATATAGCAAGTCCCAGCTTTTTTCTCCTTGAACGAAGCTCAGGTACTGATTGATCGGCAGTTTTTGATACCGCTGCAAATCCCCATCCGGCCAGCGGATTTTGAGTTCCTCAATTTGTACATCCGTTCCCAAGCCAAAATGAAGGCGGGGATCATTTGAGGAAAAACTCCCGCTTCCCCGCTGCATCTCCCGATACTGAATTCCTTTGGAACTCCGCAGCCATACTTTGGCGCCAACTGCATCCCGATTACTATCAACACCCTGCAGCTGAACTCCAAACCAGTTTCCAGAAACCGACTGATTGAGCATCAATTGACCGAAATCGTTGTTGTTGACAACATAAATGTCAACCGTACCATTATTGTCAAAATCTGCAAAAACAGTTCCCCGGGAAGAGGCCACGTCCTCGAATGCCAAATCAGACCGGGTTCTTTGGAAAATCCCGCCACCCCGGTTCAGCCAAAAGAGATTGCTTTGTCCTTGAGTGAGAGCTGAGGAGTTCAAAGAAGGAGTTCTCAAGCCTGCCGCTATAAAAGCATCCAACCAACCGTCATTGTTAAAATCAAATAGTCCTGTCCCCCATCCGGAAAAGCCCAGTACTTCTTCCACGCCCAAATTTCGGGCACGGGCCTGGTCCTCGAACCAGGCCAACTGGAATTTTTTTTCTGAGGGAGACAAGGTTTCTGAATTGTTGGTCAACAAGATCGGGAGAAGACCTTGAGGGCTGCTGAGCAGGAAATCAAGATCGCCATCATTGTCAATGTCCCCACTTGCGATTCCCCTCGACCCTGATGCTGTGCTCACCTGTGACTTGAGAAGAGTCTCTTTAAAACCTTTCTTTCCCTGATTCAAAAACAAAACGTTAGAGGAACCCCTGTCGTTAACAACAAACAAATCCGGCAGGTGATCGTTGTTGAGATCTGACCATAAAGCGGCAAGTCCTTTTCCAGCCGCATCTTCTACCCCTGCCTGAGCGGTATAGTTTTCAAATTTGAAGCTCCCCATATTGCGATAGAGGCGATTGCTTTCGCTGTCATACAGGTCTGGATTGAAAGCCGGAAATACCGGGCTGATGTAACTGCTGTTCTGCTCAAAAATTTGTGTGCCCCTCTCATAACGAAGGTAGTTTACGACATAGATATCCAAGTCCCCGTCGAGATCAAAGTCCGTAAGAGCAGCAGAAGCAGACCAATGTTCCCCGCTAATGCCAGAATAGATTGTTAGATCGCTAAAGGTACCATCTCCGTTGTTACGTAAGAGAGAATTGCTGCCTTTGTGCGTCACCAATAAATCAGGGGCTCCATCATTGTCGAAATCCCCGCTGACGCATCCGATTCCCTGACCGCGGAGAGCAATCCCGGAAGAGACTGTAACATCTTCAAATTTTGCGTTGCCTGAATTTCGAAAGAGACGATGGCCTTGAGCCTTTTGCCACCAAGACCGCCTTCCATAGTAGTAGGTCTGACCAGACCCATTGACAAGAAAAAGGTCCAGCCAGCCATCCTGGTCAAAATCAAGTGCACAAGCTCCGCTTCCAGTCACTTCATCTAATCCGGTGAGGCTTTTTCCAGCCCGTTGGCGATGCTCAAACAGCAAACCCGATGAGAGAGTATGATCTTGAAAATCAGGAACATTCGAATTCTGCAAAAACAGTGGAGAAGACGGTGATCTTTGAACATTCACTTGGCGATAGGGAAAAGGAAGAGAAGGAGTTGCAACAACAATCCAAACCAGACCCAAAAAAGTTCCTCCAAAAACAACGATTTTTAAAATCAAAGTATCGTATGGATTCCTTTTCATTTTTCCCGTCAATAATGGATCAGTTCCTCAGTTTCAGATGCGCTTCTTTTTCAGCAGGGGTTTTTCAAAGAAGGAGACCTGCATTGCAATTCATAATGGCAGCAAAGCAGACATATACCACCAAGATTTGCAATTTTGTAGGAAAATTTGCGATATTTTTCAGAGCAAGAAGACGCCGAATGATCGACATCATTTTGAAGAACGGAAGGATTGATTCGGGATCTTTGGAGAATGCAGGGGAGAGTGGAACTGATTTGAGAAAAAGTCTTAGGAGGTGATCCAGTCGTCTCTCAATTTTTTGGAATGGGCCAAATAGTCAATGAGGGCGGACCGGTCCTTTTCGCGAATCGCCTTTTCCATTTTTGCCAAGATTTTCTGAAAATTTTCGATTCCTTGAAGGAGATGGGACTCGTTTTCCAGGAAAATATCTGCCCACATTACAGGGCTGGATGCAGCAATTCGTGAAAAATCTTTGAGTCCGGCACCAAAATACCCCAGTATTTCAGGAGTATCACCAGTCCCCACTGCCTCAATTGCTGCATAAGCCAAAAGGTGTGGTAAATGACTGACCCGCGAGAAGATGAAATCATGGAGTTCGGCTGTCATTTCATGGACATTGCTTCCCAGGGCCATCCATAGCTTTTTTAATTGCTCCAGAGAAGGAAGATGGGTGTTTTCGGTTGGTGTAAAAATGAATTTTTTATTCTGGAATAAACCGACTCGCGCACTTTCCGGGCCAAAATTTTCTGAGCCGGAGATCGGATGTCCCGCGACAAAGTGGATGCCCTCAAAGTTTTGCTGCTCCATAAATGTCAGGACCGGGTTCTTGACACTGCCTACATCGGTGAGGATGGTCTGGGGGCTCAACCAGGGGTATAATTGCTCAATGACCTGACTCATTGAGGCGACCGGCACTGCCACAACAACCAGTTCCGCATTTGAAAGCTGACGATTCCATTCTGGAAATGCACGGTCAGCAATCCCTAAACGTTCGGCAGAGGAACAGTGTGCAGGGTTGATATCATAGCCCAGGACATTTTTACACAAATTTAACTTTTTGATATCCAGCGCGAAAGAACCGCCTATCAATCCCAAGCCAATCACAGCGACCGTATCAAACATTTGGGCTCCTGAATGTTTTATTGATTCTGCAAAACTTTTTTTTCAAGTTTACGATCACTGCACAATGTTCAGATCGGATCAGATTTTTTAACTTTGCGGTTTAGGAGAGGGGGCTTTGATGCTCATTTGAATCAGCAAGGGGCTGGCAACATAGATCGAAGAATACGTTCCAATCATGATACCTATCAAAATGCCAAATGCGAAATCGTGAATTATTTCTCCCCCGAGAAAAAAAAGCGCCAGGACCACAAACAAAGTCGTTCCAGATGTCAGAATCGTGCGACTGAGTGTTTCATTGATGCTCAAATTGATCACTTCTTCCAGCGTCTTTTTGCGGAAACGGGCAATATTTTCACGGATACGATCAAAAATGACGATTGTATCATTGAGTGAGTACCCCACCACAGTCAACAATGCCGCCACAACAGGGAGAGAAAATTCCTTATCGAAAATAGAAAGAAAGCCGATGACAATGAAAATATCATGAGTCAGGGTAAGAATCGCGCTGATTCCAAATTTCCAGTGAAAGCGGAATGAAATATATACCAGAATCAGGGCCAGTGAGATCAAGATTGCGTAAAGGGCACTCAGTCTCAATTCATCTCCCACCTGAGGGCCGACACTCTCAACGCTGCGAACCTCGAGTTGGGGATAATTTTTTGAAAGCAGTTTTTTAATGCTTTCTGTCAGTTCCGCTCCTTTTCCAAAGGGGTTGTCTAAGGGTAAGACCAATTTGATTTCATTGCTATCCCCAATTGTCTGAAGATTGACAGAAGGCACACCGGGACGGTTGAAGAGGTCTCTGATCTGATCCAAATCAACGGTTTGATTGAGCTGAATACGAACCTGAAATCCCCCCTTAAAATCAATCCCATAGTTGAGACCTTTATGAAAAAAGACCGAGATTGCTGCCATCAGAATTAGTGCTGCTGAAACGATGATGGCAATCCGTTTTTTGCCAAGAAAATCAAAATGGGTATCGTCTTTGAGAATTCTCATTAATCCCTTTTCTAAATACTAATATTTTTCAATTGTTTTCGGTTCAGATAAACCACTTGAAAGAAAAAGCGAGTGACAACAATGGCAGTGAACATACTGGCAAGAATTCCAATCGAAAGCGTCACAGCAAATCCTTTGATGGGCCCTCTTCCAAACTGCAACAGTGCCAGGGCTCCAAAAAGGGTGGTAATATTGGCATCGACAATAGTCAAAAAAGCCTTGTTGAATCCTTCACTGATCGCTGCGCGAGGATGCCCGGCCCGCTTTATTTCTTCGCGTATCCGTTCAAAAATAAGAACATTGGCATCCACAGACATTCCCAAAGTCAGCACCATTCCAGCCATACCCGGGAGGGTCAGGGTCGCTTCAAACATGCCCAATACAGCCACTACAAGAATCAGGTTAAAAATCAGTGCGACATTGGCAAAAACACCCGAGAGCATATAGTAGATCATCATGAAGATCAGTACAACAACAGCTCCGATCACAAGCGACGTCAGTCCCTGTCGTACGGAATCTTCACCGAGGCTTGCTCCAACCGTTCGTTCCTCTCTAATTTCAATCGGAGCCGGCAGGGCTCCTGAACGTAAAGTAACGGCCAAATCAGAAGCCTCTTCTATTGTGAATTGACCTGAAATCGAGGCCTCTCCTCCGAGAATCGCTTCCCGAATCACAGGAGCTGATTTGACTTTATCGTCCAACACGATGGCCAATCGCCTGCCTCTGTTTTTTTGAGTGATTTTTCCAAAGCGATCCGCACCTATAGAATCAAAAGAGAGTCCGACTCCCGGTTGGTTATCATTGGGATCAAAACGCACCTGGGCATCGCGAATGAATTCGCCAGTCAATACCGGCTTTTTCTCCAATACGTAAGGAATCCGCCTGACCACTTTGCCGGTGACCGGATCAATTTCTTCTTCATATTTTAAAACAGAGGTCTGCTCGTTGAAGTTGTTTTCCGTGGCGTAATCCTGAACCAGAAAAAATTGAAGCACCGCCGTTGTCCCAACAAGCTTGATGGCCCGATCCCGATCCTTCAATCCGGGCAATTGAATCAAGATGCTGTTATCTCCCCTTTTTTGAATGGTTGGTTCAGTCACTCCAAATTGGTCTATGCGGTTACGAATCACCTCCAGTGCTTGATCAATTGCGCTTTCTTTAACCCGAGTCACTTCATCTGCCTGCAATGTCAGGGTCGTGCTTGTATCTTCTTCTTCCTGGTCAAACTGGACCAGGAAACGATCGTAGGGAGAAGCATTGAAATCCACTTTTTCTCCAGATGCCAACTCGATGACCAATTGAGTGTCACTGACAACTTCGACCCTCAAATAATCCACCTGATTGTCAATCAGATTATCTTCCAATTCCTGAGCAGTCCGTTGCAGAACAGCATTCACTGCTTCATCAACAAGTACTTCAATATCGAGGTACATACCGCCTTGGAGATCGAGGCCAAGATTGACCTTCTTGCTCACTTCCTGAGGATTTCCTCCCTCTCGGTAAGCTTGATAGGTGGGGTAACAGTAATAGAGGCTGATTGCCAATACGGCAAAAATCAACAGTCCTTTGAAACGTAAATCCATGCTATCGTTATTTGAAAGGGTTTGGGTTGGAAACTGGGAATCAATTTATTATGTTTTATCGTTCTGATTCTCTAACCTAGTAATATTCTGGCGGTCCAACTGAATTCGAACTTTATCGGCAATTTCAAGGGTGATCACATTGTCCCCGAGTTTGTAAACCGTTCCATGAATTCCCCCATTGGTGACCACCTTGTCTCCCTTTTGAAGATCATTGATCATCTGCTGAAGCGCCTTTTGTTTCTTTTGTTGGGGTCGAATCAGCAAAAAATAAAAGACCACAAAAATCAGTACGAAGGGAAGCATTCCAAAGAGTGGACTCTCAGTAATCGAAGCGGGGACACCTTGTGCCATGGCGTCAGTAACAAATGGAAACATTTTATTGTCTTTCGTAATGAAGGTTGCCTGATCTTTTCCATGATGAGGTGATCAAGAGAAGATGATCACATCTGCACCAATGATTGTTACTATTTTTTAAAAAACTAAAAGTAATAGCATTATTTTGGCAAAAAATCTAATTGAAAAGTAAGATTTTGGGCGTATGAATTGAAAATTGAATTTTGAACAGAATTTGAAAGAATTGTTTCAAGATTGTCAATCCTAAAGAGAATATGATACAACTTGAAAAGTAAAAATTCTGTTATCCGTTTTCTCGAGAAATGCTGCTCATGATATTACAATGTCCCCAATGTGAGACCACCTATCGCGTGAAACTGGAATCGATTCCTGCAGGAAAAACACACATCAAATGTAAAAACTGCCAGGCATCTTTTCACCTGCCTACACTTTCTGAAGATGCTGCTGCAGAACCCAGAATTTCGATTCAGTGTGACAGCTGCGGGACCAAATACCGGGTCAAACAATCACGGTTTTCAGAAAAAACTTCCAAGGTGAAATGTACCAAATGTGAGTCAGTATTTGAAATTCAAAACGACAAGGATGTCAAACTCCCTGAAAAGTCTATTCCTGAGGATGAATCAAACGATCAGAGTCCCACGTCTTCACTGCTTTCCGATGCTGAAAAAGCATATTTTGAAGCCGTTACCCTCGACCATGAAGATACCGAGGTGTTTCCTGAATTCAATTTGGATTTTTCTGAAAAGGAAGCGTTGTTCATGAATGCCGCATCTCCATTGCAGAAATCCAGAAAAGTACAGAGCTCAACTCCTCCCCAGCTTCCGGTGGACCAGGAATTGATGGACCTTTCTGAATTGCCCGACCCATCGAACCCGAATTCTGAAAATCCACCGCTCAACGAAGATGTTTCTTCTCAGTTTCCTTCTGACCTGGAGGAGGGAATGCCCCAATTCGAGATCCCTTCCTCTCTTTCCCTGCGCGACCGCAGCACTTTGCCGATTGTTGAAGAAGCACCTTCGGAAGGGGAAATAAATTGGGGAAGAATGACGATTAAATTATTGATATTTATGGTGGTATTTTTTGGGGCAGCCGGATCTGTCGCTTATTTGGCATTGAAAGAACCGTCCACATTCAGCTGGTTCATGAAATCGCCAACCGCCCCCATCCGATTTACAGTCAAGCTGAGCAGCAAAGAGGTGCAGAATTTTACCAGTCGTCAAACTCTAATTGTTGTGGAAGGAAAACTTCAGAATCTGCTGCCATCTGAGGATCAGGTGAGCTGGCTCCGGCTCAAGGGACTTGCTTTTGATGAAAACAGGCAGGTAATCGAAACTTCAATCGTGTATGCGGGCAATATTCTTTCCACAAAAGAACTATCGTCCTGGAGCCTTGAAAAAATCAAGAAATTCTATGATTATAACAGTGGAAGAAACAATTCAAATTTTGAACTGAAAGAAAAACAGGAGGTTCCTTTCCAGATAGTTTTTTTTGATTCAGCCAATATTCTGAAAGATGCATCTGCAAAACTAGTCAGTTATGTGAGCAAAAATGAAACGGTCTACGTGAGATCAGGAGACTGACATATCCACTGCTTTGAAATCCTCAATGATATTCACCTTCAATTTCTTGAAAGAAGACGTTAGAGATCCAGTTCCTTTTTTTTCTTTTCTAAAACAAGGGTTTCTTGCTGGAGTCCGCATTGTTGTTTGAGGGATGGGTCAACTCGAGGTTCGGTTCCTCGTTTGAATTGTTCGTAGTAAGTTTCGTCACCTGGATCGCATGGCCCGACGCTACGACCCGACTTGTGAATTTTCACCGAAACAATTTGAGGCGGCCTTGCAAATCGTTGGGTCGGAAGATTGCCGGTGACAGAATTCATAAAATCCACCCAGATCGGAGCGGCTGCCCGCGCACCGGTTTCCCCTTTTCCCATGCTTGTTGGCTGGTCAAACCCGACATATACTCCCGTCAGTAATTGAGGGATAAAACCAATATACCAGGCATCTCGGCTGTCATTGGTGGTGCCGGTTTTTCCTGCAGACGGCCGTTCGATCTGCCGTGCAATACGCCCCGTTCCCCTTTTTACAACGTCCTGCATCGCGTCTAAAATAAGATAGGCCGTTTCTTTGGAAATAACCGGTTTAACCTCCGGCAAATTTTCTTCGATAATTTCCCCCTGGCGGTCTTCAATCTTCGAGATATAGATTGGTTGGGCAAGGGAACCTTCGTTTGCAAAAACGCCAAATGCAGAAACCATTTCCTGTAAAGTCACTGAAAAAGATCCCAGAGCAATGGTCAGATCATTTTTAATTTCCGTAGAAATGCCCAATTTACGGGCATATTCGATAATTCGTTTGGGTTTCAAATCTTCCACAAGGCGAATTGTAGGAGTATTGAGACTTTTTACCAAAGCGGTTCTCATATGGACGCTGCCCAGCAGTTTGTTGCCGTAATTTTTAGGGGTCCAGGCTTCCTGATTTGATTCATCGGATTCGGCTTTATAAATGGGACTGTCAACCAAAATGCTGGCCAAGGTATAGCCGGCATCCAGTGCAGCCGCATAAACGACCGGTTTAAAAACCGAGCCCGGCTGACGTTTCGCCTGCAGGGCTCGGTTGAATTCGCTTTCATCAAACCGATAGCCCCCTGACATCGCCAGAACTTCACCGGAATGGGGATCAATCGACAAGACGGCACCATTGACCTGAGGTTCCTGATGAAGTGTCAATCGGAATTGTTCCGCTTGAGGATCCCAATCTTCCAGTTTAACCTGGATGACATCTCCGACTTTCAAAATTTGGGATGCTTTCTTAATGTGCACAGACCGTTTGCTTTGTGCAGACTGCTGCACCTTCCATTTGACAAGGTGTGCCCATTCGAGACGCCCCTCGTCACGGCCAAAGCGAATCGTTGAGATCGGCTCAGAAACATTCGTCACAACTCCCTGGACAATTTTCCCTAAAATCATTTGATTTTTTCGGGTAACCCGATGAATTTCACGGAGGGACAATTCTCCCTGAGAATTCAATTTCAAGCGTTCTTGGGGACCCCGATAACCCTGACGTTTGCTCAAATCCAGAATCCCTTTTTGCAGAGCTTCATGAGCATAAATCTGGTATTCCAAATCCATGGCCAGATAGACCTTGAGTCCACCTTTGTAAAGTGTATCTGCCCCATATTTGCTCAACAATTGTTTCCGAACATGTTCCACATAGTAGGCGGTTGCTGCAGAAGTATTGTCATAAATTTTGCTGAGCTGTATCGGTTCTCGACTGGCCGAACGACGTTCCTCTTCAGTGATGAAGCCCTCCTCCAGCATCCTGCGGAGGACTAAATTTCTGCGCTTTATGGCCAAATCAGGATTCACTATCGGCGAATAGAGAGAAGGTGCGGGAAGCAGTCCGACGAGCAGGGTGCTTTCTGCCAAACTCAGCTCTTCAGTGCGTTTGCCAAAATACCCCTGGGTTGATGCTTCAACTCCTTCGGCATTTCCTAAAAATACCTTGTTCAAATACAGGGTGAGAATTTCTTCCTTGGAAAACTGACGCTCAATCCTCAGTGCCAATAGTATTTCTTTGAGTTTCCGTTTCAGATCTTCCAGACTGCCTTTTTTTTCTTTTGCAAGTAAAAACAAGCGTGCTGTCTGTTGGGTAAGGGTGCTGGCCCCCTGCACGATTCGTTTAGCCTTGATATCCACCCACAATGCCTTGAGAATACGAATCGGATCAATTCCAAAATGGGAAAAAAAACGAGTGTCTTCACTGGCAATCAAGGCCTGAATCATATAAGGAGGGAAATTTTTAAAAGGAATTACAATACGGCGATGAATAAAAATCTCTTCAATCTGATTTCCATTCCGATCAAAAATCACGGTGGGCAGCGCATAATTAGGCTGATGAAGATCATTAAGATCTTGGGGTAATTCTTTATTCAGTTGATACAAAAAATACCCGCCAACAATGCCTGCAGCCATTCCCATGGCAACCATTGTCATCATCATCCATTTTATCAGGCGGACTAACAATTTGAATAATAGTCTCATCCTTGGTAAACTTTTTCAGAAGGGGAGGATGGTTTGGATGCTGGCGCCTGAAGTCGAACAAATTTTTCTCGAACCAGGCCCGTCATTTTTTCCCGCAGATCTGGAGGAAGGTCATCCAGTTCAAACTGCTGACAGTATTCTTCAAAATCAGGAGGCAAATCAGAGTGCAGAGTTTTGAGCATTTCTTTAAGTAAATGGGCTTCTTTGTAGGAAAGGGAACCAATTGCCGTTGCTCTCTCTGAATTGTTCCGCAGGGCACCATCAAAAACTTCAGTTGAAGTATAGGACAGGCTGACAACCTGACATTGACATTGTTGATTATGAGGAAGGGGGGGAGAGACTTTTAAACGGAAACTTTCTCCAAAGCGCAAACCGTCATGACGAAGACATTCCAGGGGCGTCGCCGAACTCAACATTGTTTGTATTTCAAAACCATGAATTCCTGTGACGGATCGTTCTACCCCTTTGTAGCGTTTAAAAACACCTCGTTTTCTAATCCGATTTAACCAGAAAATTAGCCCTATTCCTACAACAACCAATAATACTTTAACCATGATTTTTTGAAGAAAACGAAGTAATTGGAGGAAGCCTGCCTAGTGAACGCAATATGTTTGGAAGTACTCTATTCCAATCAATGGAACACGCACAAGTTTACAATTGTTGTGAAAAAAGGCAAGCTCAGGACATCATCGAAACCAGTTTCATCCTGAATGCAGACAACCCGAATTTCGAAACTTTACAAAGGCGAATATGAAAACTGTGAACCAATATTTCTTCCTTTTTTGTTTTTGCTTTTTTATTTTTGCTGCACTGATTTTTGCGCAAGGCAACAAAAATCCCAAAAATGAAAAGAAAGACGAAATACCCAGTTGCCAGGATTTGTCAAAACCTCAATCCAATGAGGAAGTCGCCGCGTTACGAGACTGCATCCGTGACAGAAACAATTTCAAACGCCGGCAGTCTCGAAATAATAAAATTCAAAAAAGTGTGGAACGAGACAGAATCTTAAGAGAAGGAGACAAGATCCCCGGGTTTTGCATTTATGATGAAAGAAAGAAGACTAGCTGCACCCGAGTGTCGCCTCCTTCACCCGCCAAGTAAAAACCTAAATAGTCCAAGGTACCGATTGATTAGCGATGCTGACTAGTCACCCGAATTGAAGCGCAGAGGCAACAACGCAAATTCAACGCGTCGGTTGGCCTGTCTGCCTGCAGCAGTATTATTTTCTGCAACCGGTTGAAATTCTCCAAAGCCTGTTGAGGAAATCCGAGAGGGATCAATATTGACTTCATCAACTAAATAACGTGTCACACTTGTGGCCCGTGCCACTGAAAGTTCCCAATTGGTGGCATACTTCCGTTTTAAAACTCCACCGATTGGACGACTGTCGGTATGACCCTCCACCTGGATGTGTTTGTCATCAATCTTTTTCAAAACATTGCCAATTTTTTTAAGCACTTTAAATCCTGAGGCTTTGATGAAGGCTTCTCCAGAATCAAACAATAATTGTTCATCCAGGCGAACGGCAATTCGGTTGGAAAGTTCCGTAATCTTGATCCTGTCAGATTCCAATTGTTGTTTGAGAGACTCCAATAACTCCTGCTGCCTCTGAGCACCGCCTTTTGATCGTTCTTCAAGCAGGCGGGCATTGTAGCTAACAATCTGAGAATTCAGTTCTTTTTCTCGTTCCTGAAGTTTTTCATAGCTTCTTTGCAATGCTCTTTCTTTTTGTTCCAAAGCAGTGATTTTGAGATAATAGTCTCTGATATTCTCTTCCAACTTTTTGTTGGTTAGGGAGCTGTTCTGCAACTGAACTTTTGTTTTTTCAACCTGCTCCTCTGCTCTTGCTAATTGATGCTCCATCCTTCTTACTTGATCTTTTGTCTTATCCAACTGGTCTTTTGATCTTCCCAGAAGACTTCTTGTCGATGTCAATTGACTGTTGGTTTCTGCCAATTGTTTTTCGGTTGACTCCAATTCATTTTTTGTTTCTGCCAACTCTTCTTCCAATTTTCCAGTGCGTGCATTTGTGGCCTTCAATTGGCTCTCCAGGTTTTGCAGTTGATTGTTTGCCCGATCCAAATGTTCTTTATTGGTTTCCTGCTGAGCGAGAGCTCTCTTTTTTTCGGTTTCAACCTGAAACAAATTTTCATTCAGAGATTTCATTGAATCTCCCATTTTTTGTATTTGCTTCTCTTGTTCGACGATCTCTGATTCTCTCTGCCTGGAAAGGCGTTTATATCTGTTTACCTCATCAATTTTGGCCATATATTCATCTTCAGTCGGCCCACAAGCAATATTCATGAAGGGCAGCAGCACAACCACCATCAGATAAATCATGGATTTCAATTTACAGTTCTGCATTGTGGATCTCCGTATTTGGTGAATAAAACAAGTCCATTGGGCATGGTCCTATGGCATGCACTTTGTTGTTTCAATTGGGGTGCTCAGAGCATGAAAAAATTGTATCAAATCGTTCAAAAAATCGCGTGATTTCCTTGTCAGGCAGCCGATTGATTCCAGCGGCCGCTTTTCTTCCTCCTCCAGTTTCGAATTCTCGGCATAAAAGGTCGGCACCTTCCATTCGGCTGAGTGGAGAACGGACGCTCACCAGGTAGCTATCATCTCCGTTGTCAACCAGCAAGGCGTGGGCAATATCAGGTTCTTTGCGTGCAATGAGATTGCAAAACACCCCAGCTGCCCGCTTACCCCATGATTCTGCCGGAAACCGATAGATGACACCAGTGGAATTTTCCCGCAGAGGAAGGCATGAATTTGCTTTTTCCATATCATCCGCATATCCCTCTTTCAGACCCGCCAGGGCCTGCGATGAATGATAAAACTCAAAGGGATCTTCATAGGAGTGGAGCGCCTCATATAGAATTACTGGAGAAAAGTGCAAATCGTTCAGCGTTTCTCCGTAACTGTTATAATTGATCAGTTCCCCCAGTTCACAGAGTTGAGCAATTTGAACCGGCGACATCTCTATAGCAGCAGCCAGTTTGCGGGCGGAAGGATGGAGATTGTCACCAAATGCAGCAACAACGGCCCAAGAACGATATTTCCCCCGAAGATATCGATCTACGAGAATACTTGTACACACATCTGGGGAAAGATCAATATGGGCATCCAGAGAAAGAATGGAAGGTATTTCCCCGGCAAAATGATGGTCAAAATACTGAATCGTATTATTTTGACTGAGAAGTTCTAACAAATTTACTTTGTTGGCATCCATCGAGATATCCAGCACGGTAATCGCACTGTCTCGAACTCCAGACAATTGCCCTAGTAACTTAATGTCCCGTTTAACCCCTGTAACGAGTTCGCTATCCCGAGGATTTGCCAAACGTAATTGATGCAGCGCACATATGCCGTCCGCATCCCCATTAAAAACGTCGTATGGCATGGTATATAGCGAATCAGGAAGAGATGATAACGATTTGAATTGCTACTGAAAAAGTAAATAAAAGAAAACCAGTAATTACTAAATAAAATGGGTGAAAAGAATCCTTCTTTTCGTAGTCTTGCTCCATGACTCACTCCAAATGCAGGTTGCTAATAAACTGCTTTTTTGCAAGCAAGGGGAGTGCCAAAAACTATTGGATCAATCCGAATTATTCCTGAGTGACAGACTTTGATTTTTTTTTAACAAGCTTCGCAAAAAATGATCAACCAAAACCAGATTGATCATTGCTTCTACCATCGGGACAGCACGGGGAAGGACACAGGGATCATGTCGCCCCTTTGCTTTCAGTTTTGTTTCTTTTCCGCTACGGGTAATCGTGTCCTGTTCAAAATTAATCGTCGCCGTCGGTTTGAAGGCAACTCTCAAATGAATATCTTCGCCGTTTGAAATACCCCCCTGGATTCCCCCAGAAAAATTGGTGCGGGTGCGGACCTGCTGGTCTTTGAAAATGAAAGGGTCGTTATGTTCTGATCCTTTCAAAGCCACCGAATCAAATCCGAGTCCGAATTCAACGCCCCTCGTCGCTGGAAGCGACATAAGGGCTTTGGCGAAGTCAGCAGTCAGTTTATCAAATACCGGATCGCCAAATCCAGGAGGAGTATTTCGGACTACCGCTCCGATAATTCCTCCGACACTATCCCCGGACTTTCTTGCTTCTTCAATACGTTTGATCATCAATGGCACGACTTCTTGATCGGGGCACCTGACCATATTGTTTTCGATGGATTCAAAGTCCACTGTATTTCGATCAATTTTTGCTTTAATGTCATGAATTTGTTCAACATAGGCCAGAGTTTCAATATTGCAATGTTGACTTAAAATTTTCTTGGCAATTGCGCCTGCTGCCACTCTTCCAATTGTTTCACGAGCACTGGCACGCCCGCCGCCTTTCCAATTTCGCAAACCATACGATGCTTCATAGGTATAGTCGGCATGACTCGGGCGGTAGAGATCTTTCAATTCCTCGTATGAATTGGAACGTGCGTCTTCGTTTTTGACCATGATAGAAATTGCCGTTCCCAGGGTTAGTCCCTCGAAAATACCGGAAAGCAAATGCGCGGTATCGCTTTCTTTTCTTTGCGTGGTGATTCTACTTTGCCCAGGTTTTCTGCGATCCAACTCGAACTGAATTTCTTCTGCACTGATAGGCAAACCGGCAGGACAACCGTCAATAACGACTCCAACACCCCCACCATGAGACTCTCCCCATGTTGTTATTCGAAAATTTTTTCCTAAAGTATCTCCCATCGGTTGATCCTTACTTTTAATTTTAACAGACTATTTATATTTTCCATGTGCCTTGCGGGAAGTTTTACGGGAATGCCTTTTACCAAGTATCTGATATAATTAATTGAAATGAATGACTAGACAAACCGGAACCTTCATCTATAATTTCTTGACTGAAATTTACTTCTGAAAAATAATTGTTCTAAGAAAAAATTCTAGTATTATTAGCAATAGCCGCAAATATCAAATCGTCAGTTTCCAAAATTGCTGATTTCAGGATTGACAAATTAATCATGCTGCAAAGTCTCAAAATTACAAATCTTGCCACCATTCGATCGGTCGAACTGGAGTTGGAATCTGGATTTTCCATTCTCACGGGAGAAACCGGTGCAGGCAAATCAATCATCATTGATGCCATACATTTTGTTACCGGCAAAAAGGCCGATTATTCCTTAATTCGATCTGGAGAGTCACAAGCATCTGTGGAAGCATGCTTCTCCATCAACAAGCTAAATCACGTCAAGGAACTTTTATCCGAAGCTCACATCCCTTTTGAATCAGAACTAATCATCCGGCGCATTCTTCAAAAAAACAATCGACAAAAAATTTTACTCAATGACGTCACGACAACCCGCATCAAATTGGAAGAAATCGGGAAGTTACTAGTCAATATTCACGGCCAGCACGCCAACCAGGCCCTTCTCCAAATTGCATCACATATCGATTTTTTGGATGCATACGGACAGTTGATGGATTTGCGCAGTGAAGTCAAGGAACTTTTTGCTCAATTCCAGCAAGCTCTCAAAGCTTATGAAAAATTCACTCAAGAATCGAGAGAAAAAATTCAGCAAATTGAAGAACTTTCTTTTCAAAAGAGTGAAATTGAACAATTCGAGCTCCAGGAAGATGAAGAAGAAACGTTGACCCAGGAAAATCAAATTTTAAGCCATTCCGCAAAGCTTTCACTTGTCTTGGCACAAACTCAGGACGAACTTTACGATCGAGACAGCTCTCTCACAGAAAGGCTCGGTCTCATTAAACAATCCTTGGAAGAAGCCGTCAATATCGATCCTGACTGTGCCCGTTTTCTTCATCCCCTGGAAGACTGTTTGTTTCAGATTGAGGATCTCAGGCATAGTTTCAGCAATTTTTCTGCAAAATACCAAGAAAATCCGGAACGGCTGGAATGGATTAATCAGCGGCTCAGTCAAATCCAAACACTAAAGCGAAAATATGGAAATTCAATTCCTCAAATTCTGGAGTACCTGCAGCAGATATCAGGACAACTCGATTTGTTCCAGAACGCAGAGGAAACAGAAAAAATTTTGCTTGAAAAAATGAACGTCTCCAAAGAAAGGCTCAACAAAAAATCCCGGGAGTTATCATCATGCAGGCATCAAACGGCAAAAATTCTTGACCAGAAAATCGTCGAAGAGCTGCATCAGCTGGGCATGGAAAAAGCCAGATTTGAAACGAAAATTCATTTAAAAAAAAGTACTGAAAACAGGGAAGGAACTTTTTATTTTTCGCCCAATGGAATGGACGAGGTTGAATTTTTGATTTCTGTCAATCCCGGTCAGGAATTGAAAAGTCTTGTCAAGGTTGCTTCCGGAGGAGAATTATCTCGGATCATGCTCGCCTTAAAAACGATTCTCGTCTCAGTAGACGGGGTGGAAACCATGATATTTGACGAAATAGACAGTGGAATCAGCGGACGAACTGCAGAAATGGTGGGGTACAAATTGAGAACACTTGGACAATCCCAGCAGACTTTGTGTGTGACGCATCTTCCGCAAATCGTCGCATTTTCCGAGTATCATTTTGTCATTTCCAAAACAATTCAAGAAGATACGACATTGACTTCGATTCAATGCCTTGCGCAGAAAGAGAAAGTCCAGGAATTGGCTCGTTTGATGGGAGGGTCAAAAATCACTCCTCAAACTCTAGGCCTTGCTGCCGAAATGCTGGAGCATGCGAAACAAAAGATGACTCCATGAAAATCCCTCTCTCCTTCCTCGTTTTCTTTCTTCTTTGGAATGCTATCTGTGGTAATTCTTTTGCGGTCGGTCAGGCAATTCCACATCAATGGATACGAATTCCAGCAACCTATCTGAACAAGCATATCATCGACGGAGATACATTTGATATCGATTTGAATAAAAACAAGCGATTCGAAAAATCCCGGGAACGGATCCGACTCCTCTATGTGGACACTCCCGAACTTTCCGAATCGCATAAAGGAAAAAACTTAAAATTCGGTCTTCCTGCCAAAAGATTTTTGCACCGTGTCCTGCATTCTCAACAGATTTATTTATGGATTGATCCTAAAAATCGCTATGACAAATTTGGCCGGATTTTAGCAATCGTTGAAGTCATGCAACGGAATATCAACCTCGAATTAATTCAGTTAGGCTATAGCTATTTTGACACTCGATTTTCTTTGCCGGCAGCCTATCAAACCTACGCAGATCGTGAAAGCGAAGCTTTCTCCAAATATCGTGGCATTTGGAGCACAGCTCTTTCAAGAGAGTCTTATCTGAAACGACTTCAAAAAGAAGGGAAAACGGTTAGATCTGAAGAAAACGATCTGTTTTTTTCAAAAACGCTGGCAGCAAAATCGCTTGATTTGGAAAAATTCCTGAATCGATTTATTATGACCACTGGAAGAATTCACAAAATTACATCTCCGCGACGAAAATTGGATTTGGTATTTCTCCAAAATTCTCATGACTCGTCGGGTCTTCGCATCGTACTTTCTGAAAGGCGAAAAGAACTGCTGCAGCTGGGTCATTTAAAAATAGGGGATCACGTTTATGTCGAAGGCTTTGTTTCTCTTTACAGAAATTCCCCGCAGATCGTGATCCATCGCGGGTACCTATTGAACCCAAGCCGATCGAATTATTAGCATGTCAAATGAGCCAGAAGTGTCCCCTACGGCAACATCCCAAAAACTGAGAGCCGCCTCTCATGGCAAACGTTTGTTTGCATTGATTCTGGATTGTGCATTCGCCGTTCTGCTGGTCAACACCATAAAATACCTGGGATATCAAGAAAATTGGGATTTAACAGCCTATTCTTCTTCATGGACCCGTTTGATTCCTATCTATTTGTCTATCTTTCTTTTGTTGTTGATCAAGGATCACAAACACGGATGCAGCCCAGGCAAATTTATTTTCGGCATTGCTGTACGAAGACAAGACCAATTGTCAGAAAGCCCATCAATTGGAGCCGGTATTTTAAGAAATATTCCTCTTTTGATTCTGCCTCTCGAAGGTCTGTTTTTGTTCTTGGACAGTCATGGTCGGCGGTTGGGAGATCGATGGACCCGCACCGTCGTCATTGAAAACCCGAAAGCCCATCGTTTCATTGTTCGCCTGATGGCCGCCAATACCATTTTTTTCGGTTATTTCTTCAGTGCTCTTCTGATCCAACCTTTGGTATTGAATAAAACTGCAGCATACCAATCAGCCGTTTCCTATATTGAGAACTCTCCTGAAATTCTCCAGCAGTTGGGATCTATTCAAGAGTTCGAATCTCCTGAAATGAACATCCATGTTCTGGAAAATGAAGGACAGGCAATTGTGCAGATAAACACTGTAGGAAAAATACAAACATTACCGGTCACGGTGCACCTCACACTGGTTGTAAACCCAAGACGAAGCTGGGTGCTTGAGGATATGGTAGTTGGACCAGAACCCGACTAGAATTTTTAAATGTAGAGTCACAAATTCTGACTTAATTACTGATGCAGAAACATTGGCACTAGCCCTGCATTTCAAAGGGAAGAAAATTTATTATAACTTCGTCATTCGGAGGACTACTATGCGTACCTTTGCCTTTACTATCTTGATTGCACTGCTTTGGACTGCCACGTCCCATGCCCAAATCCAAAAACAGAAAAAATGGAAAGTTGGGCTCAATCGCTTAACGAGTGGCGTTACCTACAAATACGAGACAAAAGTCCAAAACCTGGCAACCGATACTGATTTCACGACTTTGAGCAAAGACTCTTCCGGAAGCATCGCCAATACAGAATTTATGCTGGAATATATTTTCTTCGGTCTTTTTGGACTGGAAGTAAATTTTAATTTGACGCCGGGCATTAGAAATTTTTCTTTTGACACGAGCAATGAAAAGATCGGCGACATCGTCGAGGAAGTCAAAAGCAGTGTGCTTTATGGAAGTAATTTCTATTTCAGTGATCACAGTTCTCCTGGTTTTAAACTTTTTGCAGGCATCCAAACTGGAGACTTTTTAGTCACCCATACTTATTCGAATGGGGGAGATCGTCCTGTCACGGTTTCTGCATCAGATGCCGCTCTACTTGCTGATAACTTCAAAGCCTCCCAAGTTTCCACTATCACGGTACCGGTGCAAATCATTAAACTCGGAATAGACTGGATCAGAGAAGCCGTAGGCTTTAGATTTCAACTAACTTCGATTACCTCCGAAACTAAAACTTCTGCAGGTTTGGGAAAAAACAAAGTCGGAAATAAACAAAGTGAAACCATTACACTCAGTGGAGGCGCAAATATAGGTATCTTTGCCCATTTCTAAAACACCCCCTCATGGAGTTCTAGTCATGAAAGCCACCAAATTCTTCGGTTTTTTCATGATCGGTTTATTTCAGATTTTTTTATGCAACCCTGTTTTTGCTGAGCATCAGACTCTTAGCTTGGAAACAGATTTGGCAGCCGCGGCGGCTCCCTATCGGCGGATAGGCTACGATCTGGAAATCTGGCTCTATCCCTGGCTTGCAGTTGGAGCCGGAAGAGAAGTTGATACGGGATTGGATACAAAAAACTTTATCCAGGATGCCGACACCAACAAACCCCTGACACTGCGTTTTGTTTTCTCCGGTTTTTTTGTTAAATTCAGCAGTCTCGAACGACAGTACAGAATAGAAAAAAAAGATTCTTCTACCCCCATCGGAACCACATCCGAACCCAAACGCAAAGCCAACTTGACCGGTGCTCGCACAAGCCTCGGTTATTGGTATGAATGGGATTCGTTATTCTTTACGATTGGGGTCTTTCAAGAATCTCTCAGTACTCATAAATTCGCCTTCAATGATGAGACGACAAAAGAGGTTGGAGGAGACCTCTCCGGCCCTTTCCTTACAATAGGCGTAGCATTTTAGCCAATTCCCCCAAAGTTAAAATCCCCTTCCATCCGCTCAGGATTAGAAATTGTCTTTTGGTTTTAAAACCGATATTAGTTTGAAGACAATGGTCTGAATTCTATACTCTTAAAGGCTGATGAGTCTTAACAAAATCCTAGATAGTGTTTCGGAAGATCTTTCACAAGTTGAGGAAGCGATTCTTCAATGTGTGCAAACTGATATCCCGTTACTCACCCATATTGCAGAATATATTCTGGCAGCGGGAGGAAAACGACTCCGACCCGCTCTGGTTTTGTTGAGCGCCAAGCTTTTTGATTATAACGACCAAAAAACCATCAAGGCCGCTCAGGTTGTTGAATATCTTCACACAGCAACGTTGTTGCATGACGACGTGGTCGATAAAGCCGACATGCGCCGTTCTCAAAAAGCAGCGAGAAGCATCTGGGGAAACGAAGCCAGTGTTTTGGTGGGAGATTATCTGTTTTCGATGGTCTTTCAGATGCTGACACAACTAAAAAATCTGGAAGTGCTGGAAGTTATGTCCCACACAACAACTCTGATGGCAAAGGGAGAGTTGCTGCAATTGACCAGGCCCTATACTTCAGTTAATGAAGAAGATTACATAGAAATTATTATCAGCAAAACGGCTTGTTTGTTCGCATCAGCACTGAAAATAGGAGCGGTTCTAGCTCAGGCACCCCGATCTGAACAACAACAGTTATACGACTACGGGATGGCAATTGGACTGGCATTTCAAGTGGTTGATGATGCCCTGGACTATATGAAAGAAGAATCACAGACCGGAAAATCGATCGGCATCGACTTAAAAGAACGTAAAATAACTCTACCTTTGATTCATCTTCTAAAGGAAGCTTCTCCCAAAGACAAATCTCGCCTTGATGGCATTTTATCTGAAAAGATAATCAATAATGGACATGTACAGGAAGTCGTGCAAATGATGGAAAACTATGGTTCTACCAAATATTCAATTCAAGTTGCCCGGAATTATGCCAACGACGCTCAAAACTGCCTGCTTCATTTGCCAACCTCTCCTATCAGACAAATGCTGACAGATATTGCAAACTTTATTGTAATACGTCATTCTTAGAATCGGCTCAACAAATTCAACACAAACATCAATTTTCGAACGTATTCATTTCAAATTCAATTTTTCTATGAATCTCGCGATCAGACATGGTAAGAATTGCTTATTAAAGTCACGATCCAAGGAAAATACAAAGAATATTTTGTAACATTTTAATCTTCTATCGGGAAATTCGATGTCTATCAGTTTCGGATTGCACAGTTTTCGGAACAAATTGGTATTTTCGTTTACCACCCTCACCATATTGACGGTACTTGTCATAGTCTTTTCAGTCAATTCCCGCTTGCGGCAGGCCAGTGAGGACAAAATTGAACAGGAGTCTCGGGTTACCGTCAATGTCCTCAAACAATTTCGTCAAACCCAACTGAAAAATCAATCCGAAGCGACTGCAGCCTTGATCCGATTCAACCCTCAACTGCGTGCTACCCTTTCAGAATATAACGAGGAAGACCTATTCGATGAGAATCTGAGTGCAGAAGAGAAATCGAAAGCCCTGGGGGACATAGTCAGTGACGTGTCTATTTTTCAGCAAAGTCAGCTCTTCATAGTCACGGATGGAAAAGGGACCGTTCTATATCAGAAAGGAAGCCTCAAGCTCCTGGGGCAGGATATTAGCGATTGGCCAGTAATCCAAGCCGCATTGGAAGGTCACGAACTTTTTACATGGTGGGGGAAAGACTCTCCTCTTTATATGGAATTATCAGAGGATCAACGAGAAAATGCTGTTCTTTACGAAGTGTTTTTTAAACCCGTTTCCTTTGGAGAAAACGTAATTGGTCTGCTCATCATTGGATTTGATACCTCAGATCGACCTTCTTTGATGAAAACAATCACGCTTTCTGATGTTGCGTTTTTTCAGGGAAATCACCTTTACAGCAATTCCGGGTCTCCAAAACTACGTTCCTCGCTTGAAGAACTCGCCGCAAAAATCGACACGAGGGAATCCAGCATGATCTACCCTCTTGAATACAATGATGAAGAGTTTTTAGTACTGGCCCATCATGTTTTAAACGGACTCAATGAAGTGGTTGGAACCATTGTTATTTATCGTTCAAAAACCATTGAACTGAATTTTTTTGAAGACTTGTCAAATCGGCTCAACGGCATAGGATTTATCGCTGTGGTGGGAGGAATTATTTTTGCCATTCTGATCAGCCGGGGCGTCGTTCGAGCGGTCAACATTTTGACAAAAGGAGCCGAAGATGTTGCAAACGGAAATCTCGACGTGGTTTTGCCTATCACTTCTCAAGATGAATTGGGAGATCTTGCTCGAACATTCAACAAAATGACGTCAGGATTGAAAGAAAAAGAACATATCACCAATACCTTTAAAAAATACGTTTCTTCCTCAGTCGTTGATGAAGTCCTTAAAAGCGATGTTGAATTAGGAGGAGAAAAAAAGGAAGTCACGATTTATTTCTCAGATTTAGCAGACTTTACCAGTATCAGTGAAGTGCTGACCCCCGAAGAATTGATTTCATTTTTAAATGAATACCTCTCCCAAATGACAAGAATTCTAGAAGAGCATTCAGGCATTGTTGATAAATATATTGGTGACGCCATCATGGCATTCTGGGGGGCTCCGATACCGATTGATCATCATCCAAGGCGTGCTTGTCTAGCAGCACTAGAACAACTGTCCTGGCATAAAAACCTCCATCAGCAGTGGAAAAACCATCCCGCACTATCTTCGGTAAAAACCCGCTTCGGAATACATTCCGGTGAGGTCATTGTCGGTAATGTGGGATCTGAACGGCGTCTTGACTATACAATTGTTGGAGATTCGGTAAATACTGCCTCCCGTTTAGAATTGTTAAACAAATATTACGGCACACACATTCTTATCTCTGAAAGTACTTGTCTTGCGCTTAATTCCGATATGTTGACTCGTGAAATTGACCTCGTACAAGTGAAGGGAAAGAACAAAACAACGCGGGTCTATGAACTGATGTCCTTTGTGGCAGACGCTTCTCAAGAACAAAAAAATCTCTCGGAACTTTTCAATCAAGGGAGGAAAATATTTTTTGAACGAAAATTCAAAGAAGCAAAACAGATTTTCGAACGCTGCCTATTTGAAATGAAATCCGATCAGGCTTCGAAAATCATGATCACACGTTGCCAAGAACTGCAAGAAACTCCTCCAGATGACGCATGGCAAGGAATACATGTAATGTCAGAAAAATAGCAAATTTGCCTATTGGCTCAAAAAACTCTCCATTTGTTTAACGACTTCAGCGATTGAAAAGCGGTTTTCCACCTGAATCCGGGCATTTTTTCCCATTTCTTTTCGAAATTCATCATTCTCTAATAGCCTTACAATTTCTTCAGCACATGCTTCAATCTGGTCGTCGGGTACCAAAACACCACATTCTTGGGTAAGGATTTCCCTTGCAGTGCTGATATCAAACGAAACGGGAGGTATTTGAAGACTCATTGCTTCCAGTAAAACATAGCCAAACCCTTCCCAACGAGACGGAAACAACAAAACATCAAAATTTTCCATGTATTGAAGCACACTTTCAGTAAAACCGATAAACCGGATGGATTCCAACAAATCCAAGTCCTTGGAAATCTGTTTCAACCTTGCGCCTTCTTCTCCCTCACCAACAATCCACAATTGTGCCTCCGGAATTTGCTCACGAACTTTGGCAAAAACATAAAGAGCACGGTCGATTCCCTTTTCATAGGACAAACGCCCAACCACTCCGATAATTTTTGACGATTGTTTCGGAATAGTACTTTTCCACAGTTGCAGATCCAAACCGTTGTAGATCACCTGCACTTGCAAACGACTCATTTCAGTTGAAAAAACCGATTCCATGGCCTGTAGCGTAGTCTGTGAATTGAGAATTATCCCGTTCACAAATTTTCTAAAATAAAACCTATTTAAAAAATTGCTGCGAAGGGCTTGAGGAATTCCTCTGCGGAAAATCACTTTTCGAATACCGGCAAAACTCGCAATCGGCCCTAAAAACTTGAGCTCATGAGACGAATTCAGAATAATTGCCTCAAACTGACTTTCCTTGAAAAATCGAAAAGTCCGCCAGACTTTGAAAGGATTCAGTAGTGATTGAGAGCGGGCATTAATGGGAAGAAATGGAATTTTCTCTAAAGATGCCTGGGTGGCAAGTTGGCTTTCTGGATAAACCAACAGAAATACAGAATGTCCGGAATTTTCCAGTGCTTTTGCAGTGGTAAGTGTCCATTTTTCCCCACCACCCCAATTCTTTGAGAGGTTTGCAAAAATCCACCCGGACATCTGTTCTTTATGCAGCTAACTTTGTTTTCACCTCTTCAATTATGGAGTCGAAAACTTCTGATTCCTCCATGGCTAGATAAGCGAGTGCTTTTCTATCCAAGTCAATATTTGCCAACTTTAGACCATGGATAAATTTGCTGTAGCTCAATCCATGATTGCGCACTGCTGCATTGATTCTGACAATCCACAATCTTCGAAAATCACGTTTTCGGACTTTTCGATCACGATAGCTATACTGCCTTGCGCGATCAACTGCATTTTTAACCGTTCGAAGCAAGCGACTACGAGCCCCGCGGTAGCCTTTGGCAGCTTTGAAATATGCTTTTTTACTTTTTCGAGCATGAAGCGCTCTTTTGACTCGTGCCATAATTTTTCCTGTTTTTTACTTTATCCGTTAGGCAGTAAAGCCTTCACTGCTTGAACATCCGCTCCACACACGTATGTTTTCTCGCTCAGTCTTCTCTTCACTTTAGCGGCCTTTTTTCTCATTCCGTGTCGAAGATAGGCTCGTTTGCGTTTAATTTTGCCACTGCTTTTTATTCTAAAACGCTTGGCGGCACCGCGACTTGTCTTCATTTTATCTTTTGCCATTTTTTTTATCAGATTACTTGGTTTTATTGGGAGCCAATATTAATGTAATGCTCCGTCCCTCATCTTTCATAGGCTGTTCGATGATTCCCTTTTCTCCGATCGAATCCTGAAATTTTTTCAGTAGCGCCGACCCGATGTCACGGTGACTCATCTCACGCCCACGAAACATGACCGTCACCTTTACTTTGTTGCCTTCCCCTAAAAATCTTACTGCATTGTTGAGTTTAAATTTCAGGTCATGCTCTTCTGTTTTGGGTCTCAATTTAATTTCTTTGACATGCACCACTTTTTGGTGTTTCTTGGCATCATGCAACTTCTTGCTTTGCTGATATTTATATTTGCCAAAGTCCATTAAGCGGCAAACAGGAGGCCTTGCATTGGGAGAAACCTCAATGAGGTCCAATCCTTCATCCTCTGCCATTTCTAAGGCTTCTTCAATAGTAAGAATTCCAACCTGTTCTCCTTCTGAACTAATAACTCGAACTTCTGGAGCATCAATTCTTTCATTGATACGAATTTTTTCTTCCGCCTTGGATTGACGTTTTCTCGGACTCGCTATAGCAATCTCCTTTAATGGTTTTCAGGTTTTCACCGACCTGCTGAAGAGTAGTAATGCCGTTCTATGCTACCCGCTGGTAGGCGCGGGCGGGATTGAACCGCCGACCCCTACCGTGTCGGGGTAGTGCTCTCCCACTGAGCTACGCGCCT
>JADGAV010000038.1 GCA_015231825.1 SAR324 cluster bacterium
TCAGGGATTGGACAAAATTCTAAGACGTGCAGGCCTCAGGATTTTTCCGGCAGCAAAGGAGTATAGGGAGACAGGACAAATCGAGTGGGGTTCATAAGTGAAGGACTTACATAAAACAGATCATAGTGTTCAAAGGAATATTTTTGGTAGCCGTCCTCCCGAATTTTCAAACGCCTGAGATGATCTGTAAAATCATTGCTGTCCCAAAGTGGAGCCTCGTCCCACGGGAAGAAATGAGCAGCCACTGCCTTGTTGGTGTGCCGATTCGGAAAAATGTAGTAGGGTTCGACAATATCGGGCTGCCAGCCTTTTCTTTGTAGAAAGTATTGAAACTTTTCCAGCAGGATCGGGATGGGCCAGATTTTTTCATCCGATTCAAAAGCCAGCGGATAGGCCACCCAGAATCCCGCAACCGGATATTTTATCTTATTCTGAATCAGATGCTGTTCCAATTTACGGTCTCTTGGCCACAGGGTGTGATCCGGATCCATTGTCTGAGAGGGCCAAAGCGTGGTAGCAATTGCGACGGACAGCAGAAATGTGATCAAAATTTTTCCCACGACGCGAAAGTGCTTTGCCCATTCATTGATGGACCAGGCGAGCATGAGCGTCAGCGAGAAATAGAAGGGCATCAAGTAACGTGGTTCATGTACATTGGTCTTGTATTGACTTAGTCCGAAAAGCAGCAGCATCGTGACAAGAGAATATAGAATGAGGTCTTTTCGATCCCAGATCCAGTATGGAAACTTTTTCTGCAAGCGGATTGTTATCAATCTCATAAAAAGAAAATAAAAAACGCCCGTTCCCAGAATAAAAGCAGTCAATAGGAAAATCGCCTTCCGTGCTATCCCGGTTTCAAAATTCCATTCAAAACCTCCCCAGAGGACGGGGAACGCATAAATGATAATGTCTCCAAATACTCCGGGTAATTCCTGCATCCCGGAGAGGAATCCTCCATTGGAGTTCCCCGGGTGGAAAAGGGAAAGGATAGAGACCCAATCCGGACTTTCTTCCATGGCATTTGCCGCTCTAGCTGCCGGAGACAAATTGTAATAGATCATCGGAAGCAGGGTCAAAGCAAGGCCTGTCACCAAGAAGGGAATTCGGCGAAGCAAACGGCTGTGCGGTGTTGTGCAGAACAGGGCCATCAGGCCTGGAAGAATGTAGGTCAGGCTCAAAGGATGGATCCAAAATGAAAGGCCCATCAACGCCCCGATGTAGATCGGCAGAATGATGCTTCGATAGCGATGGTTTTGATGCTCTGCAGCCGCGGGGGTTTCTACTTCGGAGAAATGGATGATCAACAGAAGCAGGTAGACACCCAGCGTCATGAAGGTGATGTAATGATCGGTACCGTTGACGACCCAGCTGGTCATAAACGCGGGACAAAAGACGGAGAGGAGAAAGGCATACCAGGCAAAATTCTTGTCCCCAATTTTCTGTGCGAGACGAAAGACAGCATGGCAGTAAAGCAGGGAGATCAAGGTTGGCAGAAGCTTGATAACGATGGTATGAGAACCGAAGAGCTTAACAAGAATAGCGGTGAAATAGCCAATGAAGATGCCCAGGCGCTCCTGTTGAGCAATAAATATGGGAAACTCTCCGTAGTAAAAAATGTACTTGGCCATGAGGCCGAGAATGGCCTCATCCGCATTGACATAGGAACTGCTGGAAAACAAATAAAAAAGTCTGAGCAGAAGACCAGTGAAGAGCAGAGTGCAAAAATTTTTGGGGGAATACGTGCCGAACGGTTTCATATTGTCTAATGCATTGTGCCTCGCAGGAATAGGTGACGATGAAAATGCTCTTAGAATGAATAGATCCAGGATAAAATCAGTTCATCATTTGTTATGGGTTTACCCCCGGTGTCTTCATCATTATTAGTGAATTCTGCTGCGAAACGCGCGTCATTCAACCACTGATAGTGCAGTCCCATGGTGAGGCGTCGTCGTCTCCAGCTCAAGGGTTCTGAAAAAACAGGATCCACACTTAAATTTTGTTGGGAATAGGCAAAAATCGGTTTCCAGTTTCCAATTCGATAACGCCATTCGGTAGTAAAAAGGTTGCGGTCCAGATCACGAACCTTTGCATTGACATATTGGGAATAGGAACGCCACTTTTTGTATTCCCAGACGATATTCAAACCTATTTTTCCATAAGAAGTGGTCCCGTTGTTCACTCCAGTATAACCCGGAACGTCAGAAAGCGTTGATAAATCTTCTACATCATCATCAGCAATTGGTTTGAAACTGAGAAACAGGAGTATCTGGAGTTTTTTGAACAGCTGATTGGATGTTTCCGGACGGTATCCCAGGCCCATCGAGAGTTCTCGTGAATTGGTCCCCAAGGCCTGCTTTTTGTCCAAGGAATCTGAAAGAATCACGTCTTGCTTGATGACGCGACGAGGAGAGATGTCCCGTTTATCCAACTGTCCACCATTGGAGAATTGAATCAGCCACCGCCACTGGTCCAAAAAAGAAATTTGTGCCAGAATCCCTAAATCGCGTGACCTGTAAAATGCGATTTTGTTGAGACTGTCGGTTTCCAGGTCTGACTCCAGTTGAGCGATACGGGGCTGCAGTCCCATTTGAATCATGTCAAAGATGGCATCATCATCCTGAAGCCGGACAAAGCCTTCTTTCAGTTCTGATTCCAGCGGGTCAATTTGATAGCGGACTCTCAATTCGACACCTTTCTGAAATCGATATTTTGCTTTCAAATTGAGTGCACTGAGTTCAAATCCTCCACGATTTTCAGAGAGTTTTGCCCGATTTTTTGCAAAGCGAAAAGAAAATTTGAAGTTTCCGTCAAGTTTGAATTTGTCTTTTTTCTTTTTTTTCTTTTCCTTTGTTTCAGGCGTTTCCGCGAGACTTTCCTTTTTTAAAAGATCATTTTTTTTATTGTTCGCTGCCAGCAAAAGCATGGGTTCTTCTTCAATTTTATACCGATTCAAATTTACAGGTTTTTGATCTGCCTGATCCATATCTTGTTTCAGGTTTCGATCGCGGACTTTTCCCGCGGCATCTGATGCCGCATTGCCCGAATTGGTTGAGGTGTGAAAGTCGGGGATTTTCCTGATTTTAGCAGCTCCAAGAGAAGCAATCATTGTATTGTACCTCACGGTAGAATCAGGAGTTCCCGGTGCCTCTGGCTTATCGGGTTTCTCTGTTAAAAAGGATGAATTTGGCACTGTTTCGGGTTCAGGCGACGGTTTCGGTTCAAACCTGTCTTTTTTTGGTGATGGCAACGTCGGCGAGCTTTCGATTTGGCCATTGAAGGAGTTTGGACTTTTTGCAGTTGAAGGCTTAATTTCTACCCGCTTTAATTGAACAAAGGCAGCCTTTTTGGGGCTCGCTTTTCTTGAACTGGAAGGCCGTTTTCCGGTGAATTCATTCAGCAGGTTTCTTGGAACAGGCATTCCCTTTGACTGGGGATTGGCAATAGACCGGTTTTCAACTTCAACGCCGAGTCTAATCGCTGGCGCTTGAATGGTTTTCATCGCAGGCACTTTGCCTGGGCTTATCTCCGGTTTAATATCCGGAATTGCTGGCGGAATTGCTGGCGGAATTGCAGAGACATGTTTCGAAATTCCTTTTTTGGGAATTTCAGTGATTTCTATTTGGGAGCGTTCAGTTTTGCTGACAGATTCTGTGTTTTGTCGGAGGGGATATATTTTGGGATTTAGTTCTCGTACAGATTTTCCTGAAACCCAGCCATTTTTTCCGCTCCGTAATAGAATTTGATACCAGTTGTCCTGGTGCTCCAGAATAGGGTAAATATTTCCTTTCAAAACGAGTGCAATCACATCACCCGAGTTTTTGCGGTCGAGCACTCTTAGGCTTTCCGTGGTAATTTCCAAAGTACGCTTTGCCGGCAGGGAGCGGTCTTTGCTTCTGTTGCGGATCAATTTGACGTATCTCCCCGAAATCCATCCCTCGTTTTGGTTGGCAAGCTTGATTTGGTACCATCCTCTTTTTTTTGCATGAATGAGGTATCTTTCTCCCTGACGGACAGCTCCAATAACCTGGCCATCAATCGGAGTTTCCCGGATTCGCAGACTCTTGGTCATGACCTGAAGAGTCTGGGCGTGATTCATATTGGAGTACCCCAGAAGCATGATCATTGAACAGGGTATGACGACGAAAGTAAGAATTTTTTGCATACTACATCGGTGAATTTGTTTTTTGAGAATACGGATTTGACTTTAGTATTTTGAAAACGGACACTTATGTTGAAAGAACTTCGACCTTCTCAAAAACAAAATTTGCACGAAGTGTACCCATCGAATCAGAAGTGTCAGAACTTTGGCATGCGCAACAACATATCTCAGCCTGTCAACTCAAACAAATGTCAATTTGGACTCGTCATTGTTCGATTTCTATATGGACTTCTGAGAATAGAGGTTTAAGATGGGTAATGTCGCTGTAGCCAATATTTTTTTGCAGTCTGTTGAAAATTATATGCCCCAAATCTCCCCCGATTTTTCAACCAGATTTTGTCCGGAAACTGCACTTACAAGCTGCAGCGACTTTGAAGAAGAATCCTAAATATTTGAAATTATAATGCTATTTCTTCCTTGAAAGCTTGGTCTCCTTATTGCCTGATACTTGTCACGAAGAATAGATTTAAACTCCATGCGATGTATTATATTAACTTCCTGAACATCTTAAAAAAAACGTTGGGCTATGCAAAAAATAGCAAATCGAATGCTCCTAAACAAAATTCTCAGCATCCTCAGCGCTGTCTTTTTTTTGACCGGGTGCATGGATGAAACACCTGATGATATCAAAACCATCGAGGGAAATATTCCCATTGGTCCTTATTTGCAGAATCTTCACAGTGATTCAGTCACTGTCATTTGGTCTTCATTGGATGAAACGAAAGGGCGTGTGGTGGTCAAAAATACAGAAGGTGTTACCTTCGGTGAATTTAATGACGAGGGAATTACTCATTTTGTTCGTATCAAGGGTTTGGCACCAGGAACTGATTATACGTATCAGGTCAAGGAGGGCAGCCATCGAATAGGACCTCTGGGACGTTTTAAAACGCCTCCTTTGAGAGAATCTGCCGGGCAGCAATATTCCTTTGTTGTTTTGGGAGATTCAGGAGATGGAACAAAAGCGCAATATAAAGTAGCGCACCAGATGCGCTTGCAGGATCCTGACTTTTTTCTTCACGTAGGAGATATCGTTTATCCCAATGGAGCTCAGAATCATTACTATGAAAAGTTTTTTCGCCCCTATCAGGATTTGCTGGTCAACAAGATCTTCTGGCTGGTTTTAGGTAACCATGATTATCAATCTTCCAATGGAAAAACATTTGACAAGTTTTTCGATACTCCTGCCAATAATGTAGAAAAAAATGAGCGGTACTACTCATTTGAATATGGAAATGCGTTGTTCATCGCACTTGATTCAGGAACTCTTTCAAACAATCAAGGGCAGCAAGATTTCCTTGAGTCAATCCTCAGTCAGTCTCAGCACATCTGGCGATTTGTTTTCTTTCATCATCCCCTTTATTCAAGCGGAAACAAACATGGAAGCTCCCTAGGGCTTCGCAGGCAAATCGGTCCGATTTTGGAAACTTATGATGTTGATATGGTATTTTCCGGGCATGATCACCATTATGAGAGAACAAGCAGTCGTCAGGATTTTGTTCAAGATGGGTTTGGGACGGTCTATTTTGTCAGTGGAGGAGGAGGGACTAAGCTTCGGGGTACAGGAAATTCAGATTTTACCGCATATTCGGCATCCATTCATCATATTATCAGAATTATTGTCAACGATAGCCGTCTTGACATGGAAGCGATTGATGCCCAGGGAAATATTTTTGATTTCCTCCACCTGGAAAAACCTCATTGAATGTCTGTAGGAACAAACCCGAATTTTTCGTTTCAGAGGATATCATGCTTAGAATGTTTGTCATTTTGATTGCTGCAATCGTTTGTTTTTCAATGCAGGTTGAGGCAGGCACGCTGTCAATTCCCTCACAATTTGTGCTGCAGCGTCCTCTCAATCCTGCTTTGATTACAGAAACCCAGAACTCAGGTTTGGCAGTTTCGAGCGTTTCAAGTATTTCTGATGCTTTTTTTGAAAGTGATATATGTGAGGCGGAGATCTTCAGCAAGTGTGGTGAGACAGGTCTTGGGGGTCTTGGATACAAAAAGTGGAAAGACTACCATTTTCAGGTGGAGTTACAAACACTGACATCATCAGAAGAAGGAAATGCAGGAGGAACAAAAATCAAAAATCGGCGTGATCAAAGACACTACCTGGGGATGATTGCAGGTCGTTACGAAAGGTTTTCATTTGGAGCAATGCTCCAGCACAATCAGTCTGAGTACAGAAAACGGCAGTCTTTCTCGACCGGAAGAATTGAAAACGGGGGAGATGCAATTGAATGGTCACTGAGCCTCGGCGGTACCGTCAAATTTTGGGATCAGTATTATTTTTCCTTGTATCGTGAAAGTGTCGTCAGCCAGTATGTACGTGATATCAATGGGAGAAAAACGAGTGATATACCGGCATTGGGGTTTTATGGACTGGGTGTGGGAGGGGAATTCACTCTTTTTGAAAATTGGAAAATCGCGGCTGAGTTTTATGGACTTTTTCAAAGAAAAACATTTGAGCAAAATGAATTGCTGGGCGCTCAGTTTGATGTTTCCTGGAAAGACTTAATGGCTTACGCTACTTTTGTGCATGATGTAAAAGACAACTACTTCGAAAGAAGCGGAGGAAAAAAAGAAACGGTAAAAATGGCATCCGGTTTGGCCTGGTATGGAAAAAAATATCAAATTCAACTTGGCCGTGATCCTCGCTTTTTCGATGGCTTGGATGGGGGACTGAAGTTCACCTTTGGATTTCAGTTTTAAACAAAAAATTTCGTAATATCCCATCCAAACAATTGGACATTGGAAAGCGAACTCAATGCTGATTACGCCGATTAATCAATTCTGTAAATCCAAAGAATTCCATTCTTCATTGATTGGACCTTTCAATCCACTAACCCCGAGTACTGGAAAAAGAGTCATTTTTGAGTCGATGACCTGCCGATATCCAGTGGAAACAAATGGATTGACGCATTTAGAAATTAAAGTTCAAAATGAAGGTGTCCATTGCCCAGGGCCGATCATTTGCTTGAACCAGCTTTCTCCTTTTTTGTCTCTTTTTCAAAAATGGCTCCTTTATCTCGTTTTGCCTGTTCTTGGTTGGCACCATTTAAATTGGCACCAATGAAGTTTGCCTTTCTGATATCAGAACCTCGAAACTTCGCTTTTCGTAGATTTGCCTCTTCAAAATTTACCCGCCGCAAATAAGCTTTGTTGAAGTTGGCATTTGAACAGGATGCAGCTTCAAATGATGAGCCTTCCAAATCGGCATGTGAAAAATTCGTTTTGTGGCAATTTGCTTCCTCAAAATTTGCATTTTTCAGTGATGCTTTTTTGAATGAAACTCCGGAAATATTTGCTCCTCTGAAATTTGCATCCTCTATATTTTTCTCTGAATAATCGCATCCTCTCAAGTCTTTTCCTTCAGCAGGTTCACAATCCGTATCTGCAAAAGCAGTAATTGCGGTTGTCAACAAAATCAGTGATATTCCCTGTCCAATAAGTTTTTTCATCGTGTCCTCCTTTTGGAAGCTGCAGTTTAAAAAAATGCTTTTTAATTCCTCAAAAAATTTGGGACTCAAATTTTTTAAAGCAATTATTCTGTGGTGTTCGGGTTGAAGAATCAATGGCTTAAAAGTGGCAAAGCATACTATTAAAAGTCCATGAAAAAGCCTTTTGAAAAGCTCTCTTTTTCTAAATTCCTATTGTTGATTGTGAACTACAGATCGTATTTGGCAATCCGGTATCGCATCGTATCTCGCGTGACATTGAGCAATCGAGCCGCGCTTGTAACGTTGTTTTTAGTCCGTTCAAGGGCTTGTTCCAGAAAGGTTCTTTCAAGAGATTCCAAATCCAGTCCTTCCTCCGGGAGTGTTTGAGACCAGCCTCTCAGATGTTCATGATCGATTTCATATTTCTCAATCCGGTACCGCATTTCATCTCGGCTGATTTGAAGCATTTTTGCAGACTGTGTGACATTGTTCTGTGATTGGATCAAAGCCTGTTCCAAAATCTGCTTTTCCATCATTGACAAATCAACTCCTTCCGGCGGAAGGATGCGAATGTCTGCAGATTGGGGGATGCCAAATGTTGCCGTGTTCAATCCCTCCAAATATGAAAAATCTAACTTTGCACCGTCATAAAGAAGGACGCTTCGCTCGATTTCATTGCGTAGTTCCCGCAAATTACCCGGCCATGGATATTTGAGAAGGTCAGCTGTATTTTCAGGACTCAATTCCGGGGCAAAACATTGATATTTTTTCTTGGCTTGAACCAGAAAACTTTGTGCCAAATTCGGAATGTCCTCTGGTCTTTCACGCAAAGGTTCCAGTTTCAGTTGGACAAAGGCCAAACGGTGGTAGAGATCTTCTCGAAAAGTTCCTTCATTGATCGCTTTCTCCAGATCCAGATTGGTTGCGACGATCAACCGGATGTTCACAGGAAATTCTTTATTCCCTCCCACTCGCCGAATTCTTTTGTCCTCAATCGCTTTAAGAAGTTTTGCCTGAATGGAAAGAGAGGAATGGCCAATTTCATCAATAAAGAGCGTTCCCTGATCTGCCACCTCAAAAAGACCAATTCGCTGGGTAGCCGCGCCTGTGAACGCTCCTTTTTCATGTCCAAACAATTCGGATTCGAACATCGTTTCCGGAACCGCTGTACAATTGAATTCGATAAACGGTTCTTTTGCTCTGGGTGTAAGCTGATGAAGCCTTTTTGCCAGTTGCCCTTTCCCGGTTCCTGTTTCCCCGACAATCAGCACAGAAGGGACCTCTCGGGTATTTTGCTCAATGGCAACAAGGCGTTGCACAATTCGTTCGTTTTGTTGGGAAGAAGCTGATTCTCCAACCAGGTATCCTTGAATATTGTCGTTCTGTATTTTTTGGCGATGATAACTGACTTCTTCGTAAAGCTGCCGGTTTTGAAGCGCACGCCGAATGAGTAAATCCAGTTCCTCTAAATCCAGCGGTTTGCTGATATAGTCAACCGCGCCTTTCTTGATTGCGTCCACTGCATTTTTGACACTGCTGTAGGCCGTGATTAAAATCACCGGAATTTCCAGTTGGCTTTGTTGAATCCATTGCAAAAAGTCCACACCGCTTTGGCCGGGGAGTCGGATATCGCTGACGATCAGATGCGCCGATTTTTCTTTCAACCATATTTGCGCTGCTTCTGCTGTCTCAAACAAAATGCAGGTAAAATCCTGAGACAAAAACTCCTGAATGCTTTCCCCTAAAAGTTTTTCGTCTTCAATGACAAGAATCGTATATTTACCCATTACTATTACTATCCAATGAAACTTATTGTGGAAAACGAAGCATCACCGTCGTTCCATGATCAGCCTTGCTTTCAATGACGACTTCTCCTTGATGTAAAGTCATAATTTTTTTGCACAAAGATAAACCGAGACCGACCCCCTGGCTTCTTGTTGTGAAAAATTGTTCAAAAATCTGAGGTAAAATTTCAGAAGGAATCCCGCGGCCTTCGTCTTTGACGACAATCACTTTGCGGTCTTTTTGATATTCAACAGAGCAGTAGATAGTATCCCCGCTCTTTGAAGCATCCATTGCATTGCTCAAAACAATCAAGACAGCCTCTTCGATCAGAGCGGCATCAAGGTATGCGTTGATCACGGTTTCCGAGTCATTGAACTCAAATTGAATATTGTCTTTCTCTGCCTTCCAAGAGAGTGAACGAACAGCGTTTGTTAAAACATCATGGAGCTTTACATACTGCAAATCCGGTTTAAAAGGACGAATGAAATCCAGTAAGTCACTCAACCGTTTGGTCAGACGGTCGACTTCATGCAGAATATCAGAAACAATTTTGTTCCGTCGTTCTTCCGCGATTTTACGTACTGCAAGCAATTGTACGGCGGCTCTAACACTGGCAATCGGATTTTTCAATCCATGTGCAACGGCTCCACAAACTTCTCCAATTGCCGAAAGCCTTTCTTTTTCGATCAACTGTTCCTGGGCCTCCAACAACTGACGATGCTGTTTGTCAAGTATTCGTGAGGTCGGCACAATAATGAGCATCATGACCACATAAAGCCCGGCACCATACAAAAAGCTGTACAAATAGACTGCCTTTCTGACCGATTGAATTTGTTTGAGAAGCTCAGGGTCTTGACGATGCACTTCAAAAACTCCCAACACTTCATGATTTCGGATAATGGGAATGTAGGAGGAGAGATAAGCTTTATCTGTTTCCAGCAGTTCTTCTTGAATCTCAATGGAGATCGATCCTCTGCTGGTTTGGAGAAATCTTGGGTCTCTGCGTATTGCACCGATTTTTTCGGGGTAGGTTGACCAGATCACCTCTCCAGAGGTTTTAATCATATCTAAACCCATCCCGCCATTGATTTCGGAGATCACTTCCTCCATCTCTGTAGTGAACTCAGGGTTGAGGGGTGCGCTTTCAAATGAAATCTCTAAATCATCCAACTCTTCAAGCACTTCGGGGATAAATGTGCTTATTGTCAATTGCTTGTCGCGTTCCAGTAATTGCTTTTTAAGATTACTGCTGAGCAACCAGCTCACAACGAGTGTGAGCAGGATTATCGAAATAAGACTGACAATCGAAAAAACCCGAATAAGATTGAAGGGAGGTTTCATAAGAAATCGGAAAAAATCATTCTATTGAATGTCTGGTGAGAAAGTATCAAGAACTCTGCTCCAATCTTTTCTTTCAGCAAAAGATGAGCCAATTCAATGCTGGCTGAAAAAAAGTCACTTTTCCCTTTGAGTAACCGATTTCATCAAGAAACTGAAACCAGGAAAATGAGAAATATTTGTTTTTTCAAAATAAATTTAGGGGATATCACCCAAATTAATCCCCAGACTATGCCCTGACAGACGTGGAAATTTGTCAAAAATCATCAACGGAATTCTTCGCTAAGATCATATTTGATTCTTGAAGATTCATCAAGATTGCCGAACTCAAACGCTGGATGTTTAAAAAAATTAATTTTTATAGAAGCAATACGCTTTTTTCGCAGAAGAAATGGCAACGGAGATGCAGCAAAAGGCTGTTCATGTTAGCGGTCTTACGAAACAAGTTTGGGTTAAATCACCCTAATTAGCCCCGGTTTGCACTTTAAATCGGACCCCGTTTATTTTAACAAATTTCAGCAATACCGGATATATAACTGAAATTATGAGAAATAAATTCAATAATTGAGATGGCCCAGGTATTGCGAATGGTAAATTTGTGTTCCAGGTATTTTTTCCATTTGTAGGGGAATTTGGAGTTAACTCTCAATTAGAGGTCATCATGAAAAAAATATTTGATCGATTGATATTCATCGGCTTGGTACCCTTGATGTTCGCTGCTTGCTCTGATGCAACCAGTGAAGATGAAACACCGGCGAGTCCTATCGTCATTAACGACAATAATGGAGCGGATTACAATCCTGTCATTGATCCCGCTAACTTTGTCAGTACGATTGACAACCCTTATTTTACACTAAGTGCTGGCAGGAGCTGGAGCTATGAGGGGAGCAATGACGACGGAGAACCGGAAAGAATTCTTGTTGAAGTCACTCAGGATACAAAAACGATCCAGGGAATTTCAATGACTGTCGTGAGAGATCGTGTTTGGGAAGACGATGAGTTGGTTGAAGACACCTATGATTGGTTTGCACAGGATAGCGAAGGCACTGTGTGGTATTTCGGAGAAGCGGTTGACAATTATGAAGATGGAGTTTTAAAAGACCATGAGGGTGCCTGGGAGGCAGGGGTGAATGGAGCCAGGGCAGGTATTGCGATGAAGGCGAATCCACAGGTTGGCGATGTCTATCGCCAGGAATTACTGCCCGGTGAAGCGGAAGACATGGGAGAAGTTCTCAGCACCGGAGTGTCCGTAACAATTGGAATAGGAAGCTATCAAAATTGTATTGTCATCAAAGATTGGACCCCCCTTGAAGCCGATATTGAAGAACATAAAACCTGGTGTCCGGCTGTCGGTAATGTGGTTTTGGAAAAGAAAGTCGCTGGGGAATCAGGATCAATTGAACTCAAAGAAACCCAATAGATACGCTATTTTTTTTGAGGAAAACAATTTTTAGATAGAGAAGATGATTAACCCAACACAGAAAAACTGCTTTCATGGTTAATCGGCCGCCTGCGGGAATAAAATCCGAGATTGATGGTCAAATTCGTGTATTTCATTTTGAATTTAAGCGGATCGGTGTCGTGATCGTAACCATTTTCGCATTTTTCAATCAATTGAGCCATCATCAAACCGGCGACGGGGGCGTTTTTGAATTGGTTCCCGCTTGTGCCGATGGCCATGTAAAAACCCGGCAGCGACGACTTGTCATAAATTGGAATCCAGTCATCGGAGACATCATAAAGACTGACCACTCCTCTTCTGCGTCTGGGGATTTTAAGAGAGGGAATTCTTTGGCCCATTCGCAATGCCTGGATTTGCCATTGATCAGAAAAGTTTTCGTCATATGAATCAGGATCGACCCATTCTCTTTGATCGCATTCAGGATCTTCACTGCCGACAAGAATATAATTCCCATGTTCTGGTCGCGTGTAGCAGCCGATATCGCTATCTGATGTGACCATTCCCAAACGCTCGTAATCAAAACCATGGGGAGACGGGATGTGTGCAACTTCCTGTTTGAGTGCCTTCGTTGAAATATTCATGTCTCCTGTCACTCCCGCCAGATCATTGACAATCTGGGAATGAGGACCGGCGGCATTGACTACGATCGGGGATTCAATCTGTTCTCCGGTCTTCAGAACGATTCCAGTGATTCGACCGTTTGCAGTTGAGATCCGCGTGACTTCAGTATTGAATAGAAATTCACCACCAGCTGCTTCAGCGGCTTTTTGAAGATTGCAGGTGCTGAGCTGCGGATCGTTGATGTAACCTGCTGCCGGGAAAAATACGGCCCCTGAAATTATTTTTTCAGTGGGTACTCCAAAACCTGCATCGTGGGGACGACGAACCGGGCCGAATTGACGGGTTTCGTATATGGGAAAATGTTCCTTGATTTGCTCAGGCTCCCATAACTGATAAGGAACTCCGAGGGCATCCATTTTTTCAAGAATTTTGGTTAGGTATCCGTTGTGCTCTGTGCGCATCACCATGCAGCCGCACTCGTGAAAGTGTGCGAGACCCCGTTCATCTGCGACCCCGATATGATCTGCCCAGTTTTTCCAATAAAAATAACTCTCGTATGCAATGGCTGATCCGTCATAGGTCGAATAATGAGTACGAATGATGGCACAGGACGCTCCTGTTGGTCCATATCCCGCGGAAGGCAGTTTGTCGATATTGAGAGTCCGGTATCTTTTGCGCGCAAGTTCGCAGCCGATTGCCGTGCCGATAATTCCTGCTCCAATAATAATTGCATCATATTTTTTGCTCATCGTTGACTCCTCCCCCAAAGGATAGCACTTCACAACGAGTTTATCCTTCATTTTTTCTTTTCAGATATTCCGACAACGGGCTACTTCAACGATTGCATTTTTCTGCCGATAGCAATATGGTCTTTTCTTTCCTGCTTTTTGTTCATTATCGACCGAACATCGTTTCAAAAGACTTTTTTTTAAAAAAAAATGGAAGGAATTATACTATGAGTGCACGAATGATTGTTACTTTCTCTTTGATCATGATTTGTGTTTCACCTCTTTGGGCCGCCCCTCACAGTCATCAGTCCGCTTATGCCGGACAGGAAAAAAGAAAGATAAAAACCTTGTCGGCGCAGGACCTTGATGCCCTGCAAAAGGGAGAAGGGTGGGGTTTGGCAAAAGCTGCAGAACTCAATGGAGTTCCAGGTCCCGCTCATTTACTTGAAATGAAAAATGAAATTCAACTGACCGATTCACAGGTCCAGCAAATTGAGATGCTTTTTCAGGAAATGAAACAGCAGGCCATTTCAGCGGGTCTGGTCTTCGTCCATCTGGAGCAGGAGCTCAATCAAATGTTTGCCGAAAAGTCCGTGAACGAAGAAAAACTGCTGGAGAAATTAGGGCAAATTGCAGAGGCACGGCAACAATTGAGGTTTGTTCATTTAAAAGCCCATTTAAAAACGACCGACATTTTGTCTCAGCATCAGATAGAACAGTACAATCGATTGCGGGGATACACAGACGATCCATGTAAAAACCCGCCAAAAGGTCATGACCTGACAATGTGGAAACAGCACAATCAATGTGAGTAAATTATTTTTGTGAGGGGAACTTGCCGGACATTAAAAAAAATTTTCCGGAATCCAAACACATGAGAATTGAGTCCAAGGCATTCCGACTTCAGGCAGGCATGTTGTTTACAGTGAACAGATTCACGCTCATTTATTCCAGATGTGGAGTATTGACAAGAGACCTACGTAGATTCACGGATGGCGGTTCAAAGTGAAAAATGATATTTTGCTGTATCATTTCAGTATTTACAATTGTTTTCAAATGAGCCTAAACGTGAACATTACTAAAGATCTGCTGAATAAAATTTCATCGGCAGAGGTCAAAGATGTTTCACATACCTAAATTTAAAACAAGTGAAGGGGGTGAAAGATGGGTAAAGCAAAAGACAAAAAGGAACTGTCGAAAAATAAAAAGCGCGTCCCCAGGTGGGCGGCCTGGGTTGGGGTTATAATTATTATCGCCGGAATATGGGGGTCCTGGGATTTTTATCGGGACTATCAGCAAACGTCATTGTTAGAAGCTTCTGAGAAGGAGGGGGTTTACCGGGGACTTTCCGGTAGGCATCATGTCATGCTGGACTCCTCATCTTATCAGTTTAGAGAAAGCAAAGCCGTGGTGGATCCGATGCGGTTCCCTTTTAAAAAACAGTTTGCCGCATATTCTGCTGCTCATAAACATTCTGAGGTGATGGATCAGCTTTATTGTTACTGCGCCTGTGAGCAGGGAATTGGACACAAAAGTCTTTTGAGCTGTTTTGCTGACAATCATGGAGCCAATTGCGGCATCTGTATGGATGAAGCTTTATTGGCAGCTGAAATGACAGAAAATGGAGCTCCTGTTTCTGAGATTGCTGATGCCCTTGATGATTCCTACAAGCTATCCTGGCAAAATTAAGGAGTGCTCAAAAAAGCATTGCAGACTCAAGGTCAATTCGAAAACTTAAAGGGGGGACTTTTCAATTAAATTGCGAGCCCAGTCGGGCTATTCGCTTTGAATTGAAAAATGCACTCTGCTGAAAATGCAGAAGTTTATCGCGTATAGCAGCAGCTGACATTCTCTTTCGATCATTTCCTTCCATTTTTTCAGTGTCCAGCAAGCAATGGGATGAAATCAACCATGCGATACTCAGTGCTTGACTACACTCAAATTTAATAATTTGTCGTCGCACCGGCTTTCTGCCGGGAAGCAACTCATACTTTGGAGAATTTATGAAAAAAGAGATAAACATTGATGGTATGACGTGTCAACACTGCGTGAAACATGTCACTACTGCGTTGAATGATATAGAATCTGTGACGTCTGCCGTTGTCAGCCTGGAAGAAAAAAATGCCGTAATTGAATCCAGTGAAGATTTGGATGAGAAGGTCATTGCAGCCGCCATTGATGACGCTGGATACACGGTGACAGCAGTCCGGACACTGTAGCTATCAGGCTGGATTCAATTGTTTGACAGTTGATCTCAAATAATGATCCTCGCAGATTGGATTGCTGCTGCCGTTTTTCTTCTCTTGAACACAGGTAAGATTTCTGGGAACTTATTGATGCAGACTGAATTCCAGCGAGATATTTGGAGAGTAGTGAATATTTCAGATTTCAGCAGACATCAGCAAATAACCGATTTTAGACATCAAAAAAAATCCTAGAATAACGCTGCTCACTCCGACAAATGTTTTTAGTCCCTGGCTGAATACTTCGAAATTTCCCATCAGCTTAAATGGGATGGCAATCAATGTTGAACTGGCAAACATCCCCACCATCGAGCCCAATCCAAAAATAAGAATAAATGAAAATCCCTGAACAAGGGAATCGGCTGTTGACAGGGCCAGAAGACTTAAAGCCGCACTGCCGGCTAATCCATGAAGCAGACCAACTAAAAAAGAGGTGTGTTTGTGATCATGGAAGGTAGCATTTTGATGTGAATGAAGATGGATGTGTTCGAGTCCGTCTTCGTGCACATGTTTATGCAGATGTACTTTTTCTTTATGGAGCCGTCTCAAGACATTCCCTCCCAGAAAGACCAGCAAAATACCGATTATAAATTCAAAAGAGAGAGCCCACCGGTTGGGGATTGACCATTTAAAAAATAAGAGGACCGCACCAACTGCGAACAAAGTCGTTGTATGCCCAAGGCCCCACATGAGACCTAACAGGGATGATTTCTTTAAACTTTTTGATTTGCTAACCAGTGTTGAGACGGCGACGAGATGGTCGGGATCGAAGGCATGTTGAAGGCCGAGGAAAAAACCAAGGCCAAGCAAAGTGGTCAGCTGGGAAAATATTTCAAACATCTGCTTCAAAAACTGGGAGGAATGAGAAATGGCGATCGTATTTCAAAAGCAACAGATTTTGAGTTCTTTAAGGGAAGGTGCTTGCAGTGCACCACTTCATCATATAAATTTGAACTCGTGGATAATGAGTGAAGCGAGAAAGAAGAAAAGTGTTCACTTGTTTTGGAGTGTTTGAGGAGACTTGCTCATTATTTGGTAATTTTTGAAAACAAACTATGGTGAGACTATCATAAGTTTAGTAATTCTTGAAAGAAATTAATGCATCATTTTTTCGTACCGGGTACGAATTTTTTCCGGCCATAAAGATTTTATGTACAGAATTACCATTTTGATTTCTTCATCTGTTAATTTGCCCTTGAATCCCCGCATGGCCGAATCTTGAGCAATCGATCCATTTTTAATCGTTTGGAACAAGACGTCCCAGGGATGATGCCATGCATGTCCTGTCCCGTTTAGCGCAGGAGCGAGGTATGTTCCATCTGCTTTTATCCCTCCTTTTGACTGCTTCGGGTCTTCCCCGATCGCTTTTTCGCCATGACATTCCTTACAGTTTTTCAGGAATATCTGGGCACCTTGTTCAATTTCCTGAGCGCTTGGAGCTGCTGAAATTGGCTTGGATTGGATGTAGCTTACGATAAATATTGCAAGCAGCAAAAGAACGGTCCCGATCCCACTAAAAAGCAAGATCGATTTTGGTTTTTTAAATGGCATAGTACGTTTTTAACCTTCATTGGCGGTGTCGATGAAAAATTATAAAATACCCTGTATTTCCAAAAAATTCCAGGGTCAAACCGACTGAATTAATATTGGATCCAATCTATTGACAAACGAATGGTTTATGTTATTGTAAGCCGCTTAAAATAGCAGTATTTTGACGTTTCGGATCCAAAGTTTGAACTCTTGTTCTTTAATCTTTAAATGATTGGAAAGGAATGCTATGTCAAGGAAAAACGGACTCCCTTTTCGGGCTGATCATGTCGGCAGCCTCTTACGACCCCAATATCTGCTTGAAGCAAGAGAAAAGCGTTCCCAGCAGAAAATCTCTGCTGAAGAACTGCGGAAAATTGAAGATCAATCGATTCGTGAAGCGGTCCGCATTCAAGAAGACATCGGTTTACGAGGAATCACAGACGGAGAACACCGCAGGACTTTTTTTCATATAGATTTTCTAGAGCATTTGGAAGGGGTTTCCATCGAAGGAGGCATTTCGGTGCAGTTTCATAGCGCAAAGGGCAATGTTAATTTTGCCCCACCCCGACTGAAAATCGTCAGTAAACTTCGTCACACTCACGACATTCAAAGGAAAGATTTCGAGTTCCTAAAATCCGTCACGGGGCAAGTTCCCAAAGTCTGTATTCCTTCCCCAACAATGGCTCATTTTCGTGGCGGGCGTGAGGCGATCGATAAGCATACCTATCCGGATCTGGAGTTATTTTTTGAAGATTTGGCGCAATGCTATCGAGACGAGCTTTCTTCCCTTGCATCAGCCGGCTGCACCTATGTCCAGCTGGATGACACCAACCTGGCTTATCTTTGCGACCCTGCCCTTCGTCAGGGTGCGGTGGACAGAGGGGATGATCCGAATGAGCTTCCCCGGATTTATGCCCGATTGATTAATGCTGCGATCAAAGAGCGTCCGGACACAATGACGATTGCAATTCATCTTTGCCGGGGAAATTTCAAAAGTGCCTGGGTGGCGGAAGGCGGCTACGAACCTGTTGCTGAAATCATGTTCAATGAATTGGATGTTGACGCCTTTTTTCTGGAATACGACGATGAGCGCTCAGGAGATTTTGCACCGCTTCGCTTTGTTCCCAAGGACAAGACGATCGTGCTTGGATTGATAACAACGAAATCCAGTGATCTGGAATCTAAAGACGATTTAAAAAAGAGAGTTGAGGAGGCGGCTCAATATGTCCCATTGGAGCAGCTTTGTCTCAGTCCCCAGTGCGGTTTTTCCAGCACGGTTGATGGCAATCAGATCAGTTTTGATGAGCAAGCTGCCAAATTGCGCCTGACTGCGGAAACTGCCCTTGATATTTGGGGAGAACTGTAAGAATTCTTGAAAAACCATTTAGCTAATTTTTATCAAAGAGGAGATTCTTCATGTTTAAAGCAACGAAAGATATCGTTTTACCGACGACGATTATCGGGTCTTTACCGCGACCCACCTGGTATACAGAAAACCTCGGGACAAGGGCATTTATGGATGCCATGGTCAATGCTAGATTCAGAGAGCAATACACGGATGCCGTTTCCGTCTATTTGCGGGATCAAGAGGTTGCCGGTCTCGATATTTGCACGGATGGAGATTGTCGGTTTGATATTGATGTAGGCGGTCAAAGCTGGACCAGTTATCCTCCTCATCATATGGAAGGTTTTGATCATGATCACCCAAAACCGGCTATGGCAGGTGGAGGCGGCATTTCCTTTCCCCGCGCTCACATTCTTCATGACTATTTGGAAGCGAGAGTGATGCCAAGCATCGTCGGACCCGTCGGTCCTGGAGAGATGCAATACGCCGCAATTTGGAAAACTGCGCAACGGTTGACGACTAAGCCGGTAAAATTCGGGACAGTAACTCCGGAACTGGTCGCCTTTGCCGTTCGAGACAACCACTACAAAGATATTCGCGAACGTATTATGGCTATTAGCGATGCCTTCAATATCGAACTCCACCAACTTGCCGATGCAGGCTGTCCGGTGATTCAGATGGAAGAACCGCAAATTCACCTGTTGGCAGCAAGAGGCGTGGTCGACGATGTCATCAATCCTGAATTTATGATCGAAGTATTCAACAATACGGTGAGAGGATTGAGAGCAAAAACAGAGGTTTGGTGTCATACCTGTTGGGGAAACCCTTCTCAGCAGCGCATGTTTGCGGAAGTGCAGAGCTACAAACCTGCCCTGGATGCACTCAACCGAGTGGATGCTGATGTGCTCACATTTGAAAACTGCAGTTCCGGCGGCGTCGATCTGGAGGAAATAGGTAAAAAAATAACGGAGAAAAAAATCGGGATTGGCGTGATCGATCATCACACCCTGCAAGTAGAGTCTCCGGATGAAGTTGCCCACCAGGTTCGAGAGGCCCTCAAACATATTCCAGTGGACCGGTTGGTGGTCTGTTCTGACTGCGGAATGGGACGGGAAGGAATGAGTCGGCGGCATGCTTACTATAAAATTGTTTCGATTGTGGTAGGCACCAATATTGTTCGCAGAGAACAGGGTTTGCCGGAAGCCAGATGTTTGGCAGGAGAAGAAGAACTTTCATTGATTTATTCAAAGTGATCCCGGTCATCAATTGGAAGAATGTCTTGTGTTTGTTCGCCGCTCTTCAAAGGAACTGACTCGAGAAATGGGTCAAATGTCTTTTTTTGTCCCACTGCCTTACAATAAACAGTCTTCCCGCTCTTTCTATCAGCAGCATGGATGTTCTTTCCCGGTGCTGCTGATCAGCATCTCTATTCTTTATGAAAAATGTGCTAATCGCTTGGAATCAAATTCAATCGACAATTGATTGTTCAATCAATCCGGTTTATGGAGAGCAATGTCTTTTCTTCAAACCGGGAGTTTTCATCTCTCTCGTTTTTCAATAATTTTCTATCACTTCACTGCAAAAGCATTTTTTTTCTCAAAATTCGATGGTCATCAAAAATCTAATTTCAAACCCGCGAAACTGATCGCAGATGATGCATTGACAGTATGTAAAAACGCTTTTCTGTTTGGGCCATTTCTAAAATAAATCAAACTTTTTTCATTATCAGCAGCTAAAAAATGAAAACAATGACAGGAAGATCCGCCTTCCTTACGTTATTGAAGGATGAAGGAATTCGTTATTTATTCGGCAATCCCGGGACCACAGAATTGCCGATTATGGATGCATTATCCGAACATTCTGATTTGACTTATGTTCTGGGTTTGCAAGAAGCAATCGTGGTTGCGATGGCAGATGGCTACTCACGCGCCTCAGGTCAGTTGTCTTCCTGTAATGTTCACGTTGCACCCGGTTTGGGCAATGCAATGGGTTCTCTATACAATGCTAAATGGTATGGTTCGCCAGTATTGATCACTGCCGGGCAGCAGGAGCAGGGGCACGGACTGATGGAACCTTTGCTGTATGATCCGCTCGTCCCCATTGCGACGCCGTTGGTAAAATGGGCGGTTGAAGTCAATCGTTTGCAGGATCTTCCCAGAATTGTCAGGAGGGCTGCCAAAATTGCGATGACTCCTCCGACGGGTCCGGTTTTTATCTCACTGCCGGGAGATGTTCTCAATGATCGGGGAAATCTTGAATTGGGTCATTCGACCCGCGTTGAAACGGCCAACCGGCCCTGTGACGAATCTTTGAAAAAACTGGCAAAACGCCTTATTTCCTCGAAAAACCCGGTGATACTTGCAGGTCATGAATTGTGCACACGAGAGGCTCTGACCGAAGCGACTCAATTCGCTGAATTGCTGGGCGCCCCTGTTTATCAGCAAACGGTTCCCTATACTGCGCAATATTTGTCTGAACATGTCACGTTTATGGGTGCTTTAAATCGGGATCAATTGAATGTACATTCGACGTTATTGCCTTATGATTTACTGATTTGTCTTGGAGCCGATGTGTTGCGTATGTCTGTTTGGAATAAGCTGGATCCTTTACCAGAAAAGATGCCGGTGATTCAAATTGGTGAACGGGACTGGGAATTGGGAAAAAACTATCCGGCTGAAATTGCAATTCATGCTGATATTAAAGAAACGCTGAAAGCGGTGATTCCTGTATTGAGTGATCTCCGCAGCGAAGAATATTGTGAGGCTGCCCAGATTCGCATCAATGGAATGAAAAATCGAAACTGGGCGGCGAATCGGAGGAAATTGATGGTCGAGACCCAGGGTGCTGAAAAGAGGGTGGCCATTTCGGCCAGTGTCCTTATGATGCGGATCGCGGAAGCATTGCCAAAAGATGCGGTTGTCGTCGACGAGGGGATCACATCATCTAAATCACTGCTCAGTTTTTTCCCTTTTCATGACGCTCATTGCTATTTTGGACTGGCAAGCGGCGGGATCGGTTTTGCCGTTGCCGGGGCCATTGGAATTCATTTGGCGCAGCCCCAGAGACCCTTGCTTGCGTTGATAGGAGATGGAAGTGCCATGTATAATATTCAGGCGCTCTGGACTGCTGCCCATTTGAAACTGCCGATTACCTATCTGATTGCAAACAATAAAAGCTATCGTATTCTTAAAGAACGCCTGCTTGCATTTCAGGGGAATCCTAATTTCATTGGAATGGATTTCAAAAATCCGGAAATTGATTTCGTCAGTTTGGCTCAGTCTTTTGGTTTGAAAGCAACGCGCGTGGAAGAAGCCGATGCGATTGCTCCGGCACTGTATCGATCACTGAACGACAGAAGCGGACCTCATTTGATTGATGTGATCATTGATGATGGCTTTTCGTGAGAAGGAAATTTCATGCGAAATCTCAGTGGCCCCAAAATTTGTCACTAAATGAGGGGGAAATAGCGCGACTTTCTAATTTTAAATCTAAGAACTGCAAAGACGAAAACCGCTCTGCTGATCAGAACTCGCCGGCTGTTCGCGCTTGCGGTAGGCTGACCTCGCTTCAGTTGAGGACGAACTGTAACTGCCGCCGCGCAGGACTCGGTTTGAACCGGAGTCAGGACCGTCTGGATCATTTGAAGCACTGGAAGAATAATAACTGGAATCATACCAATCCTGTACCCATTCAAAGACATTGCCATGCATGTCATACAGGTTGAAACTGTTTGGGCTTTTGCTTTTTACCTCATGAGCTTGGTTTTCGGAGTTGTCAGAATACCAGGCTACATTAGGCAGGCAGGACTCTTTGCTGCCACAAGACCACCTTGATGTTGTTTCAGCTCGAGCGGCATATTCCCATTCTGATTCAGTACAAAAACGATAGCTTGTTCCGTTGCCTGAAGGAGAAGTGCTATTCAACCAAGTGATGTAATTCTGCGCATCATTCCATGAAACACCGGTCACTGGACATTCCTCTGTATCACAGGCGGTCTGTGAATGGTTGCTGTGACTCGAGTCATAATTGCGGTACTCTCCCAATGTCACCTCATGATCAGCTATATAAAAACTGCTCAAACTCACTGTATGGATTGGACTTTCGTCAGAATTTCCTGCTCCGGAAATATCCCCCATTTGAAAGCTGCCTCCCGACAAGAGGATCATCCCTAAACTTTGGGCTGTCAAGAGGGGAACTGTGGTGGTTGTGGTTGATGTTGTCGTGGAACTTGTCGTTGTGGATGTTGTTGTGATGGTCGTTGTTGTCGTGGACGTTGTCGAGGATGTCGTCGTTGTAGGAATTGTGACAAGCGTCGATGTTGAAGAAGAAGTCGTGGTGCTCGTGCTGGGAAGAGATGTTATAGAAGGAAGAGTTGATGTCGTCACAGAACTTGTTGTATTGCTGGCCACTCCTTCTCCAGGATTCAATATTTCCTCTCCCAGGCTATCAATCAAACTTCCAATCTTAGCAATGAGCTGCTCTGACACTTCCTGAGCCGAGGCGAGCAACTCTGTCTGCTTCTGTTGCGCCTCCCCGGCATTGGAAGCATTGGCAATTGCGAGCAGACTTTTCTGAAGAGAAGATCCGGGAATTTGTTCCAATTCCTTTAGAGCGGTTTCGGGTTGCTTTTGGGCGCGCAGGAATGCGGAAAGAGATGCAATGAAGGCAGCGTTGCTGAATACGGTTTGATGATCCTGCAGCTCCTCTCGTAAATCAATTTGATTGCGGGCGGCTGCATTGAGGATTAAATGCCCAATGCTGGATTCGTCCGCAAAATTGCCGTCAATAAAAAGATTGAGAGGCAGCTTTGACTCTCCTGTAGCTTCAATACCGAAACGTTGTATCATGACCAGTTCGATCACCCGAGTCAGGTTTTCCTGGCTTTGATCACGCTGACCCAGAAATTTTTCTGAAATTGCAGTAGTGACTTCATTGATGTGAGCAGTCAATGGATCAGCACCTCGTCCGACAATATTGCTGTAGGTCATATTTTCGAAGGTCCCCTTAAGAACAAGCGGTAAATCGGTTGTTAAGACGGTGCTTGCCAGTTCAAAACGCCCCTTCGAATCAGTCATGTCTTCTGCTATCTGTCTGCCTTCCTGATTATACAGACGGATTAAAACTTCCCCGGCGAATCGGGAAGAGGGGGTCCTACCCGGATTTGCGTTCGTTCCCAAGACGAAAATACCGTCAATCGTCAGAGTTGCAATCTGTTCTTCCTCGTCTTCGTCTTCAGGGTTCGGCAATTTAATTCCTGAAATTCCTCCAGAGCTATTTTGTTCTGCACAGTTCGACACAAGAAAAAAGACTCCCACTATCAAAAGGAGCCAGCAGAAAAAACTCTTCAATTGTTCACTCATGTGTATCTGCTAACTTAAATAACTGAAACGAAAATGAGACAACGGACTTCCCTTCATTCGGTTGGACTTCCAGTTCAAGAAATTGAGAATTTAAAAATTCACGCAGCCGTTTTTTCATTTCTGCAAATTTCTCAGGAGTTGTAGCAATTGCAAACGCACCGAACTCTCGGTTTTGAGAACTATCCTTAAGAAATTTTAAAGACAGTTCGATGAGTTCCTTATGAAGAAGTTTCAGGCGCGGATCGGTTGCTTTCATCTCTTTGAGAGGGTCAGAAATTTCAAATCCTGTCGCGGTTTCCTTTATTAATTCTGCCTGTTTCAACAGTTCAATCGCGCCAACTATTTCTGAAACATTTTTCCCCAATAAAGGACTGAGACATTTTTTAAACCACAATGGATTGTATTGGGCACCATTCAATGAGGCAACTTCTCTCATTAAAAGAGTGAACCAGGAGGTGATGCAGTCGTGCTGAGCCTCAAGAAGACTGACGGGTTTTTTTAAACGCAATTCTTTAAAGCGCTGGTAATATCTTTGATGCAGGGCGGATCCCTCAGAGTACTGTTCCAAACGAAAGAGGCTTTCAAAATAATCGAATTGCTCTCCCGTTACTGCCATCATTTCGGTCAATTCATTGAACAATTCCTCTGAAATGGGTTGTTTTTTATCGAGAATTGCTTTGGAAAAACTTGGAGATTTACTTCCAAGCCGACGTGAAAAATGACGCAGTGAAAATCGTTTATCTTTTTCTTTGCATTGTTGAAAATATGCCTTCAACAATGCATAGAAGTCAACGAATTCATAAATATTGAGTTTCAAATTGCTCAGTTCTATGTCTTTCACTGCGGTCATCTCAGTTATAGAAACACACTCTTGTTCTGCATGCTTATTTATCCTTATTCATGTTGAATATGTAAGGATCGTATCATTTCCGCCAGAATAAAAACAAGTATTATTTAAAAGATTACGTACTGATAATTAGTACATTAAAATTAAAAATTTAAAAAATTTTGTTGTATTAAAGGGAATTTGTAAATATATTAATTCTATTGTATTTCAGTATATCAGTTTATTTTAGTACATTCCTTTTTAAGCTTGTTGTATCAGATCCTTTGAAAATCTTATTTTCAAGGGATTGAAAGCGGTTTAGAAGGGGCTGAATACTGAAAGAACCCTCCGGGGGTCCTGTGTCTGAAGTTGCCTAATTCCATCCGTCTTGGTGTAAATCTTCATATCCGAAGATTCCCGGGGGTAATCATTTTTGAATTAAAAAAACTTGGTCTGATCGCTGAAAAAAAGTGATACAAGGTTGTTCCGAGCATAACCTGAGCAACAAAACAGTTATAAAGATTTCCTGCCAGCCTCCCCTTGCTCCGAGAATTTTTTCGATTCTTATTTAAATTGCTTTTCCAATTGAACTCTAATTCCAATTGCTTATTTGCAACGCGTATTATAAGTAAAAGAGGAATTGGATGGAAATCCCTCTTTGCTTTGCCGAATTCGAACGGACTAAAGCTCTGATTTTAAAGATTATTACCATCAGTCCACTAACTTCGAATTTTGGAATTGAAATGGGTAGTGATAAAGTCGCTTTATTTGTAGAAGATATCCACAAAAGTTTTGGTTCCCTGGAAGTCCTGAAAGGGCTTTCAGTGACCGCTCATGAAGGGGATGTAGTGGCCATGCTGGGTTCGAGTGGATCCGGAAAAAGCACATTTCTGCGTTGTATCAACCTTCTTGAAACTCCCAATCGGGGAAGAATCGTTGTTTCCGGGGAGGAAATTAAATTGCAGGAAGACAGACATGGTGTTAATCAGATTCTGGACAAAAAACAGGTGGAGCGAATGCGGGCAAAACTTGCCATGGTATTTCAGCAGTTCAACCTTTGGTCCCACATGACCATCCTTGAAAATATTATGGAAGCCCCGGTCCATGTGCTTAAAGTACCCAAAAATGAAGCAAGGGAAAAAGCGGAGTTTTATCTGCAGAAAGTAGGGATATTTGAGCGGAAAGAATATTACCCTGCGCATTTATCAGGAGGTCAGCAACAAAGAGCGGCCATTGCCCGGGCATTGGCTGTGGAGCCCGAAGTCATGTTGTTTGATGAACCGACATCAGCCCTTGATCCAGAGCTGGTGGGAGAGGTCCTGCGCGTAATGAAGGATTTGGCGGAGGAAGGTCGAACCATGCTGGTGGTTACCCATGAAATGGGATTTGCCCGGGAAGTTTCTTCCCGCGTGATCTTTTTGCACGAAGGAAGTATTGAAGAAGATGGCCCCCCATCTGTAGTATTTGAAACACCGAAGTCGGAAAGATTTCGTCAATTTCTTGCACAAAACTTAAAGTAGACTGATCGTATTGCTCGTTTCGTTGTTTTGGCAAGATGAAGCCCAAATAGAGCTGGTATTGCCGTATCAAATGCTGGTTCTTGAGCATGCTGACCGTCGACCGGTCAGATTCGCATTCCTTTTTTTGTTTCAGGAATGATTTTGAAGTAAATTAAACAATGCCTGCGAAATTGTTTTCGAGGCAAATATCAATATATCTCGAGGAGAAAAAAATGAAGAAACTGAGTGCATTTTTAATGAGCATCTTTTTTTTAATTGCTGTTGGCAGTGTGCAGGCAAAAGACTGGAAAAAGGTTCGAATTGGTATTGAAGGGGCTTATCCTCCTTTCAGTTCAATTGGTGCGGATGGAAAACCGCAAGGGTTTGATATTGATATCGCGATGGCCCTGTGCAAGGAAATGGGTGCTGAATGTAAATTGATTGCGCAGGATTGGGACGGGATCATTCCCGCATTACTGGCAAGAAAATATGACGCGATCATTGCCTCGATGTCCATCACTGAAGAAAGAAAGAAAAAAGTTGATTTTACGGAGAAATATTACAATTCCCCTGCCAAGTTTGCAGTCAAAAAAGGTACGATGGCTGATTTCACAAAAGAGGGAACCAAGGCCGCTATAAAAGGAAAAACGGTAGGAGTTCAACGAGAAACGATTTTTGACCGATTTCTCACCGACAACTACGATAAAGACGTGACCATTAAAAGATATGGTTCACAGGATGATGTCTATTTGGATATGCTTTCGGGTCGCTTGGACATGATGATGGCAGACAGCATTGCCATGACCGATGGTTTTTTAAAAAAAGATGGCAAAGACTTTGAATTGGTCGGTCCGAGCTATTCAGATCCCAAGTGGTTTGGAGACGGAGCTGGTATTGCGATTCGCAAAGGAGAAGACGACTTGAAGATGAAATTCAACAAGGCGATCAAAGCAATTCGCGCTAATGGTACTTACAAAAAGATCAATGACAAGTATTTCAAAATCGATATTTATTGATCATTTAAAGCAGAGGTTTATTCGCCGACCAGGGTTTTCAGCGAAAGAAAACGGGGAAAACCCTGGTTTTAAATAGAGACAGTTCAGGTTTTTATAATGTTTGATTTACACGGTTATTTTCCAGCCTTGATGGAAGGGCTCTCTGTAACGATTTCTTTGGCATTTTTTTCTTTGTTCGTTGCAATGGGTTTAGGGATTTTTGGAGCTCTGGCAAAGCTTTCTCGCAACAAAGGGGTTCAATCCATTGCTAATTTTTACACGACGATTATTCGAGGCATACCTGAACTTGTTTTGATGCTGCTGCTGTTTTTCGGTGGTCAGACAATGATCAATCAACTGGCCGCCTTTGTCGGTTATGAAGACTATATTGATATCAATCCCTATTTTTCTGGTGTGGCTACCATCGGGTTTATTTATGGAGCCTATATGACAGAAACATTTCGAGGTGCGATTTTGGCCGTCCACAAAGGTGAATTGGAAGCGGGACGTGCCTATGGAATGTCAGGGGGGCAAGTCTTTATCAGAATCCTGTTTCCTCAAATGATGCGTCATGCCATTCCGGGATTTGGAAACAATTGGCTGGTCTTGTTGAAAGCGACTGCACTGGTATCGGTTATCGGTCTTGATGATATTGTCCGTAAAGCGACTTTGGCTGCAGGAGCGACAAAAAAGACTTTCACTTTTTATATTGTGGTAGCCATTTGTTATCTGATTTTAACCACCCTTTCAGTTTGGATTTTGAACTGGCTGGAAAAAAAATACAGTGTTGGAGTGCGAACCGCCTGAGAAAGTCTCCTGATGGATTTTGAAATAATTTTTGACAATTTGGGACTTTATGTGGAAGGGATGTGGTTGACCCTGGAGTTGGTCAGTTTGTCTTTGCTGGCTGGATTTATCCTTGCGGTTCCAATGGCGATTATGCGTGTTTCAAAAAATTATTTCATCGCTGCTCCTGTTCGACTCTTCGTCTATATTTTTCGCGGGACTCCTCTCCTGGTGCAGATCTATATCATTTACTATGGTTTGGGACAGTTTGATGCAGTAAAAGACAGCTTTGCCTGGCCATTTTTCAAAGAAGCATATTTTTGCTGTCTCTTTGCCTTCGCCCTCAATACCGGGGCCTATACGGTAGAAATTTTAAGAGGTGCAATCGCCGGCACTCCATTCGGAGAAATTGAGGCAGCTGTATCGGTGGGAATGTCAAGAATTCTGATGCTGCGTCGAATTATTCTTCCCAGCGCTTTCCGCAGAGCCTTGCCTGCCTATGGCAATGAAGTGATTTTCATGCTGCATGGTACTTCTCTCGCGAGCATCATCACACTGGTTGATCTCACTGGAGCCGCCCGAATCGTCAACAGTCGATATTACAGCCCCTATGAAGCGTACTTGACAGCTGCGGTTTTTTATATGGGACTGACCTTTACACTGGTCTGGCTTTTCAAAAAACTTGAATTCAAATGGTTTGCGCATCTAAGACCAAGAAAAGAAACCGTCTGACCGAAAATAATTAATCAACCGCTCATTCAATTATTTTTTCTGCAAGCCCGTAAGGAAGTGCAACCGGGAGTGATCTGGTAATTTTTTCCACTCCTCAGTGGCGTATTAATTTTGATTTGGGGAAGGACAGAATTCAATAGACAATTGATCAGATGATGCGACTATATGAAATGCCGGATTCCGGTAACTGCTACAAGGTGAGGCTAATCCTGACCCAATTGGGTCAGGATTTTGAAAGAATTCATACGGACATATTAAAAAAAGAATCGAGAACTGCCGATTTTCTCAAAAAAAATCCCAATGGCCGTGTCCCACTGCTGGAAATCGAAGAAAATGTGTTTTTACCTGAATCCAACGCGATTTTGTGGTATTTAGCGGAAGGCAGCCAATTTGTTCCAGAAGATCGACTGGGAAGAGCTCAGGTTCTGCAGTGGATGTTTTTTGAGCAGTACAGTCATGAACCTTATATTGCAACTTCTCGATTCTGGATCACCCTTTTGAATGCTGAAGAGGAATACAAAGAAGAAATAGAAAAAAGAAAAGCACAGGGATACGCCGCTTTGGATGTGATGGAATCGCATCTATCCCATCAAGAATTCTTTGTTGGGAATCGTTATTCTATTGCCGATATTGCTCTTTATGCATACACTCATGTCGCTCATGAGGGCAGATTTGATTTGACCGGTTTTCCGCAAATAAAAAAGTGGCTGAAAAGAATTCAGGGACAAGCAAATCACATTAAAATTGATGACTAAGCCGGTGGGATTATATTAGAAAGCAAACGAAAGCTGAAACGCCCTGCGAGATTCTTTTCCCCCGCCCGGGACAGATCCTGTTTCTTCTGAATAAACTGCTACCTGAAGGGTAACGAATCGAGCAAATATAAAGGGGTTGATTTCAAAACCATAGGAAAAATATCCCTGATTGTAACCAGAACGAAGGGAGATAAAACTGGCTCCTGAATCGATCGGCAATATACCGATCTCTATCCCGGTGTGAATTCTTTTTGCCATAAAACTATCATCGGTTCCCTGAGTAGTAATATCACGGATGTCAAAGGCAAACAGAAACCTCAAATAATCGCTGCCGGGTTGTAATGACAGTCCCGCGCTGTATTCTCCCGGAACATTCTCCGGATATTTGTTTGATCCGTTGGCGAACGACAAAGATCCCACGTTTTGCCCGACAACACCGAGCGTTAACTTCCAGTCTCCCTCAACACGCCAATGGAGCCCCACATCGTAGCCTTGTCCGGTTGCGAATTTGGTTGCACCGCTATACTCATCCAATGTCCCTTCGCTGTCGTTTGAACTGATCAGATTGTCAATGGATAGTTCCACATCAGGCAGTCCGACTCGAGTTACATAACGAGCTCCGAAACCCAATACCAAACCTCCGCGGCCCAGTGGAATTGCAACTCCATAGGTATAAGTGGGAGCATCGACTTGGTAAGAAAAATTGAACCGGGGCAAGACTGGATTTTGAAAACCTAAACGGACTCTTCCTTCACCAAGTGCGGACAAACCAAAAGTGAATCCTCCAAAGGGAATCAGAACATTGGTATTGACCATGAAACGCAAGTGAATTTTTTTTCCCAACGCAATTTCTAAAGTGTCCGCGGTGCTGGCGTCTCCTAATTTTTGAACAGTAGAAATTTCATCTTGCGCATTCAATAAATCGTCGGAGACTTCACCCAAAATCCCCAGATTGACGAAAAATTCATCCACACCGACGAGTCCGGCAGGGTTGTAGTGCAGAGCATTTTCGTCATGACTGAGGGCTACTCCTACATTTCCCATTCCCAGATTTCGAATCCCCTGACCAATTCGGTTGAAGGGCTCGGCTGAAAGATTCATCCCTCCGGCTAAGAACCAATAAAACAAAAGGAAAAGACATTTCTTCATACAACACTCTCAAACAATTCCGATTCAAAAACTTGGAATAATTTGCCAATTTTTGTTGGTGAATTCTAAGATATGCACAAATCCTACCGAACTCCTGCACTGACGAAGGGTGAAAACGAGTTCGGTTCCAATTCAGTAAAAATTATGGTGCTGGAAAATATTCAATCTTCAAAATCCGGAGCTCGATTTTCACGTTGTGCTGCAACAATTTCCAAAATATCCTGAGAAAGCAGCATTCCTGCGTTCCATGTGGCGACATAGTTGAGAGCTTCTGAAACTGAATGATCACGGGTATATAATATCATTTCCTTTGTTCCCCGAATTGCCAGAGGAGACTTTGCTGCAATTTGTTGTGCAAGATCTGTAACTTTTTGCATCATAAATCCTTTTGATTCATAATGACCATTAACCAGTCCGATCTTTTTTGCTTCGTCTGCATCAACTTGACGCCCGGTGTAGGCCAATTCGCGCATGATGCCATCTCCGATCAGGTGCGGTAAACGTTGAAGAGTACCAACGTCTGCAGTCATTCCAATATCTATTTCCTTAATCACAAAAAAAGCATCCTTGCTGCAGTAGCGGATATCGCAAGCGCTAGTCATATCAACACCAGCTCCGATACACCCCCCGTGAATAGCCGCAATGACCGGTTTGCCGCACTTCTCAATGGCATTGAATGAATCCTGGAGTTCCAAAATCGTTTTCCGTAAATTTTCTCGTTTTCGCCCCTCACAAGCATCGGTTTCTTTCATCATGCTTCTAAAGTCATTGAGGTCGATCCCCGAACAAAAATGCTCCCCCGCACCACTAAGAATTGCTGCGCGTATCTCAGGAGTTTCACTAACCCATGCGAAAGCTTCTTTGAATTCTTTCCACATTAAACGGTTGACAGCATTGGCTTTTTCAGGGCGACTGATTTCAATATTTGCAACTTTTTGTTCAATATGAATATTCATTGTTTTTAATGAAAGCACAAGCAGCTCCTTACATTTGAAAATCAAAAGGGAATTGAACCGGAAACTAATAATCGACTGAGTTTTTTCTACTTAAATACAAGGACCTCCGAGAAACATCAATCGAATTAAGGAATTTGGCTAGGTTGGTTGATTTGGACTAATCTTGTCCTTTCTTTCACATGATCTTGAATACTTTTTCTAGAATCAACGTTACCCAACTGCTATATTTGAAGTTTGGAAATTCACCTTGGACATTCAATCTGAAATGAGAAAAAGAATGAAGACCAGAATAGTGATAGTTGCAGGCCTGATTTTAACTAATTTCTTCGTTAATTTTGCTGTTGCGACTCAGGAAAAATTGGTGATCGCCCACCGGGGTGCCTCCGGATATTTACCAGAGCACACATTGGAAGCAAAAGCCTTGGCATACGGGATGGGAGCAGATTATATAGAGCAGGATTTGGTTTTAACAAAAGATGACGTGCCGATTGTGATCCATGATATTCATTTGGAAACAACAACTGATGTTGTGGAAAAGTTTCCAGGCAGGGCAAGAGAGGATGGTAAATTCTATGCAATTGATTTCAGCCTGGCAGAAATAAAAAGATTGAGAGTCAATGAGCGCATACGCTCAGGAAGTGGAAAAGCAGTCTTTCCTGAACGGTTTCCTTTGGGATTATCTTCATTCAGGGTTCCGACGCTAGCGGAAGAAATTGAACTGATCCAGGGATTGAACAGATCCAGTGGGAAAAACATTGGGATCTATCCGGAAATCAAATCACCCGGTTGGCATCGTAGCCAGGGAAAGGATATCAGTAAAATAGTCTTAAAAATCCTGAAAAAATATGGATATGCTGATCAATCCAGCCTTGCCTATCTCCAGTGTTTTGATCCTGATGAACTTAAACGTATCCGTTATGAATTGAATAGCCAATTAAAACTGGTCCAGCTCTTGGGGGAAAACCGCTGGGGGCAAGATTATGCCAATATTAATTACGCCCATTTGCAGACCAAAGAGGGATTAGCGGAAATTGCCCAATATGCCAATGGAGTTGGCCCCTGGATGCAGCAAGTTTTGAAGGGCAAAGGTGAGGATCAGTTTAAAATCAGTTCTTTGGTGAAAGAGGCTCATGCAGCCGGATTGGTGGTTCATCCCTATACATTTCGTGCAGATGCATTGCCCAAATATGTCACGAGTTTAGAACAGTTGTTGAAAATATTTTATTTTGATTTGGGAGTGGATGGTGTCTTTACAGATTTTCCTGATAGAGCAGTGAAATATTTAGATCAAAAAAATTGACGTTGAAACAAATGATATTTGCAATCTTAGTTCTTGATCTTTTTGAAAAGCTGGGGTATTTATAATGTGGATAGAACAGGGGCTCCTGCATTGTAAATAGGGAGCCATTCAAAGAAAAGAAAGAGATTTTTGATGAAAAAAAACGCGCTGGCTTTATTATTATCCTTATTACTCCTTGCACCAACCGGATAACCGAGCGCCAGCAATCTATTGAATTTTGAAATTGTGGGCTTTCGGCCCACAGTCGAAAAGCCGTGGGCCCTAAAGCTCACGGCTTTTTTTTTGTCTTTTTTTTGTCAACCCCAACCCCTGCTCAGGAGTTCATATGAAAACGATGCTCACAGAAAGTTACCAGTCTTACCCCAAAGTCAATCTGCCCAACCGGCAGTGGCCTTCAAAAGAAATCACCAAAGCACCCATTTGGTGCAGTGTTGATTTACGAGATGGGAATCAGGCACTGGTCAACCCAATGAATTTGGGTAAAAAAATGGAGTTGTTCAATTTGTTGGTAGAAATGGGGTTTAAGGAAATTGAGGTAGGATTTCCCTCTGCAGCTGATGTTGAATTTAAGTTCGTTCGTAAACTGATCGAGGAGAATTTGATTCCAGAGGATGTCACCATCCAGGTTCTCAGTCAAACGAGAGATCATTTGATAGAAAAAACGTATGAAGCCATTGAGGGAGCCAAAAGGGCTGTGGTTCACATTTATAATTCGACTTCTGCGGCTCAACGGAGAGTGGTCTTCAATGCGGACCGTGCAGGAATCACTGCCATTGCTGTTCGCGGAGCTGAATTGTCTCTGGCTTGTGCGAATGCTTTGAGCGATACAGAAGTGGTCTTTCAGTATTCACCTGAAAGTTTTACAGGGACCGAATTGGATTACGCATTAGAAATATCGGAAGCAGTCCTTGACGTTTGGCAACCAACTCCTGAGAAGAAAGCAATTATCAATCTTCCCTCTACCGTAGAAATGTCCACCCCCAATGTTTTTGCGGATCGGATTGAATGGTTTTGCCAAAACCTTAAAAATCGAGAGTCGGTGATCATCAGTGTCCATACTCACAATGACCGGGGAACAGGCGTGGCGACCGGGGAATTGGCAGTACTGGCTGGAGCTGATCGAGTCGAAGGAACCCTGTTTGGCAATGGAGAACGTACTGGAAACATGGATATCGTCACAATGGCACTCAATCTTTTTTCAGAGGGGGTTGACCCTCAGTTGGACTGTCACGATATTCAAAAATTGATTGATGTCTACGAACGATGCACGGAAATGCCGGTTCCTGCTCGACATCCTTATGCTGGAGAGTTGGTCTATACCGCTTTCTCCGGGTCTCATCAAGATGCAATTCGTAAAGGGATGTTGGCGCTTCAGAAGCCGGAATCGCAATTTTGGGATGTTCCATATCTGCCGATCAATCCTCAGCATGTCGGGCGGACCTATGAGGCGATTATCCGGATCAACAGCCAGTCCGGGAAAGGAGGTGTAGCCTATGTGATGGAGCAGGAATTTGGCTATCAGCTTCCTAAAAAAATGCATCCGGAATTTGCTCAGGTAGTTCAGAAGATTTCAGAGCAAACAGGAGAAGAGGTGCCGACGAGCAGGATTTATCAAAGTTTTCAGGAGGAATACCTTTGGCCCAAAACTCCTTTCGAAGTGAAAAGTTGTCGTATTGAGTCGGAATCCGTCTCTGAAGAAGATTCAACAATTAAAACGACCGTTCGTGCAAAAGTCAAAATTTATGAGAACCTGCTTGAGATCGTTGGGGAAGGCAATGGACCCATTGATGCGTTTTGCGAAGGAATTCGAAAAAGTGAAGACACCCGATTTCAGTTCGTTTCCTATCATGAACACGCCTTGGGTGAAGGTTCTAACGCCCAGGCGGTCGCCTATGTGCAAATTGAAGTAGGTAATTTGTTCTTTTTTGGAGTCGGGATGGATTCAAATATTAGTCTCGCTTCCATCAAAGCCTTGTGCAGTGCTTTAAACCGGGCGTACAAAGAAGTTCAATAGTCAGTGAATTCAAGGGGATGTCCCGTTTTTCTCAGGCGCCTTTGCTCAAGATTTCAGTAATGGCTTCTTTTTCAGTCATAAACACATCAATGATATTATTGATCTGTGTGAAACTAAGAATTTTTTGATTGATTTCGTTCAATTGGCAAAGGGCAAAGTGTGCGCGGCGATTTTGGATGGTCTGGTATGCTTCTAAAACAATTGCAACCGTGGTGGAGCCTATAAATGGGACTCCTTCGAGGTTGATAATTAAGCCCTTGAATTGAGTATCGGTCAAAAATGGCAACAGGTAGGTTCTCAACTCGTCTGTATTAGGAGAAACTTCGCCGTTGATGTAGACAATACAAATTTCACTTTCAATTCGATGACTTAATTCCATAATATTCCTCTTTATTAAAACTGTTGCTGCAGATGGCTTGGTAATTCAATTTATGTCATATTGAGCTAATTGCAAGTTACAAAAATAGAGTCGAACAAAATTGTGGGATGCAAGCATCCAAATAAACAGATTCCACAAAAGGGAATTGGGCAGTTTGGGTCAGGTCTTCTTCAAAATCAAGAATTCTGCCGATTGCCCTGTTGCAGGTTTCCCCGAATCAGGAAGCATGCAGGAGATATGAAAAATACTCGGTCGTGAATGAAGAAAAGTCTCGTAAACAAGCGAATGTCATCTTGACTTGTGTAACGGGATCCTCTTATGATGACGCGCTTTTTTTCTGGTAGAAGACAATCTGTCCTGATAAAGTTCATGCTGGTATTTCAAACTAGCTCTGTTCACCTCCCATTTAGCTTGATATGCGTCGAGGAGAAAAGTTCGCGGCCAGCGTCGGCATTGTGCTGATCGTTGTCATGGGTAGTTTGCTGACCTATGTGCTGGTCAATTATGACGATATTCGCCAGGAGCAAGTATATCAAATTACAAGGCAATTGAATGAACGATAAACATGTCGGATTGCCTCAATCATCTGCATATTTTTTCGGAAAAGCATTATGGAAATCAAAATAAATCCCGTCCCACCGGAAAAACGAAAAGTTCCTCCCAAAGATGTTTCGAATATTGTATTTGGCACTCAGTTTACCAATCATATGTTCATGATGGAATGGGACAAAGACGTTGGTTGGCATGATGCGCGGATTGAACAGTATCAGCCAATTACACTGGAACCATCTGCAATTATATTTCACTATGGCCAAGAGGCTTTTGAAGGATTGAAGGCTTACTGGAGCAGCAATAGCCGTTATGTCTTATTTCGGCCGGAGCAAAATTTTGCCAGAATGAACAGAACTGCGGAACGAATGTGTCTGCCAAAATTGGATGAAAAATTTGTCCTGGATGCTCTCAAACAGTTGATTCGTCTGGATATCGACTGGATTCCCAAGGAAGAAGGCACCTCCTTGTACATCCGCCCTACCATCATTGCTACGGAGCCGGCGTTAGGTCTGAAACCCTCAAGCAGTTTCCTGTTTTTCATCATCCTCTGTCCTGTCGGGCCTTATTATCCGGAAGGGTTCAATCCCGTTAAAATATATGTTTCAGAAAAATACACCCGAGCGGCTCCGGGAGGAGTTGGAGAAGCAAAAACGTCAGGGAATTATGCGGCCAGTAATTTGGCAGAAAAAGAGTCGAAAGAAAGGGGATTCACTCAGGTGCTTTGGCTGGATTCTGTTGAGCGTCGATATGTCGAGGAAGTGGGTTCTATGAACATCTTTTTTGTGATCAACGATGAGATCGTTACCCCCGAACTGGTCGGTACAATTTTACCTGGAATTACCCGGAATTCTGTTCTTCAGCTGGCAAATCATTGGGGACTGAAAGTTAGTGAACGCCGAATTTCAATTGATGAAGTGGTGCAATCCATTAAGGACAAATCGCTCACAGAAATTTTCGGTGCCGGAACCGCTGCTGTTATTTCTCCCGTTGGAGAACTTCATTTTCAAGGAGAAAATTACCAAATCGGTGGCGGCAAAACAGGACCGGTTGCTCACCGGCTTTTTGATGAACTGATGGGAATTCAATATGGTCTCGTCCAGGATTCCTTTCAATGGATTGAACCGATTGTGTAAATTATGAACAAAAGTCTACTCACTAATTTAATTGCAGGAATTGTCTTCCTGATTGCCTACTATAGTCCCGCCTTTAGAGGACAATCCCATCTGATCCAGGCGAGCCTTTTTTCACTCTCCGGAGCATTGACCAATTGGCTCGCAGTCCACATGCTTTTCGAGAAGATTCCAGGGCTGTATGGATCCGGGATTATTCCATTGCATTTTGAAGAATTTAAGTCAGGTATTCGTACCTTGATCATGGACAACTTTTTTACGGAAGAAAATTTTTCCCAATTTGCGCAAGAGACGATGCCGGAAAAAATTCCACCTGAATGGGTCGCGGAACAAGTCGATTTCGATCAGTGGTTTGATGGGTTTGTTGTTGTCATTCAAAATTCCCCGTTTGGAGGAATGCTTGGTATGATCGGAGGAGAACAAGCGCTTGAACCTCTCAGGGAACCTTTTCAAGAAGAATTTCAAAAACAGCTGAGCGAGTTGCTCTCCAAGGTAGATTTATCCTCAATTTTGAAGAAGGAATCAGGATTTGAAGAATTTCGCCCCAAAGTGGAAGCAATGATCGATATACGTTTGCAGGAACTCACTCCGGAGCAAGTGAAAAAGATCATCGATGATATGATCCGCGAACATTTAGGATGGCTTGTGGTTTGGGGGGGAGTTTTTGGCGCAGTGATCGGGTTGTTCAGTGCAGTGGTGCTGAGTTAGATTTGATTCATGTGTTTTTAAAAAAGTCCTTCCACTATGCTCATTCCCTAAAATAACTTTTGAATCTATCAGATATTTCAATGTGGGGATTCCCTCTGTTGCCCAGTGCAGGCGACATTGAAAGGTGTCAGAATTGCTTAAACAAATTGAGGAGTATCTTGCCCGCAGACAGGGGAAAAATTCTTTTTGCTCCTCGCCGTCATTTTATTTACTCATCAAATCGACTCCGATCAATTCCTGGAACTAAAAATCGATCCGGTTATGCAAATGTTTTATAAAGGGGAAAAAAGTAAGTAAAAGAGAAGACAATGGGAAATACTAATACAGAAGTAATTCGTCATATTTGTAAAAAATATAAACTGAATCCGGGAGAAACTGCATATTTTGAAAAAATGCTGGCTTTGATGGGCGAAGATGAGTACTGGGAAGAATACGCTGCTTCCATAAAACTAATGGGAATGGCTCAGTTGGAGTGGGTGGAACCTGACAATTTTGCTGCCTCAGTAAAAATTGAGGCGGAAAGAAAAGCGCAGATCGACAAAAAGCCAGAACATTTAGTTGAAAGCTTCAAACTCAATGAAAAAGAGCAGGCTTATTTGATTAAAATGATTGAGTCATCCGAAGACAGTGATTATGCAGAGTCTTATGCAGAATCGATCAAATCCATGGGGATCGAAGATCTACAATGGCTGGAGCCTGAAGATTTTGCTGCATCCGTTCGTTTGGAAGAAGAAAGAAAAACTGAGACGCTTGTTGAAGCAGTACCTGAAACTCGGGAACAACGGGAGGCAAGAAAAAGTAGGGAAGCCAAAGGGAAGATAAAAAAGCTGCAAAGTTTGCACTACGGAACAGATATTATTCTCAATGCAGATGAATTTATAGAGAAAAATCAATTGCTTCTACAGGAAAAAGAGGAAAAACCGAAGCAGATTGTCAGTATTAAGTTTCAGAGGCAACGGACCGGAGGAGTCTCGCAAAGTCAAGGACGAATTGATTTTGACAAAACGCTTGCTGAATTGATCCGATATGATGTGATGCTGGAAATCACCAATGAGACCATAGAAAAGGAAAAAGCAGTGTTATTAAGGAGTTATCCGGAGGTGAACGAACTGATCAATCAGTTGTTCCAGGAAACAACAGGAAACGGAGGTGACACTCCAGAGGCCAATCAGATTAAGGAAAAAATTCGTCTTCTCATTAATAACCAAAGGTTGGAACTCAACTTTGTCAGGCTTTTCAGAAACGTGGCGGATCCTGTTGCTGAAAGTAAAAAAATTGTCGAAAAAGCTGAAAAATTGCGAAAAGCGACCGACAAGAAAGCAAAAGAATTGGACATTTTTGATGAACTGAACTTCCTTTACAATACTAAAAAGCCTGCCATTAAAGCTGCGGTTTTAAAAAAGCCATTCACCTATTAGTTCTTTTTTCCAGAATAGTAAAAACAAACCAGCCACATTATATTGCTGCTGTTTTTCCTGCCGTCGTTCTATGTTGTTTGAATTGATTGCTCAGTTCTTTTGCTCTGGCCGCGGGTACCAAAAAGACCAAGCAAAGCCTCGTCCTAGCTCAGGAACCTGGTTTTTGGTTTTGACCCGAACTATTCTGAGGGCCATCCGAAGATGTCTGTTGTTCAGCGAGCATTTCGGCATGATAAACATCTGTGATACGGATGCCTTCTTTTTTGCCCATCTGGTATGCGATACTTCCAGTAACGGCCACCATGATTGCAACAGCTACAATGTGAAAACTTAAAAGTAACATATCAAAAAGCTGGTTAAATGCATGTTTAAATTCAGTGGGAAACCTTATGTAAGATCCTTAAGGTTGCCAATAATAAGCCTGACGCTGCTTCGAATCTCCTCGAGATCTAAACCGTCTTCTGTGGCAAAATAAGGATGTTCTTCGGGTGACATCCCGAGCTGCTTCATGACGTTTGTGATGAAAGTTTGCTCTTCCTCTTCGAATTCATTGTCAGCACTCGCAACCAAGACCAGGATGTCGATTAGAATCTGTTTTGCTTCTTCTGATGCCAAACCTGCGATTGCCTCCTCCGGGGACGAAATGTGCTTGATGGTTTCCAGCTCTTCCTGGTTAATACCCACGGATTTAAACAAGGCAAAGAGTACCTTTTTTTCCATCGGATGAAGCGATCTATCAGCCCCTGCCATTTGCTTTGCTAAAAAGAGGATGTCTAACAATTCTTCTCGTTCAATACCCATAATTGATCCTTTGGATACTAAGGTTTAGTGTGATTTTGAAAGTCTAATCGATATTGCACCATTTAAGCCGCAGTTTCAAATTTTAAATGGAACGAATTCAGTGAATTAGGGTAAATCACTGCAGATCGGGCCCTTCAATGACAATGTCTTGATCAGGATTGAGGATAAAGGCACGCCGAATGGACTTTCCAATTTTTAGATAATATTGCCCTGCAGGGAGTGTTAGAGTTTTCTTTTTATCTGACGCCGTAAAGTAGCTTTGCCAAGGATGGTTTCTTTCTCTCAATTGAAAAAGAAGTTTTCTGGGATTTCCCCAAAGTTGAACTCCTTCCATATTCAAGAAAAACTGACCTGTAGAAAGCCTCGGTGATTGAATATCCGGTGTCATTGAAACTCTGTTATCCGGAAATGGAGTTGCCGTTTCTAATCGTTCCTGAATTTGATTTAAAAGCCTATTTTTAAATTCTTCAGCATCCAATTCCTGAAAGTCTTCTAGATCGATGAAATGAGGGATGGAAGCCGCTTTTTCTAAATATTCATTGGGGATATCAAGGTAAAGCAAGGGTTCGGGAACGTTAATACGACTCACTCTTCCATTGCAGGTAGTGAACGATAAAAAGAGAGAGTCTTTCTGGCGAATCTGTGCCTGATCAAAAACTTGATCGGACCAATAGTCGAAGTTATTGCGAACGTCTATTGGTTTTGCATATTTGTAAATTCCTGTTTGAAAATTTGCCCAACCTGCAATTTTTGTCAACATAAATATCATATTGAGATCCTGACTGGTTGCTGCAACTTTTAAAAGTGCATGATAGGCAGCCAAGTCGTTTGGTGCCAAACGAATGACACCCAAAGCTGTTTTCTCAAGCTCATTGACTTGCTCGCATACTTCTTCTTTAATAAGTAGAGCGTTCAGTGTTTTCTGGAGAGTATCACGAATCTTCTTTTTGTCTTCAGTCTCCGGAATTTTGTAGATTTGCTCGTCAATAATTTCTTCAACTATTTCTTTGACATCAGATTGGTCTTCCACGAAAGCAGCTGCCAAAGACTCTTCAGAAAATTGGCTCCCTTGAATTGTCGAAGGGGGTGTGCTGCCATTGTCTGTTCCTGTTAGATCAGAATCAGCAGGCACATCTTCAATTTCTGCCAGACTGAGGGGATAATCCAATAAAACAATTTCTTCACCCAGGGTTCCCAATGCGATCATTCTTCCATCAGGGCGGACAGCGAGTGCGCTGAGTCCATCACTTTCTCCGGTGAGAATCCGTATTAAATGTCCGGTTTTCACATCCCACAAACGAGCGGTTTTGTCTCGAGAAGCGGATATCAGGGTTTTGCCATCTTTGGAATACGATATTCCCGAGACGAGGAAACTGTGCCCTTTCAGATTATTTTTTAGTTTTCCTTCACCCTGAGGAGAAATATCCCAGATCTTGACCGTTTCATCATCGGAGGCGGTAGCGAGCAGAGGGGCGATAGGGCTGAAATCAAGATCTCTAATTTTTTGCTGATGTCCTTTAAGAATGTGAACCAATTTTCCTTCAGGATAAGTCCAAACTTGGACAGATCGATCAGTATTGCCGCGTCCTGTGGCAAAGAGTTTCCCATCAGGAGAAAAACGAACGATGCTGACTTCATCTTTGTAAGAGCTGTTGACTTTGATGACTTGTTCCCTTTCCAAATCCCAAAGTACCCACTTTTGATCGGTACCACCGGAAAGAAGAACAGGATCTGTCGGATGAAAATCAATGCTGTTGACTTTGCCTCGGTGGCTTTCCAGGGAAGCGACGCGTTTTCCCGTGCGGGTTTCCCACAAACCGATCACTGAATCGGCACCAGCAGTAGCAAAGTGCAGGCTATTGTGATTAATGCGAAGATCTTGAACCCGGTGGTTTTCTGTCGGATAGGAGGCAATGGATTTTTGGGCAGCAATGTCCCAGATCTGCACTGTTTTGTCTAATGCTGACGAGATCAGATATTTTCCGTTCTTTGTAAAATCAAGCGTTGTAATGTCGTTTTTGTGCCCCTTGAGGGAGGTCAAATAAGAGGATGGGCCCAGCTTCCATGATTGTGTAATTCCTTTGGCAATTGCCGCGACAATCCATTTTCCTGTGCTGTCCAAATGCACGGAGATCACTGGGCCAGCGACTGACTTTAAATCCGAAATTTTTTTTCCGCTTTTAATATCCCAGACCTGAAGCATGCCATCGGCACCTCCGGAAATTAGCCAGGACCCGTTAGGGTGGAAGTCCAATCCGCTGAGCACATCTTTGTGTCCGCTGAAGGTATGTTCAGCAACCCGGTCTTCTAAGTTCCATACTTTGATGGTCTTGTCTCGGGACCCGGATGCCAAAAGCCGCCCGTTGGCATGAAAAGTTACTTTCACTACCTCACCAGCATGTTCGTCGAATTCAGAAAGCATTTTTCCAGTTTCCGAATTCCACAAGCGGATCTTACGATCTTTTCCACCACTCGCGATCATTTTTCCATTGGGATGAAAATCGACACTGTGAACTGCTCCCTGGTGAGCTTTTTGAATCGTACTTTTCAATTTAAGGTTTTGCAGATCCCAAATGAGAATTGCACCATCATCACTTCCTGACGCCAAAAAATTGCCTTGGGCATCAATTGCCAAAGTATTCACATTGCCGATATGACCTCGCAAGACATGGGTGTTTTCTCCACGATTGGTATCCCATAAATGAATCGTATGATCTTTTCCCCCGGAGATGACAAGAGGATTTTTAGGGTGATAAATGAGAGAAATGGCTCGGTGTTTTCCGGTGGGAAAGGCTTTGACTGGATCACCGGTACGACTGTTCCACAATTCTAGCTTGTGTGTTCCGGACAAGGTTATTATGTAACGGTTGTCCGGGCTGAAAATGGCATCATAAACATCCCGTTTACCCAATTTAAAAATTTGTTGAACAATATATTCCTCTTTTGCGTGGACTGGCTTGCCTGCATAAATTTCGTATCCTACAAAGAAAAACAGACAGATGAACCGGACCAGAAATTTTATTTTCATGTTTCCACAGAGATGAAGATGGCTGCTTTCAAGATACAAAATTTGAAACAAATTTTTGCTAGTCTACTGTTCGAATGCCCTCTCGGAAATCCACACCGAGCAGTCCGTTCGAGGTTCTTTCGTGTTTTTTACGGACAAATAGGATATTCTCTTTAAAATTACTTGTTGAATATGAATTTGCAATTCATTATTTGTCCTGTTTCTTGATCGTGAAACTTCAAATCGCTACAAAAACTCTTTTTTGCACAACTCATATAGATCCGAGCAGCTATGTCGACCACTGATAAAACCCACCTTTTGGAATCTGAAGAACAATCGCTTGATCCGCCCATGCCGCTCCAAGATCATCTGTCAGAATTGCGGAAAAGGATAATGATTGCGGGAGCGCTCATTTTCGTCGCTTTTGTCGCAGCAACTACTGTTGAAATCGAGCTCAATCAACCAATTTTAAGCATGTTTCGAAAGCCTCTTGATGCCAGAGGAATTCCTTTGGTTTTTGATGAATTGACGGAACCTTTTTTCACATATTTACGAATCGGTCTATACACGAGTTTGTTTTTAACGCTACCATTCACGCTCGGGCAAGTCTGGCTTTTTGCAAAACCAGCATTGTATCCTAAAGAAAGGAAACTTTTTTGGCCTTTTTTGATTCTCTCCTATCCGCTTTTTATTGGAGGTGGTTTGTTCGGCTATTTTGTTGTGATTCCATTTGGGTATGATTTTTTTCTCAGTTTCCAAAATACATTTACGGAACCTTCTCTGAGAATGAGCGCTTATCTGTCACTAACAATACGTCTTCTTTTTGTTTTTGGTCTGATTTTTGAGTTGCCGATCGTCTCTTTATTTTTGACCCGTCTGGGAGTTATTGATGCCCCCTGGCTGAAAAGGAACCGAAAGTATGCGATTATTGCCATTTTTGTTGTTGCTGCAATTTTAACTCCCCCTGATGTGTTTACTCAAACACTGATGGCAGGTCCGTTAATCGTCCTTTATGAAATCAGTATTTTGGTTTCAATGGCTGTTGCCGTTCGAAAAAAGAAAGAGGATTCGTAGTTGTGCGGAAGAGGTCGATTCTCTGAACAGAAAAATCAATTGCACTCAAATTTGAACAAATTTGAATTTAAATTATCTAATGTCATTGAAGAGGGATTATTCGCAAAAAATGAGTGTTATTTATAAAATTGATTAAAATGATTGAACAATTTTATTTCAAGAACATAAAGAACTTTTTTGTTCTCATCGGTGTTTTGTTTTTGAGCGCCTGTGCGGCCGGGGGTTGCTGTGATGCTGATATAGAGCAGGTAAGTCAAACTCCGGACCAACAAGCCCTTACTTATACCGTTCGGGTGAGTACTTTTGGGAATTGTGATGTCAAGGGAGTGGAAGTGGATGTTGAAATTCCTATTTCACTTTCGTCCGATGTGGCCCCAGGAGAAACTCTAAAACGGACCCATGATATTGGCCGTATCAAAGCTGGAAAACGTAAAAAAAGAACCTTTACCATTGCAACGGCGAGTGCATTAGTTGCAACAGATTCGTTGAAGGCCAAAGTGAGTGATCATGATGGTTATACGGCTTGTGCCGGTTTGGGTTCTTAGAGAGATATTTTTGTTGCGAAGATCATTCTGTGAATTGCTCAACTTTTCAAATAAAAGTCAAAAGAAATGAAATATATTTTATTGAAAATAGAAAACCTTTTATTTCAATGTGTTATATTGAGATAAATATGAGATTTGGGATCTTTAATTGTACTCTCAACCGTAATCGTATTCTTCACAAAACTTGATTAGAGCTGAACTGCGCTGTGGCAAGCAGCGGGGCATCAAAATGCGCAATTTTATTTCTCTAAGATGCCAAGTTTAGGGGTATGAGACCCAGAGAGATTGAGAATAAAAAACGCCAATCCATCCTCCTGACATTAAAGGAAGGATATTTCGAAGATAGAAGATTTCAGTAGTTTTTCACAAACGTCACGTTTTGCTCTGTAAAGCGATAAACCAGGTATTTGATTCCTTCTAATACATAGGTGGAAATTCCGGAATCCGTTTGCCACCAGTTGCTTTCATCAAAAATTGGATTTGGTGCCCCGATGGATTGAATCAACAATTCTGTTTTTCCGAGAACTTTCTCAAAAGCGTAAAGTGCGCGCCGAGTATGGAAAGAATCTGTGACGATGATAATACGGTGCCAATGCTGTTGACGAGCATATTGTAATATGTCATAGGCCTCATCAAAAGTGGATGTGGCTCCTCCTTTGAGAGAAGGGACAACGATTAAATCCACATTCACTTCCAATGCCTGAAGAATTTTTTTGGCTTGATCCACGTTGGTTCCTACCAGCTGTTTTAATTTTGGCGAAACCACCCGTTTTTTTTCTTCTGTTATGAGTACGATTGGAGCATATTCTTGCTGGTACAAGTCAATTGCATAAGGAAGCCGGTTCATCATTCCTCCAGAAAGGACGACCAAGGCATCGGCTCCTTTAGCTGCATTGTTGACCGTGAAAAAATTGGCGTATTGTTTTAAAAAGAAAGAATGCTGCCAGAGACAAATCCATCCCACGAAGCCAAAGACGACGAAAAATACGATTGTTTTCTTCATAATAAAACCAGAAAAAAATTATATCCAAGCAGCAACTAAATAGATTGTGATTTTATCATTTATTGTCCAATTTGTTTGTAGTAATTTTGAAATTTTAAGTCGGGGTTGCCCGCGAACGGGAGAATTTTTGAGGAGAAACTAATTTGAAGACATTTTTAGAAAAAGTTCGCGGAGAAAAACTTTTGGACATTTCCCGTGATAAAGCCATTATTTCTGAAGACGAATTATGGGTTCAAGTTGAAAGTGTCAAGCCGACCCCTTCTTTTGCTGATTCCATCCGAAGAAATCCCGAGCAAGCAATTTCCATCATTGCTGAGGTCAAAGCAAAAGCACCGAGTCGTCAAAATGTTAAATCTCTGGACGCAGCAAGCGTTGTGCTTGAATATGAAAATGCCGGTGTGAAGGCAGTCTCTGTGTTGACTGATGAAAAATATTTTGGCGGTTCGCTGAAAACTTTGGAATTGGTCCGTGAAACGATAGAGCTACCCTTGCTGCATAAAGAATTCATTGTTGATCCATACCAACTTTTGCAGGGGAGAGTACGAGGTGCCAGTGCTGCATTGATTCTTGTCTATTACTATCAGGAAGCAGAGTTGAAAACAATTATAGAAAAAACGGAAGAAATTGGTTTAGAAGCAGTTGTAGAATGTTCTTTGCCTGAAGAGCTGCCCCGTGCCTTGAGAGTCAATCCTAATATTTTGATGATCAATAATCGTCCCATCGCTGCAATTCCTTCAGATCCCAGCAAAACCTACGACCAGGGCGATGTCGAAGTCAGTGCACGATGGTGGCATGGATCGGATGAATTGCGGGAATGGAAAACTCAACCTGGAAAAGTATTGATCAGTGCCAGCTGCATCAGCACCCCGGAGCATGTCAGGCATATTGTAAATCTTCCTTATGATGCATTCCTGATTGGAAATGCTGCGATGATGGCTGATGATCGGATCTCTTTTTTAAAAAATCTGATGTGCGCCAACTGATTGATTTGTATGGACTCGAAAGGAATCTATGAAAAATAATGAATCAGCCCCACTCCATATACTGGTTGTTGATGATGATGATAACATCCGAATGATTTTGCAGAAAGCGTTGAGCAAATTGGGCCATCATATCAGTTTGGAAAAAAGCGCTGAAGAGGCACTGGCTTCATTGCAAAGAAGCCATTTCCATGTGGTGATTACAGATATCCAGATGTCTGAAATGAGCGGTGTGGAATTGCTTCGGGAAATCAAGGAACTCAATCCCCTCATTCAGGTCTATGTCATCACGGCACATAGCAATTTGGAATATGTCATTCAGTGTATGAAAGGAGGGGCTTACGACTTTTTTGAAAAGCCTTTGAAAATGGAAGAGATTATTTCGACGCTCAACGAAGCATCTCGAAGAGTTTTACGATGGAACCAGCTTTACAAACGGTATTCCGCCGTTTGAGATTTCTAAGTGCTGAAAATAAGGCTTCCCTGCTGTGCGTCTATGTTGAGAGTGCTTCCTGATTTCAAACTTCCCTCCAGCAATTTGTTGGCTATTATATCCTGAATTTCACGTTGAATGGTTCGCCTGAGCGGACGAGCCCCAAAAACAGGATCGTAACCTCGTTTGGCAAGATACATCTGAGCCGTGTCGGTCAATTGGAGTTTTATTTGCTGGGATGAAAGACGCTGCTGCAATTCCTGAATTTGCAGCATGCAAATTTGCCGGATGTGAGCGAGAGATAGGTTTCGAAAGACGATCACATCATCTACCCGGTTGAGAAACTCGGGACGAAAATGGAGAAGCAGTTCTTGTTGGGCAATTTGCGCCAAATCGCTTTCCTGCATATTTTTTTCTGCCTTTTTAATCGTATCCTGCCCCAGATTGGTTGTCATGATGATCAGAGTATTTTTAAAATCAATGGTTCTTCCCCGACTGTCGCTCAAATGGCCGTCATCCAGAATTTGAAGGAAAAGGTTGAAAACATCTGGATGAGCTTTTTCAATTTCGTCAAATAATAGAACGGCATAAGGGCGCCGTCGAATGGCTTCTGTCAATTCGCCTCCTTCTTCGAAACCGACGTATCCGGGAGGCGCACCAATCAAACGGGTTGCAGAGTGCTTTTCCATGTATTCGGACATATCAAAGCGGATGATGGATTTTTTGTCATCAAA
>JADGAV010000064.1 GCA_015231825.1 SAR324 cluster bacterium
ACCAAACTTTTTGTTGAGCCTGCGGCGCTTAAAAACGCTGCAAGCAGCGGGGTATCAAACCCTATGCTTTGCAATAAAATAATTTCTACCATCAATGCACGGCTTGCAAAAAGCCAAACCCGGCAAACAAAATGGGTGAGCAGAGTTCAGACAAATCTTGGATAGAGATGTCACCTACTGCCTTCTGCCGTCAGTGGAGACTTCATGCTGACGGCAGACTGCTGAAAGCTAATTTCACAAGGAGGATTTTTAATGTCAAATCAAGAGTATCAATATCTGGGCAAAAAACGAAAACTGCTGGAAGGGCTGGAAAAGGTAACCGGTAAAACCAAATATGCAACGGATGTTTCGGTCCCCGGTATGTTGTATATTCGCCCGGTTCTGAGTCCCCACGCCCACGCTAAAATCACCTCAGTTGATTTTGCTGAAGCAGAGGCCGTACCGGGAGTGGTGGCCGTATTAACGGCCCAGGATTTGATCACCAAAGACAAGGTGATATCGTCACGGAACAGCGCCATACTGGCTAAAGATGAGGTGCTTTTCTGCGGCCAGCCGGTGGTGGCCGTGGTGGCTGAATCGGAGGTGGCGGCCCAGGATGGGGCCGAACTGGTCTTTATTGACTATGAGCCACTGCAAACCGTGGTAGACATGGAAAAAGCCGTCAGCGCAGACTCGCCCTCAACCTGGCCCAACGGCCGTCCCAGCGCCGACTCGGACATCACCGCTGCCCACGGCTCAAGCGATGGTGGCAAAGAGATTTCGGGCGAAAAGTTGTCCAATGTGCATGATGAAATCCATCATAGTCGAGGTGACGTGGAGAAAGGATTCGCCGAAGCTGATGTAGTCCTTGAACGAACCTATCGCGTGTCAATAGTGCATCAGGCTTATATGGAACCGCACGCTGTGCTAGCTGACCCGGACCCATTCAGAGGTAGCCTGACCATTCATACGGGTACACAAGGGCAGTACCTTGTGCGCAACGCTGTGGCCAATACCCTCAGCATGCCCCGCAGCAAGGTGCGTCTGATAGCGGAAACGCTGGGAGGGGGCTTTGGAGCCAAATACGGTATTGTGGAGCCATTGGCCGGAGCCATTGCCATGACCCTCAAGCGACCGGTGAAGATGGTGCTGACCCGCTCTGAGGATTTTTTAACCACCACCCCGGGTCCAGGTTGCAAGTTGACGGTCAAAATTGGTGCCAGAAACGATGGCAAAATGACAGCATTACAGGTAACGGACTTCAACGACAGCGGCGTTTTTACTTCTCACTGGGGACGTAACATTGCCCTCTTGATAGGCGGCTATTACAAAATTGACAACGTGAAGTTGGATTGTTACGAAGTCTGTACCCACAAACCTCAAACCGGTGCATATCGTGCTCCCGGCTCGCCTCAAGCCACTTTCGCTCTTGAGTCTCACATCGATGAGCTGGCGGGGGTCCTGGGCATGGACCCGATTGAGTTGCGTATGAAAAATGCGGTAGAGGAAGGGGATCTGCGTGGTGACAATCAGCCCTGGCCTCATTTGGGCATGAAAGCTGTGTTGCAGCGCCTGAGCGAACATCCGGCATGGCAAAATCGAAACAACCTGGCCGAAAATGAAGGGGTGGGTATCGCTATTGGTGGCTGGCCCTGCCGCATGCTCCCGGCGGCCTCAGTCTGCAAAATTGACAACGATGGCGTCGTGCGGCTACAAATCGGCTCGGTTGATATTTCCGGGCTCAACAGCAGCATCGTCCTGATTGCTGCCGAGATTCTGGGGGTTCACCCGGATGAGGTAGAGCTGATCCAGGGCGATACATCAACCGGTTTGCACGCCCCGTCCAGCGGAGCCAGTGTGGCTACCTCCAGTATGGCGAACGCCATTATTCCCGCTGCACAGGAGGTCAGGCGCAAGTTGATCGAGCTGGCCGCAGAACATTTTGAGGCCAGCCCGGATGATATTGAACTCAAACAAAGCCAGGCTCATGTGAAGGGCGTGCCCGACCGCTCATTGTCCATTGCTCAACTGGCCAATATGGCCAACAATCGTCTCGATGGCCCAGGTCCTCTGGTGGGCGATGGAACAGCCACCAGTGGTCAAAACGCGCCCGCCTTTGTGGCCCACCTGGCCCGGGTGAAGGTTGACCCCGAAACCGGCAAGGTCACGCCCCTCGAATTTGTGGCCGTGCAGGATGTGGGCTTCGCCCTTAACCCGCTCATGGTAGAGGGTCAGATTCACGGCGGGGTGGTGCAGGGCATCGGTCTTGGCCTCCATGAAAAAATGGTTTACGATGAAAGCGGGCAACTGCTGACAGCCAGCTTCATGGACTATGACATCCCCAATGCCGACAACGTACCCAAAATAGATACAGTGTTGGTGAACAATCCCGCCCCCAACCGACCCTTCGGGGCACGCGGCGTGGCTGAACCTCCCATCACCGCCCCGTCTTCGGCCATCGCTAACGCGATCAAAAACGCCACTGGTGTTCGCGTTGAAAGCATCCCCATTACCCCGGAGTTGCTATGGCAGGCCTTACAAAAGAAGGGTGGGTAAGGGCTTATCCCTTGCTAAAACCCCAAGCCGGGCTGGTTCAACGCTGCATTTCTCAGGGACAACCTTCATATTGCGGAGAAATGCCATCCGATTGCTGGAGATGGCATTTCTTCTAAAGAGGCTGAGATGTCGATGGAAATCTGAATTACTTTTCACATCCTGTGGCCAGCGGTATTTTCGCTATGTCTGAATTCGCCGTAGAGGCGCTCTGAAAAATCCGCCCGCAAAAGCCAGACCGGCAAGTCAGTTTTTAGATACGGCCTCGCAGATTGGTAGGAACTTTTTAAGGAGAAGCAAATGAAAACGATCCATGAAACACCCATCCCTGTTCTTGTGGGGGCGGGGCAGGTGACGCAACGGGAGGAAGACCCACTCAAGGCCTTATCCCCAATGGACCTGACGGCTGCTGCGGCCAGGAAAGCAGCGAATGATAGCGGTGCCGGAGAAAAAATTTTTCCGATTCTGGACAGCGTTGTTCAGATCCGTTCCTTTTCAGATACCAGCTGGCGTTTCAGATGCCCCTTCGGTGAGTATGTCAATCCGCCCAAATCGCTCGCCAATCGCCTCGGTGCCGTCAACGCGAAACGCTTGATTTACCCTCAACCCGGAGGCAATACACCGCAATGGTGTGTCAACCGTCTGTTCGAAATGATCAGCCGGGGAGAAATCGGCGCGGCCCTGATTTCGGGCGGTGAAGCCTTGTCCACCCAAAAGGCTGCTCAACGGGCCGGCACACAGCTGGACTGGTCAGAGGACTCCGGCGGGACCTTTGAGGAATGGGGTAGTGCCAGGCAAGGTTGGAGTGAAATGGAAGAACGCCATCGTTTGATGAGCGCAATCTCCGCCTATCCCATGGTGGAAAACGCCATTCGGGGACACAAGGGCAGGACCATTGAAGAGCATATTGCATGCATGGGACGCCTCTTCGAAGGGTTTGCCCGAGTGGCAGCGTCGAATCAACTGGCAGACCGGCCAGCCGGCTATTCAGCCGAAGAGATTGCAACAGTCAACGAGAAAAACCCTTTCATCGGTTTTCCCTATACCAAGTTAATGAACGCCAACGTCTTCATTGACCAGTCTGCGGCACTGGTTCTGATGTCGACAACCAGGGCAAAGGAACTTGGAATTCCAAAAGACAAATGGGTTTACCTCCACGGCTGCGGCGACGCAAATGACCATTGGTACCTGTCTGAACGAATCAACTATCACTCCTCTCCCGCCATGCGGGCTGTAGCCGGTGTCACAACGAAGATGGCTGGCATGACCATGAACGAAATCGACTTTTTCGACATCTACAGCTGCTTCCCTTCAGCAGTGCAAATTGCCTGCGCTGAAATGGAAATTGATGAAGAAGACCCGCGCGGACTGACAGTCACAGGCGGCCTGCCCTATTTCGGGGGACCGGGAAACAATTATGTCACCCACTCCATTGCCGAAATGATGAATCGCGTGCGTGCCAAGCCAGGTACTTACGGCCTGGTCACCGCAAACGGCTGGTACTTAACCAAGCAGTCAGCAGGCATATATTCCACTGCCATTCCGGAGCAACCGTTCACACCTGTCGATCCAGTCACATATCAGTCGAAAATCGACGGCAATAAAGGACCGGAAATCGTCGAACATGCCGAAGGCAAGGCAGTGATCGAGACATATACCGTACTGCACGACCGGAAGGGGCCTTCGTATTCCATCTTGTTTGGAAGGTTGAATGACGATCGTCGATTCATCGCGAACACACCGCCGGATAAGGATCTGCTCCAGGAGATGGAAAGCACTGACTTCCTGGGTCGCAGTGGTCACGTTAGCACAAAGGACGGCATCAACACCTTTATGCCGAATTGAAGGCCAGTCAGCGGGAATCCCGCAATCAGGAGTAAACAAGTTTCATCAAGGGTTTTGTTGAGACCGGTTCAACTGGAGAAAAGATTTACCGGAAATTAGGGAGGAAGGAGAAATTGTGAAAACCACGACGATCTTGTGCCATGTCATTGAAACGAAGGATTTTTATACCATATTTCGTAATCAGCAATCATTTCCAGGAAGCAGCGAAAACAGAATTTCTGTTTCAGGATGGTTGGAAAGAGATTAGAAATGGGACCCTGTTTTCCGATAATCAGAAACTCGAAGAAGAAATATCTGTGCATTTCCCAGTATGACCTCGAAAGATTCCATTGGTCCCCCGTCGAAACTAGTTTTGCAGCAACTCTTCAATAACAAAGAAAGTGCCCACCGAAAGCATCAGCAAAACGACCCCCATCGCAGAAGCGCTCGAAAATCGGTAGCTGGAAATTGCCCGATAAATCTCCAGGGGTAAGGTTTGCAGGGAATTGTCTGCGATCATCAAGGTTGAGTTCAATTCACCCAGCGACAGGGAAAAGGAAAAGAAAAAGCCGATGATCAGCACCCGTTTCAGCCAGGGGAGCAAAATTTTGAAAAAATAGTCGATGGAAGTTCTCCCCAGAGTGCGGGAAGCCATTGCCCACTGGGGAGGCACTGCATCCAGGGTCGGCAGGACCACACGTATCCAGTAGGGAAAAGTAAGTACGGCATGAATCAAAATTAAAATTGTTTGAAGAGGAATATGATCAGGCAGAGAATTTTGATAAAACACATACCACGCCACACCGAAAATAACCGTGGAGACTCCGACGGGAAACAAGGCGAGAACCTCCCACACCCGCCGAGATATATTTTTCTTTTGATGAATGATGGAGGCCATTCCCATTCCAAAAAAAGAAGACAAACATGCGCTGCCCAATCCGATTTTCAAAGAACTCCACAAGGCACCAGGAAATGAGGACTGATCATCGGCAAGCAATTGCCGGTACCACTTCAGAGTAAATACCCAGCGGTTGTTTTCAAAACTTCGCAAAGAATCCCAAATGATGCAGATCAAGGGGCCAAAGGCAAAAACAACGATGAGGAGCAGCCAAATGCCTGAGAAATAAGCAGATCTCGATCGGCATTTCAATTCTTCAATCAGATCCATTTTCGCGTTTTCACGCTGTTTCAAAGGATTGCCGGCCCGTCGGAACACAGAAAACAGAAAAAAAGAACTGATCAGCAATTGCAGACATGCCAGCGAGGCGGCCCCATTAAAATCCAGTTCAATCCGTGCCAGCTGATAGATCAGAACTTCCATGTTGGTATAACGGACACCGCCTCCTAAAACGAGAATGATCGCAAAACTGTTCAGGCACAACAAAAAAATCAGCACAAATGAAGAAAGAACCGAAGGCATTAGGAGCGGCAGATGGATTTTGAAAAAAACCTTGCTTTTCCCTGCCCCGAGCGTTTTCGCAACTTCCCGGTACTGCGGAGAAAGTCGGGACCACTGATCTCCAATGGTTTTCATGGCAATCGGGAAATTGTAAAACACATGGGCGATAAAAATCCCCTGAATCGAATACAGAAACTGGATGGGGGCTTCATCCAGCTGGAAAAGCCATTGCAGCCCCTGATTGACAAATCCGTTGTTGCCGAAAAAAAGAACCATCGCCAGAACCACCAGAATGGAAGGCAAAATGAAAGGAAGAAAGCTCAGAATACGAAAGAGTCGAGCGCCGGGAAAATGATAGTTGCTGATAATCCATGCGCCGGGAATTCCCACAAGGATTGAAAACAGCGCACTCAGGAAGGCCTGGTAGAATGAGAACCAAATGACGTGGAGATTCCATCGGTCATTGAGAAAGGACAGCAGATAATTCCAGTCCAGCAAAGGTTTGCCGGGCTCAAATGGATTGTCCCCCTGGAAAAAGCTGAACAGTGGGAAATAGAACCCGGCAACGAGAAATAATAAAACCACGCCTTGAATGAACTTCAGTTGCCAAGCCGTCTTGCCCATTGTTTCAACCAGGAAGAGTTTTTCTCTAAAATCAGCCTGTCATCCAAAGACTTCACGGCATCAGGATGGATTGCCAGGCTGAAGGATTTGGGCAGTTCCTGTGACTTGGCAACGGGAAACATCCAGTTTTTTAAAGGAATCTCCTTTTGAAATTCGGAAGAGAGCATGTAGTCGATAAACTGCCTGGCCATCGCTGGATTTCTGCTTCCTTTGACAATCCCGGCTCCCTCTACCTGTTTGTAATGTCCACGGGCGAACAGTGCGGCTCGAAAACGGTCCGTCTTCTCGTGTTCCAGATGGTAGGCCGGGCTCGTGGCATAACTCAGGACCAGGGGAGCTTCTCCTTTCGTGAACATCCCGTAAGCGGCAGACCACCCTGAAGTGATTGCCAGCAGATTGGGATTGAGTTTTTCCCAATAGTCCAAATAACCCTCTTCACCGAATGCGGAAATCGTCCAGTGGAGAAAAGTCAATCCGGGAGAAGAGGTTCGTGGGTCTTCAATGACAATTTTTCCTTTGAATTCTTCCTTCAGCAGGTCCTGTAAACTTTGAGGAGGCTCAGCTATTTTCTCGGAATCATAGACAAATGCCAGGAAGCCATAGTCAAAAGGAGTGACCCGGTTTTGAGGATCCAGCCAATGTTCTTCGTTCACATCAGCCAAATTGGGGGATCGGTAGGAGACAAAAATATCGGCAGACAAAGCCTTCCCCAGCTGACTGTTATTCAAACCTAGAAAAATGTCGGCCTGCGGATTCTTTTTTTCCAGAATAATGCGGTTCAGCATCAACCCTGAATCCCCCAGTGCCACGATCTTGAGCGTGCACTGACACTGCTTTTCAAATTGTTTGAATACAACCGGACCCGGACCCCATTCACTATTGAATGAATCGTAGGTATAGATGGTCAGATTCGATGCCAGGGCTGCAGAGTAGAGGAGGTTCAGGCCAAGAGCAGCGAGGAAAATTGCTATTTTGTTCATAAGATACTCCAAATTAATGAAAGTGGCTGAGACGTTTCACAAAAAATTCGGAGGAGGACTGCTTTGAGAAAACTGGAATGGATTCGGACGGGAAATTTTCTTGACAGGGAATCGTCTTTCCTACGCTGGTCTTAACCAGATCAGGTTCCAAGGGTTTTTCTCAGAAAAAGTGGGTCTACTTTTCCACCCCCAACGAGCACCTCAAAAATAAGGTAGAAAAATCCAATTGTCAATCTTCAAAAAAAGAATAAAACTCTGATCGGACCCATTTTCCCGGAGTGAAAATTTTTAAAACTTTGCAGACCATCCCAGGGGCTTGGGACAAGCCTGCACACTCCGTATCAAGTTTCGATTCAATGACTGCGGGATTTTTTGACGGATTATCGCACGCTTGAGATGTTTTACACGAAGCACAAAATTTTTCTGATGAGGTGAATTTCACTTGCAGGAAAAACCTCTGTCTGCCGAGGTATAAGGTTTTTCCAGATCCTGAGCCACTGGCCGGGAAGGCATTGACAAGAACAAATGATGAAGAAAAAAAGTACCATGCCGCAATTTCAGAATCAATTTGATATTTTCTCAGATTAGAGAGACTGTGCGGAGTCTGCAGAATTCGGCAGCACCGAGTTTCTCCGTCTTTAGAATACGGGTGCCTTTTTCTTCCCGTTATTTTGAGACCGGCCCTGTACTTCCGGGAAAAATCACTGATTTCTGCACAATTCTGATAGTAAAAAGGAAAGAAATGAAAAAAACCAAGATTATCATCGACTGCGATCCCGGTTTGGATGATGCCATCAATCTCCTCCTGGCCTTCGGCTCCCCTGACGAATTGGAGATCCTCGGCATTACCACCGTTGCAGGCAATGTTGCCGGAGAATTGACTTTTCTCAATGCACGCATCATCTGTCAGTTGGCAGGATTTCCAGAAACGAAGGTCTACCGGGGATGCACCCGCCCTCTTTTACGGGATTTGGTGACCGCAGGTGAGTTTCACGGGGAGACTGGACTTCTCGGGGTTGAAATTTTCGAACCCGAGACCCCGATTCAGCCGCAGCATGGGGTCGATTTCATTATTGAAACACTATTGAGCGCCGAGGAGACGCTCACCTTGGTACCAACCGGTCCCCTGACAAACATCGCTATGGCCATTTTGAAAGAACCGGAGATATTGCCGAAAATCGGGGAAATTGTTTTGATGGGAGGCAGCGCATCGGCTGGAGGAAATGTCACCCCGGCGGCGGAATTCAATATTTTTGTGGACCCTCATGCTGCTGATGTTGTTTTCAAATGCGGGCGTCCGCTTGTCTTGATGGGCCTGGATGTAACCCATCAGGCCCAAATTACAGGAGCTCATGTCAGCCAATTGGCTGATCTCAACAAGCCGGTGGCCGGATTTGCACAAACACTGATCAATTCAATCCGCCAACCTTATCTGAAAAGGTATGGTCAGGATACCGCTCCGCTGCATGACCCCTGCACCATCGCCTATCTTCTCAAACCCGATCTTTTTTCAGGAAAAACGGTCAACGTCGCCGTTGAAACTCAATCAGAACTCTGTATGGGAGCCACCATCGTCGATGACCGCCAGCGTACTGAACGTCCTTTCAATGCCACCTGGATGACCGGACTCGATGCAGAGGCATTCTTCCATCTAATCCTGGAACGTATTGCCCGTTTACAATAAAAGGAAAAAGAGGAGTGGAAAAAGACGACCGTGACCGGCCGCCTTCCGGTGCAGCATTCAAATCAGGCAGGAAGCCCGATCAGACTGACAATCATTTGGGATAATTCGTACATGAACAGTGAGAAACTGACGATAATCAGAGTCCCGCCGATGAAGAGATGACCTTCGCCGTTGATCGGATCAAAATACAAGGTGATGTTTGAGTAGGAATCCGAAGTCCCTACCTGTTCTGCCTGACCTGTTTTTCTTTTATGCCAGAAAAACATAACCGCCCCCAACCCCATGCTGGTCAGAAGCCAAAGTCCCATTCTCAGTTCCATTACCCTCCCTGTTTGAATAAAAAATCCATTTAATCTGATAGAATCTGTTGTTTTTACATGGTCAAAAGCCCCCCTTATTCGACCGTCATCTAGGATAGCATTCGGATCATTTTTTTACCATATTTTCTTCTCGGATTCTGTCTTTTTTTTGCTTTTTTTTCCGGGGGATTTCCCCTTCGAAATTTATTGAATCGTGTCATAGTAGAACTGCTCATTGCGGGTATGAACAAAAGGAATCGGCATTTTTTTCAACTGATCCGAAGACGCCCCGATACGCCTTTCAACTTCCTGCAGGACAAAATGAGTAATTTGAGGCAGTTCGAGTTTTTCTGCTTCATCAAAAGCCACCCAGTGCAATTTTAACAATTCCCCCGATCCTGTCAAATGCGGTTGATCCAGGCCATGGACGTGGCAGGCGTCAACCGAAAAAAAGCGGGCATCAAAGCGTCGAAAACGATTGGGAGGAGTGATTGCCCGCGCCACCAGATCCAGCGGTTCCAAAGTGGGAGCAAATCCTTCAGAAAAAAAAGGCAGCCATGACTTGGAACGAGTGCGGCAGCGATCATGATGCGGTTTGCCGACAATCAACCCGGCTTCTTCAAAGGTTTCACGGATTGCCGCCATCGCCAGGCCCCGGGCCCGAGCCTCGGAGCAATTCCTCAGCAACTTTTTTTTGACCCCATCCTTCAATTCAGACAAAGAACTGACGCGGCTGTCTCCCGCATCAACCCTTCCTCCGGGAAAGACAAATTTATTGGGCATGAATTTGAGTTTCCCGTGGCGCTGCCCCATCAATACGCGCGGAGTGCCTTGATCTTTGCGCACAATGAGCAGTGTGGCGGCATCTTTCGGATAGACAATCGTCTTTGACTTCTTGTGGTTTTCTGGCATTGATTCCTTTTAATGAATTTAAGGGACCTCTGCACCTGTCGTCAGAACGCGACGACAGTGCAACGATTTCGTGAAGGATCTTAAAGAGGCAGCAAAGCAGCAGGAAATTGGGGCAAGATCACGGAACAAGAGCCGGGGTTCAATCGAAGCAAACAGGGTCTCTTTTTTCTCAAAACAGGACTTCAACCGCTGGCTTTTTGTGTTTATTCCTCCATAAAACGTTTGCGGTAATCTCCATATTCCTGACTGTGAATCAAACCATCAAACATTTCTTTCGAACACATCCGTTCCGCATAAGGGCCGAATTCCCCATTATCTTTCAGATGGGAAACGGCTTCATGCAAGGCCTGCACAACAATCCGGGCCGGTTGTGCTGCCATCAGCGCCAGGCTGAATCCGCATTCCTGCAGGATCTGCAATCCGCTTTTTCCATTTTCCGCTTTCGGCAAACCGGAATTTATCAAGGGCAAATCAATGGCCTCCCGGATCATTTCCAGTTCTTCCCGAGTTTGTGCTCCTGGAAGAAAAATCGCATCCACCCCGGTATCCTGATAGGCCCGCGCCCGTTCCAGGGCATCGTCCATGTTGGTGTAACGTAAAGTGTCAGTCCGGCCAATGATTACCAGAGAAGGATCTTCACGGGCAGCCACTGCCGCTTTCAGTTTTCCGCACATTTCCTTGATGGAAATAGCCGAAGGACCTTTTGCGCCATAAGGTTTTGGCAGGTCGGTGTCTTCAAGCGTCATGGCTGCAATGCCGGCCGCTTCCAGTTCCTGGACACAGCGCATCACATTGAGCGCATTGCCAAAGCCATGATCCGCATCCACATAGATGGCAAGGGAGGTTGCATCAACAAGACGCTTGGCCAACCCGGCGATTTCGGTCATGGTCACCAAAATCAAGTCAGGCACTCCCAGCAGGGATGCTGCTGAAACCGAGCCGGACATCAGAGCGATGTCAAAGCCCGCGTTTTCCACAACACGCGCGGAGATGGCATCGTAAACTGAGGGTAGAATAACCGTTTCCGGGCTTGCCAAAACTTTCCTGAAACCGGCTCTTCTGGCGGGGATATCTTTCATGGCGTACTCCTTTTTTACATATTATTTTTTTGGATTTGACTGCACTTGGAATTCGGGAAATTACGGGGTCAATAAATCCGCCAATGCCGTGCTCCTCCATTCAGCAACAGCTCATTCCCGGGCGTAGTTTTCCATGGCATACCATGTCTTAATCGAGTTTTCCAATTTATTGCGAAGCATAGGGTTTAATACCCCGCTGCTTGCAGCGTTTTTAAGCGCCGCAGGCTCAACAAAAAGTTTGGT
>JADGAV010000039.1 GCA_015231825.1 SAR324 cluster bacterium
CCTTGATTCTACTGGTGGCGGGGGTCGGATTTGAACCGACGACCTTCGGGTTATGAGCCCGACGAGCTACCAGGCTGCTCCACCCCGCAACGTAGATTCTTTGGAGCGGGAAACGAGGTTCGAACTCGCGACCCTCAGCTTGGAAGGCTGATGCTCTACCAACTGAGCTATTCCCGCTATTGAGAAACAACTATTAGAGTATGCTTTTGAAAACTTGTCAAGTGCTTTATTGGACGATCGCTTTGTTTTTGTAGCGAAGATCGATCGAACGAATGGAGCTTTTGTTTTGGATCAGTTGACTATAAATTCGTTTAAAAGTGTTTAGTTTTTCAGGCAATCGATCCTGCCCCAATTGAACAACGGAAGGGGGAGAACGAAGTTTCAATTTATAATTCAGCGGATCTGCAAGATCGAGTTCAGCAATGTCCTTCCAGTCAATTTGCATTTCATTGAGCAGATCCAGCAAGTTCAGCCCTTTTCTCAGTGCTGGTGAGAGAATGGGCTGTCCCAGGCTCACGGGTTTGCTCTGAATTCCTGTTAAAACCAGATGCTCTTTTGCAGCAAAGTCCGGTATTTTCTGCAGGGGGTGGAATTGCCGATCAATGAGATAATACGAATCCAGGATTTGAACATGGGCATAGGGACGCCTTTCTTTAAGAGCAATGGACATGTATCCCGGAAGCAGTTTGCGGGTCTGTACCTGTTCAATCATGGGATGCTGGTTGAGAATTTCCGAAACCGAATAGGCGTCGATGTCTCCGAACCTTGTATCCGGAGCGATTGCCGTCATTTGATAGATACTGGACGGTGTCAGAAGAGAATATCCGTTGATGTCAAATTGCCTGAGCGGTTTTTTGGTATAGGAAATGCCGAGAAAAATAATCCCCGTCAGGATCCACAAAAGAAAAACCAGCAATCCCAAACCAATCAGAATCCGATTCCAGGAGGCAAGCAGGAAAGAGGGGTTCAGAGAAATATTTTTTAACCGTGAAATGGAAGATCCGGGTTTAAGCAAAGCCGTCTGGGCGGGATGAAAATTCGGTTTTCCCTGGGGAGAAACCGTTAATTTCCTTTTGCTATACCGAATGTCATACTTCTTTTGTCTCTGCTGCAGGGTAGTCTGACGTTTTGAAGCATGGTTCTTGAAATCTTGCATAGTTTCAATAATGGTCCTTCGCCACGATTTGTACCTCCGGTTCCAGATTGATCTGATGGGTTTTCCAAACCGTTTTCTGGACCAGATCGATCAACGCCAGCACATCCTGAGCCGTTGCCTCTCCCTGGTTTACAATAAAATTGCTATGCACCGGACTGATCTGTGCCCCCCCGATGCAATGCCCTTTCAGTCCGGCGGACTCAATCAGTTCCGCGGCATAGCGACCGTCAGGGTTTTTGAAAACGGAACCGCAGTTCGGAATATTTCTTGGCTGTTTTTCTTCCCGAAAAGTTTGCAGCTCCCTGATGCGTGCTTTGACCGTTTCAGGATCTGATGCTTCCAGCTGAAACAAAGCTGAAGTAACAACGGTTCCCAGTTTCCCGTTCAAGGGAGATTGACGATAAGCAAATGCCAGGGACTTTCCTTCGGCTTCATGAACTTTTCCAGCCATGTCCATCCACCATATTTTTTTCAAATACTGACTGATTTCTCCGCCATGAGCGCCTGCATTCATTGCGATGGCTCCCCCAATGCTGCCGGGAATTCCTATCAGAAATTCCAGTCCCGACCAACCCAATGACGCGCAGCGCAGGGCTACCGTCACATCAGCCAATGCAGCCCCGACAAAGATTTGCCGATGTTCCTTCAAAACCTCCCATTGTTTGAAATGAGAAGACAGACGTAAAACAACGCCCGGCCAACCATCATCAGGAAAGATCAAATTGGAGCCTTTGCCCAGGATAAACCAGGGGATTTGCTCCTGACGAAGAAAAGGAAGCAGGCGGGATAAATCCTCCGTGTGCATGACATCAACGAGACAGGCGGCCGCTCCTCCAACCTTTAGCGTATTGAAACGCTTTAAAGAATGTGCCCAGAATAATTTTGACTGCAGCGGAATTTTCTGCAATTTTTCTTTCCATGCTTCATGGTCAGGAGCAAGATTTTTTTTTGCCAATCTGTCCTCCCCGCTCCTTTTCAGAAGCTTTCTGCCGCAATGCCTTCATGCAGGCCTTCCAGATTATAATAGGCACGGGTTTCGGGATGAAAAATATGGATGATGACATGGTCATAGTCCATCAAAATCCAGCTTCCTTCAGAATATCCTTCAATACTCATCGGTTTTATTTTAATTTTTCGGAATTCTTCCTGAACCCGATCTGCAATTCCCTTGACATGACCCTGGGAACGGCCCTGACAAATGAGGATGTAATCTGTAATTGAAGAATGTCCATTGACGTCAAAGAGAAGAATTTCTTCTGCTTTTACATCCTGGACAATCCTTATCAGTTCTTTTGCTTTTTCCTGTTCGTTCAATCATTCCTCCATTGGGGGGATTATCTGATGCCGGATGACTAGACTCACACGGCATGGGTGATCAGTTGCTTTCCTGGATCAGCTGATATTTACTCGCGCATTCCTGACTGCAGAAAAACTCCTTTTTTCCATGAAATATTTTAGATACCGCGTTGTGTTCGGCGACAAATGTGTGACAAAAGGGATCTTCAACCAATTCATCTTCAGTGAATTCACCTGAATGCGAAAACTCAGGCTTCGGCGATTTTTTTGAAAAATATTTTTTTAAACTGAAGTAGAGGTAGGCCCCTATAACAGCAAAAGTGAGTAGTTTGATCATAAGGCATGCTCAATCAAAACAAAATGTTTCATTGCTGGCTGATTTTCCCTGCCAGATGTTTTGAACACGAAGATAGTCTTCAATAAATTGAGTGGGCCGCATTTTCTCTTTTGTCCAGGAGGGAGCAATCAATTCATCCCATCGCGAAGCAACCGCGGTCAAACGATGGACTGCAATTTCTGGTGACAGATGTTCTAAAAAAAGAGTCACTTTGCGGCAATACTCCTCTAATTCTACAGGAATGAATTTCCCCTGACGATACAAATCTTCCAAAGGGGTATCTTTCAAGACATGCAGATTGTGCAACTTCACTCCATGCACCCCCAGTTCTGACAGCAAATGTGCCGTGTCGCGCAATTGTTTGTTTGTTTCTCCAGGCAGACCAAACATCAAGTGGATGCAAATGTCGATTTTTGAATTTTCCTTCAGTTTTTGGATCGCCTTGATGGAAGATGCTTTGTCATGCCCCCGTGAGAGGAACTGCAACTGTTCATTATCCAGTGTCTGGACTCCCAATTCCACTGCCACAAAATGGGTTTTTGAGATTTCTTCAAAGACTTTTAGAATCGACTGCGGCAGGCAGTCGGGACGGGTTCCCACAACAATACCGATAACATCTTCTTCCTCCAAAACCGAGTGATACATTTCCGCCAACTCGCTCACCCGGCCAAAGGTGTTGGTGTAGGATTGAAAATAAATCAGAAACTTGTCGGCATTGTACTGTTTTCGGATGGCATCGCGATGCAGGGCAATTTGCTCCTTCAGCGATTTCCCGGCATCAGAATGATAAGCAGCCGAGCCCCATTCGTCACAAAAAATGCAAACATTCATCCCTTTGAAACCAAGACGGTTTGGACAGGTCTGAGCAACAGAAACGCTGATTTTAAAAACCCGTTGATTAAAAAGAAGGCGGTATCTTTGACTTAGCGGATGATATGGTTTGTTATAGTCGAAAGAATGCATCTGATTTGCTTGTGTTTCCAAACCATGCCGGTTATTTTAAAGGTTCTGATCACGGTTCCCGATTGTGGATGAGAATACCTGAAAGGCATTCTACTCGCAAGCCGGGATTCAAGGAGCAAAACATTATGCTCATTTCTACCGGTCATTTTTCAATTCTGCAGCACCGATTTATCGACCATTTTTGAGCTACCAATTCAATATGAGCTACCAACTGCCTGAGAATTCCGAGAAATCGAGCTACGTTCAACAAAAATTTAATGAAATTGCATCAAAATATGATCTTTTCAATGATCTCATCACATTTGGGATGCATCGATATTGGAAGCGTTTTGTAGTTCGGCAAACAGGAGTTTCGCCTGATGGAATGTGTCTGGATCTTTGCTGCGGAACCGGAGATATTGCGCATCGTTTATTGCGGGCTGTTCCCCAAGGCCGGGTCTGTGCACTGGATTTTTCCCAGGGAATGCTGCATGTGGCCAAACAAAGAGGCATGGCAACTGGGGAAAGTCCCGTTTTTCTTCAGGGAGACGCGATCCGCCTTCCCATTCCCTCTGAAAGGATCGATGCTGTAACAATAGGTTATGGTTTGCGCAACGTCACTGACCTTTCGGCCTGTTTGGCAGAAATATTGAGAGTGCTCAAACCAGGAGGGGTATTGGTGAGTTTGGATGTGGGAAAAGTCAGGCTTCCCGTGCTTGCTGAAATCAGTCGATATTATTTCTTTTATGTTGTTCCACGTTTGGGGAAACTCCTTTACCCCGGACAGGATATGTTTGACTATCTCCCTCATTCCTCAATCAATTATCCCAATCAGGAAAGCCTGAAACGGATCATGCTCTCCGCCGGGTTCAAGCAGGTCGATGTCTTCGATTTTCTTTTCGGTTCCTCCACCGTTCATGTCGCATATAAACCTTAACGGAATAAGGATTGCGAGCAAAATAACACGGCTCCGGCTCAGGATATCAAACCCGCATGGTTCATGTCACGCAGAATCTCTTTGATCAGGGGCTCACTTTTGCCAGATTGTTCCGTCTGCGCGAGCAGCAATGCGTCTTTAGCCTTTTTGAAAGCAGTTTCAAGCCACTCTGTTGGTAATTTTATGCCGATGAGATTGACTGCAATTCGATAGAAATAGTGAACTAAATTGGCATATTCGATCAAAATCGTAAAATCAGCCGGAACCGCCGGCGCGTTCCCAATTTTTCTCACCGCCAGTCCATATTGATGGTAGGTGTTTTTAAACTGATCTTTGATTTGCGCAACCAGCTCTGAGTTGCGGCTTCCTTCCCGGTATCGTCCCACAACAAAAAGAAATTTGCTCATATTGATTTTTGCCTGGAGCAGATAGAGCAGCGGTTCATGAGCATCTATCCGTTTGAGGACCTTTATGTATTTCATGCCTTCGTCGTGGAGCAAGGGCAAATTTCGGATGAGCAGCAGTACCTTGGTCGCTTTTATAATCAAGTGCTCCTTTTCCTTGTCTTTGTCGCTTCGTTTTTTATCCACAAGAAAATCAGTCAATTCCTTGACTGTTAGAGAAATTTCCCGGGACGGGGGATCGGGAAGAGAGGGCTGAATATAATGCAGCATGGTCCCCCAGTTTGCTTTGATGCCATCCAGGCGTTTGTAAAGGACCGTGGAGTGGGAGGCGTAGATATTTTTTCCATCTCGCGGACCCAGTTTTTTTTCGAGAAGGGACACTTCTTCCCGGCATTTATTGATGAGCTTCGAAAAATACATTTCCTGTGCCCATAAGATGAGATTCAGCCCGACATTGCTCAACTCACCAAAAGTGGCCGCAACCGTTGCCTGAAGATAGAGCGTCCGCACCACTTCAACAGGAAAATCCCGTCCGCTTTTGCCAACAATCGAAACGAGTTCCAGCCGGCTCATCATGTCAGTGGGTTTCATTTCCAGTTTTCTGAGTGCTTCTTTTGCGGCTTTCGAGGGATGGAGCTGATACAGTTCTTCACCAGTTGCTTCATCCATCAGCATATTTTGTTTTTTCTTTTGAAAAATATAGGTGATGGTGTTGATGAATGTTTTTTCTTCCAGTGCTAAAATGTTTTTTCTGCGACGCTCAATATCATTTTTCCAATGATCAATGGTTCCGGGGATATTACCAAAATTACTGGGATCAACTTTCACATGAGTGATTCCATCTTCGGCATCGGTATCATCGAGATACCGGTACTTGCCGAAAATATGCGCGTTGATGATGGTTTTCCCTTTACCGTCTTTTTGCTTTTCAGGAAGTGGAGCTTGCGCCATCGTTTCTTTCAGTAATTATTTGTTCCGATTCTAATTGTTGCACTCTGCAAACTGTCAGATCATTCAACACTCAAAAGAATGTAAAAATCTGCAAAGAAAGGCTGTCTTTTTCAATTCCCGGAGAAATGCACTGGTTATACCATAAAATTGTTTATGATCTGATTGTACAAATGCAGACCTCCGTGGCATGAAACAGTTTTTTTCCGCACAAATACAGGCTTTTCGACAGTTTTCCAAAATTCATCTTTGTTCCCTTGCCTTGCAAAGAGAGTGTTGATTCCTGCACCGCACCTGCCGGGAAATGCAATGTTGGAAAAGTATAATCCTTTTAATTTATTCTATAAAGTTAAATATTCAAAATAAATTGCAATATCAGGGTAATTGCTTCTATGATTTTACCATGCGCCGGTCTGATCAAGGGATAATTTGTTGACATATCCTGCTTTTTAAGGGCATGTATGGCAAGAAAGTGCAGGGGGTTATCCCTCGTTTCGAAATTGAATCAGGAAAACCACACGGGGTGGTACTTTTAAAAACATTTAAGCAGAAAAATAGGCAGCAATGAAAACCAGGACACGCAAAGCCATTGAAATGATCCCCGGAGTGACAATGGTGGTAAGGACAATGACCGCTTTGGGAGCAGTCTATGAACAATTCAAACCCAGTTCCCTGGATGAAAAAGGGACCATGCTTTTGCTGAAAAGTCAGGCAGATTTGGACGCCCCCATTCGCATCACAGTGAATGTTTCTGAAGAAATGGCTCAACGTTACTCCTTGAAATTCGGGGTCGATTTGCAGAAATTGAAACGAAGCTCTGATGGAAGTTTTCAACTGTTTGGGAACTGGTTGAAAATAAAATGGGCAAAAATGATTGATGCCGACGTTTTGGAACTGATGGGCTGCAACAAATTGCTTTGGGATATTCATGACAGCATGTCTTCGGAAACTGCCTCTCAATTTTCGGGCAATGCCCAAAAATTGCTCGAGCAGGAATATACCAGCAATGTTGACATCATCATGTTGAATGAAGATATCGTCAAAGGAAAAACCCTCGAATTTCCAATTACTCAGGAAGGAATTTCGCGTCTGGCACGGGAAGACAGCCCTCTGAACATCAAAATGCTGTACTGTCTCCTGGCAGGTTGTCCCTTTGGTGAGATTGCCTTGTCGAAAGCAAATTTTGAGACCCGGTACATTTATGATCCTTTTCAAAAAAAATACGGAATGCTGCATGGCACGATGGCCCTGAATCAGGGGGATGAAAACTGGGCTGAAACATTTCGGATTCTGCAGGAGTTGAATGAACCGGAATGAGGCTCTCGGAAACACGGGAAAATTGACGGAATGTTGATCGTAAACACAATGAAAGGAATAGAGAATGTCACATGAACGAATAGAAAACCTCTTTCAGCAAATTGAAAAAAAAGACACTGAATTGAAAGAATGGGTCGCACTTATGCTCACTGGTGCAATCGTCTCCGATAAACATTTGGAAGAGAGTGAAACGATCTATTTGGAAACTCTATTGAGTGTGCTCGGAGACGATGCTGCGGCTTCCAAAAAAGTCAAAGAAATTGTCGATTCCAGAGAAACTCCCCAACTGGCGCCAAAAAATATTGATTCGGACCTGGCAGAACAAATATTTGAATGCATGCTGGAAATTTGCGGCGGTGATCAGGAGTTGCATCCCGGAGAAATTCAGTATCTCAGAGCAATGGGTGCCCTCCTGAAAATTGACTATCTTGAACTGCAGTACATGATCAGGAATACAGGAATCAAAGTTAAAACGGCCGCTTTTCACGGAGTATTGGAAGATTTGAATACCGATCAGAAATTCTGGTTAGGGTCAGTGATTTTGAAAATGATCTACTCCGACCAGCATATTTCTGCCAAAGAAAGCATTTACCTGAAAGATTTAGATGATCTATGGAAAGAAAGACCGGAAGCATTAATGAAGGTTAAAATCAATCCGAGAGAACTCCTCTCCGAATCCATTCAGGAAACGACGCTTACTCCGGATTTGAGCGGGCGGGTGATTAAATACTTGCTGGGCTTGGCCGTCAGCGATGGAGAGTTGGAAAAAACAGAAGAGGCGCTCATTCGCCAAGTTGCAGGAAGCATCGGATATTCTTCGCAGAAACTGGAAGAAGATATCACGACGATTAAATCCTTTGAATCCAGGTGAGTTTCATAATTTCAAAGGGCACAGCAGCGATTCACTGATGTCCGTTTGTTCCCACACCCGGGTTGTGATCCTGATGCACAACCTTGAGCCCTCTCCTGAACCGGAGGGGGAATATGCAAAGCTCAAAAAACGGAGTCCTTCAACAAACCGTTGATAGGCTCCTCTTCCCGATTTTCTCAGCAGCATCTGTCTCTTTTCATCAAAACGGTACGATATTTTTTCCCTGGCGTCGTTCAAATCACCATCCAGGTTAAGATCCGCCTTGAAAGTGAGGGTGCCATTCTCAATTGCAATTGCCTCTTCAGGATCGGAAGAGCTGATACCAAATCCCGCCTGCACCAACTCGGCTTTCATCAGCAGCTGCGCTCTTTGAACACTCATTGTCCGATCTGATTCAATTTGCTGATTGAAAATGAAACGATGAAAATGATCCAGCGGTGACTGCAAGGTCAAAACCAGCACGGACAGAACAGCCAAAGCGATCATCACTTCAAGCAAAGTGAATCCTGCCCCGGAAAAATGCAGACGAAATTGAGGATAAAAATTCGGCATTTCTAAACTAAGGTTGAAATAAAATTCCCGTTTTCCATTCATGAAGGACCGTTTTGTTGACAGGATCCTGGAGCTGAAAAGTAACGCCTTTTGATCCTGGAAGCAATTTTTGAACATTCCATGTCAGCAGGAAAGAGTTGCCCAGGGAATCAGCAATTTGTTTTTGATGCCAACCGGTCGAAAGAGTTTCCGAAGCAAACCCATTTTTTTTGACCCCTTCAGTCCATTGATCCAGATGCATGAAAATTTCATTCAGCAGCTGACGTTTTTGCAGCTGTTGAGCTCCCTGAAAAATCAGGTTGCTGCTCAGAATGACAAAGACCACCAAAAGAACGCCTGCTATCATCACTTCCAGCAGGGTAAAACCCCGGGGACTATTTGGCTTGGATTTCTGTAGACCGGATGCTTCCAATTGTGCTCACAATGATTTGGGTCGAATAACGGGAGGATTCCAAATAAATGGTCCCTGCTTTGGCAAAACCGTAGGGACTGAAAGAAGGCCAACGACTGACGTGCAGAAGCAGATCATCAGGGAGCGTCTCCCAGGAAAATTCATCCTGGGAATTTCCCCGTTTATGGATCCACAATTGAGTCCCTTTGCCAGAAATTTGATGAGTTTGTCTTTGGGTGAGTGACAAAAATTGCGCATATTTGAGAGTCTGAAGCACTCGATCTTTGGCAATACTCAAATGCCAGCGTTCAATCAGACCGTCCAATGACAGAAAAGAAGTGCCGAGTATCACCCCAATCATAGCGAGGACCAGCAATGTTTCGAGCAGGCTGAAACCTGGCAGGGTTCCCGTGCAGTCCTCCCTTCTTCCGAATTTCGTCAAATTTCTCTCGCTTCTGCGCATCAACCGATATTTAAAAACCTGCAACGAGCACTTGAAAACTTCTTTTCTCCACTTAAAAAACTTGTACCCAAATGGAATTTTCTGTATAAAAATAGGTTTTACCATAGAAGATTTTCACTGATATTTCAGAAAATGCGTAGACAGAAGTAAAACTTTTTTTGTACGAAAAAACCAGTATCTTCTTTAAAGCCAGGGTGCCTTGCCGGATTGGCAGCCCCTATGATTACGGATCTAATTAAAACTTTTCCAATTCCTGTTTCTTCTCTGGAGTTGCATTATTTTCAAAAGAGCGACACATGATACTACAATTAAGAGAACATTCCCAAAATATTTTCTTCAAACTCCTGCTTGGTTTTATCGCGATCACTTTTGTCATCTCTTTCGGGATTGGCTCTTTCTTCGGCGATCGAAAAGATGTTTTGGCTGTGATCAATTCTGAAGAACTGCTTCTGCCGGAATATCAACGGTTTTATTCGCAGCAACTGCAGGGTTTCAGGAACCGCTTTGGTCCCAACGCCGACCAATTGGCTGAGCAGCTCAATTTGAGACAGCAGGCACTGCAGCAATTGATCAGCCAATACCTGTGGGCGGATGAAGCAGAAAAGTCGGGTATTTTGCTGACAGATTTAGAGTTGCAGGATTATATCAAACAACAGCCATATTTTCAGATTGACGGGCATTTTGATTCCGACACCTACCAACAAATTCTGAAACAGAACCGCTTGCTGGTTAATGAATACGAGGACGAGCTGCGGGTCAATCTCTTGTCTGAAAAATATCAAAATTCGCTATTGTCTGGAATTATTGTCAGCGATGCAGAGGTTGATCGTGTGTATCGCAACGAAAACGAAAAAATTATCGTGGATTATCTCTATTTTGATCCCGAGGAATTCATCAGCCAGGTCAATTATGAAGAGGGAGATTTGGAAAAGTTCTACAAAGAAAATCCGAAATCTTTTGTACAGCCCAAACAGTTCAAAATTGAATATTTCAGTCTCACTTTAGACCAGTTCAAAAAAAATGCCGACCCGAAAGAACGTGAAATTACGCGATATTACGAAAAAAATATCGAAGACTATACGACCCCTCCGGAAGTGAAGGCACGTCACATTCTTATTAAAACAGATTCGGAAATGGAAGATGAGGAGCGCAATGTCCGACGAAAACAAATTGAAGACATTTTGAATCAACTTAAAGAAGGAGCAGATTTTGAAGAATTGGCCCAACAGCATTCTGAAGACTTCAGCAAAGACAACGGGGGTGATTTAGGCTGGTTTAAACCTGGAGAAATGGTCTCGGGTTTCGAAACGGCGGCCTTTGCTCTCAAAGCGGGAGAACTGAGCGATATCGTGGAAACTCCCTTTGGCCTTCACATTATTCGGGTGGATGAAAAGAAAGAGCGCACGGTTCAATCTTTAGAAGAAGCAAAATCCGATATTGTGGAAGTTTTAAAAGAGGCGCGTGCAGAGAAAAAACTGGACCTGGAATACTCTCGATTAGAGCAGCGAATGAAAGATGAAAATAATCTTTCAGCGATTGCAGAAAGTTTCGATACAAGCACCAAGCAAACGGATTTTTTTGATAAAGACAGTACAAATTTGGAATTGGGATCCGTGGACGCACTGGTCAAGCAGTTGATCTTTCAGAAAGAAGGCGACTATGGGAGATTGAAGCGAAACCCTGTGCAGGGATATCTCTTTTACAAAATACTGGAAATGAAAGAAGCCTCCACAAAACCATTTGAACAGGTCAAGGAAAAAGTGCTTGAGTCTGTTAAGCAAATGAAAGCCGCGGAACTGGCTTCTGAAATTGCTCAAAAAGAAGTGGACAACCTGGTGAAAGGCAAATCGCTGGAGACGATTGCTGATTCTTATGAAACATTGGAGGTCAAGGAAACGTCATTGACAAGTACAGCGGATTCCATTGAAGGAATTGGACGTGATCCTGAATTTAAGAAAAAAGTACTGGAACTGAATGAAAGTAAAAAAGTAGGGGGCAGCCAATATCAGGGAAAAGTTTATTTGTTTGCACTGAAAGGCAGAGAATTGCCGAAGGATGAAGATTCTGTTCTCGGGAAAGAAAGAATCCGCCAACAACTGATTCAGCAGTTGAGACAAGTCTTTATCGACAACGAAATGAAACGTATCCGTGAAACGGCAAGCATCGAAATTCTGAATCCCTTTTTTAAGGAGGAAACGCCTGGAACTTAACGTCTTCCACTTGATCCATTGCCTTTTACCAACTCATGTCGATCGTGGGGGTCATTCAGCCAAATGCCTGTTCTCCGCAAAAAACGATCGGCATAAAAGATTGTACCTCAGGCAAAATAAACCAGAATTCGCCAACCATTTTTTTGAGAAGGTGACCCTGTAGAAGCGATTTTAGATGATATGTATCAAGAAAGAATTTGCTCCATTCCGGAAAAATTTCATCATCGCTCTACTTGGAATCCTTTGTTCTCCGGCCCTTCTCAATGCTCAAATTCCCTGGAAATCAAATCTTCCCGAAACGCCTCCTCTTAAAATTTATGCAGAGTTTGATACATTCCCTGCAGCACCGGGAGCATTGGTCACATTGATTGTCCGCGGGTTTATTGAACCCGGATGGCATATTTATTCGACACAGGATCAAGGGGAAGACGCACCTCCCCCGACCACAATCACTTACCGAAATTCCGCGCATCAAAAAATCGGAACACTCCAGGAATCAGCACCTGAAGTGATCGAAGATCAGGCCCTGAACTTGAGACTTGCCGTTCATAAAAATGAATTTATCTTCCGGCAGCAGTTCAAAATTTCAATGAGGTCCCCGGACACGATGCAAGATTTTGAAGGTGATCTCCATTTTCAGATGTGCGACAATAAAATTTGCACCCCCCACCAAGTCCAATCTTTTGCGACTCCTTTGACAATTGAAAATTAGAGCATATTTCAGGCAATTATAAATCAATCCCCTCAATTCCGTTTTCCCAGGACTTTCTTATGGATAAAAATGAACCTCACCGCAAGAGGCCGACCCCTCACGAAGCCATCATTCTCAGCCAATCCATTGTCGATAAACACCAAATTCGCATCACTTTCCTTGATGGAGATGTGATGATCGAGCAGGTTCGTTGGCACACTCCCGAATATATTGGCTTAAGGGATGGAAAAGTGGTAAACAAGCGCGCGATCAAGTATTGGGAAATTATAGAATAAATCCGTCATTCGGGAGAAGTAAATTGGTTTGAATATTTCAATCGTCGATAAACAAACAACAACGGAGTCAAGTGCAGTTTTACGATGGCCCGTCGCAGATAAAATTTGAAAAATTTAAACCAGTAGGTCCTTTCAACCTCCCAGAATGGATCATGCAGGCTGTGAGAAATTTGGCGTACTTCGTCGGCATACTGCAAAAAATTATTTTCCGATACCCCGCCCAACTGGTAGTAGCAGGCACTTTCACTGATTTTTAAAAATTCATGCTTTTCATAAACCCGTCGGACAAAATGATAATCCGCTGCCAAGGGATACCGGAGGTCATATTTCCCCAAAGACTGATGCAGATGGCGTTGATAAAAAAGAGCCTGATGGCAGACCGCAGATCCCTTTTTGAGCATTCCCGGATTCGCTGAGATGCGAAGCTGCCGATCAGGATAAACCCAAATATAGTCGCAAAGTGCGATCTCAAAAGCATGCTTTTGATAGTGGACGGCAACTGTTCCCAAAATCGATTCGGTATAACAGTCCCCGCTGTTCAAAATATTGAGCAGCTCGCCATGAGACTGATCAATTCCCTTGTTGATTGCATCATAGATTCCCTGATCGGGTTCAGAAATCCAATAGGCCAGATCTTCCTGATATTTCTCAATGATCTCCAGTGAGCCATCATTCGAGCCTCCATCGATGACAATATGTTCCAAGGCAGGATAGGACTGTTTCTGCACACTGACGAGAGTGGCTTCCAGAGCCGATGCATTGTTGAAATTGATGGTAATAACGGAAATTAAAGGAAGATCCGAAGGCGATGAAATGGTAACTTCATCGGGTTCAGAATATGGATTCTCCTTGTTTCGTCGAGATTTATCAGTACCCGTCATGCTGCAGTGCTTGTTGGGGAGAAAGGATCACCAGAATTTCCGTAAAATTGAAGATGAACCGCAATCATTCTTTTTCAATTCTTACCTAGTTCAAAGGATTAAAGCAAAAAAATTGTTCAAAGCCGGGTTTTCCGAAAAGGTATGATGCTTAAAATCACCGGTATTGTGAAACCACTCTTCCAATGAAGTCGATCTCGATTGAGGATCCGCTATTGCAATAGGAAAAAGAATCTTTTAAACTGGGGCCGATTGAAAAAATGAAGGATCTGCTTGAATGATTTCTAAAACAGTACCATTTCCTGTGAAAACCACGCCTGGGACTCTTGCCTGTGATCTTGTTTTAGTCAAATTCATGGGCAGCCGAACGCTTCTCAATCGCAGCACTTCCCAGAATTTGTTCAAATTCCTTTGCTCAAGTTTTTTCTTTAATTTTCCCAAGCATCTTTTGGTCTGCCCCCTTTGATCGCAGACTCAACAATGTAGGAGCTTTGAATGGCGAGTTATTTCATTCGTCGGTTGCTGCTGGTAATTCCGACATTTCTGGGGATCACACTGGTCGTCTTTACGATCACCCGGATCGTTCCGGGAGGGCCGATTGAACGAATTATCTCGCAAGCCCGCCAAATGGACCAGGGAACATCCGGAGGATCATCCGGTTCCCAATCTGCTCAGCCGGACGATTCTCCGCTCTCACCGGAACAGATAGAAGATCTCAAAAAGTTCTATGGATTTGATAAACCCATTCTTATCAGCTATTTTGATTGGTTGACCAAAGTTCTGCGCATGGATTTGGGAGTTTCGACGCGCTATTACGATCCTGTTTGGGCAATCATCAAAGATAAACTTCCTGTCTCCATTTACTACGGGCTAGTCACAACAATCTTAAGTTACCTGATCTGCATCCCTCTGGGGATTTTAAAAGCAATAAAACATAAATCCTTTTTAGACAGTTCCTCTTCGGTACTGGTCCTGACAGGGTATGCCCTGCCCGGATTTATCGTTGCAATTATCCTCTTTGTTTGGCCCGCGGCACAATGGGACTGGTTTCCCTTAGGGGGCTTTGTTGGCGATGATTTTGAAGAACTGACAACCTCGGAACAGATATGGGATGTGATTCATCATTCAGTGCTGCCGATGATTGCCTACATGCTTGGAAGTTTTGCCACCATGACTTTTCTGATGAAAAACACCTTGATGGATCACCTGGCTTCCGATTACGTGAGAACCGCAATTGCCAAAGGGCTTTCTTTCAGAGGCGCTGTTTTCAAACATGCTTTTCGCAACAGCCTGATCCCCCTGGCGACTCATTTCGGAAACAATATCAGCCTGTTTCTTGCAGGCTCATTTTTGATTGAGAAAGTGTTCAATATTGACGGATTGGGACTCCTTGGCTTCGATTCTCTTGTGGAACGGGACTATCCGGTGGTCCTGGGAGTTTTGGTGATTTCATCCATTTTAGGTTTACTGGGGAATATTTTGTCTGATCTTTGTGTTGCGCTGGTAGACCCTCGGGTCAAGTTTGAATAAGGAAAATGCAAATGAGAATCAATCCGCTCACCCTGAAAAAAATCAGAAGGTTTCGTTCAGTCAAACGGGGGTATTATTCCTTTTTGCTTTTTGTGTTCCTGTTGCTTCAGGCGTTTTTTGCCGAACTATGGATCAATAACCGTGCGTTGCTGGTCTATTATGAGGGTCAGTTTTATTTTCCGACTTACCGTTCCATGATTCCGGGGAGTGTTTTCATGCTGCCCTATGAATATGAAACCAACTACCGGGCACTGCAGAAGCGATTTGAAAAAGAAGGCGGAGACAATTTTCTAATCATGCCTTTGGTTCCCTACAATGCCTTCGAAATGGATTTGCAGGAAAGTAAATTTCCGCCATTGCCGCCTTCAATTACAGACCGTCATTTTCTGGGAACCGATGCGATTGGACGCGATATGGTCGCACGTCTGGTGTACGGCTTCAGGATTTCCATCATTTTCTCCATTTTGCTGCTTGTGGCAACGTTTGCCATCGGAATTGCACTGGGTTGTCTGATGGGATACTGGGGAGGAAAGTTTGATTTATTTTTTCAACGCTTGATCGAAGTTTGGTCCTCAATCCCTTTTCTTTATATCATCATGATTATCGCCTCCATCGTGGTTCCCAGCCTGACAATTTTAGTCCTCATCTATGTGATTTTTGGCTGGATGGGAATGACCTGGTACATGCGGACAAGCACCTATAAGGAAAAAGCAAGAGACTATGTATTGGCAGCCAGAGCGCTGGGAGCTTCCAATCTCCGGATTATTTTTCATCACATTCTCCCCAATTCGATTTCGCTGATTGTAACTTTTGTCCCATTTTCGGTTGCAGGAGGAATCTCGGGTTTAACGGCTTTGGATTTTTTAGGCTTCGGCCTGCCTCCTCCGACGCCAAGCTGGGGAGAACTGCTGCAGCAGGGGACAAGCAATCTGCAGGCAGCATGGATTGTTTCTTCAACCGTCGCTGCTTTGGTCCTTGTGATGGTGAGCATTACTTTTATTGGAGAAGGGGTACGAGAAGGATTTGATCCCAAAATGCATTCAACTTTTGAATAAACAAGGAGAACGTTATGATTTTTAAAATATTGCAACAGGCATTGCTGGCAGCATTTTTGTTGAGTCCGGGTCCTTTTTCCGGTTTTGCAGAAACATTGCCTGCAAACATCAAATGGCTGAGCAACAACAGTTCACCGATTATTGCTTCTCCAAATGCAAAAAAAGGGGGAACCTACCGAACCTATATGACCTCTTTTCCATTGACATTGAGAACCGTCGGACCGGATTCCAACGGAGGATTTGCCAGCTATCTTCGCAGCAACCAGATGAGTCTGATCGAACTGCACAACAACACCGAGGAGATCATTCCGGGCCTGGCCACACATTGGGCCTACGGCAAAGATGGGAAAACCATGTATTTCAAATTGGATCAGGAGGCACGTTGGTCCGACGGTACCCCGGTGACCGCCGATGATTTTCTCTATACCCTGGAATTTCATCGTTCAAAGCATATTGTCGCTCCCTGGTACAATAACTACTATACCGAAAAGATTGACCGGGTTATCAAGTATGACGATCATACCCTTGCTGTTGTTACCACCAAAGCGGATCCTGATTTATTCCTGGTCGCCAACATTGGCCCGACTCCAAAGCACTTTTATGGAGAACTTTCCAAAGACTTCGTCAGAAAATACAATTGGAAAGTTGCTCCCAACACCGGACCCTATCAAATTGATGCAAAGAAAATTAAAAAAGGGAAAAGCATCACTCTGGAAAGGAAGAAAAACTGGTGGGCAAAAGATCTGCGAAACAACAAAGGGCGCTACAATGTTGATAAAATCCAGGTCAGTGTTGTGCGGGATCAAACAACCGTTTTTGAATATTTCAAAAAAGGACGATTGGACGATTTTATCCTGACCTTTCCAACTTATTGGCACGAAAAGGCAAAAAACCTGGAGATCTATGAAAAAGGGTATGCTAAAAAAATGTGGTTTTACCTCGATCAGCGCGAATCTCCTGCCGGCTTGTACTTAAATCAGGACAAGGAAATTTTTAAAGACGCCAAACTCCGGTACGCATTCGCCCACGCGATGAATATTGACAAAATGCTGAATGGTCTGCTGCGTGGAGACTACAGCCGTCTGCAAAATTACAGCACGGGCTTCGGGAAATACACCAATCCAAAGATCCGCGCGCGAACATTTGATATCAACAAAGTGGAAGAACTGATGACGGAGTCGGGATGGAAACGCGGCAGTGACGGAATATGGAACAAAGGGGAGTCCCGTTATTCTGTCAAGGTGACCTACTCCTTTGACGGGCATACTCCCCGCCTGGTTCTCCTGAAAGAAGAAGCAAAAAAAGCGGGCATTGAATTGCGCCTGCAGCGCCTGGACGGCAGTGCGGCCTTCAAGTCTTTTCTCGAAAAGAAGCATGATGTCGCCTGGATGGCATGGAGCACCAGTTTCAGGCCTCGATACTGGCAGGGTTTCCATTCAGACAACGCCCATAAACCGCAAACCAACAACATCACCAACACGGATGATCCGGAACTGGACAAGATGATCATGAGCTATCGTGACTCCATCGTGCCCAAAGAGCGCATTGCACTGGCCCACAAGATTCAGGAAAAAATTCACGAAATCGGATCATTTATTCCAACCTACAAAGTCGGCTATTTAAGAAATATTTACTGGCGTTGGTGGCAGTTTCCCGAAGTACCGGCAACACGAGATGCGAGTTTTCTGTTTGAACCGCTCGCCAATGGCCTGTTTTGGATGGATGAAGAACTGAAAAAGGAAACAGAAGCGGCGATGAATTCAGGAAAAACGTTTAAGCCTGAAACAATTATTGACAAGACATTCCTGGTAAATTGAGCAATTTTTTCCTTTAACTGGAGGCAATATGAAACAATTCGTGACTTTAATTTTTCTTTTGTGGTGCTCATCGGTTTGGGCAGCACCGAAGGTCATCACCTCTCATGCCCTGGCATTGCGGGGAACTCCCAAGTATCAGAAAAATTTCACGCATTTCGACTATGTCAATCCGAATGCTTCCAAGGGAGGTTCACTGACCATGGCGGACATCGGCACCTACGACAGTTTCCACCGTTTTGCCCAACGGGGAGTCGCCGCAGCAGGGAGCGGCACCCTTTATGACACCTTGATGGTCTCTTCGGATGATGAAATCGAAGTCAGCTATGCGTTGATTGCTGAAAAGGTGGAATATCCGGAAGATTTCACCTGGATGATTTTTCATTTGAATGCAAAGGCACAATTTCATGATGCTCATCCGATCACCGCAGAAGACGTGGTTTTTTCATTCAACACCTTTTTTGAAAAAGGAGTGCCTCAGTTCAAACAATACTACAAAGATGTGACTGAAGTATTGGCCCTCGACAAACATCGAGTTCGGTTTTCTGTCAGGGAGAGCAACAAGGAAATGCTTCTGTCTATCGCCAGTGGTTTGAATATTCTCCCCAAGCACTACTGGGAAAGCCGTGATTTTTCCGAACCGCAGACCACCCCCCCATTGGGGAGTTCCGCGTATCGGGTCAAGGATTTTAAGATCGGACAGTATGTTATTTATGAACGAGTCGAAGACTACTGGGCAGCGGATCTGCCGGTCAAGAAAGGCCAGTCAAATTTTGACATCATCCGATACGACAATTACCGGGACGACACCGTCGCTTTGGAGGCCTTTAAAGCCGGTGAATTCGATCTGCGGCAGGAAAACGTTTCAAAATACTGGGCAACCCTTTATACCGGTCCAAATTTTGACAATAAATATATTGTCAGGGAAGAAATCCCTCATGATATTCCCCAGGGCATGCAAGCCCTTGTTTTTAATATCAAGAAAGAAATTTTCAGTGACCCCAGGGTTCGTGAAGCACTGGTCTATGCCATGGATTTTGAATGGATGAACAAGAATTTGTTTTATGGACAATACCGCCGAACTCGAAGTTATTTTCAGAACACACAATATGAAGCCAAAGGATTGCCCAGCTCCGAAGAACTGAAAATTCTGGAACCGCTGCGCGGGAAAATCCCTGACCGGGTTTTCACAGAAGAGTATCAGCCCCCTGTGACCGACGGATCAGGAAATATCAGAAAACAGACCCGTGCGGCCCTGAAACTGCTCAAAGAAGCCGGTTGGCAGGTGAAAAACAAAGTTCTGAGCAATGCAAAAACCGGAAAGCCTTTTGAGTTTGAACTGCTGATCTACAGTCCGACCATGGAACGCATCGCAATTCCGGTGCAAAGCAATCTGAAGCGAATGGGAATCACGATGAATATCCGGCAGGTCGACACAACTCAATTTACCAACCGGATGCGCAGCCGTGACTATGACATGATTTCCCGCGGATATTCCGCCAACGCCTATCCCAGCACCAATTTAAAGATTGTCTGGCGTTCTGACTATCTGGACTACACCTACAATGCCGCCGGGGTTCAGGATCCTGCCATTGACGCACTGGTCGACGGCATTGAATCTGCTCAGCAGGATACCGAAGCTCTGCTTCACTACGGCCGTGCATTCGACCGCGTTTTGCAATGGAATTTCTTTGTGATCCCGGAATGGCATATCAGCAAGTTTCGGGTGGCAAGCTGGGATAAATTCAAACGTCCCGCAGTGCGTCCAAAATACTCCTTGGGAATCGACACGTGGTGGGTTGATCCCGACAAGGAAAAAAAGCTGCCAAAACGTAATGTTTCCCGGTAGAAGGACTTTTCATGGCTGCTTATCTTATTCGTCGACTATTGCTGGTAATTCCGACTTTGTGGGCGATCATCACCATCAATTTTTTTATTGTGCAGATTGCTCCGGGAGGGCCGGTTGAGCAGATGATTGCCAATATCACCGGAACGGGCTCCGGCATGATGGAACGGGTTTCCGGGACCGATCAAAAAGAAGTTCAGCAAAACGCCGGAAAGCCAATTGGAGGAGATAGCAGCAGCACCTACCGTGGTGCCCGCGGGCTGGACCCTGAAGTGATCAAGGCAATTGAAAAACGCTTCGGCTTTGATAAGCCAATCTACCTCCGCTATGCTGAAATGCTGAAGGACTATTTCTTCTTCAATTTCGGGGAAAGCCTGTTTCGGGGACGTTCAGTGATTGACTTGATCATTGAACGGATGCCGGTTTCTATCTCTCTTGGTGTCTGGAGCACCCTGCTGGTCTATCTGGTCTGTATCCCGCTCGGGATCCGCAAAGCAGTTCGGCACAGTTCAAAGTTTGATGTTTGGACCAGTACGCTTGTTATTTTAGGGAACGCGATTCCAGGATTTTTATTTGCAATTCTCCTGATTATCATTTTTGCGGGTGGAAGCTACCTCAACTGGTTTCCCTTAAGGGGGCTGGTGTCTATCAATTTTGATGAACTCAATTGGTATGAAAAAATCATCGACTATTTCTGGCACCTGACGCTGCCCATCATTGCCATTGTCATCGGCGGTTTTGCCACACTCACCTTTTTGTCAAAAAATTCATTCCTCGACGAAATTCAAAAGCAGTATGTCGTCACTGCTCGTGCCAAAGGGGTAGAGGAAAAGCATATTTTGTATGGTCATGTCTTTCGCAATGCCATGATCTTGATCATCGCGGGATTTCCCTCCGCATTTATTGGAATGTTTTTCACCGGTTCGATGCTGATCGAAGTCATTTTCTCACTTGAAGGGTTGGGACTTTTGGGCTTTGAAGCGATCATTCAACGAGATTATCCTGTGATGTTCAGCACCCTTTACATGTTCACCCTGCTTGGTTTGGTGATGGGAATCATCAGTGACCTGACCTACACCATCGTCGATCCCCGCATCGATTTTGAGAAACGTTAGCAGGGAAGCTTTATGAAACTCAACCGCTTGAATCAGGAACGTTGGCACAAATTCAAAGCCAATCGCAGAGGATATTGGTCTCTTTGGTTATTTCTTTCCCTGTTCATCGTCAGTCTGCTGGCAGAAGTGATTGCCAACGATAAGCCCTTGCTTGTCCGGTTTCAGTCGGAATTCTATTTTCCTTTCCTGGTTGAATATGCAGAAACAGAATTTGGAGGAGAATTTGAAATGGAAGCGGATTACCGTGATGAATTTGTGCGAGAATTGATCACTGAAAAAGGATGGATTTTAGAGGCACCTATTCCGTTTAGTTACACGACCATCAATCATGATCTCCCCAGCCCGGCTCCCTCTCCCCCCTCTGATGTCAATTGGCTCGGGACTGATGACAAAGGAAGGGATGTTGTTGCCCGCTTGATTTATGGATTCAGGATTTCCGTTCTTTTTGGTCTCTTTTTGACGTTTTTTTCCTCCATCATTGGAATTGCTGCCGGTGCGGTTCAAGGGTATTATGGGGGAAGAATAGATATTTTGGGACAGCGATTTATCGAGGTCTGGTCCGGAATGCCGACTCTTTTTCTGCTGATCATATTGTCGAGTGTGGTGCAGCCAAATTTCTGGTGGCTCCTTGGGATCACCTTGCTTTTCGGCTGGATGGCGCTTGTTGGAGTGGTCCGGGCAGAGTTTCTGCGCGGGCGGAACTTTGCCTACGTGCTGGCGGCAAAAGCGTTGGGGGTGGGAGACCGGCAAATCATGTTTCGCCATATACTTCCCAATGCCATGGTCGCTTCAGTCACGTTTCTTCCATTTATTCTGGGCGGTTCCATCACCACCCTCACTTCACTGGATTTTCTGGGCTTTGGCCTTCCGGTTGGCTCCCCTTCGTTGGGAGAGCTGCTGGCACAGGGAAAAGCAAATCTGCAGGCACCCTGGTTGGGAATTTCTGCTTTTTTTATCCTGGCAAGCATGCTCAGTCTGCTGGTATTCATCGGCGAGGCGGTTCGTGATGCATTTGATCCGCGAAAGAGTTATTAGAAAGGCATGATGAAACAGGCTTTGCTTGAGATACAAAATTTGAGTATCGCTTTTCGTAAAGGGAATCAATTCGATCCCGTTGTCCACGAAATTTCACTGACCATCAACCAGGGAGAGACCCTTGCACTGGTCGGCGAGAGCGGTTCGGGAAAGACGGTCACTGCCATGTCTATCCTCCGCCTTCTCCCGATGCCTCCTGCCGTTTATCCTGAGGGTCAGATTTGGTTTGATAAAAAAAACCTGCTTTCCCTCCCTGAAGAGGATCTGCGCCAAATACGCGGGAACAAAATCAGTGTTATTTTCCAGGAACCGATGATGTCGCTGAACCCATTGCACACGGTTAAGAAGCAAATCTGTGAAACTCTTTTTCTGCACCAGGGCCTGAATACGGCAAAGGCGACATCCACCGCATTGGACTGGCTTCAAAGAGTGGGAATCAATGAACCGGAAAGACGATTGAACGCATATCCGCATCAGTTGTCAGGTGGAGAGCAGCAGCGGGTGATGATCGCCATGGCGCTGGCAAACCGGCCAGATCTCCTGATCGCGGATGAACCGACCACCGCATTGGATGTGACCGTGCAGGCACAAATTCTTGCTTTAATCAAAGAACTCCAAAACGAATTGGGCATGGCTATCCTCTTCATTACTCATGATTTGGGGATTGTCCAAAGGGTGTCTGACCGGGTTGCAGTGATGCAGCGGGGAAAAATCGTGGAACATTCAGATACCAAAACAATTTTTCATTCTCCAAGGGATCCCTACACTCGTATTTTGATTGAGGCCGAACCCAAAGGGGAGCCGCAAAAGTCAAAGCCCGATGCCAAACCTTTGATTAAAATTGATCGTCTCAAAGTCTGGTTTCCAATCCAAAAGGGAATCATGAGAAGAGTCCAGGGCTATGTCAAAGCCGTGGATGACCTGACATTTGAGGTCAAGAAAGGGCAAACGCTGGGCGTGGTGGGTGAAAGCGGTTCCGGAAAATCAACAACGGGGCTGGCTATTTTACGATTGACTGAAAGTGAAGGGTCGATTCGCTTTGAAGATCTCCCCCTGCATCAATATTCTGCAGGTGAAATGCGCCCGCTGAGGCAGCAAATGCAAATCATTTTTCAAGACCCTTTCGGCAGTTTGAGTCCCCGAATGTCTGTTGCGCAGATCATTGGCGAAGGTCTTCAGCTGCACAGCAGCGGATCCTCCGAGGAAATCGATCAAAAAATTATTGATGTGATGGAAGAAGTGGAGCTTGATCCGCAAACCAGGCACCGGTATCCGAATGAGTTTTCAGGAGGACAGCGGCAGAGGATTGCGATTGCACGGGCTCTCGTCCTGAAACCGCAGTTTATTGTTCTTGATGAACCGACCTCTTCCCTGGACCGTTCAGTGCAGTTTCAGGTATTGCAGCTTCTGAAAAATTTACAGGAACAATACGGACTGACATTTATTTTTATCAGTCATGATCTTAAAGTGGTGAAGTCACTGTGCCATGACGTCCTGGTTATGAAAAGCGGAAAGATGGTGGAATATGGCCCTTCTTCCCAAATTTTTTCAAATCCGGAGCATCCCTATACCCGACAATTGCTAAAAACGGCATTTGCCTGAAAAAAGAGGCGCACTTTTTTTGGTCCAAACAGACCCCCAGGAACATTTTGACTGACCCTGTTCTGTTAAAAGTTAAAAATTTGGTCACTGCCTTTGATGTTGAATCAGGAGTGATTCATGCGGTTGAAAACGTAAGTTTTGACGTGAAAAGCGGAAAAACGCTCGGTATTGTGGGAGAATCCGGCTGCGGGAAAAGTGTAACTTCTCTCTCTATCATGCGGCTCCTGCCCAAACCGTCCGGATATGTCGTCTCGGGAGAAATTCTTTTAGACAAGCTGGATTTGTTGAAGCTTCCTCCGCAGGAAATGCGGAAGATACGGGGGAACCGTATTTCGATGATTTTTCAGGAACCGATGACGGCCCTGAATCCGGTGCATCGCATCGGAAAACAAATTCGTGAAGCATTGCACCTGCACCATTCCGAAATGAGTGATGCTCTGATCCTTCAGGAGTCGGTCGCACTGCTCAGGAAAGTAGGCATTCCTGCTCCCGAACAGCGGATCAATGAATACCCACATCAACTTTCAGGAGGAATGCGACAACGGGTAATGATTGCCATCGCATTGGCCTGCCGTCCGGAGATCCTGATTGCCGATGAACCGACCACCGCCCTGGATGTCACCATCCAGGCTCAGATACTGGAGCTCATGAAGAGCCTGCAGAAAGAATCGGGGATGTCGATCATTTTTATCACGCATGACCTGGGAGTGATCGCAGAAATGTGTGATGAGGTCGTGGTCATGTATGCCGGCAAAGTTGCAGAAAAGGCAAACGTTCTCGATCTTTTCAAATTTCCGAGACATCCCTACACAAAAGGATTGATGGCGTCGATCCCCAACCTCGACATGCCTCCCAAAGAAAAACTTCAAACCATTGAAGGAGTCGTCCCCGAACTGACTGCTTTGCCGCCAGGGTGTCGTTTTCAAAACCGCTGTGTCTTTCAAATTCCCCGCTGTCATGCCATCTCTCCTCCTTTGGAACAAGTGCACGAGAACCATTTTGTCAGTTGTTTCCGCTGGCAGGAGATTGAAGCGAAAACGAATTCACATTGAGCAAAGAGCCGCTGCATGTCAGAATATCTTCTGGAAGTGAAAGACCTGAAAAAGCATTTTGCAATCTTCGGTGGAATTTTTTTACGTCAAATTGCCACTGTTTTTGCTTTGGATGGCATTTCGTTCGGCGTCAAACAGGGAGAAACAGTCGGACTGGTCGGAGAATCCGGATGCGGAAAAACGACTTTGGGAAGAACCCTGCTCCGGCTTTATAATCCAACTGCAGGAGAAATCCATTTCAAGGGGCAGGACATCACCAGCATCTCCCAAAGTTCGTTGCAAAATACGCGACGGGAAATGCAGATGATTTTCCAGGACCCGTATGAATCGCTCAATTCTCGACATACAGTCCGGCAGATTCTGGAAGAACCTTTTCTGATTCATCAGATAGGGACGACGCTTGAAAGAAAAAAAAGGATCGATCACCTGCTGGAGGTGGTGGGTCTGCCGGCGAGCGCCAAAGACCGTTACCCCCACGAGTTTTCGGGAGGACAACGTCAGCGGATTGGTATTGCACGGGCAATTGCCCTCGACCCTCAATTGGTCGTTTGTGATGAACCGGTCTCTGCACTTGATGTTTCAATTCAGTCCCAGATTTTGAATTTACTGCTTGAACTTCAGGAAAGATTGGGGTTGACCTACATTTTTATCGCGCACGATTTATCTGTTGTCAAACACATTTCCGATCGAATTATTGTCATGTATCTTGGACATATCGTTGAAATGATCAAGTCGACCTCCATTGTGGAAAACCCCCTGCACCCTTATACACAGGCTCTTGTTTCAGCAATTCCGATTGCGGATCCCACAGTAAGAAAAGAAAAAATTATTCTGCAGGGAGATGTTCCTTCCCCGATCAAGCCTCCTCGGGGATGTCGCTTTCACACACGCTGCATTTACGTTCAGGACATTTGCAGAACCCAATTCCCGGAACTAAAAAATTACTCGGAAACTGAAGAGCACCGGGTCGCCTGTCATTTCGCCGGAGAACTTGGCAGGCATTAGGATCCCGGGTGGAGGAGAAACAATTGCCTTGTGCCACCCCGTTTCCTGCTATACTCTGTCTGAACCTTGCTTCAGCAAAAACAAATTATTTTTAGGAAGGAAGTCACATGAAACGAGTCAATTCTCTTTTAAATATCTGGTGTTCCGCCGTTCTGATGCTGGCAGCCTGCGGTGGAGGAGGAGGTGGCGGCGGTGGAGGAGGAGGCGGCACTGTTGCAACGAGCACCACAACAACGAGCACCCAGACAAGCTCAACCACGATCCCCTCTGCAAACAGCAGCATAGAAGTGATTGATTTGGGAAGCGAGACGGCATTCACCATCCCCTCCGATGCGGTTTCTTTTCTTGTTTCTGCTTCTGGCAATGCCGATTACACAATCGGATTCAATTCGCTTACAAACCCTGAAGGAACAGACCTGATAGGAGATGACCTCTCCAATTTGATCATTTCTGCCGCGGGATATGGCAATGTTCTGGTGCCTATGATCCCCAGGCATTCTGCATCGGCAGGAACATGGCAATACAATGCTTTCGGCGGTTATGATTCGATCAAACTGACTCTCCGTACCGGACCGGCTCCCTCTTCTTCAATTTTGGCTATTAAACCTTATTTAACCGGAATCAGTTTTTCGACTTCCGATGTGGAATCGGCCCTGGCGGTCTTGAAAGCCATCTATGAAAAAGCGGGGCTAACCGTGGCACTGGATCCGGTTACTGTGGTTTCATCTGAAAAATTCGCGACCGTCAGTGCCAACTTCACAAATGCAGTCACCGCAGAATTGGTTTCCATGGGGGCGGCTGACCGGATCAATCTATTCTTTGTTGAAGATTTTACCGGTCAGGATTCCGGCACTTTGGGAATTTCTGCAGGAATTCCAGGGTCATTGGGCATTGTGGGCAACTACAACGGTGTTCTCAATGGAATGGAAGCCCACACAATTAACGGGGTCCTGGATATTCAGCTCCTGGGGGAAACGGTTGCCCATGAAATGGGTCACTGGCTGGGGCTGTTTCACACCACCGAAAGCAGTGGAAGAGATTTTGACCCTTTGGCAGATACTCCGGAATGCCCCAGTACTTTCCCGGTTTCACCGACTGCAAAAAATTGTGAGGCACTGGACGGCAGCAATCTGATGTTTTGGCAGGGAGACGAATCCGTGGATCAAAGTACCTTGAGTCCGGATCAGATTCATGTCATCAATTATTCCCCGATTGCCCAATAAAATTCATTCCCTCTGGGGGCCGGGCATTGGGCACGGAGTATAGTGCCTGAGCAGATACTGCAGGGTATTTCCCAGCACTTTCCGGCTGTATCCTGGAAAAACAAGGCTGGTCACAGACCCCAGGCGCAGCGCTTCTTCAGGATTGAGCAATTCCCGTTCGTAGCGTTTCGTCAAATCTGCCATCGAAGCATCCCGTATGGCAGAGGCCTCTTTTTCAGTTTTTCCACTTTCCATGGCCTGCTGAAAATTATTTTGAATTTCACGAATCTCGTCTTTGTAGACAAATTGCCTCCCTGCAGGCCCCATCACTGCAATTCGGGCCGTCGGCAGAGCAAAGACAAAATCAGCGCCAACATGGTAACTGTTCCAGGAAACATAAGCACCTCCAAAAGCATTTCTCACAATCAGGGTCAGACGCGGAACCCGCAGATCGACAATCACGTCCATCAATTCACGACCTGCCTGCACTATTCCCAACTGTTCCTGTTCGGAACCTGGTGCGTATCCGACAACATCTTCAAGAAAAATTACCGGGATGTTATAAATATTGCAGAAACGAATAAAACGGGTGGCTTTCTGAGCGGCATGAACATCAATATTTCCCGAACCAAAAGCGCTGTTGTTAGCGACAAATCCCACGACGTGACCTCCCATTCGGCCATAAGCGGTAATCATTTGCTGGGCCCGAGTGGCCTGAATCTCGAAAAAATCGCCATGATCGACGAGCTGCTGCAAAAACAATCGCATGTCAAACGGAGTGTTGAATCCTGTCACAGGATGGGTAAAGTATTTTTCCAAAAGGACGGCTTCTTCATCAACAAAATTGTCCAAAGAGACCGAACTTGCCTTGTAAGGAGCCTGTGAATGGTTGTTATCCGGGAGATAGCTCAGCAAATGATGAGCAGTCCGCAACGCGTCCACCTCGTCTGCGACCATCAAATCCACCACTCCGCTCTGCGAATGCACTTTCGGACCTCCCAAGTCGTCTGCAGAAATATCTTCTCCCATCGCTTCTTTCACCACTCCCGGTCCGGTCAGCCCCATAAAGGCATCCTGTGGTTGAATCACATAGGAACCCTGTCTCGGCAAATAGGCGCCTCCCCCGGCATTGTATCCGAACATCAGCATGATGGAAGGAACCACGCCGCTGATTTTCCGGATTGCGGCAAATGCTTCTCCATACCCGTCCAATCCCCCAACGCCGTCCGGCACGTAGGCTCCGGCTGAATCGTTCATACCGATTAAAGGAATTCCATGCTCTCCCGCCATCAATATCTGTCGTGCCAGTTTTCCACCATTCGTGGCATTCATTGACCCGGCACGTAGCGTGAAATCATGCCCGTACACTGCGACATCCCGACCATCAATATTGAGAATTCCAGTAACAATCGAAGCACCATCCAGTTCGGAACCCCAATTTTGAAAAGTTATGTGGGGGACCTCCGCGGTCAGCACCTGGATCCGTTCCCAGACTGTCATCCGGTTTTTGTTGTGCTGGACGCTCACCCGGGCTGGTCCTCCTCCCTGAAGGGGTTTTTCAACCAGTTCTTTTCCTCTGGAAAGCATCTCGTGGTAGGCCTGGACATTCGCATTTTGTCCACCGTTTTTGTCTGAAGAACCGGGAGCAATACTGTCAGTGAAAGGATTTTTCAAACTGTAATTTTTTGTTTTTGTGTTCATACGATTTCCCTGCTGATTGATCGTGGTGAATTTTTTCTATACAGTTGTTGATAGCATGTTACCCCGATGCAAGAAAGCATTTTGTTCGTTTTCAGACAAGAGATTCCCGACAAGCATTGCAAAGCAAAACCAATGCAAACCTGAATATGCAGCTTGCCCCATTTCGGAGTTTTTGCTACGCTATCAAAAGAAAACATTATTGGAATGTAACAGGCTCATTGGGAGGCTTTAAATAGACCTGCATTTCCTTTTGAGACACAACACATTTTAGATGAGGGATTGGTTATGAGTGAAAACGCACGTATTGATATTCAGGGAAAGTCCATTGAAGCACCTCTTCTGATCGGAAGTGAGAACGAAGTTGGAATCGATATCGCCAAACTGCGATCCTCGACTGGAGCAATTACATTTGACCCTGGTTTTGTGAATACAGGATCTTGCCAGAGTGCCATTACATTTCTAGATGGAGAAAAAGGGATTTTGCGATATCGCGGCTATCCGATCGAACAGCTTGCTGGAGAGTCCAATTTTATGGAAGTCAGCTATCTGATCATCAATGGAGAATTGCCAACCGAAACCCAACTCACTGCATTCGAAAAAGATATCACCTACCATACGATGCTGCATGAAGACTTGAAGCATATCTACAATGCATTTCCCAAGAACGCGCATCCGATGGCTATTTTATCATGCATTGTCAACGCATTATCAACCTTTTACCCTGACGTTGGAACTGAAGATGAAGAGGCACTTCGTTTAGCTGTTTCCCGCTTGCTCGGAAAAATTACGACGATTGCCGCCTGGGCTTATCAAAAAAGTATCGGGCATCCAATGGTATACCCAAAGAACAATCTCGACTACTGCGAGAATTTGCTGCATATGATGTTCTCTGTTCCTGCAGCCGATTACGAGGTTCCCGACGTATTCGCCAAAGCATTGAATGTCCTGTTTATTTTGCATGCGGACCATGAGCAAAACTGTTCCACCTCTACCGTCCGGCTGGTCGGCAGCAGCAAGGCAAACTTATTCTCTTCGATTTCTGCAGGAATCGCCGCGCTTTCCGGACCACTTCATGGGGGTGCCAACCAGGCCGTTTTGGAGATGCTGCAGGAGATCCATGCCGATGGTGGTGATGTTCAAAAATTCGTCAAAAAAGCGAAAGACAAGAATTCCGGTTTTCGACTGATGGGATTTGGCCATCGTGTCTACAAAAATTTTGACCCCCGTGCACAAATCATCAAATCCTACTGTGACGAAGTCCTGGAATTGGTCGGAGTGGAAGACCCGCTGCTCGATATTGCCAAACAATTGGAGGAATCCGCGCTGAAAGACGATTATTTTGTCGAGAAAAAGCTCTACCCCAATGTGGATTTCTACAGCGGCATTATCTACAAAGCGCTTGGTTTTCCTGTTCCAATGTTTACCCCACTTTTTGCGATTGGACGATTGCCAGGTTGGATTTCTCATTGGATTGAAATGAACAACGGTCCGGCAAAAATCGGAAGACCCCGCCAAATTTACACCGGTCCGAATGAACGTCCGTTTGTTCCGATCACAAAACGAGGCTGAAGATTTTAAGTCACGTTCTCGAATTTCTTCCGGTTCCGGATAGCGGGCGGGAATGCTTTGGCATTCCCGCCTTTTTGCATATTCACTAATGATCTGCAGTTCGATTTATATCTCCCACCCCCAACCTGTTCGGGACCTGCAATTTTGTCTGGAACGCCTCCTGCCCTTGTCGCGGCAAGTCCTTTTTTAAACTCCAGCATTTCAAAAAACAGACATCAGATAGAAAAGAGGTAATAGTATGGTTCGATTACGATTTGCTCCCAGTCCGACAGGTTATCTGCACGTGGGGGGATTGCGGACGGCGTTATTCAGTTATTTGTTTGCCAAACAGCAGGGCGGAGCATTTATTTTTCGTTTGGAAGATACCGATCAGCAGCGCCTGGTGGAGGGTTCTGAGGACAATTTGCTGGAGATGATGCATTGGGCTGGTCTGCAAATGGATGAGGGTCCCGGCATCGGGGGTGAATTTGGACCGTATCGTCAGTCGGAGCGGTTGCCAATTTACCATCAGTACAGTCAGCAATTGCTGGATGCTGGCCACGCCTACCATTGCTTCTGCACTCCGGAAATTCTGGAGGAAATGCGGAATGCTCAAAAAGCCAAAGGAGAAGCTCCTCGTTATGACGGACGTTGCCGCCATTTGGCAGCAGATGAAGTGCAACAGAAATTGTCTGGCAAAGCCGGTCACGTGATTCGCATGAAAATTCCGGAGAATGAGACGGTGCTCATGTCGGATTTGATCCGGGGTACTGTTGCAATAGAAACGAGTCAACTGGATGATCAGGTCTTAATCAAGGCCGACGGATTTCCTACCTATCATTTGGCTGTGGTGGTCGACGATCATCTAATGGAAATCTCACATGTGGTTCGTGGTGAAGAATGGCTCCCTTCTTTTCCAAAACATGTTTTGCTTTTCCGGTACTTCAATTGGGAAGCTCCAAAGTTTGCGCATTTGCCGTTGATTCTCAATCCGGACCGTTCCAAACTCAGCAAACGCCAGGGAGACGTAGCCGTGGAAGATTATCGCCAGCAGGGGTACCTGCCTCAGGCACTGGTAAATTTTATTGCTCTCCTGGGCTGGAATACTTCTGATGATCAGGAAATTTTCAGTATGGAAGAATTGATTGAAAAGTTCAGTTTTGATCGAATAGGAAAGTCCGGAGCGGTTTTTGACAGAGAAAAGCTAAACTGGATGAATCAGCAGTATCTTAAGGATTTAAATTCCGGTGATTTGTTTGAATTGCTGGCACCCTATATTGCAGAAACGCCTTACAGAGACGAAGAGAATTCACAGTTGAGAAAAGTTTCTGAAGTCGTTCAGTCAAGACTGACGACGCTTGCAGACATCAAAAGCAAATTGGCACTGTTTTTTGAAGACAAACCCACACTGAATGATGCCCATTTGATAGAAGTGCTTCACGAAGAATCATCCCGAATTGTCCTAAACGAATTTAAACAACAGGCTGGCAAGGCAGAGGAAATGACCGTGGAGAGCTTTCTTGCGCTGATGAAATCCGTCCAAAAAGCGACAGGGATTAAAGGGAAAAATCTGTGGATGCCGATGCGATTTGCCATCACCTTGGAGGAACACGGCCCGGAGCTCCCGCAGGTTGCGGCAATCTTCGGAAAAGAAAAATGTTTAAGAATGATTGACCAGGCCCTTGAAAGTTAAGCACGGTTTCATATAGCCGGCAAAAAATTTAACAGCGGCACTACCTGTTTATTTCTAATGCATCTTTGAGTTTGGGGACAAAGCGGATTGCTTTTTCTGTGCGAATGCGTTCAATTTCTTTGAGATCCAATCCGATTTTTTTTGCATAGGCCTGCAATCCCATTCTTTTTTTCCCCGCTTGCTCAACAAAGCGGTCATAAAGTTTCCGGTTGGTTTCTAAAATTTTCTTTTGGGTGCTGGATATTGTTGTAGTTGAAGGGATGACTTCGTTTTTTCTAACAAAGCCTTTTTTTTCTGCAGCAGCTGTTTTCTTGACCACGGCATTTTCCAACGGAGCTGCTTTCTTTGAAGCAGACTGAGCCAGAGAACCGGCCTTCCCAGTCGTTGATGGCTTTTTCACACGGTCTGACTTCCTTTCCGCAGCCGTTTTTTTTGCAGGAGAGGTTTTCTTGGTGACTGAGGTTCCTGCAGATTTTTTTTTGTTTGTTTTTGAGACCGACTTGGATCGTGATCCATGACTAATCAGTTTTTTCTTTGCTTGAATCGCCAGTTTCAAAAAGGCAGTCCCGGTCAGTCCTTCTTCCTTGAGAAATGAATTCAGTTCTTTCAGTAGATCCGCAGACAATTCTGCTTTGAATTTTGCCATCAGAAATTTTTCGAGAAAGGTTATCAAAAATGCCATGGGCTTCAAACAGAACCTTCTTGTGACAAACTATTTTCATCATTAACCTGAATTTCCCGAATATTCAACATTTTGCCAATTGTTTTTCAAAAAATTTTTTTTTATATTTAGCTGTCTTTTGAAATGAATATTGCCATTTGGATTTGATCTGACTTTGCGTGATTTGCATGGGACTTATGAATTTTTTCAATCAGTCAATTTGTTTCAGTTTGGGATTTTTTCTTTTTGCTTTTATTGAGGTCCATGCACAGGTTCCGAACAATATCACCCGAACATTGACCCAATTGAGTGATGAACTGATTCAAGAAAGCAAAAAATCAGATCCTGACAAGCCCCTGATTGTGGTTTTGGAAATTCGCAGTTTGGCTACGAACAATCGGGATGCATTAAGCGAAGAAGCCGAAGCGCTGCTTATTGATCTTTTGAATCAGAAGGAGGTCTACCCGGTTGTTGAGTATTCTCAAGTTCAGATTGTACGTCAGGAATGGAATGAAGCCTTTCCTGACTCAACTCCAGAACAGGTTCGAAAAAATCTCACCGATTTGCTGGGAGCTGATTGGCTGATCACAGGCACCTACAGGTTAGCGGGTGCTTCAGTTGAGTTTCAACTGCAGTTGCATGACGCTTCAACATCAGAGCTGATTTGGCAGGGGCAGACTGATCTCTCAGAGTCCGGGAGTGAAACAGCCATGACCCAAAGCTCGATTCCCCGGGAAAGGAATTTACTGAAAAACTCAATTTTTTCAGAAACCCTTCCTGCAAATCCATTCTTCGAAGATTCGACAGAAGCAACTGAGAATTCTCTTGAAGGAGAAGTTGCTGAAGATCAGGATTCCCGTTTGGACCAGGGCGCTTTGGTGCGAGCAAAGCGATCCCGGATTCCTGAAAAAATGGTATTTATTGCTGAAAGTCAATTCTTGATGGGAAGTTTTAAGGGAGAAAATGATGAACGTCCTGTCCATCTGGTGAATTTGCAGAGTTATCTGCTTGACAGGTATGAAGTGACGAATGCCGAGTTTGACAAATGCATTGATTGTGAACGGGGAAAAGGGGGATTTGATACAAAAGAACCGGAACAACCTGTGGTTTATGTAGATTGGGAAAACGCGAACAAATACTGTCAATTTGCAGGAAAGCGGCTACCTTCCGAAGCAGAATGGGAAAAAGGGGCCCGGGCAGGGACTGAAACGGAATATTTTTGGGGAGACACCGCAGATCAGCTTGATTCATTCGCCTGGTATCAGGACAACGCAGGGGGACTGGATGGAGGCTCTGCCCGCGCAGTCGGATCAAAAAAGCCCAATGGATGGGGGCTCTATGATATGTATGGCAATGTTATGGAATGGACCCGCGACTGGTATTCCCCTGATTTTTATCAGAAAAAGGAAAGCAGCAATCTGACAGGTCCCCCAGACCCGATTGATACGGACTATCCGTTGCGGGCGGTTAGAGGAGGCGCATGGGGAGGTTTGTTTGGCTCCGGTGAAGCCAGCCAGCTCCGTTCCGCAAAACGATTTGCACTGGCACCCTGGACCCGATCTTTTTTACTTGGATTCCGCTGCGCCGCCGATTGGGAACCTCAACTGGTACCCGAAGAAAGCGTTTGGAATCAGGAACCGGAAGAAGAGACAGAAAAAGAGAAACTGCGAAACGCCGAGCAATCCGATTCGATAAATTTCAACAGTATAGAAAGCAATGCTGAGGAAAATCCAGAGACCGGTGAAGGTGAAGCAGATGCTTTGAATAGTCCCCCGCAGGCAAGTCCAATTGAACCGGAAGGCTTTGAATTTACCCCAAATCCTCAGCCATAACAGGGGATTGAATATTTTGTTCAGCAAAATAGCGGTCAAAATCAAAGTGTTCGTAAGCATCACAGCGGCTGCATAAATTAATTTCGGCGCGCTTTCCCTCGTCCAGCAGCTCTCGACAGTGTTTCATGATTTTGCCATTCCAGATGTCCAGGACGTGTTCTGTTTTAACATCGCCGACAATTTGACGTTCTTTGGAATCCCAGCAGCAAAGGGTTGCTCTTCCATCAACGTAAAAATACATTTCATCCAGGATTTTGAGGCAGGGAAGATTCAACGCTTCAGTCTGGCCCTCCCAGGGATAACGATAAAGCTCGGTAAAGAGAATCGAGGTGGGCTTGCGGACCTTCCAATAGTTTTCAAACGCTTTTTGTTCTTCCTCGGTTCCAGGAAATTTTATCATACGAACCTCAGTCTGAATCTCCCGTTCTGACTCGTTGGCGGCTTTGATGAAATATTCAACGTTCGCATAGACCTTGTCGTAACTGATCCCTCTTGCTTCATCGAAAGTTTTACGATCAATTCCATCCACGCTGAAACGCACAATATCCACACCCGCTTCTATGATTTCATCCGTCCTTTTTGGAATGAGGGCTTCACCATTGGTATTGAATTCAACTGATGCCGTCGCATCTTCTTTGATGTACCGGATGATCTTGGCCATTCGTCTATCGACAAAGGGTTCATTGAGAATAAAGGGCCGATAAATTACCCCCAGTCCCCGGGTTTCATCGATAATTTTCTTCCAGACTTTTTCCTCCATAAACATCGGACGTCGGGTTGCATGTTTTTGCGGACAAAACCAACAGGTTGCATTGCAGGAAATCGTGGTTTCAATCTGAATATATTTGGGTGTTTTTTCGTAGTGAAATCTCATTGAATCTTTTCTTTTAATAGTTGAAAGCATTTTTCAGCTGCCCCTCCCTGGGCTTCGATCGCTTTGAGCGCATCTTGCCCTAATTTCTCACATGAGGTGCGATCCTGCAGCAAACGAAACAGAATTTCCCGAAATTCCTCAGGCACTTTGACCGTGAATGCAAATTTTTTTTCCAGGAGATCCAGTGCTTCAGGAGAATTGTAGTGAACCGGGCCAAAAATAACCGGCATCCCCATCACACATGGCTCCATGACATTGTGAACCCCTGTCGTAAAACTGCCGCCGACATAGGCCAGTTTTCCTATAAAATAAAGGGAGGAAAGCACTCCAACAGTATCGATCAAAATAATCCGGGGAGGATCCTTCGGAGTCTTTTCAAGTTTGGTGAAACGTTCAATTTTAAAATCTTTGAAAAATGATTCCGTGTTGGACAGATGTTCTGTGGTCGGTTCATGAGGTGCAATAATGAGCAGCAAATCCGGAAATTCCCGCAAGGCTTCTGCCAAAGCAGGAAAAATGCACTCCTCATCCGGAGGCCAGCTGCTCCCGACAATAAATACAAATTTATCCTGAACATAAGATGGCAATTCGGGTTGCGGAAGCCGCTCTTTTCGGTCCAGCACACTGTCAAATCGGGTATCGCCGGCAATTTTGATATTGGGATGATCAGGATTGGTGATACGGAACCGCTGCGCCTCTTCTTCTGAGACCGACAAGATAGCATCAAGACAAGCATAAATTGTACCGTAAAATGAACGCCCCAGGGCCGAAGTCAAACGGAGGGAACGGGGCTGCAAGGTAGCAGAAATCAGAAATTGCGGGATTCCCTGAGCATTCGCTTGCCAAATCAAATTGGGCCATAAATCAAATTTGACGTATACCAATGCCGCTGGCTGCAAAATGGCGAGAATGCGACGAATATTGAAAGGAAAATCAAAGGGAAGAAACTCGATCACAAGCGGTTTCAAATCGTTTGGAAAGTGCGCGCGTTTTGCCCACTTGTATCCGGTGACGGAACTCACGGTGAGCGCACAATCATATCCTTCCTGCAGGCATCGCTCAATGACGGGTTCCGCCTGCAGATATTCTCCGGCACTGACGACATGGAACCAAACCAGCGGCTGCTGGAGATTCCGATGCACAATTTGCTGATCAAGGCGCTCCCAAAGCCCATGCCGACCGGACAAGCTGTCTTTGACTTTTTTGTCTTTGAACGCATAAAGGCGGAGGACGGCCAAAAGAAGGGGCAGGGCAATCCAGGTATAGAGCAGATTCCAGATTCTTTGAGTCATGAAAGTGTTGTCGGATGCAAAAGTTCAAGATTATTCATTGAAAGCACTTGGTAAAATCTTGAATGGCAGCAGCTTGATCAGAACAGCCAAAACAATCCCACCGGCAGGAAGACAAAAAATGGCCAGTGCCGGGACGGTTTTGGCAATATCCATCAGTTGTTCCTTTACTTTCCTTTTTTCTTCATCAGTCAGCGGCTGTGAGGTGGCTTTTGCCAACAAAACTGACAATTCACCGGTTTCCCGAATTTCCGTCATGATGTTCTCAAGGCTCGATTGCACAGCAACCATGATTTTTGCTCTCACATACTGATCCAGTTTTGAAACTGCAGGATTGTTGGTCAACACATTAAAATTGTGACCGTGTTCTGCAAAAAACTCGATCACTGCCATATAGAGCAGATCCAACTCTTCTTTACCGACCTCCATCCGCATGGCGATTTTTAAGATTAAATCGTCTTCCTGCGGGGCTTGCTGATTGTCGATGAGCGAAAGCAGGATCAGAGTCTGCAGTAAATATTTTTTCAGCAAATCGGATTCAATGGAAAATGAAAGATCCTCGAGAAGCACAGGAGTGCGTATCCTTTTTTGAAATTTTCGGAGTATTTTTAAAGGGAGCCGGGCTTGATCAATGTATTGCTGCATGACTTGTGCTTCGACCGGCATCACGACTTCATCAGCCCAAACCAGAGCAGAAAACATCAGAATGAGCTGCTCTTTCAACTGAATTTGCCTTTCTAAAAAAGAGTGCAAAAGAGAGTCCGACTCGTTTCTTTGGACATGATAGGCGAAATGCCATTGCAGGAAATAATAAATTTCGAGAAACCCAAACAAATTCTGTAAATGCCCGCTGCTCGAAAACATTTTTTTCACTTTGATTTGTCTATTGATTTCCTTTTCCATCAGAGTGAGAGATTTTAAAAAATTCTTGTTGCTGCTCAGCATAAAATAGAGTTCTTCATTTTTAAAATTATCGGCGACATCTTGTTTGAGGTAAAAATAAATGACATCTAAAACCACTTGTTTCAGCAATTTCGCATCATTTGTTTGTTCCGGATTCAATAATTTCTTTTCCTGAATTGCAACAGAAAACAGCGTTTCGAGATAGACAAAGATCACATCTGCATATTTTTCAGGAAATCCGCATTCTTTCCACTGGCTTGTCATGCCTGGAGCAACAACCGGGCAACCCAGCAAAACTCCATTTTCCTGAACCACATGGTAAAGGCATTTATCAAAATCATGGCGGGCAGTCAGAGGATGAGGAGATTCCAGATAAGCCCGGAGGGGGGGAAAGGGGTGATTCAAGCGAAATCGAAGATAATTTTTAAGCCAACCACTGTTTTGCAAAGTCCTCATCTCATTTTTTATGAATTCTCGTACAACGGAAAAGCCCGAAGGCCTGAAAAGTTTAGGGGTGTTCCTGTTCAGTCTCGGAATCGGTGAAATATGTGCTAATCTGCCTTTTTGATGATTTGCAGAATTGACAACGAATTGCCGATTCCTTAATATTGTTTGGAAATCAGTAATTAAAGGAATTCATCAATCCTGATTACTATTATTCTTAAATCATGTATGAGTCTAAAAATCAACGAATTCTATCTTTATCTATGGGATAATGCCCCCTTTCAAGAAATAGTCAAGAAACCCTGTCTGCTCATCTTGAGCTAACCTGAATGATTGCTGTTTATGAAACAATTGTTTTGTTTGTGCTTTGCCGGACTGCTGCTTTGGCCCAATGTAATTTTCCCCCAGGAATTGTTTCAAAAAATGGTCAAGGAGTTTGGGGAACAAAGCGTCAAGGAATTTGTCGGTTTTGTGGCAAAAAATGAACGCTATCCGCTGCTTCACATTGTCACTCAACTGCGTTTTCGCATTTTTCAGGCGTACCTCGGAATCAAACAACAAAAAGACACCAAAGCTTGTTCCATCAGACGAAATTCAACAGATTTTCGATTGAATCAACTGGTTTTGGACACTTTAAGGAGAGAGGATTTTCCTGTGCAGGGGATAAAGAAACTGGAGCCGTTTGAAAAAATCAGTTTTAAAACAAAAGCGGAACTGGAAACGACCGTCATAGCCGCAGTTGGAAAAAATCTGTTTGCACAATACCAGGACCGAATTTTTGAACATGCCCGCAACTATAGTATTTCCAGCAATCAGCTCCCATTCTGCCAACGCTACGATCAAACCATCGAAGCCGCAAAAAAAGGGATGGTCGATCTGGATGGGTTCGAAAAAATTTATTTTAAACTGGAACCACTCCTTTTGCGGGAACTTGAAATCCAGCAAGCCCAGGTTCCAATGCGGCGCTGGATTCAGAACAAAATCAACTGTTTCGATCAAAAAACGCGATGCGGAAGAGACGAGCGCGGCGTAATTTCGCGTGTGACAAACGATTGGGAACCGAACATCATTCGATTGTACAAGCATCTGCTTGGAAACCTTGAAAAAAAGCTCTTTCCAGAAGAGGGAAATATTGCTTCGATCAACGATGATGTGATCGAATCACCCTGCTCTTTTTCGGGGGACATTGGGAATGTCACTATTCGGGACGGCATGGTGCTTATTCCTGAAGGTGTTTTTGTCATGGGAAATGACAACGGGCGATCCGATGAAAAAAAAGCGCATGGTGTGTTTCTGGATTCTTTTTGGATTGATCGCTGTGAAGTGAGCAATCTCGACTATTTAAAATATGTGATCACTGATTCGACTTTAAGAAAAAGTACTTTTCAGCGCCACTTTCATGATGGTGACTACCTCCAGGATTGGAACGGAGATTTGAAACCGCCGAACAATCGCGACCACTATCCCGTCGTTTATGTCTCATGGAATGCAGCACGTTACTATTGTCAGCACATCGGCAAACGTCTGCCATCCGAAGCAGAGTGGGAGAAGGCAAGTCGGGCAGGAGAATTTGCAGAATACCCCCTCAATGATGTCACTAAACTGGTGAACTATGCCTGGTACAATGAAAACTCTGAAGGACGTCCCCGTTTATCAGCAGATCGATTGCCGAATAAATTCCAGTTGTTCGATATGCAGGGGAATGTCTGGGAGTGGATTTATGACTGGTACGGTCCTTATCCGCAAAAGAGAGTCGAAAACCCGGTCGGACCGCCAACCGGAAAATATAAAGTGCTCCGTGGCGGGTCATGGAAAAGTTCATCCTATCATCTACGTTCGACAATGCGAGGAGATGATTCTCCAGTCAATACAAGCGATGATGTCGGCTTTCGCTGCGCCTCGTCCGAACCTCCCCCGAAAAAGTCACTGCGAAATTGAGCAGAATTCACAATCCTTTTACCGGGCAAATGGTGCTGCATGGCCATGATTCAGGGACTTGGCCTGAATTTTGTATTTCTCTCAGCAGTAGGACTCACTCTGCTTTTTTTAGCCATTGAAATAGAATGAGAGGAATGCATGCAAGTTCAAAATACAGCGGTCTCGAGCAAAGATCAGCCTTTGGCATCACAAAACAAAGAGATCAAGACAGCAAAGCCAGCGATCGCCGGCAAAAAAGACGTTTCAGCGGAAAAAGCAGCCGAATCTCCCCCGCAGAAAACCAGTGAACAAACTTCTACCTATCTGAAAGTTCTTTCTCGTTTGGAGAATATGATCAAAAAAGATGAACTTCCTGACAAGGCTGTTGAAAGTTTTACAAAAGCCGTGACGACTCGCCTGAAAGAAGCTGATGATCAGGAAAAAAAGGTCCTGCTCGGTACAGTCGAAGCAAAGGCATTGAAAATAAAGAATGTCGATGACATCCCCAAAATGATTGAAGATGGTTTGGAAGACGACGGCCAGATGGCAAAAGTTTTTGCTTTGCTAAAGCAGCCTCAATTTGTGGAATTGATGAACGGTGAAGACAATCAGTCCTCTCAGACCTATGGCCCCAATGGAAAATCGGCGGTTTCCGACAAAGCAGACAAGAATCAGGCAGCAACTCCCCCGGGCTCCAAGGTAGCCGGGAATGAAGGAGAAGGGATTAAAAATCAAGCAATGCAGGCTATAAAAGCAGTGCAGGCCGCCAAGGCAGGCGGATCTCCTGCAGGCAGCAAGCAAGCGATCACTGAAGCCTAAATCTATGGAAAAGAGAATGGAAATGGAGATGAAAATCTAATTAGCTTTTTTGCGTTTTACATCTTTTGGACTGGCAGAATCCTCGCTCGATTCTTCTGATGCTGGACTGGTCAGCGCGTCTGCCTGTTCCGCTGTTTGCTCTGGAGGCGCCAATAAATTTTCAATTTTTGGAAGATCAGGCATATGATTCGTCCGCAACCCTCCTTGAAAAATCCCCCCCAATGCAATAGATAGCCCGCCTGCCGGAGAAAAGATTTTTCCCTCAATATCACCTTGAGAAAGGATGGCAACGGTTCCTGAAGTGATCAGATCCCCTTCTATCTGCCCGTTGATTACCAGCGTCTGTGCGCGCACTGTTCCAAAAATTTGTGCGGATGTTCCCACAGTGACACTATCTTGCCCGTCAATGATTCCACGAAATGTTCCATCGATACGAATCGGGCCATCGCAACTGACCTTTCCCTCAATTTCAACATCAGGACCCAAATAACTCAACGAGTCTTTCATACGTGGCTTTCTACCTATTCTCAACAAATAAAGAGAGAGGAAACATTTGCTGCTTTCTTGCCTCTCACTGTTGTTTTGAATGCACAGTAATACGTGAATGAGGCAAAACATCAATTTAAATTTCAATCAGGAAGCGAATTGAAGGGAAAACTTCAAATCTATTCTTTTGCTCCTTTCTCCAGCAAAAGCTTGTAAATGGGGACATGGTAAATTTCCCGCGCAGCATTCAACGGTGTTTTCCCTTTTGAATTTTTGACATTGACTTCCGCTCCATGGTCGAGAAGAAGTTTTACGATTTCGAAATGCCCTTTTCCGGAGGCTGCCAGCAGGGGAGACAGTCCCAGATCATTCTTCTTGTTCACATCCGCCCCTTTCTCAATTAAAAGCTTGGTGATCGCAACGTTCCCACTCCAGGAAGTGACAATCAACGGGGTAACCAGATTGATCATCACGTCTACCGAGGCACCATTCTCGATGAGCAATCTCGCCGTTTCATTTTGATTTTGCCGCAGTGCCGAGGTCAACGCGATCCGGTTTTGATCATCCTTGGTATTGGGGTCCATCTTTTCTTTTTTGAGAAAGATTTTCAGACGGGCAAGGTCTCCCTTCATGGCGGCTTCAACAAAATCATTTTCCTTTTGACCTGCCCATACATTGGAAGTTTGAAGGAAAATCCATAGGAGGATGATACTCAGGATCCATGCGAAATGCTTCATCAAATTTTTCTCGTTATCAAGTGTTCGGTAATTTACAGATTTCTCACAACAGGAAACAGGATATGGGTACACCCCTTGCTATACATAAAACATGACCAAAACCTTAGAGGGGCTTCTTTGAACCCGGGATTCAATCCCACTGGTTTGGAAAATGCAGATTTGCACTGAAAAGCCTATCCGGATTCTTATCATTTTTGTGAATTAATCAGCAAGACAAAGGATGCCTGTGCTGCAAGAAAAACTGGAGATCTCAAAAGGAGACATCACGAAAGTGAGGGCGGATGCGATCGTCAATGCAGCCAACAATTCCTTGTTAGGAGGCGGTGGAGTCGATGGTGCAATACATAAAGCCGCCGGCCCGGAGCTGCTGGAAGAATGCCGTCAGCTCAACGGATGCATGACGGGAGAAGCCAAAATCACAAAAGGATACCGGCTGCCCGCTGCTTACGTTATTCACACAGTGGGTCCCATTTGGCAGGGCGGCTCAAAAGGGGAGCCTCAAAAATTAGCGGCCTGTTACCAAAACTGTTTCACAGTGGCCGAAAATCACCGGCTCACAACGCTGGCATTTCCCTCCATCAGCACAGGAGTTTACGGCTACCCACTGGAAGCAGCGACGCAGATCGCCCTCATGGAAACTCAAACAGTTTTAAAAACGAAACCGTCGATACAGAGGGTGATTTTCGTCTGTTTTCTCCAGGAGGTATACGAGTGTTATCTCAAGACTATGGAATTAATATTAAACGGGGAGTTATGAGCAGTTCACTGAAAAAAAAAATTTTCTCTAAACATTTAATATCCATGCATTTTCCACTTTTTTTTCAGCTTGGGATTTTATTGGGAATCCTTTGTATTCCAGCAAATTTGAAAGCTCAAGCTGCCTCCATGCCGGAAATGGATTCTGTCCTTCCTGAGATAGGAGCAGAATTTCGCACTGATTTCGAGTGGAAAGACAATGACAAGCAGGACGGCACAAACCGTTCCCGCCCGACATTACGTTTTGTTGTCAAAAGAGCACATTTGAATTTGGAAGGAAAGATGGATGAGCAGGTGGGATACCGTTTGCGAGTCCGATGGAATCAAACTTTTGAGCCTCAGGATGACAATACCGGGGCCGGACTGGAATACTGGTTTGTTAAGTATCAATGGACCCGAGCGATGCAAATTCGGGTTGGTAAACAAAAAATTCTCCAGGGCGGAAGAGAAGGAGTCCACAATCCTATCGACGAATTTGAATATTCACGATTGGGAAAAAAAATTCAGCATTTCTATGAAGTTGGAGTGAGCGCGTTCTATGACTTGGGCGCTTTCTCTCAAATGCTGGAGGGTCAATCGATTGCCGGACAGGTTCTCAATCAAACGACAGGAAGCAGTGAAAATCAATTTGGTTTGATTTATAATTTCGCCTGGTACGGGAGTTATGCAGGAGGGATTATTGAACCCGTTATCCAGTACGGGTTTTTTCCACATGTCCAGGAAAATGAAAACGATTCGACGACCGGGAAACGACTTGTGACCCAGGAATCCTATTCAGAAACCTTTCTTTCGTTGGGAGTGCTGATCAATATGGAGTCATTCCGGGTTGAAATGGACCTGATTGATCATTACCAGGAATCTTACAAGGAGCGCACTGCCGCCAGTACCCGGAAAAACTTTACGGAAAAGAATACCTCGCTGGTGATTTCAGGGCAAATTGAAGGAGATTCTTTCGCACCCCTGGCAAAATGGATCTATGATGTGGAAAAGCGAAACGCTGCTTCGGGTACGATCGAAAACGATCGGAATGAATATATTTTCGGGACCGCCTATTTTCCTAACAGGATGAACCATGATTTCCGATTGCACGCAATGTTCGCCTATAAATCCGTATCTGAAGACACGCACGACTACGCAGAATACCGTCTCAATGGAGGGATGAGTGCGCGCTTCTGACAGGCATGGTTTATGGACTACTGCGCGAACTGCTTCATCAGGGAAAGTATTCCCTGTGCTTTCGAAGCTTTGTGGGTGAATCGAATTTTTAAAAGAAAACCTTTTTGAACTCTGGAAGCCGAAGCAATCGAACAGGGGATCGGTTCATACCACTCCGTGCTCTCTTCTTTCATTTTTGAAAGCCGTAACTGAAGCCGTGTACCGATACCGGGATCTTCCCTGACGACCACCTGGCATTCATTGCGGGCCAGTTCCATACAGACTCCCTCGGATTCCTCTTTTTTTATGAACAGAACAGCAGGGACTTCCAATGTTACACGCAGATCCTTCAGAGCCAGACGCTTCTTGCGATTTTGGATAGCCTCCTCCACTTTATTTTTCAATACATGAAGAGGAAACGGTTTGGTGAGATAGCCATCGACTCCCTGAGAAATAGCTTTTTGAATACTGGCCGTGTCATGATTGGCAGAAATTAAAACAATCGTGCTCGCCTCATACTTCTTGTCCTGGGCAAATGTCTGCAGAAATCTCCGGCTTTCCAGATCCGGCAGATGGTCTGACAAAATAACCACGTCAACAATTCGATTGGCTTTCAGCATCATTGTGCCTTCTTTCCCGTTGTCTGCTTCCACAAATTTCGTAATTCCCGCGCCTTTGAGAATACGTATCATGGTGCGACGAAGCACTGCATTGTTTTCAATGAGCACGAAAGTCATCTCTCTTATTTCTTTTTCAAACAGTACTTGCTCGTCAGAATCACTCATTTTTTCCTTTTAAAAAGGGGACAGCCAAAATAGCAGTCAACTCGGTAAGACGAAAATTCAACAAGCCGATTTTTCGTTGAAGAATCAATTCCACAAAGAATTTGCAGAAAGCACTTCCTCCATTTTCAAAAGCTTGTCCTCAAATTCCCCCAATGCGCCTCCGATTTGTTCTGAGTATTTGCGCAATTCCTTGAGTTGAGTCAAGAGTGCCTCTACTGTTTTCTCATAAGGAGAATAGTTGGAGAGTTGTGTGGAGCCTTGCTGGAGCAGATCTTCACATTCGTGGGTGATGTGAGTGAGTTCATCTTTGATGGAAAGGAGGGAAAACGTGTTTAAATGAAAATTTTCGGTAAGCTTGTCAGAAGGAATTTGACCCTCTTGTTCAAAATTATCAAGCGGCTGCTGATTCTCCTGCATATACTCCGAAATTTGTTTCAGCAACGTTTCGTATTTTCCCACCAACGAATCACAAGCAGTTTTATAGGTTTTTATCTCCTCGTGCTGGGAAGAAGAAAGCAGTTTGATCAGTTTGCGTAATTTAAACATCGCTGGAAATCTGAAACGTTTTTGCACAATACCATTCATTAATTTCTCTGGAGCCCACGACGGGAGTTGAACCTGCGACCTGCTCATTACGAATGAGCTGCTCTACCTCTGAGCTACATGGGCAACAGCAAAACTTTACTTGCTTTTAAAAAATTTGTCAATGTCAGGGAGAGGGCAATTTCAGGTTTCAAAACCATCATTTCCACGCTTCCATACAGGCAGTTTTGCACCAGGAAGGGAGAAGAAAGAAGCGGGTGCAGCGATTATCTGGTGTTTAGCTTGAACATGCGAAATTATTTTCTTATAAGCATACCCCTCCCAGCGGATTTTCAACCAGAATCTGCATTTTATTTTGAAACCACTCGACAGGATAAAAAACAGATGGCTGTATCCATGACAGGTTTTGGCTCGGGAAAAATACACCGGGAAAATTGGCAATGCAGTGCAGAAATTCGCACCGTCAATAATCGCTTTTTAGACATCAATATTCGATTGCCCACAGGTTTTCAGCGATTGCTTCAGCCGCTCAAGCAAATTGTTCAAAAAACGTGCTTTCGGGGAAAGGTCGACTGTACGATCGTTTTGTCAGACGATGCCGCCAACAATTCTCTGTGCCTCAACCATGATTTGGCAGAAAAATACAAAAATTTAATTGGAGAATTTCATTCGCTCACTCAACTCCCGGTCACAATCAATTTGTCAGATCTTTTGAAAATTCAGGATTTGATTCAAATTCCGCAGCCGGATCCTGAATCAGATTTTTTTGCATCACTGATCGAGGATTCTCTGCTGATTGCTATTGATCAGTTGAAATCTATGCGTGTCAAAGAAGGAGAATCGCTGATGATAGACATTCGGGAACGACTGAACATCAGTACTTCAATTCTAAATGAAATTGAGCAAATCGCTAAAGATTTACCTCCCTTGTATTACCAAAAGTTGCGTGAAAGGTTAGCGGCGTTGGATGGAAAATTGGAATTTGATGAAGAGCGGGTTCACCAGGAGCTCGCATTGTTTGCAGATCGCAGTGATATTACCGAAGAAATCACTCGTTTTCGTACTCACCTTGAACACATGGAAAGCGTGCTGGAGGAAAAAGAAGTAGGAAGACGTGCAGATTTTCTGCTGCAGGAATTCAATCGCGAAATCAACACAATCGCTTCAAAAAGCAATAATGCGGCAATCAGTCAGCTGGTCGTTGAAATAAAAGGTCAACTGGAAAAAATGCGGGAACAAATCCAAAACATCGAATAACAAAAACTTCCAATATTCATTTAAATCTGGAGATTGGCATTTGTTTAAATTACCATTTAAGTGCTTTTCTTTGCATGGAATACACGAATGCTGACAGATTTTGGAGGAGCAAAAACACAATTTTCTCTAAGTTCATCTTTTCTATTTTTATAACTTTCTGATTTTTTTGCCTGAATCTTTCAAAGTACAACATGAAAATCACACTGGCAGGCGTGCCTGGTTCCGGAAAATCGACTTTACGCCACGTACTGGCAAAACAATTTGATCTCAAAGTCAAGGGGACGGGTGATTTTATGAGGGCCATTGCTCAAAAGCATGGATTCAATGATATCACCAAATTTTTGGTAGAGTACGTTTCCCGGCATCCGGAAGTGGACCATGAAGTTGATGAGGCGCAAAGAAAATATGGTCAAGAAAATCAGGATTTTGTTTTAGACGCCCACCTGGGATTTTTTTTCGTCCCGGATTCGATCAAGATTTTTCTTGATTGTGATCCCAAGGAAATGGCAAACCGGATTCTCAATGCCAAACGGGAAACCGAGGCTGCCAAGGACATGAAAGCGTCCATGGAAGCAAATCAGAAGCGAATCCAAACCATGCGGCAGAATTTCAAGAAGCTTTATAATGTCGACATGCATGATCAGGCAAATTTCGATTTCATCCTCGACACCACCCATCTCGGTCCAGAAGAAGTAGCGCAAAAAGTCATTGAATTTATCAATTCACGCACACCTTGAATGGGCAATTCAATATTCACTTGTTTTTTAAAATCAGAAAAGATAGGATTCATGGTTTGTCGGGGTATGGCGCAGTCTGGCTAGCGCACCTGCTTTGGGAGCAGGGGGTCGCAGGTTCGAATCCTGCTACCCCGACCAATCATTTCA